>NZ_JBNAGI010000001.1:0-995000 GCF_049803815.1 Aliiroseovarius crassostreae
ATGCCCGGTATTGAACCGCCCCATGGTCTTGTTCAAGGTTTGGGCCTCGCGGGTCAGCGCATGGCTTGCTGCAGTGGTTTCTTCGAACATGGCGGCGTTTTGCTGCGTCACCTGATCCAGCTGGTTCACCGCTTCGTTGATCTCGGCAAGCCCGGCACTCTGTTCGCGGGATGACACCGCAATTTCACCGACATTGCGACTGATTTCACTGACACTTTCGACAATGCCCGCCAGGGCCGCCCCAGCCTGGTCCACCAGTTGCACACCGCGTTTCACCTGCGTGCCCGACGCCGAGATCAATTCGTTGATCTCGCGTGCCGCATCAGAGGAGCGTTGCGCCAGCGCACGCACTTCTGAGGCAACAACCGCAAATCCGCGCCCCGCTTCGCCCGCCCGGGCCGCCTCAACCCCGGCGTTCAGCGCAAGCAAATTGGTCTGGAAGGCAATGTCGTCATCACCCCGGTGATCTTGGAAATCTGCTGCGACGAATTTTCAATCTCGCCCATCGCGTCCACGGCTTCACGCACCACCTCGCCCGAGGCTTCTGCGTTTTGGCGCGCAGTATCCACCACCTCATTGGCATGGCTCGCCCCTTCCGCGGCGGATCGCACCGACGAGGTCAGCTCATCCAGCGCCGAAGCGGTTTCCTCAAGCGTGGCCGCCTGTTTCTCGGTCCGTTGCGACAGATCATCTGCCGCATTGGAAATCTCGGACGCCTCGCCCTGGATCAGGTCGGCATTTTCCACCACGCCGCGCATCGCGGACAAGAGGTTCTCAGCCGCCCGGTTGAAATCATGGCGCAGCTGTTCGTAATTCTCGGCAAAGGGATCGGAAATGCTGATGGTCAGATCACCGTCCGACAGCTGGCTCAGACCATCGCGCAACGCATCAACAACCTGGCTTTGCGCCGCTTCCATCTCAGCCCGCTCGGCTTCCGCAGCCTCAACCTCCCGTCGCGCATCCGTCACGTCATTCGCGATCAGGACAATGCGCATCAGTGTGCCATCGAGATCGGTGACCGGAACGAACCCACCATCCACAATGACTTTTTGCCCATTTTTTCCGATCAGATGGAAGTGACCATAAAGGCTATCCCCCCCGGTCACCTGCAGCAGCACGTCGGTGAGCGTGAGGCCCTCTTCTTCGCCACCGGCAAACAGTGTTGCGAAATCCACATTCAACAATGCAGCCTCATCATGACCCATAACCGTCATGAAATGCGGGTTGACCGCAAGAACGGTTCCATCCGTTGCCAGGTCGATTTTGATCTGATTGCTGTTGATGGCTTGCATCAAGGCCTCGTTGACAAACCGATCCGTGATATCCTGCCATTCGGCCACATATCCAATGACGCAATTGTTGGTATCACGCACTGCATCCACCAACACCTTCAGACGTGTTTCCAAGACTGAAAGCACAACTTCACAGGGCAGATCTTCTGCTGCGATCAGCCGATCGGCCACATCGGATTGAGAACTGAAAGCCAGATACTGTTCAAAATTTCTGAACTCACCCAGATCCTGCTCGCCAGAGGTAACAGCCTTGGCACAGTCGCTTTGCAACTGCTCGATCAGCTCCTGCATCGCAGGGTTCACCATGCTGATATTCAACGTGTCATCCATCATCATCAAACACGTGGATGCGCCTTCGAACGCGGTGCTGCGGAACCGGTTTTCGGCTTCGGCTTGCGCCCCTTTACCCAATTCTCCCGCGAAGTCCTGCAATGCGGCCGCCAAACGACCCAACTCATCATGGCTGCGTGAGGTTGGTATTTCCACATCATAATTCTTGCGGGCAATCTGGCCCACGGCACAACCGATATCATGCAAGGGTGTCATGACAATTTTCCGCACCCCAAACATGATGGCAATCAAGGCGACAATAAAAATGCCCGCAGAGATGCCCGCGATTCGTATTTGGTCTGACAACACAAGGGCGTGGGTTTTCTCTGCATTCCACGCAATCGCCAACACCCCAAGCTGGCGATCCCCGCCGCGCGCTTTGACCGGCTGCGCAACATAAAGCCCGCCTTTCGAAACCTGCTTTTCGCCTGTGTCCAGGGCTGCATTCGCCAGCCGTTCCAATTCGTCAATATCTGCGATTTCCGGGCCGATTTGCGTCAGGTTCCGGCCATTTGCAGCGAGCGCCATAATCGTCGGGGCGTTTGGATCCTCCGGATCCACCATCGGTTCAAGCCGGCGATTGATGCCGTTGACATTCATCATCTGGAAGGACCCGACCAGCGCGTCGGCCACCAATGCGGTGATCTCTTGATCTCCTGCAGCGG
This sequence comes from Aliiroseovarius crassostreae, assembly GCF_049803815.1. Lineage (GTDB taxonomy): Bacteria > Pseudomonadota > Alphaproteobacteria > Rhodobacterales > Rhodobacteraceae > Aliiroseovarius > Aliiroseovarius crassostreae_A. The sequence goes on from NZ_JBNAGI010000001.1 coordinate 2,288, forward strand.
TCAACTGATCCACCACCTGATTGCTGCCGCGCAACGACAGGCTGACCAATGCCAGCCCCGAGATCCCCACCGCAACGATGATTGGCACCGCCAGCTTAAAAAACACCGAGTTAATTCCACGCATTCGCTTGCCGGGTGTGACTTCTGGTTTCATCGTTGTTTTGTACCCTTCCCGCTGAGAGGCAAGTTCGCCTGACCTTAAGTTCAATCACGACCCTAGAGCCCCACTTATTGAGATGACGTTAAGGCCCGCGGAAATCAGTCCGGCCCCGTGATCAAACGAAAAACCCAAGTGGAGATCGCGCTGGATACAGAGGATAAAACCGCGTAGACAGACCGGAAATCTCAATGAGGGAAAGGCAAGAGCCATGCAGGATTGGACAGGTTACATCCTTGGTTTTGCATTCTTTTTTGCCAGCCACATGATCCCGGTAAAACCGCGGGTGAAGGCAGGGATCATATCTATCATTGGGGCACGTGGCTTCACCATTGCCTATAGTCTGTTGTCGACCCTGGCGTTGATCCTTTTGATTGTCGCGGCCCGCAGGGCACCCTATCTGCCGCTTTGGGATTGGCAGGAATGGCACAATCATCTTGCGATGGCTCTGATGCTCGTTGCCGTGGTGATCATTGCGATGGCCATTGGCCGACCAAACCCCTTGTCATTTGGCGGCGCAAATAATGACGCCTTCGATCCAGCAGATCCGGGCCTGATCGGCTGGACCCATCATCCCCTGTTATTGGCCCTGTTCCTGTGGTCTTGTGCCCATCTTCTGGCCAATGGTGATCTGGCACATGTGATCATGTTTGCCTGTTTCGCGGGGTTTTCCCTTTTGGGGCGCAAGATCATCAATCGTCGCAAGATCCGGCAGTTGGGCGACAAGGAATGGACGCGGATCAGCACCACAACACGCAACCTGCACCCCAGTTTTAATGGGAGCATGCGTGTTGGAATTGGCCTGGTGATCTACGCCCTGGTATTGTGGGCGCATGACCCCGTGATCGGGATTTCTCCTATCCCGTAACCCCCTCCCCGGCCCCCCAAACGGGCAAGCGCCAGAGCAACGTAACAGGTGGCAGAATTTCGCATCTGGTCCGGGTGCGCACTGACCGGACGCAGGGGAAAAGCGCGACTTTCCAGGTGCCTGCGGGGCTGACGCAAACCGCCTGCCCGCAATGTGACCTCTAAAATGTCACCACTAAACTGAATTGGGGGGGGCCACAAAAGATCTGTGGCGGAGCGGAAGTCCGGCAGTATTGAAATATGCCTACTGATTACCCCTTATTTTTAAGGCTGAATGGGTTTTATGCGGTGCAAAATGTGGTGCAAGGATTTGCTCATTTTTGAAATCAACCCAAAATTGTGGTATTGTTAGCTTATTAGCAAAAGGGAGACTCCAAATGGCTACAGATATTCCCCAAACCGACGTCGATCAAATTGCATCCGAGATGGCTCCAAAAATTCAAGCACTACTAGAGGCGTCAGGCCTTAGCCAGTATGAGCTTGAAGGCTTTGAATTAAAGAAAAAAGCTGATGTCAAGATTATGGGTCTCGTTCCAGAATGTAAAATGGAATGCTCCGTCGGCGGTTTTCCCCCAAAAGTCTCATGCAAATTGGTTTGCAAATAGACTGAACAAGAGCTGAGATTGAGCCTTAGCCATTAGCCAGAAGTGGGTTGGGGCTCCTATTTGTTAGCTACTCAAATAATGGTCTGGTTGGCTCCTGAAGCTCATATCAATGGTGACATCTTCGGCCTTGCCATGCAGCAAGACGATCGCAGAGCGGGATGATAGGTCTTTTACTTCCAACCGCAAGTTGGGATCAGAGCACTTCAATACAGGGTAGGCGGTTTGAGACAGATCCTGAAAAGTTAGAAAAATCGTAGTGACCACGTTTTCGTCTTTTCTCTGACCACTCTGATCAAAAACCTGCATGATAACTGGGAATGTATACCACCTAAAAATGTTGAGATTTTTGGCTTCGAACGGCTGTGGATCCTTCCGAAACTGCAGAGATAGCTCGCTATCATACAGAAGAACGGGCTTTGCTTGTCTGCGTTCTATTTTTCCCGCAAACCAATACAACCAAACTGCAGCGAATGCGCCGCCGCTGGCCCCCAAAACATAGGGGTATGCCGCGCTATTGATGATCTGGGAAGCAAACATAAGTAATGCATCCACGACTGCCGCGGGATCATCATAGAATCCGAGTGTTTTTGCATACTCAATAAAAAAAGTGCCCACGATCGGACTTATTACTAACACAAACAGAAGCGACGCGATCCATTGCAATACTCTTCTCATGAGTGTTTCATCTCATATTGATTCCACCATATCAAGAGGCAATGTATCACGTACGTATCGAGTGGGACATGCTCCGAAACTTAATAATGGATGCATCTAAAAAGCGTCATCAGAACCTACGCTAGGGAAGCCCTCGCGCTTGACTCGGCGGATAGTTTCAGGGCTTCTTATTTTGACTTCCAAGGCCTCGGCTCCACCGCAGGACTTATGTGCATTTTTTGCACACAACTCCGCTCCTTTTTCCTGGCAACCTCTTCACTGTCCGTCCGCAGGCTCATGAAGACAAATGAACGTCTTTCAATCTTCGAGTATCGGACAGGAACCCTCATCTTGAAATGGTAGGTAGAGCATCAAGATCTCGTTCGTGACGAGCCTTACGGGGTTGACGAGTATTTTTTGTCGGCGATTGAAGACGGACTGCCTCAAGCTGGCGGTCTTGGAATCGGCCTAGATCGCCTCGTGATGGTGATTACGGGTGCAGATAGAATATCTGACGTGGTGCCGTTCCCGTTGGTGTAGAAAATCTCCGTCAATCGCAGGCTCAACCTTGGCCTCTCCATCGTTCGCGCCCCGCTGGATTTCCAGCGGGGCGCTTTGATTTCGATTGCATAATACGCACTACAAAGAAGCCCGGGCTTTTCACCCCCTACGGCACGAGCGGCAGGATGGCGGTCTGGGTCTCTGCCAGGACGCCTTGCGCCACCCCGACCTCGCGCGCCGCCGCCTCGAAGGCCGCCGGGTCGTGGTTCGCCATCGCGATGTCGAAGGCGGCGCCCTCCATGTGCTTCGAGCGTTTGGCACCGCCGACAACGCGGTTGTGCTCCGGGCTGCGATAGGCCGAGCGCACGATCAAAGGCTTGCCCAGCTGATCGCGCAGGACCTGAAGCTTCTCCAATGCAGGCTCGTTGAAGTGCTCAGGTCATGGCTCCAGAAAATGCTTCCTTTTCAACGCCCTCTAAGAAATTCACCAAATGGCAGAAGTCATGAGGTTCAGAGAAAAGCTCGCCGAGAGAACGGATTTTGTGCCGATTGCTGGCACGGTGGTGTTCAGCCGGTTCTGCAAACCCCTTTGAAAACGCGGAAAAATCCGGCCGCAGCCGGATCGAGAGAACGCTTTCGCAGGGGCAAGTGGCGGAGCGGAAGGGATTCGAACCCTCGAGACGGTTCCCCGCCTACACACTTTCCAGGCGTGCGCCTTCGACCACTCGGCCACCGCTCCGCCGGTGTTGCTACAGAGAAAGCCGGGCGGTTTCAAGCATCTTTCTGCGAATTCCAAAAAATCTCTGACCTGCCGGGTACGGACCGAAATCAGTCCACCAGGTGCAGGGCCACGCGGCGATTAATCTTGCCTTTTTTCTCGATTTTGCCGATGCGGATTTTGCCGATTTCGGCGGTGTGTGCCACATGGGTGCCGCCGCAGGGTTGCAGGTCGACCTGCTCATCCTCGGTGCCAATCCGCACCAGGCGCACGCGCCCGGCCCCTTGGGGGGGCTGAACCGACATGGTTTTCACCAGACCAGGGTTGGCGGCGAGCTCCTGATCGGTAATCCATTGATCTGTCACGGAATAATTCTTCTCGATCAGCGCATTGAGCGCATCTTCGATGGCTTGCTTATCCTCCGGCGGGGTCTCCATCGCGAAATCCAGCCGCGACTTTTCCGCGCCGATCTGCCCCCCCGTAACCGGCAAGGGGATCACGACCGAGAGCAGATGCAGCGCCGTGTGCATGCGCATGTGCCGGTGACGGATATCCCAGTCCAGATGCTGTGTGACAGGGGTTCCAACCGGCGGCAAACCCTCGCCTTCGGCAGGCACAAGAACCGGGCCATCCGCAGATTTCACCGTGGTCACCACGGACATGTCACCCCCTTGCCAGACCAGACGCCCCGCATCACCGGGTTGCCCGCCACCGGTTGGGTAAAACAGGCAAGCGTCAACGATCACTCCGCCAATGTCGGTGTGGGCGATCACCTGCGCCGGCGCCTCTGAGGCATAGGCATCCTGTGTATAAAGCGCGTCACTCATCGCCCTCTCCTTCCACACCTTCATCGGCCCCGTTTTGCAGGTCGTCGAGTGTCATCGCCTCTGGGGGGACGGTCTGACCAGCCCCCGCGGCACCACCCGCCACAGCTGCGGCGGGGCGCAGCGCCTCGGGATTGCGGATCCACAGGTCGCGTTGCGCAAACGGGATTTCGAAGCCTTCCTCAGCAAAGCGGCGGGCAATCTCGTGGTTCATCTCGCTTTTCACCGTAAGCGAATAGTTCACATCACTCAGAACCGCACGGATTTCAAACTCCAGCGCGTCAGCACCGAAATTGGTAAAGATCACCGAGGGCGCCGGGTTTACCGTGACCATCGGATGGTCCTCGGCAATTTCGCGCAACACTTCTTCAACCCGTTTCGTATCCGTGCCGTATCCCACCCCCACCGGCAGGATGATCCGACCGATGGAGTTGCCGCGGGTATAGTTGGTCACCACCCCCGAGATCAGATCCGAGTTGGGTAAAATCACATCCGACCGGTCAAAGGTTTCAATCCGGGTGGAGCGCACGGAAATGTCGCGCACATAGCCCATCTGGCCGCCCACCTCGATCCAGTCCCCCTCGGAAATCGGCCGCTCGATCAACAGGATGATGCCAGAGACGAAGTTCGACACAATGTTTTGCAGACCAAAACCGATCCCCACCGACAGCGCACCGGCGACAATCGCCACCGAGCTGAGGTCAAGCCCCGCCGAGGTGATCGCAAGCAGCGCCGCCAGAAATATGCCAACATATCCGACGCCCGCAGAGATCGCATTTTGCCCGCCGATATCCAGCTTGGTCTTTGGCAGGATCGAGCTTTTCAGCATGGATTGCAGGAAACGGGTCGCCGCGTAGCCAAGCACAAACACAATGGCGAACGTCACAAAGGTGCGCGGCGTGATCCGCGCGCCGCCCACTTCGAACCCGCTCATCACCGTGGTCCACAGTTCGGTCAGGTCGGTGATCCGCGCGCCCCAGATCAGCGCCAAGAGCGGCACGGCCAGCAAGCTTATGAAAAACGAGATCAGAATTGGCCAAAGCGCCTGCCCCGCCTCTTCGTCATCCTTGCGCAGAACCACACCATACAGGCTGACGACAAACCAGTGCAGCACTTCGAGCACCGCAACCAGGCCCAGCGTCAGCACCCAGGGGATCATGAAGGAGGCGGCCAAAGTGACATAGCCGACCGCCGCCGCCAGCGGGCCCGCGATCGCCACGGCATTGGTGAGGATTGACAGCATATGCAACACGCTGGTGCGGAACGTCCCGACCTGTTCGTCACTCTCACGCAACTGCAGGTGCAGGCGCAACAGGCGGGCAAGCCGCAGCAAGAACAGTCCCATCAAGGCAAACACCGGGAAACTGATCACCGCCCATGTGGTCTGCGGATAGTTCTCATGCAGGGCCAGTTGCGTCAGAAGATCCCAGATCGCCAGAAGCACACCCAGCATATTGGTGGTCCAGCGCGCTTCGGTGCGCGCGCCTTCCGATGGCATATCCAGAATGGTCCAGCCTGCCCCCTCGACCCCAAACACCCGGTTGCTGATCCACAGGCTCGCGAAGATCACCATGACCATGTTCGGCAAAACATCCACGATCACCTGGCTGCGCAGTCCCAAAATGCCTGTCAGATACAGGGCAAAGACCAGGAAAGAGATGCCCAGAAGCGGGATGAGAAACTGGCCAAGGGACACCAGAAATCCGACCACGCCAAGCGCCGGGCCCCGGCGATTGCGGCGCAGAAAGGCGCCAAAGCGCATCACCCAATACCGCCCCCGCAGCAACAGAACCGCCCCGATCAGCGACAACGTCAACGAAAGCGGCAAGTCTCTTTTGAAATCCTGCCATTGCGCGTCGCGGCCCCAGTTTCGGGCCATCTCTTCCCCCGCCAGACGAAAGGTTTCAACCAGATCGGTCAGGGCCGCGGGCCAGATGGTCGGGTTAAACGGGGTCGGTCCCAGCTTCAGCAGCTGATCGGCCTGTCGGCCGCGCATCAGCTTGTCAATGCCATTGATCAGCACATCCGCCTGCGAATGGGCCTCTTCGGCGCGCTGTACCGGCAGGCGGGCGGCGTTCAGTTGCGTGGTCAGCTCATCCCTGCGTTCGGTCAAAATGGCCGGTTCGCTCTCCCCTTCTTTCGGCTTGGGGCCAAGCGTGGCAATCTGCGTCTTTAAGGTGTCGATCCGGATGTCGTTTTCCTGCTTGGCCTCGGCAAACAGCGCCCGCCAGTCGGTAAGATTGGCGCGCAGGTCCGCCATGACCGCATCGGATGCGCGCCCCACTTCCAGGGCCCGCTCGACCCGTTCGGCAAGTCGCGCCCAGGCGTCGTAATCCGGTGTCCCGTCATCCAGCAACACATAGGCCGGTTGATCAGACGCATCCGCATCAAGATCGGCTGGCGCAACAGAAAACTGCACCACCGGACTGGTCGCCCCGTCCTGGGCCATGCCCCCCTGTGCTGACCCCAGCAAGGTCAGAACCGCAAGGCAGAGGGCCAAAACGAAATGGTACATCAGACGTCCTCAAACACCTCTGGCAGCAGCGCGGGGTCGCGATCCAGCCAAGCGGGCACGGGCAGGCCCTTTTCCTTCAGGAAGGTCGGGTTGAACAATTTCGACTGATAGCGAGAGCCATAGTCGCACAGAATGGTTACAATTGTGTGGCCCGGCCCCATTTCGCGGGCCATACGCACCGCACCGGCAATATTGATCGCAGACGAACCGCCAAGGCAAAGCCCTTCCTGTTCCACCAGATCAAAGACATACGGCAGCGCTTCGGCATCAGGGATCTGGAAACACATGTCGGGGGTGAACCCTTCAAGGTTCGCGGTCACGCGCCCCTGCCCGATCCCCTCGGTGATGGATCCCCCTTCCGAGGCGAACTCGCCGGTGGTGTAAAAGCTGTAAAGGGCCGCGCCCAGCGGGTCGGCCAAACCGATTTTCACGCCTTTGGGCTGCAGCGCCTCGGCCACCCCGGCCAGCGTGCCCCCCGACCCCACCGCGCAGGTGAAGCCGTCGACCTTGCCGTCGGTCTGCGCCCAGATCTCGGGCGCGGTGGTTTCCACATGGGCCTGACGGTTGGCCACATTGTCGAACTGGTTGGCCCAGATCACGCCATTTGGTTCGGATTGTGCAAGTTTCTCGGCCAGACGCCCGGAATAGCGCACGTAATTGTTCGGATTGCGATAGGGGGCTGCGGGCACCTGCACCAGTTCCGCCCCCGCCAACCGCAGCATATCTTTCTTTTCTTCCGATTGGGTTTCCGGGATCACAATCACCGTCTTGAACCCCATCGAGGCCCCCACCAGGGAAAGGCCAATACCGGTATTGCCAGCCGTACCTTCGACAATTGTCCCACCCGGTTTCAGGTCCCCGCGCGCGATGGCATCCTTGATGATATAAAGCGCCGCGCGGTCCTTGACCGACTGGCCCGGGTTCATGAACTCGGCCTTGCCGTAAATCTCGCATCCGGTGGCGTCGCTGACCGCATTCAGACGGATCAGGGGGGTGTTGCCCACTGTTGCCGCAAGGTCCTGTTTGATATCCATGTTTCCCCCTAATTTCGCGCTTGGGTCAGGTGGCCGATGGGTGTTCCCACGGCGGATCATTTCTGTTCCCCACATGTGTAAGTGCGCAGGGCGCCAACTTCAAGACGAGCTTCACCACTGACCTTAAACAGCGCCACGCAACCGATCCCGGTTTTGCATCAACCACATGGCCGAAATCAGCAAGGGCGCATTGTCCACCTCGCCCGATTGCACCAGGTCGATCAGCCGGTCAAAGGAAATCACATGGCTGCGAATATCTTCAGCCTCGCCCAACATGCCGCCAAGCCCGGCGGCACTGTCGGGCAGATCGCAGATCGCAATGTAGGAATAAAGATATTCCGTGACCGCCCCCGGGGTTGGATAATAATCGCCCACATGTTCCAAAGCGCCAATGGTCAGGTTCGCCTCTTCCAGCGCCTCGCGCCGCGCCGTGGCCTCTGGCGTTTCACCCGGATCGATCCGCCCCGCAATGGGCTCCAGGATCCACGGGTGCAGATCGCCCCGCATATACGGCCCAACCCGAAATTGTTCGATCAGCAAAACCGCGTCGCGATGCGGATCATACGGCAGCACGGTGACCGCATCGCCCCCCAGAAACGCCGCGCGGTTCACCACCGGGCTCATGGTTCCGTCAAAACGCGGAAAGGCGAGGTCACGCTCTTCAATGGCGAAAAAATTCACATAGGGCCGCTCTCGTCTGGCGACACGGGTCCTGTCCGGCCCCCAGTCGGTGCGCAGCGCTGCCGGGCTGGGCTCGGCCTTGGCCCGCACCCGGCTGGCGGCGCGCAGACGGATCATCGGAAACCGCGCCGCCACCTCTTGCGGCGACAGCTGCCCCATGTAGGACATGACCTCTTCCGCAGCCGCTAGGGTCATCTCGCCCCATCGATCTGCCCAATCCTCAAGCGACCAGGGCGCGCCGGGTGACCAGAGCCCCGCTTCGGGGAAATACACTTCGGCCAATGCGGGCCCGTCTGGCCCCTCAACCCGCATGTCACAAAGCGTATAGGCAAAGCCGCCTTCGTAATGATTGAGCCGCTCAATCGCCGCCTTGCTTAGCCCGGAGACCAGAACCCCCTGCGCCGAGCCGCCCGGTTCCGCAACAATCATCGGGAACACCTGATCCTCGCCACCTGATTGCGCCCAATAGACGGCGTGATCCGCCAGCACGGCAGGCCGGACCGCATAGGTCTCGCCGTCCAGCACCAGATCCAGAAGCGGGCGAAACCGCAAGGTGCCATAGAAAAACAGGGTTTTCATGGGAAACACTCTCAGATGATGGACAGGGGAATGATGGACAGGGGAATAAACTCAGCGCCAGCGTGCCGCCGTCATACGGGTCAGAACACCCCCGGCCAGACTACCGATGATCAATGTCCCCATCACATCGGGCTGAGGGGCAATCAGCAGGACATATTCCACCGCAATCTCGATCGCGCCACGGATTGCTTCGACCGGTCCGTCATAGGCCTTGCGCAAAGACAGGCGGATCATTTCTGCGCCGGAAAACAGCACAAGCCCCCAAAACGCCAGTAAAAACGCCGAGGACAGACCAATACCAACCGCATCCCCCAGCCCCCGGCCAAGCCGATGGCCGGTAAACCGCCAACCGATCAACAGCCCTATCCCGGCGAAGGCAGGGGAAAACATGGCATAGCTGCGCCCTTCAGGCAGAAGCGGTTTGATCAGATCGGCCAGAAAATAGGCCAGCGCCGCGAAGAACACGGCAGCAACAAGTTTGGATGCGGTGGGCATGCTCGATCTCCTCCTCGGACCCCATAGCAGCAGTCGTTCCACCCTCTTGCGGGGTGGTCACGTGTTATGCCCACTATCGCCCCATCAATCCGGATTTTGCAAGGTCACTTGCACCACGTCACAATTGCCGGAATGAAAGGCCGCAGCGCAAGAGGTCAGGTAGAAATTCCACATCCGACGGAACCGATCATCAAACCCCAGCTTTGCCACACGGGACCATTTGTCATTAAAGACCCCATGCCAGCGGCGCAGGGTCACGGAATAGCTTTCGCCAAAGGTGATCTGGTCACGAAACGCCAGCCCCGCCTTGTTGACCTCTTCGCGAAGCCGCGTTTTAGAAGGCAACATGCCGCCCGGAAAGATGTATTTCTGTATGAAGTCAACGCCTTTTCGGTATTTCTCAAAGCGGTCTTCGGTGATAGTGATGATCTGCAGCACCGCCTGGGCGCCGGGGCGCAGGCAGGTGCGCACCGTGTTGAAATAGGTGGGCCAGTATTTCTCGCCCACCGCTTCGAACATCTCGATCGAGGCCACCCCGTCATATTTCCCAGTCTCGTCGCGGTAATCCTGCATCCGGATCTCGACCAGATCCGACAAACCTGCGCGGGCAATCCGCTCCACGGCAAAATCATGCTGTTCCTGCGAAATGGTCAGGCCGGTCACGCGCACGCCCCGGCGGGCGGCAAATTCCGCAAAGCCGCCCCAGCCACAGCCGATTTCCAGCACATGATCCCCCGGCCCCACCCCCATCTGATCCAGCATCGAGGCGTATTTCTGTTCCTGCGCGCGCTCCAGGCTTTCCTGCCCGGACCGAAACAGCGCCGAGGAATAGGTCATCGTGTCATCCAGCCACAGCGCGTAAAACGCGTTGCCCAGATCGTAGTGGTGGCTGATGTTTTTCTTGGCCTGTTTCTTGGAGTTGGAGTTCATCAGGTGGCGCAGCCGTTCGTAGGCGCGCACGAAGATCAGGCCGGGAAACCCGTCATAGATCCGGTCGTTATCATCTTGAATCCAATCAAGAAGCGCCTGCAGATCCGGGGTCGACCACCCCCCTTCGATATAGGCGTCGCAAAAGCCCAGATCGCCTTCGCGGATCAGCCGGGCAAAGACATCTTCGTCATGCACATGGATTTCCGCCACCTGCCCGGGTCGCGCGCCGTGTACACGAAACCGCCGCCCATCGGGCAGGATAAAATCCAGCTGGCCCGTGTTCATGTCTGAGACAAATTCGAAGACACGGGCGAAATAGCGGGGCAGATCGTTCTGCCCTTGCGTGGTGGTCAGGATCATGGCTCCCCCCAAAATCCATGTTTTTGAATACCATAAGGCTAAGCGGAGGCGGGGGGAGCGGACAAGGGGGCGGTTTTGCATGTGCAGAAACCCGCCCGCCTCGCAGGACCAAAACTCGTGAAAGAATATTCTGCGGAGTTTGTATGACCCTCCGTATTGCTACAACACCTGATCCAGCGCCTCGATCAGCTTGGTCACCTCGGCCTCGGTCGTGTAATGGGTAAAACTCACCCGCAGCACGCCCAGCGCCGGGTCCACCCCCTGCGCCTGAAGGGCGCGCACGGCGTAGAAATCGCCCCCCCCTGCCATGACGCCAAGCGGCGCAAGTTTGGTGGCCAGGTCTTCCCCCGCGATCTGCGCCGCCAGCGCCACGGTGGGCGCACGGGGTGCGGCCTGATCCGGCCCCAAAAGCCGCACGGAGTTTTTGGCTTTGGCGTAATCCAGCAGCGGTTGCAACAGCTTCACCTCACGGGCACGCATCAGGCTGTGGGCCGCACGAGCTGCCGTGGCCCCGCCGTCAGGCACGCCATGCTCTGCCGCCAGCGCCTCGATGTAGTCGGCCATCCCGGCTGAGGCCGCCACCTGCGCGTGATCCGGCCCGGCGGGCGTGAAGCGTTTGTAAAGGCAATCCGCGTTGAAATAATGCGCCTGATTGGGCAGCGCCTCGCCCAGCGCACGGCGGATCACCATGATCCCCTGATGGGGCCCATAGGTTTTATAGGCCGAGAACAAGTAGATATCCGCGCCCAGATCCCCAACGTCCACCAACCCATGCGGTGCATAGCTGACCCCATCCACACAGGTATAAGACCCGTTTGCGCGCGCCTTGGCACAGATCGCTTTCACATCATTGATCTCACCCACCACGTTGGAACAATGCGGAAAGCAGACCAGTTTGACCTTCTCGTCCAGCAGGTCATCCAGTTTGGCAGGGTCCAGATGGCCGGTGTCGGGATCGATCTGCCATTCGCGGACCTCAAACCCCTCATCTGCCAAACGCCGCCACGGGCCGGTGTTGGCCTCGTGATCCTGATTGGTCACGATGATTGCATCACCGGGGGTCAGGTGCTGGCGAAAGGCGTTGGCCAGCACATAGGTGTTTTGCGTGGTCGACGGGCCAAAGGACAGCTCGTCGGTATCGACGCCCAGCATTGCGGCAAGCCGCGCCCGTGCTTCGTCCATTTCCGCACCCGCCAATATGGCGGCCTCGTATGGCGCATAGGGTTGCACCTTGCGTTGGGTGTAATAGCGGGTCAGACGATCAATCACCTGCTGGCATGTGTAAGACCCGCCGGCATTTTCGAAGAACGCCTGCCCCGTCAGGCTGGGTTCAGCAAAGGCCGGAAACTGGCTGCGCACCCAATTGATGTCCAAGTCTGTGGTTTCAAGGTCTTTCATTTCTCGCTCCCCTATCGCGGCGATACGACCGCAGTTCTTGTTTGGGAGCGTGGGACGACGGTCCGGGGGCTCCCGTTCCGGCAGGTCCTCCAGCCAGCCACATGGGATGTGTCCCCCACGGGCAGACATGTGCAATTGGCACATGACGATTTCATAAGAATTGCTAGCCAGCGGCAAGCCACGGGTCAAGGCGGAAATAGTTGCAATGAATAAAGGGCCCCCGGATGGGAGCCCTTCCACGGTGTTTGTCCGATGGGGACGCTGCCGCTTAGGTTTTGCGCTCACCACGCAGGCCCAGGAAGATCGACACACACATCAGGACCAGCACAATTGCAAAGGGGAAGCCCGTTGCAATCGCGGCGGCCTGAAGCGCGGCCAATCCGCCGCCCAGCAAAAGCGCAATGGCGATGGCGCCTTCCAGGATACACCAGAACACACGCTGTGCGGTGGGGGCGTTGGTTTTGCCGCCCGCGGTGATCTGGTCGATCACCAGCGACCCCGAGTCCGACGAGGTCACGAAGAACACGATCACCAGCACGATGCCGATGAAGCTGAGGATCCCGGTCATCGGGAAGGCTTCGAACATCGAGAACATTTTCAGTTCCAGCGACGCATCCGACAGCGCCTGACCGGCCCCCGACATCACCTGATCCAAAGCAGCGCCGCCAAAGACGGACATCCAGATCGCGCCCACAACGGTGGGGATGATCAAGACGCAGGTGATGAACTCGCGCACGGTGCGCCCGCGCGAGATACGCGCGATGAACATGCCCACAAACGGTGACCAGCTGATCCACCACGCCCAGTAGAAGGCCGTCCAGCCCTGCATGAAGTTGGTGTCTTCACGGCCAATCACACCCGACAGGGCTGGCAGGTTCACCGCATAGGCCCAAAGGTTGTCGAAGACCCCGGTCAGGATCGCCAGCGTCGGCCCCACGATGATCACCAGGATCAGCAGCACAGCCGCCAGCACCATGTTGACCTCGGACAGGCGCTTCACCCCCTTGTCCAGACCGGCCACAACAGACACCAGCGCAAACGCGGTGATCGCGACGATCAGGAACACTTTCATGCCATCGGACACCGGCACGTCAAAGAGGTAGTTCAGACCGGCCAGCGCCTGTGAGGCCCCCAGACCCAGCGAGGTGGCAAGGCCAAAGATGGTCGCAAACACGGCCAGCACGTCAATCACGTGCCCCGCAAATCCCCAGGTCGCTTCGCCAAAGATCGGGTAAAAGACCGAGCGCATGGTCAGCGGCAGGCCCTTGTTGAAGCTGAAAAACGCCAAAGCCAGCGCCACAACCGCATAGACCGCCCAGGGGTGCAGACCCCAGTGAAAGATCGTGGCCGCCATCGCCAGATCGCGGGCGGCCTCTGGATTGTCAGCAGCGGCGCCCAAAGGCGCCCAGTCGGTGCGCAGACCGCCCTCGACCGCCGTGCCGCCCAGCGACGCGCCGTAATGCGAAATCGGTTCCGCCACACCCCAGAACACCAGGCCAATGCCCATGCCCGCGGCAAACAGCATCGAGAACCAGCCCATATAGCTGTAATCCGGTTTGGCGTCCGCCCCCCCCAGGCGGATCTTGCCATAGGGGCTGACCACCAAGATCAGCGAAAACACCACAAAGATGTTGCCTGCCAGCATGAATACCCAGTCAAACGAACTGGTCAGCGCAGGGCGCAACCAGCCAAAGAACTCCGAGGCCCCTTCCTTGAAAACCAGCGTGAAGAACACGAAGGCCAGAATGACCGCTGCGGAAATCCCGAAGACGGGATTGTGAAAGTCGAGCCCGAAGATCTGGACGTTGTCCTGACCGACCTCATAGTCTGTATCTGTTTCTTGTGCCACGGGCACCCTCCTTACTCCTTCAGTATGCCGCGACCCTGCGGAGAAGGGTGATTCACGTCTGGGTTCAAGAGACCCTTTACCGCCTAAAACCGACACACGTGTCGCAAATGAACCCAACCCTGTCCTTTTTGACCATTGCTTCACGCGTTCAAGACCTCACTCTTGTGCGCATGGGGGGCAATTGGCACCCGTCCCCTGCAAGAAGAAGATAAAAGACAGGGAATAACATGAGTATCAAACCACCGTTTACGGAGCTGGAGATCCCAAAAGCTTCCTCCGGGTTTTATGAGGGGAACAGCGTTCCGATTGCGCTGATCTCGAAGGGGATCATGGTCGCCTTGGTGATCTGGGCACTGGTCTTTCCGGCCAATGCAAACTCAACACTGGGCAGCCTGAACTGGAAACTTCTGGAAGGCTTCAACAGTTTCTACATCATCATCGTCGGGCTGTTTTTGTTCTTTCTGGCCATCGTCGCCATCCTGCCCTCGACGGGTAGACGGGTGATGGGGCTGCCGGGGGAAAAGCCCGAGTTCTCCAACTTCTCCTGGTTCTCGATGATGTTCGGGGCCGGTCTGGGTGTGGGGCTGATGGTGTTTGCCACCGCCGAACCGCTGGGCCTGTGGGGATCAAACCCGGTGATCCTGACCGGGGACGTTGCCCCGAACACACCGGAATCTTTGCAATCCGGGTATCGTTATACCTTCTTGCATTACGGGTTCCATGCCTGGGCGATCTATGTCCTGACCGGGCTGTCGCTGGCCTATTACGCCTATACGCGTGACATGCCGCTGACCATCCGGTCGGCGCTGACACCGCTGTTTGGCAAGGCCGTGAACGGGTTCTTTGGTCATGTGGTTGACGTGCTGGGTGTTGTGGCCACCATTCTTGGTGTCTCGGTGACCATCGGCTTTGGCGTCAGCCAGTTCATCGATGGCCTTTATGCGATCACCGGAATGGAATGGATGATGGATATGTCGGGCGAAGCCCCTGCCCCGGGCAAGGTTGGCCTGGTGGCCGGTCTGGTCATGATCATGGGCCTGTCGATCATTTCGGCTGTGTCAGGTGTGGGGCGCGGGGTGAAATACCTGTCGAACCTGAACCTGGTTCTGTCGCTGATCCTGCTGGGCACCTTCGTGATCTTCGGGTCGTTCTTCTTTGCCATGTCCACCTACGGCTCGGCCCTGATCGACTATATCCTGCATATCGTGCAATTGTCCTTTGGCGCTTATGGTCCGCAGCCCGCGGGCGAGTTTACCGCGAACCTGCCCGAAGCCGCCGCCCCTCTGGCGGACGCCCTGAAAGGGGGCGCCACCAACGCCTGGGGCAGCTATGGGGGCTTTGTCTCTGGCCTGGAAGGCGATGCTGCCGCCCTGCCCGAAGATGTGCTGCGTCAGGTCTACGCCGCCGGTGAACCCGCCCGTCAGTTTGGCTGGCAGGCTGGCTGGACCACTTTCTACTGGGCTTGGTGGATTGCCTTCTCGCCCTTCGTTGGCCTGTTCCTGGCCCGCATCTCCAAGGGCCGTTCGGTGCGCGAGTTCATCGTGGGCTGCGTCTTTGCCCCGGCGCTGGTGTGTTTTGCCTGGATGACCATCCTTGGCGGCACGGCCATTGATCTGGAGCTGACCGGCGGCGCAGAGGGCGCCATCATCGGCGCGTCAAACACTGCAAAGCTCTTTGTTACGCTGGGCGAAATGATCTCGGGTCCGTTCCTCTCGGCGATCACCGTGATGTGTGTGGTGCTGATCCTGACCTTCCTGGTCACCTCGGCGGACTCGGGCATTCTGGTGATGAACACCATCATGTCGGGCGGCGAACAGGAAACCGGCATCAAGCACCGCATCGTCTGGGGTGTGATCCTGACACTGGTGATCGGCACGCTTCTGATGGCTGCCGGGGACAACAACCCGATGGATGCGTTGAAAAACGCGATGATCATCGGGGCGCTGCCCTTTACCGCGGTCATGGGGCTGATGATGGTGTCGCTGACCAAGGCGCTTTACCGCGACGGGTTGCGTGACAAACATGCCGAAAGCGCCGAGGCCCAAGTGGCTGAATAAGCGACCAGGTTAAAAACAGAATGCGGCGCGGGTAAAACCTGCGCCGTTTTCTTTTGCCCCACCCCGTCTTCCTGCATCACAGCGCCCGCTGAAACCGTGCCGCGTCTGCTGTTGAGGGGGCGAACCCGGCCCCTTGGTAAAACTGCTGTGCCCGGTCATTTCCAACCTCGGCCGCCACGGTCAGGAAATCTGCCTGCATTTGCCGCGACAGCTCTGCAGCGGCATGAAGCAATGCCCGCCCCACACCCGCTCCGCGCAACGGGCGATGCACAAAGAGGTGGTGCAGCTCCATCCCCCGTTGACCAAATTGCATCCGGGCGCGCGGGCACAGGGCTGCGTAGCCCACCAGACCGCCATGGTGTTCGGCCACCAGCACCCGCAGCCAGGGCGCCTGCCCCAGACAGTCGCGCGCAAGGCTGGCCTGTGTCACCCGCGCGGTATCCCCGTGGTGGCGCGCCAAACTGCTTACCAGATCGCCCAGCGCCCGCAGATCGCGCGCCTCGACGGGCCGTATTGTCAGATTGTCCATCTTGTCTTTCCTTTCTCAGCTCCCGAAAGACGGAGTTGGAAAAGAAAAAACCGCCCTCGGGGCGGTCGTCAGTGTCTGCACATGCGTTTCCACCCGTTCTATGAGAACAAGGCGTAAAAGACAGCGCTGTGCATGGTCATCTTCATAGCAGCCTTCTCGCGCATCGTCCGGGGCGGGTCAAGCCCCGCTTACCGTTTTCCCACCTCCTGGGCCAGGCGACGGACCTCAGCGTCCTCGGGCCAGCGTTTCATCGCCGCCTCAAGCAGATCACCGGGATAATACGCCCCTTCGGCCAGTGGACTGTCCGCCAACCGCGCCAGAACCAAGGGTTTCAGGATCGCAGCGCCCACATCCTGATCCACCATCAGCCGCAGATCTTCGGTGGTGAAGGTGCCGATCGGTTTGCGCCGCAGCGCGTGACTTTGTGCCACCAGATATGGGGCGCAACAGGGCATCGGCCAGACCACGCCTTCGATCTGCTCAATCGTCCGGGTCAGGTCGATCTGGGTCAGGTCGGCCCGGTTCAGATCGGCCTGTGGCTTCGGGTCGAGGGGCGCCCGCGCGCGCCCCTCTGGTCTTTGGTCTGGTCCGGTCATGGGAGCGCCTTAAAAGCTCATCCGTGCGTCGGCCTCAAGCATCGCCTTGGCCATCGCGTCCGGGGCCGCGACCCCAACACCGTCCAGCAACACCTCTGGCCCCACATCCTTGTTGGGCAGGTAAATCGCACAAACCTCAACCTTGGCACCGGGCAATCCGGCGATCTTCTGCATCAACGCCTGCGGGCCAACGCCCAGCGGTTTTTGCGGCGCAGTGGCGCTGTCGGGGGCGTCTTTCAGCGCCATATCGGCGGCAGGACCACACAGCAGCACATGCGGGCGCACGCCCTGTTCGGCGGATTTCATCGTCAGGACCATCGCCATCATCTGGGTTTGCGCATCCGGCGCGGTCAGGATGGTGACCAGCGTGTCGTCATCATCCGCAAGCGCAGGCGACACGGCGGCCCCAAGGGCCAAAATGGCGGCGGAGAAAGCGGTTTTCAAAGAGCTCTTAACAGCGGATGTCATGGGTGTATCCCTTTAGGTTCCAAAAAGAAAAAGGCCCCGCCAACGCGGGACCCCTTTGATCTAGTAATTACATTCACAAACATGAATGCGGCATCTTTGCATCCCCCCAAACCAGCCAGTTTTTGCCGTGGGGTCGGCGGTTGTCAGCCGTTCACATCCACAACCACGCGGCCCTTGACCTGACCTTTCAGGATATCCGCGCCCAGACGGGGCAGATCGTCGAGTGTCGCCGGGTTGATCATTGCCTCCAGCTTGTCCATCGGCAGATCCTTGGCAATCCGCTCCCAGGCGCGCAGGCGGTTGTCATAAGGCTGCATCACACTGTCGATACCCAGGAGGTTCACACCGCGCAGCAGGAAGGGGATCACCGTGGCCGGCAGCCCAGCGCCACCCGCCAAACCCACGGCCGATACGGATGCGCCATATTTCATCTGCCCCAGCACGCGGGCCAACATGTCGCCCCCCACGGCATCCACACAGCCCGCCCAGGTTTCCTTCTCCAACGGGCGTTTGGTGGTTTCATTCAGCTCTTCGCGCGGCACGATGGTGGTGGCCCCCAGCGATGTCAGATAGTCCGCCTGATCGGGGCGTCCGGTGACAGCGGCCACCTCATAGCCGAGATTTGCCAGAATGGCGGTGGCGACCGAGCCCACGCCCCCCGCCGCGCCCGTGACCAGCACCGGGCCAGTGCCCGGCGTCAGCCCATGATCTTCCAGCGCCATCACGGCGAGCATTGCGGTGAACCCTGCGGTTCCCACGGCCATCGCCTGACGGGTGGTCAGCCCCTCGGGCAGCGGCACCAGCTTGTCTGCATCGATCCGGGCCTTCTGGGCATAGCCGCCCCAACTCACTTCGCCAACGCGCCAGCCGGTCAGCACCACCTTGTCACCGGGTTTATACCGATCATCGTCCGACGCCTCGACCGTGCCCGCATAATCAATGCCCGGCACATGGGGGTAATTGCGCACAAGCCCCCCGCCCTTGGCCGAGAGGCACAACCCGTCCTTGTAGTTCACGGTGGAATATTCCACGGCAACCGTCACATTGCCCTCGGGCAGCGCATCCGTGTCGATCTCCTTGATCTGGGCCGCGGCCAGCCCCTCATCATTTTGCTCCATGACCAGTGCTTTAAACATCTTCATCTCCTCCTCTCGGGGCCTCTTGTCAGAGGTCTCTCCCGGTTAAATCCAAAACGTGTCGAAAACCGTGGCCGCGCGCGGGCCATCCGGGGTGATGACATCCAGTTCGGTGCCGCTCTCCCAATGGGTCATGCGCACCATACCGATGGCGACCCCGGTGCTGAAATCCGGCGAGTTGGCGGCAGAGGTCACCTGCCCCACCTGTCTTGTGCCATCCATCAGGGGCCAGGCGCGATCACAGGGTGGCACCAGACGCCCGTCACCTGTGTGGATCTCGATCGCGCGCACCTGCTGCACCGGGCCTTCCTTGGCCACACGCAACAGCGCATCGCGCCCCACACAGCCCAGCGCGCTTTGGGTCGAACAAAACCGCCCCAGACCGGCCTCATGCGGGGTGTTGTCGCGGGTCATATCGTTGCCGTAGCTGAGAAGCCCCCCTTCGACGCGTTCAATGCCATTGGGACAGCCGGCATGCACATCCATGGATCTGCCCGCCTCCATCAAAGCGTTCCAAAGCGGCATGGCGATATCACTGCCCTCCACATAGATTTCAAACCCGCCCTGTTTGGAGTAACCCGAGCGCGCCACAACCAGATTGCGCCCCTGAAACGCCAACCTCTTGTAGCCGAAAAACCGGATATCGCGCACCGCGTCGCCAAAGACCGCCGCGGCCAGATCGTCGGCTTTGGGCCCCTGAATGGCAAGCGGCGAGACATCCGGTTCATCCACCAGCACATCCAGCCGGAACCCATAAGCCAACCCTTTGACCCAAAAGAGCAGATCACTGTCGGCAATGGAAATCCAGAACCGGTCCTCGTCCAGTTTCACCGCCACCGGGTCGTTCAACATCCCCCCGGTCTCATCGACCATCGGCACATAGAAACACTGCCCGTCCCGCATTTTCGACAAATCGCGCGGGGTGAGCATCTGGATCAGGCGGGCGGCATCGGGGCCACGCAGCTCGACCTGACGCTCGCAGGCCACGTCCCAGACCTGAACCGCTTCTTTCAGGTGGCGATAATCTTCCTCCACCGACCGAAAGACGGTCGGCAGCAGCATGTGGTTGTAAACCGTGTAGCCCCTGACCCCGGCAGCTTCGACGCCATCAGAGAAAGGGGTGCGCCGCAAACGGCGTGAGGGTGAAATCAGTGCGGCAGTCTGTGCCATGGGTCGCGCTCCCTTGCCAGAACCTCCGGCCGCGTCAGCGACCGGGGCCTTTCCAGTCGATCTGGCAGATCTCGGCGGATTTGCCGTCGAAATCCCAGACCCGGCCAAAGGCGCGCACGCGGGCCTCGTCTGCTTTGGCGACGGTGATGTCCGGCCCCATCCAGTAATTGGTGTTGGTGATCACCTGATCGGCCCCACCCTTGCCCGGAACCGGGGTCACGGACCCGCGAATGGCCTTGCCGACAATCAGGCGACGGGTGTTGCCTTCGGTTTCAAACGATACCGGCGCGCGTTCGGCGCCCAGAAACTCGCTGACCAGCATCTTAAAGAGCCCGGTGGTGCCTTTGGCGGCCCCGGTGAAGATGTGGCAGAGCGCTTCAAACGCATCATCATCGGCGCGCTCGTCGATATAGGCGGCGGCTTTCCAGTTGCCGCGGGCCATACGACCGGGGATTTCCAGCAAAAGCCCTACGTTCAGGCCCGACAGGTCCACACCGCCGTAATTGCCGCTGTCGATGCGAATGCCCGCCCAGCCCATGCAATAGCCTTCCGTCGGCGGATGATCCCCCAGGCTGACCACACAGGGGCAAAACACCGTGCAGTTACAATTGAGGATCAGTTCCCCTTTGATGGCCCATTCAACCTGGCCGATTTGCGTCCCGTCCATTTCTCTCTCCCTTCTTTGCGCGCCCTAGATCAGGGTCAATGCGCCATTGGTGATGACCGCAAGCCCCAGGATCGTCAGTCCCCAGCCCAGCGGTTTGGTGATATAGCGGCCCAGTTCCGGCAGCTTTTCGAAAATCATGATCAGGGTGGCGAGCCCCATGAAGGCGATGTTCATCACCCCGCCCACGAACCCAAGCAGCATCAGGGCCCAGCAGCACCCAAGGCAGACCGCCCCTAGGCGCAGACCAAGCGAGATCGCGTTCCAGCGGCTCTCGCGCCAATACTGCATGTAAAAACTCATCGGATGGCGGCATTTCGACAGGCAGCTCTCTTTGAGCGCCGAAAACTGATACAACCCCGCGCCAATCAAAAGCCCGCCAGAAAGCCAAGCCGACAGGCTTTGCCCCAGGGGCGAGATCAGCCCCGCCTGAAACAGCGCCAGCTGCGCCCCAGCGGCCAGTAGTGAAAACCCCAGCCAGATGGCAAGGTATCCGCCCAGCAGTTCCGCAAAACCCCGGCGTGTGCCCGCCCCCGATGCAATCAGATCATCATAGGTCGCCAGCGCGGGAAGTGCGGTCGGGGCCATCATTGCCGCGGACATGATCATCCACATGGCAGACAGCCCCCAGAACCCGGCCTTATCCGGCGACACGATACACAAAGAGCGCCAGAACTCCGCCCCGTAAATCTGCGCCATCGCAAGCTGATCCGCCGGCACCGCCATGGCGTAAAGCACCAGCCAGCCCAAGGCCACCAGCCCAAACAGCGCCAACCAATGAGGGGCGGCCATCTGCCGAAGGCGCGGGGCTATTTTGGAAGCAAGCTGCATGTCGATCCTCATCCGAGTCGCAATTGTCTTACATTTAAACCTACGCGCAATTGTAATTGTCTGACAAATGAAATCTTCGCCCCCCGAAAGTGACGCGGCGTCCTGTTGACCGACCCGCCCCTTGCCGCCTACACAGGAAGGCATGAACGAGCAGAAACAAACCCCGCAGGACCTTTCGGCGCAAATTGCCAGCGACATTCGTGATGCGATCATCGCAGGCGACCTGATTGTTGATCAGCGCCTGCCCTCCGAGGCAGAGCTGGCCGATCAGTTCTCGGTCTCGCGCCCCACCGTGCGCGAAGCCCTGAAACGGCTGGCGGCGCAGAACCTCATTCGCACCCAGCGCGGAGCCACCGGCGGCGCCTTTGTGAACCGCATGTCATTTGAAGACGCCTATGATCAGCAGATCACCACTTCGACCCTGCTTCTGTCCATGAACCGCGTGGACTTCGAGACTGCGTGCGAGGCGCGATATGCGCTGGAACGTGCCTGCGCTCCGCTCTCTGCCCAACGCCGGACGGCCGACCACCTTGCCACCATGCGCGCCGAAATCCACCGCCAATCCCAACCAGGCCTGACCGACGAAGCCTTCTGTGCCTCGGACGTGGCCTTTCACCGCGCCCTGGTGGATGGCGCGGGCAACCCGGTGCTGTCCTACCAACTGGCCGGCGCGGTTGAGGCGATGCAGCCCCTGATGAACATGATCACCTATACGCAAAGGGATCGGGATCGGATTGTTGGGCTGCATACGCGGCTGGCGGATATGATCGAAGGACAGGATGGCGTGCAAGTTGACGCCATCCTTTCAGAGCTTGCGGATTATACGGTCGAATTGGGGCGCACTCGTTTGTCACAAAGCTGATGTGAGTGAGCCCAGCTTTCAGTCCGCGTTCACTTTCGCCGAAGAGACCGGAGCGCGGATTTCACGCGCGTAGATCATTGCCATCATGGCAACGGTTCCCCAAAACACGATGAGTGGGACCAGCAATACAAAGATCGATGTTCCGGCATTCAAAAGGACAATCGACACCCACCGGCTGCCCAACTGAGCCAACGGCCAATTTGGCAACATGATCCCAAGATCTGAAAGTACCGCAATCGCAGCCAAGAAAGCGCAGCCCACCATGATTTCTTTTCGATGCCGCATGCAGATGCGAACAGATCTAATCATGGAAACTCTTTTGTGCCCTACGGCCACAGCAATAAATCCAAGCCATAGGTAACACATGAGATGCATCATCAGGAAATACCTGACAAAGAGCCCTGCGGCTCCGAACACTTCAAATGGTATCGGGTCGAGTTTCTGACTTTGGAAAACTGCCCAAAGCAAATAGGAAAAATAGCCGACCCACTCCGATCCAAACCACCAGATCAGCGCAACAATTGTACCCCTCCACAAACAGGGCCAAACGACACCCGGCCGGGTGTGCAATCCACACCATCTCGGTTTCTCTCGTAGCAGTAGAAACCTCCACAGCCCTATTGCCATGAGGACCGCCAACAAAAGTCTTGTGAGTACCGACAGCCAAGAGGTGATTTGCAGATATTGCAGTATTTGCGGCTCGGGATTGATTTGCGCCAGCAACAACGCGGAAATGACACTGTAGACCACCAGCACAACCAAGTAAGGCACTGTCAGAAACAAAACCTGAGTGCGGGCACCGGCAAGAAGGCGAAAAATAGAAAAAACCACGAGAACTACCGCCTCTAAAAACAACTCAAAGCTTCACAGCTTTGATTATTCCCTCTGCCCCCTCTTTTCAATCCCGTCATCACCCCCTACATATGATCTGTCCCCTCGGGGACTATGGACATAAACGCGCTCGTAATAAGCGGATCGGACCCGGGGGCGGTACCCGGCGCCTCCACCATACAACACTCAGGGGCATCCTTCGCTTGGGGAACACCTTGATATCGTGGGGGCGAAACAGGATCGACGGACGTCTAAAGGGGTTAGCTTTGTTTCGGTGAGATACCACCGTTATCGGTTCACTTAAGCTAGTTGCAAACGACAACAAAGCTCCGGCAATGGCTCTGGCTGCGTAAGCAGTTCGGGTCGCCGAAACTTAAGTCCTTACGCCTAGCCGCGTTTGGCGGGGTTCGCAGGTACCTGGCAACAGAAACCTGCACTTTCCCCCGCACTTCCCCTCTGACATCTGACGTGTTTGGCTCGGCCCCCGGAATATGATCGCCCCGCTGCCCCGCTGACCGCGCCACCTGTCTAAAAGGACAAGTCTCAAAATAAGACTTTGTTCATATAAATCCGCGAGAATTTGACCAGAGCAACCCGCCTGAGCGAGAACGGAGAGAGCCGTGTCGAATTTGGACATCCTTAAAAGCTGGTATAACAAGGTCTGGATCGAGGGGGATCTCGACAGTATTGATGAGTTTTTCACCCCTGACGCCGAGGCCCAGGGCATGATGGATTTCACCGTGGGACCCGAAGATTTCAAAGCCCTTGTGGCCGCAATGCTTGAACAGATCGAAGAGATCGAGATCACCTTCAACCGCGTGGTCGAAACCGACCATTGGGTCTGGGCGCAAATGTCCGGCAAGGCAAAAGGTAAACTGACCGAAGCAGATGTGGAAGTGGCCGGACAGGTGATGTGCCGCTTTGCCAATGGTAAAATCGTTGAAGCATATAACCAAATGGATTTCCTCACTCTTTTTGAAAAACTTGGGCTGTTACCCGAAAACACTCTGGCACTGTGCCTGGCGGGGGAAACGATTGGCTGAACGGTCATCTCGCTGGGTGGCGCCGCTGACCCGCGCGATCTTCACGCCTGGCTCCGCCACGTTCAAAACCGCGATCACATCCTTGTTTTTTGCCCATGTTTCCATCAACTCTCCGCTTCCTTTTGCCCAAATTTCGCTTATGCTCAGATCAGGAAACAGCAAGGGTGCAGCATGTCCGCAACCATCGACTATGGAAACCTGATGCATGATGCCATGCGCGGCCTGATCAAGACCGTTCTGGACGACGTGGCGGAGGGTGGGCTGCCCGGTCAGCATCATTTTTTCATCAATTTCAACACGCGCCATCCGGAAACCGAACTGGCGGATTGGATGTATGATCGATTTCCCGAAGATATGACCATCGTTTTGCAGCATTGGTTTGCCGATCTCGAGGTCAGCGATGACGGGTTTTCGGTCACCCTCAACTTCGGGGATAGTCCGGAATCGATGTATGTGCCCTTTGATGCGATCAATACCTTTGTCGACCCGTCCGTGGAGTTTGGCCTGCGGTTTGAAACGCAAGACAGTGAGGACCATCACGCAAACCTGCATCTGGCAGGTGAGGATGAAGGCGAAGGCATTGACGAGGCAGATGTCGCCAGAGCCGCAGAGGACACTGCGGAGGCAGATGACCCATCCGAAGCCCCCGAGGGCGCGCATCAGGATGCCGAAGTGGTCAGCCTGGACCAGTTTCGCAAGTAGATCGCGCCGGGTCTTCCTGCCGGGCACTCCTGCTGGGTCCCCCCCGCGCATGGCTCAAAATCAGGAGAGGTTGTGGCGACCGTTCATGGGGTTTGACCGAAGGCGCCAAGAATTGTGCACGATTGCATGCAATGTTGGCGCTACCCCCGTTTTTCCGCCGTCTTTCCCACCTCTGCCCCATTGAATTTAACGCGCATTCGGGTAGAAAAGCGTCGGTTTCTTTTGAAAAAAGGCGCATGACATGACCGAGACCCGCACTGAATCCGACAGCTTTGGCCCGCTCGAAGTTCCTTCCGACAAATATTGGGGCGCACAGACCCAACGCTCGCTGATGAACTTCCCGATCGGTTGGGAAAAGCAGCCCGTCGCCATCGTGCGCGCCCTTGGCGTGATCAAACAGGCCTGTGCTGAGGCCAACAAAGCCGCGGGCAACATGGACCCGGCCATCGCAGACGCGGTGATCCAGGCCGCCAGCGAAGTGGTCGCCGGCAAGTTTGACGACAACTTCCCGCTGGTCGTCTGGCAAACCGGGTCCGGCACCCAGTCGAATATGAACGCCAACGAGGTGATCGCCAACCGCGCCATCGAAATCATGGGCGGCGTCATTGGCTCAAAAGATCCGGTGCAC
The DNA here is from genome assembly GCF_049803815.1 of Aliiroseovarius crassostreae. Lineage (GTDB taxonomy): Bacteria > Pseudomonadota > Alphaproteobacteria > Rhodobacterales > Rhodobacteraceae > Aliiroseovarius > Aliiroseovarius crassostreae_A. The sequence continues at coordinate 27,972 of NZ_JBNAGI010000001.1, forward strand.
CCGAACGATCACTGCAACATGGGCCAGTCGTCGAACGACACTTTCCCGACCGCAATGCACATCGCCACCGCCATGTCGGTGCGTGACGTGCTGTTGCCGGGCCTTGAAAAACTGCTCGCCGGTCTTGAAGCCAAACAGGAAGAGTTCAAGGACATCATCAAAATCGGCCGCACCCACACCCAGGATGCAACGCCTCTGACCCTGGGCCAGGAGTTTTCCGGCTACGCCCATATGATCCGTCAGGGCATTGCCCGCGTGAAGGCCGCCCTGCCCGGCATTTACGAACTGGCGCAAGGCGGCACCGCCGTGGGCACCGGGCTGAACACCAAACAAGGTTGGGGTGAAGAGGTCGCCGCCAATATGGCCCGCATCACCGACCTGCCCTTCGTGACCGCGCCGAACAAATTCGAAGCGCTGGCCGCCCATGACGCGATGGTCTTCATGTCAGGCGCTTTGGCCACCGTCGCCGGGTCGTGCTACAAAATCGCCAACGATATCCGCTTCCTGGGCTCGGGCCCGCGGTCGGGTCTGGGCGAGCTGATCTTGCCGGAAAACGAACCGGGCTCCTCGATCATGCCGGGCAAGGTCAACCCGACCCAGGCCGAAGCGCTGACGCAGGTCGCCGCCCACGTGATGGGCAACAACGCCGCAATGACCTTTGCCGGATCGCAGGGGCACTTTGAACTCAACGTCTATAACCCGATGATGAGCTACAACCTCTTGCAATCCATCCAGCTTCTCGGCGACGCGGCTGACAGCTTTACTGAACGGATGCTGAATGGCATCCAAGCCAATGAACCGCGCATCGACAAGCTGATGAAGGAAAGCCTGATGCTGGTCACCGCGCTGGCCCCGACCATCGGCTATGACAACGCCACAAAGGTCGCCAAAACCGCGCATAAAAACGGCACCACCCTGAAGGAAGAGGCGATCGCGCTTGGCTTTGTGGACGAAAAAACCTTTGACGAAGTGGTCCGCCCCGAACAGATGATCGGCCCGAAAGCCTGATGGCAAAACCGGTCAACCTGAACCGGTTTCGAAAAGAAAAAGCGCGGGCCGAAAAAAAGGCCCGCGCAGATCAAAACGCCGTGTCGTTTGGCCGAACCAAAGCGCAAAAAGCGGTCGAGAAAGCCGAAAACGACCGGGTGACCCGCCTGTTTGAAGACCATAAACAGGAGGATGAGACATGAACACCCGCCCGCAAAAACACTCGCTCACGCTGCGTGGCCACCGCACGTCTGTGTCGTTGGAACCAGAGTTTTGGATGGCTTTTCAAGAGATTGCGAAATCTCGCGGTCTGGCCCTGAACGCGCTGGCGGCAGAAGTGGATGAAACACGTGGCATGGACCGCGGGTTGGCCTCGGCCATTCGGGTTTATGTGCTGAACCATTATCGCGGTTAACGCCGTTTTAACCAAGGCAGGTCAGGCTGTTGGTATGCCTATGCCTGCGCCCCTCTCCCCTGATGCTTGGATCACGGATCTGTTCAGCTCCAAAGCGGCCCGCCAAGGGGCCGTCATTCGGCGCAAATTTCGCGATATTGAACGCTATGTCGTGCGCCCAACGTTCGAGGCAGAACTGAGAAGGCGTGGATTTCATGCCGTGGAAAGTGCCGGGCAACTGGTGGTTTTCTGCAATCAGGAACCGATACAGCGCGTGGTTTAGCCGTTTTCTTGCAAGAAAACGCATCGGAAAATTGCAATCTTCCGTCTATCGGCGCGGCGTGAGCTTCAACCAGATCCCATCTTTGCCCCGCACGGTCAGATGCGCCACCGGCATCGCAGGCTTTTGCTCTACAATCTCAAACCGGTAGGCCCGGATAAGCAGTGAGAGGATCAACGGCCCTTCGATCATCGCAAAGGCCGACCCGGGGCACACCCGCTGCCCCGAGGAAAACGGAAAATAAGCCGCGCGCATACTTTCTTTGCCCTCGGGCGTCGAAAACCGGCCGGGATCAAATTCATCCGGGCGCTGCCAAATCCGCTCATGCCGATGCGCGTGCCAGGGGCTGAGCACAATCTGACTGCCTTTCGGCACCTTGCGATTGCGAAAACTTTCCGGGCACGCCGCTTCGCGCACCATCATCGGCACGGGGGGATAGAGCCGCATCGCCTCGCGAAACACGTCCCGCGACAATTTCAGCTTTGACATCACTGAAAAATAGATCTTCTCCGGATCAATCGCCGCCTGCGCTTCGTCCGCCACCTTCGCCTGCCAGTCGGGATATAGCGCCAGCAGATACAGCGACCAGGCCAGGGCCGACGCGCTGGTTTCGTGCCCTGCGAGGAAAAAGATCGCCACCTGGTCGACCATTTCCTCGGTGTCAAACCGCGCGCCCGTCACCGGGTCTTCGGTGGTCATGATCTTGGTGGCCAGATCATCCGGCGCGGTACCGGCCCTGATCCGATCCATCCGTTCGGCGGTCAGTTGGGTGATCAGCGCGCGGATGTCGCGCGCGGTGTCGCGGGTCTGGCGCGAATGAAAGCGCGGGAACCATTTCGGCAGGGGCAGGATGGCCCCCAGATTGACCACAGGTTGCGCGCGCTGGTGTTCCTTGAACCGTTCAAACACGGCCCCCGCGACGTCATGTTCGATCGGGATCGAAAACAGAGTGCGAAAGATCACATCCGCCGCCGCATGACTGGTTTGCAGCTCAATTTCAAGGGGTTGCCCGTTGGCCAACGGCGCCAGCCGCTCGACCGCCGCCACCCCGGCATCCCACATCGCCGGGAACACATCCCGCACCCGCCCGCCTTCAAAAGCCGGGTCGATGATCCGCCGCTGGCGTTTCCAGGTCTCGCCATTGGTGATGAAGACCGAGTTGCCCAACAGCGGTGCCAACCCTTCGCGAATCCGGTCAGATTTGGGAAAATCGTCGGGGCGCCCCTTCAAAACCAGATCAATCAGGTCAGGATCGTTGCACAGGTAACTGCGGAAAAACGGCGTGCGAAACTCCGCCATCCAGGCGCGATACAGACGCGCGGGCTGGGCTGACAGGATGTCTTCGCGAAACAGTTTGGCATAACGGCGCAGCGACACTTTTCCGGCGCGCGCCGGCGGTTTCGGGGGCAGATGCGGGCAGCTCGTCATGGGTCCATACTCGTATATTTCGATATGGAACGGTCAATGCGGCTGGCGGACGGTTTTCGGTTTTTATAGCGCTCAGAAAGGCTTATCGGTCCTGCCGTAATGCGGAAATAGTCGTAGTCACCGGGTTTGTCAAAGGCGCAGAGATATTGGAAATGCAGCCGGAAGAACCGCCATCTGAGTGCTTTCCAGCGTTCCGGGCTCAGCGTTTTGGTAAACGCCGCGGAAAAGACGATGGGCCAGCGTTTGCCCGGGGTCGGGGCCACGCCGGACACGCCCACCGGATCACACAGCGCAAAGGCACAGCCATCGCCCGGTGCGGTCACATCAATCCAGGTGATCTGATCTGCCTGGCACAGGTCATGCAGATCGCGCCGCAGCCGCCAGGCATCGGGTAGGAAACTGACCATTGGCACCACCTGCCCCAGCGTCAAAAATCCCAGTTTCGGCCCATCCGCCGGCACCCGCCCGTCCCGCACCAGATCCGCCAGGATCGACACGCCCAGATGCGCGCCGGAACTGTGGCCGACCACCAGTACCTCGTCCACATCACTTGTCAGCGCCGCCGCGATCTGATCGGCAAATTCGGCCATACGGGCCTCAAGCTTTGGCGGGTTGGCACCTTTCGAGGCCGCCGAATAGCTGTAATCATGCATCAGGTAATAAACGTAAAGCTTGTTGTCGATGTTGCGAAACCACCGCAGAGCGGCGACCACAACGGCGATGCCGACAATGACGCCAATCCCACTTGCAATCGTCGGCCCACTCAGCGGCGCCAGCAAAAGCGCCGCGCCCCCGCCGATGATCCACCCCGCCAACAGCGCAAGGATCAGCTGCAGGATCAACATGCCCACCGGATAAAGGGCCGCGATCACCGGTCCTTTGCGCAGCCGCATCAGGCGGCGCAACGCGCCGGACCCGATATAGGTCCAGGCGGTGCGCGCCATCAGCAAATAGGTCTGCAGGATGTTCAATTCCATGCTGTCGCGCACGATGTCGGACCAGACCAGCACGTCAAACTCGGCCTCGGTCTCTGTTCCGGACATCCGCCCCGTGACCTGCCAGCCATAGGTGCCTGCGCCCTGACGGCCGATCAGATCCACCTCATAGCCGGAAATCGCCCCCTGGCGTGCACTTTCCTTGCGATACAGTTCGCGATAGCGGCGGGGATGAATCGGGTCATAGCCGGGAATGTAAAACACTCTCCGCCTGCGGATTTCCTGCCCGTTCGACCCGTCTGTCACCATCTACCCGGCCTTTTCTCTGGCCCCAATCTGATCAGACGATAGCGCTGGATTGCGGCCAAAGTAAGCCCCGGCCTGTGGATTTGCCCCACTCGGCCCGCTCTTTTTCTTGCCCAAAGCACCTCGGGGTGAGGCCGAATGGCCGAGGGGCAGCGCCCCTTCCCCGTCAGCCCAAAGTGGCCAGTGCAGGGAAGGTTTCCAGCAGCCAATAGGAAAAGGCCGAGAAGCCGCCGGTCAGGATCAAAAGACCAATGGTCCACAAAAGCAGCCCCATGATCCGCTCAATCCGTTCCATATTGCGCTTCATGAACGCCATCAGCGGCCCCATGCGCGGGAAAAACGCGGCGACCAGCAGGAAGGGAAGGCCCAGCCCGGCGGCGTAAACCGCGAGCAAAAGCGTGCCGTGTGACACGGACCCTTCGGTGGCGGCCAGCGACAGGATCATGCCCAGCTGCGGGCCAATGCAGGGCGTCCAGCCAAAGGCAAAGGCCAAGCCCAGCAGATAGGCCCCAAAGGCACTGCCCCCCTGGTCGCCCGCATCCACACGCGCCTCGCGGTTGAGGAACGGAATGTTGATCACGCCGAGGAAATGCGCGCCGAAAACCATCACAACAACACCGGCGAAGGTGTTGAAATAGCCTTGATTTTGCAAAAAGAACGACCCGAAAACAGAGGTGGTGAACCCTAAAAACAGAAACACCGTCGACAGGCCCAGAACGAAGAACCCGGCGGTCATGATCACCTTGCCCTGCCCGGTTTTGCCTTCGGTCATATCCCCCATCGACACCCCCGACATATAGGCCAGATAGGGCGGCACAATCGGCAGCACACAGGGGCTGAGAAAGGACAGCACACCGGCCACCAGGGCCACGATCATTGCGGGCAAAAGGCTCGCATCTATGAGGTCAATTCCGAACATATCCCCCACATAGGGCAATGCGCGGGGGCTGTCACCTGCCAGATGGTCACATCCGCGCGACCGTGATGAACCGGCATGCTGGACAGACGGCCCCGGGCATCTTATGTGACCCACATGACCTATGATGAGACCCTCGATGCCATTGGGCTGTTGTGCCCGCTGCCCGTGCTGAAAGCACGCAAGCGTTTGAAATCCCTTGAAAGCGGTCAGGTGTTGCGGCTGGAGGCAACCGACCCCGCCGCGGTGATCGACGTGCCGCATTTCTGCGCCGAACAGGGCCATGAATTTCTGGGGGACGAAGCGGAGAACGAGGTTACCCATTATTTCATCCGCAAGGGCTGAGGTTTTCGACCTTCCAAAGATAAAGCCGGGCAAGTTGCCCGGCTTTTCTGTTTTCGTGGCTCAAACCCGCGAACCGGTTTGGCGGTCCAGTTTAGCGGCCGAGTGACCACCAGCCCTTGCGCTTGGGCTTGGGCGGCTCGTCCGATTTGGCCTCTTCCACCGGCGCAGGGTTCGGCGCGGGGTCCGCAACGGCCTCTGCGGTCTCAAGAACCGGTTCGGGAGCAGGCTCGGCCGGAGCCTCAACTGCTGCCTCAACGGCTGCGTCCACCGGAGCAGCTTCGGCATAAACCTCGGCTTCAGCCGCAGGCGTTTCTGCTTCTGCCGTCACGTCTTCCTTCTTCTTGCGCGGGGCGCGTTTGCGGGCGGGCTTTTTCTTCGGCTTTTCGTCCTCAGCGGGCGTTTCTGCCACCGCTGCCTTCGCCTCACCCTCGGCGGCGTCGTCGCTCACCGGAGCCTCTGGGGCCTCTGCGGCCTCTTCAGCCTTCTTCTTACGCGGCGCGCGTTTGCGGGTCTTCTTGGGCTTTTCCTCTTCCGCAGGGGGCGCGGCCTCTGCCTCTGCCGGAACAGCCTCTTTCGCCACCGCCTCGCCGTCCTGAGCCGCCTCAGCCGGAGCTTCGTCAGACTTTTTCTTGCGCGGCGCGCGTTTGCGCGTGGCCTTTTTCTTCGGCTTTTCGTCCGCCTCTGCGTCGGCAGCGGCTTCGGTTTTGGCCTCAGCCTCTTCGCCCTCTTTCACGTCAGCTGGCGCGTCTTTTTTGGGCGTGTCCTCGGACGAGGTTTCATCGCCGTCAGCCGATGCCTCTGCCTCGTTTTCGGCGTTTGCCTCGCCCTCTTCCCCGTTGCCGGAGCCGCGACGACGACGACGACGGCGGCGGCGTTTTTTGGGCTTCTGTTCCTCTTCGCCAGCGACGGTCGGGGTCTCTTCCTCAACCACTTCGGCCTCTTCGACCTCGTCAATCTCGCTCATCAGTGCGGCATCTGCGGTCACCACAGGGGCGGCCGCTTCGGGCACCACGCGGGTCGCGGTTTTGAACTTCTCGATCGCGTAATCCGGTGAAATCAGGAAAGGATCAGCCTCGATCCGCACCGACATGCCATAGCGCGCTTCGATCTGGGCGATATGTTCACGTTTGTTGTTCATCAGGAAGTTGACGATCCCCACCGGCGCCTTGACCAGCACCTCGCGCGAGCGGCGACGCACGCCCTCTTCTTCCAGCTGGCGCAGGATGTTGAGCGCCAGGTTGTCGTCGGACCGAATGAGGCCGGTGCCGTGACAATGGTTACACGGCTGGGTCGTGGCCTCGATCATGCCGGGGCGCAGTCGCTGACGCGACATTTCCATCAGGCCAAAGCCCGAAATGCGGCCCACCTGAATGCGGGCGCGGTCGGTCTTCAGCTTGTCTTTCATCCGCTTTTCAACGGCGGCGTTGTTGCGACGTTCATCCATGTCGATGAAGTCGATCACAATCAGGCCCGCAAGGTCGCGCAGACGCAGCTGACGGGCCACCTCTTCGGCGGCCTCCAGGTTGGTCTTCAGCGCCGTTTCCTCGATCGAGCCTTCCTTGGTGGCCCGGCCCGAGTTCACGTCGATCGCCACCAGCGCTTCGGTCACGCCGATCACGATATAGCCGCCGGATTTCAGCTGCACGGTCGGGTTGAACATCGCCGACAGATAGCTTTCGACCTGGTAGCGCGCAAAGAGCGGCATCTGGTCGTTGTAGCGTTTCACGTTTTTGGCGTGGGACGGCATGATCATTTTCATGAAGTCCTTGGCGGTGCGATAGCCCGCTTCGCCTTCCACAAACACCTCGTCGATCTCGCGCGAATAGAGGTCGCGGATGGTGCGTTTGATCAGGTTGCCTTCTTCATAGATCTTGGCGGGCGCAATGCTTTCGAGCGTGTGCGAGCGGATCTGTTCCCACAGGCGCTGCAGATATTCGTAGTCGCGCTTGATCTCGGTCTTGGTACGCTTGGCGCCCGCGGTGCGCACGATCAGCCCCGCACCTTGCGGCACGTCGATCTCAGCCGCGATTTCCTTGAGCTTCTTGCGGTCGGTCACATTGGTGATCTTGCGGGAAATCCCGCCGCCGCGTGCGGTGTTGGGCATCAAAACGCAATACCGGCCCGCCAGCGACAGATAGGTGGTGAGGGCCGCGCCTTTGTTGCCGCGTTCTTCTTTGACAACCTGCACCAGAAGGATCTGGCGCACCTTGACAACCTCTTGAATTTTATACCGTTTCGGGCGCGGTTTGCGACGCGGTCGGATATCTTCGGAACTGTCATCATCAGCGACACGTTCGATCTGGTCGTCTTTTTCATCCGCTTCCAGAGGATCGTCTTCATCATCCTCATCATCGTCATCCGCACTGGTGCTGTCGTCATCAGAGGTGGCAGCGGTGTTGGCGTTTTCTTTGGCCTCTGCGCCGGTCTCTTCATCCGACGCAGGCTGATCACCTGCATCTTCGGATGTATCTGCGGTCGCAGTCTCTGCCGCAGCGCCGTCTTCGGCCGCGGCCTCGTCCTTGGGGTCGGCGGGTTCGGCCACCGGGGTGTCCTCGACCAGATCCATGGGCGAATGGCCCTCAAGCGTGTCCGCCCCGCCTTCGTCCAGATCAATCACATCCATGCCCGATGCACCGGCGTCACCGGTCTCAGGGCTGGTGTCCACCTCTTTGGTGGCCACGGCATCGTCCGACTTGGTCTCTTCGGCCTTGGATTTCGACCGCGAGCGGCGGCGACGACGGGATTTGGGTTTTTCTTCCTCAGCGGCCATCGCTTCGGCATAGGCGCGCTCTTCTTCCAAAAGCGCCTCGCGATCCGCGACCGGGATCTGGTAGTAATCCGGGTGGATTTCCGTGAACGCCAGGAAACCATGGCGATTTCCGCCATAATCCACGAAAGCGGCCTGCAGGCTGGGTTCAACCCGCGTGACCTTGGCCAGGTAGATATTCCCGGCTAGCTGGCGTTTATTTTCCGATTCAAAGTCGAATTCCTCGACCTTGTTGCCGTCGACCACAACAACGCGGGTTTCCTCCGCGTGGGTGGCATCGATAAGCATCTTTTTAGGCATATTGTCTTTCTGCACCTAGCATCAGGCGCGCGCCCGACCCCTGTTGGGGGCGGACCCACGGCACGTGAAAGGTGGCTTGTCAGGGCGAAAGAATGCGGGGGAAAAGGCAGCGCATTCAGAGGCTTGCACCCCTGATCGTTTCTCTGCTCTGTCCTCGCACGCATCATCGCGTTTCTTCTCCGGAACCGGCGGCCTGCCTGCAACGATTGCGCGTCACCTGCTGAAAGACGGTTTCCCGTCTGTGGCCCGCGAGGCCCCAATTTCAAGCTGCCCCCGGCGTCCGGGGTACAGCGATGTATCCGACCGGACCACGATCATTTGCCGTGAAAGCCGATCTTCAATTCCTGCCGGTCAGGAGGTATTCTGCATGGTTTTTGCGAACCTGCCCTGGCGCGGCGCTCTCGGTCCGTTCTGTCCGGTGTCCTGGCAGTGACCTTGCGCTTGGCAATGGCCTGCCCCGAAGGGAACGGCGAAACTCTGATCAGAGGAAACGACAAGGCGCCCCTCTTCATCCTGAACATATGTGGCAAGTGGGGGGAATGACAATGGGCAAAATGCAAAGAAGGGAAAGCAATTCGCCATTTAGATGAGGCGGGACAACCGAAGCGCCCCGCCTGATCCGCCGATTTGCCCGTCCTGCTTGTCAGTATTGACCGCCCGAAGACAGCGAACCGAAATCTGCCTTGCCCGGCACAACCACACGTTCGCCGGTGGATGTGGTCACAACAGATCCCTGATCGTTTTCGGCCGGTGAAAACAGCGGCAGGTTCGACCCCATGGCAAAACCACCGTCAAACATGATGCCAAAAAGCGGCTCTTCCCCATCCCGGAAATACTCTGCCACCACGTGTTCACCGCTGGCGTCATTGGGCAGACGCGCGCCGGTGAAGCGGTCGATCTTGATGAAATGCCCCCCGGGCGGCACTTTGAACGCGCCCCCGCCATATTCCTTGATCGCCTCTTTCATAAAGCTGTTGAAGACCGGGCCACACATGCCACCCCCAGAGGCACCCGGCATGGTGCGCGGACGGTCATAGCCGATGTAACAGCCGGCCACGATATTTGAGGTAAAGCCCACAAACCACACGTCACGTGCGTCATTGGTGGTCCCGGTTTTGCCCGCGGTGGGGACCGGCAAGTTCACCGTGGACGAGGCCGTGCCGCGTTTGACCACCCCGGTCATCATCGAGGTCAGCTGATAGGCGGTGATCGCATCCATCACCCGCTCGCGGTTCGACACAATCGCCGGGGCCGCCCCGGCCGCCAGGTTCGCAAGGGTGCAGTCCACACAATCGCGCTGGTCGTGACGATAGATCGTTTTCCCCCAGCGATCCTGCACCCGGTCCACCAGCGTCGGCTCCACCCGTTCGCCGCCATTGGCAAACATCGCATAGGCCGCCACCATCTTAAAGAGCGTGGTTTCCTCGGCCCCCAGTGAATTGGCCAGAAACGGGTTCATATTGTCATAGACGCCAAAGCGTTCCGCATAGGCCGCCACCGTGTCCATGCCAATTTCCTGCGCCAGGCGCACGGTCATCAGGTTCCGCGATCGTTCAATCCCCGTGCGCAGCGGCGTAGGGCCGTAAAATTTGTTCGACGCGTTCTTGGGGCGCCAGACCTTGCCCCCGCCCACATCCACCTCGATCGGCGCGTCAATCACGATGGTTGCCGGGGAAAACCCGCTGTCCAGCGCCGAGGCATACACAAAGGGCTTAAAGCTCGACCCCGGTTGCCGCGTGGCCTGGGTGGCGCGGTTAAAGACGCTGTCCTGATAGGAAAAACCGCCCTGCATGGCGATCACCCGACCGGTGTTCACATCCATCGCCATGAAGCCGCCCTGCACTTCGGGCACCTGGCGCAGGGTCCAGCGGATAAAGCTGCCATCGTCGTCGCTGACCATGCGGCGCACCAGCACAACCTCGCCCACCTTCAGCAGATCCCCCGCAACCCGCGCCTTACGGCCCAACTGGCCGGTTTCCGGGTCACGGCGGCGTGCCCATTGCACATCTTTGGCCGGGATCCAGTGACCGTCTTCGTCTTCTTCCACCCCCTCAATGCCGATGCGGGCATCCTTTGCCCCGACCTCCAGCACAACGGCAGGGTGCCAGCCTTCAATATCTCGCGAGATCCTGGCGCCTTTCAACGCCGCCCGCCAGCTGGCCTCATTCCCCAGTTGATCGGCGGCAATCACTTCGCCGCTTGGGCGCCAGACCCCCTGACGACGGTCATATTTCTCAAGCCCGTCGCGCAGGCTTTTCGCCGCCACTTTCTGCAGTTTCGGATCCACGGTGGCGCGCACGGTCATGCCGCCGGTGAAAAACTCTTCCTCGCCAAAATCGCGCGACAGCTGGCGGCGGATTTCATCCGAGAAATAATCACGCGGTGGCAGGGCCTGCCGGAACGCCGGGAAATCCCCCGCCTGCACCGACCGCAGCGGCAGCGCGGCTTCGCTGTCATAAGTTGCCTTGTCGAGATAGCCGTTTTGATACATCTCGCGCAGAACATAATTGCGCCGCTTCAGCGCCGCCTCCTTGTTGCGCACCGGATGCAGGCGCGCGGGCGCCTTGGGCAGCGTCGCCAGATAGGCCGCCTCATGCGGGGCCAACTGCCCCAGCGTCTTATTGAAATAGGTCTGGGCCGCAGCCGTCACACCATAAGAGTTCTGCCCCAGGAAAATCTCGTTCAGATACAGCGACAGGATCTGATCCTTATCGAGCGTGTTTTCCAGCCGCACCGACAGGATCAATTCCTTGATCTTGCGCTCAGCCGAGCGTTCCGAGGACAGCAGAAAGTTCTTCACCACCTGTTGCGAAATCGTCGAGGCCCCGCGCAGGCGCCCCCCCTGGGCGGCCTCGATCGCGGCGGCAATAATGCCGCGCATGTCAAACCCTTGGTGATTATAGAAATTCTTATCCTCGGCCGAGATGAACGCGTTTTTCACCATTTCCGGAATTTCATCCGCTGGTGTGTACAGGCGTCGCTCGCGGGCGAACTCGTCCATCAGGTCGCCTTCACCGGAATAGACCCGGCTGATCGTGGCAGGGGTATAGTTCGACAGCTGCTCATGGCTGGGCAGGTCGCGCGAATACATCCAGAAGACGCCGCCAATCACCAATGCCCCCACAACCACCCCGAGGGTGATGAAGGTAAAAATAGAGCCAAAAAAGCCAAGAATGAATCGGACCACGTGCGCCTCCGGGTTACGTCCATCCTCCTATAAAGGGCGCGCCCTCGGGGGTCAAAACCCCAACGCGGGGAAAAATCGGCCAAATCACGCCCGTTTGACCTTTGGTCAGCCCCCATGGCAGCCCAAAATCCGCCTCAAAGCCCGCGGGTTCGCGGGGGCGGTCACCGATGAGCGGGTGCATGACGGGGCGCATGATCGGGCGCAGTTGATTGCATCCCCCGCGCCCCGCCCCTATGTCTTGAGGCAACAGATCAATCCGGAGGCAACATGTTCCACCCCCTTCCCTTCCCCGCCGCCAAACCCCTTTTTGACGCCAATGCCGGGTCCGGCGACGGCTCTGACGGTGGGGCATTTGGCAATCTGCCCAGCTGGGATCTGACCGATCTCTACAGCTCAGAAGAGGCCCCCGAACTGTCCCGTGATCTGGATTGGATCGACACCGCCTGTGCCGAATTTGCCGCGACATACCAGGGCAAACTGGCCGATCTGGACGCCGCCGGAATGCTGGCCTGTGTGCAGCAGGATGAGAAAATCACCATGATCGCCGGGCGCATCATGTCCTTTGCGGGGCTGCGGTATTACCAGGAAACCACCGATGCGGATCGCGCGCAGTTTTTCCAGAACTGCCAGGAACGCATCACCGTGGGCACCGCGCCGCTTGTCTTTTTCTCGTTGGAAGTCAACCGGTTGGACGACGATCTTCTGGAAGGTTGGTTTGCCGAAAACCAAGACCTCGCCCGCTACAAACCGATCTTTGACCGGATGCGCGCCCTGCGCCCCTATCAGCTGTCGGACGAGCTGGAACAGTTCCTGCATGACAAATCCTCGGTCGGATCTTCGGCCTGGAACACGCTGTTTGACGAAACTGTCGCCGGGCTGATGTTCACCGTAAACGGCGAAGAGCGCAATCTTGAGGCCACCGCCAACCTGTTGACCGAGCACGACCGCCCCACCCGCGAGGCCGCCGCGCGTGAAATCGCCCGCGTGCTTGGGGAAAACATCAAGATCTTCGCCCGCGTGCACAACACGCTGGCCAAGGAAAAGGAAATCGAAGACCGCTGGCGCAACATGCCCAGCCCGCAAATGGGCCGGCACCTGTCCAATCACGTGGAACCCGAAGTGGTCGAGGCGCTGCGCAACGCCGTGGTCGACGCCTACCCGCGCCTCAGCCACCGCTATTACGAGCTGAAGCGCAAATGGCTGGGCCTGGATACCATGCAGGTCTGGGATCGCAACGCGCCCCTGCCGATGGAAGACGACCGGCTGGTCGACTGGCCCACGGCGGAAAAAATCGTGATGGAGGCCTATGCCGATTTCGACCCGCGCATGGCCGAGATCGCAAAGCCCTTCTTCACCGATGGCTGGATTGATGCAGGCGTGAAACCGGGCAAGGCCCCGGGCGCTTTTGCCCACCCCACCGTGACCGACGCGCACCCCTATGTGATGCTGAACTATCTGGGAAAACCCCGCGATGTCATGACCTTGGCGCATGAACTTGGTCACGGTGTGCACCAGGTTCTGGCGGCCGATCAGGGTGAACTTCTGTCCTCCACCCCGCTGACACTGGCCGAAACGGCCTCCGTCTTTGGCGAAATGCTGACCTTCCGCAAGCTCCTGTCCGAGGCCAAGACCAAGGCAGAGAAAAAGGTGCTGCTGGCCGGCAAGGTCGAGGACATGATCAACACCGTGGTGCGCCAGATCGCGTTTTATGACTTTGAGTGCAAACTGCACGAAGCGCGCGCGGGCGGCGAGCTTACCCCCGATGACATCAACGCCCTTTGGATGTCGGTGCAGGCCGAAAGCCTGGGCGGCGCGTTTGAGTTCATGGAGGGCTATGAAACCTTCTGGGCCTACATCCCGCATTTCGTCCATTCGCCCTTCTACGTCTACGCCTACGCGTTCGGCGACGGCCTCGTGAACGCGCTTTACGCGGTCTACGAAGAAGGCGACGCCGACTTCCAAGAGAAATATTTCGACATGCTGAAAGCGGGCGGTGCGAAACACCACAAAGACCTGCTCGCCCCCTTCGGCCTCGACGCATCCGACCCGAAATTCTGGGACAAGGGCCTGTCGATGATCGAAGGCTTCATTGATGAATTGGAGGCGATGGAGTGATCCACGCTTAAACCATCCCCTCCCCGCCTGGCCACGCCCGCGCGGGGGGGCACCCTACAGGCGGGCACCGCGTGTGCGCCCCCAAGGCCCATTTCGGGTAACCTTTTTTTTCTTGCCCAAAATACCTCGAAGTTCGAGGGCTTATTGGAAACAGTCTGGGGGACTGTTTCGCCCGATGAACGGGCGAAGCCCTGTCAGCGGGCCGAGGGGCAGCGCCCCTTCCCCGTCGCCTTAATTCACTTCAACTGGCTGTCTTTCGACCCGCGGCGGTTGAAACCGGGGCGCGTCTTGAAGGCCGCATCGCGGTCGCGCACGCAGTCGATGCAGAGCTGGCTCAGACCATCGCGCAACGCATCAACAACCTGGCTTTGCGCCGCTTCCATCTCAGCCCGCTCGGCTTCCGCAGCCTCAACCTCCCGTCGCGCATCCGTCACGTCATTCGCGATCAGGACAATGCGCATCAGTGTGCCATCGAGATCGGTGACCGGAACGAACCCACCATCCACAATGACTTTTTGCCCATTTTTTCCGATCAGATGGAAGTGACCATAAAGGCTATCCCCCCCGGTCACCTGCAGCAGCACGTCGGTGAGCGTGAGGCCCTCTTCTTCGCCACCGGCAAACAGTGTTGCGAAATCCACATTCAACAATGCAGCCTCATCATGACCCATAACCGTCATGAAATGCGGGTTGACCGCAAGAACGGTTCCATCCGTTGCCAGGTCGATTTTGATCTGATTGCTGTTGATGGCTTGCATCAAGGCCTCGTTGACAAACCGATCCGTGATATCCTGCCATTCGGCCACATATCCAATGACGCAATTGTTGGTATCACGCACTGCATCCACCAACACCTTCAGACGTGTTTCCAAGACTGAAAGCACAACTTCACAGGGCAGATCTTCTGCTGCGATCAGCCGATCGGCCACATCGGATTGAGAACTGAAAGCCAGATACTGTTCAAAATTTCTGAACTCACCCAGATCCTGCTCGCCAGAGGTAACAGCCTTGGCACAGTCGCTTTGCAACTGCTCGATCAGCTCCTGCATCGCAGGGTTCACCATGCTGATATTCAACGTGTCATCCATCATCATCAAACACGTGGATGCGCCTTCGAACGCGGTGCTGCGGAACCGGTTTTCGGCTTCGGCTTGCGCCCCTTTACCCAATTCTCCCGCGAAGTCCTGCAATGCGGCCGCCAAACGACCCAACTCATCATGGCTGCGTGAGGTTGGTATTTCCACATCATAATTCTTGCGGGCAATCTGGCCCACGGCACAACCGATATCATGCAAGGGTGTCATGACAATTTTCCGCACCCCAAACATGATGGCAATCAAGGCGACAATAAAAATGCCCGCAGAGATGCCCGCGATTCGTATTTGGTCTGACAACACAAGGGCGTGGGTTTTCTCTGCATTCCACGCAATCGCCAACACCCCAAGCTGGCGATCCCCGCCGCGCGCTTTGACCGGCTGCGCAACATAAAGCCCGCCTTTCGAAACCTGCTTTTCGCCTGTGTCCAGGGCTGCATTCGCCAGCCGTTCCAATTCGTCAATATCTGCGATTTCCGGGCCGATTTGCGTCAGGTTCCGGCCATTTGCAGCGAGCGCCATAATCGTCGGGGCGTTTGGATCCTCCGGATCCACCATCGGTTCAAGCCGGCGATTGATGCCGTTGACATTCATCATCTGGAAGGACCCGACCAGCGCGTCGGCCACCAATGCGGTGATCTCTTGATCTCCTGCAGCGGTCAACTGATCCACCACCTGATTGCTGCCGCGCAACGACAGGCTGACCAATGCCAGCCCCGAGATCCCCACCGCAACGATGATTGGCACCGCCAGCTTAAAAAACACCGAGTTAATTCCACGCATTCGCTTGCCGGGTGTGACTTCTGGTTTCATCGTTGTTTTGTACCCTTCCCGCTGAGAGGCAAGTTCGCCTGACCTTAAGTTCAATCACGACCCTAGAGCCCCACTTATTGAGATGACGTTAAGGCCCGCGGAAATCAGTCCGGCCCCGTGATCAAACGAAAAACCCAAGTGGAGATCGCGCTGGATACAGAGGATAAAACCGCGTAGACAGACCGGAAATCTCAATGAGGGAAAGGCAAGAGCCATGCAGGATTGGACAGGTTACATCCTTGGTTTTGCATTCTTTTTTGCCAGCCACATGATCCCGGTAAAACCGCGGGTGAAGGCAGGGATCATATCTATCATTGGGGCACGTGGCTTCACCATTGCCTATAGTCTGTTGTCGACCCTGGCGTTGATCCTTTTGATTGTCGCGGCCCGCAGGGCACCCTATCTGCCGCTTTGGGATTGGCAGGAATGGCACAATCATCTTGCGATGGCTCTGATGCTCGTTGCCGTGGTGATCATTGCGATGGCCATTGGCCGACCAAACCCCTTGTC
The DNA here is from genome assembly GCF_049803815.1 of Aliiroseovarius crassostreae. Lineage (GTDB taxonomy): Bacteria > Pseudomonadota > Alphaproteobacteria > Rhodobacterales > Rhodobacteraceae > Aliiroseovarius > Aliiroseovarius crassostreae_A. Next base: position 44,349 of record NZ_JBNAGI010000001.1, read on the forward strand.
ATTTGGCGGCGCAAATAATGACGCCTTCGATCCAGCAGATCCGGGCCTGATCGGCTGGACCCATCATCCCCTGTTATTGGCCCTGTTCCTGTGGTCTTGTGCCCATCTTCTGGCCAATGGTGATCTGGCACATGTGATCATGTTTGCCTGTTTCGCGGGGTTTTCCCTTTTGGGGCGCAAGATCATCAATCGTCGCAAGATCCGGCAGTTGGGCGACAAGGAATGGACGCGGATCAGCACCACAACACGCAACCTGCACCCCAGTTTTAATGGGAGCATGCGTGTTGGAATTGGCCTGGTGATCTACGCCCTGGTATTGTGGGCGCATGACCCCGTGATCGGGATTTCTCCTATCCCGTAACCCCCTCCCCGGCCCCCCAAACGGGCAAGCGCCAGAGCAACGTAACAGGTGGCAGAATTTCGCATCTGGTCCGGGTGCGCACTGACCGGACGCAGGGGAAAAGCGCGACTTTCCAGGTGCCTGCGGGGCTGACGCAAACCGCCTGCCCGCAATGTGACCTCTAAAATGTCACCACTAAACTGAATTGGGGGGGGCCACAAAAGATCTGTGGCGGAGCGGAAGTCCGGCAGTATTGAAATATGCCTACTGATTACCCCTTATTTTTAAGGCTGAATGGGTTTTATGCGGTGCAAAATGTGGTGCAAGGATTTGCTCATTTTTGAAATCAACCCAAAATTGTGGTATTGTTAGCTTATTAGCAAAAGGGAGACTCCAAATGGCTACAGATATTCCCCAAACCGACGTCGATCAAATTGCATCCGAGATGGCTCCAAAAATTCAAGCACTACTAGAGGCGTCAGGCCTTAGCCAGTATGAGCTTGAAGGCTTTGAATTAAAGAAAAAAGCTGATGTCAAGATTATGGGTCTCGTTCCAGAATGTAAAATGGAATGCTCCGTCGGCGGTTTTCCCCCAAAAGTCTCATGCAAATTGGTTTGCAAATAGACTGAACAAGAGCTGAGATTGAGCCTTAGCCATTAGCCAGAAGTGGGTTGGGGCTCCTATTTGTTAGCTACTCAAATAATGGTCTGGTTGGCTCCTGAAGCTCATATCAATGGTGACATCTTCGGCCTTGCCATGCAGCAAGACGATCGCAGAGCGGGATGATAGGTCTTTTACTTCCAACCGCAAGTTGGGATCAGAGCACTTCAATACAGGGTAGGCGGTTTGAGACAGATCCTGAAAAGTTAGAAAAATCGTAGTGACCACGTTTTCGTCTTTTCTCTGACCACTCTGATCAAAAACCTGCATGATAACTGGGAATGTATACCACCTAAAAATGTTGAGATTTTTGGCTTCGAACGGCTGTGGATCCTTCCGAAACTGCAGAGATAGCTCGCTATCATACAGAAGAACGGGCTTTGCTTGTCTGCGTTCTATTTTTCCCGCAAACCAATACAACCAAACTGCAGCGAATGCGCCGCCGCTGGCCCCCAAAACATAGGGGTATGCCGCGCTATTGATGATCTGGGAAGCAAACATAAGTAATGCATCCACGACTGCCGCGGGATCATCATAGAATCCGAGTGTTTTTGCATACTCAATAAAAAAAGTGCCCACGATCGGACTTATTACTAACACAAACAGAAGCGACGCGATCCATTGCAATACTCTTCTCATGAGTGTTTCATCTCATATTGATTCCACCATATCAAGAGGCAATGTATCACGTACGTATCGAGTGGGACATGCTCCGAAACTTAATAATGGATGCATCTAAAAAGCGTCATCAGAACCTACGCTAGGGAAGCCCTCGCGCTTGACTCGGCGGATAGTTTCAGGGCTTCTTATTTTGACTTCCAAGGCCTCGGCTCCACCGCAGGACTTATGTGCATTTTTTGCACACAACTCCGCTCCTTTTTCCTGGCAACCTCTTCACTGTCCGTCCGCAGGCTCATGAAGACAAATGAACGTCTTTCAATCTTCGAGTATCGGACAGGAACCCTCATCTTGAAATGGTAGGTAGAGCATCAAGATCTCGTTCGTGACGAGCCTTACGGGGTTGACGAGTATTTTTTGTCGGCGATTGAAGACGGACTGCCTCAAGCTGGCGGTCTTGGAATCGGCCTAGATCGCCTCGTGATGGTGATTACGGGTGCAGATAGAATATCTGACGTGGTGCCGTTCCCGTTGGTGTAGAAAATCTCCGTCAATCGCAGGCTCAACCTTGGCCTCTCCATCGTTCGCGCCCCGCTGGATTTCCAGCGGGGCGCTTTGATTTCGATTGCATAATACGCACTACAAAGAAGCCCGGGCTTTTCACCCCCTACGGCACGAGCGGCAGGATGGCGGTCTGGGTCTCTGCCAGGACGCCTTGCGCCACCCCGACCTCGCGCGCCGCCGCCTCGAAGGCCGCCGGGTCGTGGTTCGCCATCGCGATGTCGAAGGCGGCGCCCTCCATGTGCTTCGAGCGTTTGGCACCGCCGACAACGCGGTTGTGCTCCGGGCTGCGATAGGCCGAGCGCACGATCAAAGGCTTGCCCAGCTGATCGCGCAGGACCTGAAGCTTCTCCAATGCAGGCTCGTTGAAGTGCTCAGGTCATGGCTCCAGAAAATGCTTCCTTTTCAACGCCCTCTAAGAAATTCACCAAATGGCAGAAGTCATGAGGTTCAGAGAAAAGCTCGCCGAGAGAACGGATTTTGTGCCGATTGCTGGCACGGTGGTGTTCAGCCGGTTCTGCAAACCCCTTTGAAAACGCGGAAAAATCCGGCCGCAGCCGGATCGAGAGAACGCTTTCGCAGGGGCAAGTGGCGGAGCGGAAGGGATTCGAACCCTCGAGACGGTTCCCCGCCTACACACTTTCCAGGCGTGCGCCTTCGACCACTCGGCCACCGCTCCGCCGGTGTTGCTACAGAGAAAGCCGGGCGGTTTCAAGCATCTTTCTGCGAATTCCAAAAAATCTCTGACCTGCCGGGTACGGACCGAAATCAGTCCACCAGGTGCAGGGCCACGCGGCGATTAATCTTGCCTTTTTTCTCGATTTTGCCGATGCGGATTTTGCCGATTTCGGCGGTGTGTGCCACATGGGTGCCGCCGCAGGGTTGCAGGTCGACCTGCTCATCCTCGGTGCCAATCCGCACCAGGCGCACGCGCCCGGCCCCTTGGGGGGGCTGAACCGACATGGTTTTCACCAGACCAGGGTTGGCGGCGAGCTCCTGATCGGTAATCCATTGATCTGTCACGGAATAATTCTTCTCGATCAGCGCATTGAGCGCATCTTCGATGGCTTGCTTATCCTCCGGCGGGGTCTCCATCGCGAAATCCAGCCGCGACTTTTCCGCGCCGATCTGCCCCCCCGTAACCGGCAAGGGGATCACGACCGAGAGCAGATGCAGCGCCGTGTGCATGCGCATGTGCCGGTGACGGATATCCCAGTCCAGATGCTGTGTGACAGGGGTTCCAACCGGCGGCAAACCCTCGCCTTCGGCAGGCACAAGAACCGGGCCATCCGCAGATTTCACCGTGGTCACCACGGACATGTCACCCCCTTGCCAGACCAGACGCCCCGCATCACCGGGTTGCCCGCCACCGGTTGGGTAAAACAGGCAAGCGTCAACGATCACTCCGCCAATGTCGGTGTGGGCGATCACCTGCGCCGGCGCCTCTGAGGCATAGGCATCCTGTGTATAAAGCGCGTCACTCATCGCCCTCTCCTTCCACACCTTCATCGGCCCCGTTTTGCAGGTCGTCGAGTGTCATCGCCTCTGGGGGGACGGTCTGACCAGCCCCCGCGGCACCACCCGCCACAGCTGCGGCGGGGCGCAGCGCCTCGGGATTGCGGATCCACAGGTCGCGTTGCGCAAACGGGATTTCGAAGCCTTCCTCAGCAAAGCGGCGGGCAATCTCGTGGTTCATCTCGCTTTTCACCGTAAGCGAATAGTTCACATCACTCAGAACCGCACGGATTTCAAACTCCAGCGCGTCAGCACCGAAATTGGTAAAGATCACCGAGGGCGCCGGGTTTACCGTGACCATCGGATGGTCCTCGGCAATTTCGCGCAACACTTCTTCAACCCGTTTCGTATCCGTGCCGTATCCCACCCCCACCGGCAGGATGATCCGACCGATGGAGTTGCCGCGGGTATAGTTGGTCACCACCCCCGAGATCAGATCCGAGTTGGGTAAAATCACATCCGACCGGTCAAAGGTTTCAATCCGGGTGGAGCGCACGGAAATGTCGCGCACATAGCCCATCTGGCCGCCCACCTCGATCCAGTCCCCCTCGGAAATCGGCCGCTCGATCAACAGGATGATGCCAGAGACGAAGTTCGACACAATGTTTTGCAGACCAAAACCGATCCCCACCGACAGCGCACCGGCGACAATCGCCACCGAGCTGAGGTCAAGCCCCGCCGAGGTGATCGCAAGCAGCGCCGCCAGAAATATGCCAACATATCCGACGCCCGCAGAGATCGCATTTTGCCCGCCGATATCCAGCTTGGTCTTTGGCAGGATCGAGCTTTTCAGCATGGATTGCAGGAAACGGGTCGCCGCGTAGCCAAGCACAAACACAATGGCGAACGTCACAAAGGTGCGCGGCGTGATCCGCGCGCCGCCCACTTCGAACCCGCTCATCACCGTGGTCCACAGTTCGGTCAGGTCGGTGATCCGCGCGCCCCAGATCAGCGCCAAGAGCGGCACGGCCAGCAAGCTTATGAAAAACGAGATCAGAATTGGCCAAAGCGCCTGCCCCGCCTCTTCGTCATCCTTGCGCAGAACCACACCATACAGGCTGACGACAAACCAGTGCAGCACTTCGAGCACCGCAACCAGGCCCAGCGTCAGCACCCAGGGGATCATGAAGGAGGCGGCCAAAGTGACATAGCCGACCGCCGCCGCCAGCGGGCCCGCGATCGCCACGGCATTGGTGAGGATTGACAGCATATGCAACACGCTGGTGCGGAACGTCCCGACCTGTTCGTCACTCTCACGCAACTGCAGGTGCAGGCGCAACAGGCGGGCAAGCCGCAGCAAGAACAGTCCCATCAAGGCAAACACCGGGAAACTGATCACCGCCCATGTGGTCTGCGGATAGTTCTCATGCAGGGCCAGTTGCGTCAGAAGATCCCAGATCGCCAGAAGCACACCCAGCATATTGGTGGTCCAGCGCGCTTCGGTGCGCGCGCCTTCCGATGGCATATCCAGAATGGTCCAGCCTGCCCCCTCGACCCCAAACACCCGGTTGCTGATCCACAGGCTCGCGAAGATCACCATGACCATGTTCGGCAAAACATCCACGATCACCTGGCTGCGCAGTCCCAAAATGCCTGTCAGATACAGGGCAAAGACCAGGAAAGAGATGCCCAGAAGCGGGATGAGAAACTGGCCAAGGGACACCAGAAATCCGACCACGCCAAGCGCCGGGCCCCGGCGATTGCGGCGCAGAAAGGCGCCAAAGCGCATCACCCAATACCGCCCCCGCAGCAACAGAACCGCCCCGATCAGCGACAACGTCAACGAAAGCGGCAAGTCTCTTTTGAAATCCTGCCATTGCGCGTCGCGGCCCCAGTTTCGGGCCATCTCTTCCCCCGCCAGACGAAAGGTTTCAACCAGATCGGTCAGGGCCGCGGGCCAGATGGTCGGGTTAAACGGGGTCGGTCCCAGCTTCAGCAGCTGATCGGCCTGTCGGCCGCGCATCAGCTTGTCAATGCCATTGATCAGCACATCCGCCTGCGAATGGGCCTCTTCGGCGCGCTGTACCGGCAGGCGGGCGGCGTTCAGTTGCGTGGTCAGCTCATCCCTGCGTTCGGTCAAAATGGCCGGTTCGCTCTCCCCTTCTTTCGGCTTGGGGCCAAGCGTGGCAATCTGCGTCTTTAAGGTGTCGATCCGGATGTCGTTTTCCTGCTTGGCCTCGGCAAACAGCGCCCGCCAGTCGGTAAGATTGGCGCGCAGGTCCGCCATGACCGCATCGGATGCGCGCCCCACTTCCAGGGCCCGCTCGACCCGTTCGGCAAGTCGCGCCCAGGCGTCGTAATCCGGTGTCCCGTCATCCAGCAACACATAGGCCGGTTGATCAGACGCATCCGCATCAAGATCGGCTGGCGCAACAGAAAACTGCACCACCGGACTGGTCGCCCCGTCCTGGGCCATGCCCCCCTGTGCTGACCCCAGCAAGGTCAGAACCGCAAGGCAGAGGGCCAAAACGAAATGGTACATCAGACGTCCTCAAACACCTCTGGCAGCAGCGCGGGGTCGCGATCCAGCCAAGCGGGCACGGGCAGGCCCTTTTCCTTCAGGAAGGTCGGGTTGAACAATTTCGACTGATAGCGAGAGCCATAGTCGCACAGAATGGTTACAATTGTGTGGCCCGGCCCCATTTCGCGGGCCATACGCACCGCACCGGCAATATTGATCGCAGACGAACCGCCAAGGCAAAGCCCTTCCTGTTCCACCAGATCAAAGACATACGGCAGCGCTTCGGCATCAGGGATCTGGAAACACATGTCGGGGGTGAACCCTTCAAGGTTCGCGGTCACGCGCCCCTGCCCGATCCCCTCGGTGATGGATCCCCCTTCCGAGGCGAACTCGCCGGTGGTGTAAAAGCTGTAAAGGGCCGCGCCCAGCGGGTCGGCCAAACCGATTTTCACGCCTTTGGGCTGCAGCGCCTCGGCCACCCCGGCCAGCGTGCCCCCCGACCCCACCGCGCAGGTGAAGCCGTCGACCTTGCCGTCGGTCTGCGCCCAGATCTCGGGCGCGGTGGTTTCCACATGGGCCTGACGGTTGGCCACATTGTCGAACTGGTTGGCCCAGATCACGCCATTTGGTTCGGATTGTGCAAGTTTCTCGGCCAGACGCCCGGAATAGCGCACGTAATTGTTCGGATTGCGATAGGGGGCTGCGGGCACCTGCACCAGTTCCGCCCCCGCCAACCGCAGCATATCTTTCTTTTCTTCCGATTGGGTTTCCGGGATCACAATCACCGTCTTGAACCCCATCGAGGCCCCCACCAGGGAAAGGCCAATACCGGTATTGCCAGCCGTACCTTCGACAATTGTCCCACCCGGTTTCAGGTCCCCGCGCGCGATGGCATCCTTGATGATATAAAGCGCCGCGCGGTCCTTGACCGACTGGCCCGGGTTCATGAACTCGGCCTTGCCGTAAATCTCGCATCCGGTGGCGTCGCTGACCGCATTCAGACGGATCAGGGGGGTGTTGCCCACTGTTGCCGCAAGGTCCTGTTTGATATCCATGTTTCCCCCTAATTTCGCGCTTGGGTCAGGTGGCCGATGGGTGTTCCCACGGCGGATCATTTCTGTTCCCCACATGTGTAAGTGCGCAGGGCGCCAACTTCAAGACGAGCTTCACCACTGACCTTAAACAGCGCCACGCAACCGATCCCGGTTTTGCATCAACCACATGGCCGAAATCAGCAAGGGCGCATTGTCCACCTCGCCCGATTGCACCAGGTCGATCAGCCGGTCAAAGGAAATCACATGGCTGCGAATATCTTCAGCCTCGCCCAACATGCCGCCAAGCCCGGCGGCACTGTCGGGCAGATCGCAGATCGCAATGTAGGAATAAAGATATTCCGTGACCGCCCCCGGGGTTGGATAATAATCGCCCACATGTTCCAAAGCGCCAATGGTCAGGTTCGCCTCTTCCAGCGCCTCGCGCCGCGCCGTGGCCTCTGGCGTTTCACCCGGATCGATCCGCCCCGCAATGGGCTCCAGGATCCACGGGTGCAGATCGCCCCGCATATACGGCCCAACCCGAAATTGTTCGATCAGCAAAACCGCGTCGCGATGCGGATCATACGGCAGCACGGTGACCGCATCGCCCCCCAGAAACGCCGCGCGGTTCACCACCGGGCTCATGGTTCCGTCAAAACGCGGAAAGGCGAGGTCACGCTCTTCAATGGCGAAAAAATTCACATAGGGCCGCTCTCGTCTGGCGACACGGGTCCTGTCCGGCCCCCAGTCGGTGCGCAGCGCTGCCGGGCTGGGCTCGGCCTTGGCCCGCACCCGGCTGGCGGCGCGCAGACGGATCATCGGAAACCGCGCCGCCACCTCTTGCGGCGACAGCTGCCCCATGTAGGACATGACCTCTTCCGCAGCCGCTAGGGTCATCTCGCCCCATCGATCTGCCCAATCCTCAAGCGACCAGGGCGCGCCGGGTGACCAGAGCCCCGCTTCGGGGAAATACACTTCGGCCAATGCGGGCCCGTCTGGCCCCTCAACCCGCATGTCACAAAGCGTATAGGCAAAGCCGCCTTCGTAATGATTGAGCCGCTCAATCGCCGCCTTGCTTAGCCCGGAGACCAGAACCCCCTGCGCCGAGCCGCCCGGTTCCGCAACAATCATCGGGAACACCTGATCCTCGCCACCTGATTGCGCCCAATAGACGGCGTGATCCGCCAGCACGGCAGGCCGGACCGCATAGGTCTCGCCGTCCAGCACCAGATCCAGAAGCGGGCGAAACCGCAAGGTGCCATAGAAAAACAGGGTTTTCATGGGAAACACTCTCAGATGATGGACAGGGGAATGATGGACAGGGGAATAAACTCAGCGCCAGCGTGCCGCCGTCATACGGGTCAGAACACCCCCGGCCAGACTACCGATGATCAATGTCCCCATCACATCGGGCTGAGGGGCAATCAGCAGGACATATTCCACCGCAATCTCGATCGCGCCACGGATTGCTTCGACCGGTCCGTCATAGGCCTTGCGCAAAGACAGGCGGATCATTTCTGCGCCGGAAAACAGCACAAGCCCCCAAAACGCCAGTAAAAACGCCGAGGACAGACCAATACCAACCGCATCCCCCAGCCCCCGGCCAAGCCGATGGCCGGTAAACCGCCAACCGATCAACAGCCCTATCCCGGCGAAGGCAGGGGAAAACATGGCATAGCTGCGCCCTTCAGGCAGAAGCGGTTTGATCAGATCGGCCAGAAAATAGGCCAGCGCCGCGAAGAACACGGCAGCAACAAGTTTGGATGCGGTGGGCATGCTCGATCTCCTCCTCGGACCCCATAGCAGCAGTCGTTCCACCCTCTTGCGGGGTGGTCACGTGTTATGCCCACTATCGCCCCATCAATCCGGATTTTGCAAGGTCACTTGCACCACGTCACAATTGCCGGAATGAAAGGCCGCAGCGCAAGAGGTCAGGTAGAAATTCCACATCCGACGGAACCGATCATCAAACCCCAGCTTTGCCACACGGGACCATTTGTCATTAAAGACCCCATGCCAGCGGCGCAGGGTCACGGAATAGCTTTCGCCAAAGGTGATCTGGTCACGAAACGCCAGCCCCGCCTTGTTGACCTCTTCGCGAAGCCGCGTTTTAGAAGGCAACATGCCGCCCGGAAAGATGTATTTCTGTATGAAGTCAACGCCTTTTCGGTATTTCTCAAAGCGGTCTTCGGTGATAGTGATGATCTGCAGCACCGCCTGGGCGCCGGGGCGCAGGCAGGTGCGCACCGTGTTGAAATAGGTGGGCCAGTATTTCTCGCCCACCGCTTCGAACATCTCGATCGAGGCCACCCCGTCATATTTCCCAGTCTCGTCGCGGTAATCCTGCATCCGGATCTCGACCAGATCCGACAAACCTGCGCGGGCAATCCGCTCCACGGCAAAATCATGCTGTTCCTGCGAAATGGTCAGGCCGGTCACGCGCACGCCCCGGCGGGCGGCAAATTCCGCAAAGCCGCCCCAGCCACAGCCGATTTCCAGCACATGATCCCCCGGCCCCACCCCCATCTGATCCAGCATCGAGGCGTATTTCTGTTCCTGCGCGCGCTCCAGGCTTTCCTGCCCGGACCGAAACAGCGCCGAGGAATAGGTCATCGTGTCATCCAGCCACAGCGCGTAAAACGCGTTGCCCAGATCGTAGTGGTGGCTGATGTTTTTCTTGGCCTGTTTCTTGGAGTTGGAGTTCATCAGGTGGCGCAGCCGTTCGTAGGCGCGCACGAAGATCAGGCCGGGAAACCCGTCATAGATCCGGTCGTTATCATCTTGAATCCAATCAAGAAGCGCCTGCAGATCCGGGGTCGACCACCCCCCTTCGATATAGGCGTCGCAAAAGCCCAGATCGCCTTCGCGGATCAGCCGGGCAAAGACATCTTCGTCATGCACATGGATTTCCGCCACCTGCCCGGGTCGCGCGCCGTGTACACGAAACCGCCGCCCATCGGGCAGGATAAAATCCAGCTGGCCCGTGTTCATGTCTGAGACAAATTCGAAGACACGGGCGAAATAGCGGGGCAGATCGTTCTGCCCTTGCGTGGTGGTCAGGATCATGGCTCCCCCCAAAATCCATGTTTTTGAATACCATAAGGCTAAGCGGAGGCGGGGGGAGCGGACAAGGGGGCGGTTTTGCATGTGCAGAAACCCGCCCGCCTCGCAGGACCAAAACTCGTGAAAGAATATTCTGCGGAGTTTGTATGACCCTCCGTATTGCTACAACACCTGATCCAGCGCCTCGATCAGCTTGGTCACCTCGGCCTCGGTCGTGTAATGGGTAAAACTCACCCGCAGCACGCCCAGCGCCGGGTCCACCCCCTGCGCCTGAAGGGCGCGCACGGCGTAGAAATCGCCCCCCCCTGCCATGACGCCAAGCGGCGCAAGTTTGGTGGCCAGGTCTTCCCCCGCGATCTGCGCCGCCAGCGCCACGGTGGGCGCACGGGGTGCGGCCTGATCCGGCCCCAAAAGCCGCACGGAGTTTTTGGCTTTGGCGTAATCCAGCAGCGGTTGCAACAGCTTCACCTCACGGGCACGCATCAGGCTGTGGGCCGCACGAGCTGCCGTGGCCCCGCCGTCAGGCACGCCATGCTCTGCCGCCAGCGCCTCGATGTAGTCGGCCATCCCGGCTGAGGCCGCCACCTGCGCGTGATCCGGCCCGGCGGGCGTGAAGCGTTTGTAAAGGCAATCCGCGTTGAAATAATGCGCCTGATTGGGCAGCGCCTCGCCCAGCGCACGGCGGATCACCATGATCCCCTGATGGGGCCCATAGGTTTTATAGGCCGAGAACAAGTAGATATCCGCGCCCAGATCCCCAACGTCCACCAACCCATGCGGTGCATAGCTGACCCCATCCACACAGGTATAAGACCCGTTTGCGCGCGCCTTGGCACAGATCGCTTTCACATCATTGATCTCACCCACCACGTTGGAACAATGCGGAAAGCAGACCAGTTTGACCTTCTCGTCCAGCAGGTCATCCAGTTTGGCAGGGTCCAGATGGCCGGTGTCGGGATCGATCTGCCATTCGCGGACCTCAAACCCCTCATCTGCCAAACGCCGCCACGGGCCGGTGTTGGCCTCGTGATCCTGATTGGTCACGATGATTGCATCACCGGGGGTCAGGTGCTGGCGAAAGGCGTTGGCCAGCACATAGGTGTTTTGCGTGGTCGACGGGCCAAAGGACAGCTCGTCGGTATCGACGCCCAGCATTGCGGCAAGCCGCGCCCGTGCTTCGTCCATTTCCGCACCCGCCAATATGGCGGCCTCGTATGGCGCATAGGGTTGCACCTTGCGTTGGGTGTAATAGCGGGTCAGACGATCAATCACCTGCTGGCATGTGTAAGACCCGCCGGCATTTTCGAAGAACGCCTGCCCCGTCAGGCTGGGTTCAGCAAAGGCCGGAAACTGGCTGCGCACCCAATTGATGTCCAAGTCTGTGGTTTCAAGGTCTTTCATTTCTCGCTCCCCTATCGCGGCGATACGACCGCAGTTCTTGTTTGGGAGCGTGGGACGACGGTCCGGGGGCTCCCGTTCCGGCAGGTCCTCCAGCCAGCCACATGGGATGTGTCCCCCACGGGCAGACATGTGCAATTGGCACATGACGATTTCATAAGAATTGCTAGCCAGCGGCAAGCCACGGGTCAAGGCGGAAATAGTTGCAATGAATAAAGGGCCCCCGGATGGGAGCCCTTCCACGGTGTTTGTCCGATGGGGACGCTGCCGCTTAGGTTTTGCGCTCACCACGCAGGCCCAGGAAGATCGACACACACATCAGGACCAGCACAATTGCAAAGGGGAAGCCCGTTGCAATCGCGGCGGCCTGAAGCGCGGCCAATCCGCCGCCCAGCAAAAGCGCAATGGCGATGGCGCCTTCCAGGATACACCAGAACACACGCTGTGCGGTGGGGGCGTTGGTTTTGCCGCCCGCGGTGATCTGGTCGATCACCAGCGACCCCGAGTCCGACGAGGTCACGAAGAACACGATCACCAGCACGATGCCGATGAAGCTGAGGATCCCGGTCATCGGGAAGGCTTCGAACATCGAGAACATTTTCAGTTCCAGCGACGCATCCGACAGCGCCTGACCGGCCCCCGACATCACCTGATCCAAAGCAGCGCCGCCAAAGACGGACATCCAGATCGCGCCCACAACGGTGGGGATGATCAAGACGCAGGTGATGAACTCGCGCACGGTGCGCCCGCGCGAGATACGCGCGATGAACATGCCCACAAACGGTGACCAGCTGATCCACCACGCCCAGTAGAAGGCCGTCCAGCCCTGCATGAAGTTGGTGTCTTCACGGCCAATCACACCCGACAGGGCTGGCAGGTTCACCGCATAGGCCCAAAGGTTGTCGAAGACCCCGGTCAGGATCGCCAGCGTCGGCCCCACGATGATCACCAGGATCAGCAGCACAGCCGCCAGCACCATGTTGACCTCGGACAGGCGCTTCACCCCCTTGTCCAGACCGGCCACAACAGACACCAGCGCAAACGCGGTGATCGCGACGATCAGGAACACTTTCATGCCATCGGACACCGGCACGTCAAAGAGGTAGTTCAGACCGGCCAGCGCCTGTGAGGCCCCCAGACCCAGCGAGGTGGCAAGGCCAAAGATGGTCGCAAACACGGCCAGCACGTCAATCACGTGCCCCGCAAATCCCCAGGTCGCTTCGCCAAAGATCGGGTAAAAGACCGAGCGCATGGTCAGCGGCAGGCCCTTGTTGAAGCTGAAAAACGCCAAAGCCAGCGCCACAACCGCATAGACCGCCCAGGGGTGCAGACCCCAGTGAAAGATCGTGGCCGCCATCGCCAGATCGCGGGCGGCCTCTGGATTGTCAGCAGCGGCGCCCAAAGGCGCCCAGTCGGTGCGCAGACCGCCCTCGACCGCCGTGCCGCCCAGCGACGCGCCGTAATGCGAAATCGGTTCCGCCACACCCCAGAACACCAGGCCAATGCCCATGCCCGCGGCAAACAGCATCGAGAACCAGCCCATATAGCTGTAATCCGGTTTGGCGTCCGCCCCCCCCAGGCGGATCTTGCCATAGGGGCTGACCACCAAGATCAGCGAAAACACCACAAAGATGTTGCCTGCCAGCATGAATACCCAGTCAAACGAACTGGTCAGCGCAGGGCGCAACCAGCCAAAGAACTCCGAGGCCCCTTCCTTGAAAACCAGCGTGAAGAACACGAAGGCCAGAATGACCGCTGCGGAAATCCCGAAGACGGGATTGTGAAAGTCGAGCCCGAAGATCTGGACGTTGTCCTGACCGACCTCATAGTCTGTATCTGTTTCTTGTGCCACGGGCACCCTCCTTACTCCTTCAGTATGCCGCGACCCTGCGGAGAAGGGTGATTCACGTCTGGGTTCAAGAGACCCTTTACCGCCTAAAACCGACACACGTGTCGCAAATGAACCCAACCCTGTCCTTTTTGACCATTGCTTCACGCGTTCAAGACCTCACTCTTGTGCGCATGGGGGGCAATTGGCACCCGTCCCCTGCAAGAAGAAGATAAAAGACAGGGAATAACATGAGTATCAAACCACCGTTTACGGAGCTGGAGATCCCAAAAGCTTCCTCCGGGTTTTATGAGGGGAACAGCGTTCCGATTGCGCTGATCTCGAAGGGGATCATGGTCGCCTTGGTGATCTGGGCACTGGTCTTTCCGGCCAATGCAAACTCAACACTGGGCAGCCTGAACTGGAAACTTCTGGAAGGCTTCAACAGTTTCTACATCATCATCGTCGGGCTGTTTTTGTTCTTTCTGGCCATCGTCGCCATCCTGCCCTCGACGGGTAGACGGGTGATGGGGCTGCCGGGGGAAAAGCCCGAGTTCTCCAACTTCTCCTGGTTCTCGATGATGTTCGGGGCCGGTCTGGGTGTGGGGCTGATGGTGTTTGCCACCGCCGAACCGCTGGGCCTGTGGGGATCAAACCCGGTGATCCTGACCGGGGACGTTGCCCCGAACACACCGGAATCTTTGCAATCCGGGTATCGTTATACCTTCTTGCATTACGGGTTCCATGCCTGGGCGATCTATGTCCTGACCGGGCTGTCGCTGGCCTATTACGCCTATACGCGTGACATGCCGCTGACCATCCGGTCGGCGCTGACACCGCTGTTTGGCAAGGCCGTGAACGGGTTCTTTGGTCATGTGGTTGACGTGCTGGGTGTTGTGGCCACCATTCTTGGTGTCTCGGTGACCATCGGCTTTGGCGTCAGCCAGTTCATCGATGGCCTTTATGCGATCACCGGAATGGAATGGATGATGGATATGTCGGGCGAAGCCCCTGCCCCGGGCAAGGTTGGCCTGGTGGCCGGTCTGGTCATGATCATGGGCCTGTCGATCATTTCGGCTGTGTCAGGTGTGGGGCGCGGGGTGAAATACCTGTCGAACCTGAACCTGGTTCTGTCGCTGATCCTGCTGGGCACCTTCGTGATCTTCGGGTCGTTCTTCTTTGCCATGTCCACCTACGGCTCGGCCCTGATCGACTATATCCTGCATATCGTGCAATTGTCCTTTGGCGCTTATGGTCCGCAGCCCGCGGGCGAGTTTACCGCGAACCTGCCCGAAGCCGCCGCCCCTCTGGCGGACGCCCTGAAAGGGGGCGCCACCAACGCCTGGGGCAGCTATGGGGGCTTTGTCTCTGGCCTGGAAGGCGATGCTGCCGCCCTGCCCGAAGATGTGCTGCGTCAGGTCTACGCCGCCGGTGAACCCGCCCGTCAGTTTGGCTGGCAGGCTGGCTGGACCACTTTCTACTGGGCTTGGTGGATTGCCTTCTCGCCCTTCGTTGGCCTGTTCCTGGCCCGCATCTCCAAGGGCCGTTCGGTGCGCGAGTTCATCGTGGGCTGCGTCTTTGCCCCGGCGCTGGTGTGTTTTGCCTGGATGACCATCCTTGGCGGCACGGCCATTGATCTGGAGCTGACCGGCGGCGCAGAGGGCGCCATCATCGGCGCGTCAAACACTGCAAAGCTCTTTGTTACGCTGGGCGAAATGATCTCGGGTCCGTTCCTCTCGGCGATCACCGTGATGTGTGTGGTGCTGATCCTGACCTTCCTGGTCACCTCGGCGGACTCGGGCATTCTGGTGATGAACACCATCATGTCGGGCGGCGAACAGGAAACCGGCATCAAGCACCGCATCGTCTGGGGTGTGATCCTGACACTGGTGATCGGCACGCTTCTGATGGCTGCCGGGGACAACAACCCGATGGATGCGTTGAAAAACGCGATGATCATCGGGGCGCTGCCCTTTACCGCGGTCATGGGGCTGATGATGGTGTCGCTGACCAAGGCGCTTTACCGCGACGGGTTGCGTGACAAACATGCCGAAAGCGCCGAGGCCCAAGTGGCTGAATAAGCGACCAGGTTAAAAACAGAATGCGGCGCGGGTAAAACCTGCGCCGTTTTCTTTTGCCCCACCCCGTCTTCCTGCATCACAGCGCCCGCTGAAACCGTGCCGCGTCTGCTGTTGAGGGGGCGAACCCGGCCCCTTGGTAAAACTGCTGTGCCCGGTCATTTCCAACCTCGGCCGCCACGGTCAGGAAATCTGCCTGCATTTGCCGCGACAGCTCTGCAGCGGCATGAAGCAATGCCCGCCCCACACCCGCTCCGCGCAACGGGCGATGCACAAAGAGGTGGTGCAGCTCCATCCCCCGTTGACCAAATTGCATCCGGGCGCGCGGGCACAGGGCTGCGTAGCCCACCAGACCGCCATGGTGTTCGGCCACCAGCACCCGCAGCCAGGGCGCCTGCCCCAGACAGTCGCGCGCAAGGCTGGCCTGTGTCACCCGCGCGGTATCCCCGTGGTGGCGCGCCAAACTGCTTACCAGATCGCCCAGCGCCCGCAGATCGCGCGCCTCGACGGGCCGTATTGTCAGATTGTCCATCTTGTCTTTCCTTTCTCAGCTCCCGAAAGACGGAGTTGGAAAAGAAAAAACCGCCCTCGGGGCGGTCGTCAGTGTCTGCACATGCGTTTCCACCCGTTCTATGAGAACAAGGCGTAAAAGACAGCGCTGTGCATGGTCATCTTCATAGCAGCCTTCTCGCGCATCGTCCGGGGCGGGTCAAGCCCCGCTTACCGTTTTCCCACCTCCTGGGCCAGGCGACGGACCTCAGCGTCCTCGGGCCAGCGTTTCATCGCCGCCTCAAGCAGATCACCGGGATAATACGCCCCTTCGGCCAGTGGACTGTCCGCCAACCGCGCCAGAACCAAGGGTTTCAGGATCGCAGCGCCCACATCCTGATCCACCATCAGCCGCAGATCTTCGGTGGTGAAGGTGCCGATCGGTTTGCGCCGCAGCGCGTGACTTTGTGCCACCAGATATGGGGCGCAACAGGGCATCGGCCAGACCACGCCTTCGATCTGCTCAATCGTCCGGGTCAGGTCGATCTGGGTCAGGTCGGCCCGGTTCAGATCGGCCTGTGGCTTCGGGTCGAGGGGCGCCCGCGCGCGCCCCTCTGGTCTTTGGTCTGGTCCGGTCATGGGAGCGCCTTAAAAGCTCATCCGTGCGTCGGCCTCAAGCATCGCCTTGGCCATCGCGTCCGGGGCCGCGACCCCAACACCGTCCAGCAACACCTCTGGCCCCACATCCTTGTTGGGCAGGTAAATCGCACAAACCTCAACCTTGGCACCGGGCAATCCGGCGATCTTCTGCATCAACGCCTGCGGGCCAACGCCCAGCGGTTTTTGCGGCGCAGTGGCGCTGTCGGGGGCGTCTTTCAGCGCCATATCGGCGGCAGGACCACACAGCAGCACATGCGGGCGCACGCCCTGTTCGGCGGATTTCATCGTCAGGACCATCGCCATCATCTGGGTTTGCGCATCCGGCGCGGTCAGGATGGTGACCAGCGTGTCGTCATCATCCGCAAGCGCAGGCGACACGGCGGCCCCAAGGGCCAAAATGGCGGCGGAGAAAGCGGTTTTCAAAGAGCTCTTAACAGCGGATGTCATGGGTGTATCCCTTTAGGTTCCAAAAAGAAAAAGGCCCCGCCAACGCGGGACCCCTTTGATCTAGTAATTACATTCACAAACATGAATGCGGCATCTTTGCATCCCCCCAAACCAGCCAGTTTTTGCCGTGGGGTCGGCGGTTGTCAGCCGTTCACATCCACAACCACGCGGCCCTTGACCTGACCTTTCAGGATATCCGCGCCCAGACGGGGCAGATCGTCGAGTGTCGCCGGGTTGATCATTGCCTCCAGCTTGTCCATCGGCAGATCCTTGGCAATCCGCTCCCAGGCGCGCAGGCGGTTGTCATAAGGCTGCATCACACTGTCGATACCCAGGAGGTTCACACCGCGCAGCAGGAAGGGGATCACCGTGGCCGGCAGCCCAGCGCCACCCGCCAAACCCACGGCCGATACGGATGCGCCATATTTCATCTGCCCCAGCACGCGGGCCAACATGTCGCCCCCCACGGCATCCACACAGCCCGCCCAGGTTTCCTTCTCCAACGGGCGTTTGGTGGTTTCATTCAGCTCTTCGCGCGGCACGATGGTGGTGGCCCCCAGCGATGTCAGATAGTCCGCCTGATCGGGGCGTCCGGTGACAGCGGCCACCTCATAGCCGAGATTTGCCAGAATGGCGGTGGCGACCGAGCCCACGCCCCCCGCCGCGCCCGTGACCAGCACCGGGCCAGTGCCCGGCGTCAGCCCATGATCTTCCAGCGCCATCACGGCGAGCATTGCGGTGAACCCTGCGGTTCCCACGGCCATCGCCTGACGGGTGGTCAGCCCCTCGGGCAGCGGCACCAGCTTGTCTGCATCGATCCGGGCCTTCTGGGCATAGCCGCCCCAACTCACTTCGCCAACGCGCCAGCCGGTCAGCACCACCTTGTCACCGGGTTTATACCGATCATCGTCCGACGCCTCGACCGTGCCCGCATAATCAATGCCCGGCACATGGGGGTAATTGCGCACAAGCCCCCCGCCCTTGGCCGAGAGGCACAACCCGTCCTTGTAGTTCACGGTGGAATATTCCACGGCAACCGTCACATTGCCCTCGGGCAGCGCATCCGTGTCGATCTCCTTGATCTGGGCCGCGGCCAGCCCCTCATCATTTTGCTCCATGACCAGTGCTTTAAACATCTTCATCTCCTCCTCTCGGGGCCTCTTGTCAGAGGTCTCTCCCGGTTAAATCCAAAACGTGTCGAAAACCGTGGCCGCGCGCGGGCCATCCGGGGTGATGACATCCAGTTCGGTGCCGCTCTCCCAATGGGTCATGCGCACCATACCGATGGCGACCCCGGTGCTGAAATCCGGCGAGTTGGCGGCAGAGGTCACCTGCCCCACCTGTCTTGTGCCATCCATCAGGGGCCAGGCGCGATCACAGGGTGGCACCAGACGCCCGTCACCTGTGTGGATCTCGATCGCGCGCACCTGCTGCACCGGGCCTTCCTTGGCCACACGCAACAGCGCATCGCGCCCCACACAGCCCAGCGCGCTTTGGGTCGAACAAAACCGCCCCAGACCGGCCTCATGCGGGGTGTTGTCGCGGGTCATATCGTTGCCGTAGCTGAGAAGCCCCCCTTCGACGCGTTCAATGCCATTGGGACAGCCGGCATGCACATCCATGGATCTGCCCGCCTCCATCAAAGCGTTCCAAAGCGGCATGGCGATATCACTGCCCTCCACATAGATTTCAAACCCGCCCTGTTTGGAGTAACCCGAGCGCGCCACAACCAGATTGCGCCCCTGAAACGCCAACCTCTTGTAGCCGAAAAACCGGATATCGCGCACCGCGTCGCCAAAGACCGCCGCGGCCAGATCGTCGGCTTTGGGCCCCTGAATGGCAAGCGGCGAGACATCCGGTTCATCCACCAGCACATCCAGCCGGAACCCATAAGCCAACCCTTTGACCCAAAAGAGCAGATCACTGTCGGCAATGGAAATCCAGAACCGGTCCTCGTCCAGTTTCACCGCCACCGGGTCGTTCAACATCCCCCCGGTCTCATCGACCATCGGCACATAGAAACACTGCCCGTCCCGCATTTTCGACAAATCGCGCGGGGTGAGCATCTGGATCAGGCGGGCGGCATCGGGGCCACGCAGCTCGACCTGACGCTCGCAGGCCACGTCCCAGACCTGAACCGCTTCTTTCAGGTGGCGATAATCTTCCTCCACCGACCGAAAGACGGTCGGCAGCAGCATGTGGTTGTAAACCGTGTAGCCCCTGACCCCGGCAGCTTCGACGCCATCAGAGAAAGGGGTGCGCCGCAAACGGCGTGAGGGTGAAATCAGTGCGGCAGTCTGTGCCATGGGTCGCGCTCCCTTGCCAGAACCTCCGGCCGCGTCAGCGACCGGGGCCTTTCCAGTCGATCTGGCAGATCTCGGCGGATTTGCCGTCGAAATCCCAGACCCGGCCAAAGGCGCGCACGCGGGCCTCGTCTGCTTTGGCGACGGTGATGTCCGGCCCCATCCAGTAATTGGTGTTGGTGATCACCTGATCGGCCCCACCCTTGCCCGGAACCGGGGTCACGGACCCGCGAATGGCCTTGCCGACAATCAGGCGACGGGTGTTGCCTTCGGTTTCAAACGATACCGGCGCGCGTTCGGCGCCCAGAAACTCGCTGACCAGCATCTTAAAGAGCCCGGTGGTGCCTTTGGCGGCCCCGGTGAAGATGTGGCAGAGCGCTTCAAACGCATCATCATCGGCGCGCTCGTCGATATAGGCGGCGGCTTTCCAGTTGCCGCGGGCCATACGACCGGGGATTTCCAGCAAAAGCCCTACGTTCAGGCCCGACAGGTCCACACCGCCGTAATTGCCGCTGTCGATGCGAATGCCCGCCCAGCCCATGCAATAGCCTTCCGTCGGCGGATGATCCCCCAGGCTGACCACACAGGGGCAAAACACCGTGCAGTTACAATTGAGGATCAGTTCCCCTTTGATGGCCCATTCAACCTGGCCGATTTGCGTCCCGTCCATTTCTCTCTCCCTTCTTTGCGCGCCCTAGATCAGGGTCAATGCGCCATTGGTGATGACCGCAAGCCCCAGGATCGTCAGTCCCCAGCCCAGCGGTTTGGTGATATAGCGGCCCAGTTCCGGCAGCTTTTCGAAAATCATGATCAGGGTGGCGAGCCCCATGAAGGCGATGTTCATCACCCCGCCCACGAACCCAAGCAGCATCAGGGCCCAGCAGCACCCAAGGCAGACCGCCCCTAGGCGCAGACCAAGCGAGATCGCGTTCCAGCGGCTCTCGCGCCAATACTGCATGTAAAAACTCATCGGATGGCGGCATTTCGACAGGCAGCTCTCTTTGAGCGCCGAAAACTGATA
This sequence comes from Aliiroseovarius crassostreae, assembly GCF_049803815.1. Taxonomy (GTDB): domain Bacteria; phylum Pseudomonadota; class Alphaproteobacteria; order Rhodobacterales; family Rhodobacteraceae; genus Aliiroseovarius; species Aliiroseovarius crassostreae_A. The sequence continues at coordinate 64,826 of NZ_JBNAGI010000001.1, forward strand.
CAACCCCGCGCCAATCAAAAGCCCGCCAGAAAGCCAAGCCGACAGGCTTTGCCCCAGGGGCGAGATCAGCCCCGCCTGAAACAGCGCCAGCTGCGCCCCAGCGGCCAGTAGTGAAAACCCCAGCCAGATGGCAAGGTATCCGCCCAGCAGTTCCGCAAAACCCCGGCGTGTGCCCGCCCCCGATGCAATCAGATCATCATAGGTCGCCAGCGCGGGAAGTGCGGTCGGGGCCATCATTGCCGCGGACATGATCATCCACATGGCAGACAGCCCCCAGAACCCGGCCTTATCCGGCGACACGATACACAAAGAGCGCCAGAACTCCGCCCCGTAAATCTGCGCCATCGCAAGCTGATCCGCCGGCACCGCCATGGCGTAAAGCACCAGCCAGCCCAAGGCCACCAGCCCAAACAGCGCCAACCAATGAGGGGCGGCCATCTGCCGAAGGCGCGGGGCTATTTTGGAAGCAAGCTGCATGTCGATCCTCATCCGAGTCGCAATTGTCTTACATTTAAACCTACGCGCAATTGTAATTGTCTGACAAATGAAATCTTCGCCCCCCGAAAGTGACGCGGCGTCCTGTTGACCGACCCGCCCCTTGCCGCCTACACAGGAAGGCATGAACGAGCAGAAACAAACCCCGCAGGACCTTTCGGCGCAAATTGCCAGCGACATTCGTGATGCGATCATCGCAGGCGACCTGATTGTTGATCAGCGCCTGCCCTCCGAGGCAGAGCTGGCCGATCAGTTCTCGGTCTCGCGCCCCACCGTGCGCGAAGCCCTGAAACGGCTGGCGGCGCAGAACCTCATTCGCACCCAGCGCGGAGCCACCGGCGGCGCCTTTGTGAACCGCATGTCATTTGAAGACGCCTATGATCAGCAGATCACCACTTCGACCCTGCTTCTGTCCATGAACCGCGTGGACTTCGAGACTGCGTGCGAGGCGCGATATGCGCTGGAACGTGCCTGCGCTCCGCTCTCTGCCCAACGCCGGACGGCCGACCACCTTGCCACCATGCGCGCCGAAATCCACCGCCAATCCCAACCAGGCCTGACCGACGAAGCCTTCTGTGCCTCGGACGTGGCCTTTCACCGCGCCCTGGTGGATGGCGCGGGCAACCCGGTGCTGTCCTACCAACTGGCCGGCGCGGTTGAGGCGATGCAGCCCCTGATGAACATGATCACCTATACGCAAAGGGATCGGGATCGGATTGTTGGGCTGCATACGCGGCTGGCGGATATGATCGAAGGACAGGATGGCGTGCAAGTTGACGCCATCCTTTCAGAGCTTGCGGATTATACGGTCGAATTGGGGCGCACTCGTTTGTCACAAAGCTGATGTGAGTGAGCCCAGCTTTCAGTCCGCGTTCACTTTCGCCGAAGAGACCGGAGCGCGGATTTCACGCGCGTAGATCATTGCCATCATGGCAACGGTTCCCCAAAACACGATGAGTGGGACCAGCAATACAAAGATCGATGTTCCGGCATTCAAAAGGACAATCGACACCCACCGGCTGCCCAACTGAGCCAACGGCCAATTTGGCAACATGATCCCAAGATCTGAAAGTACCGCAATCGCAGCCAAGAAAGCGCAGCCCACCATGATTTCTTTTCGATGCCGCATGCAGATGCGAACAGATCTAATCATGGAAACTCTTTTGTGCCCTACGGCCACAGCAATAAATCCAAGCCATAGGTAACACATGAGATGCATCATCAGGAAATACCTGACAAAGAGCCCTGCGGCTCCGAACACTTCAAATGGTATCGGGTCGAGTTTCTGACTTTGGAAAACTGCCCAAAGCAAATAGGAAAAATAGCCGACCCACTCCGATCCAAACCACCAGATCAGCGCAACAATTGTACCCCTCCACAAACAGGGCCAAACGACACCCGGCCGGGTGTGCAATCCACACCATCTCGGTTTCTCTCGTAGCAGTAGAAACCTCCACAGCCCTATTGCCATGAGGACCGCCAACAAAAGTCTTGTGAGTACCGACAGCCAAGAGGTGATTTGCAGATATTGCAGTATTTGCGGCTCGGGATTGATTTGCGCCAGCAACAACGCGGAAATGACACTGTAGACCACCAGCACAACCAAGTAAGGCACTGTCAGAAACAAAACCTGAGTGCGGGCACCGGCAAGAAGGCGAAAAATAGAAAAAACCACGAGAACTACCGCCTCTAAAAACAACTCAAAGCTTCACAGCTTTGATTATTCCCTCTGCCCCCTCTTTTCAATCCCGTCATCACCCCCTACATATGATCTGTCCCCTCGGGGACTATGGACATAAACGCGCTCGTAATAAGCGGATCGGACCCGGGGGCGGTACCCGGCGCCTCCACCATACAACACTCAGGGGCATCCTTCGCTTGGGGAACACCTTGATATCGTGGGGGCGAAACAGGATCGACGGACGTCTAAAGGGGTTAGCTTTGTTTCGGTGAGATACCACCGTTATCGGTTCACTTAAGCTAGTTGCAAACGACAACAAAGCTCCGGCAATGGCTCTGGCTGCGTAAGCAGTTCGGGTCGCCGAAACTTAAGTCCTTACGCCTAGCCGCGTTTGGCGGGGTTCGCAGGTACCTGGCAACAGAAACCTGCACTTTCCCCCGCACTTCCCCTCTGACATCTGACGTGTTTGGCTCGGCCCCCGGAATATGATCGCCCCGCTGCCCCGCTGACCGCGCCACCTGTCTAAAAGGACAAGTCTCAAAATAAGACTTTGTTCATATAAATCCGCGAGAATTTGACCAGAGCAACCCGCCTGAGCGAGAACGGAGAGAGCCGTGTCGAATTTGGACATCCTTAAAAGCTGGTATAACAAGGTCTGGATCGAGGGGGATCTCGACAGTATTGATGAGTTTTTCACCCCTGACGCCGAGGCCCAGGGCATGATGGATTTCACCGTGGGACCCGAAGATTTCAAAGCCCTTGTGGCCGCAATGCTTGAACAGATCGAAGAGATCGAGATCACCTTCAACCGCGTGGTCGAAACCGACCATTGGGTCTGGGCGCAAATGTCCGGCAAGGCAAAAGGTAAACTGACCGAAGCAGATGTGGAAGTGGCCGGACAGGTGATGTGCCGCTTTGCCAATGGTAAAATCGTTGAAGCATATAACCAAATGGATTTCCTCACTCTTTTTGAAAAACTTGGGCTGTTACCCGAAAACACTCTGGCACTGTGCCTGGCGGGGGAAACGATTGGCTGAACGGTCATCTCGCTGGGTGGCGCCGCTGACCCGCGCGATCTTCACGCCTGGCTCCGCCACGTTCAAAACCGCGATCACATCCTTGTTTTTTGCCCATGTTTCCATCAACTCTCCGCTTCCTTTTGCCCAAATTTCGCTTATGCTCAGATCAGGAAACAGCAAGGGTGCAGCATGTCCGCAACCATCGACTATGGAAACCTGATGCATGATGCCATGCGCGGCCTGATCAAGACCGTTCTGGACGACGTGGCGGAGGGTGGGCTGCCCGGTCAGCATCATTTTTTCATCAATTTCAACACGCGCCATCCGGAAACCGAACTGGCGGATTGGATGTATGATCGATTTCCCGAAGATATGACCATCGTTTTGCAGCATTGGTTTGCCGATCTCGAGGTCAGCGATGACGGGTTTTCGGTCACCCTCAACTTCGGGGATAGTCCGGAATCGATGTATGTGCCCTTTGATGCGATCAATACCTTTGTCGACCCGTCCGTGGAGTTTGGCCTGCGGTTTGAAACGCAAGACAGTGAGGACCATCACGCAAACCTGCATCTGGCAGGTGAGGATGAAGGCGAAGGCATTGACGAGGCAGATGTCGCCAGAGCCGCAGAGGACACTGCGGAGGCAGATGACCCATCCGAAGCCCCCGAGGGCGCGCATCAGGATGCCGAAGTGGTCAGCCTGGACCAGTTTCGCAAGTAGATCGCGCCGGGTCTTCCTGCCGGGCACTCCTGCTGGGTCCCCCCCGCGCATGGCTCAAAATCAGGAGAGGTTGTGGCGACCGTTCATGGGGTTTGACCGAAGGCGCCAAGAATTGTGCACGATTGCATGCAATGTTGGCGCTACCCCCGTTTTTCCGCCGTCTTTCCCACCTCTGCCCCATTGAATTTAACGCGCATTCGGGTAGAAAAGCGTCGGTTTCTTTTGAAAAAAGGCGCATGACATGACCGAGACCCGCACTGAATCCGACAGCTTTGGCCCGCTCGAAGTTCCTTCCGACAAATATTGGGGCGCACAGACCCAACGCTCGCTGATGAACTTCCCGATCGGTTGGGAAAAGCAGCCCGTCGCCATCGTGCGCGCCCTTGGCGTGATCAAACAGGCCTGTGCTGAGGCCAACAAAGCCGCGGGCAACATGGACCCGGCCATCGCAGACGCGGTGATCCAGGCCGCCAGCGAAGTGGTCGCCGGCAAGTTTGACGACAACTTCCCGCTGGTCGTCTGGCAAACCGGGTCCGGCACCCAGTCGAATATGAACGCCAACGAGGTGATCGCCAACCGCGCCATCGAAATCATGGGCGGCGTCATTGGCTCAAAAGATCCGGTGCACCCGAACGATCACTGCAACATGGGCCAGTCGTCGAACGACACTTTCCCGACCGCAATGCACATCGCCACCGCCATGTCGGTGCGTGACGTGCTGTTGCCGGGCCTTGAAAAACTGCTCGCCGGTCTTGAAGCCAAACAGGAAGAGTTCAAGGACATCATCAAAATCGGCCGCACCCACACCCAGGATGCAACGCCTCTGACCCTGGGCCAGGAGTTTTCCGGCTACGCCCATATGATCCGTCAGGGCATTGCCCGCGTGAAGGCCGCCCTGCCCGGCATTTACGAACTGGCGCAAGGCGGCACCGCCGTGGGCACCGGGCTGAACACCAAACAAGGTTGGGGTGAAGAGGTCGCCGCCAATATGGCCCGCATCACCGACCTGCCCTTCGTGACCGCGCCGAACAAATTCGAAGCGCTGGCCGCCCATGACGCGATGGTCTTCATGTCAGGCGCTTTGGCCACCGTCGCCGGGTCGTGCTACAAAATCGCCAACGATATCCGCTTCCTGGGCTCGGGCCCGCGGTCGGGTCTGGGCGAGCTGATCTTGCCGGAAAACGAACCGGGCTCCTCGATCATGCCGGGCAAGGTCAACCCGACCCAGGCCGAAGCGCTGACGCAGGTCGCCGCCCACGTGATGGGCAACAACGCCGCAATGACCTTTGCCGGATCGCAGGGGCACTTTGAACTCAACGTCTATAACCCGATGATGAGCTACAACCTCTTGCAATCCATCCAGCTTCTCGGCGACGCGGCTGACAGCTTTACTGAACGGATGCTGAATGGCATCCAAGCCAATGAACCGCGCATCGACAAGCTGATGAAGGAAAGCCTGATGCTGGTCACCGCGCTGGCCCCGACCATCGGCTATGACAACGCCACAAAGGTCGCCAAAACCGCGCATAAAAACGGCACCACCCTGAAGGAAGAGGCGATCGCGCTTGGCTTTGTGGACGAAAAAACCTTTGACGAAGTGGTCCGCCCCGAACAGATGATCGGCCCGAAAGCCTGATGGCAAAACCGGTCAACCTGAACCGGTTTCGAAAAGAAAAAGCGCGGGCCGAAAAAAAGGCCCGCGCAGATCAAAACGCCGTGTCGTTTGGCCGAACCAAAGCGCAAAAAGCGGTCGAGAAAGCCGAAAACGACCGGGTGACCCGCCTGTTTGAAGACCATAAACAGGAGGATGAGACATGAACACCCGCCCGCAAAAACACTCGCTCACGCTGCGTGGCCACCGCACGTCTGTGTCGTTGGAACCAGAGTTTTGGATGGCTTTTCAAGAGATTGCGAAATCTCGCGGTCTGGCCCTGAACGCGCTGGCGGCAGAAGTGGATGAAACACGTGGCATGGACCGCGGGTTGGCCTCGGCCATTCGGGTTTATGTGCTGAACCATTATCGCGGTTAACGCCGTTTTAACCAAGGCAGGTCAGGCTGTTGGTATGCCTATGCCTGCGCCCCTCTCCCCTGATGCTTGGATCACGGATCTGTTCAGCTCCAAAGCGGCCCGCCAAGGGGCCGTCATTCGGCGCAAATTTCGCGATATTGAACGCTATGTCGTGCGCCCAACGTTCGAGGCAGAACTGAGAAGGCGTGGATTTCATGCCGTGGAAAGTGCCGGGCAACTGGTGGTTTTCTGCAATCAGGAACCGATACAGCGCGTGGTTTAGCCGTTTTCTTGCAAGAAAACGCATCGGAAAATTGCAATCTTCCGTCTATCGGCGCGGCGTGAGCTTCAACCAGATCCCATCTTTGCCCCGCACGGTCAGATGCGCCACCGGCATCGCAGGCTTTTGCTCTACAATCTCAAACCGGTAGGCCCGGATAAGCAGTGAGAGGATCAACGGCCCTTCGATCATCGCAAAGGCCGACCCGGGGCACACCCGCTGCCCCGAGGAAAACGGAAAATAAGCCGCGCGCATACTTTCTTTGCCCTCGGGCGTCGAAAACCGGCCGGGATCAAATTCATCCGGGCGCTGCCAAATCCGCTCATGCCGATGCGCGTGCCAGGGGCTGAGCACAATCTGACTGCCTTTCGGCACCTTGCGATTGCGAAAACTTTCCGGGCACGCCGCTTCGCGCACCATCATCGGCACGGGGGGATAGAGCCGCATCGCCTCGCGAAACACGTCCCGCGACAATTTCAGCTTTGACATCACTGAAAAATAGATCTTCTCCGGATCAATCGCCGCCTGCGCTTCGTCCGCCACCTTCGCCTGCCAGTCGGGATATAGCGCCAGCAGATACAGCGACCAGGCCAGGGCCGACGCGCTGGTTTCGTGCCCTGCGAGGAAAAAGATCGCCACCTGGTCGACCATTTCCTCGGTGTCAAACCGCGCGCCCGTCACCGGGTCTTCGGTGGTCATGATCTTGGTGGCCAGATCATCCGGCGCGGTACCGGCCCTGATCCGATCCATCCGTTCGGCGGTCAGTTGGGTGATCAGCGCGCGGATGTCGCGCGCGGTGTCGCGGGTCTGGCGCGAATGAAAGCGCGGGAACCATTTCGGCAGGGGCAGGATGGCCCCCAGATTGACCACAGGTTGCGCGCGCTGGTGTTCCTTGAACCGTTCAAACACGGCCCCCGCGACGTCATGTTCGATCGGGATCGAAAACAGAGTGCGAAAGATCACATCCGCCGCCGCATGACTGGTTTGCAGCTCAATTTCAAGGGGTTGCCCGTTGGCCAACGGCGCCAGCCGCTCGACCGCCGCCACCCCGGCATCCCACATCGCCGGGAACACATCCCGCACCCGCCCGCCTTCAAAAGCCGGGTCGATGATCCGCCGCTGGCGTTTCCAGGTCTCGCCATTGGTGATGAAGACCGAGTTGCCCAACAGCGGTGCCAACCCTTCGCGAATCCGGTCAGATTTGGGAAAATCGTCGGGGCGCCCCTTCAAAACCAGATCAATCAGGTCAGGATCGTTGCACAGGTAACTGCGGAAAAACGGCGTGCGAAACTCCGCCATCCAGGCGCGATACAGACGCGCGGGCTGGGCTGACAGGATGTCTTCGCGAAACAGTTTGGCATAACGGCGCAGCGACACTTTTCCGGCGCGCGCCGGCGGTTTCGGGGGCAGATGCGGGCAGCTCGTCATGGGTCCATACTCGTATATTTCGATATGGAACGGTCAATGCGGCTGGCGGACGGTTTTCGGTTTTTATAGCGCTCAGAAAGGCTTATCGGTCCTGCCGTAATGCGGAAATAGTCGTAGTCACCGGGTTTGTCAAAGGCGCAGAGATATTGGAAATGCAGCCGGAAGAACCGCCATCTGAGTGCTTTCCAGCGTTCCGGGCTCAGCGTTTTGGTAAACGCCGCGGAAAAGACGATGGGCCAGCGTTTGCCCGGGGTCGGGGCCACGCCGGACACGCCCACCGGATCACACAGCGCAAAGGCACAGCCATCGCCCGGTGCGGTCACATCAATCCAGGTGATCTGATCTGCCTGGCACAGGTCATGCAGATCGCGCCGCAGCCGCCAGGCATCGGGTAGGAAACTGACCATTGGCACCACCTGCCCCAGCGTCAAAAATCCCAGTTTCGGCCCATCCGCCGGCACCCGCCCGTCCCGCACCAGATCCGCCAGGATCGACACGCCCAGATGCGCGCCGGAACTGTGGCCGACCACCAGTACCTCGTCCACATCACTTGTCAGCGCCGCCGCGATCTGATCGGCAAATTCGGCCATACGGGCCTCAAGCTTTGGCGGGTTGGCACCTTTCGAGGCCGCCGAATAGCTGTAATCATGCATCAGGTAATAAACGTAAAGCTTGTTGTCGATGTTGCGAAACCACCGCAGAGCGGCGACCACAACGGCGATGCCGACAATGACGCCAATCCCACTTGCAATCGTCGGCCCACTCAGCGGCGCCAGCAAAAGCGCCGCGCCCCCGCCGATGATCCACCCCGCCAACAGCGCAAGGATCAGCTGCAGGATCAACATGCCCACCGGATAAAGGGCCGCGATCACCGGTCCTTTGCGCAGCCGCATCAGGCGGCGCAACGCGCCGGACCCGATATAGGTCCAGGCGGTGCGCGCCATCAGCAAATAGGTCTGCAGGATGTTCAATTCCATGCTGTCGCGCACGATGTCGGACCAGACCAGCACGTCAAACTCGGCCTCGGTCTCTGTTCCGGACATCCGCCCCGTGACCTGCCAGCCATAGGTGCCTGCGCCCTGACGGCCGATCAGATCCACCTCATAGCCGGAAATCGCCCCCTGGCGTGCACTTTCCTTGCGATACAGTTCGCGATAGCGGCGGGGATGAATCGGGTCATAGCCGGGAATGTAAAACACTCTCCGCCTGCGGATTTCCTGCCCGTTCGACCCGTCTGTCACCATCTACCCGGCCTTTTCTCTGGCCCCAATCTGATCAGACGATAGCGCTGGATTGCGGCCAAAGTAAGCCCCGGCCTGTGGATTTGCCCCACTCGGCCCGCTCTTTTTCTTGCCCAAAGCACCTCGGGGTGAGGCCGAATGGCCGAGGGGCAGCGCCCCTTCCCCGTCAGCCCAAAGTGGCCAGTGCAGGGAAGGTTTCCAGCAGCCAATAGGAAAAGGCCGAGAAGCCGCCGGTCAGGATCAAAAGACCAATGGTCCACAAAAGCAGCCCCATGATCCGCTCAATCCGTTCCATATTGCGCTTCATGAACGCCATCAGCGGCCCCATGCGCGGGAAAAACGCGGCGACCAGCAGGAAGGGAAGGCCCAGCCCGGCGGCGTAAACCGCGAGCAAAAGCGTGCCGTGTGACACGGACCCTTCGGTGGCGGCCAGCGACAGGATCATGCCCAGCTGCGGGCCAATGCAGGGCGTCCAGCCAAAGGCAAAGGCCAAGCCCAGCAGATAGGCCCCAAAGGCACTGCCCCCCTGGTCGCCCGCATCCACACGCGCCTCGCGGTTGAGGAACGGAATGTTGATCACGCCGAGGAAATGCGCGCCGAAAACCATCACAACAACACCGGCGAAGGTGTTGAAATAGCCTTGATTTTGCAAAAAGAACGACCCGAAAACAGAGGTGGTGAACCCTAAAAACAGAAACACCGTCGACAGGCCCAGAACGAAGAACCCGGCGGTCATGATCACCTTGCCCTGCCCGGTTTTGCCTTCGGTCATATCCCCCATCGACACCCCCGACATATAGGCCAGATAGGGCGGCACAATCGGCAGCACACAGGGGCTGAGAAAGGACAGCACACCGGCCACCAGGGCCACGATCATTGCGGGCAAAAGGCTCGCATCTATGAGGTCAATTCCGAACATATCCCCCACATAGGGCAATGCGCGGGGGCTGTCACCTGCCAGATGGTCACATCCGCGCGACCGTGATGAACCGGCATGCTGGACAGACGGCCCCGGGCATCTTATGTGACCCACATGACCTATGATGAGACCCTCGATGCCATTGGGCTGTTGTGCCCGCTGCCCGTGCTGAAAGCACGCAAGCGTTTGAAATCCCTTGAAAGCGGTCAGGTGTTGCGGCTGGAGGCAACCGACCCCGCCGCGGTGATCGACGTGCCGCATTTCTGCGCCGAACAGGGCCATGAATTTCTGGGGGACGAAGCGGAGAACGAGGTTACCCATTATTTCATCCGCAAGGGCTGAGGTTTTCGACCTTCCAAAGATAAAGCCGGGCAAGTTGCCCGGCTTTTCTGTTTTCGTGGCTCAAACCCGCGAACCGGTTTGGCGGTCCAGTTTAGCGGCCGAGTGACCACCAGCCCTTGCGCTTGGGCTTGGGCGGCTCGTCCGATTTGGCCTCTTCCACCGGCGCAGGGTTCGGCGCGGGGTCCGCAACGGCCTCTGCGGTCTCAAGAACCGGTTCGGGAGCAGGCTCGGCCGGAGCCTCAACTGCTGCCTCAACGGCTGCGTCCACCGGAGCAGCTTCGGCATAAACCTCGGCTTCAGCCGCAGGCGTTTCTGCTTCTGCCGTCACGTCTTCCTTCTTCTTGCGCGGGGCGCGTTTGCGGGCGGGCTTTTTCTTCGGCTTTTCGTCCTCAGCGGGCGTTTCTGCCACCGCTGCCTTCGCCTCACCCTCGGCGGCGTCGTCGCTCACCGGAGCCTCTGGGGCCTCTGCGGCCTCTTCAGCCTTCTTCTTACGCGGCGCGCGTTTGCGGGTCTTCTTGGGCTTTTCCTCTTCCGCAGGGGGCGCGGCCTCTGCCTCTGCCGGAACAGCCTCTTTCGCCACCGCCTCGCCGTCCTGAGCCGCCTCAGCCGGAGCTTCGTCAGACTTTTTCTTGCGCGGCGCGCGTTTGCGCGTGGCCTTTTTCTTCGGCTTTTCGTCCGCCTCTGCGTCGGCAGCGGCTTCGGTTTTGGCCTCAGCCTCTTCGCCCTCTTTCACGTCAGCTGGCGCGTCTTTTTTGGGCGTGTCCTCGGACGAGGTTTCATCGCCGTCAGCCGATGCCTCTGCCTCGTTTTCGGCGTTTGCCTCGCCCTCTTCCCCGTTGCCGGAGCCGCGACGACGACGACGACGGCGGCGGCGTTTTTTGGGCTTCTGTTCCTCTTCGCCAGCGACGGTCGGGGTCTCTTCCTCAACCACTTCGGCCTCTTCGACCTCGTCAATCTCGCTCATCAGTGCGGCATCTGCGGTCACCACAGGGGCGGCCGCTTCGGGCACCACGCGGGTCGCGGTTTTGAACTTCTCGATCGCGTAATCCGGTGAAATCAGGAAAGGATCAGCCTCGATCCGCACCGACATGCCATAGCGCGCTTCGATCTGGGCGATATGTTCACGTTTGTTGTTCATCAGGAAGTTGACGATCCCCACCGGCGCCTTGACCAGCACCTCGCGCGAGCGGCGACGCACGCCCTCTTCTTCCAGCTGGCGCAGGATGTTGAGCGCCAGGTTGTCGTCGGACCGAATGAGGCCGGTGCCGTGACAATGGTTACACGGCTGGGTCGTGGCCTCGATCATGCCGGGGCGCAGTCGCTGACGCGACATTTCCATCAGGCCAAAGCCCGAAATGCGGCCCACCTGAATGCGGGCGCGGTCGGTCTTCAGCTTGTCTTTCATCCGCTTTTCAACGGCGGCGTTGTTGCGACGTTCATCCATGTCGATGAAGTCGATCACAATCAGGCCCGCAAGGTCGCGCAGACGCAGCTGACGGGCCACCTCTTCGGCGGCCTCCAGGTTGGTCTTCAGCGCCGTTTCCTCGATCGAGCCTTCCTTGGTGGCCCGGCCCGAGTTCACGTCGATCGCCACCAGCGCTTCGGTCACGCCGATCACGATATAGCCGCCGGATTTCAGCTGCACGGTCGGGTTGAACATCGCCGACAGATAGCTTTCGACCTGGTAGCGCGCAAAGAGCGGCATCTGGTCGTTGTAGCGTTTCACGTTTTTGGCGTGGGACGGCATGATCATTTTCATGAAGTCCTTGGCGGTGCGATAGCCCGCTTCGCCTTCCACAAACACCTCGTCGATCTCGCGCGAATAGAGGTCGCGGATGGTGCGTTTGATCAGGTTGCCTTCTTCATAGATCTTGGCGGGCGCAATGCTTTCGAGCGTGTGCGAGCGGATCTGTTCCCACAGGCGCTGCAGATATTCGTAGTCGCGCTTGATCTCGGTCTTGGTACGCTTGGCGCCCGCGGTGCGCACGATCAGCCCCGCACCTTGCGGCACGTCGATCTCAGCCGCGATTTCCTTGAGCTTCTTGCGGTCGGTCACATTGGTGATCTTGCGGGAAATCCCGCCGCCGCGTGCGGTGTTGGGCATCAAAACGCAATACCGGCCCGCCAGCGACAGATAGGTGGTGAGGGCCGCGCCTTTGTTGCCGCGTTCTTCTTTGACAACCTGCACCAGAAGGATCTGGCGCACCTTGACAACCTCTTGAATTTTATACCGTTTCGGGCGCGGTTTGCGACGCGGTCGGATATCTTCGGAACTGTCATCATCAGCGACACGTTCGATCTGGTCGTCTTTTTCATCCGCTTCCAGAGGATCGTCTTCATCATCCTCATCATCGTCATCCGCACTGGTGCTGTCGTCATCAGAGGTGGCAGCGGTGTTGGCGTTTTCTTTGGCCTCTGCGCCGGTCTCTTCATCCGACGCAGGCTGATCACCTGCATCTTCGGATGTATCTGCGGTCGCAGTCTCTGCCGCAGCGCCGTCTTCGGCCGCGGCCTCGTCCTTGGGGTCGGCGGGTTCGGCCACCGGGGTGTCCTCGACCAGATCCATGGGCGAATGGCCCTCAAGCGTGTCCGCCCCGCCTTCGTCCAGATCAATCACATCCATGCCCGATGCACCGGCGTCACCGGTCTCAGGGCTGGTGTCCACCTCTTTGGTGGCCACGGCATCGTCCGACTTGGTCTCTTCGGCCTTGGATTTCGACCGCGAGCGGCGGCGACGACGGGATTTGGGTTTTTCTTCCTCAGCGGCCATCGCTTCGGCATAGGCGCGCTCTTCTTCCAAAAGCGCCTCGCGATCCGCGACCGGGATCTGGTAGTAATCCGGGTGGATTTCCGTGAACGCCAGGAAACCATGGCGATTTCCGCCATAATCCACGAAAGCGGCCTGCAGGCTGGGTTCAACCCGCGTGACCTTGGCCAGGTAGATATTCCCGGCTAGCTGGCGTTTATTTTCCGATTCAAAGTCGAATTCCTCGACCTTGTTGCCGTCGACCACAACAACGCGGGTTTCCTCCGCGTGGGTGGCATCGATAAGCATCTTTTTAGGCATATTGTCTTTCTGCACCTAGCATCAGGCGCGCGCCCGACCCCTGTTGGGGGCGGACCCACGGCACGTGAAAGGTGGCTTGTCAGGGCGAAAGAATGCGGGGGAAAAGGCAGCGCATTCAGAGGCTTGCACCCCTGATCGTTTCTCTGCTCTGTCCTCGCACGCATCATCGCGTTTCTTCTCCGGAACCGGCGGCCTGCCTGCAACGATTGCGCGTCACCTGCTGAAAGACGGTTTCCCGTCTGTGGCCCGCGAGGCCCCAATTTCAAGCTGCCCCCGGCGTCCGGGGTACAGCGATGTATCCGACCGGACCACGATCATTTGCCGTGAAAGCCGATCTTCAATTCCTGCCGGTCAGGAGGTATTCTGCATGGTTTTTGCGAACCTGCCCTGGCGCGGCGCTCTCGGTCCGTTCTGTCCGGTGTCCTGGCAGTGACCTTGCGCTTGGCAATGGCCTGCCCCGAAGGGAACGGCGAAACTCTGATCAGAGGAAACGACAAGGCGCCCCTCTTCATCCTGAACATATGTGGCAAGTGGGGGGAATGACAATGGGCAAAATGCAAAGAAGGGAAAGCAATTCGCCATTTAGATGAGGCGGGACAACCGAAGCGCCCCGCCTGATCCGCCGATTTGCCCGTCCTGCTTGTCAGTATTGACCGCCCGAAGACAGCGAACCGAAATCTGCCTTGCCCGGCACAACCACACGTTCGCCGGTGGATGTGGTCACAACAGATCCCTGATCGTTTTCGGCCGGTGAAAACAGCGGCAGGTTCGACCCCATGGCAAAACCACCGTCAAACATGATGCCAAAAAGCGGCTCTTCCCCATCCCGGAAATACTCTGCCACCACGTGTTCACCGCTGGCGTCATTGGGCAGACGCGCGCCGGTGAAGCGGTCGATCTTGATGAAATGCCCCCCGGGCGGCACTTTGAACGCGCCCCCGCCATATTCCTTGATCGCCTCTTTCATAAAGCTGTTGAAGACCGGGCCACACATGCCACCCCCAGAGGCACCCGGCATGGTGCGCGGACGGTCATAGCCGATGTAACAGCCGGCCACGATATTTGAGGTAAAGCCCACAAACCACACGTCACGTGCGTCATTGGTGGTCCCGGTTTTGCCCGCGGTGGGGACCGGCAAGTTCACCGTGGACGAGGCCGTGCCGCGTTTGACCACCCCGGTCATCATCGAGGTCAGCTGATAGGCGGTGATCGCATCCATCACCCGCTCGCGGTTCGACACAATCGCCGGGGCCGCCCCGGCCGCCAGGTTCGCAAGGGTGCAGTCCACACAATCGCGCTGGTCGTGACGATAGATCGTTTTCCCCCAGCGATCCTGCACCCGGTCCACCAGCGTCGGCTCCACCCGTTCGCCGCCATTGGCAAACATCGCATAGGCCGCCACCATCTTAAAGAGCGTGGTTTCCTCGGCCCCCAGTGAATTGGCCAGAAACGGGTTCATATTGTCATAGACGCCAAAGCGTTCCGCATAGGCCGCCACCGTGTCCATGCCAATTTCCTGCGCCAGGCGCACGGTCATCAGGTTCCGCGATCGTTCAATCCCCGTGCGCAGCGGCGTAGGGCCGTAAAATTTGTTCGACGCGTTCTTGGGGCGCCAGACCTTGCCCCCGCCCACATCCACCTCGATCGGCGCGTCAATCACGATGGTTGCCGGGGAAAACCCGCTGTCCAGCGCCGAGGCATACACAAAGGGCTTAAAGCTCGACCCCGGTTGCCGCGTGGCCTGGGTGGCGCGGTTAAAGACGCTGTCCTGATAGGAAAAACCGCCCTGCATGGCGATCACCCGACCGGTGTTCACATCCATCGCCATGAAGCCGCCCTGCACTTCGGGCACCTGGCGCAGGGTCCAGCGGATAAAGCTGCCATCGTCGTCGCTGACCATGCGGCGCACCAGCACAACCTCGCCCACCTTCAGCAGATCCCCCGCAACCCGCGCCTTACGGCCCAACTGGCCGGTTTCCGGGTCACGGCGGCGTGCCCATTGCACATCTTTGGCCGGGATCCAGTGACCGTCTTCGTCTTCTTCCACCCCCTCAATGCCGATGCGGGCATCCTTTGCCCCGACCTCCAGCACAACGGCAGGGTGCCAGCCTTCAATATCTCGCGAGATCCTGGCGCCTTTCAACGCCGCCCGCCAGCTGGCCTCATTCCCCAGTTGATCGGCGGCAATCACTTCGCCGCTTGGGCGCCAGACCCCCTGACGACGGTCATATTTCTCAAGCCCGTCGCGCAGGCTTTTCGCCGCCACTTTCTGCAGTTTCGGATCCACGGTGGCGCGCACGGTCATGCCGCCGGTGAAAAACTCTTCCTCGCCAAAATCGCGCGACAGCTGGCGGCGGATTTCATCCGAGAAATAATCACGCGGTGGCAGGGCCTGCCGGAACGCCGGGAAATCCCCCGCCTGCACCGACCGCAGCGGCAGCGCGGCTTCGCTGTCATAAGTTGCCTTGTCGAGATAGCCGTTTTGATACATCTCGCGCAGAACATAATTGCGCCGCTTCAGCGCCGCCTCCTTGTTGCGCACCGGATGCAGGCGCGCGGGCGCCTTGGGCAGCGTCGCCAGATAGGCCGCCTCATGCGGGGCCAACTGCCCCAGCGTCTTATTGAAATAGGTCTGGGCCGCAGCCGTCACACCATAAGAGTTCTGCCCCAGGAAAATCTCGTTCAGATACAGCGACAGGATCTGATCCTTATCGAGCGTGTTTTCCAGCCGCACCGACAGGATCAATTCCTTGATCTTGCGCTCAGCCGAGCGTTCCGAGGACAGCAGAAAGTTCTTCACCACCTGTTGCGAAATCGTCGAGGCCCCGCGCAGGCGCCCCCCCTGGGCGGCCTCGATCGCGGCGGCAATAATGCCGCGCATGTCAAACCCTTGGTGATTATAGAAATTCTTATCCTCGGCCGAGATGAACGCGTTTTTCACCATTTCCGGAATTTCATCCGCTGGTGTGTACAGGCGTCGCTCGCGGGCGAACTCGTCCATCAGGTCGCCTTCACCGGAATAGACCCGGCTGATCGTGGCAGGGGTATAGTTCGACAGCTGCTCATGGCTGGGCAGGTCGCGCGAATACATCCAGAAGACGCCGCCAATCACCAATGCCCCCACAACCACCCCGAGGGTGATGAAGGTAAAAATAGAGCCAAAAAAGCCAAGAATGAATCGGACCACGTGCGCCTCCGGGTTACGTCCATCCTCCTATAAAGGGCGCGCCCTCGGGGGTCAAAACCCCAACGCGGGGAAAAATCGGCCAAATCACGCCCGTTTGACCTTTGGTCAGCCCCCATGGCAGCCCAAAATCCGCCTCAAAGCCCGCGGGTTCGCGGGGGCGGTCACCGATGAGCGGGTGCATGACGGGGCGCATGATCGGGCGCAGTTGATTGCATCCCCCGCGCCCCGCCCCTATGTCTTGAGGCAACAGATCAATCCGGAGGCAACATGTTCCACCCCCTTCCCTTCCCCGCCGCCAAACCCCTTTTTGACGCCAATGCCGGGTCCGGCGACGGCTCTGACGGTGGGGCATTTGGCAATCTGCCCAGCTGGGATCTGACCGATCTCTACAGCTCAGAAGAGGCCCCCGAACTGTCCCGTGATCTGGATTGGATCGACACCGCCTGTGCCGAATTTGCCGCGACATACCAGGGCAAACTGGCCGATCTGGACGCCGCCGGAATGCTGGCCTGTGTGCAGCAGGATGAGAAAATCACCATGATCGCCGGGCGCATCATGTCCTTTGCGGGGCTGCGGTATTACCAGGAAACCACCGATGCGGATCGCGCGCAGTTTTTCCAGAACTGCCAGGAACGCATCACCGTGGGCACCGCGCCGCTTGTCTTTTTCTCGTTGGAAGTCAACCGGTTGGACGACGATCTTCTGGAAGGTTGGTTTGCCGAAAACCAAGACCTCGCCCGCTACAAACCGATCTTTGACCGGATGCGCGCCCTGCGCCCCTATCAGCTGTCGGACGAGCTGGAACAGTTCCTGCATGACAAATCCTCGGTCGGATCTTCGGCCTGGAACACGCTGTTTGACGAAACTGTCGCCGGGCTGATGTTCACCGTAAACGGCGAAGAGCGCAATCTTGAGGCCACCGCCAACCTGTTGACCGAGCACGACCGCCCCACCCGCGAGGCCGCCGCGCGTGAAATCGCCCGCGTGCTTGGGGAAAACATCAAGATCTTCGCCCGCGTGCACAACACGCTGGCCAAGGAAAAGGAAATCGAAGACCGCTGGCGCAACATGCCCAGCCCGCAAATGGGCCGGCACCTGTCCAATCACGTGGAACCCGAAGTGGTCGAGGCGCTGCGCAACGCCGTGGTCGACGCCTACCCGCGCCTCAGCCACCGCTATTACGAGCTGAAGCGCAAATGGCTGGGCCTGGATACCATGCAGGTCTGGGATCGCAACGCGCCCCTGCCGATGGAAGACGACCGGCTGGTCGACTGGCCCACGGCGGAAAAAATCGTGATGGAGGCCTATGCCGATTTCGACCCGCGCATGGCCGAGATCGCAAAGCCCTTCTTCACCGATGGCTGGATTGATGCAGGCGTGAAACCGGGCAAGGCCCCGGGCGCTTTTGCCCACCCCACCGTGACCGACGCGCACCCCTATGTGATGCTGAACTATCTGGGAAAACCCCGCGATGTCATGACCTTGGCGCATGAACTTGGTCACGGTGTGCACCAGGTTCTGGCGGCCGATCAGGGTGAACTTCTGTCCTCCACCCCGCTGACACTGGCCGAAACGGCCTCCGTCTTTGGCGAAATGCTGACCTTCCGCAAGCTCCTGTCCGAGGCCAAGACCAAGGCAGAGAAAAAGGTGCTGCTGGCCGGCAAGGTCGAGGACATGATCAACACCGTGGTGCGCCAGATCGCGTTTTATGACTTTGAGTGCAAACTGCACGAAGCGCGCGCGGGCGGCGAGCTTACCCCCGATGACATCAACGCCCTTTGGATGTCGGTGCAGGCCGAAAGCCTGGGCGGCGCGTTTGAGTTCATGGAGGGCTATGAAACCTTCTGGGCCTACATCCCGCATTTCGTCCATTCGCCCTTCTACGTCTACGCCTACGCGTTCGGCGACGGCCTCGTGAACGCGCTTTACGCGGTCTACGAAGAAGGCGACGCCGACTTCCAAGAGAAATATTTCGACATGCTGAAAGCGGGCGGTGCGAAACACCACAAAGACCTGCTCGCCCCCTTCGGCCTCGACGCATCCGACCCGAAATTCTGGGACAAGGGCCTGTCGATGATCGAAGGCTTCATTGATGAATTGGAGGCGATGGAGTGATCCACGCTTAAACCATCCCCTCCCCGCCTGGCCACGCCCGCGCGGGGGGGCACCCTACAGGCGGGCACCGCGTGTGCGCCCCCAAGGCCCATTTCGGGTAACCTTTTTTTTCTTGCCCAAAATACCTCGAAGTTCGAGGGCTTATTGGAAACAGTCTGGGGGACTGTTTCGCCCGATGAACGGGCGAAGCCCTGTCAGCGGGCCGAGGGGCAGCGCCCCTTCCCCGTCGCCTTAATTCACTTCAACTGGCTGTCTTTCGACCCGCGGCGGTTGAAACCGGGGCGCGTCTTGAAGGCCGCATCGCGGTCGCGCACGCAGTCGATGCAGAGCTTCACCCCGGGAATGGCT
This sequence comes from Aliiroseovarius crassostreae, assembly GCF_049803815.1. Lineage (GTDB taxonomy): Bacteria > Pseudomonadota > Alphaproteobacteria > Rhodobacterales > Rhodobacteraceae > Aliiroseovarius > Aliiroseovarius crassostreae_A. Next base: position 83,677 of record NZ_JBNAGI010000001.1, read on the forward strand.
TCGCGGCGCGCCTGAGGGATTTCCTCTTCGCATTCCGCGCAATGGGTAAAGCTTTCGCCCACGGGGGCGGCTTTTGCCTTCATTCGCGCCAACTCGTCGGACACCGACGCTTCGATCTGTTCGCTTACCGCACCGTCGCGCGCCCATCCACCGGCCATGAAGATCTCCTTTCCCTTTCAAATTTAGTCCCCTACGCCGCGCCTTCAAGTCGGTTTCCGCGGGGTCAGCCCCTGGTTGACCCCGGATTGACCTTGGCAAACCACACCTCTTTGCAGTTGTATCGATAAAAAGGGAGGCCGTTTTATGAAATGGATCAAGCGCGGTGTGGCCGTGATCGTGGGGTTGGTCATCGTTGGGGGGATCGGGTTCCTGACTTTCGCCCCACGGATTGCCGACACAAGGATGAACCCGGTGACGGATCACCCCCCCTATCCGGTCTCAGAAACCGCACAGGCGTTGCATAATGACCTTCTCATCGGCGATTGGCACGCTGACAGTCTTTTGTGGAAACGATCCCTGCTGAAGCGTCACGATTTTGGCCATGTGGATGTGCCGCGCTTGCAAGAGGGAAATGTGGCCGTTCAGGTGTTTACGGCGGTCACCAAAAGCCCCTCGGGCCTGAACTATGATGAAAACGCGGCGGATGCCCGCGATGACATCACGCTTCTGGCGATGGGGCAGCTTTGGCCGATCCGCACCTGGGGGTCGATCCTTGAACGCGCGCTCTATCAGGCGCAAAGGTTGCATGAGTATTCCGTCCTTGCGCCGTCTGATCTGCAAGTGGTGACCAATCTGGCCCAGTTGGACGCGGTGCTGGAGGCGCGCGCCAATGGCGATGATACGGTGGCGGGCATTCTGGGCATCGAAGGCGCGCATCCCCTTGAAGGCAAACTGGAAAACCTCGACCGGCTGGAGGATGCGGGCTATCGCCTGATCGGGTTGCAACATTTCTTTGACAATGAGTTGGGCGGGTCGTTGCATGGGCAGGGCAATCACGGGCTGACCGATTTTGGTCGTCAGGTGGTGGCCGAGGTCGCGACGCGTGGCATGGTGCTGGATCTGGCGCATTCCAGCTTGCAGGTGGTCAAAGACGTGCTGGACATGACCGATATCCCCTTGGTGATCAGCCATACCGGCCTGCATTCCCATTGTGAAACCAAGCGCAACATACCCGACGATCTGATGCGTCAGGTGGCCGCCACCGGCGGTGTGATCGGCATCGGCTATTGGGCGGATGTGACCTGTGATGACAGCCCCGCGGGTGTGGCCGCCGCGATCAAGGCTGCGATTGCCGCGGTGGGCGAGGATGCGGTGTCTTATGGGTCGGATTACGATGGCACGGTGCGCGTGAGGTTTGACACGTCCGAACTGGCGGCGTTGACGCAAGCCATGCTGGATGCGGGTCTGAGCGAGGCGCAGATCCGCAAGGTCGCCGGGGAAAACATGCTGCGGGTTCTGCGCGCGCGGCTCACTCCCTGACCATCTCCTGCATCACGGTGGCCTTGGGGATCGGGGCCTGACCCCGGTTCTGCGGCGGCAGGGCCGTGCCCTCGCCCTCCCAAAGCCAACTGGCAAAGGCGCGCCCATTGCGCAGCCGTTGCTGGATCATCCAGTCCGATTGCCCCCTGCCGAACTCCGGCAGGTCCGAGAAAAGCGACACCCCAAGACCGGCGCGCTGCCCTTGCGGCGCGAAGCCCATCGCTTCCAGAATGGTCGGGTAGAGGTCAATCATGCTGCCCGGACGAGAGATATCCTGTGACGACAGCCCCGCCCCCAGCATCAACGCCGTGTTCCGCCGATCAAATGCGATCAGGTCGGTAATGGCGCTGACGCGCGGGTGGGCCAGATGGTCAGAGACCAGCACAAACAGCGTGTTGTCCGGGTCCACCACGCCCTGCGCCCGGCGCACGAAATCGCGGGTCAATCGGGCGGTGCATTCCACCGCCAGCAGAATGTCAGGGTCCTCTGGCCCGATGCCGTCGCGACGGCATTCTTTCGACACATAGCCGTTGGGGCCATGCGGCCCGATCGTCACCACGGTCAGCGCATAGGGCTGATCGGCGCGTTCCAGCGCGCGCAGTTCGTCCAGCGCCGCCTTGAACACCTCGCCATCCTGCATCCCCCAACCGCTTTCATCCGTGGCCCCCATCGCTTTCAGGTTGTGCAGGTCGATCAGCGTGTCGGTGTGATGGGCATTCAGAAAGGCCGCCACGCCGCCAAACTCCGCCTCGACCCCCATGACGGCGACATTGCGATAGCCCGCCGTGTGCAGCACGTCGCCCAGGCAGGTCTGCCCGGCATAAATGCCGCCATCGGTGTCCACCCGGTTGTGCTGGGTCAGGCCACGCGGCACCATGGGATAGCCGCATTGCGAGGCGACGATGCCCGCCGTGGTCCAATCGGTCAGAGGCAGCTGCCCGACGCCGGTAAAACGCACCGCGTCCTGTGCGAGATCCGCCAGCGGCGCATAGGCCGCGCCAAACGGCGCTTCGCCATAGGTGCGTTCCAGCCCTTCAAGATAGATCAACACAAGGTTCGGGTGATCGCCTTTGATCCGCGGGGCCGGTGGGTGCACATCGCGCATCACCGCGGGCGGCGCCCCCACCGCAGCGAAATAGGCCTTGATGCCGGCGGCCTGGGTCACCGGGTTGGCCAAGGCAAAAACGATCGCGAGGGGCACCAAGACCGCCGCGCCCCAGCGCCGACGGCTGCCCACCATGTAAAGCGCATGGGCCATGGCCAGCATCAGCGCGGTGGCTGCGGCCAGCGGCAAAATGGTGCCATCCGGGATTTTATCGCCAAGGCCCGCTTCCAGGTGAAACACCAGGGCCGACAGGGAAAACGGGCCAAAATGCTGGCGCAGCACGGCCCAGGGCAGCAACAGCGCAGCACTTGCCCAATAGAGAAACATCACCCCGCGCGACACGCGCCGGTCTCCGGGGGCCTGCTGCCACAGCACCAATAGGTAAATCAGCGTGCCAACCACGCCGCCCAGCACCAGGTGCTGGCTTTCCACATGCATCCCCAGAACGGCGGCCACCACCCCAAGGGCGATTACAAATCCACGCCCCAGGGGGATCAATACCCTGCGCACATCCGGCTCCCTCAAACACAGGACCGGGCGCAAAACGCCCGGTTTCACACTATCGTTATAGACAGGCAAATAGGATCAGAGGATCCCTTTTTCAACCGCCAGTTCCCGCATCCGGTTTTGCAGCTTTTCAAATGCGCGCACTTCGATCTGGCGGATCCGTTCGCGGCTGACATCATAGACGCCCGACAGATCCTCCAGCGTCACCGGTTTGTCCTTCAGGCGGCGCTGGGTCAGAATGTCTTTTTCCCTGTCATTCAACACGTCCATTGCCTGCGCCATCAATTCGCGGCGCACCTCAAGCTCGTTGCTTTCGGCGTAATCGCTGGCCTGGTCGGCATCTTCATCTTCCAGCCATTCCTGCCATTCCATCGCCCCTTCGCCATCGGCGGAGACCTGCGCATTCAACGACGCGTCCCCCCCCGACAGGCGGCGGTTCATGGAAATCACTTCCTCTTCGGTGACATTCAGGTCATTGGCAATGCGCTTGACGTTTTCCGGGCGCAGGTCACCATCTTCCAACGCACCGATCCGTGCCTTGGCCTTGCGCAGGTTGAAGAAAAGCTTTTTCTGGGCCGAGGTCGTGCCCAGTTTCACCAGCGACCATGAACGCAGGATATATTCCTGGATCGAGGCGCGGATCCACCACATGGCGTAGGTCGCCAGACGGAACCCTTTTTCCGGGTCAAAGCGTTTCACCGCCTGCATCAGCCCCACATTGGCTTCGGAAATCACTTCGGCCTGCGGCAGGCCATAGCCCCGATAGCCCATGGCGATCTTGGCCGCCAGGCGCAGGTGCGAGTTCACCATCTGGTGTGCGGCATCCCGGTCCTGATGATCCACCCAACGTTTGGCCAGCATATATTCGGTCTCCGGCTCCAACATCGGGAACTTGCGGATTTCCTGCAGGTAACGGTTCAACCCTCCTTCGGGCGTCGGTGCGGGTAGATTCTTGTAATTGCTCATCGTCGTCTTGGCCCCCCTGGCCATCTGAACAGCCTGAAAATCAGGCCAAACTCTTCTTGTTCACCCTTGAATGTATCAAGGCTTAACATCGAGATAGGACACCCCCTTTCGTCTTTCAAGTGGGGTGATACAAATTATGTTATCGCTATATGACCCCGCCCGCAGCCATTGTGAACCACCCTCACGGCTTCGTGCTTGGTGTTACAGAGTGCATTCTGCTCAATCTGCGTCACCACCTTGCAATGCTTTGACAACTCGTCTCACAAACAGGACGGGTAGCGAGACCGCAACCCAAAGTGACGAAGCTGCCCAAGCTACCGCAAACGGGACCATCCACACACCTGCTGGAATTTTCAGACTGTGTCGAAGGACAACAATTGTGATCATGGACGACAGTGAGATTGCCATAGCAACTAAAAGATGTGTTCGCTGTTTACCCACTCTATCCTCCGTAAAATATGGTCCCTGAACCAAAACAGTTGCCCGTGAATATGAAACGGGCGCAAGTATTGCTGTTTGCACAACATTTGCCTGCTTGGATCATATCCAGAAGTCAAAAACCGTTGTCAAACCCTCCCCCTTGTCCGATTTCCTCAGCTGATGCACACTCATATCGGGAGAAAGGGTGTCTGTTTCACCGCAGGGCCTGTTGGCAAACGGGCCCGTGCGGCGCATTGCTTTGGGAGGAACCTGCCATGCCGTCGAAATCCGAAGGATCCGCACAGCCAGACAAAACATCGCCGCAACCGCAGGGCCTGCCTGAGGTCAATACGGTGACGCCCGCCGACATCACCGCTTCGCTGAAGTCAGGCTTTGCCGATTTTCTTGCCCACCCGGTGATGAGCGGCTTTTTTGGTCTGTTTTACGCGGTGTTTGGGATCCTCATTGTCTGGTGCCTGGTCTGGCTTGGTGCGATCTGGATGATCATTCCCGCCGCCGTCGGCTTTCCACTGGTCGCCCCTTTTGCCGCCGCAGGCCTTTATGAAATGTCGCGCCGGATGCAGTTGGGGGAACCTGTCGTCTGGTCACAGATCCTGACCGTCATCACCCGCCAAAGCCAGCGCGAGATGGGGTGGATGGCCTTTGTCACGCTCTTTATCTTCTGGGTGTGGATGTATCAGATCCGGCTCTGGCTGGCGCTGATCCTGCGCGATGCGTCCTTTTCGGATTTCGACGGGTTCCTGCACATCGTGTTTTTCACCCCCGAGGGCTGGACCTTCCTGCTGATTGGCACCGGGGCTGGCGCCATCCTGTCGGCGGTTCTGTTCTCTGTGACCGTGATCGCCATGCCGATGCTTCTGGAGCGGGAGATTGATTTCATTTCCGCCATGCTCACATCCATTCGTGTGGTCACGGAAAACCCGGTGGTGATGCTGATCTGGGCGGCAATCATCACCTTCACCATGCTGGTGTCGCTGGTGCCCGCCTTTCTGGGGCTGATCGTCACGCTGCCGATCCTGGGCCATACCACATGGCACCTGTATCAGCGGGCGGTGCAACCGGCCGAAGGGGTATCGCGCAGGCCGACCCTCTAAGCCTCAGTGCACCTGACAGAGCGCCCGTCACTTCACGCCCCCCTTCCCCGCTACAACAGCGGCGCCAGAGTGCCCACCGCATTGATCACAAGCCTCCGCAGACGTGACCAATCTTCGACATCCGCGCGCTCGATCAGAATGGAGTCACTCCAGAACACCTCCTGCTGGGCAAGGATTTCGCCAGCCAGCGCGGGGTCATAGAGCATCATCGAGTTTTCAAAGTTCAGATCAAAACTGCGCCGGTCCAGGTTCGCCGACCCCACCAGCGCCACCTGACCGTCCACGGTCAGAAGCTTCGCGTGCAAAAGCCCACCTTCATAGGTGGCGATCTCAACCCCCGCGCGCAGGAAACTGTCGTAATAGCTTTGCGCGGCCATCCCAACCACCCTGCTGTCATTTCTTGCAGGCAGGTTCACCCGCACCTTGATGCCCCGTTTGGCGGCGGAACAGATCTGCCCATGCAGCGCCTCGGACGGTACATAATAGGGCGTGGTGATCACCACCTCTTCCTGCGCGCTGGCCAAGAGCATCTGGATCATATCGGGCACGCCTTCATGGGTCAGAACCGACCCGGTCCCCGCCATGACGCCCGCAAAACCACCTTCGGGCACATCCACGGCCCGCTCCAGCAGGGCCGAAATATCGCTGCCCCCATGGACCATCCAATCGCCGATGAACAGGCGCTGCGCCTGCCAGGCCACCGGGCCTTCCACCCGCATCATCGTGTCCACCCAGGGCGCATATTTCGCCTTGATCCGAAACGCGGCGTCGGCGCAGTTCTGACTGCCCACATAGGTCACATCATGGTCGATCACCACAATCTTGCGGTGGTTGCGGATGTCCAGCCGTTGATACAGCGCGGCGATCAGCGGGTAGGAAATATCAAAGGCCACGACGCAGTCCACCCCGGCGGCATTCATCTGTTTCCACAAGGGATGAGACAAGAGCCTGCGCGAGCCGAGCCCATCGACAATCACCCGTGCCTTCACCCCCCGGCCCGCTGCGGCCATCATCGCCTCGGCCACGCGGGTGCCATTGTCATCTGGCAACCAGATGTAAAAAAGCAGATGGGCATGTTCGCGCGCCGCCTCAATATCCGCAACCAGCCAGTCGATCGCCTCGTTGCTATCGGCGGTCAGCTCGGCCCGGTTGCCGCCCAGGGTGCGAAACCCGTTGATCGCCTCGGCGCGGGCAAAGCTCTGGGCATAAAGCACGGGAAGGTCGGGGCGCGGCGGTTCCCCCAGCGGCGCACGCGGCAGGTCTTTGCGCAGGGTGACCAGTTTGCGATCCATGCGCCAGTTCGCGCTGGGGTCGCCGAAAAAGAAATAGGCCACGATGCCCAGAAATGGCAGCGCCAGAATGACCGTCACCCAGGCCAGCCGCGACGCGGGCGCGCGGTGTTGGCGGCTGATGGCGCGCACCACCACCACAATGTGCAAAACGAAAACAATAACCGACCAGATCAATGTCCAGTTCATAGGGGACCTACCCGAATGCTACCCGCGCGTTACCCCTGTTTCAGGGCTTCGATCAGGGCCAGCATATCGTCGGGGATCGGCGCCGCAAAGCTGAGTTTTTCACCGCTGACCGGGTGTTTGAACCCCAAAGTGGCCGCATGCAGCGCCTGGCGTGGAAAGGCGCGCGCGGCCTCAACCGCCCCTTCGCCGATGGCCTTGGCATTCAGCTTGCGCCGCCCACCATAGGTCGGATCACCAATCAACCCGTGGCCCGCATGGGCCATATGCACGCGGATCTGATGGGTGCGTCCGGTTTCCAGCCAGCAATCCACCAACGCCGCCTGCGCGGGGGTGCCATAGCTTTCAATGATCCGCGCCCGTGTCACTGCGTGCCGCCCGCCGGAAAACAGCACCGCCTGTTTTTGGCGGTCGGTCTTGTGGCGCGCGAGCTGCGTGGTGATTTTCAGGATATTGCCGCTCTCAAAACTCACGCCCTTGACGCCGCCCAGACGCGGATCCCCCTGATCGGGCGCACCATGCACAACCGCGCGGTAATGGCGTTCGGCGGAGTGGGCGGCGAACTGTTCGGCCAGTCCGTGATGGGCCGCGTCCGATTTCGCCACCACCAAAAGCCCCGATGTTTCCTTGTCGATCCGGTGCACAATACCGGGCCGCGCCACGCCGCCCACACCAGAGAGATCCCCGCCAAAGTGATGCAACAGCGCGTTGACCAACGTGCCGCCCGGCGTGCCGGGGGCCGGGTGCACCACCATGCCCGCTGGCTTGTTCACCACAATCAGGTCGTCATCTTCATGCACGATATCAAGCGGGATATCCTCGGGGCCGATATGGCTTTCCTCGGCCTGGGGCACGGAAATCATCAACACGTCCCCTTCGGCCACCCGGGCGCGCGGATCGGTGATCACCATGCCACCACGTGTCACCGCCCCATCGGCCAAGAGTTTCGCCAGCCGAGACCGCGACAGCGCAGCTTCTTCTGGCACATCGCGCGCAATCGCCTTATCAAGACGCTTGGGCGGATTTTCCGCAATCACCACCTCGATCAGGCGCAAAGGGGCCGACATGGACAACACTCCTCAGGACGACACCGCGCCGGACACCACGCCAATCGACGGCACCGTGCGGTTTCTGAAAATTCTGGTGACCACCCTGACGGCGACCACGATCTTAGGTCTCATAGTGCTGATCACGGTGATTGTCATGCGCTTCCAGCAGGAAAATGTGGTGCCACTTCCCGATGAGCTGGTTCTGCCCGCCGGTGTCACCGCCACCGCCGTCACGCGTGGGCCGGGGTGGTTTGCGGTGGTGACGGAAGATGAACGGATCCTGATCTTGGAACCGGACGGTCAAACGATCCGCCGCGAAGTGGCCATTTCGAAAGCCCCCTGAGCGCCCCGAGTACGCCCGGAGAACGCCCCGACGCGACCGCAGCCGCCAAACCTGCCCTACACCTGCACCGGGCGCAGATCGCTGGCCGCCCTGCGACGCGCCTTGCGCCAGGCTTCGATGGGGCGTTCGATCAGATAATAGAACAGCGCGCTCATGACCAGGGCAAACCCCGCCAAGAGCAGCAAGGCCAGCATCCCGTCCAGATCCGGGAACAGCCGGAACAAAACCTTGTTTCCAAAGGACACAAACAGGAAATGCACCAGATAGATCGAATAGGATGCGGTGCCCAAAAACATCGCGAGGCGCGACAGGCGCAACTGTGAAAATGCAGCGCTGATCACCACCAGATATCCCACTACGGCCAGGACAATCGCCTCCATCTGCGCCGCGCCCTCTGATTGACGCAGCACATGGGCCGCGACGACAAAACCAACCGCGCTGACCAGCAGGACCAACCGTGCCAGATTGGTCCGCAGGTCAAACCGCACGAAACTCCAGGCGGCCAGGATGCCAAAGGCAAATTGCACATTTTGCGGATGCAAAAGCCACTTGGTCCAGACCCCATCCCCCGCAACCCACAAAGAGGCCAGCGCCCAGCCACCAATCCCCACCAGACCGACACGCCCGAACAGGATGACCAAAAGGAACAGCCCGTAAAACAACAGCTCTTGTTTGAGCGTCCACAGCACCACCGGCGTGGGCGGCGTCGCGGAGGGCAGCAACAAAAGCGAACTGGCCAGGCCATCCAACGTCGGAACACGGCCGTAAACCGCAAATCCCAGCGCCAAAAACAGCGCCGAAACGATCAGCGACATGGGATAGATTCGCAAGGCACGCTGTTTTAGAAATCGCAAAGGGCGTTGCCGACGCCCCCAAAAAAACGGCAGCGAAATCACGAATCCCGAGATCACGAAAAACAGGTCCACCCCCGCCGCCAACCCGTGGGTCATGCGGGCCACAACCGGATCGGCCTGATACTTGTCCAGGCCAATCACCACCCCGCAATGAAACAGCACAACCGCACAGGCCGCGTAGGCGCGCAGCAGGTGGATCGAGGACACAAACTGGGTTTGGTTTTTGGCCTGCATGACGGGGCGGGTTTCTATTTCGAACAGTTGATCAAAGGCTTGACGGCCCGGAAACTATTGCTGACCCGAAACGGATTGTGAAGCGAAAATGGGGGGGGGTGGTACCGACACCCCGGCTCGAACGGGGGACCTCTTGATCCACAATCAAGCGCTCTAACCTACTGAGCTATGTCGGCACGTGGGATGCGTCATAAACCGAGCAATCGGCGTGCGCAAGAGGGAGAACTTGAAAAAGTTGCGAAAGATCCGTAACCCGACAGGAACGGAATTCAGACGGTCGCGCCGCGGCCAGGTAAGGAACACATCATGGGTATCAACGACGAAAGCGATATCGAGGCCAACCTGCAAATCGGGCCAACCACCGACGGGATGGTGCGCCTGTTTGTCGAGGGCAGCGGGATTGAGATCCCGATGGATTTTGACCCGGAAGAGGCGGAAGAAATTGCCGAGGAATTACAGGCGGCGGCGTCTCAGGCCCGTGCCATTGCCCAATCTGCCAAGGACAAAGGTGGCAAGAAAAAGCGCTAGCGTGGGTTTCGGTGGGGAAAGGGGCGCTGCCCCTCGCCTGCTGGCAGGGCTCCGCCCGTTCATCGGGCGAAACAGTCTCCCAGACTGTTTCCAATACGCCCTCGAACCCCGAGGTATTTCAGGCAAGAGGAAAAGGCGCGGATTTGGGGCTGCGCCTATTCAGGTCGAGATCAAAGCCGCGACGCCGGGATCACGAAAGGCGTGCAGGCGCCGCGCGGCGTGGGTGGCAAATTTCTGCACCATCACTTTGCGGCGGGCGGGGGCGAGTTTGCTTTCCGGCCCCATACGGATGATGTCCGCGTCATAACCATCGGCGATGATCAGCCCGGTATCCTCCGGCAAAAGCTCGGTCGGGAAATCCGCGTCCACCGCCCAGAAATAGCGGTCGCACCAGTCCAGATAGCCCTGCCATTTCCTGTCCGTGGTGAAGTCTTCGCGGCTTGATTTGCATTCGATCACCCAGATCTCGCCTTTTGGGCCAAGCGCCATCACGTCGACGCGCAGGCCACGGGTGGGCACAAGCTCTTCGACCGTCACAAACCCAAGCGTGATCATGTGGCGGCAAACCCCGCGGGCGAGGATCTGGCCGGGTTGTTTGTTGGGATATACATCAGCAAGCTGGGTCATGCGCCCATGTGAACAATTCATGAACAAATTGTCAATGGGGCGCGCGATACCGTTGCAAGTCGCCCCTTGCAACAGGCGCCCCCTGCCCCTATCTAGGCTGTGGCGGCTTCTGCCCTTTGCGTCACATGCGGGTAATATTCCGGTGGCCTTAAGCAATTCTGAGGGAGCTGGCTCTGGCATGGCCGTGGCTATGTTACCTGGCGCCCACCTGTACATACAGGTCCTCAGGAATTCAGACCCCGACGACTGCGTGCGGTTCCGCCAACCTTTCCCTGCGCCCCTCCCTGCGCCCCCGGTCATGGCACCGGAAATTGACAAGGCAAATTGACATGGCCCACCAATTGGCGGGCCTTTGCAAACTTACAAGTTTGAGATTTGGGGCTTTGAAAAGCTGAAACTTTGCCGCCTCAGCCCGTCAAAAGTTTAAAGTTTCCCGGTGCGCTTTGCAGGCGTCTGCGCGGCCTCGACCCGGACCGGGATATCGGTGGCAACCGGGATGCGTTTGCCGCCTTTTGGCGTCTTGTCCTCGTCCCCCATGCGCATGATCACAAACGCAAACTGTACGCCAGAAAAGACGATGCCGTTGAACATAAAGAGCATGATCGCCGCGACCCAACCCATGTCAGAGGTCGAAATCAAATGCCAGAGATTGGCCACGTTCGTGTAGAGAAGCGCCGCCACAAATGCCGCGGACAGGGCAAAGCCAATCAGGACATGGGTGATATACAGGCGGACAAGTTTGGGCATGGGATGCTCTCCGAACAGACTCACTAACACCAGTTTAACAGGAGAATGGTTAAGGGAAAGGGGCATGGCGTCGCATCGGCGGATCCCGTCCGGGCGCGCGCGCGGTTGATTCAGAACAAGGTCGGCGCGGTGTGATGGCGGGTAGGGTTGCGGCAACACACGAAAGGATCCTCGTATGACCCACCGTTCCCCAATTGCGTTGCGCGCCCTCCTCCTGGCGATCACCACCACCCTGCCCCTGGCCGGTGCAGCCCAGGCCGAAAGCTGGACCCGGATCACCACCGCCGACGCCTTTACCGAGTTTGCCGTGGGGCCGGTTTGGCAGTTCACCAAGGGCCATCAGGAGCTGTCAGCCGATGGCACCCTGACCGGCCATGTGCCGGGCTATGGCAATTTCCGCGGCACCTGGGAATGGAAAGACCAGATGTATTGCCGCAAGATCGACTTTTACGAGGTGGGTAAATCCGGCGATGACTGCCTGGTGATCGAACGCGATGGCACCATGATGCAGATCACCCGCGATTTCGGCAAAAGCCGCACCTATACGGCCGAGATCAAACCGAAGGAAGAGTGATCTCTTTCAATACCTTACCCAAAACGACAAAGGCCAGACGAGATGTCTGGCCTTTTCGCATCTGAAGCTGAATGAGCGTCGGCAGAGACGTCAGAACGCATCGGGACGGGCCTCGCGTGCCATGTGATCGAGCACCGCATTGGCGAACTTTGCCTCATCCCCCTCCGGGAAAAACGCCTTCACCACATCCACGAATTCGGTGATCACCACCTTGGGCGGCGTGCTGCTTTCGACCAGTTCGGCCCCGGCGGCGCGGAAGGTGGCACGCAGGGTCGGGTCGATGCGCGCGATGGGCCATTTGGCCACCAGCGCCCGGTCGGTCATCTGGTCGATCCTGGCCTGATGGTTCACCGCGTCTTCGACCAGCTTGCGAAAGAGCTTGCTGTCGCCTTCCATCATGGTGTGCGTGTCAAATTCCTCGCCAAAGCGATGGTCTTCGAACTCCACCTTCACCCGGTCCACGGTCTGGCCGGAGGCTTCCATCTGAAACAGCGCCTGCACCGCAAACAGGCGGGCGGCGGATTTCATCTGACGTTTCTGGTTGCCGGAGAGGGTCATGCCTTGGGGGTATCCTCAGGGTTATTTTGCGTGTCACCTGCAAGTTTGATCTGGTCCGAGATGGTCTTGAACCCGATCCCCTTGCTCGAAGCGCCCCATTTGCGCGAAAGCGCGATCAGATGCAAGGCCGCAGCGGCCGCCCCGCCGCCTTTATTTTGCCCGTCCACCTCTGCGCGCACCTCGGCCTGCGGGCGGTTTTCCACGGTCAGGATACCGTTGCCGATGCACAGCCCGTTCAGACCCATCATCTGGATCGCGCGCGAGCTGTCATTACAGACCGTTTCGTAATGGGTTGTTTCACCACGGATCACGCAGCCCAGCGCGACGTAACCGTCAAAGTTCGACATGCGTTCGGCGGTGGCAATGGCGGTGGGCACTTCCAGCGCGCCGGGCACTTCGACCACGTCCCAGGTGCCGCCGACGGCCTCAACTTCTGCCTTGGCACCGGCGACAAGATTGTCGGCAATGTCCTTGTAATAAGGCGCCACGACGATCAGGATTTTCACCGGTTTGTCAAATTCCGGGCGCGGCAGGATGTAATGTTGTTCAGCAGCGGCCATGATCAATCCTCCTGAATGGGGCGGGTGGCGGTGATGTTCAGCCCGTAGGCGTCGACCCCCACATAACGCGTGTCGGGGCTGTCGGTCAAAAGCACCAGATCAGAGAGGCCCAGCGCCGACAGGATCTGCGAGCCAAGACCGATATTGCGCACAGTGCCGGGTTCTTCCTCGTCCCGGGCGTAAAGCGTTTTGCGCGGTTCACGGAACAGGCAGACGACACCGCGGCCTTCGTTGGCAATGATCTGCATGGCGCGCGGCAGTTCATCCGCTGGTTTCGGCCCCATGCCCAGCACATCCTGCGATTCATTCAGTGCATGGGTGCGCACCAGAACAAGATCAGCAGTGGAGATATCGCCTTTGATCAGCACCACATGTTCGATCTCATGGGTGAGGTCGGTGAAGATCCGCATCTCCCATTCGCCGCCAAATTCCGAGGTAATGACCTCGCGGCCCGTCTCGCGCACAAGGTTGTCGTGGCGGCGGCGATAGGCGATCAGGTCTGAAATCGTGCCGATCTTCATCCCGTGTTTCTTTGCAATTTCAACCAGTTCCGGCAGACGCGCCATGGAGCCGTCTTCATTCATGATCTCGCAGATCACACCAGACGGGTTGCGGCCTGCCAGGCGGGCGATGTCCACGGCGGCTTCGGTATGGCCCGCGCGCACCAGCACGCCGCCATTGCGCGCGCGCAGCGGAAAGACGTGGCCGGGGGTGGCAATCTCGGCCGGGCCATTGGCCGGGTCAATCGCGGTCGCAACAGTCAGCGCGCGGTCGGCGGCGGAAATCCCGGTCGACACCCCTTCACGCGCCTCGATCGAGGTGGTGAAGGCGGTTTCATGGCGCGAAGAATTGTGCATCGCCATCATCGGCAGGCCAAGTTCCTCGATCCGGCGCGCTTCCATCGGCAGGCAGATCAGCCCGCGCCCATGGGTCGCCATGAAATTAACGGCCTCGGCATCACAGGCATCCGCCGGGATCACAAAATCGCCTTCATTCTCGCGGTCTTCATGATCGACCAGAATGAAGATACGGCCTTTGCGGGCCTCTTCGATGATGTCTTCGGCGCTGGCAATGGCGTCTGACAGGCTGGCCTCGACGGGGCCGGGCGTTTCGTAGGTGGTGCTGTCGCTCATGTCAGGGGTCCCCAGATGGCAAATGCAGTGCAGTTGGCCCGCAATACCGCAGCCTCGCTGCCATGGAAAGGCAAAACGCGACGTCTTAGCCCCCCGGAGCGCGCGAACGGTCCGTGGGGCGCACCAAAGTGGTGTCTCGGGTCCGGATCGGTGCCCTGTGCTTTAGATCCGTGCTTTAGAACTGCGGTTCAGAACTGCCACAGCGCCGGGATGAACCGGTATGCGTCACCGTCGCGCGCCACGTGGCCCACGCCGGGGAACGGGAAGTGATAGCCCAAGACGGCAATCCGATCGGTCGCGGCCATATCCAGCAGGCGCTTGCGGGTGGCCCCGGTCTGTGCCCCATCCGCGTCCCGCGCGCTGTACCAATTGGGATGGGCAAAGTTCAGCACCGCATGGGTCAGGCAATCGCCCAGCGCGAGGATCTGCTGCCCCTCGCTTTCGACCATCACCGACATGTGGCCGGGCGTGTGACCCGGCGTGTCGATCATGCGAATGCCTGGGGCGATTTCGTGGTCATTGCTGGCCAAGGTCCAATCCACCCCCTCGGCGGTGATCGAGTTCACCGCCCCCAGCACAAATTGCTGATCCTCCGGGGCCACGCGGTCCACCAGCCCGTCCTGCATCCAATGGGCATGTTCCGCCGCGCCGATCAGATATTCAGCGTCGGGGATGATCGGTTCGTCAAAATCGTCGCGAATGCCCCAGATGTGATCCGGATGCGCGTGGGTGATGGCCACATGGGTGATGCCCATCGGGTCAATCCCGGCGGTTTCCAGGTTTTCCATTAGCCGCCCGGTGGTGTCGAACCAGCGGTTGCCGGACCCCACATCCACCAGCACCTTCGCCTCTCCCAGCTCGATATACATGTGGTTGGTGTGCGAATATCCCACTTCGGGGTCAATGTAATGCGCGGCCATAAAGGCGAGCTTTTCATCCTCGGGCGCATTCATCGCCTGCCCCGCGAAGGGCAGCGTGAAATACCCGTCCGACACGATGGTGATCCGGGCCGCGCCGAGGGTGAAGCTGAAATGTGCCGGATTGCCATCGGTGGGCGCGCCCAGCATGGCGCGCGCCGAAACGGGCATGGCAAAGGCGGGGGCCATGGCGGCCAAACGGAGTAAATCTCGGCGTGTGGGTTTGATCAGGCTCATCACGGGCTCCCATATTTGGTTCACCCGTTAAGTCATATGCGAATTTGTGAATTTCGCAACATCCCAGCGCAGACCGGGCGGAGTTTTGACAAAACTCCGGACCGATTTCTTCAAAAGAAATCGCCCCCGCGCGGGTCAGCCGCCATATTCCGCCAGCCGCGCCACATAACGCGCCAGCGTGTCGATCTCCAGATTGATCCGGTCACCAACCTTGGCGTCGCCCCAGTTCGTCACCTCTTTCGTGTGCGAAATCAGGTTCACGCCAAATACACCGCCCTCAACTTCGTTCACGGTCAGCGAGGTGCCGTTCAGCGCCACCGACCCTTTGGGCGCGATGAATTTGGCCAGCTCTGATGGCGCGCGGAACTGCACACGGGTGCTGTCGCCCTCGGTCTTCATCGCGATGATTTCTGCCACGCCATCGACATGGCCCGACACGATATGCCCGCCCAGCTCATCGCCCACCTTCAATGCACGTTCAAGGTTCACCCGACGCCCAACCGCCCAATCGCCCAGGTTGGTCTTCGACACAGTTTCCGCTGAAATCTCAACATCATACCAGGTATCGCCCATTTCCACCACGGTCAGGCACACTCCATCAGAGGCAATCGAAGCCCCCAGATCAATACTCGCCGTATCATAAGCGGTTTCGATCCGCGCCCGCAGATCGCCCTTTTGCTCTAGTGCCGCAATTCGCCCCACATCGGTGATGATCCCGGTGAACATGTGCCTCTCCTTCTTGCGCTGGCTCAAGCTGGGCCAAGACCTACCCCGCGCCCACGCTTTTGCCAATCCTTCATCTCTGCCGCATACGGTGCAAACATGGCGGTGCAAAAACGGCCCATTCCGGCCACATTCCGGCCCAAAGCCATGATTATGGTAAATGCGGGTTTGTGGGTCTTCGCGCCCGCCCCTATAGTTAGTCGCGAAAAACCACCCGAAGAGGTGGCAAGTCGAAGGTGAAGAGACGTGGTAACCGGTGAAAACCGAAATTTCCTGTTCCTGCAAGGACCGCACGGGCCGTTTTTCTGGCGGCTGGGCAAGATGCTGCGCGCGGCCGGGGCCAAGGTCTGGCGTGTTGGGTTCAATTGCGGGGATCAGATGTTCTGGCCGGATAAGGCGAGCTACCTGCCCTTCACCGCCCCTCAGGACCAATGGCGCGACAGATTCAGCGAGTTTCTGACCGACAAATCCATCACCGATATCGTGATCTATGGCGACACGCGCCCCATCCATGCCCAAGCCGTAGAAATCGCGCGCGATCGCGGCCTTGGCATTCATGTTTTTGAGGAAGGCTATTTGCGCCCCTATTGGGTGACCTATGAGCGCGGAGGATCGAACGGCCATTCCAAGCTGATGGAGATGTCAATCGCCGACATGCAAGCCGCGCTGGCGGACGCGGAACTGGATATGCCAGAGGCCCCCGCCCATTGGGGCGACATGCGCCATCACATCTTTTACGGGGCGCTCTATCATTGGTTCGTGATGTTCCGAAACCGGCGTTACACCAATTTCCGCCCGCACCGTGCGCTATCTGTGACCAAAGAGTTTCGCCTTTACCTGCGCCGCCTTCTTCTGATGCCCGCGCAGGCGCTTGAACGGATGCTGGCGACAATGCGGATCAAATATGGCGGCTTCCCTTATCACCTGACATTGCTGCAACTGGAGCATGACAGCAGTTTCCAGGAACACAGCCCGTTTGACAGCATGACCGAGTTTCTTGAACTGGTGATGGACGGTTTCGTGACCGGGGCTGCACCACACCACCATCTGGTCTTCAAGGCCCACCCGCTGGAGGATGGTCGCGTTCCTTTGCGCAAGGAAATCAAACGATTGGCGCGCAAACATCAGGTAGAGGATCGGGTGCATTACGTGCGCGGCGGCAAGCTCGCGCAGCTTTTGAACCATGCGCGCAGCGTGGTCACGGTGAATTCGACCGCCGCCCAACAGGCGCTGTGGCGGGGCCTGCCAACCAAGGTCTTTGGCCGCGCGGTCTATGCCAAGCCGGAGTTCGTGTCGACCCAACCGCTGCCCGAATTCTTCACCCTGCCCACTCGCCCGGATAGCCGCGCCTATCGCGATTACCGCCACTATCTGCTGGAAACCAGCCAGTTGGCGGGCGGGTTTTATTCGGCGCGCGGGCGGCGGCAATTGCTGCGCCAGGTGGTCGACATGATGCTGGCCCCCGATGATCCCTATGATGCCCTCTCGCAAGGCACAGCGGCACCACGGCAACAGTTGCATGTGGTGAACTGAGCCAAGCATAGGAAATGCTGGATTTTTCTGCAGTTCCTTCATATTCTGCCCCTTAATAACAAATGAAAACCGAGGCCATCCTCCAATAAAGGAGCCCGAGCAGTGAAGATTATGGGCAAAACCATTATGCGCCGTGCGGCGCTTTTCGCGTTGGTCGGCGCCGTTGCCGCCTGCGGCTTGCCCCGCGTGGGTCCCAACAAGGCCGAGATTTATGCGGGCAGTGTGGACCGGCAAGGCGATGCTTTCATCGTTTCCGTCAATGACCGTGTGACCCGCGCCACTGCCGTGGTGCCCTCGCTGGGGTTTGACGACAATTTCAAGAACGCCGCCGTGGTCGGATCGGACACAATTCGTGCGGGTGACGTTTTGGGGATCGCAATCTGGGAAAACGTCGAAGATGGCATCCTGACCACCGCAGGGGCCCCCGCCTCGCTGGATGAAATCCAGGTGGATGGCGCTGGCTACATCTTCATTCCCTATGCAGGCCGCATCAAGGCCGCAGGCAACAGCCCCGAAACCATTCGCCGCATCGTGACCGAGAAACTGGCCAATCAAACCCCGGATCCGCAGGTGATGGTGCGCCGCTTGGCGGGTGACGGATCAACCGTGACCCTGACCGGTGCCATTGCAGGCCAGGGTGTCTATCCGATCGAACGCCCGACCCGCACGCTGAACGCGATGCTGGCCAAGGCCGGCGGCGTGGCGATTGCCCCCGAGATTGCCAAGGTCAAGATCAGCCGTGGCAGCCAGACCGGCGAGATCTGGTTTGAAGACCTCTTTGACAACCCCGAACTTGATATCGCCCTGCGCGGCGGCGACCGCATCCTGGTCGAGGCCGACACCCGCGCCTATACCGCCCTTGGGGCCACCGGTGGCCAAAGCCGCGTGAAGTTCGAAACCAAAACGCTCTCTGCCATCGAGGCCATCGCCCAGGTGGGCGGTTTGCAAAGCGCCGTGGCCGACCCGACCGGTGTTTTCGTGTTCCGCAACGAAGCGCCCGAGATCGCCAACCAGGTGCTGGGGCGCAGCGACCTGATCGGCGCACAGCGCATGGTTTATGTGCTGAACCTGACCGAACCCAATGGCATGTTCATGGCGCGTGATTTCGTGATCCGCGATGGCGACACGATCTATGTGACCGAAGCGCCGTATGTCCAGTGGACCAAGCTTTTGTCGACCATCACAGGGTCGCTGTCGACCGCAGGTTCGATCGCCTCATTGTCCAGCTCGCTGGGCGGATCCAGCAACTGACCGTGAGCACGCCTTTTCCTGACAGACATGCCGCCGGGGAGCCCACTTCCCGGCGGCTTTGCGTCTATAATGGCGGTTTTCTGACACAGACCCGTATTCGGCGTATTCTGGCCCTGTCCGGCTGGAAGGTGGAGGTTGGCCTGCCAAAAGACGGGGATTGGGTGGGCACCTGGGGCAAGAGCCCCACATCCGGGCGCGGCGAGTGGATTTCACAGTGGAAAAACAGCCCGGTTTTGCGGGTTGAAGACGCGTTTCTGCGATCTGTATTGCCGGGGCGCGAGGGCGAGCCCCCCTTGGGATTGCTGCTCGATGACATGGGGGTGCATTTCGACAGCTCTGCCCCGTCGCGGCTTGAACAGATCCTGTCGGACACTCCGTTGGACGACAGCGCGCTTTTGACCCGCGCCCGCCACGCGATGGCGCGATTGCAGGCGCTGCACCTGTCCAAATACAACGCTTTTGACCCCGCAACCCCCGCACCGGATGCGCCTTATATACTGGTGATCGACCAGACGCTGGGGGATGCCTCGATCGCCCATGCAGGCGCATCGGAAGGCACGTTTCGCGACATGCTGGTCGAGGCGCGGCTGGCCCACCCCCATGACCGCATTCTGATCAAGACCCACCCGGAAACCCAACGCGGCCACAGGCAGGGCCACTATGGGGGTGAGGACGAAAACGATCAGGTGAAGCTGATCCGCGATCCGATCAGCCCGTGGGAGCTTTTGTCCGGGGCCAAAGCCGTCTTTACCGTCAGTTCCGGCATGGGGTTCGAGGCCATATTGGCCGGACACAAACCGCGCGTCTTTGGCCAGCCCTTCTATGCGGGCTGGGGCCTGACGCAAGATGAACGCCCCCCAAACCGCCGCGCACGCAGCTTGACCCGGGCACAGCTTTTTGCAGGGGCGATGATGCTCTACCCGGTCTGGTATGACCCCTATCGCGACGCGCTGTGCGATATTGAGCGGGTGATCGACATTTTAGAGGCGCGGGCCCGGGCCTGGCGCGAAGATCGCCACGGCTATGTGGCCTCTGGCATGCGGCTATGGAAACGAAAACCGCTATCACAGTTCTTCTCGGCGCAGCTTGGCAAAGGGCGCACCGCGCCTTCGATAATTTTTGACGACAATGCCGGGCGGGCCGCGGAAGGCGCTGCATTGGTGGGAAAACCTCTGATGGTGTGGGCTGGTAAAGAGGAGGCGGCCCATCAGGGAGACGCGCCGCTTTATCGGATCGAGGACGGGTTCCTGCGATCACGGGGCCTGGGGGCAGACCTGATCCCGCCGCTGTCGCTGGTGCGCGATGATCTGGGCATTTACTACGATCCGACGCGCGAGAGCCGTTTGGAACGGCTGATCGCGGCACGGGAAAACCTGCCGAATCACGCACAGATCCGGGTGGAGCAATTGTTGGCGCGGCTGCGCACTGCAGGGATCGGCAAATACAACCTGGCCCGCCCTGCCCCGGATCTGAGCGCCCTGCCGGACGGTCCCCGCATTCTGGTGCCCGGTCAGGTGGAGGACGACGCGTCGATCCGGTTGGGCACCACGGAGGTCACAACCAATCTGGCGTTGCTGGAACGGGTCCGCGCGGAAAACCCCGACGCGGTGGTCATTTACAAGCCCCATCCGGACGTAGAGGCCGGGCTGCGCGAGGGAAGAATTGCCGCGGCTGATATGGCGCGGCTGGCGGATTTCGTGGCACATGAGGCCGATCCCATGGCGCTGCTGGATCAGGTGGATGCGGTCTGGACCATGACCTCAACCTTGGGGTTTGAGGCGTTGTTGCGAGGGGTCAATGTCACCTGTCTTGGGGCACCGTTTTACGCGGGTTGGGGGCTGACGACAGACCTGGGGGATGTCCCGGAACGCCGCACAGCACGGCCCACATTGGAGGGCCTGACCCATGCGGCGCTGATCGATTACCCGCGCTATTTTGATCCGGTCACAGGCACGGCCTGCCCGGTGGAAGTGGTGGTGGATCGGTTGGCCGATGGGGATGTGCCCGCCCCCGGGCGGGGCAATCGGATATTGGCCAAGGTGCAGGGGCTGTTCGCCAGTTACGCCTATTTGTGGCGTTGAGGAACAGGGGCGCTGCCCCTCGCCTCGTTGAGGCTCACCCCGAGGTATTTTCGGCAAGAAAAAGGGGGTCAGGCGCGTGCCCAGCGGTGCAGCACATCGCCGCCCAAGGCGCGGGTTTCGACAAGCCGGAAGCGCGGCGCATCGGTCAATTGGGTGATGCCCATGGCGGCCAGAGACGGGCGGCCCTCAGCACCAAGCGCGACCCCGGCAGTAAAGCCGATCAGCTCATCCACCAGCCCGGCCATGAGAAGCGACGCCGCAAGCCCGCCACCGCCTTCGCAGAAGACGCGGGTCAGGCCGTGGGTGCCAAGCGCCTGAAGCACCGACACGGCATCCAAAGTGCCGTTTTGTTCGGCCACCTCAAGGCAGATCGCGCCTTGCGCCCGCCAAAAAGCCACGCGGTCTTTGGGCGCTTTACGGCCATGGCAGAGCAGCACGGGAGTATCCGCCGCCGTGCGCGCAAGTTGGCTGTTTTGCGGCAGATCCAGATGGCGGGACAGGATCACGCGGGTGGGCTGTCGGGTTACGCCAAGACCGCGCACGGTGAGCGCGGGATCATCGTCGCGCGCGGTGCCGCCACCCACCATCACCGCGTCATGGCGCGCGCGCAGCGCGTGGACGTATCGGCGCGCGTCTGGCCCGGTGATCCACTGGCTTTCGCCGGTGGCCGTGGCGATGCGCCCATCAAAACTGTTGGCAAGTTTCAACGTGATCCAGGGCCGCCCTTCGGTGGTCTTGAGCAGGAACCCGGCAAGGTCATGGCGTGCTTCATCAGCACAAAGGCCGACCTCGACCGCAATCCCGGCGGCGCGCAGCATGGCAAACCCGCCCCCATCGACGCGCGGATCTGGATCCCCAAGGGCCACCACCACGCGCACCACCCCCGCGTCGATCAGGGCCTGTGCGCAGGGCGGGGTTTTGCCGTGATGGGCGCAGGGTTCCAGCGTGACATAGGCCGTCGCGCCCTTCGCATTGCCGGCCTGGGCAAGCGCAATCGCTTCGGCATGAGGGCGCCCGCCCGGATGGGTCCAGCCACGCCCAATGATGTGCCCATCACGCACCAGCACACAGCCCACCGCAGGGTTCGGGGCGCAGCTCCCCATCCCGCGCCGCCCAAGCGACAGCGCGAGCTTCATGTATCTGAGATCATTCACTCTTCTTCTTGGGGATAGTTCGGGCGCAGCTCGCTGACAAATTTGTCGAAATCATCCGCTGCCTGGAAATTCTTGTAGACCGAGGCAAAGCGCACATAGGCCACGGTGTCGATCCGGGCCAGGCTTTCCATCACGATCTCGCCAATGGTTTTCGACGGGATGTCGGTTTCGCCCATGCTCTCCAGTCGCCGCACAATGCCCGAGATCATCTGGTCGATGCGTTCAGGTTCCACAGGTCGTTTCTGCATTGAAATGCGGATGGAGCGTTCGAGTTTCTCGCGATCAAAATCTTCGCGTCTTCCGTTGGATTTGATCACCACCAAATCGCGCAGCTGAACGCGCTCATAGGTTGTGAAACGCCCGCCACAGGCCGGACAAAACCGCCGCCTGCGAATGGCCACATGGTCTTCGGCCGGTCGGCTGTCTTTCACTTGAGTGTCGATATTACCGCAAAACGGGCAGCGCATGGTGGCGTCCCTTTCCTTTATCTGACCGCCCGGGTCGGGATGAACCGCCCCATGGCGTGGGTCTTCGCCCAGTTATCCACAGGCACTATAGGGGAGCCACTAGGGTTTGTGTAGGGGGAAATGCTCGCCCCTAGATAGAGAATTTGCGCTGTCCAGTGGGAAGTTTAGGGATTTGGTCCCCCTAATGTGACGCAAGGGCCACCCCGGCCACCTGCCGGGTGTGCGGGCGATCACGATGTTCAAAGAGGTAGATCCCCTGCCAGGTGCCAAGCGCAAGGCGGCCGTCGAGGATCGGGATCGACAGGCTGACCGGCATCATCGCCGCCTTGATATGGGCGGGCATGTCGTCGGGGCCTTCGTAGGTGTGGGTCAGATAAGACATGGACGGGTCGGTGGTGGGCGGCACCAGACGGTGAAAGAAGTTGCGCAGGTCGGTCTGCACCTCGGGGTCGGCGTTTTCCTGAATGAGCAGCGAGCACGAGGTGTGGCGGACAAAGAGCGTCAGCACCCCGTCGCGGATCCCCTGCCCCTCTGCCCAGCGGGTCACGTCGTGGGTAAACTCGTATAGCCCCTGCCCGTTGGTGCTGATCGTGAATATGGTCATTGGCCCCTAGCCGAAAATCCGGTCGCCCATCTGGTCGATGAAGATCTTCGCCTTGCGCAGGCTTTCCGCGCTGGCCTCTTCTTTCGAGCCCAGTACATCCGCGCGCAGCATCAGGTGGGATCTCATCTCGCCGCCCACGTCCTTCTCGATCCGCGCGCCAATGCGATAACCGCCCGCTTCCTTTTCAGGCTCCGGGTAGATCGCAAAACCATTGTGCATTTCGGGTTCTGGCGGGGTTTCGGGGGGATTGGAGCCACCGCCGAAGAGTTTGGAGAAGAGGGACATGGGGGGATCCTTTTTGGGACTAGAATGGCGGTTGTTGTGGATCGAGGCAAGCCAACATGTGGCTTGGTAGAGTTCCCACCATTGGGTTTGCGCCCGGCCCGGGGTGGGCGTCTTGCGCCCGCCCTTGGGGGCGGGTCGGGCGCAAACCGGATCACGAGTGATCCGGTGGTGCCAATATCTTACCGTTCTGGCCAAAGCTCACCGCAAGGGTGCTCAACCTTATTTAGAAAAGATTCCATAGCATTCGACACAGGGGGAGAGATTTCAAAGGAATTACCATATCTGGCCTTAGCCTCACCCCAAAGTGCCTGCAATTTCCCCTTATGCCGATGGAACGGATGAAGCCACGCAAACTCCAAGACCCAACCTAGATCCCCATCTTTTTTGAAGGAAAGACCACCGATCAACGCTTGGCGCTCAACCCGGTCAGGACACCAATAGCTGTCGAGTAGTGGAATAAATTCAGTATCTTCCCAGCCCTCTGGGCTTTCATCCCAGATACATCCGTAGCCATTTTCACTTCCCATTTCCAATGACAAATAGCGCCGCAATTGTACTGCATATGCTCTTTGCCACCGGGGAGAAGTCCTAGTTATTGGATTATTAAACCTTCGCCCCTTTGCTGCAATCAGCGGGCGGATTACATCATTTTCAGCGCTAGAATAGAGCCTCTCGACCAACGAATACATTTACGCCCTCCAACAAAAAACGCCCCCTTGCGGGGGCGCTTTGATTACTGATCCAGGAAGCTGCGCAGCTTGCGCGAGCGGCTGGGGTGCTTCAGTTTCCTGAGCGCCTTGGCCTCGATCTGGCGGATCCGTTCGCGGGTCACAGAGAACTGTTGGCCCACCTCTTCCAGCGTGTGGTCGGTGTTCATGCCGATGCCGAAACGCATCCGCAACACACGTTCTTCGCGCGGGGTGAGCGAGGCCAGAACCCGCGTTGTGGTTTCCTTGAGGTTTTCCTGAATGGCGCTGTCCAAGGGCAGCACGGCATTCTTGTCCTCGATGAAATCGCCCAGCTGGCTGTCTTCCTCGTCGCCAATTGGCGTTTCCAAGGAAATCGGCTCCTTGGCGATCTTCATCACCTTGCGCACCTTCTCCAGCGGCATCTGCAGCTTCTCGGCCAGCTCTTCCGGGGTCGGTTCGCGGCCGATTTCGTGCAGCATCTGACGACCGGTGCGCACCAGCTTGTTGATTGTCTCGATCATATGCACCGGAATACGGATCGTGCGCGCCTGATCGGCGATCGAACGCGTGATCGCCTGACGGATCCACCAGGTCGCATAGGTCGAGAATTTATAGCCGCGACGGTATTCAAACTTGTCCACCGCCTTCATCAGGCCAATGTTCCCTTCCTGAATAAGATCAAGGAATTGCAATCCGCGGTTGGTGTATTTCTTGGCAATCGAAATCACCAGACGCAGGTTGGCTTCGACCATTTCCTTCTTGGCCTGACGCGCCTCTTTTTCACCCTTCTGAACCTGCTGAACAATGCGGCGGAATTCCGGGATGTCGACACCGACATATTGCCCAACCTGCGCCATGTCACCGCGCAGTTTTTCCACCTTATCGGCGGATTTTTCGATGAACATCTGCCAGCCACGACCGGATTTCTGGGTCATGTCGTCAAACCAGGTCGGGTCAAGCTCGCGCCCGCGATAGGCGTCGATGAATTCCCGGCGGTTGATCCGGGCCTGGTCGGCCAGTTTCACCATTGACGAGTCAATCGACATGATGCGGCGGTTGATGCCGTAAAGCTGGTCGATCAGCGCTTCGATCCGGTTGTTGTGCAGGTGCAATTCATTCACCAAAAGCACAATTTCCGAGCGCAGCTTCTGATAGGCCTTCTCTTCCTTGTCGGTGAAACTGTCATCTTCGTTGAGCGTCGCGCTCATCCGCAGATCCTGCATTTCACTGAGCATGGTATAGTCGCGCGCGATCAGTTCGAGGGTTTCGAGCACACGCGGTTTGAGCGCGGCTTCCATCGCCGCAAGCGACATGTTCGCGGCCTCATCCTCGTCATCATCATCATCGTTGTTCAGAGGATTGCCATCCGCGTCGAGCTCTTGTTCTTTTTCCTTTTTCTCGGCGGCGGGCGCGTCGGCTTTCGCCGCCCCATCCAGAACGGTCTCTTCCTCGTCATCCTCGTCCAGCTGATTGCCAAACGTGGCATCAAGGTCGATCACGTCGCGCAGCAGAATGTCTTCGTTCAGAAGTTCGTCACGCCAGATGGTGATCGCCTGAAAGGTCAGCGGGCTTTCGCACAGCCCGGCAATCATCGTGTTGCGACCGGCCTCGATCCGCTTGGCAATCGCAATCTCGCCTTCGCGTGACAAGAGTTCCACCGACCCCATTTCGCGCAGATACATGCGCACCGGGTCATCGGTGCGATCCAGTTTCTCGGTCTCGGCAGTGGCCACAGCCACCTCGCCGCCTGCGTTTTTCACGACAAGCTCGGTCGAGCCCTTCTCTTCCTCTTCCGCCTCTTCATCTTCGATGATGTTGATGCCCATTTCGCTGAGCATCGACATCACGTCTTCGATCTGTTCGGAACTGACCTGATCGGGCGGCAGCACCTGGTTGAGCTGGTCATAGGTGATATAGCCGCGCTCGCGCGCTTCGGCGATCATCTTCTTGACGGCGGCTTGGCTCATATCGCCGATCTGTTCGGCGTCCTGATCGTCCTTGCGGTCCGATGCGGTGTCTTTGGCGGCCATGGGCACTCCTTGCACTGCGGTCCGATTGTTTGGCCTGTTGCCGGGTCCCCTCTGGCATAGGCGAATCGGATGGCGGTTGATTCGGGTTGTCGAATCAAAACATTCGAATCGTTGATTCGCCAACCCATGTAATGTGTTTTCGCGCGTGATTCACGCAGGTTTCTCGCGTTTTGTTGCGAATCCCCTCAGCTGCCGGCGTCTTTCCCCTTGGTCACCGACAGCCCGGCCAGCATCCGGTCAAATACGTCCTTCTCTTCCCGACTGATCAACAGACCGTTCTCAGCCCGTTCAAACGTGGTCTTGTCTTCGGTCTGGTTCACAGTTGCCTGATTGCGCGCCTCTGCCGCCTGCGCCAACCGCCAGGTCACCCCTTCATCGGCAACCCCATCCAGATCGCGCGCGGCATCGCCCACCTCGCTTTGCACGCTTGGAAGCGCCTCAAGCCGGCGCAACGCGGACGCGATGGTGGCTTCGGCAATTTCGCTATCGTCGGGCAACCGAACCCCAGCCGATATTTTTACATGGTTGAGGGCGAACAGTTTTTCAAGGCAGGCAGCGCCAATCCTGTTGGTAATTTCCTCCCGGATCACCTGTTCGCCATCGGGTGCATATCGCAGCAGGATCCGTTGCATCTCGGCGTGATCGCGGTCAATCATTTCGATCCGTTCGATCCGGCTCTCCACGGCATCCAGCAAGTCCGGGCGCAGGATCAGGACCGCGATCAACACCGCTTCGCTGATCACAAGCTCCGCCTCGGCGCTGCCCCCTGCAAGGATCGAGCTTTTGGTGGTGTGCAAAACCGGTTCGTGTCGCGCTTTAAAACCTTTGCCGACCCCTTTCCCAAAGCCCTTGCCACTCCCGGGCTTCCAATCCCCTCGTCCGGCCCCGGATTGCGGGCGAGCTCGGAACAGTTCCCACCGTTTATCTTTGATCGCCTGACCGTAATGGGTGCGAATGGACGGGTCCTTGATGCGCGAAATCACCTCGCGCAGATCCTTATCAAGCGCGGCTTTGCGTTCCGGGCTGTCGAAATTCCGGCCCTCGGTTTCACGCCGCCACAAAAGCTCCACCATCGGCACCGCCTGGTCAATCGCCGCCTGCATCGCCTGCGGCCCCTGCGCCTTGATCAGGTCATCCGGGTCCTGCCCTTCAGGCATGATCGCAAAGCGCAATCCCTTCCCCGCCTCCAAGAGCGGTAGGGCCAGATCAATCACCCGCATTGCGGCGCGCAGACCGGCCGTGTCGCCATCCAGTGCAATGACGGGTTCGGGGTTGATGCGCCACATCAGGTGCAGCTGGTCCTCGGTGATCGCCGTGCCCAGCGGGGCCACCGTTGCCCCAAACCCGGCTTCGGAAATGGCAATCACATCCATATAGCCCTCGGCCACGATCAGCGGCTGGCCCTTGCCGGACGCGGCCCGCGCGGGGCCGACATTGTAAAGGTTGCGGCCTTTGTCAAAAAGCTCGGTTTCCGGGCTGTTGAGATATTTCGCATTGTCATTCGGGTCCATCGCCCGGCCACCAAAGGCAATGCAGCGCCCGCGCGCGTCGCGGATCGGGAACATGATCCGCCCGCGGAAGGAGTCATAGGGGTTGCCACCCTTTTGGCTGGGCTTGGCCAGCCCCGCGCCTAGGATCAAATCATCGGCAATAGCTTTGCCCTTCAGATGATCCCACAGCCCCTGCCACAGATCAGGCGCAAAGCCGATATCCCAACGATCCTGCGCGGCCTCATCCAGGCCTCGCCCGGCCAGATACTCGCGCGCGGCGGTGCCGGCGGCTGTTTTCAGCATCAGGCGGAAATGGCCCACGGCCATCTCCATCACCTCGGCCAGCTGGGTGCGGCGGTCGGCCTTTTCCTGCGCGCGCGGATCGCGGGCGGGCATTTGCAACCCGGCCTCACCGGCCAGGATTTCCACCGCCTCCATGAAGCCGACATTCTCCGTGTCCTTCACAAAGGAAATCGCATCCCCTTTGGCGTGGCAGCCAAAGCAGTAATAAAACCCCTTTCGGTCATCCACATGAAAAGACGCGGTTTTTTCGTGATGAAACGGGCATGGCGCCCACATGTCGCCCTTGCCCGGCTGCGATTTGCGCTTGTCCCATATGACTTTACGACCGACCACATCCGAGAGGGTCAGGCGCGTGCGCAATTCATCAAGGAAACCGGGTGGCAGAGACATGGCTCTTTATCCGCCGAATTGCGAACCGAGTCCAGCGGGTAGTCAGGCCCCAACGGCCCCGCGCACCATGTCCCAATAGATGTCCGCCACCGCGTCCTGGCTCAGCCGTCCGCCTTCACGATACCAGGTGTTGACCCCGGTCAGCATCGCAATCACCGCCATGGTGGCAAGGCGGGTGTCCGGCACATGGATCACCCCCGCATCGCGCCCCGCTTCCAGGATCTTCTCCAGCTCGCGCTCATAGCGGCGGCGCAGGGTTTCCAGCGTGGCGAAGTTGTCTTCGGTCAGGTTGCGCAGCTCCATATAGGCGATGAACACCGCATCCGGGCGATCCAGATGGAAATGGATGTGAAAGCGCGCGAAATCCTCAAGCTGGCCCAGCGGCGTATCCTGTTTGGGCGCAGCATCCCACGCGACCAACAGCTCGTCCATATGGGTGCGCATCAGATCAAACAACAGGCTTTGCTTGTCCTTCGTGTAAAGGTACAAGGCCCCCGCCTGCACCCCGACCTCGCGCGCGATCTGGCGCATGGACACGGCGGCATAGCCGTGGCGGGCAAACAGGCTGAGCGCCGCGTCGCGCACCTTGGGGCCAGTGATTTCGCTATGTGATCCGGTTTTACGTGCCATGGGGTCACGATAACTGAACAATCGTTCAAATAAAACCTCATTCTCTGGCGACGTGACGCAAACCCCCTGCCGCCTCCTGCACCGGCTTGCCCCCCGGCAGGGGCATGGATATGGTCTCCGCAAGATCAAACCACACGGCCGGACCCGCAGCAGATGACCCGCACCCTAACCATGTCCTTTCTGATCCCCGCTCTGATCGGTCTTGCCGCCTGTTCGCCCAGCCCGGAGGTGGGGAAACCCCTGTCCAACGTGGCGCGAAATGCGGATTACCCCAGGATCCTGCCGCTCGATACCCTGCTGGCCCAACAACCGGAAGAGGTCGACATTCCCGCCCTGACAGGATCGCTGACCAGCCGCGCCGCCGCGCTGCGTGCCCGGGCCGCTGCCCTGCGTGGGTCGATCGTGGACGGGGGCACCAGGGCGCGGATGCAAGACGCACTTGCCCAGCGTTAAACATGTCCCATTACTTCAAGGCCAGCCGCGGAAATAACACCCTCGGCGTCGCAATCGGCCAATGACCGCATTGCGTCCTGTGCCACCTTTCGCTAGATCTCGCCAAACGCGTCCCTTCACCAGATCCGATGGAGAACAACATGAGTGACATTTCCGCCCCCGGCACGCCGCTGCGTCTTGGTATCGCCGGTCTTGGCACCGTTGGCATCGGCGTGGTGAAAATCATTCGTCGTCAGGCCCATCTGCTGGAGGCCCGCGCCGGGCGCCCGGTGGTGATCACCGCCGTGTCGGCCCGGTCGAAAGACAAGGATCGCGGCGTGGACCTGTCGGATTACGCCTGGGAAGATGACGCGGTGGATCTGGCCAAACGCGACGATGTGGACGTGTTTGTCGAACTGATGGGCGGCCATGAAGGCACCGCCAAAGCATCGGTCGAAGCGGCGATTGCGGCAGGCAAGGACATCGTGACCGCCAACAAGGCGCTTCTAGCCCATCACGGGCAGGAATTGGCGCTGGCCGCGGAAGAGGCCGGTGTGCGCCTGCGCTTTGAGGCTGCTGTCGCCGGGGGCATCCCGGTGATCAAAGCCCTGACCGAAGGGCTAGCGGGCAATGACATCACCCGCGTCATGGGCGTGATGAACGGCACCTGCAACTATATCCTGACCCAGATGCAGGCCACAGGGCGCGGCTATAATGCACTGTTCGATGAATGCGCGGAACTGGGTTATCTGGAAGCGGACCCGAACCTTGACGTGGGTGGGATTGATGCGGGCCACAAGCTCTCGATCCTGTCTTCGATTGCCTTTGGCACGCAGGTGAATTTCGACGCGGTGGAGCTTGAGGGCATTCAGCGGATCGAATTGGAAGACATTGAAGATGCGGCGGCCATGGGGTTCCGTATCAAGCTGTTGGGCGTGGCGCAGATGACCGGCCGTGGGTTGGAGCAGCGCATGTCGCCCTGTCTGGTCCCCGAAACATCGCCGCTGGGGCAGTTGGAAGGTGGCACCAATATGGTGGTGATCGAAGGCGACGCGGTGGAACAGATCGTGTTGCGCGGCCCCGGTGCCGGCGAAGGCCCGACCGCAAGCGCGGTGATGGGCGACGTGATGGACATCGCGCGCGGCTTCACCCTGCCCACCTTCGGCCAACCGGCCAAGACCCTGCGCCCGGTGAACGGGGCAAAGGTGGCGAAACCTGCGCCGTATTACATTCGAATGGCGCTGCTGGACAAACCCGGCGCGCTGGCCAAGGTGGCGGCGGTTCTGGGGGATGCGGGCATTTCCATCGACCGGATGCGCCAGATCCGCCATAACGAGCAAAAAGCCCCTGTGCTGATTGTGACCCATAAATGCACGCGCGACGCGCTGGACACGGCGCTGGCTGGCCTTGGCGAAACGGGCGTCGTGGATGGCGAACCGGTGGCGATCCGCATTGAAGAGGTGTGATCCCCCAGGTGAATCACCCTTGGCCCCAAAGAACAGGGCGCTCCGATCGGGGCGCCTTTTTTGGTGGGAGGGTGTGCAAAGGGGCGCTGCCCCTCGGCCTGCGGCCTCACCCCGGGATATTTGCAACAAGAAAAAGAGGCAGCGCGCACGTTTCTGGTGTGTTTGGCGCGAAGTTGGTGCGAATGGGGCCCATTTCCCTTGCCCCGCTTGCGCCCCATCACTAAACCCATGCCCAACTGCATTATTCGAGGATTGCTCTCATGGCCGATAAAGTCGTTTTCGCCGACCGCATGTTGTCGCTGGGTCTGGCCCGTGTTTCCGAAGCTGCCGCGATGGCAAGTGCCACGCTGGTCGGGCGCGGCGATGAAAAGGCCGCTGACCAGGCTGCTGTCAACGCGATGCGCGATCAGCTGAACCTGCTGGACATCCAGGGCACGGTGGTGATCGGCGAAGGGGAACGCGACGAGGCCCCGATGCTGTATATCGGCGAAGAGGTCGGCTCGGGCGACGGCCCTGCCGTGGACATCGCGCTGGACCCGTTGGAAGGCACCACCCTGACCGCAAAAGACATGCCCAACGCGCTGACCGTGATCGCCATGGCCCCGCGCGGCACCCTGCTGCACGCGCCCGATGTCTACATGGAAAAACTGGCGATTGGGCCGGGCTATGAAAAAGACGTGGTCAGCCTGGAAATGTGCCCGGCGGAACGCGTGAAAGCCCTGGCTGCGGCCAAGGGCTGTGACACCACCGACATCACCGTTTGTGTGCTGGAACGTCCGCGCCACGAAGAGATGATCGACGGCATCCGGTCGACCGGGGCGGCAATCCGCCTGATCACCGATGGTGACGTGGCCGGTGTGATCCACTGCGCCGAGGCCGAGATCACCGGCATCGACATGTATATGGGCCGGGGTGGCGCGCCGGAAGGTGTGCTGGCAGCCTCGGCGCTGAAATGCATGGGCGGCCAGATGTGGGGACAGCTGACCTTCCGCAATGATGACGAACGGGGCCGCGCCGCCAAGGCAGGCATCACGGATCTGGACCGGATTTATTCGCGCGACGAAATGGTCACCGCTGACGTGATCTTTGCCGCAACCGGCGTGACCGACGGGTCTGTTGTATCTGGCATCAAGCGTGAACCGGGTTTCCTGACCACCGAAACCCTGCTGATGCGGTCAAAAACCGGGTCTGTGCGCCGCATGATCTATCGCAACCCTGTGAAAGCAGGCTGATCCGGCATGGCGCGCGCGTTGATCCTTGTGGACATTCAGGCGGGGTTTAGTGACCCTTACTGGGGCGCGCGCAACAACCCGGATGCGGAAGAAAAGGCGGGGCGGCTTTTGGCGCATTGGCGCGGTAACGGCTGGCCCGTTTTCCTGATCCAGCACCTGTCGACCAATCCCGACAGCCCGCTTTACCCCGGCAAGCCGGGGGTGGCGCTGCACCCGGCCATTGCCCCCCAACCGGGCGAACCGGTGATCCAGAAATCCGCCAATTCCGCTTTTATCGGCACGGATTTGGAGGCGCGCCTGCGCGCGAATGGCATCACGGATCTGGTCGTGGCTGGCATCACCACGCCCCATTGCGTGTCGACCACCTGCCGCATGGGGGCCAATCTCGGCTTCAATGTCACCTTGGTCCATGACGCCACCGCCGCCTTTTCCGAAGGGGCCAACACCGCTTGGCGGGGCGGCGGCGAAGTGGATCCCGACATGATCCACCAATCCGCCATTGATCACATCGCCGGCGAATTTGTCACCGTCTGTTCGACCGCAGAGGCGCTGGCATGAGCTTTCTCGGCGTTGACAGCTCGGCCACGGGTCGGCGCTGGATCGGGCCGGGCATCGAGGTGGATCGCCAGTCCGAACATCTGCACCAACTGACCCAACTGCCCCTGCCCCTGTGCAAGATCCTTGCCGGGCGCGGGGTCACGGCCGAGGGCGCCGCTGAATTTCTTGACCCGACCTTAAAGGCGCTCCTGCCCGACCCGCGCGGTTTGAAGGACATGGAGAAGGCGGCGGCACGCACGCTGCAAGCCTTTGATCAGAATGAAAAAGTCGCGGTGTTCGCCGATTACGACGTGGATGGCGCCACCTCGGCCACGCTTCTGATTGACTGGTTTCGCCAGATGGGGCGCGAGGTCACGCTGTATATCCCCGACCGGATTGACGAAGGCTATGGCCCGAACATCCCCGCGATGGACGCCCTGGCCGCCGAGCACAGCCTGATCATCTGCGTCGATTGCGGCACGCTGAGCCATGAGCCGATTGCAGCGGCGCAAGCAAAAGGCGCGGATGTGGTTGTGCTGGATCACCACCTGGGCGGCGAGACCCTGCCCCCCGCGGTGGCCGTGGTGAACCCGAACCGGCAGGATGAATTGGACGCGCCGGGTTACCTGTGTGCCGCAGGTGTTGTGTTTCTGATGCTGGTCGAACTGGGCCGCATCTTGCGCGAGGCGGGCCGCAAGGGGCCGGACCTGATTTCCATGCTGGATCTCGTGGCGCTTGGCACCGTGGCCGATGTAGCCCCCCTGGTGGACGCCAACCGGGCCCTGGTGCGTCAGGGGCTAAAGATCATGGCGCGTCGCGCACGCGCGGGCATGGTCGCACTGGCGGATGTGTCGGGCATGAGCGAAGCCCCCCGCGCCTATCACCTTGGCTATATGATGGGGCCGCGCGTGAATGCGGGCGGGCGCATTGGCAAGGCCGATCTGGGCGCGCGGCTTCTGTCGACCACCAACGCGCATGAGGCACAATCCATCGCCGCGCGACTGAATGACCTGAATGCCGAGCGCCGCGAGATCGAGGCGCGTGTGCAAGAGGTGGCACTGGAACAGGCCGAGGCGCGCGGCTTGGACGTCCCGCTGGTCTGGGCGGCGGGCGACGGCTGGCACCCCGGCGTCGTGGGCATTGTGGCCTCGCGTCTGAAAGAAGCCACCAACCGCCCGGCCGTGGTGATCGGCTTTGATGGCGAGGACGGCAAAGGCTCGGGCCGGTCGATTGCCGGCGTCGATCTGGGCGCGTCGATCCAACGGCTGGCCGCAGACGGCATGATCCAGAAAGGCGGCGGGCACAAGATGGCGGCGGGGCTGAGCCTGTCGCGCGACCAATTGGAACCGGCAATGGAACGCCTGTCAGAGCTTTTGGCAAAACAGGGGGCGGGCCTGCAGGGCGCGGCGGACCTGCGTCTTGACGGGGTGCTGATGCCCTCGGCTGTGACCGTGGACCTGATCGAAGAGCTGGAGCAGGCTGGCCCCTTTGGCGCCTCGGCCCCTGCGCCAAGGTTTGCCTTTCCGGATATACAGGTGTTCTTCGCGAAACGGGTCGGGCAAAACCACCTGAAACTCAGCTTTGGCGACGGGATGGGCCCGCGGATCGATGCGATTTGCTTTGGGGCATTTGACGGCCCGCTTGGCCCGCTCCTGGAAAACTCCGGAGGGCAAAGGTTCCACCTCGCGGGCAAGCTCGAGGTGAATCATTGGCAAGGGCGTTCTTCGCCGCAACTGCGCCTGGATGACGCCGCAACCGCCTGACAAAAAACGGTTTTCAATAATTTTTCCAATTCGGAATTTTCCCCCTTGCGCGCCCTCTCGGTTTTCCATAAAACCCGCCTCACCGACAGCGTGGCCCGTTCGTCTATCGGTTAGGACGCCAGGTTTTCAACCTGGAAAGAGGGGTTCGATTCCCCTACGGGCTGCCACTGCTTCCCCAAGAATTTAGGTGTGATGCGATGCCCTTTTTGAGGGTGCGCAAGCTTTACATGTCGTGCCGCAAATCCCCCACTTTTCGTCATCGTGGCTGGTTCCGCCCCACAGGTGTATCTTGTCTTTGCCTTACCGGCGCCTTACCGGCATCTTTGCGCATTCACACCGCCCTCAACTGCCCCTATGATTTTATGACCACCGCATTCGCGCTGACAAATAGGGGAACCATATGCACATAGATCTGAATTCGGATCTGGGAGAGGGGTTTGGCCCCTGGTCCATGGGCGATGATGCCACCATGCTGACCCTTGTCAGCAGCGCCAATATCGCCTGCGGCGGCCATGCCAGCGACCCGGAGACCATGTATCGCACTCTGAAACTGGCCTCAGACAACGGCGTCGTGGCCGGGGCCCATCCCGGATATAATGATCGCGAAGGGTTCGGGCGGCGGGTCATTCCCATGAGCCCGGATGAAATCGCCCGAATGGTGGCCGCCCAAATCGGCGCTTTTCTGGCCATTTCCGATCTTGCCCACGTCCCGGTGCGCTATGTCAAACCTCATGGGGCGTTGGCCAATCTGGCAGCGGCAAATGCGGAGGTGGCCAGCGCCATTGCCGGGGCAATCAAGTCATTGCGGGCAGATTTGGCTGTCTTGGCGATTTCCGGTACAGCCTTTGAAACCGCTGCCCGCACCACGGGGCTTGAGACCTATTCCGAGATTTTCGCCGACCGGGGATACCTATCCAGCGGCCAACTTGTGCCGCGCGGTCACGCACAGGCCATGATCCACGATCCAGAGGACGCAGCCACGCGGCTGATCCGGATGCTCGACAGCGGCAAAATGCCCGTGATTGATGGCGATCCCATCCCGCTTGCGGCCCATTCCATCTGTGTGCATGGCGACAGCCCCGGGGCGGTGGCGATGGCCCGGGAAATCCGCAACCGCCTGCAAGCGGCAGGCATCACCGTCGCACCTTTTCTGCCCTGATGACCTTCCCCCGCCCGACATTCACCGCCGTGGCGGATCATGGGCTTCTGGTCGCGTTTTCAGACCAGATCAATGATCGCGTTGCTGAGCAGATCCTGTCACTGGACCAGGCCATTGCCCGGACCCCGCCGCTGGGCGTGGAAGAGGTGATCCCCGCGCTGGTCAACCTGCTGGTGGTCTTCGACCCGCTGCTCACGGATCACGCTACATTACAAGCGGAACTGGAAACCCGGATCGCCGGACTGTCACACAATCGGACCGACACGCAAATCCATGAGGTCAAAGTCTGTTTCGATGCCCCCTTCGCGCCTGACCTTGGCGCGGTGGCCCAGCAAACGGGCCTGACCTCGGACGCGGTCATTTCACGCCACCTGAGCAGCCTTTATCGCGTTGGCATGTACGGGTTTGCACCGGGATATGCCTATATGACCGGCGTGGATCCGGCCATCCAGGTGCCGCGCAAACCCACGGCCCTGCGCGATGTGCCCGCGGGCAGCGTGATCATTGCCGGGCCGCAATGTCTGGTGACCACTTTGACCATGCCGACGGGGTGGATGATCATCGGCCGCTCCCCCACCCGCATTTTGCAAAATGATCCGGACCAGCCGTTTCTGTTCGATGTGGGTGACCAGGTTCGCTTCATACGGATATCGGCCGACGAGCTGGCCGCGTTGAACCCGGAGCTTGCCCATGGCTGATGCGCACCTTCGTGTCGGGTTTGCAGGCCCGTTGATCAGCTTTCAGGATGCCGGACGTCCGGGGCATATGCGCTTTGGGGTGCCCCGGTCCGGTCCGATGGATCGTCTGTCCCATCGCGCGGCCAATACCGCGTTGGGACAGCCCGCCGACAGCACGACAATCGAGGTCTCTCTGGCCGGGATGTCGATTGACTGTCTCGACGGTGCAGTGACCCTGTCCATTGCAGGCGGAGCCTTTCGCATCGACCATGCCGGGCAGGTTGACACGGGATGGCGCGTTGTGACCCTGCGCGCCGGTGAACGCCTGACCATGCGTCCCGGCCCCCGTGGCAGTTGGGCCTATCTGGCGGTCGCTGGTCATTTTCTCACGCAGACCTGGCTTGGACACAGCGCCACCCACTCCATTTCCGGTTTTGGTGGCGGGGCCATTCGGTCTGGTCAAGAGATTACGGTCATCGACGCCGAGATCCGTGAAGATCGCGAAGGTCCAATTCCCGAACCGGATTTTCATGTCCCCGACAAGACAACAGATGTTGTGATGGGGCCGCAGGATCAGCACTTTTCCCGCCTTGCGATCGAGCGCTTTCTGACAGAAAACTTCGCCCTATCTGATGCTTTTGATCGAATGGGGGTCCGGTTGACCGGTGCGAAGCTTGATCTTGAGCGCGCCCTTTCCATCCCCTCCGAACCGGTCTTACGGGGCGCAATTCAGGTTGCGGGGGATGGCGTGCCGACGATCCTGCTGGCCGATCATCAGACCACGGGCGGATATCCCAAAATTGCGACCATCCCGTCATATGATCTGGATCGCGTGGCCCAGATGCGCGCGCACGACGCGATTTCCTTTGTGCCGATCACCGCCGATCAAGCCGTTGCGGCAAGCCGCAAATATGCACATCTCTGCCGGCACTACCTCAACCAGATCGCCATACCGCGCGGCAACCTGACCCAGCGTCTGATGCGCGACAATCTGATCAGCGGCGTGGTGGCATGGCCTGACATGGAATGAGGGACAAAACTCTGGAAAACTCCGTTTTTTTTGACCATTGGCGATTTCAGGGGTTGCGTCCCTTTTGCGGACTGACTAAAAGCCTCCTCACGCCAAGCGCGGCCCGTTCGTCTATCGGTTAGGACGCCAGGTTTTCAACCTGGAAAGAGGGGTTCGATTCCCCTACGGGCTGCCACTTATCCTCGCAGATCATTGATGTTAAAGCAGAAATTCAGAAGTCTGGATTTCCATAAATTCTCTAATGCAAGCGCACAGACGTTCCGAACGCCCTGTGAACGCTCATGCAGACATGACCGCATGTCGCACCCCGCGACGTCAGGTGTTTTCCAGCTTCGCCCGTACGACGCCACACAAACACCTTATTGGTGTTAGGGTCGCGGCATTGAATCGCGAAAGAGGATATGAGCATGGACGGAAGTTCTGTGGTTGTTTTGGCGTTGGCGCTTGCGTCAATCGTGTCGTTGGCCGGGGTGATCACCCCATTCAAGCCGTTTAAGAACCGTTGGATTGCGTTGGCCTCTCTCGTCGGTTGTTTCGTTCTTATTGGTGTTACAGGACCCTCGCAGGACACAGAGAAAACCGCCACGCCGGATTTGAATGAACGACCGTGGGCCGCGTCCGATCGCAACCAACGGCTTTGGGTCACGTCCGAACGCTTGAACCGTCGCACATGCGCGTCGGAGAGTTGCGGTGTGGTCGGGCGATTGTTCTTCCGCGAAGGCGTGACAGTGCATGAAGAACGCGACGGGTGGGCGCGGATTTCGCAGCTCTATGAGGCGTCTTGCGTCGGCGGTCGCAGCGAATACGTCGATATGGGCAATGCCGCGTGCGACGATGCAAACGGCATAGTAGACGGGCAACTTGCCGAATGGGTGTCGCTTGAATACCTATCTGAAACGCGTCCGCCTGATCCGTCTGCGGACGCGTCGGGGATTGAGGAATTGGTGGCGGGATCCGACGACTTTGCCCGATACCGAACCACCTTCGCAATCGCGGCTCAATCGCTTATCGCGCAGCGTCGGTGCACCGAACGAGATTTCCGCGACATGGGCGGATGGGTAAAGTCTACAAGCCATAGAAACCAACCCGTCTACTTCACCTACTGCGGTGGTGCGACGGTCGCCAACCGGCTGTATTTGAACGCTGATACGGGAGACGTGTTCCGGTAAAAGCACCCCGGCTGCGTCGGTGCACGCGAACCGGGATCAGTTGCCCTTGGCTCTTGTGGAAACTTGTCTCGGCAGCAACTGCGTCGGTGCTGCGGCAGACTTCAAAGGGGCGGGCGCGATCCGGTGAGGTTTTACCCCGTCATCGAAAGCCATCGACCACCGTTTCGATCAGTTGACCTCAAACCGGGTTTCAACACCGGCTGCTTTGAAGATCACGGCAATCAGTACCCCCGTATCATTCACGACGGGCTTCAGATCCAGACAAGCGCGTTCGCTGATCAATCCGCGTGTCAGCTCGCGGCAGTACCGGCCATCTTCCAGGGTCCAGGTTCCGGCGTACGAAATCCCGTTAAACACCCCATCCAGGGTGCCATCCGCGTAAATATGCGCGTGTTTTACATGTGGGCTTTCCAGGGTCTTGCCCAATATGGCTTGCACAGTCTGGCCACTGTCACCGCGAACCACATTCGGCATAATGACCGACAGGACAGACAGCAATGTCAAGCACTTGCGCATGAAGCCCCCCTTTTAAAACACGTCAATTCCAACGTGTTGAGAGCGGTACGCAAGCGAAGGGGTGCTGTCAAGCGTTGCACAGCCCAATACCGATTTGGTCTTTACGCACCACGCAACTGTGATGTGTAAATCGTATAGCACGCCCTGCCCCGGTCCTTTGAGGCGTAAAGTGCGACATCCGCATCATCAATCATCTGCGCTGCATCCGGTTGATCATATTCCGCCGTGGTCACCATACCGATGCTTGCCGAAATCCTGCATTCTTCGCCGCGAAACAAAACCGGTTCTTCCAACCGTTCAATCATGCGTTTCGCGATCAAGGACAGGCTTTTATGGTCAATCTGTTCCGTCAGGATCAGGATAAACTCATCCCCCCCAACACGGGCCACCGTATCCGCTTCGCGGGTTTCAGAGGTCAGGATACCGGCCACGTTCTGCAACACCTGATCCCCGGCCAAATGCCCCATGGTGTCATTGACCGCTTTGAAGAAATCCAGATCCAGATGCATTAAGGCAAACTGCGCTTTTTGCGACAAAAGCCGCGTCAGAACCTGGTCAAGCGCCCGACGGTTTTTCAACCCCGTCAGCTCATCCGACATGGCTTCTGCCTCTGCTTCGGTCTTTTCCCCGTAAAGGCGTTGCGCCATCTGGTTCGAGGTTTCCATCGCCGCTGATTTCGCTTCGACCAGATAAAGCATTTCAAGCGTCAGATCGGTTGGGGCAAAATCGGATCCGGCAAGATCATACCGACGCACCGCATCCACGACAGAGTAGCCAAAGGACATGTTCAGCAACACCTGTTTGCCCCCCGGCAGGCAGGTCAGGGTGCCAATCAACGGGGTGTCAAACTCGTCCCGCAGCCGCATATAAAGCTTGCTGCCTTCCAGACCCCGCACCTGATCCATGCTGGTGATGACCTTCGGGCGGCGCAATTCTACCAGGCGAAACACGCTGGTCCCTTCCACCTGCTGACCCGGCAACAGTTTTGAAAACGTTGGACCTGCATGGATGACGATGCCTTTTGCGTTCAGCACGAGACACATGGGCATCATCTGATCCAGCCCATCCAGGCTGAGTTTTATCGGGATATGCACTGTCATCCTGTACCTACCGCAAGGTCAAAACGCCGGCCTTCGGCATAGGCCACATCCAGCAGCTGGACCGAAATGGTTTCAGTCTCTCCTTCACGCCCATCATGTTCCAAAAGCGCCAATGTCCCGTAATCATCCGCAAGGGCACGCAAGCTGCCCAGAATGACATGTCCAAATCCGGGTATCGGGTGGCGAACAGACAGGACAAACTGACCGTCGGGCAGTTCGTCCAGTTCTATTTCGGGCATGTCGATCTCGGGCACGGCCAGCCGGGCGCGCCCTGGCAAGTCTTCGAGGGAATGCAGGAACTCGGTAAAGGTCACCCCCCCAAACCGCAGCAACCGGCGGACCCGATCTGACCGCTTGTCGATGATCAGGAAGGTGCCGAAATCTTCCAACAGCGCATCTCGTGTTTTGCCCAGGCGGTCTGCGGCCTGGTCGACGATGTTTTCGGTCAGTTCCGGATCATAGCAAAACATGGGTTCGAAATGCGTAATCCCAAGTTTCAGATCATGTACGATATTGCACCAGAACTCCTCTCCGTAAGTTCCGCGCAAAAAACTCTCTAAAGATCGGTTGATTAAACCGTGCATAGATAACTCGCCCTACCATGTGACGTCATGAACTTAGGTGTGGTGAGTTAAGAAATTGAAAATGCAGGAGGGGACCCGGCTCGGAGTTTGGTTTAAAAAAAGAAGAATTACGTCAAATTGCGACAATTCTGCGCGTCAAGCTCAGGCAGGTCTTGATGTCAGCGTTGGTCTAGCCATCCTGCCAGATGGCCAATATCCGGCAGCACAATGTCACAATGCGGGGCAAGCTCGGCTTCGGTGGCAATCCCGGTCAGAACGCCAACCGTTGTCATCCCCGCCGCACGGCCCGCATGCAGATCATGCAGGCTGTCGCCAACCATGGCCACCTTGTCCGGATCCAGTCCAAGCTTTTTGGCAAAGGCCAGGCACTGCCCCGGGGCGGGTTTTCCGCCAAATCCGCTGTCATACCCGGCAATGAAATCAAACAGATCGGTGATACCTGCCCCCGACAGATGCGCCCGCGCGGGGTGTTCGGCATCATTGGTGGCGACCCCCAGGCCAAGCCCTCGGGCGCGCAAGTCCTGCAGGACAGACGGCAAATCCACGGCCTGGGCCTGCGGCGCAAGGGCGGCTTCTTCATTCAGGATCATTTCCAACTCTGCGGGGCTGTGATCAAAAAACTGGCCCAGGGCCGCGACCACCTCTTCGGGGGTGCCCGCAATCACGACACTGTCGCGCTGGAACCGGCCCGCATCATACGCAAATCCGATGGCCGCCCCCACGACGCGGGCGCGCTCCTGGTCTCCGTTTGTCAAACGGTCAAGGACGGCACGCGCCCACCCCTCCCAAGTGGCCTCAAACAGGAACAGCGTTCCGTCCTTGTCAAACAGCAAAGCTTCGATGGTCATGGCGCGTGCGTCCCCCCGGTAAAATCCGCGTTCATGAACACCCCCCGGATGCGGCGGGTCAAGTCCAATTCATATATGTGCCACCAGGCAGGACCATACGGGCCTGCTGCAAGGTCTCATATGGCAGGGAATGAGCCTGGCAAAACGCCATCACCCATTGGTCATCCATCATCAGGAAATCCAGGACCGCCCCCAAAAACTCGGGGTTTGCGGCCCCATCCTTCAGGTCATCCACCCCTGCCCCGGTTGCCCCCATAAAAACCGGCAACAGGTCATCATTTCCCACAAGCCAGGTGATTGCGGTCAGGCCAATGACCTCGGCCTTTTCATAATTCATTCACATTTCCTTCCGTTGGAAAGGTTTTCTTAACCAATTCAGCCGAAGCTATAGTCGAGCACAACACCAGAAAGAACCAGGGGTTCGAATGTCAGGGCGGATTCTCATAGCAGATGACGTAGCGACCAATCGCATCGTGTTGAAGGTGAAACTCACCTCAGCCTGTTATGATGTGGTGCAGGCCGCCACGGTAAGCGAGGTGATCAGCCTTGCAACCGCTCATCAACCCGACCTGATCCTGCTGGGGCAGACGCTTCAGGGCGGAGGTGGGGTTGAGGCCTGTCGACAATTGAAAGAACATGCCCCGCTTGCACAAATCCCGGTGGTTATTATCTCTCCGATCAATGATCGCAGTTCGCGGCTGGATGCCTTGCGCGCCGGGGCCGAGGATTTCCTGACCAAGCCACTGGACGAAAGCACACTTCTGGCGATGGTGCGCAACCTGATGCGTGTGCATGCGTCTCGCAACGAAATGGCCCGCCGGCAGGTCCTGGCCGAGGAAATGGGATTTGCAGAGGCCCCCGGGACATTTCAACGCCAGGCGCAGATCGCATTGTTGCCGCCCACGGTCGAAGCCGGGCTGATGTGGCGCAAAGCGCTGACCCATGAAATGTCGCAAAAAGTGCACGTCTTGACCAAGGCACAAGCGCTTGAGGATAGTGCAAAGGGCGATGCCGTGCCCGATGTCTTTGTCATTGCGGCCAATCTGCCAGATCCCGGCGATGGATTGCGCCTGCTCTCGGAATTGCGATCGCGCCTGTCGACACGCAATGCGCTGATCCTGTTTGTGGATGAAAGCAACGGTGGGACCGCAGCGTCCATGGCGTTGGATCTTGGGGCAAATGCGGTGTTGACCGGGTATTTCGACGCCGAGGAGATCAGGATTCGGCTAAAACGCCTGATCCCCGGAAAATTCCTGTCGGACCGGTTGCGCAATACGGTGGATCAGCGCCTGTCGCTGGCCATGACAGATCCGCTGACCGGGTTGTACAATCGACGCTACGCGGCCTCTTATCTGGAGCGTCTGGAAGCGCAGTCTGCCCAGGAGGGCAAGGGATATGCCCTGATGCTCCTGGATCTGGACCGGTTCAAATCCATCAATGACCGGTTCGGGCATATTGCGGGGGACGAGGTTCTGATCGATGTGGCCAATCGCCTGCGTGCCAATATCCGCGACATGGATCTGCTGGCACGATTTGGCGGCGAAGAGTTTTTGATCGCAATGCCAGACACCGATCACGATGCGGCCTTGATCATGGCAGAACGTTTGCGCCGCATTGTTGGCGAAACTCCGATCCCCTCCAAGGCCATACGTGGGGAAATTCCGGTAACCATGTCCATTGGCGTCGCTGTATCCCGTCCGGGGCGCACCGAAGACGGGGATATCCAGTCCTTGTTGCAATCCGCAGATCGCGCGCTTTATGCATCGAAGGCTGAGGGGCGCAATCAGGTGAGTTTTGTACAAAGCGCCGCCTGAGTGGGCGCGCATTCTGACGCCTAAAGCGTTTCGCTTTTAACCGGACACAGGGGGAAACGAAAACGCGGCAAGAAACACCAATGTCGTGGGCGTTTCGGACCAATCATCTGTCTCAAGTTCATCCCGATACGCTTTCCCCGAAACCGCGAACACGCGTCTGGCAGCGGATCAATCCCGTCGGCGTTCCCGATCTTTGTCGCCTCTGCGCGCGTCAAAATGCACCCGTTCGGCGACCTTCTCAGCAAATTCCTTGCGCTCTTCAGGGGTCATCAAACTGATCCGTTCGATCACCAGCTGCTGCAATGTGTCACCTGTTTCGCTGATCCGTGCCTTTTGGGCTTGCATCAGATCTTGCAAAGCGCCGGCGTCAAACGGTTCGGTTTGCAACACCGTCATCATGGCCACGAAATCACGGCGAATAGCGGCG
This sequence comes from Aliiroseovarius crassostreae, assembly GCF_049803815.1. Taxonomy (GTDB): domain Bacteria; phylum Pseudomonadota; class Alphaproteobacteria; order Rhodobacterales; family Rhodobacteraceae; genus Aliiroseovarius; species Aliiroseovarius crassostreae_A. The sequence goes on from NZ_JBNAGI010000001.1 coordinate 127,489, forward strand.
CGATGATCGGTGAAACTGCCGCGTTCTGCCCGAAAGGCCTTGCCAATGGCGCGGCGGTCTTTCCTGGGCAGGGCGGATGCCAGAGGGCCAAACCCGAGATCGCGGATCATACCCCCATCCGGTCCACGCGGATTGAAACCATGATCATGGCCACCCGCCACTTTCGCCCCCACAACCATCCCCACCACAAGAAGGTTCAGGGTCAGCGACAGGGCGAATACCAGCTTCACCCATTTACGACTTTTCGGGGGCTGCGGGGTCTGGATGTCCGTCATGCTCATCCCTCCTCATCTGTCAGAAAACCCGATCCAAAGTAACTTGGCGCCAGGTCTTCCGGTGTATAGATCGTCTCGGTTGTGCTGTAATCGCCCGCCAGGATCACCCCACCGGACAAGGTTTCAAGCTGAACCGGCGCAGCAAATCCGATCCAGACACCGGCCACCGTGGCCGTGGCCATGCCCGCCAAAGCAGGCCAACCCCCGATCTGCGCGACCAGGTCCTGCCAGAACCGGCGACGCCGTGTCGGAACCGAGGCAGCAGGCCCAGGCATCTGGGCCGCCGCATCGTGCAAGATGGCCGTCATCAAAGCCTCTGATGGCACAGGGCTCGCCTTGCGCCCGGCGTCGAAAAAGGCTTCGAGCCCGGCATCGTCCAGATGATCTTTATCCGTTTTCGCCATATCCCAACTCCTCGCGCCGCCCAGCCAATGCCGCGGCCAGCGCCCGTTTGCCCCGGGCGGTCAGACTTTCGACCGCCTCGACGCTAATGTCCAATATTTCGGCAATCTCAGGGTTCGACGCCCCTTCGAGATGCCGGAGCGACACCGCGATGCGCTGCCGGTCGGGCAGTTGCATCAGGGCTGCCTGCAATGCCGCGGCCCGGTCGGCCTCGATCAACCCATCCACTGCGCTTTGTCGATCATCGGCGGGTTCCTCGATCGCATCTATATCCACCGAGCGCCGTTTGCGCAGCCGATCCGTGCACAGGTTCGACACCACCTTGTAAAGCCAGGTGGTGACTTTCGCCTCGCCCTGGCGCCACTGCCCCGCCTGCTTCCACAGGCGCAACATGGCTTCTTGGGTCACATCCTCGGCCTCGGCCCGGTCCCCCCCGAGAAGGCGTGACGCAAACCCCAACACCCGCGGCGCCAGCCGGCTGGTCAGGATCTGGGCCGCGAGGGCATCGCCATTGCCGTATAGCACCAGCAAAGCTTCGTCCGTGGCTTCGGAATATGCGTCAAGCGCCATGTTCATCCTTTGTGACTATCCCAGCCGCCGGTCTGTTTCAACGACCGCCCAGCCCGGTGTCATGCCCCCGTTTCCGAGGGCATGACAAGGCCGTCTTCAGCCGCCGTTGCGCCCGTGTTTGCCGTGACCTTTGCGGGATTTCATACCCATCCACATCTCTTTTTGGGCCTGACCAAACTCGGCCGCAGAAATGGCGTTGTCGTCATCCGTGTCAAACCGGTCAATCATGCGATCAATCCGGGCCTGATCCGGCATCATTTCCGCCGCACTCAGCGCGCCATCCTTGTCGGTGTCGCGTTTTTCCAGCATCCGTTCGGCCATCCAGCCCATGCGTTTTTCCGGATCGGGTGCCCAACGCCCTGCTTTGCGCGCGCCCTTGCCATCCTGTCCGGCGGCCATACGCGCGCTTATCTTCGCTTCCATTTCCGCCTTGAGTTCGGCAGGGGTCAGTTTGCCGTCCCCATTTGTATCGGCACCATCAAACCGGGCCCGGGCCATGGCTTGCAAATCCTCAACCGTGATCTGCCCGCTCTTGTCCAGATCCACATCTGTGAATTCCATTTGCAAAAAACGCCCCATTTTGCCGCCCATCCCGGACTTGCCGCCATGGGCGCTTGCCACCACGGTGCTGAGGGTGAGGGCTGATCCGGCCACAAGGGCAATTGCAGCAATTTGTGTCGCACGTTTCATCTTTATCTCCTTGATCGGTTTTTGATTGGCCTGTCCCTGCCCGGGCTGTTCTGCCCGGCGTCATATATATTCAACGCGCCACCCCCGGCATTCCGTCGCAACTATTTTTGGCACGTCCAGGGATCAGGTCCGGGCGACGTGTTTTCGCCCGGAAACGCAGGGTTACGCTTGACCCCCAGGCCAAATTGACCATGGGTGAGGGCATCGCAATAAGAGGCCCGAGATGGACACGAAGATCGACAAATCAAAGATCATCCGCAATGCAGCCACCGTGATCCTGATCCGGGACGCAGATACCGCGCCCCAGGTTCTGATGGGGCAGCGCGGGGCCAAAGCGGCGTTCATGCCGAACAAATTTGTCTTTCCCGGCGGGGCGGTGGATGCAACCGATGGCGCAGTTCCACTGGCCCATGTCGGCGCTGAGCCCTGTTTGACACGCTTGGGGGAGGACGCTGATCCCGATCTGGCGCAGGCCCTGCTGGTGGCCGCCATTCGGGAGCTGTGGGAAGAAACCGGGCAGATCCTCGGCGTGCCGGGGGATTGGCCCGACGCGGTGCCTGAGGACTGGAAGAGCTTTGCCGAAACGGGCTATGTGCCGTCTGCGGATGGGTTGGCCTTTGCATTTCGCGCGATTACCCCCAAGGGCCGCCCGCGACGGTTTGATGCGCGATTTTTCGTGGCCGATGCGGCGAAACTGAAAACCGATCCGGATGATTTCTCCCGCGCGTCAGATGAGCTGAGCCATCTGCAGTGGATCCCGATCGAGGATGTGCGCCGGTTCGATCTACCCTTCATCACCGAGGTTGTCCTGGCCGAAATCATCGGCAACCTGCCAGATCTTGGCGCGCCTGCCGCCGTGCCGTTTTTCAACAATTCACAGGAAGAAAGCCTGTTTGAGCGGTTGGGCGGAGTTGGGCCGCTGTCCGCAGACAGCTAAGCCTCGCATCGCTCGGCGCTTTCGGTGGCTCACTTTGTGAGCCTGACGGGCCGCCCTCCAAAAGCTGTCCTGTTTTCAAGACAAGCGAGGCGGTATTGTACAAAGGGGCGCTGCCCCTCGCGCTGCGCGCTCACCCCGGGATATTTCCAACCAGAAAATATGGGATCAGAGGAAGAGGATCAGGACGCTCACCGATATCAGGATCATTGCAGTGCCGGTGATTTCGCGCTTGGTGATCGTTTCCTTGAAGACGAAGAGCGTGGCGGCGTAGCTGAACAGAAGCTCGACCTGGCCCAGTGCCTTCACAAGGGCCGCGTTTTGCAGGGTAAAGGCGGTGAACCAGCAAAAGCTGCCGATCATGGAACTGAGCCCGACCAGCGCGCCGATACGCCAATTCGCGAAGACGCGGGTGATTTCGCCCGGCTCTATCAGGCGCATCCATATTGCCATGACCACGGATTGAAAAGCCGTGACACAGGCGAGCGTGAACCCGGCGCGCGCCACAACATCGCCAAGCCCCAGCGACAATGATGCCCCACGATAGCCGGTGGCGGACATGGCAAAGAGCAGGCCGGAAAGAAGCCCCAGCCCCGCCGCCTTGTTGAAAAACCGCCGCCAGCCGGTACCACCCTCGGGAGGGTCGGACAGCAAGATCAGCCCGGTAAAACCGATGGCGATGGCAAGGCTGCCCCAGACGCCGATCCCCTCGCCCAGCACAGCCAAGCCTACCAGCGCGGTCAGCACCACTTCGGTTTTCTTGAAGGTGATCCCGACGGCGAAATTGCGTTCAGAAAACAGCGCAACCACGCACATGGTTGCAAGGATCTGAGCCAGCCCACCGGCGAAGGCAAAGGTGAAAAACCGTGCGCCGGGCTGTGGCACCGCCTGCCCGGTGGTGGCGAAATACCCCAACAGGATCAAAGCCACGAGCGGCGCAGAGTAGACAAAGCGCGCGAAGGTTGCGCCGCTGGTCGACAGTTTGGTGTCTTTCAGCCGTTTTTGCAGCATGAAGCGCAGGTTTTGGCTGAACGCGGCGGCGATGGTGATGGGGATCCAGGCTTGCATCATCCCCATCTGCCATGATTGCGTTTGAAAAGCTAGCTGACCTGGATCGCCCGCCCCACGCCATCCGGGGTGGGCAGTTTGCCATGGGCCTCAGCGATCTCAGCCAGCCGCGCTTCGATATGGGCGGCGGGCGGCGAGGGCCTGCGGGTTTCCAGGCTGACATGCAGCAGGATATGCTCGCCAGTTGCCAGCAGACGGTCCCCTTCATACATCCGGTGGAACAGGTGCATTTTCTTGCCCTTGCCAAGCAGGCATTGGGTTTCCACGCGGATACGCTGGCCCAGATGCGCTTCGTCAATGTGGCGAATATGGGTTTCCGCGGTGAAATAGCTGCCCCCGGTGGCGATATAATCGGCGTCACAACCGATGATCTCCATGAACCGGTCGGTCGATCGCGCAAACGCATCGAGATACCGGCTTTCGGTCATGTGACCGTTGTAATCCAGCCAATCGACCGGGATCGCAGTGGCAAGCGTGGTGATCGGACCGGAGATGTCGACCTCGGGTTGGCCCAGTCGTTTGTCCTGTTCGTTCAAGAGCTTGCCCGCGCCCCAATCGCGCGCCTTGAGGCCGCGCATCATGACAACAAGGTTGTCGTCCCTCGCGCGCTCCAATTCGCGGATCGTCATGTGACCGGACTGCGCGTCAGACTGGCCTGCGATCAGATCGACCAACTCGTCGGTAAACTCCGGCACATCCATCAGCTTGGTCCAAGGCCATTTCAACGCGGGGCCAAACTGGGCCATGAAATGCTTCATACCCGCTTCGCCGCCTGCCACGCGATAGGTTTCAAACAGGCCCATCTGCGCCCAGCGTAGCCCGAAGCCAAAGCGCATGATGTCGTCAATCTCTTCGGTGGTGGCAATCCCGTCACTGACCAACCACAGCGCCTCGCGCCAGACGGCTTCCAGCAGGCGGTCCGCCACGTGGGCGTCAATTTCCTTTTTGATTTCAACCGGTTTCATGCCGATTTCGGTCAGGATCTCGGACGCGCGCGCGCGAAGCTCGGCCGAGTTTGCCGCCGTGGGCACCACCTCAACCACTGGCAGAAGGTAAACCGGGTTAAAGGGATGCGCGACCATCACCTGCCCGGGGCGCGACACCCCCTCTTGCAACTCAGAAGGTTTGAACCCGGAGGTCGACGAGCCCACGATGGCATCATCCCCAACCGCTTCCATCAATGCCGCATAGGTTTGCTGCTTCAAATCCAGACGTTCCGGCACACTTTCCTGCACCCAGATGGCGCCTTCTACGGCCTCGGCCAGATCACTGTGGAAGGAAAGCTGCCCTTCTTGCGGCATCGACACATCCGACAGACCCGGCAATGAGCGGCGCGCATTGTCCAGCACCTCGCCAATTTTTCGTTCGGCCTCCGGGTCCGGGTCAAATACCCGTACATTCCACCCCATCAAAAGGAACCGCGCGGCCCAGCCGCCGCCGATCACGCCGCCGCCAATAATTGCTGCTGTCTTGGTCATGTCTTCTCCGTGAAGGCGCGGTCAGTACATCTTCAGCCGCGCCAGATTGTAGCCGTTGAATTCGAACACATCCTTGGCCGCCTTGATCCGGTCTTCGCCCCCCGACCGCGCGCGATCGAGGATCCAGCCAAAGCTGCCAGACGGGGTGCCAATGGCGGCGGTGCGATAGCCCTCATCCACCCACAACACCCAGTATTCGGTCTGATAGGGCTTTTGCCCCAGGGTGAACCGCCCCGGCAGGGGCTGATCCACGTCGTAAATATCGGTCACGCGGCCATTTGCGGCATATAGGGCGATCTGCGCAATCTTCCCGGCATTGGGGCGGAATTCGAGCTTTCCGTGTTGCAGGTCTTCGCCCGGATGCACAAATTCCCCCCGGAAGAACCATTCGCCGGCAAACTGTGCCGTGTCGTACCGGGTGGTGGAACTGATCCTGGTGCTGACATCCCGGTGGAACTCCACCCCGCTGGGGCCGCCCCCGCCCACACAGCCCGAGATCACCGCCAAGGCCAAACCGGCCAACACCATGCGTCGTTTGATCCGCATCTTTACCCCCTCATGTTTTACCAAGGACCAATCCGGCCCTAGGTCTTCATGCGGCAATCGGGGCCCGTTTCACAAGACCGAGTTTTCTGCGCACCTCTTCCGGCCCGATCACCCGCGCGCCCATGTTTTCGGTAATGGTCACCGCGCGTTCGACCAGTTGGGCATTGGTGGCAAGTACGCCTTTTTCCAGCCACAGGTTGTCTTCCAGCCCCACACGCACATTGCCCCCCGCCAGCACCGCAGCGGCGACATACGCCATCTGGTCCCGGCCCAGCGAGAAGCCCGACCATGTCCAGTCGGATGGGACATTGTTTACCATCGCCATGAAGGTATTGAGATCGTTAGGCGCCCCCCACGGCACCCCCATGCACAGTTGCACCAAAGCGGGGCTGTCCAGAACGCCTTGTTCTACCAGCGTTTTTGCGTGCCACAGATGGCCGGTGTCAAAGGCTTCGATCTCGGGCTTCACACCCAGATCGGTCATCATCCGTCCCATGGCCTCGAGCATGCCGGGCGTGTTGGTCATCACGTAGTCGGCTTCGGCAAAGTTCATCGTGCCGCAATCGAGCGTGCAAATCTCGGGCAGGCATTCGGCCACATGGGCGACGCGTTCGGTGGCACCAATCATGTCGGTGGCGTCGGGGTTGACCGGGAACGGGCGTTCAGGATTGCCAAAAACGATGTCGCCGCCCATGCCAGCGGTCAGGTTCAGAACCACATCCACCTCGGCGTCGCGAATACGCTCGGTCACTTCGCGATAGAGCGCCAGATCGCGCGCGGGCGTGCCGGTTTCCGGGTCGCGCACATGGCAATGCACCACGGCCGCCCCCGCCTTGGCCGCATCAATGGCGGACTTGGCAATCTCGGCCGGGCTGCGCGGCACATGCGGGCTGCGATCCTGCGTACTGCCAGACCCGGTCACAGCGGCAGTGATGAAAACATCGCGGTTCATTTGAAGCGGCATGGCGTCCTCCCTATTGGGCCATCCTCGGAATTGGTCCATCCATATTGCGGAGCTGGACGTGACATGATTTGCTAATTACGATGCATAGTTGATGAAAAGCGCAAATATCTTTGAACCCGGCGGGCCGATCACCATCGGACTTTTGGTGCTGGAGGCCGCCAACACCCTGTCGCTGGCCGCCGTCGTTGACCCATTGCGCGCCGCCAACCGGCGTGCGGGGCGGGTGCTCTTTACCTGGGTCTGGCTGACCCCGGATGGCGGCCCGGTCCAGTTGACGTCTGGTTTGCAGGTCCCCGGAACGGCGTTTGCTACCGCTCCGGAACTGGATGCGCTTTTTGTGATTGCCGGGTTTGAGCTGGAGGCCCAAAGCACGCCACCACTATTGCGCAAACTGCGCCAGATCGCACAGGCCGGCGTGGCTATGGTTGGGGTTGATGGTGGTCCCTGGATCCTGGCGCGGGCGGGGTTGCTGAATAAACATCGCGCCACAACACATTGGGAAGATATGGAAAAGTTTGAAGCCAGCTTCCCGGAAATCAATGCCACACGCGATCGGTTTGTCATCGATGGGCAAATGATCACCACCGGCGGGGCGGGATCTGCGCTTGATATGATGCTGCACCTGATCCGTGCCCGCCACGGCGAGGCGCTTGCGATGCGCACGGCGGGTGCGCTGATCTACGAACCCGACCCCTCTGGCAACCGTCCGCAAACTGTGACCTCTCCTGCCCGGCTGATGGCACGCGCGCCCAAGGTCGCACAGGCCATTCGGATCATGGAGGAGCATTTGGAAGACCCGCCATCGGTGGCGGCGCTGGCCCAGCAGCTTGGTCTCAGTCAACGCAGCCTTGAGGTCAGATTTCAGCAGGCCCTTGGCACATCTCCCGGTGCCTATTTCCTGACACTGCGGTTGGATGAGGCGCGCCGCCTTGCCAGCGACACCGCGCTTCCGGTGGCCGAGATCGCCCTGCGCACGGGCTTTGCTTCCGCCGCCAGCTTTGCCCGCGCGTTCAAAGCCGCGCACGGGCAAAGCGTCAGCGCGCTCAGGAAACGTGCCTGATTTTGCTTGTTGAAACTATCCCCGCCGAAGACCCGAGGCCCGCGGTCGCGCATGCGGCCTCGTTTTCAGGTGGTACCGCTTTAGTAGGGATAGGGATGCGCGCGGTGGGCCAGATCTATGTCCGCCATCACCTCATCCGACAGCACCAGATCTTTGCCGTCCAGAACATGGGCCAGCTGTGCCGTGCTGGATGCACCGAAAATGGTTGATCCCATAAACGGGCGCGACATGGCAAAGGCCAGCGCCATCTGCACCACATCCAGCCCGTGTTTGCGGGCCACCTCCAGATAGGCCCCAACCGCGTCAAACACGCGGTCTGTTTTGCGTCCGCCAAGGTTCGGGTAGATCGACATCCGAGACCCTTCCGGCACCGCACCGCCCTGATATTTGCCGGTCAGAAGCCCGGTGCCCAAAGGCGAATAGGACAGGATGCGCACCCCTTCATGGTGGCAGAGTTCCGCCAAATCGGTATCGGCCTGGCGATACAGAAGGCTGTATTCATTCTGGATCGACACCACCTCTGGCGCGCCCATCTCGCGTGCCAGTCGCAGCCATTCCATCGTCCCCCAGGCGCTTTCATTGGATAGTGCGAAATGGCGCACTTTGCCCGCATCCACCGCGGCCTTCATGGCGCTAAGCACGTCGCGCATATGCGCTTTTGTGGCGTCGCGGTCCTGCCCTGAGGGATCAAAGGTCCAGTTCTGGCGGAAGGCATAGCTGCCGCGCATGGGCCAGTGCAACTGGTAGATATCAATGTAATCGGTTTGCAAATTGCGCAGACTATCTTCAATCGCCTCGGGGATCACCGACCCGTCATACCCGTTGCCGCCGCGCTTAAAGCCGCCATTGTCCCCTGTCACCTTGGTGGCGATCACCACATCATCACGCCGCCCGGTCCTGGCCAGCCAACTGCCGATCACGCGTTCCGATGCACCACATCTTTCGGCCTTGATCGGGTTGACCGGATACATTTCAGCGGTATCGATGAAATTGCCCCCATGATCGGTGAACATATCAATCTGCGCATGCCCCTCGGCTTCGGTATTGGTGGAGCCCCAGGTCATCGACCCCAGGCAAAGCGTGCTTACCTCAAGGGCGCCACCGGCCAGCTTGTTCATCTTCATCGCGTGTCTCCCGTTCGCATTGCACAGACCTTGTGCGGATCACTGGCGGGCGCAAGTCGAATGCGCCACGCCCTGCTCCCGTCCCCCAGGGAGGCGGGCCTATCATGCGGGTTCAGAACGTGGCGTTTACGCCGCCTCCGTCCAAAAGCACATTTTGCCCCACCATAAAGCCCGCATGTTGTGAACAGAGAAAGGCACAGGTGGCGCCAAATTCGTCAATGGTGCCATAGCGTGCAGCCGGGATGGTTGCCATCCGGGCAGCGCGCGCCTCGTCCATCGTGATCCCCTGCGCGTCCATCACCCCCTGATCCAACGACCGGGCGCGATCCGTGTCATGGATGCCGGGCAAAAGGTTGTTGATGATCACCCCCTTGGCGGCCACCTGCCGCGCAGTGCCCGCCACAAACCCGGTCAGTCCGGTGCGCGCGGTGTTTGACAGGCCTAAAACCGGGATCGGCGATTTGACCGATTGCGAGGTGATGTTGACCACCCGCCCCCATCCGCGCGTCATCATTCCCGGCATCAAAGCCTGCATCAGGGCAATCGGTGTCAGCATATTGGCATCAAAGGCAGCAATGAAATCATCACGGTCCCAATCCTGCCACAGCCCCGGTGGCGGACCACCCGCATTGGTGACAAGGATATCCACCTCACCCGCGGCCTTCAGCACCGCGTCACGCCCCGCTTCGGTGGTAACATCCGCCGCCACGGTGGTGACCGACACGCCACTTTCAGCGCGAATGGTGTCGGCTGCGGCCTCCAGCGTGTCTGCCGTGCGGGCATTCATCACAAGGTCCACCCCTTCGCGCGCAAGCGCCTGTGCGCAGCCAAACCCAAGCCCTTTGGACGAGGCACATACAAGGGCTTTCTTACCTGAAATTCCAAGGTCCATTTCATTTCTCCCTCTCATTGTGACAGCCCTAACATGGCCCTGGGTCTCTGGAAAGATATCTGAGTTTGGCATATTTCCCCCACGCGTTTTGCGTTGAAGATTGACCCAATTTCGTATTCCATCTAGATCTCGACCGGGCCTTGGCACACGTGCCCTTTTGGTCCAATCACCGCCGCAATTCCGCCCCAGATGCCGGTTATTTTCGACGTTCGACATTCACCCCACGCGTGACAGGTTTCACCAATGCCCCAATCGCCATCAGGCACGCCCGATCTGCCCCCCCTGCCCACGCGCACGATCCCCGTGCATCATGCGTCGGATTTTCGGGCGGTCCAGGGGGTGAATGAAGGGGACGCCTTGGGGGACGCGCGTGAGTTGCTGCTGGAAGACGCCTATATGCTGACCGGTACGCCGCCAAGTCACCTGTCGCTGACCATCCCCGCCACGACGGGCCCGTTGACGGTGGCGGAGGGCTCACAGGAGGGGATCGTCGGCGCACCACTTTTTCTGGATTGTTTGCTGACACTTATGCCGCCTCATGGCGATACGATCGAGGCGCTGGTCCTGGTGGAAACCACCGCGGATGCAGCGCGCATCAACAACGTGTACCTCTACCCGTTGACCGCGCTGGCGCCGAACACACCATACACCTTGGTCACGATCAACACCGATGATGCCCGCGCCCGGTTGGCGGAAACGGCCTCCGTGTCCTTCACCCGTGGCACGCGGATCACCATGGCCGATGGACGGCAAAAACCGATCGAAGAGCTGGCCCCCGGCGACCGGATCCTGACCCGTGACAGCGGCCCGCAACCGGTGCGCTGGATTGGCCAGCAAACCGTGCGGGCCACCGGGGCTTTTGCCCCCATCACCATCGCGGCAGGCGCGCTGAGCAATGACGCGGAACTGACCCTGTCGCCCAGCCACCGCCTGTTCATCTATCAACGGGTAGACGCGCTGAAGGCGGGCCAGAAAGAGGTTCTGGTACGGGCGCAGGACCTGGTGAACGGTCAGGATGTGACCCAAAGCGAAGGCGGATTTGTCGATTATTTTCAGCTGCTTTTCGACAAGCATGAAATCATCTATGCCGAGGGCATCCCCTCCGAAAGCCTGTTTGTCGATCACGTCAATCGCCCGGCCCTGCCCGACGAACTGCCCAGCCATGAGAAAGGGGCCGCCGCACAAGAACTTGGCCGGGAGAACATGAAGAGCGGCCTGTCCACCGATGCGCTGCGGGCGGTGAAAGGCGCGGGCAAACGATAAAGCAATCGGTGTTCCCTCAGCGTCGACCACATAGCCCCCAACACCAATGATGCCCGCACACCATTGCACCCTTCCCCAGCCCCGGCTATAGCGGAGCCATGTTGGATACCGCTTCAAATCGACCCGAATTGCCGCCCGAAATTGCGCGCCGCCGGACCTTTGCGATCATTTCGCACCCGGATGCGGGCAAGACCACGTTGACAGAGAAATTCCTTCTCTATGGCGGCGCTATTCAGATGGCGGGTCAGGTGCGCGCCAAGGGCGAGGCGCGGCGCACGCGGTCGGACTTCATGCAGATGGAAAAGGATCGCGGGATCTCGGTCTCTGCCTCGGCGATGTCCTTTGATTTCAGGAACTTCCGCTTCAACCTGGTGGACACGCCCGGTCACTCGGACTTCTCGGAAGACACCTATCGCACGCTGACCGCGGTGGACGCCGCGGTGATGGTGATCGACGGGGCGAAGGGGGTGGAAAGCCAGACGCAAAAGCTTTTCGAAGTGTGCCGTCTGCGCGACCTGCCGATCCTGACCTTCTGTAATAAGATGGACCGCGAAAGCCGCGATACGTTTGAGATCATTGACGAAATCCAGGACATGCTGGCGATTGACGTGACGCCTGCAAGCTGGCCGATCGGCATGGGTCGCGATTTCATGGGGTGCTATGATCTGCTGAATGACCGGCTGGAACTGATGGACCGCGCGGATCGCAATGTGGTTGCTGAAACCGTGCAGATTTCCGGGTTGGATGACCCGAAACTGGCCGAACATGTGCCCGCACATCTGCTGGACCAGTTCCTTGAAGAGGTGGAAATGGCGAAAGAGCTGTTGCCCGCGCTGGATCCGCAATCGGTTCTTGAAGGGCACATGACGCCGATCTGGTTTGGTTCCGCCATCAACTCGTTTGGCGTGCAGGAGTTGATGAATGGGATCGCCGATTTTGGCCCCGAGCCGCAGCCGCAACAGGCCGACCCCCGACAGATTTCCCCGGACGAAAAGAAGGTCGCGGGGTTTGTCTTCAAGGTGCAGGCGAATATGGACCCGAAACACCGCGACCGCGTGGCCTTTGTGCGCCTTGCGTCGGGGCATTTCAAACGGGGCATGAAGCTCACCCATGTGCGCACGAAAAAGCCCATGGCGATCTCCAACCCGGTGCTGTTTCTGGCGTCTGACCGCGAGCTGGCAGAAGAGGCCTGGGCAGGCGATATCATCGGCATCCCGAACCACGGCCAGCTGCGCATTGGCGACACGCTGACCGAGGGCGAAATGCTGCGCGCCACCGGCATCCCCAGCTTTGCGCCGGAATTGCTGCAAGGCGTGCGGGCGGGCGACCCGATGAAGGCCAAGCACCTGGAAAAGGCGCTGATGCAGTTTGCCGAAGAAGGTGCGGCCAAAGTGTTCAAACCCCATATCGGGTCCGGCTTCATCGTGGGCGTGGTCGGCGCGCTGCAATTTGAAGTGCTCGCCAGCCGGATCGAAATGGAATACGGGTTGCCGGTGCGCTTTGAACCGTCACAATTCACCTCCGCCCGCTGGGTGTCGGGGGACAAGGACACTGTCGAGCGCCTGATCAACACCAACAAGCAGCATATCGCCCACGACCATGACGGCGACCCGGTGTTTCTAACGCGTCTTCAATGGGATATCGACCGTGTTGAACGTGACTATGAGGGCGTGAAGCTGACCGCGACCAAGGAAATGATGGTTTAGGCGGCTTTCTTTCCGAACTCAGACCGGAAAAGATCCCATGCCTTGGCGTGGGTCTTTTTCGTTTCAGGCAACAGGTAGCGGAAGAGCTGGTATTTGTAGGCCAACACGCCGAGCCCGCGCCCTTTTGCGCCGACGCAATTGTAAAGCAGGACCACCATTTCATCATCGACCAGATGCGCGCGGATCAGGCGGACATAGGATTTCTTGTCGGTATCGGGGAGCATCGCGTTGTCCACAAACGCGATCAGATTGTAGAGCAGCATGAAATAGGTTTGGAATTCTGCGGGGAAGTCATGTGACACCATCTCAACATCAGGGCGCAGCACGTATATATACTCGTCATTTCGTCCTAGCTCCCAACTGCCAATTACCTGGACTTTCTCGGAGAAAATCACTCGACCTTGGCGAGGAGATTCAACAGGATAGTCGGAACGAAACTCCCCCACCCGATCATTCCACAGTTTCAGCATCTGGAAAAACGTGCCCTCAAAAGCCTGTTTCGCCATCACCTCCTGCTGCTTGGCAAGCGTATCTCGGCTGGCTTCCATCTCTGCTCGCTGCGCTTTCATCTCATCTACCTGCAACTGAAGCGCCTCGGACGACAGGGATAGTTCTTTGGTCTGCTGCTCCACACTGTCGCGGGTCAGGGCCAGTTCCTCGCTCTGCTTGGTCAACGCTTCGCGTTGCATCACCAGGGTGCCGATCAAACCCGCAAAGGCCAGACCAGAGAACAACGCGCCGACCCCGCCGAACAGATCGCCATATTCGCCTGCACTCTCTGGCCAGTCCCCATGTATCATGAAAACAACAATCGGAGCAGCAGCCCAGACCAGGACAACCGCAAGAAAGACGAGGATTTGCTTTGATCGGGACAGGAACATTTTCACCACTTACTTCATTCAATATGCCTTCGGAGACTACGGAACTTCACGCACAATTAAAAGTTGAAATGGCATCAATCCGCCGCGTCAAAAAGAGTATGTGACAAGCAGGCGACGTCGGGATATTCTGCGCGCAGTTATCGTGTCCTGATAGGAGTATCCTATGAAAACCAGCCCCCTTGCCTTTGCCGCCGTTCTTGGCACGGTCACCCCGAGCTTTTCGGAAACCGCGACCACGCCGGAGCTTGATATCTGGGCGATGATTTCGGATATCGAGATCGAAGAGATTGTCAGCGAGACCAGCTATGAGGTGCGCAAAACCTTCCCCAAGGGGATGGATGCGGATCTGGAGGGGGTTGAGATCACCGGTTACGCCGTGGCGATGCTGCCGGGGGGTGAGGTGCGCGACCTGATCCTGACCTCAGACACCGGCAATTGCCCGCTGTGCGGTGGGTTTGACCACAATGCCACGCTGCAGGTCACGCTGGACACGCCGCTGATGGGGTTTGAAGACGGGGCGCGGATCACCGTTTCGGGCACATTGACCCGGGTCGAAGACAGCGACACCTGGCAGGCCGCCCGCCTGACCGGCGCTGAGATCGTCAAGCTCTGAAGGGGTGGGCGGTGTCTCATCGCCCCTTTCCGCTGCAAAACCGTGTCTTGCCCACGGGTGAGATCGTGGCCGATCCGGCGCGTGGGCTGTTCACCGGCAACCGGGGCATCCTGCCCCTTGAAAACGGGCGACTTGGCACGGCGCGCTGGAAACATCCGCACTGGATCATCTGCTCGCTGACCCATCCCAAAGGGCGGTATCACGGGCCGATGCCTGCGCGCGGCTGGACGCCGTTGTTCTTTCTGGACGAGGCGGTGGGCCTGGCCGCCGGACACCGCCCCTGCGCCTATTGCCGCCCGACAGCCTATCACCGGTTCAAATCCCTGTGGCAGGACACGCTGGGACCCGCCGATCACAAGGGCATAGATCGACAGTTGCACAAGAACCGGGTGATGCGCACGCGGCAGCAAATGCGCCATGATGCCGATCTTGAGACCCTGCCAAGTGGTGCCTTCATCCTGATCGACGACCATGCGCATCTGTTTCACGAAAATCAGCTATTTCCCTGCAGCCCCACAGGATACGCCCCCCCTCGCAAAGCGAAACCGGGGCGGGTCACCGTGCTGACACCGCGCCCCAGCCTGGCGGTTCTTGGTGCGGGTTACGCCCCAATCCTGCACCCAACCGCGCAAGTTTGACCCCGTAACCTGCAACATCGCAACATATCGCGCGATTTGCGGCTATTTCCGGGGAACGCGTTGACCCTGCGACTTTTTTTCTTTACGCCTTCCTCATCCGAAAGGGCGACTGAGATGATCTTGTGATGATCCCGCGCGTTACGGCCATCCGGGCCTTCTTTCTTTGATGCACGGGCCTGATGTGTCCGTGAAACATGGACACATATGACCAAATTTTCTGATTTGAAACTCAGCCCCAAAGTGCTCAAAGCCATTGATGAAGCTGGGTATGAAACCCCTACCCCAATTCAGGCCGGCGCCATTCCGCCCGCCTTGGAAGGCCGCGATGTGCTGGGCATTGCCCAGACCGGCACCGGGAAAACCGCCTCTTTCACCCTGCCGATGCTATCGCTTCTGGCACGCGGTCGCGCACGCGCGCGTATGCCGCGCAGTCTGGTGCTTTGCCCAACGCGTGAACTCGCCGCACAGGTGGCGGAGAATTTTGACACCTATTCCAAGCACCTGAAGCTGACCAAAGCCCTTTTGATCGGTGGCGTCAGCTTCAAGGAGCAGGACCAGTTGATCGACAAGGGCGTGGACGTTCTTATCGCGACACCGGGTCGTCTTCTCGATCATTTCGAACGTGGAAAACTGATCCTGTCGGACGTGAAGGTCATGGTGGTGGACGAAGCCGACCGGATGCTGGACATGGGGTTCATCCCCGATATCGAACGCATTTTCGGCCTGACACCCTTCACCCGCCAGACGCTGTTTTTCTCGGCCACGATGGCGCCCGAGATCGAGCGGATCACCAACACCTTCCTGTCGAACCCCGAGCGGATCGAAGTGGCCCGCCAGGCCACCACATCGGACACGATCACGCAGGAACTCTGTATGTTCAAACCGACCCGCAAGGATCGGGCGGCCTCGCAGAAACGCAATATCCTGCGTGCGCTGATCGACCGCGAGGGCGAGGCCTGCACCAACGCAATCATCTTCTGCAACCGCAAGACCGATGTGGATATCACCGCGAAATCGTTGAAGAAACACGGCTATAACGCGGCCGCCATCCACGGCGATCTGGACCAGTCGAAACGGATGGAAGTGCTGGATGGGTTCCGCGCCGGCACGCTGAACTTCCTGTGTGCCTCTGACGTGGCGGCGCGCGGGCTGGACATCCCGAATGTGAGCCATGTGTTCAATTTCGACGTGCCCGGCCATGCCGAGGATTACGTGCACCGCATTGGCCGCACCGGCCGCGCGGGCCGTAAAGGCAAGGCGATCATGATCTGTGAACCCCGCGACGAGAAGAACCTGCAGGCGGTGGAAAGCCTGATCGAAACGGAAATTCCGCGCGTGGACAATCCGCTGGCGCAGGACGAACGGAAATCCCGTTCCCCTAAGAAGGTGGATCAGGCCCCGGCTGAGGACGCGCCCAAATCCGACAACACGCGCACCAAGAAACCGGCAAAATCCACCCCGGCTGCAAAGCCAGCCGAGCGCAACGAAGAGCGCAAACAGGATCGTCGCAGCGACACCCGCAACGATCAACGGAATGATCGCCGCAATGATCGCAATGGGGATCGCAATTCAAACCGTGGTCGTGGGGGATCAAACCGCCGCGACAATCGCGTGGTTGGCATGGGCGACCACATGCCGGATTTCATTGCCAAGAGCTTTGACGAGCGGCGACAGGGGTAACCCCTGCCCTCTTTAATTGAAAAAAGGCACCTCGATGAGGTGCCTTTTTTAGTTTGGAGCTCCGTGCCCGTCGGGATCAGCTTTCCAAGCGGCTGACAATCACGGTGACCTCGGGCTTGCGACCAATCTCTTCATTGGCCGTTTTGCGGGCAATGCGTTTCAGCTCTTCGCCCAGCTTATCATCATCGCGCAGGGTCTTGCCCCCTGCCCGCATCAGGAATTGGCCAAGGTCTTCTTCCAGCACGTCGACAAGCGGTGCGCGCGAGGTTCCGACCTCTGGCAGGCCCATCAGCTCGACCCAAGGCTCGCCCAGCGGTTCGTCATCTTCCACGATCACGTTCACGATCACATGGCCGTTTAGCGCAAGGCGGATCCGGTCGCGGACGATGCCGTCAAGCGCACCGATCAGGATGTCGCCATCCAGATAGATCCGATCCGCTTCCACATGTTCCACCACATGCGGCGCATTCCCGGTCAGATCACAGACCGCGCCATTGACCACCACCATGGATTTGCGCCCGGCTTGTTCCGCAAGTTTGGTATGTTCACGCAGATGGCGGTGTTCGCCATGCATCGGGATGACGATCTCCGGGTTGATGATCTCATGTACGCGCAGGAGGTCAGGCCGGTTCGCGTGGCCCGACACGTGGTACTGATCGCTTTCGGCCACCACATCGACGCCCATTTCAGAGAAGGCATTCATGATCCGCCCAACGCCGCGTTCGTTCCCCGGAATGGTTTTCGAGGAAAAGAGGAACATGTCCCCTTCTTTCAACGTCATCCCAAGGTATTTGCCGCGGGACAGCTGCGCCGAGGCCGCGCGGCGTTCCCCCTGGCTGCCGGTCACGATCAGCATCAGATTTTCGCGCGGAATATCGCGCGCGTCTTCGGCGGTCACGGTTTTGGGGAAATCGCCCAGCACGCCGGTTTCCACCCCGGCCTGGATCATCCGACGCATGGCGCGGCCCAGCAGGCAGACGGATCGACCCGCAGCCGCCCCGGCCTCTGCCAATTGTTTCACCCGCGCGACGTTGGACGCAAAGGTCGTGGCCACAAACATGTTGGGGGCCGATTTCACAAGGTCGCGCAGCGGTGCGCCGACGGAGGCCTCGGACCGGCCATCATGGGGCGAGAACACATTGGTGCTGTCACAGACCAGCGCTTTCACCCCCGGGGCAGCAATCTCGCGCCACAGGTCTTCGTCAAACGGGTCGCCCAGCACCGGGGTGGTATCAAGTTTGAAGTCCCCCGTGTGCACCACGCGGCCCGCCGGGCTGTCGATGATCAGGCCCGAGCTTTCGGGGATCGAGTGGCTGAGCGGCAGGAACGACACTTTGAAGGGCCCCGCGTCGATCACCTGCGGATAGACCCCGGCGGCGATCACCGCTTCGGGCACCTGCCCCGCTTCTTCCAGCTTGCGCTGCGCGTGATATCGGGTGAAGGGACGCGCATGTATCGGTGCCTTCAGACGCGAATACAGTCGCCCCACCGCGCCCACGTGATCTTCGTGGGCATGGGTGATGAAGATGGCCTCAAGCCGGTCGACATTTTGTTCCAGCCAGCTGATGTCGGGCATGATCAAATTCACCCCCGGCGTTGTGTCCATATCGGGGAAGGTCACGCCCAGATCCACAAGGATCAGACGTTCGCGGCCCGGCTGGCCGTATCCGTAGACATAGGCGTTCATGCCGATCTCGCCGGCGCCTCCGAGAGGGAGATAAATCAGGCGATCACTGCTCATATGTTGCCCTGTTCCTTATTGTAGTCGTAGATTTTCACCAGCCCGTGCAGGGTCAGGTCATGTTCGATAAAGTCGTAAAGTTCAGCCCCTTGCGCAAACAGCGACGACAGACCGCCGGTGCCGATCACCTTCATCGGTTTGCCGTATTCTTCTTTCACGCGGCCGATCAGGCCCTGAACCAGGCCGACATAGCCCCAGAAGATCCCCGACTGGATGCAGCCCACGGTGTTGGTGCCGATCACCTTGTCGGGCTGGGTCACATCCACATGGGGCAGCGCCGCCGCCCCCTGGTGCAGCGCTTCGAGCGACAGGTTCACACCGGGCGCAATCACGCCGCCGATATAAGCGCCATCTTCGGCCACCACGTCGATATTGGTGGCCGTGCCGAAATCCACCACCATGCAATCCCCGCCATGGCGATCATAGGCCGCAACGGCATTGGCCAGACGATCCGGGCCCGGAACGGCCCCTTCGTCGACACGCGGCGCAATCGGCAGCAGGCAGTCGGGCTTGCCCACCACCAGCGGGCGGCAGCCGAAAAAGCGGTCGGCAAAGACGCGCAGGTTCCACACCACGCGCGGCACGGTTGAACTGATCACCACCCCGGTGATGTCAGGTTTGATACCATAATGGCTCATCAACGTGGAAAACCATGTGAAATATGCATCCGCCGTACGCGAATGGTGGGTCGAGGTGCGCAGGGTGCACAGGAACCGTTCGCCGTCCCAGATCGAGAACACCGTGTTTGTGTTGCCGGTATCAATGGCCAGAAGCATGGGCTGCCTCCTTCAAAAGAAAATCTCGGCCGCGGGAATGATCTCGCGTCCCTTCGCGGTTGATAGAACAAGGTTGCCCTCGGCGTCCACCGTGTCAAATCGCCCCTGATACTCGGCCTGCATGGTGCGCGCTGTGATCACCTCGCCCAATTTGGCGGCACGGGCCAGCCAGGCCGCGCGGATCGGTTCAAACCCATAGGTGGTGAATTGCGCCTCGTGATGGGCGTAGGCCGGCGCGAGCAGGTCGAGGAACTCTTCCGGCGTCACGGTGATGCCGGTTTCGCCCGCCAGGCTGACCGGGGCCACGGCACCCGTTTCGACCTGATCCACCTTGGGCGCGTCAATCAGGTTCACGCCAATGCCGATGGCCAGATAGCCCATCTGCGTGCCAACGCCTGCGCTTTCCAACAGAATGCCAGCGATCTTACCGCCATTCAGCAGCACGTCATTGGGCCATTTGAGCGACAGCCCCGTGGCCCGCCCGGTCGCAGCGGCAAAGGCATCGTAGAGAGCAAGCGAGGCCACGAAACTGCGCAAGGCCACCACCTGCGGCGGTTCACTTGGCCGCATCACCAGCGTGGCGGAAAAATGCCCCTTTGGCGCAACCCAGGCACGGCCCCGGCGGCCGCGGCCCTTGGTCTGCTCATGGGCCAGGATCCATGTTGGACCAAGAAGACCCGACGCGATGCGCCGGGCCTCCTCGTTTGTACTGTCGACCGTGGTCAGAACATGCCGACCAACGCCATCCGGCCACTTATTTGACAAGGGCCGCAGCAGCAGCCTGCGCTGCCCCTTCGATGCCGAAGAAGTTCACAAAGCCCACCAGCACGATCACGGCAGAGGCCATCAGCGCGGTCCAGGCGGCAGGCGACATGTTCACCTCAACCCCTTCATTTTCTTCGCCGAAATACATGAAATAGACGATGCGCAGATAGTAGAAGGCACCGATCACCGATGCGATCACCGCGGCCACGGCCAGCCAGGTCAGCCCCGCGTTCACGGCGGCAATCAGCACGCCATATTTGGCGAAGAAGCCGAGCATCGGCGGCACACCAGCCAGGCTGAACATCAGGATCAGCATCGCCAGCGCGTTCATCTTGTTCACGGTCGAATACTGGTGCAGCGCCGAGATGTCGGCAATCGGTTGGCCGTCGCGTTCCATCGACATGATGAAGGCGAAAGCACCGATATTCATGGCTACGTAAACAGCCATATATTGCAGCATCATCTGGATGCCCTGCTCGGTCCCGGCGGCGAGGCCCAGAAGGGCAAAGCCCATATGCGCGATCGAGGAATAGGCCATCAGGCGTTTGATGTTGCGCTGGCCGATGGCAGCAAAGGCACCCCAGAACATCGACAGGAAGGCGATGAGGGCAATCACTTGCTGCCAGTCGCCAATGGCGCTGCCAAAGGCGTCAAACAGCACGCGGGCAAACAGGCCCATCGCGGCAAATTTCGGCGCGGTGGCAAAGAAGGCGGTGACCGGGGTCGGCGCACCTTCATAGACGTCCGGCGTCCACATGTGGAACGGCACGGCCGAGACCTTGAACGCCAGACCGGTGACCACAAAGACCAGACCGACCAGCAGGCCAAGACCCACCTGGCCGTCGGTGGCGGCGGCGATGATCCCGGCGAAATCCGTGGTGCCAGCATAGCCATAAACCAGCGACGAACCATAGAGCAGCAGACCCGACGAGAGAGCGCCCAGCACGAAATACTTCATGCCCGCTTCGGTCGATTTCACGCTATCACGGTTCAGCGACGCAACCACGTAAAGGGCCAGCGACTGCAGTTCAAGACCCATGTAAAGCGACATCAGGTTGCCCGCGGACACCATCATCATCATCCCCACCGTGGCCAGCGCCACCAGGATCGGATACTCGAATTTCAGAAGTCCACGGCGCGCCATGGTCGCCTCGCCCACCACCAGAACGGCGGCAGCCGCCAAGAGGATCGCCACTTTGGCAAAGCGGGCATAGGCATCGTCCAGGAACATGCCGTTGAAGGCCGTCCGTCCGCCCTCGCCCCCTGCGATCATGACCGCGATCACGACCATGACCCCGGCGGTGACCCAGGTCAGCGGTTTCGCCAGACCGTCCTTTGCCGTGTAGACCGCGCCCAGAAGGGCGGCCATGGCGTAGACGGACAGCAGGATCTCGGGAAGAACCGTTTGAATGTCGACAGAGCTCATATCCGCCCCCTTCAGTGCGACGTTGCTGCGTGCATCGTCTCGGCCATCTCGGCCGGGAGTGCAGCGTGGTAGTTGGTAAGAAGTGCCTCAACCGACGGGCCGATGATATCGGTCACCAGCGACGGGTAGACACCCAGGATCAGGGTCATGGCCACAAGCGGCGCAAAGATCATCTTCTCGCGCTTGTCCATGTCGGTGATCGCCTTCAGGCTTTCCTTGATCAGGTCGCCAAAGACAACGCGGCGATAGAGGTAAAGCGCGTAAGCGGCTGAGAAGATCACGCCCGAGGTGGCGACCAGCGCGACCCAGGTGTTGGCCTTGAACATGCCCACGAGCGTCAGGAACTCACCGATAAAGCCAGAGGTGCCCGGCAGGCCGACATTGGCCATGGTGAAGAACATGAAGATCAGCGCATAGGCTGGCATCCGGTTGACCAGACCGCCATAGGCGTCGATCTCGCGGGTGTGCATCCGGTCATAGATCACCCCCACGCAAAGGAAGAGCGCGCCAGAGATGAAGCCGTGGCTGATCATCTGGAAGATCGCCCCGTCCACACCTTGCTGGTTAGCGGCAAAGATCCCTGCGGTCACGTACCCCATGTGCGCCACCGACGAATAGGCGATCAGCTTTTTCATGTCTTCTTGCACCATCGCAACCAGCGAGGTGTAGACAATGGCAATTGCAGAGACCCAGAGGATGAAACAGGCCATCGTGTCTGCACCCACCGGGAACATCGGCAGGCTGAAGCGCAAGAAGCCATAGCCGCCCATCTTCAACAGGATCGCCGCCAGAACAACCGACCCCGCGGTCGGCGCCTGCACGTGCGCATCCGGCAACCAGGTGTGCACCGGCCACATCGGCATTTTCACCGCAAAGCTTGCGAAGAAGGCCAGGAACAGCAGGGTTTGGATCCCGCCGACAATCTGAATGCCGAGGAATGAGAAGCTTTCGCTGTCGAAGTTGTGACCCGCCAGCGCTTCGAAATCAGTCGAGCCCACCTCAAGCGCCATATAAACCATGGCGACCAGCATCAGAACCGAACCGATGAAGGTGTAGAGGAAGAACTTGAACGCCGCATAGATGCGTTCCTTGCCGCCCCAGATGCCAATGATCAGGAACATCGGGATCAGGCCTGCTTCGAAGTACAGATAGAACAACACCAGATCCAGCGCCATGAAGACGCCCAGCATCAGGGTTTCCAGAAGCAGGAAGGCGATCATGTATTCCTTCACGCGGGTTTTCACCCCCCAGCTGGCCCAGATGGTCAGCGGCATCATGAAGGTGGTCAGCATGACAAACAGAACCGAAATCCCGTCGACACCCATCTTATATTTCAGACCCATGATCCAGTTGGCTTCTTCCACAAACTGGTATCCGGTGTTTTCGGGGTCAAACCCGGTCAGCACCAGCAGCGAGAAGAGGAAGGTGGCAAGGGTGGCCGCCAGCGCCAGCCATTTGGCGTTGCGCGCCGCCGCCTCGTCATCGCCGCGCAAAAACAGCGCGAGGATCACAGCCGCCACCAACGGCAGGAAGGTAATGATGGAAAGCAGGTTATTCATTAGTGCGACCCACCGTTCAGAAGCATGAGTGTGACCAGCGCGACAATGCCGAGGATCATCGCGAAGGCATAAGTGAAGACGTAACCGGATTGTGCCCGACCGGCCTGTTTGGTGACCCATGGGACAAGGCCCATCGCCACGCCGTTCAGGAAGCCGTCAATGGTTTTCCCATCACCGCGTTTCCACAAGAACCGGCCAATGGCAAAGGCGGGCTTGACGAAGATCGCGTCGTAAAGCTCGTCAAAGTACCATTTGTTCAGCAGGAACTGGTAGATGAACGGGAAGGTTTTCGCCAGGCGCTTCGGCAGCGACGGGTTCACGATGTAGAACCAGAAGGCCGTGGCCAGGCCGATGATCATGGCGATGAAGGGCGAGACCTTGACCCATTTGGGGGCATGGTGCGCGTCATCCAGCACGTGATTGTCCGGTGCCATGAAGATCGCACCTTGCGGCGCGGTCCCATGATGGGCCGCCGCAACGGGTGCGTGTGCCGGATCTGCCATCGCCGTGTCATGGCTTTGGTCCGCGCTTTGGTCCGCACCATGGCTGTCTTCTGCATGATCATCCGCCGCAGCATCATGACCAGCCTCTGCCGTGTCATGGGCCGTGTCATGGGCCTCTTCATGGGCTTCAATGCCGAAGAAGTGGTTCACCTGATGGTGATCGCCAAAGAACGATCCGTACCAGATCATACCAGCGGCAATCGACCCCACGGCCAGAACCCCCAGCGGGATGGTCATGACCAGCGGGCTTTCATGGGCGTGTTCGTGGGTGTGCTTGTCGCCACGTTCTTTGCCGAAGAAGGTCATGAACATCAGGCGCCAGCTATAGAAACTGGTAAACAGCGCTGCGATGACCAGCATCCAGAAGGCATATCCGCCCTGGGTCCCCGCATAGGCGCTCTCGATAATCGCGTCTTTTGACAGGAAGCCGGAGAAGCCGATGGCGGTCAGCGGGATCCCAACACCGGTGATCGCCAGCGTGCCGATCATCATCGCCCAGAAGGTGATCGGCATCTTTTTGCGCAGGTTGCCATAGTTGCGCATGTCCTGTTCGTGATGCATCCCGTGGATGACCGACCCGGCCCCCAGGAACAACATCGCCTTGAAGAAGGCGTGAGTGAACAGGTGGAACATGGCGACCGAGTAAACGCCGACGCCCGCGGCCACAAACATGTAGCCCAGCTGCGAACAGGTCGAATAGGCGATCACGCGTTTGATGTCGTTTTGCACAAGGCCCACGGTTGCCGCAAAGAAAGCGGTGGTGGCACCGAGGAAGGTGATGAACGCGGTCGCCTCGGGTGCATATTCCATCAAAGGCGACATGCGGCAGACCAGGAACACACCGGCGGTCACCATGGTCGCCGCGTGGATCAGCGCCGACACCGGGGTCGGGCCTTCCATCGCGTCCGGCAACCAGGTGTGCAGGAACAGCTGCGCCGATTTGCCCATGGCACCCACGAACAGCAGGAAGGCCAGCAGGTTTGCCGCATTCCATTCGGTCCAGAGGAAGTGGATCTGTGTTTCAGCCAGCGCAGGTGCGGCCGCAAACACATCGTCCAGACGAATGCTGTCGGTCATGTAGAACAGGCCGAAGATCCCGAGGGCGAAGCCAAAGTCGCCCACGCGGTTGACCACAAAGGCCTTGATGGCCGCGGCGTTGGCCGAGGGTTTCTTGTAATAAAACCCGATCAGCAGGTAGGAGGCGACCCCCACACCTTCCCAGCCAAAGAACATCTGCAACAGATTGTCCGAGGTGACCAGCATCAGCATGGTGAAGGTGAAGAACGAGAGATAGGCGAAGAAGCGCGGGCGATAGCTCGCATCCCCGAAATGCTCGTCATGCGCCATGTAGCCCATGGAATAGAGGTGAACCAGCGAAGATACCGAGGTCACCACAATCAGCATGATCGCGGTCAGACGGTCCAGACGGATTGACCAGTCAACCGACAGGCTGCCCGACTGAACCCAGTCAAGGATATGAATGGTCTGCGGCTGCTCCAGCCCGAAAAAGATCGACCAGGACAGGGCCGCGGCCAGGAACAGAAGCGCGGTGGTCACCACCTGTGCCCCCTTGTCCCCGATCACGCGATGGCCGAAGCCCGCGATCAGCGCACCGACAAGCGGCGCAAAGAGTACGATCGTTGCTGCCATTGCCTCAGCCTTTCATCACGTTGACGTCTTCCACGGCAATGGTGCCGCGGTTCCGGAAGAAACTGACGAGGATGGCCAGGCCAATCGCGGCCTCGGCCGCGGCAACCGTCAGCACGAAGAGGGTAAAGACCTGACCGGTCAGATCGCCCAGATAGGACGAGAACGCGACCAGGTTGATGTTCACCGCCAGAAGCATCAATTCGATGCTCATCAGCAGGATGATCACGTTCTTGCGGTTCAGAAAGAGGCCGAAAATGCCGATGACGAACAATGCCGCCGCGACGCCCAGATAATGCTCAAGTCCTACCATTCTTTTCCGTTCCCTTCTTGGACAGCGCGGATTGCTGCCCCCTTCTTTTCGTATTCTTGCTTGCGGGTCATCACAGTTTCTTAATGCCCCACTTAAAGCCCTTGGCCCGGTTTCACGTCGATGACCTCCATCGCTTTGGCCGGGTCGCGGTGCATCTGGGCAACCACGTTCTGGCGCTTCACATGGGTGCGGTGGCGCAGGGTCAGGACGATGGCCCCGATCATGGCGACCAGCAGGATCAGACCGGCCAGTTGGAAGAGGAGGATATTGTCGGTGTAAAGCACCAGACCCAGCGCCTCGGTGTTATGCGCCTGGTCAAGGGCGGGCGTCACCATTTGGCGCGCGGCCTCGGCCCCATCGGAATAGACCCAGGTGCCAAAGATCGTGCCCAGCTCCATCAACAAGATCACACCGATCAACAGCGCAAGCGGCAGCGATTGGGCGATCCCGGCCTTCAATTCGGCAAAATCCACGTCCAGCATCATGACGACGAACAAGAACAGCACCGCCACCGCGCCCACATAGACGATCATCAACAGCATCGCCACAAATTCGGCGCCGAGCAGGACAAACAGCCCGGTCGCACCGACAAAGGCGGTGATCAGCCACAGGACCGAATGCACGGGGTTGCGTGCCATGACGGTGAAAAATCCACCCGTGACCGTGGTCAGGGCAAAGAGGTAAAAAGCGTAGTCGGCAACGCTCATGCGTCCCCCTCCTCGTTTTCGGCAAAGACGGCTTGCGCTTCTTCCAGCGCCCGGTTCATCGCCGGAAGGCCGCCCAACATGGACATTTGATAGATCACTTCCGCGATCTCTTTTTCGGTTGCCCCCGCTTCAAGAGCGTGGCGCACGGTGATTTTGATCTGCGGGCCAGCTTGCGCCCCCGCGGCCACCAGACCGGCGAGTGCAACCAGCATCCGCGTCTTGGTGTCCAGACCATCTTTGTTGAAGGCATTGCCAAACATCATGTCCATCATGTCTTTCGGCATGGTGGGCATCAGCTTGTCGAGGCCCTCGGGCACGAACTTCTCCAGCGCAGGGTTGAAGGCGCGCAGCATCAAGGTGCCCTGCTCCAGCATCTCGGCGTATTTCTTGGAAAAGTCGTTCATGGGATATCCTTTCGTCGGGCCTTAGCGATACGGCGCGTCCAGCTCGATATTGCGGGCGATCTCGGCTTCCCAGCGTTCGCCGTTCTCCAGCAGTTTTTCCTTGTCGTAAAACAGCTCTTCCCGGGTCTCGGTGGCAAATTCGAAATTCGGACCCTCGACAATCGCATCCACCGGGCAGGCCTCTTGGCAGAAACCGCAATAGATGCATTTGGTCATGTCGATGTCATAACGCGTGGTGCGGCGCGACCCATCTTCGCGGGGTTCCGCGTCGATGGTGATTGCCTGCGCCGGGCAAATCGCTTCACACAGTTTACAGGCGATGCAGCGCTCTTCCCCATTGGGATAGCGGCGCAGCGCGTGTTCGCCACGAAAGCGCGGTGATAGCGGGCCTTTTTCGTGCGGATAGTTCAGCGTCGCCTTGGGCGAGAAGAAATACTTCAGACCCAGCTGGAACCCTTTCACAAAGTCCGCCAGCAGGAAGTATTTCGTTGCGCGTGCGTAATCAAAAGCCATCTATCAGCCCCCCACAGCCCAGCGGGCATAAGTGCCCCAGAATGCCCCGTATTGGGCGAAGAATGCGACCAGTACAACCCAGGCCAGCGACAGCGGCAGGAACACTTTCCAGCCAATGCGCATCAGTTGGTCATAGCGGTAGCGCGGCGTGATGGCCTTCACCATCGAGAAGACGAAGAAGAAGAAGAAGATCTTCGCAAAGAGCCACAAGATGCCATCGGGCAGCCATTCCACCGGCGACAGCCAGCCGCCAAAGAACAGGATCGAAATCAGCGTACACATCAGCACGATGGCCACATATTCACCGATCATGAACAGAAGGAACGGGGTCGAGGAATATTCCACCTGATAGCCCGCCACCAGTTCCGATTCCGCTTCCGGCAGGTCAAACGGCGGGCGGTTGGTTTCGGCCAGCGCCGAGATCAGGAACAGGAAGACCATCGGGAAATGCGGCAGCCAGTACCAGCTCAGAAGCCCGGCCCCATCCTGGGCGCGCACAATGTCACCAAAATTCATCGACCCGGTGGTGATGATCACACCGATGATGATCAGGCCAATGGAGACTTCGTAGGAAATCATCTGTGCGGCAGAGCGCAGCGATCCCAGGAACGGGTATTTCGAGTTCGACGCCCAGCCGCCCATGATCACGCCGTAAACCTCAAGCGAGGAGACCGCGAAGACAAACAGGATCGCCACGTTCACATCGGCCAGAACCCAGCCGTCATTGAACGGGATCACCGCCCAGGCGACCATCGCCAGAACAAAGCTCATCATCGGGGCGAGGAAGAAAACAAACCGGTCGGCACCCGCAGGCACGACGATTTCCTTCAGCACATATTTGATGAAATCCGCAAAGCTCTGCAACACGCCAAAGGCGCCCACCACGTTGGGGCCCTTGCGCATCTGCACAGCGGCCCAGACCTTGCGGTCAAAATAGAGCAGAAAGGCAAGCGCCACCAGAAGGGGGACCACAATCAGCAAACACTGACCAATGATCAAAAGCGCGAGCCCCAAGTTCGTTGTCGTGAAGAATTCATACATATCTCTTCATGCCCTCAGACCGTCGGTATTCCGTTTTCAAGACAATTCTGAACAGTCACTTCCGCGTCGATCGTTTTCAGACCTTTGGGAAGGGCGGCCGAAATCACATAAGCCGCGTCGCCTGTCCAGCGCTTGCCGTTTTCATCCACTGTTGTGCGCACATGGCGGGCAAATCCGTACCCGCGAATAAGCGCATATTGCGCGGCTGCACAGCGTGCATACCCCGCCACATCTTCATGCCCGCGCGCGCCTTCCATGGCGACGCGGAAATTGACCAGATCCCCATCCAGAAGCTGCGTTTCCACACCCAGATAATTGGGGGTGAACACATCTTTGGAGGTCTTTGCATTCTCTTCCGGTTGCACACAGGCCGACAGAAGGGCGGCCATTGCGCCCCCTGTCATCATGGACTGTGTCACGGATTTGAACATCTTGGGATCCCGTCCTTTTCTTACTCAGCCGCGATTTTCTCACCCAGGCGCGCACGCGCCTGTGCGGAAAGCTCTGCCATGACCTCTGACGCCCGGGCAATCGGGTTGGTCAGATAGAAATCGCCAATCACATAGCGGAAGCTGGCATTGCCCAGCGTGCCGGTGGTCAGCGGTTGCCAGTCGTTTTCCACAACCTGATCGATTTGCGCCAGATGCGGCACGGCCTCAACCATGGCCTGACGCAGTCCGGCCAGGCTGTCCCACGGCAGGGTTTGACCCAGTTCAGCAGACAGCGCCCGCAGAATGGCCCAGTTTTCCTTGGCTTCGCCCACCGGGAAGGCGGCGCGTTGCGCAAGCTGCGGGCGACCTTCGGTGTTCACGAAAAGCCCGGCTTCTTCGGTGTATGCGGCGCCCGGCAGAATGATGTCGGCGCGCATAGCCCCTCGGTCGCCGTGGCTGCCCATGTAGATCACGGTCGGACCCGCATCAATGTCGATCTCATCCGCGCCCATGTTGAAGACCACGTCGGCGTCATGGGTGGCGGCTTCGATCCCGCCTTCGGTCACGGCCCCCACGTCCAGTGCACCAACACGGCCAGCGGCCGTGTGCAGCACCATCAGCTTGGATCCGGTATCTTCAGCGAGTTTCATCGCAGCGGCCAGAACCGCAAGACCATCCGCCTCGCGCAGGGCCCCCATGCCGACGATGACAACTGACGGCGTATCTTTCACCGGCCCGTAGTCTTTGTTCAGCAGGCTTTCCAGCGCCGCACGGTCATTGCCCACATGCGCGTATTCATAGGTTAGATCAGTGGCTTCACCAACCAGACCAACCTCGGCCCCCTTCAGCCACGCCTTGCGGATCCGGGCGTTCAGAACCGGCGCTTCGACACGCGGGTTGGTGCCAATGAGCTGAATGAACTTGGCGTTGTCGATGTCTTCGATCGACGCCGTGCCCACATACCCCGAGCGGTTGTCGGTGGGCAGGCGTGCGTTGTCGACGCGACATTCCACCTTGCCGCCCAACCCCTCGATCAGGGTTTTCAGCGAAAAGGCCATTTCGACATTCGCCAGATCGCCGATCAGACCGGCAACCTTCTTGTCCTTCATCGCGGCAGCCGCGGCCGCCAGGGCTTCGCCCCAGCTGGCTTTGCGCAGCTTGCCGTTTTCGCGCACATAAGGCGTGTCCAGGCGCTGGCGACGCAGACCATCCCAGACAAAACGGGTCTTGTCGGAAATCCATTCTTCGTTCACGCCATCATGGTTGCGCGGCAGAATGCGTTTCACTTCGCGACCTTTGGTGTCGACGCGGATGTTTGACCCGAGCGCGTCCATCACGTCGATGCTCTCGGTCTTGGTCAGCTCCCACGGACGCGCGGTAAAGGCATAAGGTTTTGACGTCAGCGCACCAACCGGACACAGATCAATGATGTTGCCCTGCAGGTTGCTGTCCAAAGTCTGGTTCAGATAGCTGGTGATTTCCGCATCTTCGCCGCGGCCGGTCTGGCCCATCTGCGAAATGCCCGCGACCTCGGTCGTGAAGCGCACGCAGCGAGTGCAGGAAATACAGCGCGTCATGGTGGTCGACACCAGCGGGCCGAGATCCAGATCATCCACCGCGCGCTTTTGTTCTTTGAACCGCGACCCGGACAGGCCATAGGCCACGGCCTGATCCTGCAGGTCACATTCGCCGCCCTGATCGCAGATCGGGCAATCCAGCGGGTGGTTGATCAGCATGAACTCCATCACGCCTTCGCGGGCCTTCTTGACCATGGGCGAGTTGGTTTTCACCACCGGCGGCATTCCGTCCGGTCCCGGGCGCAGGTCGCGCACCTGCATCGCGCAAGAGGCGGCAGGTTTGGGCGGGCCACCCACAACTTCCACAAGGCACATGCGGCAGTTGCCGGCAATCGACAGACGCTCGTGATAACAGAAACGCGGCACTTCCACGCCCGCTACCTCACAAGCCTGGATCAGCGTCATTGCGCCATCCACTTCGACTTCCATATCGTCAATGACGATCTTTTTCAGGTCGCTCATCACGGTCCCTTTTCATCCTGCAAGGGGCATCTGCCCCCTGCCCTCATTCGCGGCCCTGCCTGCCGGTCGCTGCCCTAATCGGTCAGCAACTTGCCTGCAAACGTGCCCTTTTCCATCTCTGCCCGGCCCACCGCGCAGTAGCTTTCTTCGTCGCCCTTGCGGGCGCCCATTTTTTTCAACATCGGTTCGGCAATGGCCCGAAACCGGTCTTGTTCCGATTTGCTGTCCACATAGGCGGTGACTTCGCTCAGCGAATATCCCAGCGACCGCGCATGTGATTGCAGCGCCATCGCCTTATTGAACAGACGAAACTTGCGCAGGCTCAGCTGGTCACAGTTCTCGTCGATCAGATAGGCGATCGACGCCCCCAACAGTTCGCGATGCACCCGCTCGTCCTTGCGCATGGCGGTGTAATCCACCGCCAAAGCGGG
This sequence comes from Aliiroseovarius crassostreae, assembly GCF_049803815.1. GTDB lineage: Bacteria > Pseudomonadota > Alphaproteobacteria > Rhodobacterales > Rhodobacteraceae > Aliiroseovarius > Aliiroseovarius crassostreae_A. The sequence continues at coordinate 158,569 of NZ_JBNAGI010000001.1, forward strand.
CGTTGCCATTGCCCCCAGCGCGAGGCCGGTGATCAAAGATTTGAATTTGCTCATGACATATCTCCTTTCGTTAGAAAGGAGATGGTGACGCCGGCGTCTGTCATGCAATAACAACGCGCTTGAGCGGGCGAATTCACGCCTGCTTTCAAGAGGTTGCGCATGTTACTGCCGATTGTCATGATCTGTCTCTTACCTTGCTCTTACTCTGCTGCCAGGCTGGCTTTGCCTTGCTTGTTCACCCGAATGCGATCTTCGATCTCGTCGCGGAAGTTGCGGATCAGACCCTGGATCGGCCAGGCGGCCGCGTCCCCAAGGGCACAGATCGTGTGGCCTTCGACCTGCTTGGTCACATCCCACAGCATGTCGATTTCCTCGACCTCGGCCTCGCCACGCATCAGGCGATCCATCACGCGCATCATCCAGCCGGTGCCTTCGCGACACGGGGTACACTGGCCACAGCTTTCATGTTTGTAGAATTTCGACAGACGCCAGATCGCCTTGATGATGTCGGTCTGCTTGTCCATCACGATGACCGCTGCGGTGCCCAGACCGGACCCCAGCTCGTTCCGCAGGTAATCAAAATCCATGATCGCGTCGCGCATGTTTTCGCCAGTCACGCACGGCACCGAGGACCCCCCGGGGATCACCGCCTTGAGGTTGTCCCAGCCACCGCGAATGCCGCCGCAATGCTTTTCGATCAGTTCTTCAAACGAAATCGACATGGCCTCTTCGACCACACAAGGGTTGTTCACGTGACCCGAAATACCAAAGAGCTTGGTGCCCGCGTTGTTCGGACGCCCAAACCCCGCAAACCACGACGGGCCACGGCGCAGGATGGTCGGCACAACCGCAATACTTTCCACGTTATTCACCGTGGTCGGGCAACCATAAAGACCCGCCCCTGCCGGGAAGGGCGGCTTCATGCGCGGCATGCCCTTTTTGCCTTCAAGGCTTTCCAAAAGCGCGGTTTCTTCGCCACAGATATAGGCGCCTGCCCCGTGATGCAGGAAGAGATCGAAATCCCAGCCGGATTTCGCGGCGTTCTTGCCCAGAAGACCCGCATCATAGGCTTCGTCAATCGCCGCCTGCAGCGCCTCGCGTTCGCGGATGAACTCACCCCGGATATAGATATAGGCGGTGTTGGCGTTCATCGCGAAGGACGCAATCAGCGCGCCTTCGATCAACGTGTGCGGATCGTGGCGCATGATCTCGCGGTCTTTACAGGTGCCAGGCTCGGATTCGTCCGCATTGATCACCAGATAGGCCGGGCGACCGTCGCTTTCCTTCGGCATGAACGACCATTTCAAACCGGTCGGGAAGCCAGCCCCCCCGCGCCCGCGAAGGCCCGAGTCTTTCATCTGGTCAATGATCCAGTCGCGACCCTTCTTGATGATCCCGGCTGTGCCGTCCCAATGGCCGCGCGCCTTGGCCCCCGCAAGGGTCCGGTCGTGCATACCGTAAAGGTTGGTAAAGATCCGGTCTTTATCCTGCAGCATTCGCTCTTATCCTTCGTCATTCCGGCGTGATTTGCGCCAGATCCGATATGTTAGAACCAGGCCAAAAACGAACCCGGCCAGGGCCATCAGATCCACCAGCGCCATGGCCCGGTTGGACCATTCGAGGCTTTTCCCGACCCATGCGGCACCGACCCACAGCGCGCCGGTCAGCGCAATGACGATGCCCGCCATGCGACCGTCCCGGCCAATGCCTTGTTGTGGATCCTGTGCCATCATCATTCCTTTTCTCGCCGCCTTAATAGACGTCGCCTTTCTTCACCTTGTTCGAAAACGCGGTCTCGCCACCTTCGGCAAGGATCTTGGCCTGTTCGACCCAGCCATCGCGCTCGATCCGGCCCTTGAATTTCAGGTTGTCATCCACCCAGGAAATCTCATCCGCGCCCCATTTGGCGATCTGGTCAAAGTGCCAGAAGCCCAGATCGTTCAGGGTCTGCTCCAGCTTCGGACCAACGCCCTTGAGTTGCTTGAGGTCATCGGCCCCGGCCTTGCGCGGCGCTTTCATGGTGCGCGGTTTTTTCGCCTTGCCGGTTGCGGCAGGTGCCGCGGCCTCAACCTTGTCAGCTTTGGCCTTTGCGGGTGCTTTTTTCGCAGCAGGCTTCTTCGCGGCTTTGGCTTCGGCCTTTTCTGCCTCCGCAACAGGTTTCGCCGCCTTTCTTTGCTGATTGGCCGGCTTGCCGGTCTCAGCCGCTTTTGGCGGGGTTGCCTTGGTGCCGGTGGCATTTTTGCCCAACCAAGGCGTCGACAGCGGCACTTCGGTGCCATCGATCCGCTTGATGCTATCGCCGATATCCGTGGCAAGCTGAACAGAGGCGTTATATTTGGTCTTGCCGCTTTCATATTCGGTCAGCGAGGTCAGCCCGGACAGCGGTTCGGCGGCATAGCGGCCATTTTGCGGACCCGGCACCGGCACGTCACCAGCGGCCATCTGATCGATCATCTTGGCAAAGCCTTCGGCGGTCAGATCCTCATAGTAATCTTTGCCGATCTGCGCCATCGGCGCGTTGGTGCAGGACCCAAGGCATTCCACCTCTTCCCAGCTGAACTTGCCATCGGTCGACAATTGATGCGGCTTGTCGGCGATTTTCTCGCGACACACCGCAATCAGATCTTCCGCGCCGCAGATCATGCAGGACGTGGTGCCGCAGATCTGGATATGGGCCACGGATCCAACCGGTTGCAGCTGGAACATAAAGTAGAACGACGCCACTTCCAGCACGCGGATATAGGCCATGCCAAGCATGTCGGCCACGGCTTCAATCGCGGGCTTGGTCAGCCAGCCTTCCTGTTCCTGAGCCCGCCACAGAAGCGGGATCACCGCCGAGGCCTGACGCCCTTCAGGGTATTTGGTGATCTGCCCTTCCGCCCAAGCAAGGTTGGCGGGCGTGAAAGCAAAGCTTTCGGGCTGTTCATGATGCAAACGGCGGAGCATTAGCGGTCGATCTCCCCAAACACGATATCCATGGTGCCGATGATGGCGGCGACGTCGGCGAGCTGGTGGCCCCCGGCCACGTAATCCATCGACTGAAGGTGCAGATACCCCGGCGCGCGGATCTTGGCGCGGTAGGGTTTGTTCGATCCGTCCGACACGAGGTAGACGCCAAATTCGCCTTTCGGTGCTTCGACGGCGGCATAGACTTCACCGGCCGGCAGTTTGAACCCTTCGGTGTAGAGCTTGAAGTGGTGGATCAGGCTTTCCATGTCGCGCTTCATGTCACCGCGTTTCGGCGGGGTCAGCTTGCCACGGGCCAGAACGTCACCTTGGCCCTCGGGCGCGCGCAGCTTTTCGATGGCCTGATGCATGATCTTGAGCGACTGGCGCATTTCTTCCATGCGGACGAGGTAACGGTCATAGCAGTCGCCGTTCTTGCCCACCGGGATCTGGAAGTCAAATTCATCATAACATTCATAGGGTTGCGCGCGGCGCAAATCCCAAGCCAGACCCGATCCACGGACCATCACACCGGAATAGCCCCAGTCGAGAATGTCCTGTTCATTCACCACGCCAATATCGGCGTTGCGCTGTTTGAAGATCCGGTTTTCGGTCAGAAGACCGTCAATATCGTCGATCTTTTCCGGGAACTCATTGGCCCAGGTTTCGATATCGTCGATCAGCTCCGGCGGCAGGTCCTGATGCACACCGCCTGGACGGAAATAGTTGGCGTGCAGACGGGCCCCACAGGCGCGCTCGTAGAAAATCATCAGCTTTTCACGCTCTTCAAAGCCCCAGAGCGGCGGCGTCAGCGCGCCCACGTCCATGGCCTGCGTGGTGATGTTCAGAAGGTGGTTCAGGATCCGGCCGATTTCAGAGAAGAGCACGCGGATCAGCTGGCCGCGGCGCGGCACTTCGACACCGGCCAGCTTCTCGATCGCCAGACACCAGGCATGTTCCTGGTTCATCGGCGCCACGTAATCGAGCCGGTCAAAATACGGCAGGTTCTGCAGATAGGTGCGGCTTTCCATCAGCTTCTCGGTGCCGCGATGCAAGAGGCCGATGTGCGGGTCAGCGCGTTCCACGATCTCGCCATCCAGCTCCAGCACCATCCGCAGCACACCGTGTGCCGCCGGGTGTTGCGGGCCGAAGTTGATGTTGAAATTGCGGATCTTCTGTTCGCCGGTTTCGGCGTCATTGAAGCCTTTGGTTCCGTCCATCATACGTTCACCATTTTCTGGGTCCATTCGTCGGGCAGTTCACCCATGAACTTTTCGACAAAATTGTATTGCGGGTTCAGCGCGGCTTTCAGTTTTCCGCGCAATTCATCAGTCAGGTCCGCCTGTGGGGATTTATGCACCACCCGGTCGAACTGGGCCTGCGCCGGGGTGATCCCCAAAAACGCGCTCAGCCGTTCGATGGCCTCGGGGGTGAACAGGCGTTCATAATATTCGATATGCAGCGCGCCAGTGGGCGCGGCACGCGACAGGCGATTAAGGGTGCGGCGATAGTTCGACCGTTCCAGAATATTGACGGCGGTGCCGTTCAGCACGCCCTCCACCTTCTGTTCCAACGCCGCCTTGCCCTGACCGCCCGCAACCATGCGGATGTTCGACCAGATCCGGTCCACCGGATCGCGCATCAGGTAGACAAAGCGCACCTTGTCAGTCAGCGCGGCCATGCGCGACAGCATCTTTTCCGACAAAAGCCCATAGGCCGGGGTGATATCCCCCACCAACCGCGCGTCGTCAGCGCCCTTGGTCACATAGTCGAGATAGGCCGCATCGCTGGCCGCATCATTCCCCTGCCCGTCGCAGATCGGGATCCAGTTTTCCAGATCCTGAACCAGCGCGCGCTTGTAATCCCCGGCCTTGCCGGTCGCCACATCGGCCTGCGCTGCCGCCAAAGCCGCCTGGTGCTGCTTCTTCTGCCAACCGGCATTGTCGCTATCCAGCGCATCGAAATAGTGCAATTCCTTCACGGCGCGAAGCTGCGCCTCTGGGTGGGAATACAAATGGTCGAAGAGCCAGCTTGTGCCGGCCTTCGTTGCACCCACGCAGAACATGAAGGTTTGCTCACCCATGATCAGGCTTTTGCCTCATCTGTTTTCTCGTCCCCGGGCAGCACATAGTTTGCACCTTCCCATGGGCTCATGAAATCGAACTGGCGATATTCCTGGGTCAGCGACACGGGTTCATACACCACGCGCTTTTCGACCTCGTCATAACGCACTTCGGTATAGCCGGTGGTCGGGAAATCCTTGCGCAGCGGATAGCCGCGGAAGCCATAGTCCGTCAGGATGCGGCGCAGATCCGGGTGGCCGGAAAACAGAATGCCGAACATGTCGAACACTTCACGTTCGAACCAGCCCGCCGCCGGGTGCACCTCGGTGATCGACGGCACCATTTCCTCTTCGCGCACCGCCACTTTCACGCGGATGCGTTGGTTGGTGTACATCGACAGGAAGTGGTAGACCACGTCAAAACGCTCTTCACGCGACGGGTAATCCACGGCGGTCACATCGACCAAGGTCGAGAATTTGCAGGACTTGTCGGCCTTCAGGAACTCGATGAACGAAGGGATTGCCGAGAGCGGAACAGTGACGCTCAGCTCGCCGTAAGCAACCTCCCAGCTCAGCACGCAATCGGGGCGCTTTGTTTCCAGCAGCGCGCCAAGTTCGTTCAGGGCTGCGGTATTCGGGGCTTCACTCATCGCTTACCTCGCAATCGTGCCGGTGCGGCGGATTTTGCGTTGCAGTTGCAGGATGCCATAGACCAGCGCTTCGGCGGTCGGCGGGCAGCCCGGCACATAGATGTCAACCGGCACGATCCGGTCACAGCCACGCACCACCGAGTAGGAATAGTGATAGTAGCCGCCACCATTGGCGCAGGACCCCATCGAGATCACATAGCGCGGATCGGGCATCTGGTCATAAACCTTGCGCAGTGCCGGCGCCATCTTGTTGGTCAGCGTCCCGGCCACAATCATCACGTCCGACTGACGCGGGGACGCGCGCGGCGCGATGCCATAGCGTTCAAGGTCATAGCGCGGCATCGAGGCATGCATCATTTCCACCGCGCAACAGGCCAGACCAAAGGTCATCCAGTGCAGCGAGCCGGTGCGCGCCCAGTTGATGATGTCATCGGTGGTGGTCAGCAGAAAGCCCTTGTCGGCCAGCTGATCGTTCAAAAGCCGCGTGGCGTGTTCACGATCGCCCTGCGCGGTGTTTGCTCCCGTTTGGATTTTCTCGGACATCACTCCCATTCGAGCGCCCCTTTCTTCCACTCATATGCAAAGCCGATGGTCAGCACGGCGAGGAACACCATCATCGACCAGAAGCCCACCAGCCCAACACCCTTGAAGGCCACGGCCCAGGGGAACAGGAAGGCAATTTCCAGGTCGAAAATGATGAACAGGATCGACACCAGATAGAACCGGACATCAAACTTCATCCGCGCGTCATCAAAGGCGTTGAACCCGCATTCATAAGCGCTGAGTTTTTCGGGATCGGGGTTGCGGACGGCCAGGACAACGGCGGCAATGATCAGCACAAGACCGATAATGATGGCAAGTCCGAGGAAAATGATGATCGGGAGATATTCCCTGAGAAGGTCTTCCACGTGTGGCTCCTTTTATGCGGTTCTATCCGCATTTCGCTAGCTATGTGCGGTTTACCGCCGCACTGGTGTCGGGTCAACCAACGCCCCCCTATATTCCGACATTTGAATATTAGCGTTCACCTTTGCCTCACTTGTGAAGCATATCCTTGTTTCAAAGGGCTTTTGGCGGTTTTTGATCCGCAGGAAAACACTTGGTTTCATCACCTGTTAAACAAAAAAATGGGAGGTGTGCCGTAAAACACACCTCCTTTTTGCAATCATATCGCTTTGGGGGGCTTGAAAAGAGACTCACTCGCCCTAACGCCAAGAAAAACACTCGGAATTAAGACGGGGACATCCCCTCAGACCCTCAGGATTGCCAGCTGGGTTTTTCTTTGGCGAAGAACGCGGCAATGCCTTCCTGCGCCTCGGTGCTTTCCCAGCGCGACACCAGACCGGCGATGGTTTCATCAATGATCGCCTCAGTGATCGGCGGCCCAAGACGGCGCGCAAGAGCCTTGGCCTCTGCCACGGCACCGGGGGCACAGTTCAGATAGGGTGCCACTTCGGCCTCAACGGCTGCGTCCAGATCGTCCGCGTCAACCGCCTTGGCCAACAGCCCCAACGTGACCGCTTCATCGGCGTCGAAAATCCGCGCCGACATGAACACCCGCCGCGCCATCGCCTCGCCCAGACGGGCCAGGACGTAAGGCCCGATGGTGGCCGGGATCAACCCCAGCCGCGTTTCGGTCAGACCGAATTTTGCGCCCTTCACACCGATCGAAATATCGCTGACCGAGGCCATGCCGACCCCGCCACCAAAGGCCTGCCCTTGCACCCGCGCAATCAGGGGCTTTGGCATGATATTCAAGGCGTTAAGCATCATGGCCAGCTTCTTTGCCTCGACCCCACGCGTGACCGGATCCGCCGCCATTTGGTCCTGCATCCAGCGCAGATCGCCACCCGCACAAAAGCTTTTCCCGTCGCCGGTCAGGATCACCACACGGACCGCGTCATCCGCGCCGAGTTTTTCCGCCGCATCGGTCAGTTCTTCGATCATCTGCGCCGACATGGCGTTGTGTTTTTCCGCCCGGTCGAGCAAGAGCGTGGCCACGCCCCGCTCGTCGGTGGACATCGAAATTGTCTCGTAGCTCATCGGTTATCCCTCAATCCGCATCTGCCGCGCCATTTCGGCGGCCTTGTCCAAAATGTCGCGATCAAGCCCGGTGGTCATACCAAGCGCGATCACCCGGTCATGCACCGCCTCGGTCGCCACATTGCCCTGCGCCCCGGGCGCATAGGGGCAACCGCCCAAGCCGCCAACCGCTGCATCAAAGACACGCAGGCCTTTTTCAATCGACGCTTCGATATTGTCGCAGGCCCGACCCGACGTGTCGTGATAGTGACCGGCAAACATATCCGGCCCCGCAACACCCAGCACCGCGTCCAGCATCGCCGAGATGCTCTCTGGCGTGGCCCTGCCAATCGTGTCGCCGAGGCTGATTTCATAGCAGCCCATCCCGATCAGCTTTTCGGCGACCCAAGCCACCTGCTCCGGCGCGGTCGGACCGTCGAACGGGCAGTCCGTCACGCAAGAAATATACCCACGCATTTTCACATTTGCCGCCTTCGCGGCCTCCGCAACCGGTGAAAATCGCTCCAGACTTTCCTCAATCGAACAATTTATGTTTGCCTTGGAAAACCCTTCCGAAGCGGAGCCGAAAATGGCGATCTCATCCGCCTTCGCGGCCACCGCGCCCTCAAACCCGCGCAAATTCGGGGTCAGCGCCGCGTAGGACACGCCCGGGGCGCGGGTGATGCCGGCCAGCACCTCTGCGCTGTCGGCCATTTGAGGCACCCATTTCGGGCTGACGAAACTGGCCACTTCGATGCGCTTGAAGCCTGCGCCGGACAGAAGATCGACCAAAGCGATCTTCTCCGCCGTCGGGATCTGGCGTTTTTCGTTCTGCAACCCGTCGCGCGGGCCCACTTCGAAGATTTCGACAGTGTCACTCATGCTTATTCCTCCGGCACAGGGTAAAAGTCCTGCGCGTAAAATTTCTGCACCCCTTCCCGCGCCACCGCGCGCTGGTACGAGGGCATGGCCTGCATTCGCTCTTGGTAGGCGCGGATATTGGGGAACTCATCCAGTTTCACGTAATAAGGCGCGGCAAACAGGTTGAAGCCGAACATGATGTCAGCGGCTGAAAAGCCGCGATCCAACAGCCAGTCGCGCCCGTCCAGACGGGCCTCCAACCCTGCCAGCGTATGGCGCAGCCGCGCGACGTTCAGCTTCAGCACAATTGGGCTGGCTTTGGCGGGCGGGCGCAGGAACACCATCTGCAGGTTCAATTGTTCAATCAGGCTTGCCATGGTTTCCGCATAGTGGATCCATTGCAGATATGTGGCCCGGTCTTCCTGGCCCGGGGCAACGCCCAGATCCGGCGCATAGCGTTCGACCAGATATTCGGTGATCGCGCCGCTTTCGCTCATCGTGACGCCATCCAGTTCCAGCGCCGGAATGCGGGTGGCGGGGGACACATCCCGCAGCCCCCCTTCAAACATCTCTTTCGAGCCGATCTGGTACTCCACCACCTCCAGCGGCTGCCCGATCTGGTCTGCCAGGCCAATCTCTTCGATCAGCCACAACACCCGGAACGAGCGGCCATATTGCACGTGGTGCAGGCGGAAGGGATGATCAGTCATCCTCTTCCTCCAGGCGGACCAGCGGCGCACCTGCCTCGACCTGATCGCCCGCAGTGCAGAGCACCTCGGCCACCACCCCGTCACGCGCGGCTTCCAGCGAATGCTCCATCTTCATGGCCTCAAGGATGGCAAGGCGATCACCCTGTTTCACCTCTTGGCCGGCCTCAGCAAAGACCGCCTTCACAAGTCCCGGCATCGGCGCTTCGATCACGCCCGCCCCGGCCCCGGCGCCCGTGTCCTGATCCAGCGGATCGGTGACGTGGAATTCCAGCCCGGATTGGGCAAAGACGGTGACAACGTTGCCCGCCTTGGTCACGCGCGGGCCGCGGTCGCCGCCCATTTTCCACTGACCGTGCAGGCGCTTGGCCTCGATGCTGTCCTCACCCACGGTGATCACGTGGCGATCTGCGCCGTAAGACGTCACCACCACATCCACGCTTTCGCCCGCATGGGTCAGCGTGACGAAATGGTTCTGTCCGCCCCACAGGGTGAACCCGTTGCCCTTGGGCTTCAGAAGGTCCAGCGCGCACAGGGCGGCTGCACCGATATCGCTGAGTGTGGGGCCGGGTTCATCGGTCAGCGCCTCAAGGTCACGTTCGATCAGCCCGGTGTCCACGTCGCCTGCCGCAAAGCCTTCGTGGCGGGTGAGCGCGCCCAGGAAGGCCAGATTGGTGACAGATCCTGCCACTTCGGTATGCGTCAGCGCGGTTGACAACATGCGCAGGGCCGCAGACCGGGTCGCCGCGTGGACCGTCAGCTTGGCGATCATCGGGTCGTAGAACGGGCTGATCGTGTCCCCTGCCCGCACGCCGGTATCGGCCCGCGCCCCTTCGGGGAATTTCAGATGGGTCAGCGTGCCGGTGGCGGGCAGGAAGCCCTTCGGCACATCTTCTGCGTACAAACGCGCTTCGAACGAGTGACCGTTGATCGACAGTTCGTCCTGCTGCTTGGGCAGCCCTTCGCCCGAGGCCACGCGCAGCTGCCATTCCACTAAGTCAACGCCGGTGATTTCCTCGGTGACGGGATGCTCCACCTGCAAGCGAGTGTTCATTTCCATGAACCAGAACCCGTCGGTGCGCAGGCTGCCCGCCCCATCGACGATGAATTCCACCGTGCCCGCGCCCTTATAACCAATCGCCTCGGCAGCGCGTACACCCGCCATGCCCATCGCCTCGCGGACCTCTTCGGTCATGCCCGGCGCGGGGGCCTCTTCGATCACCTTCTGGTGGCGGCGCTGCAGCGAACAATCGCGTTCAAACAGGTGTACCGCGTGAGTGCCATCGCCAAAGACCTGCACCTCGATATGACGCGGGGACAGGATGTATTTCTCAATCAGCACGTCGGGGTTGCCAAAGGCGGTTTGTGCTTCGCCCTGGGCCGAGGCCAGCGCGTCGGCGAAATCCTTCGGGTCATCGACGCGGCGCATGCCTTTGCCGCCGCCCCCGGCGACCGCTTTGATCAGCACCGGATAGCCCATTTTCTCGGCTTCTGCGGCCAGGAAATCGGGATCCTGGTTTTCACCGTGATAGCCGGGGACAACAGGCACGCCCGCCTCTTCCATCAGTTTCTTGGCGGCGTCTTTCAGACCCATCTTGCGGATCGCATCAGCCGAGGGGCCAATGAAGGTCAGTCCGGCCTTTTCAACGGCCTCCACAAAATCGGGGTTTTCCGACAAAAAGCCATAACCCGGATGGATCCCCTGCGCGCCGGTTTCCAGCGCGACCTCGATGATGCGATCGCCCAGCAGATAGCTTTCGGCTGGTTGCGGCGGGCCAATATGCACCGCCTCATCCGCCAGCCGCACATGGCGCGCATTGGCGTCTGCGTCGGAATAAACCGCTACGGTTGCCACCCCCAGTTTTCGGGCAGTGTCCATCACGCGGCAGGCAATCTCGCCCCGGTTGGCAATCAGAATTTTCTTGAACATATCTGTATTCCTTCTGGGCGATTACATGCGGAAGACGCCGAATTTCGTGTCTTCGATCGGGGCGTTGAGGGCGGCGAGGAGCGAGAGGTAAAGGACTTCGCGCGATTTGCGCGGGTCGATCACCCCGTCATCCCAAAGCCGGGCCGAAGCATAAAGCGGGTGGCTCTGTTCTTCGAACATGTCGATGGTCGGTTGCTTGAAGGCAGCCTCTTCCTCGGCTGACCACTCTCCGCCTTTGCGTTCGATCCCGTCGCGTTTCACGGTGGCGAGCACACCTGCCGCCTGTTCGCCGCCCATCACGGAAATGCGCGAATTGGGCCAGGTCCACATGAAGCGCGGCTGATAGGCGCGCCCCGCCATACCGTAGTTGCCCGCCCCGTAGGAGCCGCCCACAACCATGGTCACTTTCGGCACATTGGTGGTGGCCACAGCCGTCACCATCTTCGCTCCGTGGCGCGCGATGCCTTCGTTTTCATATTTGCGACCCACCATGAAGCCGGTGATATTTTGCAGGAAAATCAACGGGATCTTGCGTTGCGAGCAAAGCTCAACGAAATGCGCGGCCTTTTGTGCGGCTTCCGAGAAGATCACGCCGTTGTTGGCGATGATGCCGATCGGGCAGCCCATCAGGTGAGCAAAGCCGGTCACGATGGTTTCGCCAAAACGCGGTTTGAACTCGTCAAAGCGCGAGCCATCGACGATGCGCGCAATCACTTCGCGGATGTCATAGGGGGTTTTCAAGTCGGCGGGAACGACGCCCAGCAGTTCTTCGGCGTCATACAGCGGTTCTTCCGGTTCCTGCCACTTCACGGTGAAGGGCTTTTCGCGGTTCAGGCTTTCCACCGCGCGGCGGGCGAGTGCCAGCGCGTGGGCGTCATCTTCGGCCAGATAATCGGCCACACCCGACAGGCGGGTGTGCACGTCACCCCCGCCCAGATCTTCGGCGGACACAACTTCACCGGTGGCGGCCTTCACCAGCGGGGGACCGGCAAGGAAGATTGTGCCCTGTTCCTTCACAATGATGGTCACGTCCGACATGGCGGGCACATAGGCGCCGCCTGCGGTGCAGGATCCCATCACCACGGCGATCTGCGGGATGCCTTTGGCGGACATGCGGGCTTGGTTATAGAAGATACGACCAAAGTGATCGCGATCCGGGAACACCTCGTCCTGGTTCGGCAGGTTGGCCCCGCCGCTGTCGACCAGATAGATGCAGGGCAGATTGCATTCCTCGGCAATCTCCTGCGCGCGCAGGTGTTTTTTCACCGTCATCGGGTAGTAAGTGCCGCCCTTCACGGTGGCATCATTGCAGACGATCATAACCTCCTGACCATGCACCTGACCGATCCCGGCGATCACTCCCGCCGCAGGGGCCGCATCATCATACATGGCGTGCGCGGCGGTGGCGCCGATTTCCAGGAACGGGCTGCCCGGATCCAAAAGGTTCGACACCCGGTCACGGGGCAGCATTTTGCCACGCGACAGGTGGCGATCTCGCGAGCGTTCCCCGCCGCCTTGCATCGCCTTTTCAGCGGCCTCTGCCACCACGTTCAACGCCTCCAGATGGCCTTTGCGGTTGGTCTTATAGGCTTCCGATCCCGGCATCGCTTGTGAATTCAGTTTCATTCTGTGCATCCTTCATGGTTGCAGGTTGCGGCCTCATCAGCCGCGAGGTTCTGTTCAAGGGACCAGGCTTGTTGCGCGGTCAGATGGAGGTAGCACGACAGGCTGGCGGGGCCGCCCCCTGTGCCGCCCCCCCAGGTGGAGCGTTCGTATTCGCAAGACGCATCGCGAAACGGGATCCAGGCGCGCTGCATCTTGCGCAGCGCCTCGGCCTGGCTGGGCGCGCTGGATCCAAGCTCGGCCATTTCCGCATCGATCGCTTTGCTGTGTTTCATCAACAGCCCGTAGGCGGTGTTCAACCGGCGGTCCCAGTCGTTCACCTCGGCATCCAGACATTGCACCATTCCGGCGGTGCTCCATCCATACTCCGTGCTTTCCATACAGGCGTTGGCCGCGGCCCCGAAACACTGATGCGCCTCGCCGCTGTCGCCCTTTTCGGCCAGACAAGTCACCGTCGCATCAAAGGAATAGGTGACGTCCTGCGCCAGGGCGGGTGCCCCCGCGCAGGTCAAGGCAAATATGGCTGCCCAGCGGTTCATTATTGGTTCGCCATCAATTCACGGCCGATCAGCATACGGCGGATTTCCGAGGTGCCGGCGCCGATTTCCATCAGCTTGGCGTCACGGAACAGGCGGCTGACGGTGCTTTCGTTCATGAACCCGGTGCCGCCCATCGCCTGCACGGCCTGATGCGCCTGCACCATCGCCTGTTCAGAGGCGTAAAGCACACAGGCGGCGGCGTCCTGGCGGGTCACCTGACCGCGGTCACAGGCTTTGGCCACCTCGTAGATATACGCCCGGGCCGAGTTCATTGCGGTGTACATGTCAGCGATTTTGGCCTGCATCAGCTGGAACTCACCGATGGGCTTGCCGAACTGTTTGCGCTCTTTCAGGTAGGGCATGATTTCATCCATACAGGCGGCCATGATGCCGGTGCCGATGCCTGACAGAACCACCCGTTCATAATCCAGACCGGACATCAGCACCTTTACGCCTTTGCCCTCTTCACCCAGCACGTTTTCAAACGGAACTTCCACGTCTTCAAAGATCAGCTCGGCGGTGTTTGACCCGCGCATCCCCAGCTTGTCGAAATGCGGGCTTGTGCTGAACCCCTTCATGTCTTTTTCAATCAGGAAAGTGGTGATGCCCTTGGGGCCCGCATCCGGGTCGGTCTTGGCGTAGACAACCAGAGTGTCGGCGTCCGGCCCGTTGGTGATCCAGAACTTGGTGCCGTTCAGCACGTAATACCCGTTGCGCTTTTCGGCGCGCAGTTTCATCGACACCACGTCCGACCCGGCACCCGCTTCGGACATGGCCAGCGCGCCCACATGGTCCCCCGAACACAGCTTCGGCAGGTATTTTGCCTTTTGCTCGTCGGTCGCGTTGCGGCGGATCTGGTTCACGCAGAGGTTCGAATGCGCGCCGTAGCTGAGCGAGATCGAGGCCGAGGCACGGGCGATCTCTTCGACGATCACCACATGCGCCAGGTACGACATGTCCGACCCGCCAAATTCTTCGGGCGTGGTCACGCCCAGCAGGCCCAGCTCGCCAAACTCTTTCCACAGCTCATTGGGGAACTCGTTGGATTTGTCCGCCGCTTCGGCCATCGGCTTGATCCGCTCTTGCGCAAAGGCATGAACCATCTCGCGCACGGCGTTGACGTCTTCGCCCAAGTCGAAATTCATGGAGTTTGTGAACATGTCTGGATCCTTCGCATGTGGTCGGTTGGGCCGACGGGAACCGTCCTGTGCCCATTATTGAACGCTTGTTCAGTTCTTATGCGAGAGACACGATTCGCGTCAATGGGGACGCAGCGTCGCAAACTGCCGCGTCAGAGTGCCAAAACGAAACCGGGGCCGCCCATGGCAGCCCCGTAAATGCATTCTGGTTGAAGGTTTAGTGCGACAGCACTTCGGTCAGCGTCAGACGCCCATCGCGATTCTCATCAAACTCTGCAATCATCAGGCGCGCCATTTCCGCGTCGTCGATGGCCTCGTCGCTTTCCAATACAAGCTCCTGATCATCCATCAGGTCTTGCTCGTCCAGGGCCGCCAGGCATTCCACGGTTATGCCCAGCTCATCCGCAACGTCCTTGGTTTCGGTCTCGCTCATCCCCTCATCACTTGTGACCTGAACCATCTCTTCGGCGGTCACAAACCCGTTGCCGTCCAGATCCGCCTCCAAAAACATCTCGGCCTTGTCGCGGGCTATGGACGCGGCCAGTTCATCAAAGCTGATCGACTTGTCTGCATTGGCATCCAGCAGGCCCAGTTCTTCGCGCAGAAAGTCCTGCGTCGGGGTTTCAAAATCTTTGGCTATGTCGGTTCCGGCACAGGCGGCGGGCAGCGCGGGCGCCTCGTCCATATCCCCCATCGCATACCCAAAGAATTCTTCTTCACTGATCAGACCGTCGCCGTTCACGTCCATTTCGGCAAAGGTCATGCGCGCCTCTGGCGAGGCCTGCGCCACCATGCCAGCGCTGATCATATACCCCCCGGCCAACAGCAGCGCAGGCAGGGCCATCAGCGAAAATCGGGTCACGGATTTTGGGAAAAGTTTCGTCATAACAGGGTCTCCTTTTGCAGATAACACCCCACCCGTCATGTCGTCCGCCACAAGATCGCGCAGATACCCGCTCATCGTCTGCCCTTCGGACGCGCTGCGCCGGGCCAGATCCTCTTTCAATTCCGGAGAGAGGCGAAACTCGATGCTTTCGGTTTTCTTGCTCATGACCAAATGCCTTTCAACAACGGTTGGGGCCTGCCAGATGACCTGACCTGTCCCGCCCCCAGTTTCCAACTTTTCCGTGTCCTGAAAAAGGAATTTCGTGTCCGGACAGGTGATTTTCAAGCTGTCCGGACAATCCTGATCGTTCCCTGATGGGCTGTCAGGCCTGCTGAAACACCCCCGACACTTCGTCGCGGATGATCCGCGCGATTTGGGCGCAATCATCAAGGCTGAAGGTCAGCGGCAGGCGCAGGTCCAAGACCGCGCGCAGGATCCGGTCGGTTTGTGGCAGGCTGGGCGTGTCGGCGTAGCGCCAGCTGTCATAGCGGCTGGTGAACCCCGTGGGTTCCGCACCGCCGAACCATTTCAACTCCACCCCGCGCGCCGCACAGCGCGCGACCACCTCCTGAACCTTTTCTGCCGCC
The DNA here is from genome assembly GCF_049803815.1 of Aliiroseovarius crassostreae. Lineage (GTDB taxonomy): Bacteria > Pseudomonadota > Alphaproteobacteria > Rhodobacterales > Rhodobacteraceae > Aliiroseovarius > Aliiroseovarius crassostreae_A. Next base: position 174,521 of record NZ_JBNAGI010000001.1, read on the forward strand.
CAATCCAGCAGCAGGAACTGAAAAGACGACATGACATAGTCTTCCGCCTCAGGGCGCGGGATCACCGTCAGGCCCGGTGTCTCTGCCAGCCCATTCTCAACCACCCTGTACCGCGCATTCCACGCGTCACATTGGTCCTTCAGCCGGGCCAGCTGCGGGCGCAGGATCGCCGCGCGCAGATTGTCCATCCGGCCCGAGATATTTGGGGTCAGATATTTGATCTCGGCAAAGGCCTCGGGCGGCGGGGCGGCCAGATGGCGTTCATACAGCATGTAGGACCCGGAGAGGATCGTCGCCCGCGCCATCAGGTCAGGGTCATCCGAGATCAACAGCCCCCCTTCCCCGGAATTGAGATGCTTATAGGTCTGCGTCGAATAGGCGGCCATCGCCCCGTGCCGCCCGGACAGAACCCCGTTCCAACGCGCGCCCATCGTGTGCGCACAATCTTCGATCACCGTCACCCCGGCCCCGTCGCAGATGTCCATCAACCGGTCCATGTCACAGATATGCCCGCGCATATGGCTGAGCAGCAGCACCTTGGCCTGATCCACCTTGGCCGCCAGATCGTCGAGATCAATGGTCAACGCCTCGGTCACTTCCACGAAAACCGGTTTCCCGCCCACCGAGGCAATGGCTCCCGGCACCGGGGCGAGCGTGAAGGCATTGGTCAGCACCTTATCCCCCGGCTGCACCCCAACAGCGCGCAGCGCGGTCGCAATGGCATAGCCACCAGACGACACGGCCAGCGCGTATTTCGCCCCCATCTTGGTGGCGAATTCCTGTTCCAGAAGGGCCGTATGAGACAACTCCCCTTCCGCCACATTGTACCGGTGCAACCGCCCGTGTTGCAGCACCTCCAGCGCGGCGGCGATGGCGTCGTCGGGAATGGGGTCCTGCTGGGTGAAATTGCCGGTGAATGTCTCTTTGATCTGCTCGCTCATTCAGGCCCTCACGCAATTTCCGGCTGGCCAATCAGCCGCGCCACGATCCCGTCCAGATCATCATAGTGATCAAGCAAAGCGTCCGGCGACAACCGCGCCACGCCGTCGCCTTCGGGTCCAAACCCCACCAGAATGCACGGGACGCCCACGGCGCGGGCCGTGTTCAGGTCGGTGGCCGTGTCGCCGATGATCAGCGAGGTTTCCACCGCCCCGCCTGCCTGCTCAACCGACGCCACGTATGGCGCGGCATCCGGTTTGCGGGTGGGCAGCGTATCGGCCCCGATGAGGGATCCAAACAAATCGCGGATCCCAAGACGCGAGAGAAGCGTTTCCGCCAACCCTTCCGGCTTGTTCGTGCAGATCCCCACCGCATAGCCCTGCCCGCGCAGCCGCTCTACCGCGTCGATGGCTCCGGGATAGATCACCGTGTGCCGGTCGATGTCGCGTGCGTAATGGTCCAGAAGATTGGGGAACTCCCGCTCGACCGCAGCATCCTTGTCATCGGCAACAAGGCCCAGCCGGTCGAACCCCAAGGTCAGCATCGCCCGCCCGCCGTGAAATGCGGTCAGCGCATCCGCCACCGGATCGAGCAGATCGCCATGACCCAACGCCTGAAAGCACCCATTGGCCGCGGCAATCAAATCGCCGGACGTGTCCGCCAAAGTTCCGTCCAGATCAAAAATCACGGTTCTCATCTGTGGCTGTCCCTTCTCGGCAAAAACACGCCCGTCCGGGTGTCCTCGCGTTTCACTCTGTAACCCATGGTAAGGTTAATTGAACCTTGCCCTCTTGCGGACATATTCCCAACAGGTAAAACGGGACCAACAGATTTAAAAGAGCAGATCGACATGACCACAGCCTTGCCCACCGCCCTGATCCTGTTGGCCGCAGGCCGCGGCACACGGATGAAATCGGACCTCCCCAAAGTCTTGCACGAGGTGGGCAATGCGCCGCTCTTTGCCCATGCGCTGGCCTCGGGACGCGATTTGCAGGCTGCGCGCACGGTGCTGGTCGTGGGACACGGCGCGGATCTGGTGAAAAAGGCCGCCGACAAGATCGACCCCGAGATCACCCTCGCCGTTCAGGAAGAGCAGCTGGGCACCGGACACGCTGTGTTGCAGGCACGCGAGGCGCTCGCTGACTTTGAAGGCGATGCGATTGTCCTTTATGGGGACACCCCTTTCATTCGCCCGGAGACGCTTGAAGACATGTCGCAGGCGCGCCGCGATGGGGCCGACGTGGTGGTGCTGGGGTTCGAAGCCGCAGATCCCGGACGCTACGGGCGGCTTGTGGTGGAAAACGACGCCCTGACCCGGATTGTCGAATTCAAAGATGCCAATGACGCCGAACGCGCCATTACGTTGTGCAACAGCGGGGTGGTCGCCGCCGACGCCCAAACCCTGTTTTCGCTGATTGACGCGGTGGGCAATGACAATGCGTCGGGCGAGTATTACCTGACGGATATTGTCGAAGTGGCCAATGCGCGCGGTCTGAAAGCGGCGGCCGTCACCTGTGACGAGGCGGAAACGCTGGGCATCAACTCGCGCGCTGAACTGGCCGCCGCCGAGAACCTCTTTCAGGCCCGCCGCCGGGTCGAGGCGCTGGAGGACGGTGTGACGTTGCAGGCGCCGGACACAGTGTTTTTCTCGCTTGATACCGTGGTGGGGCGCGATGCGTTTATCGAACCCAATGTCTATTTCGGACCCGACGTGACCGTGGAAAGCGGGGCACGGTTGCGGGCCTTCAGCCATTTCGAGGGCTGCCATGTCTCGACCGGGTCCATCGTCGGGCCCTATGCCCGCCTGCGCCCGGGGGCGGAACTGGCGAACGGGGCCAAGATCGGCAATTTCGTCGAAATCAAAAACGCGCAGATTGGCGAAGGGGCCAAGGTCAACCACCTGTCTTATGTCGGCGATGCCTTTGTGGGCAATGAGGCCAATATTGGTGCGGGCACCGTGACCTGCAATTATGACGGGGTGATGAAGCACCACACCCATATCGGCCACCGCGCCTTTATCGGGTCGGACACGATGCTGGTCGCGCCGGTGCGGATCGGGGATGAGGCCATGACCGCCTCGGGGTCCACCATCACCAAGGATGTGCCGGACGGCGCACTGGCTCTGGCCCGCGCGGATCAACAGATCAAGCCCGGCCTCGCCGTAAAGCTATTTAAGAAACTCAAGGCCATTAAAGCCAAGAAACAGGGAATGAACTGAGATGTGCGGAATTGTAGGCGTATTGGGCAATCACGAAGCCGCCCCCATTTTGGTTGAGGCCCTGAAGCGGCTGGAATATCGCGGCTATGACAGCGCCGGGATCGCCACGGTGAACGAGGCCGGGCAACTGGATCGCCGCCGTGCGGTTGGCAAGCTCGTGAACCTGTCGGATCATCTGGTGCATTCGCCCTTGGCTGGCAAAGCTGGCATCGGGCACACCCGCTGGGCCACCCATGGCGCGCCCACCACCGACAACGCCCACCCGCATCGCGCGGGGCCTGTGGCCGTGGTGCATAACGGGATCATCGAAAACTTCCGCGAACTGCGCGAAGAACTGGCCGCCGAGGGCATCAATTTCGTCACCGAAACCGACACGGAAACCGTCGCCCTTCTGGCGCAAAGCCATCTGGACAAGGGGGCCACGCCGACCGAGGCCGTACGCGAAACGCTGGCCCGTCTCGACGGGGCCTTTGCGCTTTGCTTCCTGTTTGACGGCCAAGACGACCTGATGATCGCCGCCCGCAAAGGCAGCCCGCTGGCGATTGGCCATGGGGAGGGTGAGATGTTCGTCGGCTCCGACGCCATCGCCCTTGCGCCCATGACCGACAAGGTCACCTATCTTGAAGAAGGCGACTGGGCGGTGATCACCCGCGCCGGGGCCGAGATTTTTGACGCCCAGAACCGCCAGACCAACCGCCCTATGAAACAGGTGCGCCTGGATGCAAGCATGGCCGAAAAGGGCGGCTATAAGCATTACATGGCCAAGGAAATCGCCCAACAGCCGACCGTGGTGGGCGAGGTGCTCTCGGCCTATGTGAAAGATGGTGAGATCACCATGGACATGGGGCCGGTTGACTTCGCCAATGTCGACCGCCTGTCCATCGTCGCCTGCGGCACCGCCTTCTATGCCGGGCTGACCGCAAAATACTGGTTTGAACACTACGCCCGCCTGCCCGTCGACATCGATGTGGCGTCTGAATTCCGCTATCGCGAAGCCCCATTCAGCCCGCGCACCGCAGCGCTTTTTGTCAGCCAATCGGGCGAAACCGCCGACACGCTGGCGGCTCTTCGCTACGCCAAAGGCAAGGCCAATCACATCATCAGCCTGATCAACGTGCCGGAAAGCTCGATCGCGCGCGAAGGGGATGTGGCGATTGAAATCCACGCTGGCGTCGAAGTCTCGGTCGCCTCGACCAAGGCCTTCACCGCGCAACTGACCAGCTTTGCGATCATGGCACTGAAAGCAGCGCACCAGCGCGGGCATCTGTCGGGTGACGCGCTGGCCGGGAAACTGGCAGAGCTGCGCCAGTTGCCGGGTCTGATGTCGGCCGCTTTGTCGATTGACGAGGTCACGCAAAAGATTTCGGCCAAGCTGGCAGAGGCCCGTGATGTGCTGTTCCTGGGCCGTGGGCAGATGTTCCCGCTGGCCTTGGAGGGCGCGCTGAAACTCAAGGAAATCAGCTATATCCACGCCGAAGGCTATGCGTCGGGTGAACTCAAACACGGGCCCATCGCATTGGTCGACCAGCACACGCCGATTGTGGTCATGGCGCCCCATGACGGGCTGTTTGATAAGACGGTCTCGAACATGCAAGAGGTGATGGCCCGGGGGGGGCGCGTGCTGCTTGTCTCGGACGCGCGCGCCGCAGAAAGCGCGGGCGACGGGGTGTGGAATACGATCTCGATGCCGGACGCGCCGGAACTGGTGCAACCGATCCTCTATGCGATCCCGGCCCAGCTTATTGCCTATCACACCGCCATTGCCAAAGGCACCGATGTGGACCAGCCGCGCAACCTGGCGAAATCGGTGACGGTGGAGTAACCGGAAAAGGAGCCTTGGATGGCCAAGCAGTTTGACCAGATCGAAGACGCACATCGCAGCTTCATCGAAAAGCAACCGATGTTCTTCGTGGGCACCGCTGCACCGGATGGGCGGGTCAATGTCTCGCCCAAGGGGATGGACAGCCTGCGCGTTCTGGGGCCAAACCGCATCCTTTGGCTGAACTATACCGGGTCGGGCAATGAAACCGCCGGGCATTTGCGCCTGTCCAATCGCATGACGCTGATGTGGTGCAGCTTTGGTGCGCGCCCGATGATCTTGCGCACCTATGGGTCGGCCCGCACACTCCACGCGCGCGATGCCGATTGGGCCGATGCCCTGGCGCAGTTTGACGAACCCTATACCGCCCGTCAGATCTTTGACATGCAGGTCGAGATGGTGCAGACGTCCTGCGGCTATGCGGTGCCAAAAATGGACTTCATCGAAGACCGCAATGTCCTGCTGCCCGCAATGGCCGCCAAACCCGGCACGGTCGAAGATTTCTGGGCCGAGAGAAACACAACCACAATTGATGGGATGCCCACCGGCGTTCTGGGAGACGACGAATGACGCTGGACCAAGCCCTTGACGCGATGCGCGCCCACATCGACCCGAAACGGGCGGTGGAAAGCGCCGCTTATCACAAGCAAACGCGCGAGGTCTTGGGCGTCGCCAACCCGGTGCTCAATGACCTGACCAAGGCCTGGCGCAAGGATTTGAGCGTCGAGGAGCGCGTCGCCCTGGCCGATGCGCTTTGGAACACCGATATCTTTGAAGCCCGCATCGCGGCGGCGAAACTCTTGACCCAGGCGCGCATCCGGCCCGACGATGCGGCCTGGGAGCTGATCAAATCCTGGGTGCCGCAATTTGACAGCTGGGCGATCGCCGATCACGCGTGTATGGCGGGGCAGAAACGTCTGGTCGCTGATCCCGCGCGACTGGATGAGGTCGAGGAATGGGTGACCGCCGATCCCTGGCCCGACACGCTCTGGACGCGGCGCGCAGCCCTGGTGATCACGCTGCCCTGGACCAAACAGAACAACCCGAAACCCGACGAGGTTGCCGCGCGCGAACGCATTCTGGGCTGGGTCGCCCAATGTGCCACGCTGAAACATGGCGCGATGCAAAAAGCGGTGGCCTGGTGGCTGCGCGACCTGTCGAAACATGACGAACCCCGCGTGCGAGATTTCCTGATGGAACACGGCAACACCATGAAACCCTTCGCGGTGAAAGAAGCCGGGCGGCACATCGGGTTCACAGTGGATGATCTGCCTGCGCCGGAACCGGAAATGGATCCGCTGGCGGACCCTCAATCCGAGGACTGAGCGCTGCGGGGCTTACCCCCGTAACTCCCGCCGCATGATCTTGCCCGTCGCGGTCATTGGCAGCGCGGGCACAAACTCCACGACACGCGGCGCCACATGCGGGCTGATCCGGGCTTTGACCAGCGCAATCAGCTCGTCATCCTTGCCCGCCACGTCCACCCCTTCGCGCAACACCACCACCGCCTTGACAATTTCCGTGCGCAGCGCATCCGGCACGCCGATCACGGCGGCCATCACCACATCGGGGTGCGACATCAGGCAGTTTTCAATCTCGGACGGGCCAATGCGATAGCCGGCGGACGTGATCACGTCATCATCGCGGCTTGCGAAGGTGAAATACCCCTCCGCGTCCCGCGTCGCCAGATCGCCGGTGCGCATCCAGTGGCCCGTGAACTTCTCTGCCGTTTTCTCTGGCAGGTTCCAATAGCGCAGAAACATCACCGGATCGGGCGCACGCACGGCAATTTCGCCCATCTCGCCGGGCCCGCATTCGCGCCCCTCGGCGTCAATCACCGCCACCTCATGGCCCGGAATGGCCTGACCCATCGCACCGGGTTTGACCGCCATCGCGCCCGCCACGGACGACACAACCAAATTGCATTCGGTCTGGCCGTAGAACTCGTTCAATTCCACCCCCAGCACGTCGCGCGCCCAGCCCAAAAGCTCGGCCCCAAGGCTCTCACCCCCCGTGCCGATGGATCGGATCTCCACGCCGTCCGGCGGGGCGTCCGACTGGCGCATCAGTTTCAGCGCGGTGGGGGGCAGGAACAGGTTGCGGATCTTGTGATCGGCAATCAGCTGATAGGCAAATCCCGCGTCAAACTTGCGCATTCGGTGGCTGACAATGGGCACGCCGAAATACAGGAACGGGATCGCCAGATCCATCAAGCCCCCAATCCAGGCCCAATCGGCGGGGGTCCAGCCCTTGTCCCCCGCTTGCGGGAAATCGGGATTGTAGCTTTCCACACAGGGCAGATGCCCCAAGAGGAAGCGATGCGCGTGCAACACGCCCTTGGGCGGGCCGGTGGTGCCTGAGGTATAGATCATCAGCGCCGGATCTTCGGCCTGCGTGTATTCGGGTGCGGGCAAGGGAGGCGCGCCTGCAATCTCTTCGTGGAAATTGCGCGCACCTGTGCTGTCTCCCACCACAAACACATCTTGCAGGTCCGGCAGATCCCCCCGGATCCCATCCAGCTTCGCCGCCCCATCCGCGTCGGTGATCACCACGCGCGCGCCACTGTCGGACAGGCGATAGGCCAGGGCATCCGCGCCAAAGAGCGTAAAGAGCGGCAACACCACGGCGCCGATCTTGTAGGCGGCGAAATGGCAGATCAGCACCTCTGGCCCCTGCCCCAGCAGCACCGCCACCCGGTCGCCTTTCCGCACACCCGAGGCGCGCAGAACAGCGGCAAATCTGTCGGACTGGTCCTTCAGTGCCCCAAAGCTCCACTCCGCGGCCGTGCCATCCGACGCGATATGGGTCAGCGCCACGCGGTTCGGATCCATCGCCGCCCAGCTGTCGCAACAGCGTTCGGCAATGTTGAACCGGTCGGGGAGTGTCCACCGGAAATCGGCACGCATTTTGGACCAGTCCGACCAGGGGCCAAGCTGTTTGCGGGCGCGGCCCTCGGTCAGCCAGGGATCAGGTGTCACAGATTATAAACCTCAAGCTCATGCAGCCCGGCCAGCGGCAGATCCAGCAGCCGCAGCGCAGACAGCGAAAGGCGGCTGCCCGCGCCTGCCGGGCCGGAAATGGGCCGCAAGGTCACCTTCACGGTCCGTCCCGTCACCGCGGATTTCACCCGGCCTTCCTTGGGGGCGGACACCAGCGGCGTTTCCATCCAGAACCCCGCATCCGCAACATCCCCCAATGTGGCCACGGTCTTGCCAATGGCCCCGGCCCCCAGCGGGGCCGAGACGACGGCGTCCTGCCGGTCTTCCAGGCTTGTCGTATCAAACTCTTCCGCGCTGTCGGCATTGGCGGGCGGCGGGGGCGCACTGGCCGTGGGGCGTGAGGTGTTGGCGTCCGGGTTTGACGGCATGGGCAGGATTTGCGGCATATCAAAGCCGGCACAACCAGACAGGATAAGGGCAATAGCGGGGGGCAAAATCAGTTTTTTCATAAGTGAACCGTGACGCAAAATTGATCGCTGATCAACGGGGATTTGCACCCTCTGCCCTTGCAAGCGAACCGCCGCAAGAATAGGGTCGCGCCATGGAAAAGCCTGCCCAAATGCCCGCTGCTGCATCTGCCGAAACCCCGCGCCTGGTGGATCCGTTCATGCGCCCGGTGACTTACCTGCGCCTGTCGGTCACTGACCGTTGCGATTTTCGCTGCACCTATTGCATGTCGGAACATATGACATTCCTGCCGAAGAAAGATCTTTTGACGCTGGAGGAGCTGGACCGGATCTGCACCGCCTTTATCGGGCTGGGTGTGAAAAAGCTGCGCATCACCGGGGGCGAACCCCTTGTGCGTCGCGGGATCATGGAGTTTTTCCGCGCCATGTCGCGTCATCTGGACAGCGGCGCCTTGGGGGAACTCACCCTCACCACCAATGGGTCGCAACTGCACCGGTTTGCGGATGAGCTATATGATTGCGGTGTGCGCCGGGTGAATGTCTCGCTGGATACGTTGGACGAAGAGAAATTTGCCAAGATCACCCGCTGGGGCCGCCTGCCCCAGGTTCTGCGCGGGATTGAGGCGGCGCAAAAAGCCGGGCTGCGGGTCAAGATCAACGCGGTGGCGGTGAAGGATTTCAATCAGGAAGAGCTGTTTGACCTAACCCAATTCTGCGCGGATCGTGACATGGATCTGACTTTTATCGAGGTCATGCCGATGGGCGACATGGACGAGGTCGCGCGCCTTGGCCAGTTCTGGTCGTTGACCGACCTGCGCAATGAACTTGCCACCCGCTATACGCTGACCGATCTGGGTGATAATACCGGCGGCCCGGCGCGCTATATGCGGCTGGAGGAAACCGGGCAGAAGGTGGGCCTCATTCAACCGCTCAGCCATAATTTCTGCGAAAGCTGCAACCGGGTTCGGATGAGCTGCACCGGCCAGCTATACACGTGCCTGGGCCATGATGGCATGACCGATTTGCGCGCGCCCCTTCGGGCAAACGAGGACGATGACCACCTGATCGAAGCAATCCACGCCGCCATCGCCCGCAAACCCAAAGGGCATGATTTCGACTATTCTCGCCAGACCGTCAGCGGCCAGACCCAACGACACATGAGCCACACCGGCGGCTGATTGGCTATTTCAAGAAAAAACCACTTGAACGGGATTAGGATTTCCATTTTTTACGCCTCGTAAAGCAGTTTTATGAGGTATCAATGCTTAAGAATCTTTGCCCCTTGGCCGCCATCATCGCCCTTGCAGCCTGTCAATCCCCGATGGATATCACGTCTGAACCTGTCAATGCTGGTTTCAAGGCATCCGCCGGCCAAGAGCGTCTGGCACATGGGACCAGTATTATTGAGGTCCGCAGCTATAATCTGGTGGATGACAAGCCCGTCGAATTTGCAGGCGCAAGCTGTGTGGTCGAATCAGATGAGCTGTTCGCCAAGGTGATCACGCCCGCAAAACTGGTCGTGCCCTCCTTCAAACAGCGGAATGCACTGGAAAACCGCGGGGCCCCCAGCGCCCTGATCGCAACCTGTTCGGCAAATGGAAAAACCGCAGTTGCGCAGACCGTCGCGAACCAGAAACAGGCCAGTGTGGCCACGGGTGCCGGCCTTGCGGGCGCTTTGATCACCGCCGCTGTCACCACCGCAATCGCATCTTCCACCCCCTGGCGGTATTCGGCACCGCTGAAAGCAACGTTTGAGGAGTGAGTGATGACAGCCATGTGGATTTACCCGGTGGCTTTTGCGGCCGCGATTGCGCTTTCAGGATGCCAGAGCCGCAGCGATATTGAAGCCGAGGATCAAACAGCGGCGGTCAGGAACACTGAAGGGCTGCAGCCCTTGCAGCGCTATCCGATGACAATCCGCACCTTCAAGATGGTTTCGGGAAAGAAGAAAGAGGAAGTAACCGGCCTCAGCTGTACCTTGTCGTCAAAACAGCTTCAGGCCTCACTCGTGACACCAGGGCGTGTCCGCGTTCCGGCATTCGCCGCAGGCAAGCGGTTCAAAGATGGCGGAAAACCGGCTCCGCTCGCGGTGACATGCCAAGGGGGAGGTCTGAAAGGCCATAAAACCTTTGAAGCGGTTCAGCCTCGGGCCGGGGGCAGTTCCTCCTCCACCACCTATGCCTCTGATGGGTCTGCACAGACCACCAGCACTGTGGGGCTAGATCTGGGGCTCTCCTCTTCCTTTCCATGGGGGTTCACATCGATTGATCTAATCGTCGAGTAACCCGCAAAGAGATGAAAAGAGCCGCCCAAGGGCGGCTCTTTTTTGGTATGGCAGGCAGGATAGGGATGCCGCTAGAGCAAGTCGCGTTCATTCGCAGTCACGCGACCCACTCTTACGTCTTGATTTCGCATGTCCGAGGAGCGCAAAACCGGCACCCACTTTTGCGCGACATGCTCTCGTTCACCCAATCGGCATTCGCCGTTCTGCAATCTCTGCCCACCACGAACAGCCCGCGGGAATGGCTTCGTCATTGAAGTTATATTCCGGATGATGCACCGCCGCCGTGTCACCATTGCCCACGAGGATATAGGCCCCCGGGCGTTCCTCCAGCATAAAGGCGAAGTCTTCGCCGCCCATCACCAAGGGCGCTTCGTCGCAATTTCCTGAAACAGCGCGCGCCACATCGGCGGCAAAGGCGGTTTGGTCTTCGTGGTTCACCATCACCGGGTAATTGCGGTCATACTCCACCGTCGCCACGCCGCCAAAAGTCGCCGCGACCCCTTCGCAAATCTCGGTGATCCGCGCCTGGGCCAGGTCGCGCACCTCTTCGGACAGGGTGCGCGTTGTGCCTTTGATGACAACCCGTTGCGGGATGATGTTAAAGGCGGTGGAGGAGGTTTCGAACGAGGTCACAGAGACCACCAACTGATCTACTGGGTTAGCATTGCGCGCGGCCACCGTCTGCAATACCAGCACCGCCTGCGCGGCCATCACGGTTGTATCTACCGTTGTGTGCGGTTTGGCGGCATGTCCGCCTTTGCCTTCAAACGTCACGGTCCACACGTCCGTGGCGGCGAAAAAGGCACCGGGGCGGATGGCAAACTCGCCCAGCGGCTGCCCGGGCCAATTGTGCATGCCGTACACTTCTTGGATGCCGAAACGGTCCATCATCCCGTCATCACACATTTCCTTGCCGCCCCCGCCGCCTTCTTCGGCGGGCTGAAAGATCACCACAACGGTCCCGTCGAAACTCCGTGTCTCCGCAAGGTATTTCGCCGCCCCCAGCAACATTGCAGTATGTCCGTCATGGCCGCAGGCGTGCATCGCGCCCTCCGTTTTTGACGCATAGTCCAGCCCGGTTTGTTCATGAATGGGCAACGCATCCATATCGGCCCGCAGGCCAATCACCTTTCCGGATCCGGTCTTGCGCCCCTTGATCACGCCGACAACCCCGGTGCGCCCGATCCCGGTCACCACCTCGTCACAGCCAAATTCCGCCAGTTTCTCGGCAACAATCCCGGCGGTGCGATGGGTTTCAAACAGGATCTCGGGATGTTCGTGAAAATCCCGCCGCCAGGCGGTGATTTCCCCCAGCAACTCAGCAAAACGGTTCTTGATCGGCATGGGGTGTCCTATTCGTTTCAGTTACACGTGGTCGGGTTTGGCCAGGATCTGTGATCAAATCCTCTGAGATCGGCCAAACCGGAACCGAGCTATCATGGCCCAGTGCGCAGCGCGGGACAAGCTTTGTGATCCCAGGGGACCTTCCCTTGTCCTGTCCCTTGTCCTGACCTCGCATACTGCGCGCGGCGGTCCCTGATCAGGCCTCGTGATATCCACAGTCTGAAATCAAGACCTTATGGCCCGGCGACACCTCTTTGTATCGCGAAGGTTTCGATGCATATCCAAGGGGGTGGATCGGCGATGGGATCGGCCTGAAGCTCAGATCAGACAGATCATGCCGCCGGCGCGGATCCGCGATGGGGACAGCGCGTATCAGGGCTTTGGTATAGGGGTGCTGCGGATTTTCAAACACCGCCTGACGCGGCCCCATTTCGACAATGCGCCCCAGATACATCACGCCCACATCATGGCTGATCCGTTCCACCACCGCCATGTCATGACTGATGAACAGAAAGGACAGGCCCAGCTCGGACTGCAGCTCCATCATCAGGTTCAGAACCTGCGCCTGCACGGACACATCCAGCGCCGACACGGCCTCATCCGCGATAATCAGCTTCGGGTTCAGGGCCAGGGCGCGGGCAATGGCGATGCGCTGACGTTGCCCGCCCGAAAGCTCATGCGGGTAGCGGGTCATGAAATCGCGTGGCAGATGCACACGGTCAAACAGCTGCGCCACACGCGCGCTCAGCTCGCGGCCACGCGCCGTGTGAAAATTCCTTAGAGGTTCAGCCACTTGGTCAAACAAGCTCATCTGCGGATTGAGCGACGCGAAGGGATCCTGGAACACCATCTGCATTTGCGCTCGGCTCTGGCGCAGCGCATCAGCGCCAAGCGGCAGCACATCGGTGCCCTCCAGCAGGACCTGTCCGGCGGAGGGGTCCACCAGCCGCAGGATCGACCGGCCCACGGTGGATTTACCACAGCCACTTTCCCCGACCAGCGATAGGGTGCGGCCATAGCCCAGCGTAAAAGAAACATCTTCCACCGCATGGACCTGCGCGACCGTCCGGCGCAAAAGCCCGCCTTTGACCGGAAAGCGCGTGGTCAGACCCTCCACCCGCAGCAGATCGCGCTTTTCCAATGTGGCGTTAGGGCGACCGGGCGGCGCTGCAGCCTGCCCCGGCAAGGGCATCGGCGCGGGCGCGTCTTTGCCACGCATATCCCCCAATCGGGGCACAGCGGCGAGAAGGGATTTTGTGTAAGGGTGTTGGGGCGCATCGAAGATGTCTTCAACCGTTCCCTCTTCCACCTTTCGCCCCTGATACATGACCACCACGCGGTCGGCCAACTGCGCCACCACTGACATGTCATGGGTGATGAACAATACCGCCGTGCCGGTTTCCCGTTTCAACCGGTCAATCAGCGCAAGGATTTCCGCCTGGGTTGTCACATCCAGCGCCGTGGTGGGTTCATCCGCAATCAACAGGCGCGGCGCACAGGCCAGCGCCATCGCAATCACCACGCGCTGTCGCATTCCGCCCGAAAGTTCATGCGGATATTGCCCCATGCGCCGCGCCGGTTCGGGAATACGGACCTGTTGCAAAAGCTCGATCGCGCGCGCCTCGGCCCCGGCGCGGGTCATGCCTTTGTGGTGGCGCAGACCTTCGCACAGCTGAGATCCGATGGTGAAGACAGGATTGAGCGCGGTCATCGGTTCTTGGAAGATCATCCCGATTTCATTGCCGCGCACCGCCTGCATCTGTTCCTGACTGGCACCGGCCAGATCGATCCACGCGCCATCCGGTCCCTGAAATTCAAGCGCTCCGCCGGTGATCTCCCCGCCTCCAAACTCCACCAAACGCATCAGGGAAAGCGACGATACCGATTTGCCCGAACCGCTTTCCCCCACCACGCAAAGGGTTTCCCCCGCGCGTATGTCGAAGGACACATCCTTTACACCCTGCACCGGGCCTGCGCCGGTTTGAAACGTCACCTGCAACTGCTTTAGCCGCGCAACAGGGCGATTGGAAAGGGGGGCGGAAGGGTCCAGCATCAGGGGGAGCCGTATTATCAGAACGCAGGGATCTGACGACGCTAACGGCTGGGGAATGCCCCTGTCAAACAGCTTTGCAGATCCGCGACATGTGCGAGGCGAATTGCGACCGTCAGGGGTTGGTTTCAGTGCGTCACATGTTAATTTTACGCCTTAAGGCTTGACAGCACTTGCTTTTTTCTCGCCCAACCACTTTCATGGGGGAAGATGCGCGGGGGCATCCCTTGGAATTTTCGCTGCGTTGCTGACCCTACGGCACGTGGTTTTTGTCGTGGTTGAAAGTCTGAGAGCATGGTGTCCCCTACATGGTTGGGAATAATGGAGGGAATGGATGAAACGGACATCCTTGGCATTCGGGGCCGCTGCCGGAACCGCAGCCTGGCTGGCGTTGGGCGCACTTGCCGCCCACGCGGAACGAGGGGGTTCGGGCCATCTGAACATTCTCTATTGGCAGGCCGTATCGACCCTCAATCCGTTCTTGTCTGGCGGCACAAAAGATGTGCACGCCGCGTCGATGGTGATCGAACCGCTGGCGCGCTATGATGATGGCGGGCAGCTTGTGCCGTGGTTGGTGACCGAGATTCCCACGGTGGAAAATGGCGGGATCAGCGCGGATCTGATGTCGATCACCTGGACCATCACTCCGGGGCTGACCTGGTCTGATGGCAGCGCTTTCACCGCCGAGGATGTAGTGTTTACCGCAGATTACTGCATGAACCCATTGGGAGGCTGCCAACAGCTGACCAAATTCGCCGATGTGGCCAGGGTCGAGGCCCTGGATCCGCTGACCGTGAAAATCACATTCTCGAAACCAAAACCCTTCCCCTACGGCCCGTTTGTGGGCATGGAAAGCCCGGTGATCCAGAAGGCGCAATTTGCGGGGTGCGTGGGGGCGGACGCCCCCAATTGCACCGATCAGAACTTTGCCCCGCACGGCACCGGCCCCTACCGCGTGGCGGATTTCAAAGCCAATGACGTGATCAGCTTTGAGGCCAATCCACATTACCGGGATACCGCAAAGCCCGGCTTTGCCACGGTGACCTTCAAGGGCGGCGGCGATGCGGCCTCGGCTGCGCGCGCGGTTTTGGAAACCGGCGAGTTCGACTATGCCTGGAACCTGCAAATCGACCCGGCGATCCTGTCACAGATGGAAACAGCGGGACGTGGCAAACTCATCGCGGCGTTTTCAAATTCGGTTGAACGGTTGATGGTGAACCTGACCAACCCGTCGGCGGATCTGGGCGCGAAACGCTCAACGCTTGAGGGCGGCCCGCATCCGTTCCTGACGGACCCAACCGTGCGCCGTGCCCTGAGCCTGGCGATCGACCGAGCCACTTTGGCCGAGGTGGGCTATGGCGCGTCTGGCCAACCCACCTGTAATGTGGTCACCGCCCCTGATTACAACATGTCCACCGCCAATGATGAATGCCTGGTGCAGGACATCGCCAAAGCGAACCAGATCCTTGATGAGGCCGGGTGGGTGCGCGGGGCGGATGGGGTGCGCGCAAAAGACGGGGTGCGCCTGTCGATCCTCTTTCAGACCTCGACCAATGCGGTGCGCCAGGATACGCAGGCGCTGATCAAGGCATGGTGGGACGAGATCGGCGTGGAGACCGAATTGAAGAACGTCGATGCCGCCGTGTTCTTTGGCGGCGATCAGGCCAGTCCGGACACCTATCAGAAGTTCTTTGCCGATATCGAGATGTACACCAACCTCTTTCCCGGCACGGATGCAGAAACCTATATGAACAACTGGACCTGCGCTGAGATCCCCAACCCTGCAAACAACTGGCTGGGGTTCAATATGCCGCGCTATTGCAACGCGGCTTATGACGCGAAAGTGGCGCAGCTGGCTGAAACCGTCGGCACAACAGCGCGGGGGGCCATGGTGAAAGAGCTGAATGACATGCTGGTGCAGGACGGCGCAATGATCCCGCTGATCAATCGCGGGGTGACCGTGGGCCATGCCAACACGCTTCGGGGCATTCGCCTGAATGCATGGGACAGCCATCTTTGGAATATTGCAGATTGGACGCGGGCGCAGTAAACGCGCTAGTCTGAGCGAAGAACACCGAGTTCCGTGACCGCCTCGTGACGGGGCGGTCCTTTTTGCAACCATGGCCATGCAGGGCAACCCATGCTGACTTACACATTGCGGCGTTTGGTCTTCACGGTGCCGGTGCTGTTGTTCATCAGTTTCGTGATCTTCCTGCTTCTGGATCTGGCGCCCAATGATCCAACCGGCAATCTGCCGATGACGATCCCGCCAGAGGTGCGCGAAAAGATCCGGGTCAGCCTCGGCTTGGACGCGCCGCTCCATATTCGGTATCTTCTTTGGTGCAAACAGTTTTTCATCAATGAACCGCTGAACATCCTGGAACAGGTCACCGGGCTGACCATTGGCGATGGCGAGCGGTTGCGGGTGCGCAGCTGGTCCACGCGCTCGCCGGTGGTGGACCTGATTGTTGAACGCCTGCCGCAGACCCTGTGGGTGGTGGGCCTGTCTTACGTGCTGGGCATCCTGATTGCGGTGCCAATTGGTGTGATTTCGGCCTATCGGCAATATAGCTGGATTGACCAGATCGGTACTTTTATCTCGATGATCGGCTTTTCCGTGCCGACCTTTTTTACCGGTGTGCTGATGATTGTGGTCTTCTCGGTTGGGTTGGGCTGGTTTCCGTCCATCTATGACACCACCCATAAGGTCACCGACCTTGACAGTTTCCTCTTTCAGATCCGGCAGATGGCGATGCCCGTCTTTGTCCTGGCGCTTTACAACGCGGCCCAGATCAGCCGGTTCATGCGGGCCTCGATGCTGGACAACCTCAATCAGGATTACGTGCGCACCGCCCGCGCCAAAGGGCTGACGGAACGCACCGTGGTGCTGGTCCATGTGCTGCGCAACTCGCTGATCCCCGTCGTCACGGTGATCGCGCTGGGGGTGCCGCAGGTCTTTGGCGGGGCGATCATCACCGAACAGGTGTTCAAGGTGAACGGGTTGGGGCAGCTTCTGATCACCGGCATTCAGGGGGCTGATATTCCGCTGGTGCAGACGCTGACCTTCATCTTCGCAGTGCTGATCGTTCTGTTCAATCTGGTTGCCGACATCCTGTATGGTCTGCTTGATCCGAGGATCCGGTATGAGTGACATTTTCCCCACCGCGCGCCCCCGATCAAAATGGGCAGATGTCTGGCAGCAGTTTCGCAGCCACAAAGGCGCAATGCTGGGCATATGGGTCTTTGGGCTGATCACACTGGCGGTGATTTTCGGGCCGATGCTGTGGGATCTGGACCCCGGCAAAATCGATATCCGCGCCAAGAACCAGGGACCCGGCTGGGCACATCCAATGGGCACCGACCAGCTGGGGCGCGACATGTTTGCCGCCGTCCTATACGGCGGGCGCGTATCGCTTCTGGTCGGCGTGGTGGCGATGGCTCTGTCGCTGATCCTTGGCACATCTGTGGGCATCTTGGCGGGGTATTTCAAACGGCTCGACGCCGTATTGATGCGCCTCACCGACCTGTTCCTCGCCTTGCCCCTTCTGCCACTGCTTCTGGTGATCATCATGCTGTGGCGCGATACATTACGTGCCGCTTTGGGGCCGGAAACCGGGATCTTTCTGTTGATCGTCTTTATCATTGGCATCACCAGCTGGATGCAGACCGCGCGCATTGTGCGGGGCGAGGTGCTCGCGCTGAAGGAACGTGAATTTGTACTGGCGGCCCGGTCTCTTGGCACCAGAAACGGGATGATGATCCTGCGCCATATCCTGCCCAATGTGATGAGCCCGATCATGGTGTCGGCCACGCTGGGCATTGCCAATGCGATCATCACCGAAAGCGCGCTGTCTTTCCTTGGGCTGGGCTTTCCATCCGACTTCCCCACCTGGGGGCGGCTCTTGTTTGATGGCACCAATTACATGACGCTGACGCCGTGGCGGGTGCTCTGGCCCGGCCTCGCGATTTCCCTGACGGTGCTGAGTGTGAACTATATTGGCGATGGGCTGCGCGACGCGATGGATCCGCGGCTGCGGCGGTAAGGTGAAAATAGGAACAGAAACCTGCGCGCACCTTCTTTGACGGCACAGTTTCATCACCCGGACGATTATGGCGGAACACCGTCCCGCAGCCATTCAACCATTAGAATATTATTCACCAAGCCACACCTCTTGATGAAGAAAATTCTCTTGCACCCCCGATCAACCCACTGCATGGGGAACATATTCCCATAAGCGGAGATATGAAGATGTTCGAAACTCTCATCATAGAGGGGCTTGGGGTCGAAGACCTGTCGCCCCGCGCAGCGTCGGTCTGGTTTGGTCTGGCCCTTGGGCTGGGCTTTGGCGTTTTGGCGTTTCTCACCCGGTTCTGCCTGCGTCGCGGGCTGGTTGGTCCGGCCGCTGAACGGCGTTCCGCTTTGGCCACATGGCTTCTGGCCCTGTCCGTGGCCCTTCTGGGCACACAAGCGCTTGCCTGGACGGGCTGGCTTGAGATCACCGATCACCGGCTGCTCGCCGCCAACCTGCCGCTGGTGCAGGTGGTGCTGGGGGGGCTGCTCTTTGGTGCGGGCATGGTTCTGACACGCGGCTGCCTGTCACGCCTCACCGTTCTGGCGGGCGGCGGCAACTTGCGTGCGCTGGTCGTTCTGGGCGTGGCTGCACTGGTGGCACTGTCGACGCAGAAAGGCGCGCTCGCCCCGTTGCGCACGGCCGTGGCCGGGTTCGAGATCGAAGTGGGGCGTCTGCCGCAACTGCTTATCCTCCTGCCGGCCCTCCTCACCCTCGGGCTGCTCGTGAAAACCCGCCTGTCGGTTACGCAAACCATTCTCGCAATCCTGCTGGGCGCGCTGATCCCGCTGGGTTGGTTCGGCACCGGCCTTGCCCTGCAGGACGAATTTGACCCAATTGCCGTGGACAGCATCGCCTTCACCGGCCCTTGGGCAGACAGCCTGTTCTGGTCCGTCGCCTCCTCGTCCATCGAGGCGAGCTTTGGCACCGGGTTGATCGCAGGCGTGCTGATCGGCGCTTTCGCCATCGCCCTGATCACCCGCCAGTTCCAATGGCAAGGCTTTGACAGCCCCGTACAAATGGGGCGCTATCTGACGGGCGGGGCGCTGATGGGCTATGGCGGTGTGCTGGCCGGGGGCTGCACCGTGGGCGCAGGCCTGTCGGGTCTTGCGATCCTGTCAGTAACGGCTTTGGTGGCGCTGCTCTCGATCATCTCGGGCGCGCTGATCACCGACCGGGTGATCCTGCGCCGCCTCAATGCTCGATCGAATGCCGGATCCGCCGCACCATCATCCACACCAGAAGCACAACCGGCAGAGTAAGCCCGGCGGTCAGAAGACCTTTGGACACACCAAGCACACTGGTCAGCGGATAGAAGAAATAGCTGGCCAGTGACACGGCATAATAGCTGATCGCCACAACAGACAGCCCTTCCACCGTTTCCTGCAGCCGCAGTTGCAAATGTGCCCGTTTGTCCATGCTTTCCAGCACCGCCTGGTTCTGGGCCGACCGTTCCACATCCACACGAGTCCGCAGCAAATCACCCGCGCGCTTGGCCCGCTGTGCCATCGCCGTCAGTTGATTTTCAGCGCTTTCCACCGTGCGCATCGCCGGATCATAGCGGCGCATCATGAATTCCCGCCAGGTCTGACGCCCGTTGAACCGCTCTTCGCGCAGCACCTCGATCCGTTGGTTCACAATCGCGCTGTATGCTCGTGTCGCGCCAAAGCGGAACGAATTGCGCGCCATCAGATCCTCCAGCTCTGCCGAAATGGACAGAAGCTCATCCAAGGTGCTGGCCGCATCGCCGCCCTGCCCCATTTCCTGCACCACCCGCGACAGCTCGCCATCCAACGCGCCAAGCCTTGCATGCAGGCGACGGGCACGGTTGAGGCCCAGCATCGACATGGTTTTATAGGTCTCAATCTCGCAAATCCGCTGCACAATCCGCCCGGTACGTCGCTGGCCGGTGCCGGGGGCAACAAAGACCGAAAACCGCATGTGGCCTGCCGGATCGATGCGAAAGTCCCCCATCACAATCGCCGCCCGATCCAGAACCCAGCTGACCGCGACACTTTCCGCCACAAACCAGTCGTCAATGGCCCCCATCATCACGTCATTGGACGGCTGTTCCTGGATCTGGATCAGCGCCGACGTAATCCGGACACCCGGCGCACGCGCCACCCAATCTTCCGGGAAAACATCAAATTTCGAGGCGTCAAAGGGACGATCCGCCAACCCATCGGTGAAGATCGTATAGGTCACAAACTCTGTATGGCTTTCCCATTTCAGATAGTGGCGGCCGATCTGGCCGTAATAATGGCTGGCGTCTGGTTGCGGATGCGGGGCACCGAACCGGTCCAAAAGCTCGATCAGATGCGCACGATCCGCCGACCGATCCCGTTTCGCCGCATCCGTTGGTCGCTTGACCGCCAGATAGGCGGCAACGGCGGGGGCCTGAACAGGCGGAAACGGCCTGGCGTGCAGCTCGTTTGCAAGCGTGTAACGGTCTTTGTGATCGGCCAATGGAAACATCGCGCCCTCCTCCTGATGCCAAAGCGATCCCCTCCCGAGATCGCAAAAGCACGCCTTCTTTCGCGAAGCGTTACCAGAGCCGACGCACAATGCAAGCCTTTATAAACATGTTATTTTTTCATCATTTCGCATACCGCGGAATACAGTTAGCGCGAACGCAGAACAGCCTTCCTTCCATGCCCACGTTTGCGGAACACTCAAAGCAGGGCGTGCACCAGACGGGTGAAATCTTCGCCGCGCGCCTCGAAATCCGGATATTGATCAAACGATGCGGCCGCCGGGGCCAACAGCACCGTGTCCCCGGCCTGGGCATCGCGAGCGGCGGCGGCAACAGCGGCCTCCATCGTCTCGCAGACCTCATGCGGCAAGTTCCCAAGCTGCAAGGCAAATTCGCGCGCGGAATGGCCGATCAGATAAGCTTTGGTCACGCCGCCCAGATCGCCCTGCAGGCCTTCGATGCCACCGTCCTTGCCCAGCCCTCCTGCAATCCAACGAATGTTTTTAAAGGCCCCAAGGGCGGCGCGGGCGCTGTCCACATTGGTGGCTTTGCTGTCATTCACAAAGGCCACACCGTCCTTCTCGCCCACCCACTGCGACCGGTGCGGCAGGCCCGCGAAGCTAACAAACGCCGCTTCGATCTGTCGCGGTGCCAGACCCAGCGTCCGTGCCACAGCGTAGGCACAGCAGGCGTTTTGGTGGTTGTGGCTGCCGGGCAGCCCCTTGATGGCGCGCAGGTCGATCGAGGCCACCTGACGCCCCTTGCGGTATTCCGACAAGAACCCCTTGCGCGCAAAGACCTGCCACCCGGGGCCTGTCAGTTTGCGGTCCACGGATACCCGGATCACCCGATCATCCGCCGCCCCTTCGGACAGTTGCCCGGCCAGATACAGGCCCTCTTTCTCATCTACGCCGATCACCGCGCGGTCCGGCCCACCTTCGGCAAACAAGCGGCGTTTGGCGGCGAAATAGCCCCCCATGCCCCCGTGACGGTCCAGATGATCGGGTGACAGGTTGGTGAACACGGCCACATCCGGGGTCAGCGCGCGGGCCAGATCGGTCTGATAGCTTGACAGCTCCAGCACCACCACATCGCCATCATGCGCCGGGTCAAGATCCAGCACGCCACGGCCAATATTGCCCGCCAGTTGCGCCTGTCGGCCCGAAGCCTCGATCACGTGATGGATCAGCGCCGAGGTGGTGGATTTCCCATTGGACCCGGTCACCGCCACCACCTTGGGCAGTTTTTCAAAATTGTCCCAGTCCTGCGTGGCGAAACTGCGGAAAAAGAGCCCGATGTCATTGTCCACCGGCACGCCCGCCTGCATCGCCCGTGCGATCAGCTTGTTGGGCTCGGGGTAAAGATGCGGGATGCCCGGGCTGACGATCAGGGCCGAAACATCATCCCAGGCATTTCCTTTGTGAAGGTCATGCAGGGTGAGCCCCTGCCCTTCGGCCGTGTCGCGCGCATCTTGCCCGTCATCCCAACAGAGCGCCACCGCGCCGCCCGCCTCCAGCGCATGGGCCGTGGCCAGCCCGGACCGACCCAGCCCAAGCACTGCCACGTTCTGACCTTCATAACCTTTGACCGGGATCATGCGCCTGCCTCCTCAAAGCGTTTCGAACAAACCCAGCGATTCATCTGCACGTCGAAGCGCCTGGATTGCTGAGATATGGCTAGACCACGAGACCCAAAAACAAAAGCCCGGAGTGTCAAGGCTGCGGAGAAAGGGGCGCTGCCCCTCGCCGCGCTCGCGGCTCACCCCGGGATATTTCAGGACCAAAGATGGCAGGCCGTGTTGTCATCTTTGGTCAAAAAAATATCCCCGCCGGAGGCCGCCGACGGGGAGAAATTTCGCGCATTTGGTGTGTTGGATTACCGGATCTTCAGCGTCGCCAGGCCAATCAGCGCCAGGATCAGGGAAATGATCCAGAAGCGGATCACGATCTGCGGTTCTTTCCAGCCCTTGTGTTCGAAATGGTGGTGAATGGGCGCCATCAGGAACACGCGTTTTCCCGTGCGTTTGAAATAAAGCACCTGGATGATCACCGAAAGCGCCTCGACCACAAAGAGCCCGCCAACAATGGCCAGAACCAGCTCGTGTTTCGTCGCAACCGCAATCGCCCCCAATGCGCCGCCAAGGGCCAGCGACCCGGTGTCGCCCATGAACACGGCGGCGGGCGGGGCGTTGTACCACAGGAAGCCAAGGCCACCGCCAATGAGGGCCGAGGTGAAAATCAACAGCTCGCCAGTGCCCGGCACGTAATGCACTTCAAGATATTCGGTGAAATCGACCCGCCCAACCGCATAGGCAATGATGCCTAGGGTGGCCGCCGCGATCATCACCGGCATCACCGCCAGCCCGTCCAGACCATCGGTCAGGTTCACCGCATTGGCGGATCCCACAATTACAATCATCGCGAAGGGGATGAACAGGACGCTCATGTTCAAAAGCGCGTCTTTCAGGAAGGGAAAGGCCAGTTGATATTGCAGCGCGTCGGGGTGATAGGCCGAGGCCCAAAGGCCCGCGATCCCCGCGATCATCAGCCCCAGCGCCATCCGGATCTTGCCCGACACCCCGGCGGTGTTGTTCTTGGACACTTTCGCAAAGTCATCGGCAAAGCCAATCAGCCCGAACCCATAGGTCACAAAAAGTGTAATCCAGATAAACGCATTGTCCCACCGTGCCCACAAAAGCGTGGACACCAGAAGGGCAGACAGGATCAACAGCCCCCCCATGGTTGGCGTGCCCTGCTTTTCCAGGTGGCTTTGCGGCCCGTCATCACGGATCGGCTGCCCTTTGCCCTGCTTTTTGCGCAGGATGTTGATCAGGGGTTTTCCGAAGATAAAGCCGAAGATCAGCGCCGTGAAGAAGGCTCCGCCCGACCGAAACGTGATGTAGCGAAAAAGGTTGAACACATCGCCGCCATCCGAAAATTCGGTAAGCCAATAGAGCATGAAACTGTCCCTTCACTTGCGCGCCCGTCGATGCGGACGGCACATCTGTCATTCACCCGAAACCGCCCCAAAAGGGGCAAACCCGTAAATTACCGCCCCGGATGGCCCAATTTGCGCAGCGCGTCAACTGCGAGGCTGACTTTCGACCCCTTGGAGCCTTTCACCAGCACAATGTCCCCGGCATCCACCAGCCCGTTCAGCTGCGGCACGATCTCGGGTGCGGTCTCAACCCACTGCCCTTGTTTTTCTGCGGGCAAGCGTGCCCACAGCGCTTTCATCCGTGGCCCGACGCAATGGATCTGATCCAGCGCCTCCACAAATGGCAGGTCGGCAATCCCTTCGTGCAGCGCCACCTCATCCGGGCCAAGTTCGAGCATATCACCAAGCATCGCGATACGGCGCCCCTTGTGGATCTGCCCGACCCCATCAATGGGTTGCATGATCGACAACACCTCCAGCGCGGCCGCCATTGAGGTCGGGTTGGCGTTGAACGCATCATCCAGAAGCGTGAGCGAAAGCCCCTCCGGCCCATCCAGCACCACCTCTTCGCGTGTGCCACGCCCGGCAGGGGGCTGCCACAGCGGCATATCGCGGGCGGCAAGCGTCGGATCTGCGCCAAGCGCCCGGGCGGCGACCAGCACGGCCAGCGCGTTGCTTGCAAAATGCCTTCCAGGTGTGGCGATTTTAAAGATTTGCTCTTGCCCCGCGACAATGCCCTTGCAGATCGTGGCGTCCTCGGTCAACGAGACATGGGTCAGGTGGTTGGCATTCTCAGACTTGGCACCAAAGGTTTCCACCTGGGCATCCCCTGCGGCGGCCAAAAGGATCACCGATGTGGGCAGGTCGCCATTCACCACCGCCACGCCATCCGGCTCAAGCCCTTCAAAAATAGATCCTTTTTCGCGGGCAATCCCGGCGATATCGTCAAAGGCTTCCAGATGGGCGGCGGCCACGGTGGTGACCATCGCCACATGGGGGCGGGCCATTTTGGCAAGTGGGGCAATTTCACCGGGATGGTTCATGCCGATCTCGATCACCGCATAGTCCGTGTCGGCTGGCATTCGCGCGAGCGTCAGAGGCACGCCCCAATGGTTGTTGTAGCTGGCTTCGGCCGCGTGGGTTTTACCCTGCGGCGTCAGCACGGCGCGCAGCATTTCCTTGGTCGAGGTTTTCCCCACCGATCCTGTCACCGCCACGACGCGGGCATGGGTGCGCGCTCGGGCGGCGCGGCCCAGTTCCTCCAGCGCGGGCAATACATCATCGACCAGAAGCAGGGGCGCATCCTCGGCCACGCCATCTGGAACGCGGCTGACCAGCGCAGCACCTGCACCTGCCGCCAGCGCCTGAGCGACAAAATCGTGCCCGTCCCGCGCGGCTTTCAAAGCGACAAAAAGTTCTCCGGGCTGAATGGTCCGCGTGTCAATCGACACGCCATTCACGGCCCAGTTGCCGCCGAGCACCTTGCCGCTCGTGGCCTTTGCGGCCTCGTCTGAAGTCCACAAGCTCATGCCAGTTTCCCGTCCAATGCCGCGACAGCAACCGAGGCCTGTTCCACATCATCAAAGGGCAACACGTCTTGCCCCACGGTCTGGCCGGTTTCGTGACCTTTTCCCGCAATCAAAAGCGTATCCCCCGGCCCTAGCGCATCCACGCCGCGCAAGATCGCCTCGGCCCGGTCGCCCACATTGTTGGCGTTGGGACAGCCCTCCATCACCATGGCGCGGATCAGGTCCGGGTCTTCGGTGCGCGGGTTGTCATCGGTGACAAAAACCACATCCGCGTTGGCGGCGGCGGCCTCTCCCATCAGTTTGCGTTTTGACGTGTCGCGATCCCCGCCTGCACCAAAGACCACGATCAGGCGGCCAAGCACATGGGGGCGAATGGCCTTCAGCGCGGTTTTCAGCGCATCGGGCGTATGGGCGTAATCCACGTAAACCGCCGCGCCATTGTCGCGGGTTGCGGCCAGCTGCATCCGGCCACGCACGGTTTCAAGCTCTTTGAAGGAGGCAAACACGTCTGAGGGCTCTGCCCCACACGCGATCACCAGCCCCGCCGCCAACAACACGTTTTCCGCCTGAAACCCGCCGATCAGATCCAGCCGCGCGGCATACGCCTCGCCCAGCCAGTCAAAGCGCAGCTCCTGCCCGGTGCCATCAAACCGACGCCCCAGAAGGCGCAGGTCACAATCGTCATGGCTGCCCACCCGGATCACGTGCTGTCCGCGCGCCAAGGCGATGTCCAGCATATCCTGCCCCCGCGCATCATCCATATTGATCACGGCGGTGCCATCCTCGCCCAGCAGCCGACGGAAGAGACCGGATTTGGCGTGGAAATATTCTTCAAAGGTCTCGTGGTAGTCCAGATGATCCTGGGTGAAGTTGGTGAACCCGGCAGCGGTCAATCGCACGCCATCCAGACGGCGCTGCGCCAATCCGTGCGACGACGCCTCCATCGCGGCATGGGTGATCCCCGCCCCGGCCATATCCGCCAAGAGCTTGTGCAGGGTGATCGGTTCAGGCGTGGTATGGGTCATTGGCGCGGTATAAGCGCCCTCAACCCCCGCCGTGCCCAGATTGGCGGCGGGCAGGCCCAGATGTTCCCAGATTTGCCGGGTAAAACTGGCAACCGAGGTTTTGCCATTGGTGCCGGTCACGGCCACCATATGTTCCGGATGTGCGCCCGACCAGAGTGCCGCCGCATAGGCCAATGTCATGCGTGGGTCTTCCACCACAATCAGGGCGGCGTCCGAGGCGGCCAGTTCCTCGGCTGCAATCCGCGCCCCTTCCGGGTCGGTCAGGACCGCAGCCGCCTGCATGCGCAGGGCATATTGGATAAATTCGCCCCCATGCACCCTGGCCCCGGGAAGGGCCGCAAACAGGTGGCCGGGTTTCACAAACCGGCTGTCTACCGACAGGCCGGTGATTTGCGCATCCCGTCCGCCCTGTGCCGTCAGCCCCAGATCCGAAAGTGTCTTGTTGATGATATCGTCGGCCATGAGGCCCCCTCAGTCTTTGTGCGCCCGGCAAGGGTCGCGATCAATTCGAGGTGAGTGTTAGCGCAGAAGCGTCCAGGGGTTCAATCTCCGGCTTCAATCCCAGCAAAGGCGCGGCGCGGCGCACGATCTCGGCCGCCACGGGCACGGCGGTCCAACCAGCGGTGCGGCGCGGCTCTGACCCTGATGTGTCCAGCGGTTCGTCCAGGGTGACAATCAGCACGTATTTCGGATCATTTGCCGGGAACATGCTGGCGAAGGTGTTGATCACCTTGTCGTCGTAATAGCCACCGCGCGGTTTGGGTTTGTCGGCGGTGCCGGTCTTGCCGGCGACCTGATAACCTTCAACCTCGCCAAAGCTCGCCGTGCCTTCGGTGACCACCTTGCGCAGCATCTGACGGGCGGCGATGGCCGAGGCCTCGCTCATCACCCGCGGACCACGCGCGTAGCTGTTTTGCTTCAGCACCGTCGGCGTGACCGCATAGCCGCCATTGGCAATCGCGGCATATCCCGCGGCCAGGTGCATCGGGGTCGAGGACAGACCGTGGCCATAGGAAATGGTGATGGTCGACAGCTTGCCCCACTTGGACGGCAACAGCGGTGTTGACCCTTGCGCCTCGACGATCTCAAACGGGGTGCGGGTAAAAAAGCCCAGCGTTTTCAAGAACTCCTGCTGGCGTTCGGCACCAATATCCAGCGCCATGCGCCCGGTGCCCCGGTTCGACGACTTCACGATAATGTCGCTGACCGACAGCTTACCGTAATTCTTGTTGCGAAATTCCTTGATGCGGTATTTGCCGATTTTCATCGGGACACCGGTGTCGATCACGGTTTCCGGCCCGACCAGCCCAAGGTCCATCGCCTGAATGGCGGTGAAGATCTTGAAGGTGGAGCCAAGTTCGTAAACCCCCTGCACCGCGCGGTTAAAAAGCGGGCTGTCGGATTGGTCCTTGCCCGCATCCGCCACGGTCAGCGGTCGGGGGCGGTTGTTCGGATCAAAATCCGGCAGCGACACGACCGAGATCACCTCGCCCGTGTGCACATCCATCAGAACCGAGGCCGCGCCCTTGGCGTTCATCAGCTTCATACCGCCGTAAAGCACCTGCTCGATCGCGGTTTGCACGGTCAGATCCAGGGACAGTTCCAGCGGCGCGCCGCCATTGGCCGGGTCGCGCAGATAGTCATCAAACTGCTTCTCCACCCCGGCCACGCCGATCACTTCGGCCGCCGACACGCCCTCTTTGCCAAAACTGGCGCCGCCCATCACATGGGCCGCCAGTTTGCCATTGGGGTAGAGGCGCATTTCGCGCGGGCCAAACAAAAGACCAGGTTCGCCAATGTCAAACACGGCCTGTTTCTGTTCCGGGCTGATTTTCTTCTTGATCCACAAGAACTTGCGCTTGCCAGTAAAATCCTTGATCAGACGCTCTTCTTCCAGATCCGGGAATACTTTCACCAGTTCGCGGGCCGCCCGCTGCGGGTCCACCATTTGCGGCGGCTGGGCATAAAGCGCATGGGTCACCAGGTTGGTGGCAAGGATCCGCCCATTGCGATCCACGATGTCGGCCCGCGCGGTGGCAATCGCAGCCCCCGGCGCTTGCGCACGCGGTTCTTGTGGTTCGGTTGCGGACAGCATCGCCATGCGCGCGCCCACCACGATGAAGGCACAAAGGAACAGCCCGGCCAGCACCAAAAGCCGCCCCTCGGTCTGCACGCGAACAGTGTCGCGGATCACTTCGTGGCGCTTGTTCAGGTTCTCGCGCTCGATCTTGTCGGGGTTTTCCCCCTTCGCGCGGGCGGTGAGGATATGGGCCAGCGGGCGCAGTGGGGTCCGGGTCATTGGGCGGCCTCCGCATCATTGGCGGGGGGGATCTCGCCGCTCACTTCAATGGTTTCGGTCACCGGCAGGGCCTCTTCCTGCGGATAAGCGATCTGGTCCACGCGGCCAAATTGTTCGGGCGCGAGCGGCAACAATCCAAGCCGGTCGAAATTCATTTCCGCCAGATCCCGCAACCGATCCGGGCGGTTCAGATAGGCCCATTCGGCGCGCAATACGGACAGTTCTTCCTGCATCCGACCAATTTCACGCTGCAGATCCTCAACCTCATCCAGCGCGGCCTGGGTTTTGTAGTTTTCCTTGTAAGCCCAATAGGCCAATCCCATCACGGCCAAAGCAGACAAGACATAAAAAAGCGAACGCATCGTTACGATCCCTTCAAAACAAGTTTGGGAAGGCCGAGTTTGGAACGGTCCACCGCGCCTGCCGGGGCATCAGTGCGGGTCGCAACACGCAGACGCGCAGACCGCGACCGGGGGTTTTCCTGAAGCTCCTGATCGTCTGGACCAATGGCCTTTTTCGGCGTGAGGGTGAAGCTGGGCACCTCTTCTGCGCGTTCAGGCGCATAGCGCGACCCGCCCCCGCCGGAGGAGGCGCGCGCCTGCAAATAGCGCTTCACCACCCGGTCTTCCATCGAATGAAATGTCACAACCGCCAGTTTGCCGCCGGGTTTCAGCGCGCGTTCCGCAGCCTCCAGCCCTTCGATCAGCTGACCAAATTCATCGTTCACTGCAATGCGGATGGCCTGAAAACTGCGCGTCGCCGGGTGGCTTTGCCCCGGTTTCGGTCGCGGCAGGCATTTTTCGATCACAGCCACCAATTGCAGCGTGGTTTCAAAGGGTTGATCCGCCCGCGCCTTGACAATCGCTTTGGCAATCCGGCGCGAAGCGCGCTCTTCGCCGTATTGATAGAGCACATCCGCGATATCACCTTCATCAGCCTCATTGACGAAATCCGCCGCAGACGGCCCCGATTGGCTCATCCGCATATCCAGCGGACCATCCTTCATGAAGGAAAACCCGCGCTCCGCCAGATCAAGCTGCATCGAGCTGACACCAAGATCGAGCACCACCCCATCCAGCGGTCGCCCGGCCAGCGCATCCAGATCGGAGAACGTGCCTTCGACCAGCGCCAGACGGTCGCCATACTGCCCCGCCCAATCCTGCGCCATCTCAAACACCATCGGATCACGATCAATGCCCGCGACCCAATCCGCGCCCGCCTCCAGCAAACCACGGGTATAGCCCCCCGCCCCGAACGTCCCGTCGGCCCAGTCGCCAGAGATGGTGCCAGAGTCAGAAGAGACCGCCTCAAGGAGCGGCCTCAGCAATACGGGAATATGGGGACGATCAGAGGGGGCAGCATCTGACATGGTCACTCTCCTGCATCACCCGCGCCTGCCAAAAGCGTCAGCGGGTCAAAATCATCAGGTTGCTCATCCAGCCAGGCCTCGGTCTTGGCCATTTCAACCTCTTCATAGGTTTCCGGCTTCCAGATCTGAAAGGTGTCACCGGTGGCGATGAAAAAGGCTTCTTTTTCCAGGCCGATCTTCTGGCGCAGCTTGGCGGGCAGCACCAGGCGACCGGTTTCATCCACCGAGGTTGGGAAAGACTGACCATTGAAAAGACGTTCCAGCATGCGCCGCTCCATCGACCCACGCGGCAGTTTGGCGATCTGGTCATCAACCTCGTCAATCGCTTCGATGGTGTAAGCTTCCAGGTAATTGCGGCGGTGATCGCCATAGACAATCACCAGGTTCGGGGTGTCGCCTTCGCGGAAATCCGGGTCGCCCGCTTCCAGAACACGGCGAAAGAGGGCGGGGATCGAGACCCTGCCCTTCGCGTCCACCTTATGGTGGCTTTCACCTCTGAACCTGCGTGCCAAGCTGCGGTTCCTTTCCTGTCCTCTCGCGGGGTCCACGTGATCTGCGCGGGGTCCCTTGAATGAAAAACGGCGGATTGATCTAGCTGCCACTGATCAATCCGCCGCCGAGCCCGTTTCCGGGTGTCCAGTCGCGCGCGCCACCTGGGGGGATGTCTGCTCGCGTACGCGCCGGATCTCTTTACCTGATGAAGCGGGTGCCTGTATGAAACCTGACTTGGGAGTGTCACGTGAGGTCTTAGCGCCTCGTTGTTCCCGTCCTCATCATGGTTATAAGTATTAGACCGGGAATTCATGGGACGCAATACCCCCAGATGGGAAAAACCTACACCAAACGGGTCAAAATGCCTGCGTGAATGATGACGCATTCAAGCGACACCGCAAAAACCCACCCGATTTAGATTCCATCTCCCATTTATACACAACATATAGATAAGAGTTTGGGTTCCAAAAAATCCCAAAAAATCCCAACTTTTTTTGCAGCGTCACGGTATTTCAGCCAAAATCGGAAAAAATACCGCCGAATTTTCCGCGAATCTCTGGGAAATCCCAGAACCGCACCAGCCACGCTCCATGATTTCCCATACCGCCCATAAATTCCCATCCCCACCCGCGCGCCCCTGCATTGGCCGCCAAATGGCCCCGGGTCACGGCAAGGCGGCGGTCAAAACGACAACGCCCGCCAAAGGGCGGGCGCATCGGGCGTTGGTTGTGGGGTGGGGGCGATCAGGCCAGGCCGCGCGCCACCAGATGCTCGGCGACACGGCCATAGGCCTCGGCCACCGCGCCTCCGTTCAAAACAGCGGGCGCTCCGGCGTCCCCGGCCAGACGCACATCCAGCGACAGGGGCAGCTCGCCCAAAAACGGCGCGCCCAGATCGTCGGCTTCGGCCTTCACCCCGCCATGACCAAACAGATGTTCTTCGTGGCCACAATTCGGGCAGGTGTAGCTGGACATGTTTTCGATCAGCCCAAGGATCGGCACATTGACCTTGCCAAACATGTCAATCGCCTTGCGCGCATCCAAAAGCGCCACATCCTGCGGGGTCGAGACCACCACGGCCCCGGTCAGCTGCGATTTCTGCGCCAGCGTCAACTGCACGTCACCGGTGCCCGGCGGCAGGTCGATGATCAGCACATCCAGCGGTGCCCAATCGACCTGAAACAGCATCTGTTGCAGCGCCCCCATCAACATCGGGCCACGCCACACAACCGACTCGCGGTCGGATTTCAGCATCAGGCCGATCGACATCAGCTTGACCCCATGCGCCTCGACCGGGATCAGCTTTTCGCCATCCGGCGAGGAGGGGCGCACATTGGTGCCCATCATACGCGGCTGCGATGGGCCGAGGATGTCGGCGTCCAAAAGCCCCACCTTGCGGCCCTGCGCGGCCAGCGCCACGGCAAGGTTTGAACTGACCGTGGATTTCCCCACACCACCCTTGCCTGATGCAATCGCGATGATGTTCTTTACCCCCGGCACGGCCATTGGCCCGGCCTGCGGTTTCGGATGCCCGCCAATTTTCAGATTTGGTGCTTGCTGCGCGGGTTTTGCGGGCGACGCGCCATGAGCGGTCAGGATCGCGGTGACCTTTTCCACCCCATCCAGCGCAGCAATGGCCGCCTCGGCCGCTTTGCGCTGCGGCTCCATCGCGCCCGCCTGCTCGGGCGTCGCGGCTTCGATCACGAAGCTGACCGTGCCGCCGTCGACTTGCAGCGCCCGCACCATATCGCGCGAGGCCAGATCACCGCCATCGGGCAAGGCAATGGTTGAAAGAACAGACATGATTGTGTCGCGCGTTTGGGTCAAAGCCACCTCCTGCAGAATTCCTGACCCACATTTGCGCCCTCAAACGCAGAGTTACAAGGGAAAGCCGCCGCGGATTGAGGGCGGCACGCCGCCGCAACCCATATCCGCGCTTTCAAGGATACGATCCGAAGGTCACAGGAATGTGAATATAGGTCAGCAATACATATGCAGTTTCTGCATAGCGGCATTGCCCGTTCCGGGGATTGTGCAAATGCAGCGTTAGCGCCAAATAACCCTCAACAGCGCCAATATGGTGCAACGAGATATTCCGCGGCACATCTGCGAACAGGGCCGCACCCGAACCGAGAAGTGAGACATGACCATGGCATACGCTACTGAAATTCTGAACGCCCGCGTGGGCTTTGTTGACCGCCTGATCGCCCGCTTTGCTGATCTGAAAGACGCAATGGCCAAACGCGCCATCTATCGCGAAACCGTCAAAGAGCTGAACGCCCTGTCGACCCGCGAGCTGGACGATCTGGGCATCGCCCGCGGCGAGATCCAGCATATCGCCTACAAAGCCGCTTACCGCGCGTAAGTTTTACACGATTTCCCTGGCACCGCACCTCCTCCCTAGCGGTGCCGAGATTGGCGGCGGGGGCGTCCTCCTCCCTGCCCCCGCCAGTCAATCACGTTTCCGGACCTGTCCCTCCTCCCTTTGACAGGTTCCGGGATGCGGCAGCTTCCCCTCCTCCTCCCTGGGAAGCTGCCGCGCCCAAAGTTTCGAATGCCCTCTCCTCCCTTGGGTGTTCGCATCGCTGCCAGGTCTCTCCTCCTCCCTGACCTGCCAGCGCCGATGTCGCCCTCTCCTCCTCCTTGGGGACGGCATCAGACAAAGAACGGCGATGTCCACCTCCTCCCGGGCATCGCCGTTTTTTTATGCCTACCAACGGACCAAAAGAAAAAGGCGCCCGTCGGGACGCCTTTCGAAAGTCATGGGTGCAGCGCGGGTCAGAACGGCACGTCGCCCGCCTGCGCTGCGGGTACGATAAATTTCGCCACCACTTTCTTCGCCCCCGCATGGTCAAATTCGATATCCAGCTTCTCGCCTTCAACCCCCATCACGGTGCCATAGCCAAATTTCTGGTGAAACACGCGGTCCCCCTGGGTGAAGGAACTTGTGGCCGTGAGATCAATCACCATGCCTTTCGCCTTGCCCGATCCGGAATTCGGCCGCGTGCGACCACTGGTATTGGCCTGCATGCGCTTCCAACCGGGAGAGTTGTAAGCGTCGGCCTTGCGCGCGCGCTCTTCGATCTGCGACCCACCACCAAAATTGCCCCCAGCAGCGGCGCCATAGCCCCCGCCATACAGGCCCGGTGGGGTCAGCACCTCAACATGTTCTTCGGGCAGCTCATCGACAAAACGCGAGGGCAATTGCGATTGCCACTGGCCATAGACGCGCCGGTTCGAGGCAAAGGAAATGGTGCAAATCTCCTCGGCGCGGGTGATGCCCACATAGGCCAGACGGCGCTCTTCCTCGAGCCCCTTGAGACCGCTTTCATCCATTGACCGCTGCGATGGGAACAGCCCGTCTTCCCAGCCCGGCAGGAACACGGCGGGGTATTCCAACCCCTTGGCCGCGTGCAGGGTCATGATGGTGACCTTTTCTTCGGCATCCTCGCTGTCATTGTCCATGATCAGGCTGACATGTTCGAGGAACCCTTGCAGGTTTTCAAACGCCTCCAGTGCCTTGACCAGCTCCTTGAGGTTCTCCAGCCGCCCCGGCGCTTCCGGCGTTTTGTCGTTTTGCCAATGGCCGGTGTAGCCAGATTCGTCGAGAATCATTTCGGCCAGTTCGATATGCGAGACCGCGCTGTCAGCCTCAATCATTGGCTCGACGTAAATTCGCTCCCCTCCGCCAAAAACATCCCCATGAGGTCCGTCATTTTTTCCACCAAGCTCTTCTTGTGGCGGCTGGTAATTTCCCTTGAGATCATTCTCTGAAAAATCGGTGTTCTCATGTTCTGAAGGCACATCATGTTCAAATCGGTTGGCTGTGTATCGAACAGGGTCGTCCTCGCCAAAGCTCCTGCGCTGTGTGCCTGTCAGCAAATTGTGCCAACGATCCAAATTCGCCACAAGCTCGGCCAACCCCTTGCCACCTTTACCCTTGATCGCGCCCTGTTCCACCGCAAGCCGCGCGCCCTCAACCAGCGACACACCGTTTGACCGTGCCATGATCTGAATGGTCTGCACCGCTTTGTCGCCCAGCCCACGGCGCGGGGTGTTCACGATCCGCTCGAACGCCAGATCATCCTCCTGACTGACCGCCAGCCGGAAATAGGCCATGGCGTCGCGGATCTCCATCCGTTCGTAAAAGCGCGGGCCACCGATTACGCGATAGGGCAGACCGATGGTCAGAAAGCGATCTTCAAAGGCGCGCATCTGATGCGAGGCGCGTACGAGGATCGCCATATCATCGAGCGAGCGTGGGGCTTGCCCGCGTGTGCCGGACTGCATCGCCTCAATCTCTTCGCCCACCCAACGCGCTTCTTCGTCGCCATCCCAATGGCCGATGAGGCGCACCTTCTCGCCGCCCTCGGCGTCGGTCCAAAGCTCTTTGCCCAGCCGGTTTTCATTGCCACGGATGACACCGGCGGCCGCCCCCAGAATATGCGCGGTGGAGCGGTAGTTTTGTTCCAGTTTCACCACTTTCGCACCGGGGAAATCGGCCTCGAACCGCAGGATATTGCCCACCTCGGCCCCGCGCCAGCCATAGATCGACTGATCGTCATCGCCCACGCAGCAGATGTTCTTGTGCCCCTGAGCGAGCAACCGCAGCCACAGGTATTGGGCGACATTGGTGTCCTGATATTCGTCGACAAGGATGTAGCGGAACCAGCGTTGATATTGCTGCAGAATGTCGTCGTGTTTCTGGAAAATCGTGACCACATGCAACAGCAGGTCACCAAAGTCACAGGCATTCAGCGATTTCAGCCGTTCCTGATATTGGTAATACAGATCCACCCCCTGCCCGTTAAAGGCCGAGGCCTCTCCGGTTGGGACCTGCGCCGGGGTCCACGCCCGGTTTTTCCAATTGTCGATTACCCCGGACAAAAGCCGCGCCGGCCAGCGTTTTTCGTCGATATTCGCGGCAACAATCAGCTGTTTCAGCAGGCGATTCTGGTCATCCGTATCAAGGATGGTGAAGTTTGATTTCAGCCCCACCAGTTCCGCATGGCGACGCAGAAGTTTCACACAGATCGAGTGGAACGTGCCCATCCAGGGCATCCCTTCCACCGTCTGCCCCAACAGCGCGGCGACCCGATTTTTCATCTCGCGCGCGGCCTTGTTGGTGAAGGTCACAGACAAGATTTCATTGGGCTGGGCGGTGCGGGTATAGAGCAGATGCGCGATCCGGGTGGTCAGCGCCTTTGTCTTGCCGGTGCCCGCGCCCGCCAGCATCAGAACAGGGCCGTCCAACGCCTCAACCGCTTCGCGCTGCGCAAGGTTCAATCCGTCAAGATAAGGGGTCGGGTATGAGGCACCCATCCCCATCGCCCGTTGCGACAACGGGATTTTGGGCTTGGCAGGCGCAATCGGGGCAGGTTCCACCGCCTCGAACTCTTCGAACAGATCGTCGTCGTCAATATCGCTCATACTGTCTCTTTACCGATTTGCCCGCGCCGGGAAAAGGGGGCGTTCCACAAATGTTCCAGTTGGGCAGGGACCGCCCCTGGAAATGCGTGTATTTTTCCGCCCCCTAAAGGGGGCGCGACATCCCGGACCTTATTATAGAGAGAAGCGCCATTGACAATGCCCCCCTTCCGGCCACATCTACCGTCCGCAGATATGTCACCGCTGACTGTCATAAACGGCGGATAATAGTTCATGAGGATTGCATGCCAGTAGTCGTTGTCGAAAGCCCGGCCAAGGCCAAAACCATCAATAAATATCTTGGCAAGGATTACACCGTGCTGGCCTCATACGGCCATGTGCGCGACCTGCCGGCCAAGAATGGCTCGGTGGACCCGGACCATGGGTTCGACATGGTGTGGGAGGTCGGGAACGACTCGAAAAAACACGTGCGTGCCATTGCCGATGCGTTGAAAGAAGACAACGCCCTGATCCTCGCAACTGACCCCGATCGCGAAGGGGAAGCGATTTCGTGGCACCTTGAGGAAGCGCTGCGCAAGCGTCGTTCGATCAAGAAAGACACGCCAGTTTCGCGCGTGACCTTCAATGCGATCACCAAGGATGCGGTGCTGGATGCGATGGCCAATCCGCGCCAGGTGGACAGTGATCTGGTCGAGGCCTACCTTGCCCGCCGCGCGCTGGACTACCTCGTGGGCTTCAACCTGTCGCCGGTTCTGTGGCGCAAACTGCCCGGTGCGCGGTCTGCAGGCCGGGTGCAATCGGTCTGCCTGCGCCTGATCGTGGAACGCGAACAGGAAATCGAGGCGTTCAATGCCAAGGAATATTGGTCGGTCAAAGCGGTGCTTTCCACCCCGCGCGGGCAGGAATTTGAAGCCAAGCTGACGGTGCTGGGCGGCGACAAGCTCGACAAACACAGCCTGGCCAATGAAACCGCAGCGGAAATGGCTGTGCAGGCAATCTCGTCGCGTGACCTGACCGTGCGCTCGGTGGAAGCCAAACCCGCCAACCGCAACCCGTCTGCCCCCTTCATGACCTCGACCCTGCAACAGGAAGCCAGCCGCAAGTTCGGCTTTGGCGCGCGGCAGACCATGTCGACCGCGCAGCGCCTGTATGAGGCAGGCTACATCACCTATATGCGGACCGACGGGATCGACATGGCGCCCGAAGCGGTCTCTGCGGCGCGTGATGCGATCACCGACCGCTACGGCAAGGAATTCATCCCGGAAAAACCCCGCGTTTACAAGAATAAGGCCAAGAACGCGCAGGAAGCACACGAATGTATCCGCCCCACGGATATGACCGTCTCGGCCGAGGATCTGGGCCGGTTGGAACCCGATCAGCGCAAGCTTTACGACCTCATTTGGAAACGCACGCTGGCGAGCCAGATGGAAAGCGCCCGGTTTGAACGCACCACGGTTGAGATCGGGTCAGACGACGGTCAGGTTGGGCTGCGCGCCACCGGGCAAGTGGTTGTGTTCGAGGGCTTTCTGAAGGTTTACGAAGAAGGCCGTGACGACGCCGTGGTCGATGACGATGACAAGCGTCTGCCGCAGATCATGCAGGGCGAACCGGCCGACAAGCGCACGATCACGCCCGAACAGCACTTCACCCAGCCCCCGCCCCGCTACACGGAAGCGACGCTGGTGAAACGGATGGAAGAGCTGGGCATCGGTCGCCCCTCGACCTACGCGTCGGTGATCACCACGATCCAGGACCGCGAATATGTCCGCAAAGAGAAAAACCGCCTGTTCCCCGAGGATAAGGGCCGGATCGTGACCATCTTCCTGGTCAACTTCTTCCGCAAATATGTGGGGTACGAGTTCACCGCGAACCTGGAAGAAGAGCTGGATGAAATCTCGGCGGGGGATGCCAATTACAAAGACGTGCTGACCCGGTTCTGGCGCGATTTTTCGGCCGCGATCGCGGAAACCTCCGAGCTGCGCATTTCCGAGGTGCTCGACAAGCTGGACGCGGCCCTGGCCCCGCAGCTTTATCCGCCGCGCGAAGATGGCACCGATCCGCGGATCTGCCCGAAATGTGGCGAGGGTAACCTGCACCTCAAGACCTCGCGCACTGGCGGGTTCGTGGGCTGTGGCAACTACCCGGAATGCAACTACACCCGCCCGATTTCCGGCGAAGGGGCGGAAGGGTACGAGCGCGTTCTGGGCGAGGATAACGGCGACGAGATCCACCTGAAATCCGGCCGCTTTGGGCCCTATGTGCAGCGCGGAGAAGCCACGCCCGAAAACAAGAAACCGCCACGCTCGTCCCTGCCGAAACAGGGCAAGGAGTTCCTGCCCGGCTGGGGACCAAATGAGCTGACGTTTGAGCAGGCGCTGACGCTTCTGACCCTGCCGCGCACCATTGGCCAGCACCCGGATGGCGGCAATATCCAGTCGAACCTTGGGCGCTTTGGGCCTTACATTGCGCACCAGAAACCTGACGAGGAAAAGCCGGTTTACGTGAACC
The DNA here is from genome assembly GCF_049803815.1 of Aliiroseovarius crassostreae. Lineage (GTDB taxonomy): Bacteria > Pseudomonadota > Alphaproteobacteria > Rhodobacterales > Rhodobacteraceae > Aliiroseovarius > Aliiroseovarius crassostreae_A. Next base: position 212,670 of record NZ_JBNAGI010000001.1, read on the forward strand.
TCAAGGAAACGCTGGATGTCTTTGAGATTGGCATGAACCGCGCGGTGGAAATGCTGGCGGAGAAACGGGCCAATCCGGGCCGTGGGCGCGGGCGTGCCGCAGCCAAACCCCTCAAGGAACTAGGGGAACACCCGGAAGATGGCGGCGCGGTGAACATTCTCGATGGGCGCTACGGGCCATATGTGAAATGGGAAAAGGTCAATGCGACCATCCCGAAAGACGTGAAACCTGAAGATGTGACCATGGAGATGGCGGTTGCGCTGATTGCCGAGAAGTCGGCGAAAAAGAAGCCCGCCAAAAAGAAAGCCGCACCGAAGAAAAAGGCGACGGCCAAGAAGTAACCCATTGGCACCAGACATGAAAAAGCCCCGTCGACTATTCGGCGGGGCTTTTGTGTTTGAGCTGTGCTTCTTGCCCTCAAAGGTCAGAACACGAGGTTCAGCATGATCAGGGAAATCACCAGGAACAGCACCGTCATGATTCCCCCGGCCTTGACGAAATCCTTCACCTTATACCCCGCCGGCCCCATGATCAGCGCATTCACCTGATGGGTGGGGATGATGAAGGAGTTTGACGTCGAGATTGCCACGGTCAGCGCAAAAAGCGCGGGGCTGGCCCCTGCCGCCACCGCAATCGACACCGCCAGGGGCACCAGCAAGACCGTGGCCCCCACATTGGACATCACCAGCGAAAATCCGGTGGCCAGCACCGCAATCCCGGCCTGCAACGACCAGATCGGCCAGCCATCCAGCGCGGTCAGGATCTGTTGCGCAATCCATTCCGCCGTGCCCGTGTTCTGCACCGCCTGCCCCAGAGGGATCAGGCAGGCCAGCAGGAACACCGTGTTCCAGCCCACCGCATTATACGCCTCATCAATCGACAGCACGCGCGACAGCAGCATCCCCACCGCCCCGGTCAGCAGGCACAGCGACAGGCGCACATCGGTGAACAGGATCAGCGACAGCGAGAGGGCAAAGAACAGCATCGCCCAACCCACCTTATGCGGGCGCAGCTCTTCTTGCGGGAAATCCGAGGTCATGATGACGAAATTCTGGTTGCCCTGCAGGCGGGTCAGGTTGTCCCAGCGGGTGTGCGCCACCAACATGTCGCCCAGTTCAAACTTTTCAAGACCAATTGCGGTGGGGACATGATCGTCGGTTTCGACATGGCTCAGCGTTTCTTCGCGCCGATGGATTGCCAGCAGGGACAGACCATAGGTTTTGCGCAGCAGCAACTCGCGCGGGGATTTCCCGATCAGGTCACTTTCCGGCGGGATCACCAGTTCGGCAATGCCGGCATTGGTGGCGGCAAATTCTTCGGTGAACACATCCAGCTGCGGGCGCACGGTCAGCCCGTATTTCTCGGCAAACCGGTCCACCTCGTCCTTTTTACCGATGATCGCCAACCGGCACGGCGCGGCAATTTCGGCGGTCAGAACCTGCACCATCGAGGTCTTGCCCCGATAGAAGGTCGAGATGATGTAAAGGTGGTTTTCCAGGTTCACATCCGCCAACACCTGCCCCACCAACGGGCTGTCGGCGGGGACCTCCACCTCATAGACCGAGGCCGTCAATCCATAGACACGTTTCAGATAATCCGAGGTGCCCTGCCCCACCGAGGTATCGCTGACCGCCCCGCTTTCCGGCAGCACCCAACGGCCCAGAAGCAGGAAATAGAAGATCCCGCTGAGCACCAGAACAACGCCGACGGGGGCCACGGAGAAGAGGCCAAAAAGCTCCATCTTCTGCCCCTCAGGCAGGCTGGCATTGGCGGTTTGCAGCAGGTCATTGAGCAAGATCAGCGGCGAGGACCCCACCATGGTCATGGTGCCGCCCAGGATCGCACAAAACCCCATCGGCATCGCCAGGCGGTTGATCGGTATCCCCGACCGGGTCGAGATCCGGCTGATCACCGGCAAAAACAGCGCCGCCGCCCCCACGTTTTGCATGAAGCTTGATATCACCCCAACCGTGCCCGCCACAATCGGCTGGATCCGGGATTCAGACGCGCCGCCGCGCTGCATGATCGTGGCCGCGACCTTGTTCATGATCCCGGTTTTGTCCAGCCCGGCCCCGACAATCATCACCGCGATGATCGATATGACCGCATTGGACGCAAACCCGTTGAACAGCTGGTTGACGTCCGCCAGGTTAGAAAGCGTCGGGTGATAACTGAGAATGCCCAGAATAACCAAAACAAGGATCGCCGCGAGGTCAATGCGCACGATCTCTGAGACAAACAAAAACACGGTGAAGCCCAGCATCGCGCAGACCACACCCATCTCGAATGAAAACACCAGTTGTTCCATTGCCCCTCCGTCACCCGTTTTCTCTTATTGTGAACAGAAAGCATGATGACGCAATAAAATTGCGCAAAAACACGCAAGACCGACAGGGTAGAAATACTCGAAATCACCGTTTTTGGCCGCTGCTTCGTTGACAGTGCACCCTCGTCGCGCCAGAACAATTCTCAGAACTGACGAGAGGACACTTTCATGAAAAAGGTATACGGCTCGGCCGCGGAAGCGCTGGATGGCCTTCTGACCGACGACATGCTGATCGCCGCAGGTGGTTTTGGCCTGTGTGGCATCCCCGAACTTCTTCTGGACGCCATCAAGGAAAGCGGTGTGAAGGATCTGACCTTTGCGTCGAACAATGCGGGCGTGGATGATTTCGGCATCGGCATCCTCTTGCAGACCAAACAGGTGCGGAAGATGATTTCGTCCTATGTGGGCGAAAACGCCGAGTTCATGCGCCAGTATCTTTCAGGTGAGCTGGAGCTGGAGTTTAACCCACAGGGCACCCTGGCCGAACGCATGCGCGCCGCCGGGCACGGCATCCCCGGGTTTTACACCAAAACCGGCGTGGGCACCGTGATTGCCGAGGGCAAGGAACACAAGGACTTCCCGACCGGTCCGAATGGCGAGATGGAAACCTATATCATGGAAGAAGGCATTTTTGCCGACCTCTCCATCGTAAAAGCCTGGAAAGCGGATGAAACCGGCAACCTGGTGTTCCGCAAAACCGCCCGCAACTTCAACCCGCCCGCCGCCATGTGTGGTAAGGTCTGTGTGGTTGAAGTGGAAGAGATCGTGCCGACCGGCTCGCTTGATCCTGACGCGATCCACCTGCCGGGCATCTACGTGCACCGCCTGATCCAGGGCGAGCACGAGAAGCGCATCGAACAGCGCACCACGCGCGCCGCATAAGCGGCATTGGCAGCCTGAGGCGATCATGACCAAATCCACCCCGACATCCCCCTATCAAGGGCGACCCTCGCGCAGTTTCTGGCGCGGCGGGGTGGTGAAGGCGGACGCCTATCCTCCGTCAGACCTGTTTGAACCGAAGTTTCCGGTGGATCGCGAGATGAAGATCTTCACCGCCGGGAGCTGCTTTGCCCAGCATGTGGGCCGGGTGCTGCGTGAAAACGGGTTCAACGTGCTCGATGGCGAACCCGCCCCGGACGGCATGCCGATCGAACTGGCGCAAAAACACGGCTATCGGATCTATTCCGGGCGCTATGGCAATGTGTATACCGTGCGCCAGATGCGCCAGCTGCTGGCTGAGGCGCAAGGGGCGTTCTCTCCGGCGGAACCGGTCTGGGAGAAAGACGGGCGGTTTCACGATGCCCAGCGCCCCAATGTGGATCCACGCGGATTGCCTTCGCCCGATCTGGTGATGCGCGCCCGGGCGCAGCATCTGGCGATTGTGCTGGACATGTTGCGCGAGGCGGATTTGATGGTCTTCACCCTTGGCCTCACCGAGGCGTGGGAACATATCGAGACCGGCACGATCTACCCCACCGCCCCGGGCACCATTGCCGGTGAGTTTGACCCCGCGATTTACCGCTTCAAAAACTTCCGCGCCCGCGAGGTCCACGACGATTTCCTGGCCCTTCGGGACGCGCTGAAAAAGATCAATCCGGGACTGAAGTTTCTGCTGACCGTGTCCCCGGTGCCGCTCACCGCCACGGCAAGCGATCAGCATGTGCTGGCCGCCAGCACCTATTCCAAATCAGTGCTGCGCAGCGTCGCCGGAGAGCTGGCGATGGATTTTGACGATGTGGACTATTTCCCCTCTTTTGAAATCATCTCGTCCCATCCGGCCCCCAAAAGCTTTTTTGAAGAGAACCTGCGATCCGTCGCCCCGGAAGGCGTGGCGCGGGTGATGCGCCTGTTCCTGACCAGCCATGGGGTAGAGGTGTCGGACGATGCGCCCGAGACCGAAGAAGAGAAAACCGCCCGCATTCGTGCCATCCGGCAGGCCCGTCGTGCGCGGCGCCAAAAAGCCGCCCAGGGCAATGAAGATGACGTGGTCTGTGAAGAGGCCTTGTTGGAGGCGTTTTCCAAATGAGCGCCAAATCCACCAAAAAAGCACACCCCCCCGCTCCGGTATCGGTTCTGGTCATCGGCAGCTCGCATGTCGGCGCCCCGCGCACCGCAAAGGACAGTTTCCAAGCCCTTTACCCTGAGATCGAACTGAGCTTTTTTGCCGCGCCGGGGACCTCATTCACGCGGGGGCGGCTCGACAAGAACAATGTCTTTATCCCCAAAGTGTTCAGCGACCGGGATACGGACACCGTGGTCCAGATCAATGGAACGGACCGCGTGTCTCTGGATGCGTTTGACCATGTCCTGATCATCGGCCATCGCCCGCATTTGCTCGATCTGTGCGGTTTGGGCGGGGATGACAACACGACCTATGGCCTGCTGGACCAAGGAGAGGATGGGGCGCAGTTCCTGTCGCGCGAACTGGTTGAGGAGTGGCTGGATCATCTCCTTGATCCCTGGGTCGGAAAGATGGCCAGTATCTTTGGCAAGCGGGACGGTCTGTGTTTCACCGACGCCCCGCATCGCTCGATCTCGATGCTTGAAATCAAGGACCAGAAAAAAGAAGCCAGGATGTTCGACAGATTCCAAGCGATCCCCTTTCTGGCCGATCTGATGCAGATCTACGACCAGAAGATCACCGAAAAACTGGCGGCCCATGGCTATGGGTTCTTCAGCCAGCCGGACCATACAATCGCAACCCCCTTTGCCACGGTTGCCACCTATTGCCATGGCGGCAAGGACGGGGCGGGCAACGCCTCCCCCCCCGATCATCGCCACATGAACCCGGCCTTTGGGCTGGAACTGCTGACAACATACGCAACAACACAGCTTGGCCTGCCTGACCGGGCTGGACACGATTAATCAAGGAAGGAAACATCATGGCTTGGGACCGCAATCAAATGGCCGCCCGCGCGGCACAGGAACTGCAGGATGGCTGGTATGTGAACCTCGGCATCGGCATTCCGACGCTGGTGTCAAACTACATCCCCGAGGGGGTTGAGGTGACACTGCAATCAGAAAACGGCATGCTGGGCATGGGCCCCTTCCCGACCGAGGACGAGATTGACGCCGACCTGATCAACGCGGGCAAGCAGACCATCACCGAACTGCCGCAAACCGCCTATTTCGACAGCTCGATGAGCTTTGGCATGATCCGTGGCGGCAAGATTGCCATGGCAATCCTGGGCGCGATGGAAGTGGCGGAAAACGGCGATCTGGCCAACTGGATGATCCCCGGCAAGCTTGTCAAAGGCATGGGCGGCGCGATGGATCTGGTCGCCGGCGTTGGCCGCGTGGTGGTTGTGATGGATCACACCAACAAACACGGCGACAGCAAGGTGCTGAAGGAATGCACCCTGCCGCTCACCGGTCAGAAAGTGGTTGACCGTATCATCACCAACCTTGGCGTGATGGACGTGGTTGAGGGCGGGTTGAAAATCGTTGAATGCGCCGATGGCGTGACCGAAGACGAGCTGCGCGCCGCCACACAGGCGACCATCGTCAACTAAACTACCATCCATCCGGATCACGAAAGGCCTCCCGTTTTCGGGGGGCCTTTTGCGTCACAGCCCCCGGATCACGGGATCGTTTTCGGTACAGATTTGAAACAGACCCACAACAATGCTCTATTGAGAGGATCCAGAGAACGAGATGTGGATCAAACACCATGAAACGACCTCTTGTCGCCTGCCTCATTGCCCTGTCCACCCTGTTGGTCACCCCAGCGGTCGGATTTACCATTCAGGGCAACAAGGGCGGTGGGCTGACTGCCGAACCGATCGCCAGTTTTGATCGCCCCTGGGCGATGACGTTCATTGATCAGGACTGGCTGCTGGTCACCACCAAACCCGGCAAGCTCTGGCTGGTCGGAACGGATGGGCGGAAGCAAGAGGTTCAGGGCCTGCCCGAACCGATGGTCGGCGGGCAAGGCGGGTTGGGCGACGTGGTGCTGCACCCGAAGTTTGACCAAAACAGCCTTGTCTATATCTCGTTGGTTCTGCCGGGCGACACGCGCCGCACCCGCCGTGCCACCGTGCTGCGCGGCAAGCTGACCCTGGGCGACACATCGAAATTGACCGATCTGCAGGTGATCTGGACCCAGACCCCGGCCCGGCCCGGCAAGGGTCATTTCTCGCACCGGATTGTCTTTGGCCCCAAGGGAAAACTCTTTATCACCTCGGGTGACCGTCAGGAACAGACCCCGGCCCAGCGCTGGGACATGGCGCTTGGCAAGATCATCCGCCTGAACGATGACGGCACAGTGCCGGGGGACAACCCGTTTCAGGACAAGGGCGAACTTGCCAAAAGCTTTTGGACCACGGGCCATCGCAACGCATTGGGGATCGCCTTTGACGCGCAGGGTCGGCTTTGGGCGCATGAGATGGGGCCGCGCCATGGCGATGAGCTCAACCTGATCGAACCGGGCCGCAATTATGGCTGGCCGATTGTGTCGGATGGCGACAATTACAGCGGCAAACCCATCCCTGATCACGCCACCCGGCCCGATTTCGAAGCGCCGAAAATATCATGGGTGCCCAGCATCGCGCCCTCGGGCCTGGTAATCTATTCGGGTGAGGTGTTCCCCGACTGGCAGGGCGATGCGCTGATCGGCGGGCTGGTCAGCCGCGCCCTGATCCGCGTGGATTTGTCAGGCTCCAGCGCGCGCGAAGCCGAACGGTTTGAGTGGCGCAAACGCGTGCGCGAGGTGGAACAAGGCCCCAAAGGTCATCTGTGGGTGTTGGAAGATGGCGGCAAGGGGCGGCTGTTGAAGCTCTCTCCCTTCCAGAACTAAAGGACGATGGCCGCCACAGACCTCTGTCATGCGGGAGACCGCCTTGCCGAAGCCCATTACCGCCAAAAAGTGAATAATCCCTCGCCAAATTCCCCATTGTTTCATAATCTCGCCGCATTCTCCTGCCAGATAAGCGGCAATGACAATGAGCAGTACAGATACCTCTTCGCCGGTCGTTTCACCGGACACCCCTGCCCCTTCGCGTCGCCTGCGTGACGTTCTGGTGCTGGCGGGGCTGTTTGGCCTTGTGCTGGTTGGGCTGATCGGCCTGGCCGCCGCGACCGGATGGGAAGAGACGCGCGCCCAGATTGCCAAGCTTTCGATGTGGCAGATCCTGTTCCTTCTGGTCCTCAGCCTTGTGAACTACCTCTTCCGCGGCCTGCGCTGGCACGTCTTTGCCCGCCGCCTTGGTCTGCCCACGGGGCTGATGCAGGACCTGCGCCATTTTCTGGGCGGCTTTGCGATGTCTGTCACACCGGGCCGCGTGGGCGAACTTGTCCGTATGCGCTGGCTGAAACGCGAAACGGGCTGGAATTTCGAGCGCACCGCACCCCTCGTGCTGGTCGACCGCGCCTCCGACCTGACCGCGATGGCGGTGATCCTGGCCCTTGCCCTGTCCTTTTCCATGAAAGGCATCGCGGGCGGTGTGCCGGTTGTGATCCTCGCCCTGATCGCAGGGTTTGTCGCCACGCGCCCCGTGTTGCTGGCAGGCTTTGCCACGCTGGGCCACCGCATCACCGGACGGTTTGCACGCCTGTGGGTTCGCATCCGCCGCGCCGCGAAATCACTTTCGGCCTTCACCTCGCCCACCCTGATGACCGGAGCCGCCATTTTGGGCGTGATCGGCTGGATCGCCGAAGGCTATGCGTTTCACCTGCTTCTGGTCTGGCTTGGCTCCGACATCGGCTTCGCCACGGCGGTCGCCATCTTCGTCTTTTCCACCCTCGCAGGCGGCCTGACTGGCGCGCCGGGCGGCGTCGGCGGGGCCGAGGCCGCGATGATCGCGCTTTTGGCGCTGGAAGGCGTCCCGCTGGAGGTCTCCGTGCCTGCCACCGCCATCATCCGCGTGACAACGCTTTGGTTTGCCATCGGCATCGGGATGCTGATTTTCCCCGTCGCCGAACGCCATTCGCTCAAGACAAGAAAGACAACGACATGAGCTGGAAAACATCTGACTATGCAGGCTGGGGTCGTGTTCTGTCCGCAACCGGAGAGCTCGCCCGCCCGGAGCGTGCCCGCGCGCTGGCTGAGATCACCAAATCCGGCGGGCCTGCGCTTGGCAATCGCCGCTCCTATGGCGATGCACCGCTAAATTCTGACGGCCGCGCCATCGACATGACCCGTATGAACCGGGTGATCGGTTTTGACGCTGAAACAGGCCACGTCACGGTTGAAGCCGGCATCACCATTGGCGAGCTGGCCCATATCTTTGCCCCGCAAGGCTGGATCCCCGCCGTCATGCCCGGCACCGGGTTCGCCACCGTGGGCGGCTGTATCGCACAGGATGTGCATGGCAAAAACCACCACAACTCCGGCAGCTTCGGCCAGCATGTGACATCGCTCACCCTGATCCAAAACGGCAAACGCGTGGTGGCCACCCCCACCAAGAACAAGGCGCTGTTTCGCGCCACGATGGGCGGCATCGGCCAGACCGGTGTGATTGCCGAAGCAACCTTGCAGATGAAACCCTGCCCCGGCGACGTGATGATGGTCACCGAACAACGCGCCGAAAACTGGGACCGTCACGTGGCCCTTCTGGATGCCTCCACGGCGAGCTACTCCGTCGGCTGGATTGACGCCACCGCCAAAGGGGCCGCCCTGGGCCGTGGCATCGTCGAAGAAGCAGAGCTTGCCAAAGGGCTGCTGCCCAAGCCGAAATCGCCCAAATCCGTGCCGCGTGACGCGCCGAACTGGGCGCTCTCTGGCCCGATTGTGAAAGGGTTCAACGCCGCCTATTACCGCCGCGTGCCCACATCCGGCAAAAGCACAGTGAAGCGCATTGATGAGTTCTTTTTCCCGCTCGACAAGATCCATGACTGGAACCGTCTTTACGGCAAACGTGGGTTTTATCAGTTCCAGAACGTGGTGCCGCTTGCTGAGGTGGACGCGCTGCGCGGGATGCTCGAAAAGATCGCGGGCGCAGGCCTCGCCTCGCCCCTCGCCGTGTTGAAACGCATGGGCGACGGGCGCGCGGGCCATATGTCTTTCCCGATGGAAGGCTACACGCTGGCGGTGGATTTCCCTGCCCGTGACGCGGCCCGCGACCTGATCACCGAGCTTGAGAAGATGACCGTGGACGCGGGCGGGCGCCTGTATCTTGCCAAAGACGCGCTGGCCACCGGTGCGGCGATCAAGGCGATGTATCCCGAACATGGCGACTGGGCCGCGATTGCCGACAAATATGACCCGGACCGGCGGCTGGAAACCGATATGACCCGCCGCCTGACCCTGAGGGACGCGACATGAAAGACACCGTGACCGCCGCCCCGCACCCTGACCAGACGAGCCCCACCATGACCCAACCAAATACGGATCAGACCTGGATCATCCTCGGCGCGACCTCCTCAATGGCGCGCGCCTTTGCCCGCAAACTGGCCGACCAGGGTGCCTTTGTGCTGCTGGCCGGGCGCGATATGGAAGATCTGGAGCGCAGCGCCACCGATATGCGCGCGCGCGGCCTGCATGCCGAAGCGATCAAATTTGATGCACGTGATCCGAAAAGCTTCCCCGCGATCATTGACCGGGCCAGCGCGGTCACCGGGGTGATCAACGCCGCGGTCTTCGTGGGATCCATGCCGCCGCAAAGCGCCATTGACGACGATCCTGCCCTGATTGACGGCACGGTGATGGACAGCTTCACCGGCCCGGCCCGCTTCCTGCAACTGCTGGCCCCTGTCATGGAAACCCGTGGCGCGGGCACCGTGGTGGGGGTGGGGTCCGTGGCGGGCGACCGTGGGCGCATTGGCAATTATGTCTACGGCGCGGCCAAGGCGGGGTTTGCCACCTATCTGTCGGGGCTTCGCAACCGGCTCACCCGCGCGGGCGGCCATGTGGTCACCGTGAAACCCGGCTTTGTCGACACGGCGATGACATGGGACGTGGAAGGCATGTTCCTGGTCGCCTCGCCCGACAAGGTCGCGGGCGATATCCTGAACGCGGTCGAGAAGAAGAAAAACGTGATCTACACGCCGTTTTTCTGGCGCTATATCATGCTGATCATCCGCCACATTCCAGAGTTCATTTTCAAGAAAATGTCGATCTGATCGGACGGGGGAAAGGGGCGCTGCCCCTCGCCTCTCCGAGGCACACCCCGAGGTATTTTTAGCAAGAGGAAGGGCAGACTGTCTTTTCCTCTTGCCATAAATACCTTCGCCGAAGGCAAGGAATCTGCCGAGCAAAGCGAGGCCACCGCCGCGCGCGTTCCAGCTCTGCAAGAGCGCAGACCGGGCGCGGCCCGCTACCCCCGCCTCAGCCCAGCCCCATCCACTTCTGCCACAGCCCGGCCGCATAAAACATAATCGAGATCGACATAAGCATCAGGCCAATCCCCCGCTTGTCCTTCATCGCAAAGACAATCGGGTCGTGATCCTGTTTGCCGTACCAACCAAGCCGCACCATGCGGATCATCCACAGGGCCATCGGGATCTCGGCCACCCAGATCAGCCACTGTGTTTTGTAAAGGCCAATCGCCTGATCGGTGTAGGAATAAAGGAAGAACGCCACCAGCGCCGCGATGACGCCCAAGGACGCCACGTTCAAAAGGTCGGGCCGGTCCGCACGGCCATAGCCACGCCCGGGTAGACGCTCGTCCGACGTGGCGAGCGTCAGTTCGGTCAGCCGTTTCACACAGCCCAGCGCCAGGAACACCGGGAAGATGAAGACCAGCAGATACCCGGTCACGTAAATCCCGGTGGCCGCAGCGCCTGCGACCACGCGCAGCGTATAAAGGCTCGCCAAAACCGCGATGTCGATCCAGCGCATCCGTTTCAGTTTCAGCGAATAGGCCAACGACAGCACCATGTAGAAGGCCACCACGCCAAGGAAGGCCGGCGACAGCGCCGCCCCCAGCCCAAGGGCCACCGCGGCCAGACCAAAGAACGCGGCCATCCCCACCTGGATCGGCACCGCCCCGGACGCGAAGGGGCGCTTGCATTTCTTCACATGCAACCGGTCGGCCTCCAGATCCAAGAGGTCATTGACCAGGTAGATCGACGAGGCGGCAGCGGAAAAGCTGATGATGCCCAGTACGGCGAGCAGGATGGTCGAGAGCGAGAAATCATGAGCGGCGATCAGCGGCAGGAACAAAAGGATGTTCTTGACCCATTGATGGGGCCGAAAGCTCTTGATCAGGTCCCTGGTGGTCCAGCCCCCGTCGAGTTCCAGCACATCCTTGCCCGCATCGCGCATTTCCGCCGCAGATGTGCTGTCCCCCACCACAACGGCCCGATCGGCCCGGCGCCAGATCGGCCGATCGACCGGCGCATTGCCCGCGTAGTCGAACCCGCCCTCGCCAAAGACCTCAACCAGCGCCTCGGCCTTGGCATTGCCTTTCAGATTGTTGCGCCCCTGCGTGGCGAAAACCCGGTCCGACAGGCCGTGATGTTCTGCCAGCGGTTTGACCAGCGAAATGTCCGAAGCCGACGCCAGCACCACCTCGCGCCCGTCCTCCTGCGCCTCTGCCACCAGCGCCTTTGCCGGTTCAGATACTGGCAGCAGATCCACCCGCAACGGGGCAATCTCGGCCAGCCTGGCCTTCAGGGTTGCCGGATCGCGAAAATGTCGAAACGAGGCGCGCAGGGTGGCGATGGGATCGCGCCCAAGCCCCGCCCAGAAACATTCAAACAGCATGTCGGTCCTGAGGAATGTGCCATCCACATCCAGCACCAGGGGGTTCTTCGACATTCTCAAGATCCTTTCACTGAAAAAACGCACCCGTCACTGAGCAATTCCGGCGGGGTCTGGCACAATCCGCGCGCCACACGCCAGGCGGCCAACACCTTGGGGATATAGGCGCGGGTTTCGGCATAGGGGGGCACCCCCCCATTTTCCGTCACCGCGTTTTCACCGGCGTTATACCCGGCCATCGCCAGGATCGGGTCATTGTCAAAATGCTGCATCAACCAGGTCAAATAGGCCACGCCGCCCTTGATGTTTTGCGCGGGGTCGGTTGGATCAGACACGCCAAAGCGCGCGGCGGTGTCAGGGATCAATTGCATCACGCCCTGTGCGCCCGCAGAACTGATCGCGTCTGCCCGCCCGCCGCTTTCCACCGCGATCAGGGCCAAAACCCAGGCCGGGGACACATTTGTCCCCACCGTGGCCTTCAAAATGTCGATCCCATGCGTGGCAGCAATGTTTTGCAGGTGCTGCAACCTGGGTGCGGCCAACCCGTCGCGGGCGTCCAGTGCCGCCAGGGCCTTTTGCATGTTTCCCGGTCCGCTTTTGTCAAGCTTGGGCGACACGGTGGTCCAGAACCATTCATACCCGCTGGGGGCAAGAGGCGCGTCCTTCGCGGCGATCCCCTCTGGCACCGCGGGCGCGGGCGGGGCCAATAGGCGTGCCTGCTCTTCGGGATCGATTTGCACGGTGATGCGCTTGCCGCCCGTTTTTGGTACACCGATTTTCTTGAAGGTGAACTCTGGAAACGGTGGCGGTGTGGTTTTCGCGGGTGGATCCGCTGCGTACAGGATACCCGTGTGCCCGCCACCGGTCACCATCAGCCCCACAAGGGCCGATATCAGGGCTCTCTTCGCCACATACCGCATCTTCAGCAACACTGCTCTCTGGCTGCCTGGCCCGTTTTCATATTGCAACGGGCCCTATGGTTCGGGATTGATCCCGGGTTTCTTTTAAGGATTTGTCGCAAATCATGGGCAAAAAGACCAGAAATTCCTGCAGAAATTGCGGTAAATTTGTCGTCTCACTTGATGAAAATCCAGTACATCTTAATTTTTCTCACTTTTATTTTCCATTATTTTCAGTCAGTTACGTATTTTTTGCGGCAAAAAATTAAGATCCTCAAAAAGGAACGAAACCTGCCCAACTCTTGCCCCATTCAAAGGGCTAATTACTACCCATGCCGAGCGGCACTGAGGATCGAAACAAAGGTGGTTCACAGGGTTGCGCTTGGAAAACAACGTGACTGAGACACCTTTAGGAAGGACAAGACAATGAAACTCTTCAACCTGATCAACAAGTTTAAAGCTGACGAAGATGGTGCCGTGACCGTGGACTGGGTCGTGCTGACCGCAGCGATCGTGGGCCTGGGCCTGGCTGTTCTGAGCTCGGTTTCCGACGGGACCAACGTTCTGGCTGACCGGATCTCATCGACCCTGAGCACCATGACCATCATGTCCCACTAAGGGTTTCATGACCCAACTGACACTATTCATTCAAGGAACCAAGACAATGAAACTCTTCAACCTGATCAACAAATTCAAATCTGACGAAGATGGCGCCGTGACCGTGGACTGGGTCGTGCTGACCGCTGCCATCGTGGGCCTGGGCCTGGCTGTTCTGAGCTCGGTTTCCGATGGGACCAACGTTCTGGCGGACCGGATCTCATCGACCCTGAGCACCATGACCATCATGTCCCACTAAGGGCCAGATCTGACGGATCCGGAAAACCGCGCCCCATGGGCGCGGTTTTTCATTTGCACCGCCCCCTTTCCGCGCCTTGTTCAAACTGTCATATGACGGGCTGACCATCAAAAAGCCGACATCAGAATTTGAATTGTTTCTTCTTCAATCGGTAATTTGGAAACATTTCACCTTCTGTCCATAATATTGCCCTAATCGTTGTGCACGATCAGGGTCAGATTTTGAACCGCGCGCAGTTGCGCCCGTGTTGTGAAAGGAAATCCCATGCGTGCCGTATTTGGATTGGTACTGGTTTTCGGGGTCGCCCTGGCGGGCTTCGCCGTCTATCTGGCCCGCGACTATATCGGGGTCTATCAGGCCCAGCTTGAAGCAGAACGGGCCGCCGCCGCCGCCCATGTTCCCACTGTGGAGGTTTTCGTCTCGACCGTTCCCCTGCGCTATGGGCAGCGGATCACCGAAGAAACCGTTCGCGCAGTTCGCTGGCCCGAAAATGCCATCCCCGAAGGCACGTTTACCGCGCTCGCGGACCTGTTCCCGGAGGGCAAAGAACCCTATCGCACCGTGACACGTGCCATGGAAAAGGACGAAGCCCTGATGCAGGTCAAACTGACCGAACCGGGTCAGGATGCCGGTGTCAGCGCCCGCCTGTCCGCCGGCATGCGCGCCTTTGCCATCCGCGTTGACGTGACCTCCGGTGTGTCCGGCTTCTTGCGCCCCGGCGACCGGGTGGATGTCTATTGGACGGGCCGCATGCCCACGGCTGGCGGCGATGAACGCGAGGTGACCAAGCTGATCGAAGCGTCGATCCCGCTGATCGCAGTGGACCAAACCGCCGACAGCGATCGCAGCTCCCCCACCATTGCGCGCACCGTGACCATCGAAGCGACACCGCGCCAGGTGGCGGCTCTTGCCCAGGCACAATCCTCGGGCAAACTGTCCCTTTCGCTGGTTGGGGTTCGGGATGAAACCGTCTCTGGCACAGTTGAAATTGGCCAGAACGAGCTTTTGGGCGTCGTGGATGCCCCGCAGGAAGTGGCGCAGAAAACCTGCACAATCCGCACCCGCCGTGGCGCAGAGATTGTCGAAGTTCCAGTGGCTTGCCCAACGCAGTAAGCCCGGCGCCGCTTGGGACAGGCGCCGCTTTGGAGCGGATCAAACTCAGCAAACGGGGCCCGCGCGGCCCCGTATTTGTTGCGACCACACCACATGGGGTGAGGCGCTTAAGGTATTGATTCTTGCAAAAAAGCAAAATCTGGCGCATGGTCGCAATCAATTGGGCAAAATGATCCGGAATAAACGGGCTGCCCCAGCGATCGAACAGGCAATGGTCGCGACAAGAATGGGGACGAAAACACCCCAAAAAACAGAGGCGTGATCGAAAAGGCAGGATCACATGAAAATTGATAGACTAATGAAAGCGGCCCTTGTGGGGGTTGCACTCGGGACAGCAAGTCTTCCGACCGGGTCCATGGCTGAAACCTTGCGCGTGATGAGCGGCGCAACCTCTTCGGCATTGAATGTTTCGATGAACCGGGCGGTTGTGGTGGAAAGCGACACCCCGTTTGCGGAATTGTCGATTGCCAACCCAGGCATCGCGGACATCTCGACCCTGTCGGATCGCACCATCTATGTGCTCGGCAAGGCCCCGGGGCGCACCACACTGACCCTTCTGGGCGGTGACGGGCGCCTGATCACCAATGTCGAGGTCCGGGTCGCCCCGGATATCGCCGAGTTCAAGGAACGGCTTCGTCAGATCCTGCCCGGTGAACATATCGAGGTGCGCACCGCCAATGACGGGATTGTCCTGTCTGGGACCGTCAGTTCAATTGGCCGGATGGACCGCGCATTGGATCTTGCCGAACGCTATGCCCCGGAACGTGTTTCCAACCTGATGACCGTGGGCGGCACCCAGCAGGTGATGTTGAAGGTGCGTTTCGCTGAAATGCAACGCTCGGTCCGCAAGGCGCTGTCCAGTTCGCTTGCGATCAATGGCGGCACCAATCTGGGTGTGAACACGGAAACCGGGACATGGCTGGATGGCACGAACGCCTTGGGCAACGAGTCGATCTCGGTGCCCTCTGACAAGGAAGGCGCGATTGCGCTTGGCTTCAACGCTGGATCGTTCCAGGTTGGCATCCTTCTGGAAGCCCTTGAAACCAAAGGTGTTGTGCGCACGTTGGCAGAACCCAACCTGACCGCCCTTTCGGGGCAGGAGGCCAGTTTCCTGGCGGGCGGAGAATATCCGGTTCCGATCAGTTCAGATGGCGATGTCACCGTCAGCTACAAGCCGTTTGGTGTGGAAATGACCTTCACACCGCGGGTTTTGTCCGGTGACGTGATCAACCTTGATATCAAGACGGCGGTTTCGGGCATTGACCCGACCACCAGCGTGAACACCGGCAACGGCCTGTCCGTGTCGGCCTTCCGCCGCCGCGAAGCTTCGACCGTGGTCGAGATGCGCGATGGCGAAAGCTTTGCCATCGCCGGGCTCATCGAAGATGATTTCCGTGACCTGTCGGGCCAGGTGCCCTGGTTGGGGGATATTCCGGTGCTGGGATCGCTGTTTCGTTCGGCGGAATATGAGCGCCAGCAATCAGAGCTGGTGGTGATCATCACCGCCCATCTGGTCACCCCGACCCGGGGCGAAGCCCTGGCCCTGCCCACGGACCGGATCAAACCGCCTTCGGAAAAAGATCTGTTCCTCTTTGGCAAAACCGCTGCCCCGAACCGCCCGACCAAGGGCGCGGCAGGCGAAGTGGCCAAACAGGATTTCTCGGGCTCTTATGGCTATGTGATGGAGGACTGATCCATGAAAACCTCCGTAGTGACAACCAAACTCAAGCCCCTTCTGGCCGCAAGTTCCGTTCTGGCTTTGCTGGCCGCCTGTGGAGATGGCTATCAGGGGGTTGTGTCCGGCTCTGCCGGGGATTTCCTTGATGAGGGCTATTTCGGATCGCCCACCGCGCATAACACCGGGGTGCATAACGGCGATATCAACTGGGTTATCGATCTGGCGAAACGGTTCGGGCAGGAGGTGCCGGACACGGTGAACTTTGCCTTCAACAGCGCCCGGCTTGACGCAAATTCGCGCGCGATCCTGACCGAACAGGCCCGTTGGATTGCCCAATTCCCCGAAGTGCGGTTCCGCGTCTTTGGCCATACCGATCTGGTCGGCTCCAGCGCCTATAACAAACGTCTGGGCTTGCGCCGTGCGCGGGCGGTGGTGAACTACCTGGTGTCTCAGGGCATCAGCCGGTCCCGCCTGGAAGCCGTGGTCAGCTATGGCGAAACCCGGCCGCTGATTCAGACCGAGACACGCGAAGCGCGCAACCGTCGCACCGTCACCGAAGTGTCCGGTTTCGTGGGGCGTCACCCCACTGTGCTGGAAGGCAAATATGCCGAGGTCATTCAGCGCGAATATGTGGAAAGCGCGGTTCCGATCCCTGAACTGACCCAGGAAGGGGTCTCGGGCAGCGCGGTAGAATAAGCGCCGTTAACGGAAATGAAATGAATGGGGCGTGGCCGGTGGTCACGCCCTTTTCGGTTGAACACAGCCCGTTGCGCGGGCGCTCTCAAGCCCAGCCTCACAACCGCAGTCTAACCATCTGTTATTGATGCGCTTTTCACCCAACTCCCTTCTTTTTCACCTGTTCCGCATTTCGAAACAGCCCTCCCCCTGCCCCCGTATCGTCGCGAAATGACGAATAATTACGGTTTTTTAGCCCCAATCTTGCCAAGATTGCCTGTCACAAAATCAGGGAACTGGAGCAGTGCGCGCCAACGATTTCGAATCGCGCACGGTCCTGTGCGATGTCCGCCAGAAGAAGCGCGCGCAGCTGGACCGTTTTTTGGAAGGAACAAAGGCAATGAGTAGCAGTGTTGCGATACAGCCTGATGCCGCCCCGATCGTCGCCTGCACGATCTCTCGGGACGTGCAGAATTTCGACCTGTTGATTGAGGATATGGAAACCGAACTGGGCGAAGCCTGGGGGGACCTGTCCATTGATGACGCCGTCGCCTTTTTTGGTCAGCCCGAAGCCGATACGTTGGAATTTGTCGCCATCGCCATTGATGACGACGATGAAGAAAACCTGTCAAAGGTTGCGATGACGGTTAAGACCGCCGTCGAAAAGGGCATCAAGGTGATTGTGATCGCCGAAGAGGTCAGCCCAATTGCCCTGCATCAGCTGTTGAAAATGGGGGCGGCTGAATTTGTCCCCTACCCGCTTCCCGAAGGCGCGTTGCATGATGTGATCGAACGGCTGCGCACCCCACCGCCGACCTTTCCGGTCGCGGGCGATGCGGATGCCGCGATAAAACCCAAGGGCGACCGTGAAGGGGTGATCCTGGCGGTGCATGGCCTGGCGGGGGGCACCGGTGCCACCACACTGGCCGTCAACCTGGCCTGGGAACTGACCATGGTCGACAAAGACCGCGCCCCGCGCGTCTGCCTGTTGGACCTGGACCTGCAATTCGGGTCGACCTCAACCTATCTGGACCTGCCGCGCCGCGACACCGTGTACGAACTTTTGTCCGACACCGAAGCGATGGATCGCGACAGCTTTATGCAGGCGCTTTTGACCTTCAATGATCGGTTGCAGGTCCTCACGGCCCCCAATGACATGCTGCCGCTGGATCTGTTGACCAGTGAAGATGTCGAGCGTCTGATCGACATGGCGCGCTGCAATTTCGATTACGTGGTGATCGATATGCCCTCTACCGTAGTGCAGTGGACGGAAACGGTGCTGCAAGCCGCACATGTGTATTTCACCACGCTGGAATTGGACATGCGCTCGGCCCAAAATGCCCTCAGGATGATCAAAGCGCTCAAAAGCGAGGATCTGCCGGTCAACAAGCTGCGCCATATCCTGAACCGCGCGCCGAAGTTCACCGATCTGTCGGGCAAATCCCGTGTGAAACGCCTGGCGGAAAGCCTTGATATCAATATCGAAGTTCAACTTCCCGATGGGTTGAAAGCGGTTGTACAGGCGGGTGACCACGGTGTGCCACTTGCAGAAGGGGCCGCCAAGAACCCGCTTCGACGCGAAATCCAGAAACTCGCCAAATCCGTGCATGAGGTGAACCAGGACGCAGTAGCGGCCAATTGATCCGGAGGTCAGAATGTTTTCACGATACAAAAAACAAAGCCCCCGCCCGCCCAAGGCAGAAGGTGTGCCGAACCTGCAGGCTGTCCCCGGCGGCAAAACCGAAGGGGCCGTCGCCGACCTCGCCACGCCGCGCGCCCAGCGCAAACCGGCAGCCGAAAAGGTCTCCGCCCGTGCGGCCCCCCTGGACAAGGAGCGCAAGCGCAAGGAGCGCCTGTCGGAAATCAAGGTCGAGCTGCACAAAGAGTTGCTCGACAACCTGAACCTGTCGGCGCTGGAGCAGGCGTCGGAAAAGGAATTGCGTCAGGAAATCACCGCGATCACCTCGGAGTTTCTGGAAGACAAAAGTGTGGTTTTGAACCGCGACGAACGGGTGGCGCTCAACCAGGAACTTTATGACGAAGTCACCGGGCTTGGCCCGCTGGAAACCCTGCTGAAAGACGATGACGTGAACGATATCCTCGTCAACGGACCGCAACAGATCTTTGTGGAACGGGCGGGCAAGCTGGAACTGACCGACATCACCTTCAAGGACGAACGCCACCTGATGCGGATCATCGACAAGATCGTGTCCGCCGTTGGGCGGCGTGTCGATGAATCAAACCCGCATGTGGACGCCCGTCTGGCCGACGGGTCACGTTTCAACGCGATGGTGCCGCCGATTGCGGTGGATGGCTCTCTGGTGTCGATCCGGAAGTTCAAAAAAGACAAGCTGGGCATTGACGAGCTGGTGAATTTCGGCGCGTTTTCCGAAGAAATGGCCGCCTATCTTCAGGCCGCCGTGGCCTGCCGGTTGAACATCATCGTCTCAGGCGGGACCGGCTCTGGTAAAACCACCACGCTGAACGCCTTGTCGAGCTTTATCGACAACTCGGAACGGATCCTGACGATCGAGGACACTGCGGAACTTCAACTGCAACAGACCCATGTGGGACGCATGGAAAGCCGCCCCGCCAACGTCGAGGGCAAAGGCGCGGTCAGCCAGCGCGACTGTCTGAAAAACGCCCTGCGGATGCGCCCGGACCGGATCATCGTCGGCGAAACCCGCGGCGAGGAAGTGATCGACATGTTGCAGGCCATGAACACCGGCCACGACGGGTCGATGACCACAATTCACGCCAACTCGGCGCGCGATGGTGTGTCGCGTCTGGAAAACATGGTCGCCATGGCCGGGATCGAAATGCCGCTGAAGGCGGTGCGCTCGCAAATTGCCTCGGCTGTGCACCTGATCGTACAGGCCTCGCGCCTGCAGGACGGGTCGCGCCGCATGGTGTCGATCACCGAAATCACCGGCATGGAAGGCGAAGTGATCTCGATGCAAGAAGTGTTCCGCTATGAACGCCTGGGGCTGGAGCCCGACGGCAAGATCATCGGCCGCTTCAATGCCACCGGGGTGCGGTCGCATTATTCGGACCGGTTCCGCCAATGGGGTTACGACCTGCCCGCCACGATTTTCGAACCGATCATCTGATCAGGACAGCCAAAGGAAACTCCCATGTCCATCTCACCGGAACTTCTGATTTATGGCCTGATCTTCGGCGCGGTCCTTTTGCTGGTCGAAAGCATCTATTTGGCTGTTTTTGGCAAATCGATCAGCCTGAACAGCCGCGTCAATCGCCGCCTGGACCTTCTGGACAAAGGCGCGCGGCGCGAAGAGGTGTTGGAACAGCTTCGCAAGGAGATGAGCCAGCACATGAAAGCCAAGGGCTTTCCGCTTTATTCCATCCTTGCGCTGAAAGCCCAAAAGGCCGCCATCGCCTTTTCGCCACCCCAGCTGTTTGCGCTGATGGGGGTGCTGGCTGCGGTGGCTTATGTGGGGCTGACCGTCGGCACCGGCGCGGAAACCCCGGTGCGCATCGCGGTCTCGATCGCGATGGGGATTGGCGGCGTTTACCTGTGGATCGACAACAAGGCCAAGAAACGCATGTCGATGATGGAAGAACAATTGCCCGACGCGGTGGAACTGATGGTGCGCTCTTTGCGCGTCGGCCACCCGTTCACCTCGGCCATCCAGATCGTCGCCAAGGAAGTGCCCGATCCGCTGGGCACTGAGATTGGCATGATCTCGGACGAGGCTTCTTATGGCCGCGATGTGGGCGAAAGCCTGAAAGCGATGGCTGAGCGGCTCGATATGCAGGATCTGCGCTTTCTTGCCGTGGCCGTGACCATTCAACAGCAATCCGGTGGTAACCTGGCCGAAATTCTGGACGGTCTGGCCAAGGTGATCCGCTCGCGCTTCAAACTGTTTCGACGGGTGAAGGCGATCACCGCGGAAAGCAAATGGTCTGGGATGTTCCTGTCGATCTTCCCGATCGGTGCGCTGGTCATGATCAATGTGGTCCAGCCCGATTATTATAACGACGTGAAGGAAACCGCCTATTTCATCCCGGCCTGCCTGGTCGTGGCCGGGTTCCTGATCGCCAACATCTTCGTGATGAAGATGCTTGTGAACATCAAGGTGTAAGCCCATGGAAGTTCTGAACCAAATCCTGGTAGACAAGTTTGGCCCGATGGGCCCGCTGATCGCGGTGGGGGGGCTTGGCTTTCTCTTGATGCTGATCGCGGTCCCGATCCTGTTCAAAAAAGAAGCCGACCCGCTGGACAAGCTGCGCGACACCCGGCGCAATTCCGGCGGGGATGAACGCCAGGCCCTGCGGATCCAGGGCGGCGGGGACAAGCTTGAAAAATACTCGGCCTTTCTGGAACCCCAGAACGAAGAAGAATACTCCGCCATCCAGCTGAAACTGCTTCAGGCGGGCTATCCCGGCAAAAATGCCGTCCGCACCTTTCACTTTGCGCAATTTGCGCTGGGGATCGGCCTTTTGTTGTTCGGCGTGGTGATTGTGTTTCTGAAATCACAAAACCCGACGGTCGAACTGACCACAACAAACAAGGTCATGTGGATCCTTGGCCCAGGTATCGCGGGCTATATGCTGCCGAAATACTGGATCACCCGCCGCCTGGAAACGCGCAAAGAAGAAATCACCAACGGGTTTCCCGATGCGCTCGACATGATGCTGGTCTGCGTCGAGGCCGGTCAGTCGCTGGATCAGGCCATCATCCGCGTGTCACATGAAATCCGCGCGGGTTATCCTGCCCTGGCAGATGAATTTGAAATTGTCAGCCAGGAAATCAAGGCCGGCAAGGACCGGGTGCAGGTGTTGCGCGACATGTCGGAACGCGCAGGCGTGACCGATGTGGCCAGTTTCGTGACCGTGCTGATCCAATCCGCCACCTTCGGCACCTCGATCGCCGAAGCGCTGCGTGTCTTTTCTGCCGAAATGCGGGACAAACGCGTGATGCGGGCGGAAGAAAAGGCAAACACCTTGCCCACGAAGATGACACTCGCCACTATGATGCTGACCGTGCCGCCGCTTCTGATTATTTTGCTGGGGCCGTCCGTCTACAACGTGGTGCAGACCCTGTCGAAGATCAGCTTCTGATCGGCGCGGGGCCGCCCCCCGCAAGGAGAACGAGGGTGACGCAACTTCGCCCCATGATCATGATCCTGCCCCTGATAACCGCACTTGCCGGTTGTCAGGGGTCTTCGTCTTTTGACCCAAACACCGCGGACACCCCCTATGCCCCAAAGGGGATAAAACGCGGGGCGGACAGCGTGGATGGGCTGATTGTCGGCCATCGCCTGATGACGGCGGGCGAATATGAACTGGCGCTCAAGGCCTATACCCGCTCGGCGGCAGATCACGGCATCACCGTGGATGTGTTGTCGGCCATCGGTTCGGCCAACCTGAAACTGGGCCGTCTGGGCCAGGCTGAAAAGCAATTGCGCCAGGCGGTCGATATGGACGAACGCTTTGTTCCCGCCTGGAACAATCTGGGGGTCGTCTTGATGGAGAAAGGCGAAATCCCCGAAGCGGCCCGCGTCTTCCGCCTCGCTTTCGGGCTGGATAGTGGCCAATCTGCCGATATTCGCGAGAATTTGCGCTTGGCTATCGCCAGATTGGAAAACCCCGACTATGATTTTGTGAATGAGGACAACTTCGCGCTGATGCGTCGGGGGCAAGGGGATTACCTGCTCCTGTCGACACTTTAGAGCCCGCAAAGGGCCAAAAGCGCGCGTATTGAGCAGTAGAGGACGCCAGAGCATGCGCCAACAATTTCTTTTGACCTTGTGTCTGGGCAGCGCACTTGCGCTTTCCGCCTGCCAGAAACCCGGCAATTCCTCGGAAGAGGTGGACCGGACCCTGGCCGACCTGAACGTGATCGACGAAAGCAACCTCAGTGACATCATGCTGACGGTTGGCGATCCGAAAGAAGCGGTGGCCTATTTCACCCGCGCCACCAAGGACCAGCCCGATCGGGTTGACCTGCAACGGGGGCTGGCCAAATCCCTGATCCGCGCCAAGCAACCCACCCAGGCCGTCCCTGTCTGGAAAAAAGTCGTCTCCATGTCCGGCGCGACCAATGATGACCGGGTTGGGCTGGCCGATGCGCTGATCCGTTCGGGCAATTGGGGACAGGCCGAGATCGAGCTTGATAAAGTGCCGCCGACCCATGAGACCTATAAACGCTACCGGCTGGAAGCCATGGTGGCCGACAGCAAGAAGGAATGGAAAAAGGCCGACAGTTTCTATGAAACCGCCATGGGCCTGTCGACCAAACCCTCTTCGGTCCTGAACAACTGGGGCTATTCCAAGCTGACCCGCGCCGATTACAAAGGCGCCGAGCAGCTGTTTTCAGATGCGCTGAACTATGACCCCACCATGTTCACCGCCAAGAACAACCTGGTTCTGGCCCGCGCGGCACAGCGCAAATATGATCTGCCGATCGTCGATCTGACCCAGGTCGAACGCGCACAACTGTTGCACACGATGGCCCTGTCGGCGATCAAACAGGGCGACGTGTCGATTGGCAAAGGTCTTCTGAACGAAGCGATCAACACCCATCCGCAGCATTTCGAGGCCGCCGTGCGCGCACTTCAGGCGCTCGACAACAACGTGTCCAATGGCTGATCCGGTCATCGCCGCCGCATTGACCGTGCAATCCGCGACCACCTCACTTTGGTTCCTGCCCTTCGCGGCCCCGATCTGTATCTGGGCCGCGCTAAGTGACCTGAAGCGGATGAAAATTCCGAACAAGGCCGTGATGGCGCTGGTTGGGGTCTTTGCGATCATAGGCCTGATCGCCCTGCCCCTCGCGGACTATCCCTGGCGCTATTTGCATCTGGTCGTGGTGCTGGTGATCGGCTTTGTCTTCAATATTGCCGGCGCTTTCGGGGCCGGAGATGCCAAATTTGCCGCCGCCATGGCACCGTTCATCGCCCTGGGCGATGTGTATCTCTTTTGTATGATGTTCGCCGCTACGCTTCTGATTGGCTTTGCCCTGCATCGCATTGCCCGCGCCATCCCCGCCGTGCGCCGCGCCACACCCAATTGGGAAAGCTGGCAGCGCAAGGATTTCCCGATGGGCCTCTGTTTGGGCACCAGCCTGATCCTCTATCTGGCCGTGGGGGCACTCTACGGCGCCTAAGGCCGGTAAGACGCGGATCCCAAAAGACGCCTCAAAACAAAAGCCCCGCGCAAAACGCGGGGCTTTTTCATGTTTTTCATGTCTTGTCGCCTGAAGCTTTCCCAGGCCGGATCACCCGCCGATTGTGGGCAGGCGGTAAAGCACATATTCCCCGGTGCGACGCAGTTCGGTGACCTGCCCGGCCCAGGCCTGTTCCGAAATCTCGTCCAGGATCTTCTTGCGGGTGTCCTGCGCCAGCGGGCAAAGCGGCACCAGCAGCAGGTCCGCATTTTCGATCCCCGTCAGATCGCCGTAATACCAGGGGGCCGCACCGGGCACCGGTTTCCCGGCCCCGAACAGCCAATAGCTGGGCAGCAGATCCGCCACGAAATAGGATTTATCCTCGACCAGCCCAGAGGCAACGAGATCATCGGATATGGTTTTGAACCAGGCCACCATGCCCAGCTCAAGACTACACCAGGGCAGATCCTCGCCCAGAAAGGTCGTGGCATCGTCCTTTCGCGCCTCGGGGTCGTAAAAGGCCGAGAAGATTGTATCTGGCCCGTCCAGCGCGTGTTTCGCGTCGATCCGGTGGGCGCGCAGGTTGAAGGTCAGCAGGTCATCCTGCCCCGCCACCCCGGGCAACATCGGCACGTAATCCTCGGCCTCTTCCATCAGGTGTCGAAACGGGCTTTGCGCGATATTCAGGAAAGACGGGGCGGACAGCACAAGGGCGGACATCGCCACCAACGTGACGGCTTGGCGAAGGTCCCAACCAAAGCCGTTATACACCACGCGATCCGGGCGCAGGGCAATCAGCAGGATCCCCAGAAGCGCAATCCATTGCGGGTCATTGCCGAAATTCTGATAGGTGACATAGAAAAACCCGGGCAAAAGCAGGAACAGCACCAGCCCTTCGCGCATCTGCCCCGCCTGGCGCAGCAAGATCACCCCGGCCAGGGCCAGCAGGCTGCCGGGCAGATAGGCCGGGCTGCTCAGCACTTCGCCAAAGGGCAGACCGGGGCGTGGGCGCACCTCGCTGGTGGCCACGTTCAGAAGGTCCAGCAGGTAGTGGATCCAGAAGATCGGCGTGCCCACATAGGCGGTCATCGCGGCCACCGCAAACAGGCCACCAGCCAGCGCCCAGATCACCGACCGCCAGGCCCCCCTTGTGGCAAGCGCCACCAGGACCGCGGGCAGGAAAGCGGCAAAATAGGTGGCCTTGATCAACGCCATGACCGAAAAGGCCAGGCCGATGATGATCCCATCAACAACTTGGCCGTGCCCGGCATGTTCGCTTTTATGCGGTGGCAAAAGCGAGGTCACAATCGCGAGGAAAGCAGCCGCCCACGCCCAGCGGTTGTAGTGCATCGAAACCGACACGGCCGGGTTTGTTTCGCCGTGGATCAGACCAAGGCACAGCACCAGCATCCCCCCCATGAACACATAGCGCCAGACGCCGGACAACCGGGTCAGGGACACATACCAGATCGCCGGGAAAAACACCGCCCCCACAAGGATCTGCCCCCACAAAAACGCCTCGCCCACGCCAAATCCCAGCTTGGCAAAAAGCACCATCGGCGCAAAGGCAAGGATGCCAATGGGGGTGACGAAATCCAGATGGGGCATCTGCCCATCCATCATGCGAAACACAATTTGCAGCAGATGCAGCGTGTCGCCTTCATGTTGCCGGATGTAAAGCCCGCCCTTCGCCAAGAGCGAACCCGCAAGCAGAATAAACAGCGCCAACTGCACCCCTGCCAAAATGATGCCTTTTTCTTTGCTCATGCCTGCCCTCTTCATTGTTTACGAAACTAGGGAAAGGCCCGCGTTCGGGCCGGTTTCGTTGTCATTTTGGCCATAGTTCTGGCGTTAAATGGCGTGAATCGCAAGTTTTGGGTGAGGACACAGGCATGAACATCCAGACCACCGACCTAATTGCACCACCTGCGCTAAAGCGGCTGGAGGACACCGGGCTGACCATGGTGATGATGCGGGATATCCTGCTGAAAACCATGTTCCGCACCAATCTTGAACGGGTCTCGGACCTGGAACAGGCGCTGGCCCTGCCCGGTCGCGTCGTGCAGGAATTGATCGACCTTTGTCGCGAACAGACCCTGGTCGAGGCCATGGGCACCATGCATGCCGGCGCGCAAAGCAGCGAAATGGGTTATCGCCTGTCCGATGGTGGCAAGGCGCGCGCGCTGGATGCGCTGGCACAGTCTGAATATTATGGCGCGATGCCGGTGCCGATGGATGTCTATTCCAAACAGATGAAACGCCAGTCGATCCGGAACATCCAGATGTCGCGCGAACAGTTGACCGGCGCCATGGGGCACCTGATCTTGCCCCCCAACCTGCTGGACCAGCTTGGGCCGGCGGTCGGGTCGGGCCGTTCGATCCTGATGTATGGCCCGCCGGGCAACGGGAAATCCTCGATTTCCAACGGCATTCGCGACGCGCTTGGCGACAAGATCTACGTGCCGCGCGCCATCGTCTATTCGGGGCAAATCATCACCGTCTATGACCCGATTGTGCACACCGCGGCCGAAGACCATCTGGATGACACCACCAGCCTGCGTCGATCATCGGTCAAGTTCGACCGGCGTTATGTCCTTTGCGATCGTCCCACGGTGATCACCGGCGGGGAGCTGACGCTCGACATGCTGGATCTGAAATACAATCCGACCGCGCGCACCTATACGGCGCCGTTGCAGCTGAAATCCTCCGGCGGCGTCTTTATCGTCGACGACCTTGGGCGCCAGTCGGAACCACCGCAGGCGTTGATCAACCGCTGGATTGTGCCCTTGGAAGAGAACAAGGACATTCTGGCGCTGCAATCAGGTGAAAAATTCGAAGTGCCGTTTGACACGCTGGTCATCTTTTCGACCAACTTCCACCCAAACAAGATTTTCGATAAGGCGGCGCTGCGCCGGATCTTCTACAAAATCATCATCGACGGGCCGGATCAGGAAGGGTTTTTGAAGATCTTTGCCATGGTCGCGCGGAAGAAAAAAATGCCGTTGAACGAAGAGGCGCTGATTTACCTTCTGAAAAACAAATACCCGACGATCGACAATATCTATGCAAACTATCAGCCGATCTTCCTGATCGACCAGATGATTTCGATTTGCGAGTTCGAGTGCATTCCTTATCAGATGACCCCGGACCTGATCGACCGGGCCTGGGAAAACATGTTCGTCAGCGAAAAAGAGATCGTTCACTGATCAACAGGGGTCAAGACCCAAACACGACCGGATCACCAGCAGCAGGTGATATTGGGGCGGCGCGCAGAGTTCACACAAAATGTGCTCCGCCCCTATCGCTGCTTAAAAACCTAAGCTTCAGCGTCACGCTTCGTACGCGATGACGTCCACATATTGCTCGATCTGCACCGAACCTCTTTGACGACGTGCAGAGCTGGCATCGCTTGAAGCATGCCCATTCCCCAAAGATCCTGGCCGTTCTGAAAAGCTCTCAATCTGGCAAAAGCCCCTGCCGGACACTCACCTATCCGTTCCATTCTTCCCGATCATCACAACCCGACGCCCCCCGGCCTGTGACGCAACGTTGACCTTTGCCATCCCGCCACAGGTGCTAGCGTGCTTTGCAAGGAGAGATCATGCCCCTGACATCTGAGACCGATACCCGCATTCGCAAAAGCTTCGCCGCCCAATCGATGATGACCAGTTTTGGGGCAAGTCTGGACGCGTTGGACGACGGGTATTGCCGTATTTCGGCACCGATCCTCGACGGCCATCGGCAACAGCATGGCTTTGGTCACGCGGCACTGACTTTCGGGCTCGGCGATTCCGCCGCCGGCTACGCGGCTTTGACCAAAATGAGCGCGGAACATGAGGTGCTGACCGCTGAAATCAAGATCAACCTTTTGGCCCCCGCCAAAGGAGAACGTTTGGTGGCAGAGGGACAGGTGCTGCGCGCCGGGCGTCGGTTGGTGACCGTAGAAGCGAAAGTCTGGGCGGTTCAGGGCGATGAACAGCGGCAGATCGCGGTCCTTTTGGGCACCATGGTTCCGGTTAAAATCTGACACTGCCGCGACGTGACCCTTTTCACGCCGCTAAAACTCGTCACTACTTTCGAAAAAACAGGAAGAGGTCCGCAATGTCTGATCGTGTCACCATCACCCAAACCGGCCAGGTTGCCACCGTGGCCCTGTCGCGCCCGGAAAAACGAAACGCGTTGGATCTGAAAATGATCGAGGCGATTGTCGCCGCCGGGCAAGAGCTGGCAACCCGCAAGGATATTCGCGCGGTGGTTTTGACCGGAACGGGCGAGGCCTTTTGTGCAGGTCTCGACTTGGCTGCCATGCAGCAGCTGGCGCAAATCGCCATGTCCGGGGACGGGATAGAGGCCCGCACGCATGGCAGCTCTAATCTGTTCCAGGCGGTGGCCATGGTCTGGGCTGAACTGCCGCAACCGGTCATTGCTGCGGTCCATGGATATGCGTTGGGGGGAGGGTTTCAGTTGATGCTTGGCGCCGATATTCGCATCGCAGCCCCCGACACAAAATTTTCCATTATGGAAGGCCGTTGGGGATTGGTGCCCGATATGGGGGGCATGGCGTTAATGCCACGCATGGCCCGGACCGATATCATCCGCAAGCTGACATATACCGCCGAAACCTTCGAAACCCGGCAGGCGCTCGAATGGGGGTTTGTGACCGAGGTGAATGACGCCCCCCTTGAAGCCGCTGAGGATCTGGCTGCGCGGATCGCTCAGCAATCCCCCGATGCGGTGCGACGTGCGAAATCGCTGATTACCGAGACCGAGCATATGGACACACCGACGGCCTTGATGGCGGAAAGTACGGCTCAGAAAGCGCTGATTGGGCAACCCAATCAGATGGAAGCCGTGATTGCCGGGATGCAAAAGCGCACGCCCCAGTTCAAGGACTGAACCCCTAAGAAATCAACGCCGCCGGTCAGGTGCATGAACCTTACTCCGCCGCCGCGATGTTGGTTCCAGCGCTTAGTTTCGCATCTGCTGCATCCTCACTGATGCTGGTTGACGATTGCACAACCAGTTTTCCCAAAGCGTTTTCAAGCGTGAGCGCCTGTTCCTGCAGGTGCTCACTGTTTTCACGGACCTGCACAAACAATCCGGCATTCTCTTGCGTGGCCGCATCCAGATGGGTGATCGTTTCGCTGATGCTGACCAATCCCTTGGCTTGTTGATTGACCGCCTCCGCTGCTTCAGAGGTCTGTCGCGAAATGGTGCCAATCGCATTGCTGATCTCAGTCACCTTATCCAATGCCTCTGCCACCATCGAGACCGAGTTGCCCACGGCATTGGTGCTTTCATCAATCACGGTCGTAATTTCCCCAACCGCCTCTGACGAGCGTTGCGCAAGGGCCCGCACCTCCGATGCCACGACGGCAAAGCCACGACCGCTTTCACCTGCGCGGGCTGCCTCGACACCTGCGTTCAAGGCCAACAGGTTGATCTGAAAGGCAATATCTTCGATCACGTTGACAATCTTGTTGATGTTTTTTGTCGTTTCCGATGCATTATCAAGGGACGTGACCGCGCGTTGTGCAACTTCCGTTGTCGTCTTTGCGTTCAGTTCTGCGTCATTTGCACTGGCACTGGCGCGTTCGATGTTTTCTGAAACCGAAGATACGGTTGAACTGATTTCCTCAAGCGCGGCGGCGGCTTCTTCCAGCGACGCAGCGGAGTTTTCCGTCCGCTCGGCAAGATTTGTTGCAGTGGAGCGGATGTCATCTGATCGGCGCGCAACGGTCATGCCACTTCGGGCAACCGCATCAACCATCTCTTCCAGCGTATGAAGGGTCATGTTCATATTGTCCTGCAGCGTGGCAAAGACCCCCTCAAAATACCCGTCCATACGCGCACTGAGATCCCCATTGGCCAATTGTTGCAAAACACGTCCCGTTTCCCCAAGGCTGGTTTCGATGCCGGTCATCAGGGCATTGATCGCATCCACCATCGCCGAAAGGTTTTCACTGGATACATCGGCTTTCGCCCGACGCGAGAAATCTCCCCGCACGGCCTGGTCAATCACTTCACTGATGGCTGTCTGCACCATCTGGATTTCTTTCAGGCGTTCCTGCTCGGCCCTGGCCTTTTGATCTGCGGCAGCGCGTTCCTCTTTTTCCTTGGCGATGTTTTGCTCCAGCAATTCACGTTCTCTTGCGGAGGCGGCGGTCTGCTGTTCTTCCAATTCACGCGCATGAACCAGATTTTCACGGAAAGTTTGTGACGCGCGGGCGATGGCGCCGATTTCAGTATCGGCCAACATGTGCTCTACCGAAATATCGGTATTCCCTTGTGCGAGCTTGTCCATTTCCCGTGCCAGATCCTGGGCTGGCTGCGCAATGCGACGGATCAGAACAAATGATGTGGCAACAGCCATCAACGCACCTGCAACAGCCAGGGCCACAGCCACCAAAAGCGCCATCCTCTGCGACCAAGAGATTTTTTCTTCGAGCGTGTTGCGCGCAGCAATGGTTTCAGAGACCATCATGTCTTTTAGCAGTTCGATCGCATCTATGGCCGGGCCATCTGCAACCTTAACCGCCTGGTCGATCTCGGCGACAGATTTGCTTTGTTGCTTCATCTCTGTCACCTTGCGAATGCCAGCTTCATACGCCGCCACAACCCCTTCGATATCTGCCAGGGCCCTGGCTTCGGCATCGGAATGCGGAAAGCTTTGATATCCCTGCATGGCGGCGCGCGCATTGGCGATTGCGGCTTCGACTTTGGCGACGCGGGGGGCATCCCCTCGTAGGACGTAATTCTTGAACTGGTGAATCATTCCCCCATACCCCAGTGCACGTTCCAATGCGATCAGATGGGTGGTCTTGTTGGGATCACCACCAAGCGCCCCTTTTTCCATGGCCAGAAACAGCGTTTCCAACCCGGCCAGGGCTGCGTCATCCGACACTTTGACCTGTGCATCCACCTCTTCTGGCATCGCCCCAAAGACAAACGCGGTCTGCGCCTCGCCTATTGCCTCAAGATAGGAATGGATCACGGATTTGATATCCTTGACGGCCTGGAGTTCTTCGTCCGTCGGGTTTTGTGTTTCGAACTGGTGTAACGCGTTCAGGGCCGCACTGGCGGCATTGTTCACCTTGATCGAACGATCAGTTTCATTGCGCAGGACAAAGTTTTTGAAGTGATGGATAAAACCACCATACCCCATATTGCCCACAAGTTCGGTCACGGCCTGAACCCGGGCAGAGCTGGCTTGTTCATACCGGTGCCAGGCTTCATGGCTGTCGCGGATTTGGAAGAAGATATAAACTGTCGCAGCGGAAATCAAAATGCCGGTGGTCACAATCAATGCGACGAGATACCGGCTCATGGACATGATGGACATGGCGCGTGTCATATAGCTTTCCTCGTGAGAGTTTCTTACGGGTGACGCTAAGCCATGAATATGAAAGAGCGGTTAGGAAATTCGGCAAATTCGGCGCTATCGCCTATCTTTTGGTATAGGATTCAAAGGTTTTTTGCCCCGTCGCGGTAAAATGAAAAAGGCGAGCCGCCAAGCGACTCGCCCTCATTGTCTTAACTTTTTGACCGGTTCAGGCGGTCAGGCCCTCCGGTTCAGCCAGGTCATTGGCGCGGCAGCAGGCGGTCAGGGTGTTGGCCAGAAGGCAGGCAATGGTCATCGGGCCTACGCCGCCCGGCACCGGCGTGATCGCCCCTGCCACCTTGGACGCGCTTTCAAAATCCACGTCGCCAACCAGCTTGTTCTTGCCGTCGCGCTCGATCCGGTTGATGCCTACGTCGATCACGGTGGCGCCTTCGCGGATCCAGTCGCCGGGCACCATTTCCGGGCGACCCACAGCGGCAACCACGATGTCGGCGCGGCGCACCACGTCCGGCAGATCCTTGGTGCGGCTATGCGCAATGGTCACGGTGCAGCTGTCGCCCAGCAAAAGCTGTGCCATCGGCTTGCCCACGATATTCGAGCGGCCGATCACGACGGCGTTCAGGCCGGACAACGATCCGTGGTGGTCGCGCAGCATCATCAGGCAGCCAAGGGGCGTACAAGGCACCATGGATTTCTGACCGGTGCCCAGCAGGCCCACATTGGAGATATGGAACCCGTCCACGTCTTTGGCCGGATCAATCGCGTTGATCACCAGATCTTCGTTCAGGTGACCGGGCAGCGGCAGCTGCACCAGAATGCCATGCACGGCGGGATCATTGTTCAGCTTGGCGATCAGCGCCAGCAGATCCTCTTCCGAGGTGTCCGCGTCCAGCTTGTGCTCGTAGGAGTTCATGCCCACTTCGACGGTCTGCTTGCCCTTCGAGCGGACATAGACCTGCGATGCCGGGTCTTCGCCCACCAGCACAACGGCCAGACCGGGGGTGATGCCGTTTTCCTCTTTCAGGCGTGCCACATGGGCGGCCACTTTTTCACGGACAGTGGCGGCAAAGGCCTTGCCGTCGATGATCTGAGCGGTCATTGCTGCTCTCCCTTAATCAATCTCAGAAATCGGTCCGCGCATAGGCGTCCCGATAGTGGTTCATTTGCATTTCGGTCGCATGTACCGCGTTCGACATCAGCATCGCAACCGTCACGGGGCCAACACCGCCCGGCACCGGGGTGATCCAGCCGGCCACCTCTTTGCAGCTGTCCCAATCGGCGTCGCCCACGGTTTTGCCATCGACCCGGTTGATGCCGATGTCAATCACGGCGCAGCCCGGTTTCAGCATTTCCCCCGTCACCAGACCCGGCTTGCCCACGGCCACAAACACCGCATCCGCGGCGCGCGAGTGCATGGCGACGGAACGCGTCATGTGGTGGCACACGGTCACGGTGGCGCCCAGCCCCATCAGCAAAAAGGCGATGGGTTTGCCAACGATTTCCGAGTGTCCGATCACGGTCACATTCAGCCCTTCGATATCAATCGGCAGGGTTTTCAGGATTTCCACGGCGGCGACGGCGGTACAGGGTCCAAGCGCCAGGTCATTGTAGACAATATTGCCGATCGAGGCCGGGTGCATCCCTTCCACATCCTTCAGCGGGTGGACCAGTTTCTGGAAGGTCTTGACCGGGATGTGGTCAGGCAGCGGGCGCTGGATGATGATGCCGTTCACACGCGGGTCGGCATTGAGGCCCTGAATGATGCCAGTCAGCTGTTCGAGCGAGGTTTCGGTGGGATAATTCCGCGCCTCAAACTCGACCCCCGCGCTTTCAGCGGTGCGTTGCTGGTTGCGGACATAAAGTTCTGCGGCGGCCACATCGCCCACCGAGAGCGATACGAGTTTCGGTTGCCAACCCTTCTCGGCCAGCTTGGCGGCCTGTTTGGCCACGTCTTCGCGGATATTTGCGGCAATTGCCTTGCCGTCGATGCGTGTTGCGCTCATGTAGTTTGGTCCTTTGTCTGACGCGTTCGAATCGCTCAGACAGTTCTTAGAAAGCGTAAGGGGGGCTGTCGCCCCCCTTGGTCAAGTCCCTTAGAAGAGACCTTCAACGTCGCCTTCGGCGTTCAGGCCGATGGTCATCGCCGCCGGTTTGCGCGGCAGGCCCGGCATGGTCATGATGTCACCGCAGACCACCACGATGAAACCAGCCCCCGCCGACAGGCGCACTTCGCGGATCGGCACCGAATGCCCGGTGGGCGCGCCCCGCAGGTTCGGGTCGGTCGAGAAGCTGTACTGGGTTTTCGCCATGCAGACCGGCAGGTTGCCGTAACCGGCCTCTTCCCAGTCTTTCAACTGCTTGCGCACCTTGGCGTCGGCCAGAACCTCGTCTGCGCGGTAGATGCGCTTGGCAATGGTGTCGATCTTGTCAAAGAGCGACATGTCATCGGGGTAGATCGGAGCAAAGGCAGCCACATCAGCGTCGGCAATTTCTGCCACGCGGCGCGCCAGCTCTTCGGAGCCTTCCGAACCCAGTTCCCAGTGACGCGACAAGATCGCCTCAGACCCGTGGCCCTCGACGTAATCCTTTACCGCCTGCACTTCGGCGTCGGTGTCGGTGACGAAGTGGTTGATGGCGACCACAACCGGCACGCCGAACGACTTGAGGTTCTCGATGTGACGGCCGAGGTTGGCGCAGCCGTTGTTCACGGCGTCGACGTTTTCGTCGCCCAGGTCGGCCTTGGCCACGCCGCCATTCATCTTCATCGCCCGCACGGTGGCCACCAGCACCACAACCGACGGGGCCAGCCCTGCCTTGCGGCATTTGATGTTCATGAACTTCTCGGCGCCAAGATCCGCCCCGAAACCCGCTTCGGTCACAACATAGTCAGTCAGTTTCAGCGCGGTTTTGGTGGCAATCACCGAGTTACACCCATGGGCGATGTTGGCAAACGGGCCGCCATGCACAAAGGCCGGGTTGTTTTCGAGCGTCTGCACCAGGTTCGGCTGCATCGCGTCCTTGAGCAGAACGGTCATGGCACCGTCGGCACCGATGTCACGGCAATAGATCGGGGTGCGTTCACGGGTATAGGCCACAATGATGTCACCCAGACGTTTCTGCAGGTCTTCCAGATCGTTGGCCAGACACAGGATCGCCATAACCTCAGACGCCACGGTGATGTCAAAACCGCCCTGTCGCGGGAAACCGTTCGACACGCCGCCGAGGCTCACCACGATGTCGCGCAGCGCACGGTCGTTCATGTCGACCACACGACGCCAGGCCACACGACGTTCGTCGATTGCCAGCTCATTGCCCCAGTAGATGTGGTTGTCGATCATCGCCGACAGAAGCGAGTGGGCCGAGGTGATGGCGTGGAAATCCCCGGTGAAGTGCAGGTTCATCTCTTCCATCGGAACAACCTGGGCGTATCCGCCCCCAGCCGCGCCACCTTTCATGCCGAAGTTCGGCCCAAGCGAGGCTTCGCGGATACAGATCATCGCGTTCTTGCCGATGCGGTTCAGACCGTCACCCAGACCAACGGTGGTGGTGGTTTTACCTTCACCGGCCGGGGTCGGGTTGATGGCGGTCACCAGGATCAGCTTGCCGTCTTCGCGGTCTTTGACCGAGTTGATGAATTCCTGCGAAACTTTGGCCTTGTCGTGGCCATAGGGCATCAGATGCTCGTAAGCGATGCCAATCTTCTCGCCGATCTCTTTGATCGGGCGTTTCTTCGCCTCGCGGGCGATTTCGATGTCGGTTTTGTAAGCCATCAGCTGGTTCCCTTGAAAAGATGGGGTGCGACCCTTTGTCTGCACCTTCAATATCGGGGGAAAGAATTTCGCATAGGATGGAATCCGACATAATCCCCGCCGAATTCGTCGAAATGGAATACAGTTGCATCCCAAATCAGGTCTGATTCCACGAATGATTTCCTTCGCGCGTGCAGCATTTTCATGCCTTGACGGCTTGCAGATCCCAGCGTTCGGCTGACATCGGGGGCTGGTATCAAGACACCGGATGACCGCGATATGAGGGTGTATTTCACCTCTCTTTGCCCCTTGCAGATCCCGGCCTTCCGGGGCACGGTCGCCATTGGACAAGACACCCTATAATTTTTACGCAGGCCTATTTACATGAATGGATTTATCCGCCCCCTGTCCCATGTCGCCCTTCTGGGCATGCTGGCTTTGCCCACATCGTCTTTGGCTCAGGACGGGTTTTCGGAACATGCACGCAGCTTCATTATGGTCTGCCTGCAACATGCGCCGGGTCTGAGCGAGGCTGCTATTTCCAGGTCTGTTTCTCAGGAGCGCTTCAATGCACGTGGCAGCTCGGCCACCGCAAGCGTCGCCGTGCGCGACGGACGCAGCTGCAACCTGCGTATTGGCGGAGGCGAAACAGGAATGACCCCGCCTTCTGATCAGGAAACCCAACGCCTCGCACTCTGGTTTGCGGGTCGCGTCGGCGGCAACGTCACACGGCAGCGCAGCGCCATTGGTGGGAGCATCTGGTATAAGGTGCAGGTCGGACGTATGAAATACGGCGTCGAGGCAACGCTGGACAAAGGCGTTCTGTCTTATTGGATTGCAAAGCGCTGAGTGCCCGAGAGAGAGGCAAATCAGAGAGACCGAAGCTCCGCCAGCGCAGCAATGCATTGGTTGGAGGGCGAGCACGAAACTGGCGCATCCAGACCACGTCAGGTGGAAATCGTCAGATCTGGCGGTGAATTTCACCTCTCCTTACGTAATTTCCTTGCCAAAGATTGCGGATAGTCTATCCGATCATGCAAACCTCAAGACATGGCAGACCTATGGCAGCAGACATTACCGACCACTCCCAAAGCCAGCCCAATGGGCGATCCGCCCGTGAATGGGTCTCGACCCTGGCGAAATACCGCGACCCCAGCAGCCTGCGCAGCTCGTTTGAGCTGGCGATCAGCGCCCTGCCCTTTGTCGCGCTCTGGGCCTTGGCCTGGTGGTCCCTGTCGATCAGCTATTGGCTGGCCCTTGCCATCTCGGTTCTGAACGCGTTGTTCCTGTTGCGCCTCTTTGCCATTCAACATGATTGCGGCCACGGGGCCTATTTCAAGAACCGTCAGGTCAGCGATTGGGTCGGGCGCGTTTTGGGCGTCTTGACCCTGACCCCTTATGACGTTTGGCGGCGCACGCATTCGGTACACCATTCCACCGCCGGCAACCTGGACAAGCGCGGCATGGGCGATATTCACACGCTGACCGTGGCGGAATACAAGGCGCTGTCGCGTTGGGGGCAGCTGCATTATCGCCTCTATCGCCACCCGGTGACGCTGTTTGGCTTCGGCCCCGGATACCTGTTTTATCTGCAAAACCGCCTGCCAATCGGGCTGATGAACGGCACCCGCTATTGGGTCAGCGCCATGCTGACCAATATCGCCATCGTTGCGGCCCTTTGGGCGATCTACTGGTTTGGCGGGCTGATGCCGCTCTTGCTGATTTTCCTCCCCACCACGCTGGTGGCCGCCACGGCGGGTGTGTGGCTTTTCTATGTGCAGCACCAGTTTGAAACCACCCAATGGGATCAGAACGAGAACTGGAACCTGCACGAAGCCGCCCTGCACGGATCATCCTATTATCGCCTGCCCAAAGTGTTGCAATGGTTCAGCGCCAATATCGGCATCCACCATGTGCATCACCTCTATAGCCGCATTCCGTTCTATCGCCTGCCCGATGTGCTGCGCGACCACGCGGAACTGGCAGAAGAGGCCTATACGATGACGATCCGCGAAAGCTTTGCCAATGCACGGCTGCACCTGTGGGATGAAAACGGCAAACGCCTGCTGTCCTTCGCCCAGGCCCGCGCGCTGTAATTCCCCCCTGACAGGGGGGTGCGGCCCCGTCAGGCCTGCGCGGCCTGCAACACACGGCGATGACGCAGAAACGGTTTTTCAATCACGTGCCAGGACAGATACCCGGCCGCAAGGGCCAAGGGCATGGAGAGTGCAGCAAAGCCATAACCTGAATACCCTTCTCCCAGCGCTGCGCGCAGCACCTGTTGCAACGGCCATCCCCACAGGTAGATCCCGTAAGACGGATCCCCATACTGGCGCAGCCAGTCAAATACCTGATTGTCCTGCTGCCCCACCCAGATCAGCGGCAGGATGCAAAGTGGCGCAAACAGCACCGGCGCCAGAAGATGCCAATTGTCAACCTGCAACGACAGCGACACGAGGATCGCAAGGCTGGTCAGTGCAAACCCCCCTTTCACCTTCACATCCGCACAGAACAGGCGAAAGACCATGCCCACGGCAAAACTGGGTAGAAGGAAGTAAAAGCCGATCAGGAACTCATTGATCTGCCACCCATAGGCAAGGGCTGCAGTCAGCGCAAACACCAGCACCACCAAAACCATCGCCGGGCGCAAAAGCCCCAACAGCATCAAGCCCCCCACCAATGCGTAACAGGCCAGTTCCAACCGGATGGTCCACAACACCCCATTCAGAACAATCGGCAGCATCAGTGCCTCTTCGGTGGTCGCATCATAGATCTGGATCAAATCCGGCAAGTAAAGCGAACTGGACGCAAACCCCAAGGTCGATAAGAGCTGCGTCCAAACCTCTGGATGTGTCAGGAACTCGGCCAGCGGCACCCGTGCATAAAACGGTGCAACCCCCAACATCACCACAATGTTGCACACGACAAACCCGGGCAGGATCCGGCGCAGGCGTTTGGACCAGAAACTGGCCGAAGAGGAAGATCGGATGGCACTGTCGGTGATCAGGAAACCGCTGAGCACAAAAAAGATCATAACCCCATAAACGCCAAAGATTTCACCCGTCAGCGCCTGGGCCGGTTCGTTGGCCTCGCTATGTTCTGCAATCAAAAAGGAATGGGAAAACACCACCAGAAGGGCGGCGAAGATCCGAAGGATGTCAAATCCCGGGAAACGTGGTTTGGATGGGCCTGCGTTCAATCCCGCCCCTTGGCTGGTTTTCTTTTACCTCCCCGGAACTATAGGAAGCGCTTTGAAGCCAAGTCAAATTTTTGCTGGCCCGTGATCTGACAAATGAAAAAGCCCCGAGACTTACGTCGGGGCTTTCTCTTCATCTCTTTGTCGGGCCAATCACGCCGTGGGTTCGGGCTCCAGCCCTTCATCCCCTGACGGTTTCGCGCGCGGTTTGGTTTTCGGGATGGCCGTGACCGAAGGGGCGCCATCATCCGGCGTGTCCTCTTCGTCATCACCCTTATGCGGCGGCAAACCGTCCATCACGCGCTGGATCTCGGCACCCGTAAGGGTTTCGTATTCCAACAGACCCTGCGCCAGACGCTCCCATTCTTCCTTATGCTCGGTCAGGATCTTGAACGCGGTGTCATACCCGTCCTGGATAAAGCGCTTCACCTCATCCTCGATCAGCTCTTTGGTATTGGCCGAGACCGAGAAACCCGCGGTGTTGCCCGAATAGCCCTCGGCCGCCTCGGCATAGTCAATATTGCCAACCTTGTCCGACATGCCCCAGCGCATCACCATGGCGCGCGCCAGACCGGATGCCTGCTGGATGTCCCCCGCCGGCCCGTTCGAGACATTGTCCTCGCCATATTTGATGATCTCAGCGGCTTTGCCGGCCATGGTCATGGCAAGCTTTTCCTCGCACTCAGACCGGTGCCAGTTCAGACGATCAATCTCAGGCAGAGACACAACCATCCCCAACGCACCACCGCGCGGGATGATCGTGGCCTTATAGACCGGATCACATTGCGGCAGCTTCAAACCAACCACGGCGTGACCTGCCTCGTGATAGGCGGTCTTTTCCTTCTGGTCATCTGTGAGCACCATCGACCGGCGCTCGGCCCCCATCATCACCTTGTCTTTCGCGTTCTCGAAATCTTCCATGGTGACAAAACGGCGGCCCACCCGGGCGGCCATCAGCGCGGCCTCGTTCACAAGGTTCGCCAGATCCGCACCCGAGAAACCCGGCGTGCCGCGCGCAATGATACGCATATCGGCGTCAGGGCCCAGCGGCACTTTGCGGGCGTGCACGCCCAAGATCTTTTCACGCCCCTTGATGTCCGGGTTCGGCACGGTGACCTGACGGTCAAACCGACCAGGACGCAGAAGCGCCGGGTCCAGAACGTCACGACGGTTGGTCGCGGCCAGGATGATCACGCCTTCGTTGGCCTCAAACCCGTCCATTTCGACCAGAAGCTGGTTCAGTGTCTGTTCGCGTTCATCATTGCCGCCGCCATACCCGGCGCCACGATGACGGCCCACGGCGTCGATCTCGTCGATAAAGACGATACAAGGCGCGTTTTTCTTGGCCTGTTCAAACATGTCACGGACACGGCTTGCGCCCACACCCACAAACATTTCCACAAAATCCGACCCGGAAATGGTGAAGAACGGCACACCCGCCTCGCCCGCAATCGCACGCGCCAGCAGGGTTTTACCGGTGCCCGGAGGGCCCACCAGCAGCGCGCCCTTGGGGATCGTGCCACCAAGGCGCGAAAACTTCTGCGGGTTGCGCAGGAATTCTACGATCTCTTCCAGCTCTTCCTTGGCTTCGTCGATGCCCGCGACATCGTCAAAGGTCACACGGCCTTCGCGTTCGGTCAGCATCTTGGCCTTGGATTTGCCAAAGCCCATCGCGCCACCTTTGCCCCCGCCCTGCATCCGGTTCATCATGAAGAACCAAAAGCCGATCAGCAGAAGCACTGGCAAAAGCAGGGTGATCAGCGACATGAACCCGGATTGGGTCTGCGGTTCAGCCTTCACATCGACCCCTTTGGCCAACAGCCGGTCGGTCACCTCCGCATCACGCGGCAGGACCGTGGTGTACAGCTTGCCATCAGAGGCCTGATAGGTCAGCTCTTCGCCGTCTACCGTGGCCGATTGCACCTGATCCCCTTCCAGGGCCGCCACAAATTCAGAGTAGCTGACATTGGAAGATGACATCGACGACTGCCCGTTCGAAAACAGGTTAAAAAGGGTCAGGATCAGCAGAAACAGCACGATCCAGAAGGCGAAATTTCTCGCGTTGCCCAAGAGGGATCTCCTTTGAATGCTTTGACGCGGGGTCGGTTTGGCGTCCTCTCTTAAAATAGGGAGGAAACCGCCATGTTCAATGCGATAAAAGTGATGTGAGGAATTCAGTCAAGCTTGGCTGCATGAGAATGCGACATTTGTCGCTTTTCTCCACCAAAGGGGCCGCCAAAAGGCGCTTTCCGGCCCAAAGCGCGGGGGAGGACAGGAGGGTTTGCCGTGGCAGCCCGGTGTCACGCCAATCTTTGATCTGCGTGAGCCCCTCACCCAAAGCGCGAATCTCGCCGTCCAACCCGCTTTCAATCCGCCAGCGCCCATCCCAGATCTGGCCCGGGGTCACGGTCAGCCCGGCAACCGCGGACGGTTCGCGAATGACCCGCAGCCCGCTGCGATGGGGATGAATGAGACATCCTTGCAGATTGCTGCTTTGCCCGTCACGCGCGGCGACCAGAGAGCGGCGCAGGCTGGCCAGACGCGGACGGTACGGTGTGGAGGAAACAAATCGGATGCCCTCCGCGATGATCCGCTCGCGGGTTTCCTGCGGCAGATCCCAATACGGATCCGGGTCAATCACGACATCCCCCGCCTCAACCTGGCAGATTTCTTTGGCGGATTTATGCGCCAGATGAGCCAATGCCGCCCGCGCCGTGCCCATCGCCTGTGCGGTGCCTGCAAGCCGGTCTGCATCCAGCCCAAGCGCCGCCAGATCCTGCAACGCCTGACGCATCTTCACCCGGTCGAACCGGGGGTCAGAGTTGGACGGGTCCTCGATCCAAAGGGGGCCCCGATCGCGCAACATCGCACGCAATCCTTCGCGGGTCTCGGTCAATAACGGGCGCAACCAGCGCATCCCATCCGCACGCCAATCCGCACGCATGGCCGAGAGCCCATCCACGCCGGATCCACGCGCAAGCCGCATCAGAAAGGTCTCGGCCTGATCATCGCGTGTATGGCCCAAGGCCACAGCTGCACAGCCCGCGTCCCGCGCAGCCTTGGCCAGCAAAGCATAGCGTGCCCGTCGCGCCGCATCCTGCACGTTCCCCTGTCCGTCCCACCCGGTCCAGCGCAGGGTTTCATGGGGGATATCAAAAGAGGCACACAGCGCAGCGACCTGCCGGGCTTCCTCGTCCGCCTCGGGGCGCAGCCCATGATCCACCGTGAAACAGATCAGATCTGTCCCGGTGGTTTTGGCCCAATCCGACGCAAGGATCAAAAGCGCGGTGCTGTCACTGCCACCAGAGACCGCCACCCCCAGACGCAAAAGCGGGCCGTCTGGCCCGCCTGCTTGGTTCAGAAATGCCGCGACGGGATCGGTCACGTCAGTTACACCCGAGCGTTACCCGCGCAGCTTCTGCTTCTGCCACAGTTGCATGACCGGGAAAGCGTTTGCCCACTTCAGACAGCGTCACGCAGGCCTCTGATTGTTGCCCCAAAGCGCCCAGAGACTGCCCCAGACGGAAAAGCGCATCCGGCGCATTCGCCCCATCAGGGGCCCCGGAAAACGCGTTCAGATAGGCGCGGGCCGCGTTTTTCGCATCCCCCGCCCCGGTCAACGCCTCGCCGCGCAGAAATTGCGCCCGGGCAGACAAGGGACCGGCGGGGTAAGCTTCGAGGAAAGCCGCAAACTTCGTGGCCGCCCCGGTGAAATCCTGTGCTTCAAGGGCCGCAGCCGCCGCATCGAAATCGGCCTGTTCCCCCACCGCCAATTGCCCACCAGATTGAGGGGCTGGCTGCGGGGCGACGGTGACAGGGGCCTCGGGCAAATCGCCACCCAGCGTGGTGGTTTCCCCCAGCTGGCTGACATCCCCCCCTTCCAGTTCCACCAGGCGAAACTCCAGGTTGGCGATCCGATTGGTGCCGTCTTTCACGATCTGGTTGATGCGAAATTCCAGCTGTTCGATTTTGTCGGTGAGCCGGGTCATTTCGTTTTCGATGGTCGAAATGCGCTGCGTGGGGCTGCCTGCGGCCGCTGATCCCGTTGGGGCGCCGGTGGTGGAAAGCTCTGTTTTAAGCTGTTGGATTTCCACATAAAGCAGGGAAAGCTCCTGACGCACATCCGCAAGCGACTGCGCCCGGTCCTGTGCCAGAACCGGGGTAAGGCCCGACATCAGAGCCGTGCCCATCATCAAGGCTGTTGCCATCATCATTCGACGCATACCGTCCACCTTTTGCCCATTCACAAAACCAGAAAACTAGTTTTCTAGTTTTCTAGTTTTCTAGTTTTCTAGTTTTCTAGTTTTCTAGTTTTCTAGTTTTCTAGGAAACCCAAATCGCTCCTCCGCCCAATGTCAAGCAGAGGAGCCAGTCAGATCAGCTGGTCAGACCACCCGCCGCCAGCACGGTCACAGCACGACGGTTTTTCGAATAACAGATCTCATCCGAACAAATCTCAAGCGGGCGTTCCTTGCCATAGCTCACGGTCTTCAGGCGGTTCGGCGCGACCCCGCGTTCGATCAGGAAGTTCTGTGCCGCAGAGGCCCGGCGCGCGCCCAGGGCAAGGTTGTATTCCCGCGTGCCCTGCTCATCGGCATGGCCTTCGATCACCGCGGTGAAATTGGTGTTTTCCAACAGCCACGCCGCCTGTTTGGTCAGCACATCAATGCCTTCCGGGCTGAGCGAGGACTGGTCCACCGCAA
The DNA here is from genome assembly GCF_049803815.1 of Aliiroseovarius crassostreae. Lineage (GTDB taxonomy): Bacteria > Pseudomonadota > Alphaproteobacteria > Rhodobacterales > Rhodobacteraceae > Aliiroseovarius > Aliiroseovarius crassostreae_A. The sequence continues at coordinate 255,976 of NZ_JBNAGI010000001.1, forward strand.
ACAGCACCCGATCCCCGATCGTTTGCTGGAAATAGGCGGGCGAGCGCGGATCCGAGGCGCTGCCAGGCACTATGGAGTTCGCGCCCGCGTCAAATCCGCTGTCCAGCGCGCCCGGGCTTTTCGAACAGCCTGCCAGGGCCAGCGCGCCCAGAACGACTGCGGTCAGTGCATAAGTTTTCATCACTTTGATCCTGTATCCTGTCAGACGCCATGCGCCTTGGGTTCAACTCTTCTGTTGCTCGTTTTTTAAAAGCCTAACAGATCCGGGGCGGATATGGAAATCTCTCCCGACGTTACCGGCCAGATGTCACCTATTTCATATACCAGATCTTATAAGCCAGACCTATTTCAAAAGCGGCGACCAGGCCGGGTCAGAGGCCGCGCCATTGGTCACCACACGGCGCAGGTTGCGCCCGGAAATATCAACCGAGTAAAGCGCCGGTGCCCCGTCAGCCCCCTGGCTTTCGCGGGTGAACATGATCACCCGGCCATTGGGCGCCCAGGTCGGCCCCTCGTCCAGGAAAGAGGCGGTCAGCAAGCGTTCTTCACTGCCATCGGTGCGCATCACGCCAATATGGAACCGGCCCGCGTTTTGCTTGGTAAAGGCAATCAGATCCCCGCGTGGGCTCCAGACCGGCGTGCCATAGCGCCCCGGACCAAAGGAAATCCGCCGCGCTTCCCCCCCTGTGGCGGGCATGATGTAAAGCTGTTGGGTGCCCGACCGGTCGCTTTCAAACACAATATATTGTCCGTCCGGCGAATAGGACGGCGCGGTTTCGATTGACGGGGCTGAGGTCAGGCGTTGCTCCCCCCCACCGTTCAAATTCATCGTGTAGATGTCGGTGTTGCCGCCAGCAGAGAGCGAATAGACCACGCGCTGCCCGTCGGGCGAAAAGCGCGGCGCAAAGCTCATCGTGCCCTCTTTCGATGACAAAACGCGCTTGGCCACATTGTTCACATCCAGCACATTGACCTGCGGGAAACCGCTGTCATAGCTGGTGTAAAGCACCTTGTCGCCAGTGGGCGAAAACCGCGGGGCCAGCACCAGCGAGGAACTGTCGGTCAGGAACTGCACATTCGCCCCGTCATAATCCATGATGCCCAGCCGTTTCAGGCGGGCGTTTTTGGGGCCGCTTTCCGAGACAAACACCACCCGGCTGTCGAAATACCCGCTTTCGCCGGTGATGCGCGAATAGACCACATCCGCCACTTTATGCGCCATGCGCCGCCACGAGGATGCCGCCCCGCCAAATTGCAGACCTTCCCCCAGTTGCTGGCCGGAAAACACGTCAAAGACCCGGAACTTGACGGTGATATTCCCCCCCGACTGGCTGACCGCGCCGGTGATCAGCGCCTGGGCATTGATCGCGCGCCAATCTTCATAGGCCACGGGGCTGGCAAAACTGGTGATGTTGGAAATGAACGCTGTAGACGGGATTTCCCGAAACAGCCCCGTGCCCGCCAGATCCGCCGCCACGAGGCGCGAAATGTCGCGCGCATAATCGCCAGCCCCGCCCGTTTCCGCCTGAAACGCCGGCACCGCAAACGGCAGGGGTTCAATGACCCCATCGGTGATCTCAATCCGCAAAGGCCCATCGCTTTGCGCCTGAACCGGAGCGGCGGTAAATGTGGTCAATCCGGCCAGAACGGCCAGTCCCATCAGCTTGGGTATCAGCGCGGTCATTCGCATCGCAGTCAGTTTCATTTGATCCTCATCTTGTCCGGGTTGAAGGTCATCTCAATTTCGCGCCATTGGCTGTATTTCTCTTGCGGCAGATCATAGCCTGTCCGCCCGCAGATCAAAATCGCACGGCGCGCGGCCTGATATGCAATATCAGCGGCCCCTTGGCTGGGGCCTTGCCAATCCACCATGCGCGTGCCGGTGGGTTTCCCGTCGCGGGCCATGTCGACCATGACAACAACCGTGGTGCGCATCGCGTCCGACGAGGCGGTGCCGAGGCTCCAGCATTGTTGCACGGCAAGGCGCAGCCCCTCTTTTTCGCCACGGGTCATCGGCGGGCCTTCGGGCACGTTCTGGGCCGGGCGATCCTCGTCCCCTCCTGCCACGGCATCGCTGACCGCATTGGCCACGGCGTTTGCGGCGGCGTTGCTGGGCGGCGCGGGGTCAGGCTCTGGTTCGGCCACCTCGGTCGGTTCCGGCTCCGGCGCAGGATCAGGAGTGGGCGCGGGCCGGTTAGGACGCGGCGCAGGGCGCGCAGATCGTACGGGCGCGGCGCTCACGTCTTCCTCAGGTTCGTTTGCCTCGGTCACAATCTCGGTTGTCGCCGCTTCGGGCGCAGTGGGTGTCACGTCGGGTGTTGGCGTCGCCTCAGGTTCCGGGCTGGGGGTTGGGGCCTCAACCACCTCAGGTGCCACCTCGGCCTGCGGGTCAGGTTCCGGCGCAGGTGTGGGGGCCACGCGCGGAATGTCCTGAAGGGCCGGTTCCGGCGCAGGCGGTTCGGGGGCGGGTTCTGGTTCCGGGACCGGATCGGGCGCAGGCGGCTCCGGGATCGGCTCTGGCTGAGGCTCTGGCTGAGGTTCAGGTTCTGGTTCTGGGTCGGGTTCCGGCACAGGTTCCGGATCTGGCCGCGCAGGCGGCACCGGCGTTTCAACCGGCGCAGCGGGCGCTGGCGCAGGCGGGGTTTCCGATGCGTTTGCCTCGCCACGCGGGGCGGTCAGGGCGGCAAACTCATCCTCGGTGATGAAGGACACATCAGATACCCGCAACTTCACCTCTTCGTTTCGCCACCCAATCAGCGATCCGAACAGAAGCCACAGGATCAAAAGCGCGTGCCCTGCCCCCGAGATATAAAGCCCCGTGCGCATCAGCGCCTAGCCCCCTTGCCCATCCAAAGTCGGTCCGCCACCATCGGTGACCATGCCGATATTGGTGAAGCCCGCAGCATTCAAGGCCCCCATCACGGTGGCAATTTCCGACCAGTTCACCGCGCCGTCCGCGCGCAGGAACACCTTGTTGTCCGAGCGTTCCGCAGCGACGGCGCGCAGCTTGCCAATCAGTTCCTCCTGCGCGATCTCGGTCTTTTGCAGCATCACCCGGCCATCCGCGTCGATGGTGATCGTCAGCGGTTCTTCTTCCACGGCCGGAAGCGCGGTTGCGGCGGTTTTCGGCAGCTCCACCGGCACGCCCACCACCATCAGCGGCGCGGCCACCATGAAAATGATCAGAAGCACCAGCATCACGTCAACAAAGGGCGTGATGTTGATCTCGGCCATCATCCGGCGGTGTTTGCCCCGGCGACGGCCCCGGCGGGCGCGGCGGTCAGCGCCGCCCTGGTTTACAGCGGCCCCCATCTCAGCTGTCCAACTGTCGGCTGAGGATGGTGGCGAACTCGTCGGCAAAGGCTTCGTAGCCTGCAAGGATATTGTCGCTGTCCACGCTCAGTTTGTTATAGAAGACGGCGGCGGGGATCGCGGCCAGAAGACCCAGACCCGTGGCCAAAAGCGCCTCGGCAATGCCTGGCGCCACGACCGCAAGGTTGGTGTTTTGTTGCTGCGCGATCTCGATAAAGGCGTTCATGATGCCCCAGACCGTGCCAAAAAGTCCGACAAAGGGCGCGGTGGACGCGGTGGTGGCGAGGAAGGACAGGCCTTTGTTCAGCGTCTCACCTTCCTTGGCAATCGCCACATCCATCGAGCGGTCAATGCGCGACTGGCCGCCTGCGATCAGCCCGCCATCCGCGCGGTGCGAGCGACGCCATTCGATCATGCCCGCGGCAAAGACTTTCTCAGGGGCCACTTCGGGCGCGGGACCAACCTTGTCAAAAAGCTCGTCCAGCGGTTCCCCGGACCAGAATTTGCGGTCAAACTCCGCCGCCTCGGCCCGCGATTTGCGATAGGCGATCAGTTTGGTGACGATAATGGCCCAGGACCAGAAGGAGGCGACGATCAGCACGATCATCACCAGTTTCACGGTCAGGGTTGCGCGAAGGAAAAGGGCCAGGAACGAGAAATCGATCTCCGTGGCCGCTGCAAGCGTTTCGGTTTCCATAGCTTTGATCTCTGCCTCTAGGTCGCCCTCTTTGGGGCTGTTTTGCCTGCAAATTAGCGCAATGGCACGGGGAAAGCTATCAAAACCGCGTCATCTGACAGGATTTCGCCGTGTTAATTCACCCGGCGGCGGAAATTCGCCGGAAGGCGTGTGGGGTGCCCATCCGACAGGCAAACGATGGTGACCTGCGCTTCAAACAACAGCTCTTCACCCCGTTTGACCCGCTGATCAATGACCAGCCGCGCACCGGTCACAGTGTTGATCACGGTTTCCACCGTCAGCTCGTCATCAAAGCGGGCCGATCCAAGATAATCGGCCTCAAGCCTGCGCACCGCAAACACCTGCCCCTCGTCGCGCATGGCGTTTTGATCGACGCCAATCTCACGCACCCAATCAGAGCGCGCCCGTTCGATATAGCGCAGGTAATTGGCGTAATAGACAATGCCCGCCATATCGGTGTCTTCGTAATAAACGCGGATCGGAAACTGGTGCATCGGGGCCTCAATCTGGTTTGGTTTTCCGAAGCTTAAAGCGTTTCGGTTTTACCTGACACAGGAAAAACCGAAACGCAGCAAGAGATATCAATGTCGTGGACGTTACGGGATAAACATGTGCCTCAAGTTTATCCCGTAACGCTTTAGACGGAGAGGTGATATTCCGCCAGCACGTCATGTCGCGCGCCGTCCGCGTGCAGTTCGGATCGGTAGAGGGCAAAACTGCCAAGCGTGACAGGCGGCAGGTCCACCTTTCCAAACACTTCCAACGCCCGCCCCAATGCCAGCTGATCTTCCGGCAGGGGCCTGCGCGGCAAACGAGCGATGGAAATGTGTCCGCGAAACTTGCGGTGGGGCAATGTCAGGCCTGCGCGTCTTGTGGCGGACATCACCTTCTTTTGCAAATCCTCCGCCCCCTCCGCCCGAATCGCCAGCACGGATGGCGTTTTGCCGCCCAACGGTTCCAGCCCACGCAAAGACAGGGTGATCGGCGCAGACTGGAGCTGCACCAATTCTTCGTGGAGCGCTTCCAAGGCGTCGACCGGTTGCTCATCCAGAAACGCCAGCGTCAGATGCAGGTTCTCTTCCGGCACGGCCCGCCCGACTTTCATCCGCGCTGCCAGATTAGCCAGCGCAGCGGTCAGATCGCGAGGCAGAGGACAGGCGATGAAGGCGCGCATCTTGAAGTTATTTCCCTAAGTTAGAGACCAATAATGCGCAGCAGCAGTGGCAATACAGACAGAGGCCCAAATTCGAGCCCCCCATTCCGTCTTATCTCCAAGCAAGCCTTCTGACACCAGCCCCACCCGCACACTGCGCGCAAGACTGTATGAGAATACACAGCAAGCTACCAGAATTGGCCCGAGAACGAACAGCAATTGCAAATTGTCAGGCAAAAATGAGGATAGGATCACCAAGAGCACGCAACTCAGCACAAGAGACACTGGTATCAGCTTGTCACGCCGCCCTAATCCGCCAAGCAAACGCCATTTCCCCTGTAGCGGAGTGCCAAACAGGATGATGAAGAAATAGGCCTGCGCCTTGCAGATAAAGTAGGCCGCCACCGCAAGCAAAGGCAGGACAAACCAGTCTTCCATCTTAGCCCTCTTGTGTTTTCGACACCTGCAATCGCGCGCTCAGCCGCAGCGCATGGCTGGCGTCATCCGCAGCCACCGGCATCACCGGATCATAGGCGGCCGCAACGATCCCCGCCACATCTGGGCGCAGGATCACCTGGCCGGTTTCGGGCAGCACAGCCAGCGGGCTTTTGGTGGAAAACGCCCCGTCGCCCCACAAAAGCACCGCCTGAACCGCCTGGGTCAGCGCAATGGTTTCGGCGGGTTGTTCGCCCATTTCACCCGCCATGCAGACAAAGACGAAACAGGCCTGTATGGCGCCGTCGTCATCAAAACGGAAGGCGCGGTATTGGCTGGCCCCTGCCCCTTTCAACCGCGCAACCAACGGGTCAAGATCCGGCACCATCTTGTCCAGGTTCGGCACGCCCAAAAGTTCGTCCCAGTTGCGAAAGAAAAACACCATCAGGTTTGCGCCCAGCTCGGGATCGGTTTCGGCCATTTTGTGACCGGCCAAGGCCACCACCGCCTCAACCGCGCCCTTCACAACCTGAAGCGTCTCTTCCTCGACCCCAAACACCACCGGCACAATCGGCCGACCCCAGCGGGCAAAGGCATAGGCCCCATCCTTGCCCGTGAAATAGGTCTGAATTTCTTCTGGTGTCATGGCGCTCCCCTCATCTGGTCACTCTGCATCAGCCTCCATAAATTCTCGCGTCCGCCCGTGCAATCAGTCACACTTTTTTCTTGTCAGAAATATCCCCGCCGGAGGCCAGAAAATCAAATCAGGACGTCACTTCCCAAACAGATCGGTCTGTGACTTCTCGACCACCTCGGGCGCCTCCAGCCCCAGATGCCGCCAGGCCTTTTGCCCCAACATCCGCCCACGCGGGGTGCGCTGCACCAACCCCTGTTGCAGGAGGAACGGTTCAATCACCTCTTCCAGCGCATCGCGACTTTCCGACAAAGCCGCCGCCATGGTTTCGATCCCCACCGGGCCGCCGCCGTAATGCTCCGCCATCAGGCCAAGATAGCGCCGGTCGGCCCCGTCAAGGCCCAGATGATCAACGCCCAGCCGTGTCAGCGCATTGTCTGCAATCGCGCGGGTGATCCGCCCGTCGCCTTCAACCACGGCGAAATCCACCACGCGCCGGAGCAGCCGCCCGGCAATCCGCGGTGTGCCACGGGCGCGTTTGGCGATCTCGCGCGCGCCATCATTATCCGCAGGGCTGCCCAGCTTCACCGCGTTGCGCGTCACGATCTCATGCAGCTCATCCACCGTGTAGAACTGCAACCGGGTCGGGATGCCAAACCGGTCGCGCAAAGGCGTGGTCAGCAGCCCCAAGCGCGTGGTGGCACCTACCAGCGTGAAGGGCTGCAGCTCGATCCGCACCGTGCGTGCGGCGGGGCCTTCGCCGATCACCAGATCCAGCTCAAAATCCTCCATCGCCGGGTAAAGCACCTCTTCGACCACGGGGTTCAGCCGGTGGATTTCGTCAATGAACAAGACGTCATTGGCTTCAAGATTGGTCAGGATCGCCGCCAGATCGCCCGCTTTGGCCAGCACAGGCCCGCTTGTCATGCGAAAGTTCACCCCCAGCTCGCGCGCCATGATCTGCGCCAGCGTGGTCTTGCCCAGACCAGGGGGGCCATGAAACAGCACATGGTCCATCGCCTCGTTGCGACGCCGCGCGCTTTCGATGAAGATGCGCAGGTTGGCACGCGCCTCGGCCTGGCCGATGAAATCGGTCAGCCGCTCGGGCCGCAGCGCCCGGTCCTGATCCATCGCACGATCTTCGGGGCGCGGGTCGGGGCGCAAGGTGGGGTCTGGTTCGCTCATGTCAGTTCTCGTTTAGACCGAAATCACGCGTATGCAAGCGCTTCTTCCAGCTGTTTTTAATCGCGACCACATCCTCGACCACCATATCGGGCGAAACGCGCTCGAGGATTGAAAAGCGGAAATTACGTGGATCACGAAGCTTCAACGCGGCTGTCACCCCGACCTCACTTGCAACATGCTGGCACCAGCGGCCCAAAAGATTCTCTTTGCCATAGGCCGATCCGACATAACGCTGTCCGTCGGTTTCATCCAAGATCAGATAGACCCCGCGCCATTCTCGCAATGCGACGCGCCACCTCTCCGGCAGGGCCTGAAGCAGCCCTGCGTTCAAGCTCATGTGCTGCCATGGCGGAGGGGGCACATCAAACCTGCTTTCCTGATGTATTGCGAGGATGGGTGCATCGAGGTTTTCGGCGAGACGAACATAGGATTGAGTGAGACGAACCTGAATAACCAGTCGACCCTGTAGTGACCGAAGCTCATCGATCAATTGGAAATCAAACCATTTCCATTGGGTCCAGCCAGGTACTTTCAACTCATCAAAAGTCCCGAATGTCTGATGCATCCACTGCACCTCAGGATCAGTCTCGATTTCACCCCGAGGGCGCATTGTCCCGCCGTCATTCAGATAAAGCCCCGTGAACAGCATGGCGGAAGTTCCCTGATCCGAGCCAACACCCGTTTTGACAAAGCTCGCAACATAGGGGCGACCCTGAGAGAGCGCGCGTTCCGCAGGGCCATTGGCGCGGTGATATGCTTGATAGGTTTCCATTGCCTTTCTGCGCGTTCGAACAAGCCCCGGCAGATGCTCCTGCAAGCCCCCACTCCGTGGAGAATGCAGCATGATATTCACATCTTTTGGGCATATCTCAGCGCGTTCGAGAACATCCTGAAATGTAAACATCCGCTACCCTTTCGGGGCCAGCAATTTCAACGCGGCCCGGATCAGACTGGCGGTGTCCGCGTCGGGATCCTCGCCCATCGCCTGCGCCACGGCCGACGCCGCATCGCCCGGCCCGTAGCCCAGATTGCCCAGGGCTGAGAGCGCCTCGGATTGCGCGGCGGCATTGGCGGGGGGGGCTTTGGCGGCGGATTTCGGTTTCGCACTGGGCGCAGGGGGGTCGATCACCTCGTCCACGGCATCCATCGCATCAGAAAGCGACCCACCCTGCCCGGCCATGGCCATGACCGATGCCGCCTTGTCCTTCAGCTCATTCACCACACGTTGCGCCGTTTTCGGCCCAACCCCTTTGGCGACCTTCACCGCAGACCAATCGCCCAACGCAATCGCCCGGCTGACGCCATCAGGGCCAAGCGCAGACAGGATCGCCATCGACGCTTTCGGCCCGATCCCCTGCACCGAGGTCAGCAACCGGTGCCATTCCTTCTCGACCAGCGAGGTAAAGCCAAAGAGCTGCAGATTGTCTTCGCGCACCAGAAGATCGGTATAAAGCGCCACCGCCTCGCCGGGCCTCGGCAGCGTGGTCAGGGTGCGGTCGGAGACATAGACCAGATAGCCCACGCCACGCACATCAATCAGCACGTGATCCTCGGCGCGATACTCCAGCACCCCTGCAATTTTACCAATCATGCGCTTGCCTTTCTGAGGACGTCCCTTAACCGCCCCGCGCTTTGCGCGTGAAAGGCGTGGCAGATCGCAATGGCCAGCGCGTCGGACGCGTCGGCCCCGGCCAGCGTCACGCCGGGCAGCTGCATCTTGACCATATGTTCCACCTGTTTCTTGTCCGCGTGCCCCACGCCGACCACGGCCTTTTTCACCGCGTTGGGGGCATATTCACCGATCTGCAGGTTAAATTTTGCGGGCACCAGCATCGCAATGCCGCGCGCCTGGCCCAGCTTCAGCGTGCCCACCGCATCCTTGTTCACAAAGGTATGCTCCACCGCCGCCGTATCCGGCGCATAGGTGGCAAACACATCGGACAGTTGTTCAAAAAGAGAGAGGAGCCGGGGACCAAGATCGGTGCCTTGCGAATGGCAGATCCCATTGGCCACATGGCGCATCTTCACGCCTTCGGTGTCGATCACACCCCAACCGAGGTTGCGAAGCCCCGGGTCAATTCCAATGACGCGCATCTGCCGCCCTGCTCTTGTTGTTGTTAACTGCGAATTAGCACGAAACGAGAACATGCACCAGTTCTTTCACCTGTCCAATCCGGTTTCCAATGAGATGTGCCGAAAACGACACCGTTGGCGCGGTGTGGTGTTTTTGGGAAAGTCATGGAATGGTTGCGAATGTCGGCTTTGAGCCCACTTTCACCGATGCTGCGCTGCGCACGAATGTCCGGTCTTCGAGCGACGGCCAAAACGTGACAAAATCAAACAGAGTTTTGCCAAGGGTTTGTGGCAGAAGATTTTCCAATGATTTCGGTCGCATCTCCGAGAGTGACAAAAACGACCGTTTTTGGCCAGATAGTTTTGTCTAGGGGTTTTTGGCACGAGGTTGCAACACCGAGCCATCTTGCCGTTTCGACTATAGCTTGCGCTTTGCGCGGTTTATTCTTAAGTCTCTAGTGAGAGCGATGATGATCGCTCTAGACGGAGATTTTATGAAAGAGCCCCGGGCATAAGCTCGTTCCCAGCTTACGGTTGTTGGAACGCTTAACATCTAGACTGCTCACGCGACAGGCTGAGCGGTCTTATGTTGCTTCTTCATAAGATCGAGAAAATCAGTTGAATATCTCAAAGCACGAACAGCGTGTTTTGCATGAACTTGCGCTTGGTGGTGCCATACATCACGAGCGAAACGAGAACGGCAAAATCCGCGAAATCACCTGCTACACGCGAGAGGGGCATATCCTGGCGGATTGTACCTTCCCGGTTTTCCTGCGGCTCAAAAAACGGCGCTTCATCCGGTCTCAAAGCGGACGACCGTATCGGGCGTCAAAGCTGGGGATAGAAGCCGTGCGCGCGCAGCTCAATCAAAGATAATCTGGTAAACTGATCCAAAGGAGGAACAAACGATGGAATTTACGACTGAATACAAAGACAAGGCAGGTGGCATCGTCGCGATGTTTTCGGACACCTTCACTACATCCGAGGGGCCAGAAGCTGGCGGACTGATCAAGGATTTGGTGGCCGATATGCTGTCTTCGCTGACTGCTGAAGACATCCACGTGTTTTCGGCAGTCGAGAATGCGGAGGTCTTGGCCAGCATCATCTTCACGCGAATGACCTATCCTGACGATGACCGAACGGTGTTCATCCTCGCACCAGTGGCTGTCTCAACCGGTCAGCAGGGCAAGGGACTTGGACAACGCCTGATTGGTCATGCTCTTCAGACACTGCGCGACACCGGAGTGGATGTTGCTTTGACCTACGGCGATATCAATTTCTATTCGAAGGTCGGTTTCGCTCAAATCACAGAATCGGATGCTCAACCTCCCCTGCCGCTAGAATATCCAGAAGGATGGCTAGGCCAAACTCTGACAGGCGAACCATTCACACCGCTCTCAGGGGCGTCCCGATGCGTCGGACCGCTTAACGATCCAGAGCACTGGTGAGGGCCTAACGCGCAAAGAAGGCATCCTGGCCAGAGGTTGGGGTGCTTTCAGTTTACATCGCACTGGTCAAAACTCATACGTTTCTGTCACCGGCGAAAACGACCGTTTTTGACACAGCCGAATCCTACTGAGCCGACCTTCGCGCAGCCGCAGCGAACTGGCGCTTCGTCCGGCAAAGAAGTCATTGAGATCTACCCCCAGAAGGCTTGGCAACCTTCCGAGCATGGACCTATGGGCGGGCGGGTCATGTTCATCTCTGGTTTTGCCCTGTTCTAAGTTTTCCCAACTCTTTTTTTTCCCTGTGCCGCAACAGATCTTGAAACGTCCCCTGCAAGCGCCGGGGGAGGTCAGGATATTGCCCAACTGAGTCGGGTTTTGGGCGTGTATGGATCGAGGTCCTGGTGGTGTTCCCCGCGCAACACCCTATGCAACGGAAATTTTTTTCCCTAACGATCCGTTAATTGCGACAGGCAAAATGGCCCATTTCTGACCATTTTCGACCGGCCGAAATCCGAAAACGACCACATGCAAAAAACGCATAGGTGTCATGCAATTATCGCGCTTGTCGCCGAAAAAAATCGATCCTAATTGGCGGACAAGAGCAATGGTGCTCTGACTTATCTTCTTGATCTAAGGACATGAGAAATGGCTGTCTTCGAACCCACCCTGCTGAACCATGCCGGTTCATCCTTCGGGGGCCGTCTGTCCATCGCTGTCCAGCGGGCCGTTGCCACGCTGACCGCCTGGAATGACGCGCGCTCGACCCGTAAAGCGCTGTCTGATCTGACCGACCGCGAATTGGCGGATATTGGTCTGTGCCGGGCTGACATCGAAAAGATGTAAGTGGCTCTCTGGGCGACGCGTCGCTCTCTCCCTGATGCGCCCCACCACTGATCAAAAAACCCGCGCCTGGCGCGGGTTTTTTTGTGCCGATCTGAACGCTTTAAGATAAACGGGCCCAGCAAAGATCTGCGAGGCCCGTTTGCGGTCAATTCAAAGCGGAGCTTAACGCGCCAGCGACAGGGCCAGGAAGCGCGGCTCGCCATTGCGGCGCACCAACAGCAGCATCGATTTGCGCCCCCCCTCGCGGGCGCCTTCAATCAGCTCTTCGAACTCGGCGATATTGCCCACGGGCGACTGCCCGGCCTCGGCAATGACATCCCCTGCGCGCAGACCCTTTTCAAAGGCTTCGCTGGCCTCATCCACCTCAGTCACGACCAGACCTTTGGCACCGGGCGCCAGGCCCAGCTCTTGGCGGCTGGCGTCATCCAGCTCGCGCAGGGTCATGCCCAAAAGCGTCTTCTGCGACGGTTCCGCCGGATCAGAGTTTCCACCGGAACTGTTCGAGGCAACGGCGTCTTCGCGACGACCCAGGGTGACTTTCAGCGTTTCGGTCTTTCCATCGCGCATCACCACAACGCGCACGGCTTTGCCCACCGGCGCATTGCCGACGATTTTCACCAGCTCGCGTGTGTTGGCCACATCCTGCCCATCGAAGGACATGATCACGTCACCGGCCATGATGCCGGCCTCTTTCGACGGGCCCTCGGGCACGTCATTGACCAGCACCCCGTCGGTCGAGCTCAGGTTCAGACCTTCCAGCATATCCTCGGTGATGTCCTGAATGCGCACCCCCAGCCAACCGCGGCGGGTTTCGCCAAATTCCTGCAGCTGGCCGACCACCTTGTCGACCACCACAGAGGACATGGCAAAGCCGATGCCGATCGACCCACCATTGGGGCTGAGGATCGCGGTGTTCACACCAATCACGTCCCCATCCATGTTAAACAGCGGCCCGCCGGAATTGCCCCGGTTGATCGCCGCGTCGGTCTGGATGTAATCGTCATAAACGCCGCCCAGGCCCCGGTTACGGGCCGAAATGATCCCGGCAGACACCGAGAACCCCTGCCCCAGAGGGTTGCCCACGGCCATCACCCAATCGCCCACACGCATCACGTCGCTGTCACCGAATTTCACGAAATCCAGCGGCTCGTCACTTTCGACCTTGAGCAGCGCGATATCTGTGTTGGGGTCGGTGCCGATCACCTTGGCGGGCAGTTCCTTTTCGCCGCCGAAGAACTCGATCATGATTTCATCCGCGCCTTCGATGACGTGGTTGTTGGTCACGATGAACCCGTCTTCGGAAATCACAAAGCCCGAACCCAGCGCCTGGCTGCGGCGCGGACGGTTGCCATTGCCCTGCCGGTCGCGATCCAGAAAATCGCGGAAGAACTCTTCAAACGGGCTGCCTTCGGGCACCATCGGCTGCGGGCCGGATCGGTTTTCCACGATGGTGGTTGTGGTGATGTTGACCACGGCGGGGCTGACCTGTTCGGCCAGATCGGCAAAACTGTCGGGGGCGCCGCGCGCCTCGGCCCGAAGTCCTGCGGCCAGCACCATTGCGGCGCTCATGATCATCGCCATGATGAACCGCGCGCCCATCGGGGACATGCGCGATATGGAAATTGCCTGCGCTCTCAAAACTCGTCTCCTCTTTCTCAAATCCGGTGAGGGCCGGCGGGTACTTGTGAGCACATCCGGCGGCCCGTTGCTGACAGTCTCTAGATAGGAACCAAAATGTGCAACGCAAATGTCTGCAAGGGGGATGTCACATCGCCTCACCCTCTTGTGATACCGATGCGCTGATGCCCAACGGCGAAGCCCTGCCGTTCGCGCCTCACCGACCCGCGGCCAACCTGCATTTTTCGCATATATCCCAAAGCATAAGAACGATTTTCAGACTATTTTAGCCTTGTTGCCTTATCCAGTCAGGGTGGAACAGAAGAATTTGACAGTCAACGGGCGTTGGCTTGGCGCCCTTCACGCCGCACCCCAGGCGGCTGTCCTGGCCCTTTTGGCCTGGGTGGCCCTTGTCGCCTCGGTTGGTTTCGCCCATGCAGACGACCGATGTGGGATCCCTGCCGAAGTGAACGCCCTGATCGATACCGTCAGCCTGGTCTCCAGCCATGATGAATATCTCAGCCCGCATGACCTGGATTTGCTGCGGCGCGAGTTGGACCAGGCCAAGCAGATCCTCGCCGATGACAGATCCGGGGATTTGGGGCTGGGCGGCTGGAAAGCGTCGTTCGACTGGCTGTTTGCCGCCAGCAACAGCGCCCTGAAAACGGGTCGCTTTGCAGCCCCTGATCAGGTGCGTGGCCAGGTCGGGGCGTTGATCGTGGCACTCAGGTTTTCCTGCAGCCCATCGGCGGCCAGTGGCCGGCAACTGGCAGATCAAAGCGATCAGGTCGGCGGATTTCGTCGCATGGCCCGGCGGATATTGGGCAAGAAGGCCGATCACCTGTTTGACTTGGGATATTCGCCCGATCTTTTGCTTGTGGTTTTGGGCATGGTCCTGTCCGCAACCGCCCTGATCTGGGCCAGCAGCCGGATCGCCAGCTGGATTGCCCGCCGCATCACCCCCAAGCTGTTATCAAAACAGCGACAGACCGCATCCGCTCCGGAAAGCCCCGCCGTGCCGTCTCAGGTTTACAACCAATATGACTGCCGCATTCCTGCCGCGCTGGAGGTCGGGCTGGACGTGGTGGATGGAAGCATCACTGCGCTGGACGGCATCGGGGCCCGTTTTTTGCCAGTGAATGACGGGGCCTTTGAACGGATCAAAGCCATCGAGGATCTGCAGGAGGGGGACCTTCAGGAGGTGACCTTGGTGGTGGGCTCCAATCAGCTGGCATTTCTTGTGCTCAGCGTGTCGCATGGGGTGGTGTCGGGGATCTTCAAACCACCCCTCTCTGCCCCACTGATGGAAACCTTGCTGAAGGCGTCAGAGGTCCCGACCACGTTCACGCCACCGCCAAAATTGGCCAGCCTTGCTGACTGAGGGCGCGGCGTCCCGCTGGGTCAGACATTCCGAAAGAGGCACGGCACAGCCTGCCACGTCCGGGTCCGCCCCCGGTTCGGGCACGCCCTTTATCCCTGCGACAACCAAACCATCACCGCACCAATGGCCACGGCCCCAAGCCCCAACACCCGACGATGATCCCGGCTAAGCGCATTGATCGCGGCCAACAACTCGTCCAATCGCGAAGGGGCCAGTGCGAACACCAGCCCCTCGATCACAAGTACAAGTCCAAATCCAAGCAGGACAAGGCTCATTTCCGGCCCTCATCGGATTTCAGATAGTCGAAAAACTCGCTATCGGGTGAAATCACCATCGACGAGTTGTCGCCCGCAAGCGATTGCTCGTACGCCTGCAGCGAGCGCAGGAAGGCGTAGAACTCTTCGTCCCGACCCAGCGCTTCGGCCAGGATCGCGTTGCGACGCGCGTCGGCCTCACCCCGGATGATCTGGGCGTTCTTGCGGGCTTCAGACGTGGTTTCCACCACGGTCCGATCCGCCGTTGCGCGCAGGCGTTGGGCCGCTTCGTTACCACGGGCAATCTCGTCTGCGGCCAGACGCTGACGTTCCGCCCGCATCCGCTCAAACGTCGCTTCAAGGTTTTGCTGCGGCAGGTCAGCGCTTTTGATCCGCACGTCAATCACTTCGATGCCAAGATCAACAGATTGGCTGCGGGCACGATCGCGGATCTGGTTCATCAGCAGGATCCGGTCAGCCGACAGGACCACGCCCGAGTTCACCTTACCCAGCACAGCACGAAGTTCGGCGTTCAGGATCCGCTCAAGCCGCGATGCAGCGCCAGCAATACCACCAGCCCCAACGGACCGGCGAAACTCCTTGGCATCAATGATACGCCAACGAGCAAAGGCATCAACTTCCAGACGACGCCCGTCAGCAGGCGTCACTTCCAGCTTGCGGGTGTCAAGCGGCAGGATCCGGTCGTCATATTTCACGACCTCGTCGATCAGCGGCACTTTGAAATAAAGCCCCGGATTGCGGATCTCTTCCTTTACCTCACCAAAGCGCAGCTTCAGCGCGGTTTCGCGTTCATCCACGATATAGATCGCCTGAAGGGCGGCCACAACGGCCACAACCAGGAGGGCAACACTCACTTGTGTCTTACGCATCAGTTCGACCCTCCGCTGGGTTTGTTCAGCTCATTGAGCGGCAGATAAGGCACCACGCCCCCTTCGCCCCCAACCGGCCCGTCGATGATCACCTTGTTGATCGATCCCATCACTTTTTCCAGCGTCTCGAGGTAAAGACGTTTGCGGGTGATGTCCTGGGCCTTGGCATATTCGTCGTAAACCGCAATAAAGCGCGCGGCTTCGCCTTCGGCCTCATTCACCACCTTGGCACGATAGCCTTCCGCCTCTTCCAGAAGCTGGGCGGCCTCACCACGGGCGGCAGCCACAACGCGGTTGGCATAGGCATCGGCCTGTTTCTGCAGCGTGTCGCGGGTCTGTTCAGCCGCCTGCACTTCGCGGAAGCTGTCGATCACTTCGCGCGGCGGGTCGGCGCGGTCGAAGTTCACCCGCACGATGTTGACGCCGGCTTCATAGCCATCCAGGGTCTGCTGAATCAGGTCCTGCAATTCCTGCTGAATGACACCACGATCCGAGGTCAGGATCGGGCCCAGAAGCGACCGGGCAATAATCTCGCGCATGGCCGATTCCGACACCGCACGAATGGTGTCTTCGGGGGCGGCGAGGTTGTAGACGAAATCCTCGATATTCGAGATGTTCCAGACCACCTGGAAATCGATATCCACGATGTTTTCATCCCCGGTCAGCATCAGGCCGGAATTGCCTTCGCCAATGTTGATGATATTTTCGCGGGTCACCGGATAGATTTCCTTGGTCACCACCGGCCAGGGCGCGAAGTTCAGACCTTCCTGCCCCACGCCGTAGCGCGCGCCAAACAGCTGCTCAACCGATTGCTCAGACGTGTCGACGCGATAGAAACTGGCAAAGACCCAGACACCAGCCGCAGCAAGCGCCGCCAGCATCAGCGAGCCACGGCCAAAGCCGCCCCCGCCGCCGCCTTGGCCCGATCCGCCGCGACGATTGTCAGACCGGCCGCCCATCAGAACGCGCAGCTGCTCTTGCCCTTTTTTCATCAATTCGTCGATTTCCGGGATCGGAGTTTGATCACCCGGACGTTGCGGCGGTCGATCACCACCTTTGTTGCCACCAGAGCCGCCGCGGTTGCCACCGCCGCCCCAGGGACCGCCATTATCGCTGGCCATTTGGTTGTTATCCTTATCTGGTCAAAGCTTCGCGACAATAACTGGCCTTTCAGACAGGTTTTTTCAAGTCAAAGCCCCCGGATTGCAGGGCATTTCCGTGGCGAAGAACATGATTTCTGCAAAAAACCAGAAAACTAGTTTTCTAGTTTTCTAGTTTTCTAGTTTTCTTCGAAATGCGCGTCGGGGGGCGTGGTCAAGCTGTCACTGCCGCCCCTTATGAAAAACGCGCACCAAATGGCGCGCGTCTTCAAGTCACGTGTCGCGGGTTCAGGTTCAGTCGCGACGGGTCGGTGTTTTCATCAGAACAATCTCTTCCGACATGGTCGGGTGCACGGCCACAGTGCGGTCGAAATCGGCCTTGGTCGCGCCCATTTTCACCGCGACCGCCGCCAGCTGGATCATTTCACCGGCGCCGGGGCCAACAATATGCACCCCCAGCACTCTCTGGCTGTCCTGCGCCACGACCAGCTTGAACAACACCCGTTCGTCAGACCCGATAAAGCTCGATTGCATCGGGCGGAAGGCGGCGGTGTAGACGTCGATTTTCTCTTGCTCGCGCGCCGCTTCCTCGCTCATCCCGACCGTGCCATATTCCGGCTGGGTGAACACGGCGGAAGCAACATTTTCATGATCCGGCTTGGTCGGGTTGCCCTTGAACACCGTTTCCACAAAGGCCATCGCCTCGCGGATCGCAACCGGGGTCAGGGTGATCCGGTCGGTCACATCGCCCACCGCGTAGATCGAGGGCACGGCGGTTTGCGAATAGGCGTCCACCTTCACCTCGCCCGAGCGGCCAAGCTCGACGCCGATCTCCTCCAGCCCCAGACCATCGGTGTTGGGCACGCGCCCGGTGGCAAAGAGCACCTGATCAAACATCTCTTCGCGCCCATCGGTGCCTTTGACCCAGATGGCCCCGTCGCGCTGCTCCATCCGTTCGACATCCTGCCCGACATGCAGGTCCACGCCGCGTGCCGTGATGTGTTCGGCCAAGAGCCCGCGCACCTCGTCATCAAAGCCACGCAGGATCTGTGCGCCGCGATACCATTGCGCCACATGCGCACCCAATCCGTTGAAAATGCACGCAAACTCGGTCGCGATATAGCCGCCACCGATGATCAGGATCCGGTTGGGGAACTGGTCGAGGTTGAAAATATCGTTCGAGGTGATGCCCAGGGCGCGCGCGCCCGGCGTGTCGGGCACAAAGGGCCGCCCGCCCGTGGCGATCAGGATGTGCTTGGCGGTAAACTCCTCGCCGGTCGACAGCGCAACCGTGTGCGCATCTTTCACCACCGCGCGGGCATTGAAAATATCCGCACCCGAATTGCCCAGGTTGCGCTGGTAGATGCCTTCCAGCCGGTCCAGTTCCGCATGCAGCATCGGCTGAAACTGCCCCCAGTCGAACGTGCCGGCGTCATTGCCCTTCCAACCGTATTTCGCGGCCTCGTCGGCGGCCGGGCCATAGTGGGACGCAAACACCATCAGTTTTTTCGGCACGCAGCCCCGGATCACACAGGTGCCGCCCATGCGGAACTCTTCCGCCAGCGCCACCTTGGCCCCGCCTTCCGCCGCCACCCGGCCCGCGCGCACGCCGCCCGACCCGCCGCCGATCACAAAGAGGTCATAGTCGAATTCACCTGCTGCGTTGCTCATGATTGTCCCTTCCGAAATCCAGTTGACGAGAACCTAGGGGCAAGCCGTTGATCTTTCCAGAGCGGGGGGCCGCGAAAACACCATGCGCGGTCACAAAACCGCGATCAGGTTCCCCCGGAGCGTCCTTCTGAGGGAGACAAAAGTTAAAAGTTTCGGGAATTCATCCCACAAAAGTTTAAACTTTTGCGTTTGCAGGCCTATAAATCTTTAAAGATATTGTCGCTGTCCACAAATTCGATCCGGTCCTCTTCAAAGGTGCCTTCGTTGATGTCGGTCACCTCCACCCGGCCATCGCCATGCCCCACCACAACCACGTCGCAGATGTCGATGAAAAGGCCATTTTCCACCACGCCGGGGATCTGGTTCAGCACCATCGACAATCTGCGCGGGTCGCCGATCCGTTTCAGATGCAGATCAAGAATGTAATTGCCTTCATCCGAAACAAAGGGCGAGCTGCCATTCATCCGGAGCGTTGTGGTCTGGCCCAGCACATCGAGAGACACCAGCATTTCTTCGACAAGGTTTTTCGAGGTCTGCCAGCCAAAGGGCACCACTTCCAACGGCAGCGGAAAAGCGCCCAGCGCATCGACAGATTTGGACGGGTCAGCGATTACCACCATCCGGTCAGACGCAGTTGCGACAATTTTTTCAAGCAGATGTGCGCCGCCGCCGCCTTTGATCAGACAGAGATCCGCATCAAATTCATCGGTGCCATCAATGGTCAGGTCCAGCCATTTTGCCTCGTCCAGGCTGACCACATGAATGCCCTGTTGGCGCGCCAGATCCGCGGTGCGCGATGACGTCGGCACCCCGGTGATCCGCAGGCCTTCGTCGCGCACCAGTTCGCCCAGGCAACGCACCATCCAGGCCGCGGTGGATCCGGTGCCCAGCCCCACGCGCATCCCGTCCTCGACAAACTCCACCGCGCGTTTGGCGGCGACAAATTTGGCGGTATCGATGGGTGACAATTCCCCGGACATGGCAGCAATCCCCTTTTGATGCACGTTCTGGTGCTTTTTCTTGGCTTATAAAAGAGTTGTACCGACGTGGCGATAGAGAAGTGCAAGTAAACCCGCCCCGGATCCAATTGCAGCACGTCGGGCCGTGGATATTATTACATACAATCAATGCGTTAATAGAAAATCACAGCGCGCTGGACATTCCGGTGACATTGCCCCAGCATGACGCGCGAAACGGTCGTTTGGAGAACGGCAAAGCGGATGAGCAAATTTTTCTACATGGCCCTGGGATGGGGGGCGGTGGGCCTTGGCCTGCTGGGGGTTGTGTTGCCGGTATTGCCAACCACCCCTTTCTTGCTTGTTGCGGCCTTTGCCTTTGGAAAATCCAGCCCGAAGGCACGCAACTGGTTGATCGAACACGCACATTTCGGCCCGACCATTCGCGACTGGGAAGAGCGGGGCGCGATTTCGCGGCGGGCGAAACTTCTGGCGACCAGCATGATGGCACTGGTCATTGCCTTTTCGATCTGGAAGGGTTTGCCGTTATGGGTCCTTCTCGTTCAGGGGGGGCTGATCGCTGCGGGGGCGGCTTTTGTGCTGACACGTCCTGACTAAGCAGGAAAATGTCGCTTTCTGCCCCTCGGCTTTGCTAAAAAATCGTCATGGTCGCCCTTATGCTTTTGGACCAAACCGCGCGAGGGTCTCATGTTTCTGTCTGTTTTTGACATGTTCAAAGTGGGGGTTGGCCCCAGTTCGTCCCACACGATGGGGCCGATGGTGGCCGGGGGTCGCTTTCTGGATTTGTTGCGGGAACAACCGTTTCAGGTGGCGGGGCTGCGGGCCTCGCTACACGGATCGCTGGCCTTCACCGGCGTAGGCCACGCCACGGATCGCGCCACCATTCTGGGGCTCGCAGGCTTTCTGCCGGATACCTATGAACATGCCGCGGCGGAAGAGTGCCTTGCAGCCATTGAGGCCAGCAAAACCGTCAGCCCCGAGGGGTTGGGCACGCTGAAATTTGACCCGAAAGCGGATTTGATTTTCGACTATGACCACCCGCTGCCCGGCCACGCCAACGGCATGGTGTTGATGGCCACCGACGCGCAGGGTGACGTGGTGGTGCGCGAGACGTATTATTCGATTGGCGGCGGGTTTGTGGTGACCGAGGCCGAACAGGCCGAAGAACCGATCCGCGACAAGGAAGATGCAAAAACCCACCCCTACCCGTTTGAAACCGCAGCACAAATGCTTGAGATGGCCGCGAAATCCGGCAAAAGCATTGCCGAGATGAAGCGCGCCAATGAGCTGGAACATATGGGGCCAGCCTCGCTGGATGCGGGCATCAAACGCCTGTGGCAGGTGATGGAAGATTGCATCACCCGGGGGCTGGAGCGTGACGGGATCCTGCCCGGTGGCCTGTCGGTGAAGCGCCGCGCGCGCAACATCTACGAGGCGTTGCAGGCGGA
The DNA here is from genome assembly GCF_049803815.1 of Aliiroseovarius crassostreae. Taxonomy (GTDB): domain Bacteria; phylum Pseudomonadota; class Alphaproteobacteria; order Rhodobacterales; family Rhodobacteraceae; genus Aliiroseovarius; species Aliiroseovarius crassostreae_A. Next base: position 277,094 of record NZ_JBNAGI010000001.1, read on the forward strand.
AAAGGGCCTGAACCTGACCGCGCCGCACACGATCAATGACTGGATGAGCGTCTATGCCATGGCGGTGAACGAAGAAAACGCCGCCGGCGGCCAGGTGGTCACCGCGCCCACCAATGGCGCGGCCGGTGTGCTGCCCGCTGTCATCATGTATTGGCTCAATCACGTCCCCGGGGCCAGCCGCGACAAGATTGACGAATTTCTGCTGACCGCGTCTGCGATTGGCGGGATCGTCAAACACAACGCGTCGATCTCGGGCGCCGAAGCGGGCTGTCAGGCTGAGGTCGGATCGGCCAGCGCCATGGCCGCTGCGGGCCTGTGTGCTGTGATGGGCGGCACGCCGATGCAGGTGGAAAACGCCGCGGAGATTGCACTGGAACATCATCTTGGCCTGACCTGTGACCCGATCAAGGGGCTGGTGCAGGTGCCTTGTATTGAACGCAACGGGGTGGGCGCGATCAAGGCGGTGTCCGCCGCGTCGCTGTCGCTGCGCGGCGATGGCACCCATCTTGTGCCGCTGGATGCCTGCGTGAAAACCATGTTCGAAACCGGTCAGGACATGATGGAGAAGTATAAAGAGACCTCTTTGGGGGGGCTCGCGGTCAACGTCCCGAATTGCTGATCCCAAGACCGGCGCATTGACTTCCCGGTGGGGCGATTTAAAGCGTTTTGGCATATTGTTGAGACACAATACTGAGGCGAAATACTGAGGCGAAACGCTCGGAACGTCATGACGATGCGGGCGTTTCGAAATCAACTTGTGTTTCAAGTTAATCTCGAAACGCTTTAGGGTCGCGCCATGACTGATCAGACCACCCCACATGACCGGCCCCTGCTTGGCATCCTGTTGATGCTGGGGTTTTGCATGTTGGTGCCGCTGTCGGATGCACAGGCCAAGGCGCTGGGGGCAGAGGTGGCGTTGCTGGCGCTGATCACCCTGCGGTTTCTGTTTCCCTTGTTGCTCTATCCTTGGCTCAGGATCCGGGGGATATCCTGTGTGCCGCCCAAAGGGGCGCGGCTTTGGATGCTGGCGCGCAGCCTCGTCCTGCTGATATCCATGGCTTTGATGTATCAATCGCTGCGCTTTCTGCCCCTGGCAGATGCGGTGGCCATCGCCTTTGTGGCACCGTTTATCATGCTGGGTCTTGGGCATTTTTTCCTGCATGAACAGGTGGGGCCGCATCGGATTGCCGCCGCGCTGGTGGGCTTCATTGGCACGCTTTTGGTGATCCAACCCAACTTTATTGCCGTGGGGCTGGTGGCGGTTTTGCCTTTGGGCGTGGCACTGGGATTTGCGGTCTTTGCCATGATCACGCGCAAGATCTCTCGGGCGCTGGATCCTCTGGCGATACAGGTGGCGAACGGGTATCTGGGGGCGATTGTGCTGTTGCCGCTGTGGATCCTCGCGGGGCCCGTCGCCCTTCCCCCGTTATCCACACTGCCCGACCTCATTGCCTTCGGCGTGATCGGCACCGGGTCAGCCATCCTGATGACCGCCAGTTTGAAATACGCCCCCTCTGCCACGTTGGCCCCGATGCAATATCTGGAAATCCCATTTGCCACCCTGATGGGGTGGCTGTTCTTTCGTGACCTGCCCAATGGGCTTGCCGCGGTGGGGATTGCCATCACCGTGGCGGCCGGGCTTTACGTGGTTGCGCGAGAGCACCGCCAGGCGCGGGAAATGGCCTAGGCCCGTCAGGACAGCGCCACCACCACAGCCGCCAGATGGACACGCGGCAAGATCACCAGCATGCCGGGGCAATTGAAGCGCAAGTCCTGCTCGGGCATGGTCACTTCGTTTGAGGTCCCCACCCGTGCCCAGGGCGCCATGACCAACCCATCGACAGGCCATTTCAACCCGGTGCAATACCCCGCCACTTCGGCCATGGGAAAAAGCGACAGGCGCGTGCCCACCGGCAGGCCAAGCGTGATCTGATCGGGGACGTGAAAACACAGATCTTCCTCGCCCACCAACACACAGCGCCGGTCACTGCGCACCAGCGCGTTATAGCAGGCCAGTTCATGATCCAGTCGCCCGCCCATGAAACCAACCCCAAGGGCCAGCGGCGCGGCCACGGTTTCCAGCGCCTTATCGAAATCAGTACGGTTTTGGTCAGGGGTCTCGATGATGCTTTCAGGGTCCAACCGTGCGCGGGCGACCTGCGACAGGCTGTCGAGGTCCCCCAGAACCTGTTCCGGCACCAGATCGAGCGCCAAAGCGGCATCTGCGCCCCCATCCACCGCCACCAGACGCGGGGCCAGCGCGAGACAATCCTGAAGAATCGCGTGGTTAACAATCCCGCCCCCCAGCAGCGTGACATGATCTGATTGTTGCAAAATCTGCCCTTTCATGCGGTTATTGTTTCCAGCTGAGAAACTAAACACATTCCTGCCCAGAAAAAATACCGCGAATTTCCCGGTTTTGTTCATTTTCCCGAACCAGTGCATGGTAAACAGGTTCCTGCTGGATCGGGGGAGAAAGCGAGTTATTTATGGTGAGCAATAGCAAGATTCTCACTGTATCTTACGGCACGTTTTCGTGCACGTTGGAGGGTTTTGACGAGCCTTTCAACACGATGAAGTCAATTGCGGAGTATTTCCGTGATCTGGCAGCAGACGATCGCTACTTCGGCGCGGAACCACCGACGCCGGATGCCGAGATGCTGCATCGCATCGCTGAACGTGAGATCCAGAAACGGGTGGAAGCCCGCATTGAAGACGATGGCGTGGTTTTGCGCCAGGCGGATGCCGAAACCGGTGCGCAAACAGCGGTTGGTGCCACCTTGGTTGCGGCCGATCATTTGTTGACCGATGAGGCCGCTCCGGATGTGGTGCAAGAGGACCCGACCCGGTCCGTGCAACCTGCATCAAACGCCCCGTCGCCCGATGCCCGCACCGACATGCAGGCACCGGTCGTCGAAGAGGTGACCGCCACGCCCGAGACCCCATCGGAGACCCAACCCGAGACCCCACCCCAGACACCAACGGCCGAAAAGACCGAGGCCGATGCTGTGGCGGATGAGGTGGCAGACCAGGTGGACACACCGAAACCCGTCATCACCACCCCGGACAACGCCCCCTCGGACACCAAATCCGACACCACCGTCGCGCCTGCCATGGGCAGCATTGCCGACAAGCTGCAACGCATTCGCGCCGTGGTCGATGAAAAACGCGCCGGGGGCGAAGCCGCCTTTGTCGCGGCCGACCAGTATGCCGAGGACCAGGAGACAAGCAGTCTGTTTGCAGACGGCGATGCCGAAGATGTAACGGACGAAATCGAACACCCCGACGCCTCCCCGTCGCCCCTGACGTCGACCCCAATGGACACGGCGGCCCCGACCGATGAGGAACCGCAAGAGGCTGAAGAGACCCCGCTGTCGTCTGATGAGCTGCGAGATCTGCGTCAGCGTCGCCGCGCCCGTCGCGCGGAAAAGGAACGTCAACAGGATCTGACAGACGACACCGCTGACGAAATCACCGAGGCTTCGCCCCCGGCGGCGGAGGCCATCGAGGCTGAAGGCAACGATGGCTCTGATGCAGCGATCTCCACCACCGCAGAGGCCCCCCAACCGGAGAAGGCCCTTCCGGAAGAGGAACACGCCGCGCCCAGCACCGTGTCGTCGGTTCTGGCCGTGATGGATACAGATGCCGACCCTGACGGCCCGTTTGATGCCGAGGAAGATGCGTCTTACAACGCTGCGTTGCTGGAGCGTGCCGCGCAGGTCAAAGACCAGCCGGCCCCCGCCGAACCAGATGCGACGGACACCCTGTCGCGCGGCGACGGTGATGACACCATTTCAGACGTCTTGTCGCGTCTGAAAGCAGAAGATGTCATCGACGCAGACGCAGACGCAGACGCGGAGGCGGAGGCGCAAGCTGACGCAGAAGATTCTGCTCAGGATACCGCTCCGATCACTCCGACATCCACACGCGAGACGGAAGAGGGCGAAAAAGAGAGTGCAAATGCGCTGTCTGCTCTTGTGTCAGAAGCTGTGGACGAAGAGGCCACGGCACAAACAGACGAACGCGAGGACACCACAAAAGAGGTGAGCGAAGCAGAGGTGGCCGACGCCTCTCCGCTGCGCAAACCGCGTGTGATCCGGGTGCGTCATATCAAGGGTGGCCGCCCCGAGGCAGCCAAGACCGAGCTCGAAGAGGCGGCGGCTGAGGACGACGAGAACTCGATGCTGACCCCGGATGAAGAAGCCGAGCTGATGGCAGAGCTGGCCAAGGCCGAGGCCGAGGCACGCGCGGATCTGGACCCGGAGGAGCCAGGCACGGATCCGGTGCAAGAGGGTTCGAATGAGGCCGCAGAGGATGACACTGCGCCCGAAGACGCCCCGCACACCCCCCTTGAGACGTCAGCACCAAAAGCGGCGGATGTCGTGGCAGATGCCGCGACCCCCAACGCTCCGTTCCTGTCCGGCACCAGTGCCGAAGACGACCTGTCAGAGGAAGACAGCCCCAGGCTGACGGCCTTTGATGACGGTGGTGTTGGAAAAAGTGATGATGCGCTGGATCGGATCCTGGCGGAAACCAACTCGCATATGGAAAGCACAGAAGTGTCCCGCCGCCGGTCTGCCATCGCCCACCTGAAGGCAGCGGTTCAAGCCAAGCGCGCTGATGAGGATGCGGATGATGCGCTGGCAGGGGATACCGGTGCGGACAGTGTCGGCGCGTATCGTGACGATCTGGCCCGTGTTGTGCGCCCACGCCGTCCTGGCAAATCGGACACCCCCGCACGCCGCATGCCCCCGCTTGTTCTGGTGTCAGAGCAACGCATCGACGACGGCCCGGCGGAAGAGGAAACCCACGCGACGGCAACCCCGTCCCAGGTGGTGCGGCCCCGGCGCGTGATGCGTGACGCGCAAATGACCCGCGACATGGAAGACGCCAAAGAGCCGGCGGACATCCTGATGTCTGACGAAACCGGGTTCATCGACTATGTCGAGCAGGTTGGGGCCCATGAGCTGGGCGAGCTGCTGGAAGCGGCGGCCTGCCATACGGTTTTGGTCAATGGTCAGGAAACCTTTACCCGTCCAATGGTGATGGGCATGGTGCGCCGCTATGTCGGCGAGAGCGCATTTTCCCGTGAAGAAGGGCTGCGCGCCTTTGGAAAACTGCTGCGGGAAGGGCGGATCAAGCGCCTCAAACGCGGACAGTTCGAACTGACCGACACCACGCGGTTCCGCCCCAACGGCCAGACAACAGGAAAGCCGGGTGATCGCCAATCGGCCTGATCTCGCACGATTGGTCCAAAAGAAAGGCCCCCGATTTTCGGGGGCCTTTTTCAATTGCGTGTTTCGTTCTTTTCATGGTCCTTCAGCGCATATTTCCCGGCGGGATCATGCGGATAGTTCGACGGGTCCTCTTCGGGGTCCGCTTTCCCCACCCCCAAAAACACCTTCTTGAAGGGCAGCATCCAGAGGAACCCCAGCACCACATAGATGATCAGCTCCAGCCAGATCGGCGGGCGATCAAACAGTGACACCACCCAGATCGCCATGATGATATAGGCGGGCAGACCCAGCACGAGGATCAGAAGCGAAAGGCGCTTGCGGGTTTTGTAACTCAGGGCCATCGGCGTTTCCTTCGTTTGAAAAAGGCGGGCAACGGTTTCCCGCGCCCGCCTTCAGATCATTGCAATGCAGTGCGGATCAATCCGCAAACGGGTCGGTCACCAGGATCGTGTCATCGCGTTCCGGGCTGGTCGAGAGAAGCGCGACGGGGCAGTCGATCAGCTCTTCCACGCGTTTGACGTATTTGATCGCATTGGCCGGCAGGTCGTTCCAGCTGCGCGCACCTTCGGTCGATTCGCTCCAGCCCGGCATTTCTTCGTAGACGGGCAGGCAACGAGCCTGTTGGTCGGCGGCGGTGGGCAGGTAATCCAGACGCGCGCCATCGAGTTCATAACCCACGCAGATTTTCAGGGTCTCGAACCCGTCCAGAACGTCAAGCTTGGTCAGCGAAATGCCCGACACGCCCGAGGTGGCGCAGGTCTGGCGCACCAGCGCCGCGTCAAACCAGCCGCAGCGGCGCTGACGGCCTGTGGTGGTGCCAAACTCATGGCCACGGGTGCCAAGGCGTTCGCCGTCAGCGTCGGGGGTGCCATCGTCGTTCAGAAGCTCGGTCGGGAACGGGCCTTCGCCCACGCGGGTGGTGTAGGCCTTTACGATGCCCAGCACATAGTCGATGGAGCCCGGCCCGATGCCCACGCCGGTGGCGGCCTGACCGGCAATCACGTTGGACGAGGTCACAAAGGGGTAGGTGCCAAAGTCGATGTCGAGAAGCGCGCCTTGTGCGCCTTCGAACAGGATCCGTTTGCCGGATTTGCGCTTTTCGTTCAGCACCTTCCAGACGGGAGCCGCGAAATGCAGAATTTTCGGTGCAACGTCCTTGAGTTGTGCGATCAAAGCGTCGCGGTCGATGGGGTCGACCCCCAGACCTTTGCGCAGCGGATCATGGTGCTGCAGCGCGCGGTCGACGCGGGCCTCAAGCGTGGCGTCATCGGCCAGGTCGGCCACACGGATGGCACGACGCCCCACCTTGTCTTCGTAACACGGCCCAATGCCGCGCCCGGTGGTGCCGATTTTGGTGCCTTTCGAAGCCGCCTCTTCACGGGCACGGTCCAACTCGCCATGGAAGGGCAGGATCAGCGGCGTGTTTTCCGCAATCATCAGCGTCTCGGGCGAGATTTCCACGCCCTGCGCCGTCACGGTTTCAATCTCTTTCAACAGGTTCCACGGGTCCAGCACGACCCCATTGCCGATCACCGACAGTTTGCCACCGCGCACCACGCCAGACGGCAGCGCGTGCAGCTTGTAAACCTTGCCGTCGATCACCAGGGTGTGGCCCGCATTGTGCCCGCCCTGAAACCGGCAGATCACATCTGCGCGTTCGCTGAGCCAGTCAACGATTTTGCCTTTACCTTCGTCACCCCATTGGGCGCCTACGACGACAACATTTGCCATGGTCTGTTCCTATCTCAAAGAAAACCCGGCCCGTCATAGCGGGAGTCTGCCGCTGGGGGAACAGCTAATTCGCCGCAGACGCAAAAAGGCGGAGGATCGGCCTGCGGAAGCATCCGTTGGTGACGCGACAAAACCAGAAAACTAGTTTTCTAGTTTTCTAGTTTTCTAGTTTTCTAGTTTTCTAGTTTTCTAGTTTTCTAGTTTTCTAGTTTTCTAGTTTTCTTCGAAATGCAGGCTCTGCCCTAGCTGTCAACGCGTGATTTCGAAGATCATCTTCGTTTTTCTGCCCTCAGACACCAGGCATTCCGATTGGCGACTTGCACCGCCCCGCCCTTTCGCCTACATACCCGCGAAGATCGTCGTAACCGAACATTAGGCCCCGCTTATGGAAAATGTCGTCCTTGTTATCCACCTGATTCTGGCTTTGTCGCTGATCGGTGTTGTGCTTCTTCAGCGTTCCGAGGGCGGTGGGCTTGGGATCGGTGGCGGCGGCGGTGGCGGCATCATGTCGTCGCGCGGGGCTGCGACGGCGCTGTCGAAAATCACCTGGGGCCTGGCGATTGCTTTCCTGGTCACCTCGATCTCGCTGACGATCATCGCGGCGAAAAACTCGGCTGACAGCTCGGTCACTGACGCGCTTGGCCTGCCGACCACTTCAGAAGAGGCCCCGGTCACCCCGGCGCTGCCGGACGTGGAGAGCCTGCTTCCGCCGGTCTCAACTGACGAAAGCCTGACCCCGCCCCGCGCGGACTAAATCACTACAGTTTGTGAAGTGGCGGTTTTTCCGCCCCTCATCTTGCGGTTCGGTTGCGCGGGATACCGGAATCGTGTAAGTCTTAAATCCCGTGGAATGCGGATTCGCAGGCCCGTTCGTTTTGGTGTTTCGCAGATGGTTCGAAGCACATTTACGACAGGTACTTGCGCATTCGAAAGGACTTGACCGGGCGCTTTGCAGACAGCCAAAGGCCCAATCTCACGGGGGCAGCCAAGCATATGGCACGTTACATCTTCATCACCGGTGGTGTTGTTTCCTCTCTTGGCAAAGGCCTGACATCGGCCGCCTTGGGGGCGCTGTTGCAGGCGCGCGGCTATTCGGTCCGCCTGCGCAAGCTGGACCCCTATCTGAATGTCGACCCCGGCACGATGAGCCCGTTTGAGCATGGCGAAGTGTTTGTGACCGACGATGGGGCAGAGACCGACCTGGATCTGGGCCATTACGAACGCTTCACCGGCGTGGCCGCGCGCAACACCGATTCTGTCTCGTCCGGCCGGATCTACACCAATGTGCTGGAAAAAGAACGCCGGGGCGATTACCTGGGCAAAACCATTCAGGTGATCCCGCATGTGACCAATGAAATCAAAGACTTCATTGCCATCGGCGATGACGAGGTCGATTTCATGCTGTGTGAGATCGGCGGCACGGTGGGCGACATCGAGGCTCTGCCCTTTTTCGAGGCGATCCGCCAGTTCAGCCAGGAACGCCCGCGTGGCCAGTGTATTTTCATGCATCTGACCCTGCTGCCGTATCTCGCGGCGTCTGGTGAGCTGAAGACCAAGCCGACCCAGCACTCTGTGAAAGAATTGCGCTCGATCGGCATCGCACCCGACGTGCTGGTGTGCCGGTCGGAACACCCGATCCCGGACAAGGAACGCGCTAAAATCGGCCTCTTTTGTAACGTGCGCCAAGAGGCGGTGATCCCGGCCTATGACCTGAAATCGATCTACGAAGCACCGATGGCCTATCATAAGGTGGGCCTTGATCAGGCGGCGCTGGACGCTTTCCAGATTGCCCCCGCCCCCAAACCCGACCTGCGCCGCTGGGAAGATGTGGAAGACCGCATTCACAATGCCGAGGGCGAAGTGAAAGTGGCCGTGGTGGGCAAGTACACCCAGCTGGAAGACGCCTATAAGTCGATCAAGGAAGCGCTCGCGCATGGTGGCATGGCCAACCGGACAAAGGTGAAACTCGAATGGGTGGATGCCGAGCTGTTCGACAAGGGTGATCCTGCCCCGCATCTGGAAGGGTTCCACGCCATCCTTGTGCCCGGAGGATTTGGCGAACGCGGCACCGAAGGGAAAATCAAGGCGGCGCAATATGCCCGCGAACACAAGATCCCCTACCTGGGCATTTGCCTGGGCATGCAGATGGCCGTGGTCGAAGCCGCGCGCAACGTGGCCGGCATCAAGGATGCAGGGTCAGAGGAGTTTGACCACGAGGCGGGCGAAACCCGTTTCACCCCTGTCATCTATCACCTGAAGGAATGGGTGCAGGGCAACTATAAGGTCAAACGCAAGGTTGGCGATGACAAGGGCGGCACAATGCGCTTGGGGGCCTATTCGGCGACGCTCAGCGAAGGGTCGAACGTGGCGCGGATCTATGGCGGCACGGAACTCGAAGAACGTCACCGTCACCGTTACGAGGTCGACGCAAAATATCGCGATCAGCTTGAGGCCTGCGGGCTGAAATTCTCGGGCATGTCCCCCGATGGGCGCCTGCCGGAGATTGTGGAATGGGAAGATCACCCGTGGTTCATCGGCGTGCAGTTCCACCCCGAACTGAAGTCGAAACCCTTTGATCCCGCCCCGCTGTTTGCCGATTTCATACGGGCGGCGAAAGAGGTGGAACGGCTGGTCTGATCCACCCCAAGCTCAAACATCAAAAGGCGCATCACAGTCCAGTGGCGCGCCTTTTTGTTTGCCCTCTTGCCGCTTTGCCCGCCGATGGATAGGCTCGCGCTAACACGTAAGAGGGTCCCATGCTGTCAGAGTTCTTTCAGAAGTTTACAAAAACCCCGCAAGACGCCACGCCCCTGCCAGAGCTGGATGGGGAACTTGCCATGGGCGTGCTTCTGGTGCGTCTGGCCAAGGCCGATCAGAATTACGCGGTGGAAGAGATCGCCATGATTGACCGGCTGTTTGCGCGCCACCGGGACCTCAACCCGGTCGAGGCCGCCAAAGCGCGTGCTACCTGTGAAAAGCTGGAACGCGAAGCGCCGGACACGTCGACCCTCACCGCATTGGTGCGCGAAGGGGTGGATGCCAAAACCCGTGTCACCATGCTCTCGGCGCTCTGGGGCGTATCGCGGGCTGATGGCCTGGTGCGCGACGAAGAAACCTGTTTCGTCACCCAGGTTGCGCAGGAGTTGGGCCTGTCACGCGACGACATTTCCAATGGACACAGTGCCACCTCGGAAGATTGAGATGTACCGCATGGGCATCTTATGCCCCCTTGCAGCGACGATCATCTCAATCACGTCGCCCCCCCTCAGCGCAGAGACAGTGCAGCCCGTGCCCTATGCACAGCTCGAGCGTGAACTTTCCGGCCGGATCACGTTCGAAACACTGCCTGTCCTGCCTGAACCGGGTGCATCCTATGACGGCATCCTCACCGCCCCCTCTGCCCGCATCGGCGAGCGGCTTGCAGGCCAGGCACGGCAGGCGGTCGACGGGTTCGATCAGCTCTCTGGCCCGCCCCGCCTGCCATTGGAGGTGGTCGCGGGAGGCCCCGGTGAAAACCTCGCCGTGGCCTATCATGCCGGGTTCGGCTCCAATGCCCTGTTTCCGCTTGGCCCCGAAGGGTTCCAAGACATTACCGGGCGTGGCGAAGGCGCGCTGGCCATTGTGTTTGACCACGCGATCACGCGCTTTGCGCTGAAACTTCATGCCGATTACGCCGACCCGCTGGGCAGCCGCCCCATCCCGGGGCCTGTCACGATCACCTTCCATGACGCGGCGGGCAATCCGATCGCCATGCAAACCCTGCGGCCAGATACCGGAGTGGCCCCTTATGGGTTTCACCTTCCCAGCCCGGCGCGCGCCGTGACAATCACCCACATGGACCCCGGCGGAATTGCGGTAGATGACATACTCTACCCGCTCGACACACCTACCAGCTGAAGGAATGGAACATGGCAAAAGGATACTGGATCGGCCGGATCGACGTGCATGACTTTGACGAATACAAGAAATACATCGCGGCCAACGGCACGGCCTTTGCCGAATTCGGTGCGCGTTTCCTGATCCGTGGCGGCGCATTCGAAACCATGGAAGGCACCGCGCGCGCGCGCAATGTGGTGATCGAGTTTCCAAGCTACCAAGCCGCAAAAGACTGCTACGCCAGCGCAGAGTACCAGGCCGCCAAAGCCCTGCGCGACCCGGTCAGCGAAGGGGATCTGATCATCGTCGAAGGGTACGCGGACTGACCTCGCGACGATATTGTTCATTTTCTAATCATAAATATACCGGGGTGAGCGGCCCCGCCGCGAGGGGCAGCGCCCCTGCCGAGCGACGCGAGGCCACCCCCAACCGGATGCGCCCCGCGAGGGGGGCAAATCCGGGCGGGAGCCCCGCTTTCTCAGAACCTTCGCGCGCGCCACCTTTCCCCCGCGCCCTCCCTGCCCTATATCTAACCCCATGATTTCTTCGCTTCTCGACCGGCTGTTTGCCCCCGCCCCCGATCCGCTGAACCAGGACGATGCACGCCTTGCACTGTCGGCCCTTCTTGTGCGGCTGGCCCGTTCTGACGGGGATTACGATGCCCGTGAAATCGCGGCCATTGATGCGGCGCTGGCGGCCCGTTACGGCCTGACCCCAGCCGCCGCTGCAGACCTGCGCCAAGAAGCAGAAGCCTTTGAAACTCAGGCCCCTGATACGGTGCGCTTCACCCGCGCGATCAAGGACGCGGTGCCGCTGGACGACCGCATCGCAGTGATCGAAACCGCATGGTCCGTGGTGCTGGCGGATGGCACCCGCGCCGAGGAAGAAGACGCGCTGATGCGTATGGTGGCGAGCCTTCTGGGGATAAACGATCGCGATTCGAACATCGCCCGTCAGCGCGCACAGGGCAGCTGATCCTCTGACACCTGTCACCCGTCTGACGCGAGGACCTTGCGCCGGGGACGCATCCAATCGGCTTATCGTCGGTTTTATCGTCGATAAGCCGAACCTTACCTTAGGGGCACGTGTTTTCGCCGTTGCAATTGCAAAAGAATTGCGCCCTACTCACGGGTCAATGAACGAGGCAAATTCGGATCCACTCTGTGACCCCAGACACGCTAACTGACACGACAGCTGCTGCTGACACACCCGTGATCGAAATCCGCGACCTGCATAAAAGCTATGGCGCGCTTGAGGTTCTGAAAGGGGTCGATCTGGTTGCCCCACGCGGGCATGTGGTCTCGTTGATCGGATCATCGGGGTCAGGGAAATCCACCCTTTTGCGCTGTGCCAACCTGCTTGAAGAAAGCCAGCAGGGTGAAATCCGCTTTGAAGGTGAACCGATTTCCTGGCGCGGTCATGGGCTGGATCGTCACCCGGCGGATCGCAAACAGGTCACCCGCATTCGCACCAACCTGTCGATGGTCTTCCAACAATTCAACCTGTGGTCCCACATGACCATCCTGCAAAATGTGATGGAGGCCCCGGTCACGGTGATGGGCCGCGACAAGGCCGAGGTTGAGGAAAAGGCGCGCTATTACCTCGACAAGGTGGGCATCGGCGACAAATGCGACATGTGGCCGTCGCAGCTTTCGGGCGGGCAACAGCAACGCGCCGCGATCGCGCGGGGCCTGTGCATGGAACCACGCGCGCTTTTGTTCGACGAACCCACCTCGGCACTCGACCCCGAGCTGGAACAGGAAGTGATCAAGGTGATCAAGGATCTGGCCGCCGAGGGCCGCACCATGCTCATCGTGACCCATGACATGCGTATGGCTGCCGATATTTCCGACCACGTGGTGTTCCTGCACCAGGGTCTGGTCGAAGAGGAAGGCGCGCCGGCAGATCTTTTTGGCAATCCGAAAAGCGAGCGACTGAAGCAATTTCTGTCGCATTCGCAGCCGCACTGACACAAGAAACCAACAAAATCACCAAGGGAGAAAAATATGAAGAAACTGATCCTGACCACGGCCGCCATGGCCGTTACCGCGGGGTTCGCCATGGCGGACACCGTGCGCATGGGCACCGAAGGCGCCTATGCCCCGTGGAACTTCGTCAATGATGCCGGCGAAATCGACGGGTTTGAACGCGAATTGGGCGACGAGCTGTGCAAACGCGCCGAGCTCGAGTGCACCTGGGTCAAGAACGACTGGGACAGCATCATTCCGAACCTCGTGTCGGGCAACTACGACACCATCATCGCGGGCATGTCGATCACCGACGAGCGCGATGAAGTGATCGACTTCACCCAGCCCTACACCCCGCCAGATCCCTCGGCCTATGCCGCCATGTCGGCGGATGTGGACCCGGCAGGTGGCGCTGTGATCGCCGCCCAGGCGACCACCATTCAGGCCGCTTTCGTGGCCGAGCAGGGCTGGACCCTGATCGAGTTTGCCACTCCGGAAGAAACCGTCGCTGCGGTGAAAAACGGCGAAGCGGACGCGGTTCTGGCCGACAAATCCTTCCTCGACACCATGGTGGGCCAGGACGGTCTGGTGATGCTGGAGCGGATGGAAGCCATCGGTGGCGGCGTGGGCATGGGCATCCGTGAATCGGACCCGGAACTGCGCGCCAAGTTTGATGCGGCCATTCAGTCGATGAAAGACGATGGCACGCTGAACACGCTGATCGCGAAGTGGGAAGTCTCGTCTCAGTGGTGATCTGATCCCATGATTTATCGGGGCCTGCCCTTGTGGCGGGCCCCCTTTCACACCCGGCCGCCAGACGGGGTGCGCAACCCCTGCACAGCCCCTGATCTTCGGCCCCCGCCCTTCGGACACCCGCGATGTTTTCCTACTGCACCGACCCCTCGACGCTTGAAGGCCTGTCATGGCTGTCGTGTTACCTGACCACAGGCAAGCACATGTCTTTCTACCTGTCCTTCGGGACGGTTCTGGTGCTGTTGGCAATCACCGCGCCGGTGGCGCTTGGCTTTGGATTTCTGGGCGCAATGGCATCGCGCGCACGCATCGCGCCGATCCGCTGGTTTGGTAAGGCCTATACCTCGATCGTGCGCGGCGTGCCGGATATTGCCTTTTTCCTCTTCTTCGTGATTGCGCTGGACCAGGCGTTTGAATGGATGCGCCACAAGGTGAAATGCCCCGACTGGACCGACCCGGTGCGGCAGGGCAATGATTTTGTGGTCTGCGCCGAGGCGAAGCTGCCGCTGTCGACCAGCCCGCAATGGGTGCATGAAACCTATGGGTTTTTCCTGGCCGTGCTGACCTTCGCCATCGTGTTTGGTGCCTTTGCCGCCAATGTGATCTATGGCGCGATGAAGGCGGTGCCGCGCGCACAGATGGAAACTGCCGAGGCCTATGGCATGTCACATCGGCAGGCCTTTTGGCGGATCATGGTGCCGCAAATGTGGATCTATGCCCTGCCCGGCCTCAGTAACCTGTGGATGATCCTGATCAAGGCCACGCCGCTTTTGTTCCTGCTGGGGGTGGAAGACGCGGTCTATTGGGCCAAGGAGCTGGGCGCGACCAAGACCGCGCGCTTTTCCGATTACCCGCACGCCAACTGGCACATGTATTACTATTTCGGGCTGCTGGTCTTTTACCTGGCCTTCACCAGCCTGTCGGAACGCGTCTTCAAACGGATCTCGGCCCGCCTGTCCAAGGGGCAGGCCACCGCCGCCGGTGAAGCACAAAGAAAGGCCGCGGCATGAGCTGTCTTCAAACCATTCAGGATTACGCCTTCCGGTCCATCGGCTATGGCGAACGTCTGCTGCCGCGCTCGGATTTCACGCTGTGTGAACAGTTCACCCTGATCGGGTCGGGCATGATCTGGAACATCTATTACGGGCTGGCCGCGATCATCTTTGGGTTTGTCTTTGCGGTGGCCCTTGCGATGGGCAAGAACAGCCGCAACGCCGCCCTGCGCAAACCGGCGGAGTTCTTCATCTACGTGTTCCGCGGCTCGCCGCTGTTTATCCAGTTCTTCTTTGCCTACGCGGTGTTTTTGTCGCTGAAACAGGCCTATCCGGTCTTTCAGCCGCTGACCGCCGCCTGGTTGGGGGCGACGGTTGTGCTGTTTTTCAACACCTCCGCCTATTCGGCAGAGATCTTTTACGGCGCGCTTCGGTCGATCCCGAAAGGGGACCTGGAAGCGGCGGATGCCTATGGGATCATGGGGCTGACCCGGTTCAAGCGGATCACCTTCCCCACCATGCTGCGGCTGGCCTGGCCATCCTACACCAACGAAGCGATTTTCTTGTTTCACGCCACGGCGCTGGTGTCCTTTTCCAGCTTTCCGGTGCGCGGCCAGCAGGGGGATGCGCTTTATTACGCGAGCTACTTCGCCGACAAAACCTTCAACCCGTTTATCCCCTATCCGATCCTGGCCGGTTATTTCATCCTGTTGACCCTTGTGGTGATCACGGTGTTCGGGGTTGCAAGTCGTCATCTGAACCGCCACCTGCCGCAGGAACGGCGCAAGCCGGTGAAGCTTCGGATGAATCTGTTCCGGTAAGAGCAGCGTCAAGGGGGCCTCGGCTTGCGCCTTAGCCCGCTGTTGGTGGCTCACTTCGTGAGCCTGAACAGGGGCGCTGCCCCTCGCCTCTGCGAGGCTCACCCCGGGATATTTATGTCCAGAAAATGAGAAATGACGCCACGCGCTGTCAAAGACGCATGCCGAAAGAGACCCGTAGCATATTCTCCGTCACGAAGGTGCTTGTCGCCAGCGATTGGCTCGGTTAGTCTGGCCGCAGAAATTTGATCAAATTTGGTGACACATGAAGATCGGTATCCTGCAAGCAGGCCACTCGCCTGAAGAAGTGCGTGACAGTGTTGGTGACTACGGCGAAATGTTCACCCGGCTTTTGGATGGGCATGGGTTCGCATTTGAAATCTTTTCCGTGGTGGATGGGGAGTTCCCCCCGGGTCTGGATGCGGCCGATGGCTGGCTGATCACCGGGTCGAAACACGGGGCCTATGAAGACCATGACTGGATCCCGCCGCTGGAAGATCTGATCCGCAAGATCAAGGCGGCAGGTCAGCCCCTTGTGGGGGTTTGCTTTGGCCATCAGATCATTGCCCAGGCGCTTGGCGGCAAGGTTGAGAAGTTTTCCGGCGGCTGGTCGGTGGGGCGCACCGAATATGATTTCGGCGACGAGACCCTGGCCCTGAACGCCTGGCACCAGGATCAGGTGACCGAACTGCCCGAAGGGGCCCGCGTGATTGCCTCGACCGATTTCTGCGCCAATGCGGCATTGGTTTATGGCGACCAGATCCTGACCATTCAGCCGCACCCGGAGTTTACCTCTGACCTGGTGTCCGGGCTGATCACCCATCGTGGGCGCGGCAATGTGCCAGATGAATTGCTGGATCGCGCGGTGGAAAACCTGCCAGCCGACAATGACAACAAGACATTCGCCGATCGAATGGCTGCGGTGTTGAAACAGGGGGCCAAGTGATGGGGACGCCTGACAAATCGACCACGGGCTGGATGGTCAATCTGCCCGATGCGGCAAGGGACTATCTCGACGGGCATCGTCTGGACGAGGTCGAATGCGTGATTTCAGACCTGCCCGGCATTGCCCGGGGCAAGGCGGTGCCGGCGGCCAAATTTGGCCGGCAAGAGCATTTCCACCTGCCTGACAGCATTTTCTATCAAACCATCACCGGCGATTGGGGTGAGGCGGCGGGCGAAGAGGGGTTTATCGAGCGCGACATGATCCTGCGCCCCGATATGACCACCGCCACCGCTGCGCCCTGGACGGCGGACTGGACCCTGCAGGTGATCCACGACGCCTATGATCGCAATGATCATCCGATCCCCTATTCGCCGCGCAATGTGTTGAAACGGGTGGTGGATCTGTATCACGCCAAGGGGTGGGAGCCCGTGGTGGCCCCGGAGATGGAGTTTTATCTCGTGGCCCGCAACCTGGATCCGGCTGAGGCGATCAAGCCGATGATGGGGCGCTCTGGCCGCCCCGCGGCGGCCCGTCAGGCCTATTCGATGACAGCAGTGGACGAGTTTGGTCCGGTGATTGACGACATCTATGATTTCGCCGAAGCGCAGGGGTTTGAGATTGACGGGATCACCCAGGAAGGCGGCGCCGGCCAGTTGGAAATCAACCTGATCCATGGCGACCCGATCAAACTGGCCGATGAGGTGTTCTACTTCAAACGGCTCATTCGCGAGGCCGCGCTGCGCCACGATTGTTTTGCCACCTTCATGGCCAAACCGATTGCCGAAGAACCGGGGTCGGCCATGCATATCCACCATTCGGTGCTGGACCGCGAGACCGGAGAGAATATTTTCACCGGCCCGCAAGGCGGGGAAACGGATGCGTTTTTCCACTTTATCGGCGGCTTGCAGAACCATTTGCCCAGCACCGTGGCGGTACTGGCCCCTTATGTGAATTCCTATCGTCGCTACGTGAAAGACAATGCCGCGCCGATCAATCTGGAATGGGGGCGTGACAATCGCACGACAGGCATTCGGGTGCCGCTCGCATCGCCCAAGGCGCGGCGGGTCGAGAACCGGATTGCCGGGATGGATTGCAACCCCTATCTGGGCATCGCGGCCTCGCTTGCGGCGGGCTATCTTGGCCTGATCGAGCAGGAACGACCACGCGCACAGTATAAGGGCGATGCCTATGAGGGCGACGGGGATATCCCACGCGGTCTGGGCGATGCGCTGGATCTGTTCGATGCGGCCCATGAAATGCAAGAGGTTCTTGGCCCCGACTTTGGCCGGGTGTATTCCATTGTAAAACGCGCGGAATATGACGAGTTTTTGCAGGTCATCAGCCCTTGGGAACGGGAACATCTGTTGTTGAATGTCTGACGGGCCGGATGTGCGGCCATCTGCAGGATCCTCCTGATTTACCCCGGAAAACGTCACGTTTCCGGGGTATTTTTTGTGGTGTGTACGTGCAAACTGCATTAGAATTTCCGAAATGACTTTTTGGGAATTCCGAAACGGATCCAAAACCAGGCCAGAAAGACGAGGCAGACAGGAGATCTTATGTCGCTTGCACCCAATGTCTATGACGCAGAACCCATCCCCGAAGCAGCACGTGCGGAAATTGACCGGCTTCTGAGCTCCGGTGATCTGTTTCGCTACACTGCGCCGATGGACGCGCCGGTCGCCCTGCTTGAGGCGGAGTTTGCCGAGTTGATGGGGGCCAAATACGCGCTCGCGGTGGCCAGTTGCTCTGCCGCGCTGTTCCTCTCGCTCAAGGCGCTGGACCTGCCGCGCGATACCAAAGTGCTGATCCCGGCCTTCACCTTTGCCGCCGTGCCCAGTTCAGTTGTGCATGCGGATTGCGTGCCGGTTCTGGTGGAGGTGGGCGAAAATTACCGCATCGACATGGCAGATTTCGACGCCAAGCTGACCGATGACATCGGAGCCGTGATCATCAGCCACATGCGCGGGCATACCTCTGACATGGACGCGATCATGGCGCTGTGTGACGCGCGGAATGTGCCGGTGATCGAGGATGCCGCCCATTCGCTTGGCACCCTGTGGCATGGGAAAAAGATCGGCACCATTGGCAAAATCGGCTGTTTTTCCTTCCAAAGCTACAAGATGCTGAATGCGGGTGAAGGCGGGATCATGGTCACAGATGACGCCGAAATTGCCGCGCGCGCGGTGATCATGTCGGGCGCCTATGAGCACAATTGGAAGAAGCACAAATCGCCTCATGGGGACAATTCCCCTGATCTGGCCGAGGCCTTTGCCCGCTGGCAAAACAAGCTGCCGCTTTATAATACGCGCCTGTCGAACCTGTCGGCCGCGGTGATCCGACCGCAAATCCCGGAACTGGCGCAACGGGTGACGGACGGGTTGCGCAACCATGATTTCGTGGCGGAGCTGCTGAACAAAAGCCCTTGGCTGGACGTGCCCGCCCCCTTGGCCCCGGAAACCCGGGCCCCGGATTCGATCCAGTTCAATCTGGTGGGTTTCAGCGACGAGGAAACCGTAAGCTTTCAAGACGCGGCCAAAGCACGCGGTGTGTCGGTGCAGGTGTTCGGCCTGAGCGAGGACAATGCGCGTGCCTTCTGGAACTGGCAATTCATGGCGGACCCCGGTCCTTTGCCGCAAACGCGAGAGATGTTGATGCGCGCCTGTGACACCCGCCTACCCGTACGCCTGACCCAGCCTGAACTGGAGTTCATTGCAACCGCCTTGGTTGAAGCGGCGAAAGATGTGAAGAGCATACAGCGCCATTCGGCGGCCTGAGCGCCAAGCCGGGTCATACGCACAGCAGCCACTCCCAGTATAACAAAACCAGAAAACTAGTTTTCTAGTTTTCTAGTTTTCTAGTTTTCTAGTTTTCTAGTTTTCTAGTTTTCTAGTTTTCTAGTTTTCTAGTTTTCTAGTTTTCTAGTTTTCTTAGAATGCGTTCAATGCGTTTCCAGGCTACAAAAAAGGGCAGGAACACCTGCCCTTTTTCATAACGTTTTTAACAGATTACTTCTGCTTAATCCGCCCATCAAGCATCGGTTTCACCGGCCCCATTTTGGCCATGTATTCTGCCGTCACATCGGCCAGGTCCGGCCCGAAATCATAGGCGTTTTGCGCATCAACAAACATTTTGTACCCATCCCCACCGTTGCGCACATAGTTGTTCGAGACAACGCCATACATCTTGGACGGGTCAATCGGGGCGCCACCAACCATGACATCTGAAATTCGGTTGCCCGGTTCTTTTGACAGATCAAACGTATAAGTCATCCCTGCCACTTGCGGAAAGCGACCTGCGCCGTCTTCATATTGGCTGACCCCGTTTTCCAAGGCGGCCAGGATGGTTGCGCCATCCACCTGGAAGGTCGACAACGTGTTCTGGAACGGCAGCACGGTCAGCACCTCGCCCATGGTCACTTCACCAGCGTCGATCGAGGCCCGGATGCCGCCACCGTTTTGGATGGCGATCTCAATCCCCTGATCCTTCACGCGGTCCAGCATGGCATCCGCGATGATGTTGCCCATCGCGCATTCCATCGCGCGGCAGGATCCGCGCTCGCCATCAATCGGTTCAGAGCTTTCAGCCACCACACGCGTCTTCATCTCTTCGATCGGGCCCGCCAGTTCGGCCACCCGAGCCACGATTTCCGGATCTTCCGCAACTGACGCGTCCAGAAGGATTGTATCCCCAGTGGCCGACGTCACATTCCCCTCATCATCAAACACCAGCGTCAACAGCCCGACGTATTTTGAATAGGCATAGGCCTGCACCACCGGGACATTGCCCACCATGGTTGGATAGGCCATCGCGCCGTCTTCGGTGTTCGAGAATTTGGTGTGCGAATGCCCGCCCACAACCGCGTCAATGCCGGTGACCGCTTCGGCAATTTTCATATCCTTTTTCACGCCCACATGGTTCAGCGCGATGATCTTGGTCACCCCTTCAGCGGTCAGTGCATCCACATCCGCCTGAAGCGCCGTGATCTCATCCTCGAACATCACCGCGTCACTCGGGCTGGAGGTTTCCACCGTGTCCACGGCAAGGGCAGAAATCACCGCGACTTTTTCGCCACCCACATCCAGCACAACATGGTTGCCCAGCTTGCCGGCTAGGACATTGGATTTGCTCACGTCGAGATTGCCGGAAATCACCGGAAAGGACACACCATCCAGCAGCTTGGCCAGACCTTCGTCCCCATCATCAAATTCGTGATTGCCAACCGCCATCACATCGAAACCGATTTTCTCCATCATTTCGATTTCAACGTCACCCTTATAGGTCGTATACATCAGCGACCCCTGGTACTGATCGCCCGCATCCATGACGATGACATTCTGGCCATCCAGCTCCTTGCGCAGTTCGGCAATCTTAGTGGCAACCCGGGCATAACCGCCAAAACACTTCCCTTCGGCATTGTCCTCGGCTTTGCAGGTCGAATCGTATTTGTTGATCGGCTCAACCCGGCTGTGCAGGTCGTTTATATGAATGATATTCAACGTGTAGTCGGCCTGGGCCACACCTGCGGTCATGGCCATGGCAGCAACGGATGTCAGAAATCGTTTCATTGGGAACCCCCTGAATATTGGTGATGGCGAAAGAGTTGCGCGAGTCGGGGCGGCTTGTCAAAGCCGGGTCATACCTTCCGCCACGGAAAGGCAGCCCGAAACCTGTCGGGATTTCGCCGCTTGGATCTTGTTAACAATCCTGCCTTCCCCTTATCATGATCAGGCACATTCTGCCGCAACCGCACCAATGTTGGGCACAAAGAGAAAGGTCTGCCATGGCACGCTATCCGCGCGACATGTATGGGTACGGCGCAACGCCCCCTCATCCGCAATGGCCAGGCGATGCCAGGATCGCTGTCCAATTTGTGCTCAATTACGAAGAAGGCGGGGA
Organism: Aliiroseovarius crassostreae; assembly: GCF_049803815.1. Taxonomy (GTDB): domain Bacteria; phylum Pseudomonadota; class Alphaproteobacteria; order Rhodobacterales; family Rhodobacteraceae; genus Aliiroseovarius; species Aliiroseovarius crassostreae_A. Next base: position 298,313 of record NZ_JBNAGI010000001.1, read on the forward strand.
AAACTGCCTGTTGCATGGCGATGCGGCATCAGAGGCCTTTTTGTCCGACATTCCGGGGGCTGCCCAATGGGCCGGGCAGCGTCACTGGAACATGGAGAGCATTTACGAATATGGCGCGCGGGCCGGGTTCTGGCGGTTGCACCGCCTGTTCACCAGCGCCGGAGTTCCGCTGACCATTTACGGCGTGGCCACAGCCCTGGCCCGTAGCCCCGCCCAAGTGGCTGCGATGAAAGCCGCAGGATGGGAGATCGCAAGCCATGGGTTGAAATGGGTTGAGCACAAGGACATGAGCGAAGAAGAAGAGCGCGCCCAGATCGCAGAAGCCATCCGCCTGCATCGCGAGGTCGTGGGGGAACGCCCACGCGGCTGGTACACGGGGCGCTGTTCCGCGAACACCGTTCGGCTGGTTGCCGAAGAAGGGGGTTTCGATTATATATCAGATACTTATGACGATGATCTGCCCTATTGGATTGAGGTAGGCACACGGGATCAGCTGATCATCCCCTACACGCTCGAGGCCAATGACATGCGCTTTGCCACGGCGCCCGGCTGGGTCACGGGACGGGATTTCGGTGACTATCTGATCGACAGTTTCAATACGCTATATGCAGAAGGTCAGGCCGCACGGCCCGCGATGATGAGCGTGGGGCTACATTGTCGGTTGGTCGGGCGTCCGGGCAAGATTGCCGGGCTTGGGCGGTTCATCTCTCATTTGCAGAAACATGACGGTGTGTGGTGCCCCCGCCGGATCGATATCGCGCAACATTGGGCAAAAACCCATCCGCACACGCGCCGGGAACGGCCCAGCCAGATGTCCCTCCCCCGGTTTGTCGAACTGTACGGCGGCATTTTCGAACACTCCCCCTGGGTGGCAGAGCGTGCCTTCGCACTGGAACTTGGCCCCGCCCATGACACGGCCATCGGGTTGCACAACGCACTTTGCCGCGCCTTCCGAAGCGCAGCGGAGGAAGAGCGGATGGGCGTCCTGAAAGCACATCCGGACCTGGCCGGAAAACTGGCCGCCGCCGGGCGGTTGACCTCGGACAGCACCTCAGAACAGGCCTCGGCCGGGCTGGATATGCTGACAGATGAAGAACGCGACACCTTCACCACCCTCAATCGGCAATATGTTGAAAAACATGGATTTCCCTTCATCATTGCTGTGCGCGACCACAACAAGGCCTCGATCCTTGCCGCGTTCCAGGCGCGCATCGACCATGACACGGATGTCGAGTTTACCGAGGCTTGCAAACAGGTCGAGCGCATTGCGGAGTTTCGTCTGATGGACTTGCTGCCATGACCGAAAAGGCACGAGAGATCGTCGCGGCCCCCCTAACGGCTTCTGAATTTTCCGCCTTCGGGGATGTGTTGGACTGCACGGCCGAAAGCATCCCGATCAATGCCGGGATGTGCCAACGCCATCATGACCTCGCGCAACTGGATTTCGGGTCCGGCCGCGCCGGGATCAGCCTGTTTCACGGCAAGGCACGCCACTTTCCCTATATGCTGGATCTGGTCGAACGCCACCCGGAAGGATCGCAAGCCTTTATCCCGATGAATGCGGTCCCGTTGCTGATCACGGTCTGCCCGGATGAAAATGGCACCCCCGGCACGCCACGCGCCTTTCTGATGCAATCCGGACAGGCGGTGAACCTGCATCGCGGCACCTGGCACGGGGTGTTGGCCCCGATTGGGGCACAGGGGCTTTATGCGGTGGTGGATCACATCGGCTCTGCGCCGAACCTCGAAGAACATCTGTTCGACCATCCATGGACCATCCTGCCGCCACCTGACTGATCCCGTTGCAAATAAGGGGCACAGGGCTTATGGACGGGGCATATGGACGGGCCAAATCACCACAGCAAAACCACGGGCGATATGAAGGCAAACATCGAAGACAGGATTGAAAAGACGGTTCTCGAAGCGATTGCGGAACGTCGCCTGCCGCCGGGCACCAAGCTGGGCGAACAGGCGCTAAGCGACATGTTTTCGTGCAACCGGGCCAATGTGCGCCGCGCGCTCGCCTCGCTGGCCGCACAGAATGTGGTGGATCTGATCCCCAATCGCGGCGCCTTCGTGATCTCGCCCTCGCCCAAGGACGCACGTGACATTTTCGAGGCCCGCCGCGCCATTGAACGCACGGTGCTGGAGGCGGCCTGTGACGCGGTGACCGACGACGACCTGTCGGCGCTGGCGCATATCATTTCCGAAGAAGAAGACGCCCGCGCAACCGAGGATGAACCACGTGCGCTGCGCCTGTCATCGCAGTTTCATCTGAAGCTCGCCGAAATTGCGGGAAATGCCGTTCTGGCCCGGTTTCTTGCCGATCTCACCATGCGGTCAGCGCTGATTATCGGGCTTTATGGGGACAAAAGCGCCTCGCATTGTGACGAGGACGAGCATGCACGTATTCTTCACGCCCTGACTGACCGCGACAGCGCCCGGTTGATTGCAGAAATGGACGCACATCTGGCCCATCTGGAAGCCGATCTGAACTTTGATCCGGTGCGCGAAAAGCCCATTCCTTTGAAAGATCTGTTGTTTCGCTGATCCAAAGACCTGCTGGCGCGGTCAGAACTTGTTCAACGGCATATGCCGGTTCACATCCTTGTAAAGCAGGTATCGAAACGGCCCCGGCCCGCCCGCGTAACAGGCCTGCGGGCAAAAGGCGCGCAGCCACATGAAATCGCCGGCCTCGACCTCGACCCAATCCTGGTTCAATCGATAAACGGCTTTGCCTTCAAGCACATAAAGCCCGTGCTCCATCACATGGGTTTCGGCAAATGGGATCACGCCACCGGGTTGGAAGGTCACGATATTCACGTGCATATCGTGACGCATATCGGCGGGATCAACGAACCGTGTCGTGGCCCAGGCCCCATTGGTGTCGGGCATCTCAATGGGGGCGTGATCGCGTTCATGGGTGACAAAAGCTTCGGGGCTGTCGATCCCATCCACGGCCTGATAGGCCTTGCGGATCCAGTGAAATTTCGCTCGATCCGGCCCCGTCGCCCAGAGCGCCCATTTGGCACTTGGTGGCAGATAGGCATAGCTGCCTTCCGTCAGGTCGTGGTCAACGCCATCGACAGTCAGCCGCGCCGACCCGCCGGTCACAAACAGCACGGCTTCAACATTCTCATCACTTTCTGGCCGGTCAGACCCGCCGCCGGCCTCCACTTCTGCAACATATTGCGAGAATGTCTCGGCAAACCCCGATAAGGGCCGCGCAATCACCCAAAACCGCGCCTTCTCCCAATGCGGCAAGGCAGAGGTCACGATATCCGAAAACGTCCCGCGCGGGATGACCGCATAGGCCTCGGTGAACATGGCGCGATCGGTCAGGATCTGCGTTTGCGGTGGCAATCCGCCTTCCGGGGTATGGTATTTCGACATCTGGACCTCTCAATCTGCGCGGGGATCGGCCCTGCGCCGCGCCATTGTTAACAAACCCCGCGCAATCGCCAAGCCAATTCGCGGCATCTGGCCCGCAAAGCTGCGCATAAACTTGACGCCGCCTGTCCCGCTTGGCATGTGGGGCGCATGCTGATCTATAAAATCCTCCGGGCCCCGGAATGGGCCGCTTTTCAAGCTGCAGGCAGCACCCAGGGCGCGCCGGTTGATCTGGCGGATGGGTTCATCCATTTCTCGACCGCCGGCCAGGCGCGTGAAACCGCGGCCAAGCATTTCGCCGGTGAAGACGATCTATTGCTTTTGGCCTTCGAGGCCGACGCCATGGGCGACGCGCTGAAATGGGAGCCATCGCGCGGCGGCGATTTGTTTCCCCATCTGTACCGCCCCATGACGCTGGACGAGATCATCTGGCAAAAGCCGCTGCCACTTGGGCAGGACGGCCATGACTTTCCGGAGGACATGCAATGAACCTCGTTGAAAAACTCGCGATCAAAGCGCTGCACAAGGTGGATCCGGAACGCGCCCATACCCTGTCCCTGATGGCCTTGCGCGCAGGTGTTGTGCCGCTGGCGGGGGACGTGACCAGCGCGCGATTGAAAACCAATTTCTGCGGTCTGGACCTGTTGAACCCGGTCGGGCTGGCGGCGGGGTATGACAAGAACGCCCAGGCCGTCGCACAATTGACGCAGGCCGGTTTCGGCTTTGTCGAAGTTGGCGCCATCACCCCGCGCGCGCAGCCCGGCAACCCGAAACCGCGCCTGTTTCGGCTGACCGAAGATCGCGCTGTGATCAACCGGTTCGGCTTTAACAATGAAGGCATGGACGCCGCCGCTGCACGCCTGGCCCGCCGCGATCGCCGCCGTCCGGTGCCGGTGGGGCTGAACCTCGGCGCAAACAAGGATAGCGATGATCGCGCCGCCGATTTCGCCAAGGTGTTGGCCTGCTGTGGCCCGCATCTGGATTTCGCCACCGTGAATGTGTCCTCTCCCAACACGGAAAAATTGCGGGACCTGCAAGGGGCTGACGCGCTTCGTGGCCTGCTGACCGGTGTGCAGAGCGTGCGCGACGGGTTGGGCAAATATGTTCCGATCTTCCTGAAAATTGCCCCGGATCTGACCGATGACGAGCTGGCCGAGATTGTCCAGGTGGCGCAGGAGGTCAAGATCGACGCGGTGATTGCCACCAACACCACGCTGTCCCGAGATGGTTTGAAAAGTGCTCATAAAGGCGAAATGGGTGGGCTTTCCGGCCGTCCATTGTTCGAAAAGTCCACACGTGTGCTGGCAAAACTGTCGCAACTCAGCGATGGAAACCTGCCGTTGATCGGTGTGGGGGGCATTTCCAGCGCCGAAGACGCCTATGCCAAGATCCGCGCCGGTGCCTCGGTGGTTCAGCTTTACTCCGCGCTTGCCTATCAGGGGCTGAGCTTGGTGGAAGAGATCGCCCGCGGCCTTGATGACCTGCTGGCCCGTGACGGGTTTGCCAAGGTCAGCGACGCGGTGGGGACGGGACGAGAGGACTGGCTATGACACCCACGTTAATCTGGCACAACCCGCGCTGTTCGAAATCGCGCCAGACGCTTGAACTGGTCGAAGACCTCGGCGCGGTCGAAGTTCGCAAATACCTGGACGACGCGCCCAGCGCCGATGACATCCGCGCAGCGGCCGAGTCTTTGGGCGTCACACCGATCCAAATGATGCGCAAGGGCGAGAAGATCTTCAAAGAACTGGGCCTTTCGACTGATACGCCTGACGAGGACCTGATCGCCGCAATGGCGTCCCACCCGATCCTGATTGAACGGCCCATCGTTTTCGCCAACGGGCAGGCGCGCATTGGTCGCCCGCCGGAACGCGTGCTCGAAATCCTCTGACCTGCTTATTTTCTGGTCACAAATATCCCCGCCGGAGGCCAGAAAACGCCGAGCGCAGCGAGGCCCCCGCCCGCGGCACGCGGTGACCGTCAGGTCACGCCCCCCCTCTCGGCCTGTCCTGGCACAGCAATAGATCGCTCCAGCGCCGGATAGCGCCAGGCCAATGTCGCCCCGCGTGCCACAAAACTGATGAGCAGCGCGAGCCAAAGTCCGTGATTGCCCAGTAGCGGCAGCAAAATCGCAAGCGACAGCGCATAAATCAACGCCGACAGGGCCATCATATTGCGCATCTCGCCACTGCGAGTTGCCCCGATGAAAATCCCGTCGAGCATAAAGCTGGGCCAGCCCATCACGGGCGCAAAAACCATGTAGATCAGATAGATCTGCGCCACAGCACGCACATCCTCGGCGGTGCTCATGGCGTGGATCACCGTGGGTCCAACCGCCCAGAAGACCAGCGCCAGCAGCACCGATACCCCCGCCGCCCATTGGCTTGACAGAAGCGAAGCCCGGCGCAATCTTCCCCGATCACGCGCCCCCGCCGCCTGCCCCACAAGGCTCTCGGCTGCCAGCGCAAACCCGTCCAACGCATAGGCGGTCACATAGACAAACTGGATCAGCACCTGGTTGGCGGCCAGTTCCACATCCGACAGGCGTGCGCCATAAAACATGAAGCTGATGAAAATCCCTTGCAACAGAAGCGACCGGATCAGGATGTCAGTGTTCACCACGGTCATGCGGCGCAACACCACCCGATCCAGAAGACGGCGCGTATCGGCCCATCCGGGGGTCTGAAACACCGCGCGACACAGGAAAAGCCCAACCGCCAACCCCAACCATTCGGCGATCAGCGTGGCATAGGCCACCCCGGCCACACCCCAGCCCAGTTCCAGCACAAACCACAGATCCAGCAGGATATTGGTGCAGTTCGTCAGAAGCTGCAGCACCAGAATGGCCCGCGTGCGTTCCAGTGCAATCAGCCAGCCGGTGATCGCATAGACCCCAATTGCTGCGGGGGCACCAAAGATGCGGATCTGCAGATACTGCTGCGCCAACGCTTCGACCTCGGCCGAGGCCGGCGCGATCTGAAACGCGGCCCAGATCAGGGGGATTTGCAGCGTGATCAGCACCAGACCGGCCAAAAACGCAATCATCAAGGCCCGGCTGAGCATCGCAGCGGTTTCAACCTGATCCCCTGCCCCATGGGCCTGCGCGGTCAGCCCGGTTGTCCCCATGCGCAGGAACCCGAAAAACCAGAAAAGCGCGGACAGGATGGTGGCCCCAATCCCCACGGCCCCAATGGGCACGGCCTGCCCCAGCTGCCCGACCACACCGGTATCCACCACCCCCAAAAGCGGCACGGTCACATTGGCGAGCGTGATGGGCAAAGCGAATTTCAGGATCCGCTTATGGGTGATCCGTGGGGTGCCAGACATGAAGGATCAATCGCGGGAGGGCATCAGGAAATGGCCCGTCGCCTGGGCAAACAGCTTTTGCCGATTGTCTTGCCAGGCCTCGACATGAACAGAGGCATAGCGCCGCCCAGATCGCACCACACGGGCACGGGCATAGGCGTCGCGCGGCAGGCCAGAGCGCAGGTAATCGATCGAGAAATCGATGGTTTTGGGCAGGTAGGACAGGATCGCATCGCGTTGATGTTCCTGATCCAGAAGCCCCGCTTCCATATCCGCCCAGACGCTGACCCAGGTCAGTTCGATCACGGCGGCGGTTTCCAGAAAGGCCGCCGTCACACCCCCGTGAATGGCGGGCAGCATCGGGTTGCCGATCAGCTTGTCGGCAAAGGGCAGAATCGCGGTGAGCTCATCCCCGTGGCGTTCCACTTCAATGCCAAGAAATTTGATATAGGGCACACCGTTTACCAGGGCCGACAAGGTGCTGTCGCGGCGGTGCTTGACCACTTCGACCGGTTCGGGTTTGCGACGGGTCGGATTGCTCATGACACCGCCTCCGTGGATTTGCGGCTCAGATCGCCATCGGCGGTGAAGGCCCCTGTGGCCGTGGCGACCGGGCGATTTTCATCTTCATCCAGCGCTACAGCGCGCACAAAGGCCACAGAGCGGGTCACATGGTAACACGTGGCCCGCGCGGTGATCTTCTGTCCCGGCGTGGCCGGACGCATATAGTCGATGCGCAGGTCAATGGTTGCGGTGATGGCGGGGGCGCGCGGGTGGCTCATCACCGCGGCACCACAACAGGTATCAAGCACGGCAGAGACGGCCCCCCCGTGGATCACACCTGTGCGCGGATCCCCTACAAACGCTTTGTTATACGGCATGGAAATCACCGCCTCGCCTTCGCCGATCTCTTCAAGTGTCATGCCCAACGCGCGGCAATGGGGAATCGCCTCGGTGAACTGCCGGGCAATTTCCGCCTTCTTTTCCGGGGTCAAATCCTTGATCATGCGGCAGGTTCCTTCCAGCTTGCTGCTTCTTTTATTGGCGCTTGCCTTTTGGTCGGCAAGCCCTTAGTTTTGCATTTGCGACTTATTCTCAATTGCAGGATCCCCCCGGATGGCCACAACAACAACCCTGACCTCTCCGTTTGGGCAATTGCGCCCAAAGCGATTGCTTGTCTTTGCGACATTTCTGGTGCTGGCACTGGCCCCTGGCACATTGGGGGAGCTGACCCGCGAATTGATGACAGATGCCTATGTACAGGTGTCGGTCTTTGTGGCCGCGACGCTGATGCTTTTTTACGGCGCAGAGCGGCTGTTTAAGTTCAACATTGGTTTGGCCCTGTCCAATGCCAAGGCCGCGCAGGTGCCGCTGGCGGCCCTTTTGGGGGCCACGCCGGGCTGTGGCGGCGCGGTTGTGGTGGTGGCCGCCTATAGTTCCGGTCATGTGGGGTTCGGTGCCGTCGTCGCCACCTTGACCGCCACCATGGGGGATGCCGCATTTTTGTTGATCGCAACCCGCCCCGATGCGGCCATTGTGGTGCTGCCCCTGTCTTTTGTGGTGGGCATCCTATCCGGTTGGCTGGTGGATCGCTTCAACACGGTCGAATTTCGCAGCACCTGCAGCGCGGCTTGCGACATCGCCCCCAAGATCGGCAAAATCCGCCCGCAAGACATCGCCTATCTGGTGCTGGCCATCCCCGGTCTGATCGTCGGGGCCGCCCAATTGGCCCAGATCGAGATCAGCGCGCCCCTTGGCATTCCGGTGGTCTGGATCGCGCTTGCCGGCACTTTCCTGGGGCTGTTCATCTGGTCCACTTCGATCCTGCAGGCGATGACCCATGCCGAAGATCACCCGATCACCCGCATGGCGGAAGAAACCAGCTTTATCTCGGTCTGGGTGATCGGGGCCTATCTGGCCTATGATTACATGGCGACGTTCACCGGGGTGGATGTGGCGCTGATGTTTGAAACCGTTGCGCCGCTTTTGCCGCTGATGGCCATCGTGATCGGGTTCATCCCGGGCTGCGGGCCACAGGTGCTGGTGACCACGCTTTATATTAACGGCGCCATTCCTTTTGCTGCCGTCATGGGCAATGCCATCTCGAACGACGGGGATGCGCTGTTCCCGGCCATTGCGCTGAACCCCAAGGCGGCAGTGATTGCCACGCTTTACTCGGCCATACCGGCCCTGATTGTCGCTTATGGGTTCCACTTCCTGGCGCCGGATTTCATGAACTGACCGCCTTCAGGACAATCCAAGTTGCAAACCAATATGCAAACGGCCGCCCTGTCGCGGCCGTTTTTGCTCAGAATTTTGCGCATTGCGTAGTTCTACAGAATTGCGCTGCAGCGCAGAACACAGTACCTAGGGAGGGATCCGACACCAACGGAGAGCGAACAGGGAAGCGATATGTCTGAAGAACGCCTGACCTTCAAAGAAATGTGCGCCAGGTTCGATGTGACCCCGCGCACATTGCGGTATTACGAATATATCGAGCTTCTGGCACCGGAGAAGGAAGGCCGTTCACGGTTTTACACGCCTCGTGAAGTGGCGCGAATGACATTGATTCTGCGCGGCCGTCGCTTTGGGTTTTCCCTGGAAGAACTGCGTCAATGGCTGCTGATCTACGATGAAAAAGGCACCGAAGCCCAAAACAAAGCCTGGGTGGAACTGGCGGATCGCCAATTGAAAGCCCTGCGCGAGCAATACGCCCAACTGGCGGACAGCATTGATGACCTGCAAGACCTGCGTGACGATGTGGCAAAGCAGCTGAAATAACCGCCACGGCCCCCTGCCCCTGCCCCAAAAGACCCAAGCTTTACCTCTGGAGAATCACCTCTCTGGAAACGGCCCGCCCCCGTCGCGGACCGTTTTTGCTCGTGGCGTGCCCCAAAATTGCACGCAGTTTTCCCGAAATGACGTTCCGTTACGGAAAGAAAAGTTGACGCGACGCCATTGAAAAGTTTGACGTCACGTTACATTTACGTCAACGTAAACTTATGCAGTAAACATGACCGGTCAGATCACGATCGGCGATGCGGATGAGCCGCCTCGTCGCAATATAGCACCGGTGTCAAAAGAGGATCGAATGTTCGATATGACCGACGACCTTATGACCATTCGTCAGATGTGTGACGCTTTCGGCGTCACGGCTCGCACCCTTCGGTTTTACGAAGCAAAAGAGCTGTTGGCCCCGGTGCGCGATGGCCAGAAACGCCTGTTCACCAAACGCGACCGGGCGCGGCTGAAGCTGATTTTGCGCGGCAAACGCTTTGGTTTTGCACTGGAGGAAATCCGCCAGTTGCTTGACCTCTACGATATGGGCGACCAACAGCAAACCCAACTGAAGCGCACCTATGAGGTTGGCCGCGAACACCTGGCCGACCTCAAGAAACAGCGCGCCGAACTGGACGAAGCCATTGCCGATCTGACCGATCAATTGAAATGGGCCGAGAAAACCATTCAGGAATTCGACGGCACCTAAGGCCCCCATCCAAGAGGAACCACCCCATGACGAGCTATACCGCCCCGACCAAGGATATGGGTTTCGTGTTGCACGAAGTCCTGAAAACCCATCAGTCCGACATCCCCGGATATGCGGACCTGGAGCCGAGTTTCACGTCGGCCGTTCTGGAAGAGGCAGGCAAGTTGGCCAGCGACGTGTTGACCCCGTTAAATGCGGTGGGCGATCAACAGGGCTGTCGTTTGGAAGACGGCGTGGTCTATACACCCGAAGGGTTCAAAGCGGCCTTTGAGCAGATGAAAGAGGGCGGCTGGACCGGTCTGGACATGCCCGAAGAGTTCGGCGGCCAGAACATGCCGGTCGTGCTGGGCACCGCGGTGGGCGAGATGTTCTCTGCCGCGAACCAGGCCTTCACCATGTATCAGGGCCTGACCCACGGGGCGGCCTCGGCGATTTTGGCCCACGGCACGGACGAGCAAAAAGCCACCTACCTGCCCAAGATGGTCAGCTGCGAATGGACCGGCACCATGAACCTGACCGAACCGCATTGCGGCACCGATCTGGGCCTGATGCGCACCAAGGCGGAACCGCAGACGGATGGGTCTTACAAAGTGTCCGGCCAGAAGATTTTCATCTCTGCGGGCGACCATGACATGTCCGAAAACGTGATCCACCTGGTGCTGGCAAAAATCCCGGGCGGCCCCGAGGGCATCAAAGGGGTTTCGCTGTTCATCGTGCCGAAATTCAACGTGAACGAAGACGGCTCTGTCGGGTCGCGCAATGGCGTGTCGGTGGGCAATATCGAGAAGAAAATGGGCATCCACGGCAACTCGACCTGCGTCATGAACTATGACGAGGCGACCGGATATCTGCTGGGTGACATGCACAAAGGTATGCGTGCCATGTTCACGATGATGAACGAAGCGCGTCTGGGTGTTGCGATGCAGGGCCTGGCGCAAGCCGAAGCCGCCTATCAGAACGCGGTGATCTACGCCAAGGACCGCCTGCAAGGGCGTGACGTGACGGGTGTGAAGAACCCTGATGGCCCCGCCGATCCGCTGATTGTCCACCCCGACATCCGCCGCTCGCTGATGGATCAGAAGAGCTTTGTCGAAGGGGCGCGCGCCTTCCTTTTGTGGGGGGCATCGCTGATTGACCAGGCCCACCGCGCCGGGGACAAGGACGCCGATGACCTGATCTCGCTGATGACCCCGGTTCTGAAGGGCTTCCTGACCGACCAGGGCTATGACATGACCGTGCTGGCGCAACAGGTCTATGGCGGCCACGGCTATATCGAAGAACATGGCATGAGCCAGTTCACCCGCGACGCACGGATCACCCAGATCTACGAAGGCGCCAACGGTGTTCAGGCCTTGGATCTGGTGGGCCGCAAACTGGCCGCCGGTGGTGGCAAGCCGATCATGGGCTTCTTCGACATGATCAAGACCTATTGCAAGGAACAGGGCGACGACGAGGCGATGAAAGAATTCATCGAACCGCTGAAAGACGCGTCGAAACACCTGCAGGCCTCGGCCATGTATTTCATGCAATCTGCGGGCAAGAACCCCAATGACGCGCTGGCCGGCAGCTATGATTTCATGCATCTCTTTGGTCATGTCTGCCTGGGCTTCATGTGGGCGAAATCCGCCCGTGCCGCATTGGATGCCTTGGCAAACGGTGCCTCTGACGTCACGTTCTACGAGACCAAGCTGACCACGGCCCGCTACTATATGGCACGCCGCCTGCCCGCCACTGCGATGCATCTGGCGCGGATCGAAAGCGGATCTGCCACCGTGATGGGGCTCGACGCCGAACAGTTCTAAACAATTGAAAAGAGGACGGAATGCCCAAACGCTTCAAACTCACCCGCCGCTTTCCCTGCGCCATGACCGAAGACGGCTATCGCCGCCTGAAACGATTTGCGCAGGAAGCGGGGCTGGATGAGGGCGAAGCGCTGTCCTTCCTCTTTGAACATTTCGACAGCGTAACACATCAGGAAAACCTGACCGCACGCCTTCGTCTGTTCAACGCGGAACTGGACGCGCGCAAACGCTAATCGCCCCGCCGGCGGACAGGCTGGATCTTTCGGCGGGGATATTTGAAACAGGAAAATGCAAAGCGACACCCTCGTTTTCTTGCTCAAAATACCTCGGGGGTCTGGGGGCAGCGCCCCCAGCTTCCAACAGCAAACCGACATCACAATGGGGAGAACGTGATGACCATCAAACTCTACTGCTTCGGCGAAAGCGGCAATGCCTACAAGGCGGCGCTTGCGCTGGAACTGTCTGGTCTGGATTGGGAACCGGTCTACGTCGATTTTTTTGGCGGCGAGACCCGCACGCCCATGTATCGCAAGATCAACCCGATGGGCGAAGTCCCTGTGATGGTGGACGGCGATGTGACCCTGTCGCAATCGGGCGCCATTCAGGATTATGTTTCGTCAAAATCCGGCAAGCTTGGGGGGCGCAGCGCGGCAGAGCGACGCGAGATCCTGCGCTGGCAATTCTGGGACAATCACAAAATGTCCTCGATGGCGGGCATGACCCGGTTCCTGATGAACTTCCTCCCCGAAGACAAACGCCCGGCTGAGGTGATCGCCTTCAACCAGGGCCGCCTGAAAAGCGCTTACAAGACGCTTGAGGGCGAACTGTCTTCCCGAAACTGGTTGGTGGGCGATGCGCTCACCCTCGCCGACATTTCCTGCTGCGGTTACCTCTACTACCCCGAACCCTTCGGCTTTGACCGCGCCGACTGGCCCGCGATTGACGCCTGGCTCACGCGGATTTCCGAGACCCCCGGCTGGAAACACCCCTACGACCTGATGCCCGGCAGCCCCGCTGACCGCGCCTGAAATTTCGGACATAAGATCCTGAAAGGAAACAGAATAATGACCGACGCCTATATTTATGACGCCGTGCGCAGCCCGCGCGGCAAAGGCAAAAAAGACGGCACGTTGCACGAAGTGACCGCCGTGCGCCTTGGGGCTGAGACCCTGAATGAACTCAAGCGCCGCAACAATCTGGACGGCCACGCGGTTGAGGATGTGATCTGGGGCAACGTCACCCAGGTCGGCGAGCAAGGCGCCTGTCTGGCCCGCTCGACCGTGCTCTATTCCGACCTGGACGAGCGCATCCCAGGTGTCTCAATCAACCGTTTCTGCGCCTCGGGGCTTGAGGCCGTGAACATGGCCGCCAACCAGGTGCGCGGGGGCGCGGGCGACGCCTATATCGCCGGTGGTGTCGAAAGCATGTCGCGGGTGCCGATGGGGTCGGACGGGGGCGCAATTGCCGCGGATCCGTATCTCGCCATGAAGACCTATTTCGTGCCGCAGGGCATTTCGGCAGACATCATCGCCACCGAATACGGCTTTAGCCGTGATGATTGCGATGCCTATGCCGTCGAAAGCCAAAAACGCGCGGCTGCGGCGCGCGCTGCGGGCCGGTTTGACAAATCCGTCTACACGCTGCGTGACCAGAACGGTCTGGAAATCATGTCGCAGGACGAGATGATCCGAGAAACCAATATGCAGACCCTGGGTGGGTTGAACCCCTCGTTCGCCATGATGGGCGAGCAGATGCCGGGTTTTGACGCCGTGGCTCTGCTGAAATACCCGCATCTGGAAAAGATCAACCACGTGCACCACGCAGGGAACTCGTCCGGGATTGCCGATGGGTCCGCCGCTGTGCTGATCGGCAACAAGGAATTTGGCGAACGCCACGGGATCAAACCGCGCGCGCGTGTCCGGGCCACGTCGAAGGTGGGCACCGATCCGACCATCATGCTGACCGGCCCGGTTCCGGCGACCGAGCGTGTGCTCGCGGCCGCAGGCATGGGGATTGGCGACATTGATCTGATGGAAGTGAACGAAGCCTTCGCATCCGTTGTGCTGCGCTTCCTGCAAGCCTTCAACGCCGATCATGACAAGGTGAATGTGAACGGTGGGGCAATTGCCATGGGCCACCCGCTGGGCGCCACGGGCGCTATGATCCTGGGCGCGCTTCTGGATGAAATGGAGCGGTCGGACAAAGAAACCGGTCTTGCCACGCTGTGCATCGGATCTGGCATGGGTGCCGCAACCATCCTTGAACGCGTTTAAGAAGGGACGTTTAAAAATGGCTGATTTCAACTACACCGTTGACGCCGATGGCGTCGCCACCATTTCCTGGGATGTGCCGGGGAAATCGATGAATGTGCTGTCTTATGCCGCTCTGGAAGAGCTGAACGGGCATATCGACACCGTGTTGTCAGATGATGCGATCAAAGGAGCAATCATCACCTCGGGCAAAAAGGATTTTGCCGGGGGCATGGACCTGAATGTCATCGCCCAGATGAAGGAAGACGCGGGCGACGACCCGGCCAAGGGTCTGTTTGACGGCATCATGCAGATGCACGGCGTGCTGCGCAAAATCGAACGCGCAGGCATGGATGCCAAGACCAATAAAGGTGGCAAACCGATTGTTGCGGCGCTGCCCGGCATCGCGCTTGGCATCGGGCTGGAAATCCCGCTGGCCTGTCACCGCATCATTGCCGCCGACAACCCGAAGGCCAAGATCGGCCTGCCGGAAATCCTTGTGGGCATTTTCCCCGGCGCGGGCGGCACCACCCGTCTTGTGCGCAAAATGGGCGCGATGGCGGCGGCCCCGTTCTTGCTGGAAGGCAAAACCGTGGCCCCGACCAAGGCAAAGGCGGCAGGTATTATCGACGAGGTTGTCGCCCCCGACGAGTTGCAGGCCCGCGCAAAAGAATGGGTTCTGAACGCCAAGGACGCGGACATTGTGAAACCGTGGGATGCAAAGGGGTATAAAATGCCCGGCGGCATGCCCTATCACCCCGCAGGCTTTCAGACTTTCATTGGTGCGGCGGCGATGATCCATGGCAAGACGGCGGGCGTTTACCCCGCGGCCAAGGCGCTGCTGTCGGCCGCCTACGAAGGGGCAATGGTGCCGTTTGACGACGCGCTGCGGATCGAATGCCGCTGGTTCGTGAACGTGCTGATGAACCCGTCCTCCTCGGCCATGATCCGGTCCCTGTTCATCAACAAACAGGCGCTGGAAAAAGGCGCGGTGCGCCCCAAGGATGTGGCAGATCAATCGGTCAAAAAGGTCGGCGTCTTGGGCGCAGGCATGATGGGCGCGGGCATTGCGCTGGTCTCGGCCATGGCCGGCATGGAAGTGGTTCTGATCGACCAAAACCAAGAGGCGGCGGATCGCGGCAAATCATACTCTGAGACCTATCTGGACAAAGGCATCAAGCGTGGCAAAGCCACGGCTGAGAAGAAAGAGGCCGTGCTGGGGGCGATCACCGCCACCACCGATCTGGACGCCCTGAAAGGGGCCGATCTGATCATCGAAGCGGTGTTTGAAGATGTGGGCGTGAAGGCCGAGATGACCAAGAAGGTCGAGGCCATCGTGGGCGAGGATTGCATCTTCGCCACCAACACCTCGACCCTGCCGATTTCCGAACTGGCAAAGGCGTCGGAGCGCCCGGATCAGTTCATCGGCATCCACTTCTTCTCGCCGGTCGAAAAGATGATGCTGGTCGAGATCATCAAGGGTAAGGAAACCGGGGATCGGGCCGTGGCGAAGGCGCTGGATTACGTGCGCCAGATCCGCAAAACGCCGATTGTGGTGAATGACGCGCGCTTCTTCTACTGCAACCGCTGCATCATTCCTTACATCAACGAAGGCATCCGCATGGTTGGCGAAGGGGTCAGCCCCGCGTTGATCGAAGGGGCCGCGCGCCTGTTGGGCTTCCCGGTGGGGCCGCTGCAGCTGGTGGATGAAACCTCGGTCGAACTGGGCGTGAAAATCGCCAAGGCCACCAAGGCCGCGATGGGCGATGCTTACCCCGACAGCGCGGTGGACGAAATCATCTTCTGGATGGCGGATGAGGGGCGCATGGGCCGCAAGGCCAACGCGGGCTTCTATGACTACGACGACAAGGGCAAACGCACCGGTCTGTGGGCCGGGCTGGGCGAGAAATTCGCCGAGCTTGACGAGCAGCCCGACCTGACCGAAGTGAAACATCGCCTGATGATGAGCCAGGTTCTGGAAGCGGTGCGTGCGCTGGAAGAAGGCGTGCTGGAAGATATCCGCGAAGGCGACGTGGGCGCGATCCTGGCCTGGGGCTTTGCGCCCTGGTCCGGTGGCCCGTTCAGCTGGCTTGACATGCTGGGCGCCCCTTACGCGGCAGAGGTCTGTGACCAGTTGACCGAAAAGTTCGGCCCGCGTTTCACCACCCCTGCCCTGTTGCGGGACATGGCAGAAAATGGCGAAGGCTTCTATGAGCGTTTCGACAAGAGTGCAGAGGCGGCCTAAAGGCGGCCACACCAAACACAGGAAAAGCCCGGCATGGTCCGGGCTTTTCTTTTTGCGACATGACACGCAACAAAACTAGAAAACTAGAAAACTAGTTTTCTAGTTTTATGCGCCCCGTCAACGCCCCTCTTTCACCAGTTTTCGCAGCTGGAACTTCTGGATCTTGCCGGTGGAGGTTTTGGGCAATTCACAGAACTCAACGATTTTGGGCGTTTTGAACCCGGCAAGACGGTCGCGGGCAAAGGCAATCAGATCTTCTGCGCTGACCTCCATGCCTTCTTTCAACTCCACAAACGCGCAGGGCACCTCGCCCCATTTGTCATCGGGCTTTGCCACCACGGCACACAGCATCACCGCGGGGTGGTGCATCAACACCCCTTCAACCTCAACCGAGCTCACGTTTTCGCCGCCCGAAATGATGATATCCTTGGCGCGGTCGGTGATCTGGATATAGCCATCCGGTGTCTGATGCGCGATGTCGCCAGAGTGGAAATAGCCCCCGGCAAAGGCCTCGGCGGTCGCTTCGGGGTTCTTCAGATAGCCTTTCATGACGGAGTTGCCACGGATCATGATTTCGCCCGTGGCCGCGCCATCCATCGGGATCTGGGTCATCGCGTCATCCATCACCGTGATGTCTTCCATCTGCGGAAACAGGACCCCGGTTCGGGCCTTGATGGCCGCGCGTTCGTTTTGTGGCAGGCTGTCCCACTTGGTGCCATCCCACAGGCATTCGGTCACATGGCCATAGGTTTCGGTCAGCCCGTAGACCTGCGTGATATTAAAGCCCAGGGGTTCAACGGCGGCCAGAACGGCTGCGGGGGGCGGCGCGCCGGCGGTGAAGACTTCAACCGTGTGATCAAAAGGTTTTCGGACCTCTTCGGGCGCGTTTACGATCATGTTCAGCACAATGGGGGCCCCGCCGAAATGGGTCACGCCTTCGTTGGAAATCGCGTCATAAATCGCCGCGGCAGTCACGTCACGACAGCACACAATGGTGCCACCCAGCGCGGGCATCATCCAGCTGTGGTTCCAGTTGTTGCAATGAAACAGCGGCACGATGGTCAGATATCTGGGATACAGCCCCATATTCCAGCTGATCGGCGTGCCCATGGTCATCAAATAGGCGCCCCGGTGGTGATAGACCACGCCTTTGGGTCGCCCGGTGGTGCCAGAGGTATAATTAAGCGCGAGGCTTTCCCATTCATCCTGCGGCATGATCCACGCGAAGTCTGGGTCGCCAGACGCCAGAAAATCTTCGTACTCCAGGTGCTTGCCGGACGCCGGGTGGCCTGCATGCGTGTCGGCCACTTCGATGATCTCGGGCCCGTCGCCGTCCATCAGCGCAATCGCCTTCTCCGCCAGGGGCAGGAATTGCGCATCCACCAGCACGGCCTTTGCCTCGCCATGGGCGAAGATATAGGCAACCGTATCCACATCCAGCCGGATGTTGATTGTATTGAGCACCGCCCCGCAGGCAGGAATGCCAAAGCTGGCTTCCACATGGGGCAAGGTGTTGGGCAGAAGGGTCGCCACCACGTCGCCCGGTGTGATGCCGCGCTGTGCCAGTGCCGCGGCCAGGCGCGTCACGCGAGCATGGTAATCACGATAGGTCAGACGGGTTGGGCCATAGATCAGCGCCTCGCGATCCGGAAACACTTTTGCCGCCCGTCTGAGATGCGAGAGCGGTGTCAGCGGCACAAAATTCGCCGCGTTCTTCTCCAATCCTGTTTCATTTGCCATCCAACCCATCGCGCGCTCCCTGTTGCAGTCATTTCGTTTCCTCTGGTCTTTCTTGCCAGAATGTCGTTTTTCGAGCAGACCAGATCGCAGGTCGTCTGGTCAATGCCCCAAACACCCATCGTTTGATTGGAAACCGACATGTCCACGGACAGTTTCACCGAGTCTCCCGCGCCCCTGCCAGGCGTGGACAATGTACCGGATCACGACCGCAGCCGTGATCGCCCGGCGGCTGCGGCGGGGGTGGTCTTTCTTGCCATGTTCATCTTGGGGGGGCTGGACAACGCGGTGGCGGTCATCGCACGCGATACGGGGCTGTGGCAGTTTCATTTCATCCGTGCCTGCCTGGCCGTCACGATCATGGTTGCCCTGGCGCAGATGGGGGTGATCAATATCACGCCCAAACGCACCTGGGCGGTGGCGCTGCGAGGGGGGCTGACCGGGCTTGCAATGCTGGTCTATTTTGGCTCGCTTGCCTTTTTAACCCTGTCACAAGCGGCGGCGGGGCTGTTCACCGCCCCGATCTGGGTGATGCTTTTGTCTGCGGTATTCTTGCGCCAAAGGGTGGGACCGATGCGGATACTGGCCGCCGCAATTGGCTTTGCCGGTGTGCTTCTGGTCTTGCGCCCGTTTGACGGAGGGGTGAACACGCTCGCGCTGTTTCCGATGGTGGCTGGCTTTTTCTACGCCTGCGGGGCCATCGCCACACGGCAATGGTGTACGGGCGAAAGCGCCATGTCGATGCTGCTTTTCTTCTTTCTCTCTTTGGGCGTGTTTGGCCTGTGTGGCGCAACAATCATGTCGCTTTGGCCGCATGAGGTGCCCGCTGGACCCGACGGGTTCATCCTGCGCGGCTTTGGGCCGATGGGACAGCTGTCTATCGGGTTGACCGTGCTGCAGGCCGTCGGGTCCATGTTGGCGGTGGGGTTTGTGTTTCGCGGCTATCAACTGGGTGACGCAGCGCAGGTCGCGATCTATGAATACGCGCTTTTGGTGTTCGCGGCGGGCTGGAGCTATCTGCTCTTCGATCAAAGCGTCACCCTGATGAGCGCGATCGGCATGGGGTTCATTATTCTTTCGGGCATCGTGATCTCTCTGCGCTCGCGCAGGGCATAGAAACCGGTTAGGGTGCGGGCATGATCATTTCACATGGCCGCCGCTATATCTTTGTTCACGCTCCGAAAACCGGAGGAACCTCGTTGGCCCTGGCGCTGGAGGCGCGGGCGATGAAGGATGATCTGATGCTGGGGGACACGCCCAAGGCGATGAAACGGCGAAAGCGGTTGAAGGATGTGCAGGCGGCGGGGCGACTGTGGAAACACTCTAGGCTGTGCGACATCGCGGGGCTGGTGACGCCGGATCAGATGCGCGACTATTTTGTGTTCATGCTGGTGCGCAATCCCTGGGATCGGATGGTGAGCTATTATCATTGGCTCCGCGCGCAGGGGTTTGATCACCCGGCCGTACAATTGGCCCGATCTTCTGATTTTGCCGCATTCCTGAAAGCGCCTGAAACCCAGGCCAGTTTTCAGGCCTCGTCCTTCGCAAGCTACGTGACGGACGCACAGGGGCATGATTGCGCGGATCTGTTCATCCGGCTGGAACATTTAAACGAGGACCTGCCTGCTTTGGAGGCGCATCTGGGCTTTTCTCTACGCCCTCTCCCCCATGCGAACCGGTCTGCGCGGGGCAAGGATTTTCGGGATATGTATACCGATGATCTGGCGCAGATCGTGGCCAACTGCTGCGCCGAAGATATTGCGCGATTTGGTTACGCCTTCGAATGACAAGATGCAGGGGGTGCCTTTGGCGTCCCGAAGTCTTTCATGAAGCGTTAACAAAACCAGAAAACTAGTTTTCTAGTTTTCTAGTTTTCTAGTTTTCTAGTTTTCTAGTTTTCTAGTTTTCTAGTTTTCTAGTTTTCTAGTTCGGGGAATGCGGCGCTGGCTGTCAGCAGTCAACACGCAAAGTATGACCAAGACCCGCAAACCGACAAAAAAACGCCGCGCGGGAAAACCTGCGCGGCGTCTCCTGTTTCAGGGCATGTCAGGCTTATCTGCCCAGCGCGCCCTTCACTTGCTCGATCACAGCCGATACCAGTTCGGGATTATTGGCGGCCTGCTCAACGGCGGCTTTCAGCGCCAGTTTCTGCACGTCGCTCAACGACGACTCGTCGATCAGCGCAGCCACCTTGCTCGCGTCAAACCCTTCCGGGGTCAGCACCGTCTTGGCCGTATCCGTTTCGCTGGGCGCGGCAGTCCCTGCGGTCTCAGCAGGGGGCTGAGTAGCTTCGGCAGCCGCTTCAGTGCCCGCCTCGTTTGCGGTCGCGGTTTCGGCGCCTGCCTCAGTGGTTCCGGTCATGGCATCCGTCGCCGCACCAGCGGCATCTTCCACGGCGCCAGCCACGGCATCGGTGGCCGCTTCCGTCGCGGCCCCAAGCGCCTCGGTCATGGCTTCGCTTTCACCCACAATATCGGTGACCGCTTCCCCCACCGCTTCCATGGCACCTTCCACAGCCGTGGTGGCCGCTTCGGTGGCGGCGTCAGTCGCTTCGCCCGCAGCTTCAGAAACCGCGTCGGCGGCGGCAGCCGCTTCCTCAGCAGCGGCAGCGGCGGCTTCTTCGGCGGCGGCGGCGGCGTCTTCAGCCGCTTTGGCAGCGGCTTCTTGCGCCATTTTCGCGTCCTCTGCGGCTTTCGCCTGTGCAGCTTCAGCCGCCTCTTGTGCTGCAACAGCAGCTTCTTCTGCCGCCATTTTGGCTTGATTGTCGGAATACCACTTGTACCCCCCGAAGGCTGCGACAGCGGCAATCACGATGGCAATCAGCGTCTTGTTCATTTTTTCTTCCTCAAATCCTGGAAATGGAACGGTTGTGCTCCGGGTTTCCCCCGGCTGCCCTTCAAATCGGTTATTTCCGCCGAACCCTCAAGGGGAGTTTCGCCACAGACACGTCAAAACGCAAAATCCCGCGCGGATTCGGCTTGAAAGCGCGGAATACCGCCTTTACCTTGCGCCCAGAGAATACTGAAACTTCAGAAGGAATGGCACCATAGCCCGCAGACCTCACAACGCGCCCCCGCAGCGCGACACCGGCCCACGCGTCAACGAACGCATCCGCGCCCCCGAAATCCGCCTGATCGGCGCCGAAGGCGAGAACGAAGGTGTTGTCACCCCGGCCCGCGCCATGGAACTGGCGGAACGTGCCGGTCTGGATCTGGTCGAGATTTCGCCCAACGCCAACCCGCCCGTGTGCAAGATCATGGATTTCGGCAAGTTCAAATATGAACAGCAGAAACGGGAGAGCGAGGCGCGCAAAAAGCAGACCACCATTCAGGTCAAAGAGGTCAAGTTCCGTCCGAACACCGACACGCACGACTATGACGTCAAGATGCGCAACGTGGTGAAGTTCCTGGAAAAAGGCGACAAGGTGAAGGTCACCCTGCGCTTCCGCGGTCGCGAAATGGCCCACCAGAACCTTGGTCGTGAACTGCTGCAACGTGTGGCGGAAGACATCAAGGACCTCGGCAAGGTCGAGAATATGCCGAAGATGGAAGGCCGCCAGATGGTGATGATGATCGGCCCGCTGCCGAAGTGATCATCCCGCGATGAGTTTAAAAAAGACGCCCTGCAGTTGCGGGGCGTTTTTTATTGCGACTTAGCCAAAATCAAACGCGCCATTGCCATTGTCCGGCAGGTCGTTTGGAGGAGAGCCCGCTGGGGGGTCCAGCGGTTCAATCAATTCCGGCCCATCATCTTTCATGCCAAATTTCGCCACCGGGTCCACCTGAAAGCGGCCTTGCCAATGGGTGCCAAAGGTGCTGCGGATTTCTTCATCGGGGGCGGCACTGTCCATCCATGCCTGGGCTTCCTCGACATTCAGGATCACCGGCATGCGCGGGTGCAGCTCGGCGATTTCTTCCAACGCAGGGCGGGTCAGAATAGTGCAGGTCCGCTGGCCGTCCTCCAGCTGGCTGTGCAACCCGGCCATCAGCATGATAGGGTGATTTTGCTGCAATCGGATATGATTGGGCATTCGGTTGGATTTCGGCCCCGACCATTCATAATATCCCATTGCGGGGATCAGGCAGCGCCCGCTTTTCCAGGCGGTTCGAAAGGTCGGTTTTTCAAAGGCGGTTTCAATCTTGGCATTGAACGTCGTGGCCTTCCACTCCTCCGCCCGCCCCTTGAACCAATGCGGCACCAGCCACCAGCGCGCAGTTGACGCCGTCACCCCGCCCCCTTGCGGAAACAGAACAGTTACCTGCTGTGTCGGTTTCACATTATACCCTGTGGCCGCGGGCAGCGCCCCCGCCTCGGTCACCACCGATCCGGTTGGATACAGAAAGCCCTCAATGATGGCCAGCATCTGGGCCTGGGTCATATCCCCTGCAATCAATCTTCCACACATGTCCAAGGTTTAGCACCTTGGCCTGCGGGTTGACCATGCTCACTGATCACAAAGACGCACGCCCATGCGTGGTCGCGCCTGCCCGGCGCGCTGCTTGGCCACCAGTTCTGCCAGGATCGACACGGCAATCTCGGCGGGGCCAACCGATCCGATATCCAGCCCCACAGGTCCGTGGATGCGCTTCAGGTCATCTCGTGCAAACCCCCGTTGGGACAGGCGCCTCATCCTCTCGGCCTGGGTGCGGCCGGACCCGAGCGCCCCAATGTAATAGGCGTCAGACCCAAGACCCGCCTCC
The DNA here is from genome assembly GCF_049803815.1 of Aliiroseovarius crassostreae. Classification (GTDB taxonomy): domain Bacteria; phylum Pseudomonadota; class Alphaproteobacteria; order Rhodobacterales; family Rhodobacteraceae; genus Aliiroseovarius; species Aliiroseovarius crassostreae_A. Next base: position 321,229 of record NZ_JBNAGI010000001.1, read on the forward strand.
AGCGCCGGATCATCGATTTTCGGGTCATGGGCCAAGGTGACAATCGCGGTGCGGTGGTCAATGCCGATTTGGTCCAGCACCTCGTCCGGGTAGTCTTCATAAAGGGTCACGCCGGGAAACCGCGCCTCGGTGGCAAAGGCCCCGCGCGGATCGATCAGCACGACATCATGGCCGACAATCTGCGCCATCGGGATCAGCGCCTGCGCCACATGTACGGCACCCGCTATGATCAAACGCAAAGGGGGGGCGTGCAGATGGGTAAACTCTGCCCCGCGCATCCCCGTGACGGCATCTTGCGACGGCGTTTTCAGATCCCGTGCCCAGGATTGCGTGTCCAGATGATATAGCACCGAACGCCGCGCAGCGCGGGCAGACACCAGTTCTGCAAGCAAGACCACGGGCATCCCCTGCCCTTTTCCATGATCCCCGATGGGTTCTACCAGAACCGAAATCTCGCCACCGCAGGCCAATCCGGCAGAAAAGGCATCCTCTCCGGACACGCCAAACGTCAAAAGGCGCGATTTTCCGTCAAGGATGGCATCCTGCGCGGCCATCACCACCGCGCCTTCGACACATCCGCCCGACACCGACCCTTCAATAGCGCCATCCGCAGCAACCACCATCTGGCTGCCCGCCGGACGAGGGGCACTGCCCCAGGTGGCGACCACGGTGGCAATCGCCACCGCCCGGCCCGTCTGGTGCCAGTCAAGCGCCAGTTCGGGGATCTTGTCAAAGATTTCGGCCTGCATGGGCAGCGCTCCTGGAAACTGCATTCTGACAATATAGATATAAATTGTCAGACCCTCAAGGCCGCAAAAGAAAAGGGCCGCAGAAGGCTCTGCCGCCCTTTTTGATGGCTTTGGTTTTGGGGGCTCAGGCCGGTTTGCCCCGCCCGTGTTTATTCAGCCGGTTGCTTATTCAGCCGGTTGTGCCATCGCGGCCTCTCCTCGTGGCGCGTCGGGCACCACAAAGGCGATCACGACAAAAAGCACCCCAAGCCCAAGCCCCAACACATCGCCGGGAAGGGCGGTCAGCCCGTCATATTTTGCACCTGGCACGGTGCCCAGGGTCACTTTGCCACCGGCAATACTATCCAGCAGGCCTGATGCTTTTACCGTGGGGTAGGTCATCATATAGGCCGCAGCGCCCATCAGCCCGCCAAGGATGAAAAAGAGCGCATCCTTGCGGCCCGTTGCGGCCGCACAAACGCCCGTGCCAGGACAAAAGCCAGACAAAGCCCAGCCCGCTCCGAGCAACAGCCCACCGACAAACACACCGACATAGGCGGTTTTGACCGACATGTGACCCACATCCACCAAACCGGTCATCTGCCCGCCAAACATCAGGATCGAACCGACGCCGATCGCCAGCAGGATCGCTTTCATCAGGCCCAGCGACCGCAGCGATAGCATGCGGATCAAAACGGACGGGTTGGTGGCGCCGATGCGATCAAGGACAAACCCGAAGAGCGCACCGATGACGAGAGCAAGAACAATCTGCATGGCTTATCCTTTCTTGTAGATCATGATCGCGACCGGGACCGCCGCCGCAAAGGCACCCGCCGCGAAGATGTAACCCGACACAGCGGTCTGCATCATCCCCGACATCATGTGACCCGACGTGCAGCCGCCCGCCAGGCGCGCACCGTAAAGCACAATAAAACCGCCAAGGAAGGCAATCGCATAGCGTTTCCCGGGCGTATCGCCGAAGTTGTCATAGTGAATGGCGGGCAGTTTGTTTTCATCCGCACCGTTTCCGCCACGCAGCAGCATTGACAAAGCCGCCCCCACCATCATCGCCACCACAAAAACAAAGCTGTAATTCAATGGGTTCGCGATCGATTTTGCATATTTGCCGTTTGATTTGGCAAGGTAGGCATTTGTCGAAGTGTATCCCTCGTCCGTCTTGGTCACCAATTCCGCGTTAACCGCATCACCGATGATCCCGTCGAGGATCACAAATTGCGTGGACACGCCAATTGGCTTGACCAGCGCCACGGCCAGAAAGAAGACCAGCCCAAGCGCCAGCCCGCCGATTTTCCAGTTCAGTTGCATGGGGTCACCCCTCATCTATTAATATTCGCATGTTTTAATATTAATAAGAATTGGCGCCCGGCGTCAATGCACACACTCGAACGGGCCTGCTGCATGGCGGGCACAGAATGCCCTTTGCGAATTGTTCAAGCCCTGGCACAAGTTGACGAATAATCCCGGTTCTGACAGAAATATTGGAAACAATATTAAGCCTTTCGGGGGATAACCGGAGGGACCGAGAGCAGGCGTAGATATGACCAGTTTCCTTCCCGCCAGATCGGGACCCGCGAGTTTGGGGGACACCCGATGCGCATAACCGCAGTGACCTGCGTCAAAAACGAAGGCCCATTCCTGATCGAATGGATCGCTTTCAATCGCGTGATTGGTGTCACGGATTTCCTTTTCTATTCAAATGATTGCACCGATGCGACAGACAAGATGCTGGACGCATTGCAGGACCGGGGCATTGTCACCCACCTGCCCAATCCCGCACAGGGGCGCAATTACCAGATGGAGGCCCTGAAAGCGGCGAAATCCCATGACCTTGTGCTGTCCTCTGACTGGGTCTGGATTGCGGATGTGGACGAGTTTTTGAATATTCACCATGGCAATGGCACCCTGCCCGAACTGATTGAGGCCTGTGGCAACCCCCACGCCATCTCGCTCACCTTCCAGTTCTTCGCAAATTGCGACATCGAGGCCTATGAAGATCGCCCGGTGATCGAACAATTTACCCGTTCACACAATCCTGACATCTGGTGCGACCAGTCCGCCCAAGAGGTCAAGACCCTGATCCGACACGATTTTCCGGTGAAGTATTACGGCGCTCACCGTCCCTTTATGAAAGAAAACCTGCCCAAGGACCGCCGCCCGGTCTGGAAAGATGGGGGCGGACGGGATGTGCCGTGGAAGTTCCGCATTGCCGCCAATAAACGCCGCATCCGCAAGTTTCCGGCCCATGGCGCGCGGGAACTGGCGACACTGAACCACTACGCCCTTCGGTCTCTGGACAGCTACCTGGTGAAAAACGACCGGGGCGACGTGAACCGCGAACATCGCCATTTTGACGACACCTACTGGCGCGAGCGCAATGATGATGCCTATGAGGACAAATCGATTCAACGCTATCTGCCGCGGCTGAAAAAAGAGATGGACGCGCTTTTGGCCGATGAAGAAATCCGCGCCCTGCATGACGAAGCCGTGGCCGCCCACCGTGCGACGCTGGACCGTTTGATGAAGGACGATGATTATCGCGAGCTGCGCGACCGTCTGCGCGCCTGCCCTAAAATCAGCCCGGCGGAACTGGCGTTGAAAGAACTGATCGAAACATGAATACCCCAGCAAAGAGAGCGCCCTTGAAGGTGATCAACCTTGGCCTGCCCAAATCCGGCACCACAACGCTGGGCCAGGCCCTTAAACACGCCGGATTGAAAGTCGCCGATTGGCGCATCCGACGCGGTCAAAGCAAAGATGACGTTCTGGCGCGTGCCTTTGTTGGGCGCCAGATGTATAAGGCCTATTTCGAAACGGGCGACCCTCTGTCGACCATGAGCGAATTTGATGCCTTTACCGAGATTGATGTGGTGCGCGAGGGGCTGAACCTCTGGCCGCAATGCGACTGGGGGCTGCTTGCCGCCATCCGTGCCCACCATCCGGGTGCAAAATTCATTCTCACTCACCGCGATCCGGTGAAACTGTCCAACAGCATGGGGCGCTGGTCCAATCTGGGCAGCGCCCGCCTGCCGCGCAACGCGATCCCGGGCCTTCCCAAAGGGTTTGGCAAGACGGATGCGGAGCGGATCCGCTGGATTGAAGGGCATTTCGCCTTTTGCCGACAGGTTTTTGCCGGCGCAGACGATTTTATCGAATATGACATTGAGGATGACAGCGCGCGCGACCGGTTGTCAGAGTTCCTTGGCCTCGACCTGCCCTGGTGGGGCGTGGCCAACGTGAACCAGAACCGGCCCGGCGATGTCCCTTCCGAAGATAAGGATAACAGCTGATGCGCATCTATCTGCATATCGGCGTCGAGCAATGCGGCGCAGACCGCCTGCAGGACGTGCTGGACCAGAAACGCGATCAGATGATCGACAAGGGGGTGCTTTATGCCCGCAGCCCCGGCCGCAAGAACAACACAAGGCTTTACATGGCGGTCACGGACCCGGAGCGTGTGGATATCCTGCGCCATAATCGTGGCTTTGCCACGGAGGAAAAGCAGGCGATGCTGTTGCGTCAGGTGGGGGAGGATCTGGCGCAGGAAGTGGCGAAACACCAGCCAAAGACATTGATCCTATCGGCCAGCCAGCTGTGCACGCTGCCCAATAAAAGCGAGCTGTCGCGTCTTCGCGCCCTTCTGTTGCCCTTGTCCGACGACATTCGGATTGTCGCCCATGTGGATGAACAGGGCCGCGTCCTGACCCGCCATTATGCCCATGCGGTGATGCGGGGGCGCACCGCGCCCTTGTCACAAGAGATTGCCTTGGCGAAGAAGGCCAAGGGCAGTTGGTCGAAGGCGGCTTTGAAAGCGTGGGGCAAACCCGACCCGGCACGCCAGCAGTTTGACGAATTGCAGGCCGCCCCGCATTGGCTGGACTACGGCGCGCTCAAAGACCGGTGGGAAGCGGTGTTCGGCAAGGGAGCGTTTTCCCTGCGCGCCTATGACGAAACGCTGTTCTATGGCGCGTCCCTGACCGATGAAATCCGCAGCTCCTTTGCGATCAAACCGAATATTGGCAAGGCGTCGCCCGCGGAGATCCCATTCCTGCCCGCAGACGCCTGGGTCACACGGGCACGCCAGATGAACGAGGTGCTGGTGGCCCTTCTGGACAAGGGGCGGATCATTCCCCCCCCAATGTGGCGGCGCTTGGTGGGGCAGGTTTTTGTGGAGGGCGACCCAATCCAGCCGGGCAAATTGGCGGAGTTTTCAAAGGGATTTGAAAAAAGCAATAAAACACTTTCTAAAGAAAATGATCTACCGAAAGATTGTCTGAAACGAGACCGCGCCATTTCCGGCGGCTGGGAAGAGGCCGACCCGACCAACGGCTATCGCGCCACGCAATATGTGGCCGCGCTTTTGCCGCGCATTGATCAGGTGACGCGCGAACAGCGCAAGGCTGGGAAGGGCGACGCCACCACAAAACCGGCACAGACAAGCGGATCCGCCTCCGCGATGAACGGATCCAAAGATGCGGCCCTTAGCCCGGTGGCAGAAGCGCTGATGACCCCGCGTGCGGTGGAGAACTTTCACCACCTGCGCGGCGGGCGTTTTGCGCCGCACAACAATATTGGCCGGGTCAACGAGCATGAAATCGGCGCCGCCTATACTGAAGTGCCGATGCGCGATCTTCCCGATGCCCTCACACCCGGTGGCAATTCCGGCAATGTGATTGTCGGCTGCATGAAGAACGAGGCCCCTTATATTCTTGAATGGGTGGCCTTTCACCGCGCGATGGGGATCGACAATTTCCTGATCTACACCAATGACTGCAGCGACGGGACCAGCGAAATCCTGGACCATCTGCAAGAGATGGGCGTGCTGCAGCACCGCAATAACGACAACTGGAAGGGCAACAGCCCCCAGCAATACGCGTTGAACCAGTCGCTCAAGGAAAATGTGATCAAGAACGCGGAATGGGTCATTCACATTGACGTGGATGAGTTCATCAATGTCCGCTGCGGAAATGGCACGTTGCACGATTTCCTGAACCGCGTGCCGGACGCCACCAATGTGGCCATGACCTGGCGGCTGTTTGGACATAATGGCGTCACCGTATATCGCGACGATCTGGTGATCGACCAGTTTGACACTGCGGCCCCGAAATACGCGCCCAAACCGCACACGGTTTGGGGGTTCAAGACCATGACCAAGAATGTCGGCGCCTATGAAAAGTTTTCGTGCCACCGCCCCAACAAGCTGCGCGACACCCATCGCAACAAGGTGAAATGGGTCAATGGATCGGGCCTGCCGATGAGCGAGGATTACAAGGATCGGGGCTGGCGATCAGACCTCAAGACCATCGGCTATGATCTTTTGCAGCTCAACCATTATGCGCTGCGGTCGGCCGAAAGCTATCTGATCAAGCGGCAGCGGGGCCGCGCCCTGCATGTGGATCGCTCGATCGGCATCAACTACTGGGTGCGGATGGATTGGGGCGGCAACACGGATGTAACCATCAAGCGCAACATCCCGCGCACCCGGGCAGAGCTGGACCGGCTGCTGGAAGACGAGACCTTGGCAAAGCTGCATGAAAATGGTGTGGCATGGCATCGCGCAAAGGCCGCAGAGTTGCGGGAAAACCCCGAGTTTTCAAATCTGTATGACCAGGCCCTGAAAACCAAGCTGACCGAAATGGAACGCGTCGCCTATGCGCTGGCACTCGATATGGAGAGCTGACCCATGCGCTTCACCGCTGTCCTTTGTGTGCGCAATGAAGGCGCGTTCCTTTTGGAATGGCTGGCCCATCACAAGGGCATCGGGTTCACCGATTTTCTGATCCTGTCCAATGATTGTGATGATGGCACCGATGCCATGCTGGACCGTTTGGAACAGATGGGTGAGGTTGCCCATATCCGCAATGACGGCCCCTATGGGCAGGGCGGCATCCAGTGGACCGGCTACAAAATCGCTGACAAGCACCCGCTGGTCAAAACAGCCGACTGGCTGATGACGCTGGATATTGATGAGTTTGTGAACATCCATGTGGGGGACCATACGCTGTCCGCCCTGATTGACGCCTTACCAGACGCGGACGCCATCCCGATCACCTGGCGACTGTTTGGCAATGCCGGACAGCTACGCTTTCAGGACCAGCCGGTGACCGAGATCTTCACCCGCGCCGCGCCGGACGTGATGTATTGGCCCTGGCGCGCCTACATGTTCAAAACGCTGTATCGCAACAACGGTGCCTACAAGAAACTTGGCGTGCATCGCCCGCGCAGCCCGGTGGAGGGCAAGGTCGAAGCCACCCGCTGGTTCGACGGGCATGGGCGCGCGCTTGAGACGCGATTTCAGAAAGGGCAGATTTTCTCGCCGTTTGGCCGGCCCAATTACGGGTTGGCACAGCTCAACCACTATGCCCTTGGGGCGATGGAAAGCTATATCCTGAAACGCGACCGGGGGCGCGCGGTGCATCAAGGGGATCTGTTGGGGTTGGATTACTGGACCGAACGCAACTGGTCGGATGTGGAGGATCAGACGATTCGCGCCTGTGATCCGCTGCGCGACAGCCATCTGCATCGCTATCGCGAGGATGACAGGCTGATGGAATTACACGAGAAATCCGTAGCTTGGCGCAAATCCCGCTTTGACGAACTGATGTTGGAAGAGCCCAATCGCGCGTTGATGGGACGTTTGATGATGTCGCCCCCGGCCCGTCCGCTGCCTCTGAAACTCGCGCGTCAGTTGTTTGACCATGCACAAAGGGCGCGTGGCGGCTGGCATTGATGCCTTGGGGTAAACAGTTAACAAATTGGGCAGGCCAAATCACGGATTTGCCCCATTGCACACCCAATCGCGCCCGCATTACTTTCTAGCTAGTCCCTAAGAGACGCCAGAGCCAGAAGGTATGAAGATGCAGGATGACACCCCAACCCACGTCGATGAGTTTGATCTGGATGAAGCGGATTTCAACGCATGGTTAGAAGCCATTGACGAGATGGGGGAAGAGCGGGGGTATTTTGAACCGGTTGGTCCGCGCCATTCCGCAATCCTGACCGACGAAGGCCCGACCCTGATTGTCACCTTTGAAACGGTCGATACCATACGCCAAAGCGACGACCATTTGCCGATGGGATGGTCCTTGGTGCGCGACAATGGCTGGTCCAATCTCTGCATCCTCGCCCATGACGACAGCTGGTTTCGGGACAAATCCGTTTATGGCTATTTTGATCGGCTGGTGGATGACGGATTCTTTGAAGATTTCGACCAGGTTGTGTTTTATGGGGCTGGCGCTTGTGGCTATGCGGCCTGCGCCTATTCGGTTGTGGCCCCCGGCGCCACGGTGATTGCGGTGGCCCCGCAGGCCACGCTTGATATGAATCGCGCCGGGTGGGACCACCGTTTTCCGCAGATGCGCCGCACCGACTTCACCTCCCGCTATGGCTATGCGCCCGATATGGTGGAAGGGGCCGAGGCGGTTTATCTGCTGTTTGACCCCGCGCAACGCGAAGATGCGATGCATGCGAGCCTGTTTCAGGGCGACAATATTCACCCGCTGAAACTGCGCCATTTCGGGGAATGGTTGCCTGCGGAACTTTGGTCGATGAACGTCCTGCCCGACCTTATTCAGACCGCCGGAGAAAGCAAACTGTCCCCCCTGACAGCCCACCGTATCCTGCGCAAGCGCCGCACCCACCTGCCCTATCTGCGCCTGATCCTGGACAAGCTGCAGCAGGCCGGACGCAGCAAACTGGTGGCCGCGCTTTCCGGCCATGTGGTCGAGCGACGCAATGCGCCCCGCTTCCGCAAGGCTTTGGTGCAGGCGCAGGAAAATCTGGAACTGGAAGACGCCTGAACACGCCGCATGGTCCCACAGGTGTTCCCTAAATGTTCATGAGGCATTAACCAATGCGGCCGCATTGTGGTCACATGAAACAGATTCGAGAAAAATTGAGCGGAACGCCGATCTGCCCGGCCGATGCTCTGCTGCCCCTTCACCCGGCCGAGGAACTGGCCGATCTACGTCGCCAGATCTCTCGACTGCGCAAACGCGAATCTGAACTGCGCGAAGCCTTTCTGAGTTGCGAAGACCCCGATATGCTGGAGGGGTCAACCCATCGGGTTGTGATCAAAACCACGCGCGCCAAGGTGTTTGACACGTCGTTGCTGCCCCCCGTGATCCAATCCGACCCCCGCTTCTTCACCACCCGCGAACAGACCCGTGTCTGTGTGCTACCTATGGAACGACTTGCCCGGCGGCAGGGTGTTTTCTCGGGCATGGGCATTCCTTATCGCCCGGAGGCGGATGATATCGAGGTGCTGGAACCATTTTCCGCGATGTTGCGTAAGGCCTGAAGCAATAAAGCCCTTCCCTGTATGGCGGGCTTGGTCTAATCACACAGGCGATGACCCAGACCATTACAATCCGCCGCCCCGATGACTGGCACCTGCACCTGCGCGATGGCGAGGTGCTCAAGGCCGTCCTGCCCGAAACCGCACGCCATTTTGGCCGCGCGATCATCATGCCCAACCTTGTGCCGCCCGTGGTCACCCATGCGGACGCGCAGGCCTATCATGGCCGGATCATGGAGGCCCTGCCTGCGGGCATGAGCTTTGACCCGCTGATGGTGCTGTATCTGACCGAAGATACCGATCCGGAAGACGTGGCCCGCGCCCATGCCTCGGGTCTGGTCAAAGCGGTGAAGCTTTACCCGGCGGGCGCCACCACCAATTCGTCTTCCGGCGTGCAGGATTTCACCAAGGTCGCAAACGTGTTTGAGAAAATGGCCGAAATCGGTCTGCCGCTCTGCGTGCATGGTGAAGTGACCGACCACGAGATCGACATTTTTGACCGCGAAGCCGTGTTCATCGACCGGGTTCTGGACCCGATCCGCCGTGCCCATCCCGATCTGCGCGTGGTGATGGAGCATATCACCACAAAAAACGGTGTCGATTACGCGCGGTCCGGCGGCGACAATCTGGGGGCGACAATCACCACGCACCACCTGATCATCAACCGCAACCACATTCTGGTGGGCGGGATCAAGCCGCATTATTATTGCCTGCCGGTGGCCAAACGCGAAGAGCACCGCCTGGCCCTGCGCGAAGCAGCCACTTCGGGAGATAAAACCTTCTTTCTCGGCACCGACAGCGCACCACACACCGACCCGAACAAGGAAAGCGCCTGTGGCTGCGCGGGCTGTTTCACCGCGACCAACACCATGTCTTGCCTGGCAGAGGTGTTCGAACAGGAGGGCGCGCTCGACAAACTGGAAGGGTTTGCCTCGCGCCACGGTCCGGCCTTCTACGGCCTGCCGGTCAATGAGGGCACCATCACCCTGACCAAGGGCGATCCCGTGTCTTACCCGGATAAGATCACCACAGCCGACGGGCCGATCACCCTGTTTGACCCCGGCTTTGCGCTTCACTGGTCAGTCGCCACATAACACACCAATTTTCTTCCCAAGAAAGTTGGTCGGAAAATTTAAATTTTCCGGGCGGGCCCGCCCGGACGCCCCGCCCCGATCTGCCATTAAGGAGCTGCCACATGATCCCATCATCTTTCCCCGCAAAAGAAGAAATCGCCCGTCTGACCGCCCGGATGCTTTTGGAAATCGGTGCGGTGAATTTCAACACGGATGAGCCGTTCACGCTGGCGTCGGGCCTGCCCTCGCCCAGCTATATCGACTGCCGCAAGCTGATTTCCTTCCCGCGCATCCGCTCGACCCTGATGGATTTCATGTCTGTGACGATCATGCGCGAAGCGGGGTTCGAGGCGTTTGACAATATCGCGGGCGGCGAAACCGCGGGCATTCCGTTTTCCGCCTGGGTCGCCGAGCGTCTGGCCCTGCCGATGACCTATGTGCGCAAGAAACCCAAAGGCTATGGCAAGAACGCGCGGATCGAAGGCGCGATGTCGGAGGGGCAGCGGGTATTGCTGGTGGAAGATCTGACCACCGATGGCGGCTCGAAACTGTCATTTGTGGATGCGATTCGCGACACGGGGGCGACCTGCGGTGCGACCGCCGTTGTCTTCTATTACGACATCTTCCCCGAGACCGAGAAAACCCTGTCCGATCATGGTGTTCAGCTTATTCACCTATGCACCTGGTGGGATGTTTTGGCTGAGGCGAAAGCACAGGGGGCGTTTACAACCGAGACATTGGACGAGGTGGAACGTTTCCTGAAAGACCCGCGCGCCTGGCAGGCCGAGCGGATGAAAAGCTAACAGGTCGCCACCAAGTTTAGGCACCCTTTTGCGGGACTCCACCAAATATGGTAGGGTCCTGCCTGTGCTTTGACTTATCCACATGATGTTCACAGAAACATACATTTTGCGTTGAACCGGGGTTCGCGCGTAAAACACCGACCCAAGGGACAGAGGCTGGACACACTGGCATGAACGAGATCAGCACCATTCCGGGCAATCTGCCCGCCGCACCTGATGCATCCGAAGAGATGCAAGGCGTGCTGCCGCATCACATTGAGGCGGAGCAGCAGCTTTTGGGTGCGATCCTGACCAACAATGATGTTTACGACCGGGTCGCCTCGATCATCAATGCCTCGCATTTCTATGAACCGGTGCACCAGCGGATCTATGAGATCGCCGCCAGCCGGATCGCCAAGAACGCACTGGCCAGCCCGGTGACGCTGAAGGCGTTCATGGAAGAGGACGAAGGGCTGAAGGAGCTGGGCGGCCCGGCCTATCTGGCCCGTCTGGCGGGGGCGGCGATTTCATCTTTTGCGGCGCGTGACTATGCGCAGATGATCTATGATCTGGCGATCCGGCGCGAGCTGATCCGGCTGGGCGAAGACATCTCCGCCAAGGCCGCCAAGGTTGATATCTCGTCCGAACCCAAGGAACAGATCGTCGAGGCCGAACAGCAGCTTTATAAGCTGGGCGAAGCCGGACAGGTCGACAGCGGATTTCAATCCTTCCTCAAGGCCGTCACCGGCGCCGTGCAAAACGCCAATGCCGCCTATGAGCGGGGTGGCGGCATGGCCGGGATTTCCACCGGGCTGATTGATCTGGACAAGAAGATGGGGGGCCTGCACCCGTCTGACCTGATCATTCTGGCGGGGCGTCCCTCGATGGGGAAAACATCGCTGGCGACCAACATCGCGTTCAACGTCGCCAAAGCCTATAAAAAGGGGCTGAAACCCGACGGAACCGAAGGGGCGATTGATGGCGGTGTGGTGGGCTTCTTCTCGCTTGAGATGTCGGCCGAACAGCTCGCGGGGCGGATTTTGGCCGAAGCGGCCGAGATTTCCTCGCACACCATTCGCCAGGGGGATTTCCAGGAAGACGAGTTCCGTCGTCTGGTGCAGGCGGCCAAGGATCTTGAGGCCTGCCCGCTCTTCATCGACGACACCCCGGCCTTGCCCATTTCACAGCTGGCGGCGCGGGCGCGGCGTTTGAAGCGGACCCATGGCTTGGACCTGCTGATTGTCGACTATCTGCAGCTTTGCCGCGGCATGGCCGACAACCGGGTGAACGAGATTGCCGAGATTTCCATGGGGATGAAGGCGATTGCGAAAGAGTTGAATATCCCGGTGATTGCCCTGTCACAGCTGTCACGTCAGGTGGAAAGCCGTGATGACAAACGCCCGCAACTCAGCGACCTGCGGGAATCGGGCTCGATCGAACAGGATGCCGACGTGGTGATGTTCGTCTATCGCGGAGAATATTATAAGGAACGCGAGAAACCGGGCGATCACGAGCTGGACCGGATTGCCGCCTGGCAAGAAGAGATGGAGCGCCTGCACGGCAAGGCCGAAGTCATCCTGGGCAAGCAGCGTCACGGTCCAATTGGCACGGTGGAGCTGAGCTTCGAGGCGCGCTTCACCCGCTTTGGCAACCTTGTGCAGCAATGGCAGCAAGGGTCCGAACCGGACTACTGATCAACGACATTTCACGGTAGGGTGCACCACTCACGGGGCCCCGCCTATCGAGCAAGGGCCCCCAAGAGGTAAATTCTGGGGGTCCTTTTGTTTTGCCCGGGGGTCCCCCCCAAAAAACGCGGAGTATGTGGATAGGACGGATGCCTCCGGCGGAGGAATTTTTTGCAAGAGGAAGCGGCCACCGGGTCGGGATATCCGATGGCGTGTTTCCAGGTTTGACTGAGGCCGGAGGCCCTGCCGCGCAGCATCGGCCCAACGGCGATTGCGCCGCGACGCGGTGCTCGCGCATTTCAATCTCCGTTGCAAACGCTTGGAATGTCGGGTTCAGCGGCGGTAATCGGTGATCATCATGTAATCCTTGCGCGGCCCGCTGACCCGCCAGGTCGACCGCCAGTTTGGCCAGCGGGTGAAGGCGTAGCTGACCTCGTAATCATCTGGTGGGCAGTGGTGAAACCCGGTGGCGGTATCGCCCGCAAGGCCGATGCGGTGGAAATCGCGCCCATCGTCAAACAGCACACGCACGCCGTCCGGGTCCGGCCGCCATAGGTACCGGCGGGTGGCCTGCATGGTGGTGGACCCATTTGGACCAGTGGGCAGGCGCAGCTCGCCAACCTCGTCATAGACAAAGCCCTCGACATCCGGGATGAACGTGGCGACCCCGTCAAAAGCCCCGGAACTGCCCGCCTTGGCGTCTTCGATCCGGCGGGTGATCAGCCAGCGCCCTTCAAAATCGGCAAGTTGCAAACTCACTTCACCACCCCTTCATAGATATCACCACGCGACCCGATAAAGCGCACCGCATCACCATTGCGCGCCATGTCATAGTAGCTGGCAAGGGGCGACGCGCCCCAAGTCGAGCAATATTGGTCGCCCTGAACAAACCATGTGCCCCAGCTTTCGCCCGCCCCTGCGGCATAAAACGTGCGCCCATCCGCGTGAAAGATCTGCCACACGCCCTGATCTTTGCCCAGGTAATTCACCCGGGCATCAGTCAGAACGGTACGAATCTCATCGCCATTCGTTGGATGAAACCCCTCATCCGCGCCTGCAATCGGGACATTTCCCAGCATGAATGTCGCTAACAGCGCCGCAATCCGCCCCATCTGCGCGCCCTTCTCTTGTTTGCCGCACTGCGGCAGTCTATGACAGCGCCAACCGGAGCCACAACGTAAAAAGGCCGTGACATGATCCCACGCTATTCCCGCCCCGAAATGGTCGCCATCTGGTCGCCCGAAACCAAGTTCAAGATCTGGTACGAGATCGAGGCCCATGCCTGCGACGCGATGGCCGATCTGGGTGTCATCCCGCGTGAAAACGCCGACGCGGTCTGGAAAGCGAAAGACGTGGAATTTGACGTGGCGCGGATCGATGAAATCGAAGCCGTGACCAAACATGACGTGATCGCCTTTCTCACCCACCTGGCCGAACATGTTGGGTCGGAAGAGGCCCGTTTTGTGCACCAAGGCATGACCTCGTCCGACGTGCTGGACACCTGCCTGAACGTGCAACTGGTGCGCGCCGCTGACATCCTGCTGGACGGCATGGACAAGGTGCTGGCCGCGCTGAAAAAACGCGCGTTTGAACATAAAGACACGGTGCGTGTGGGCCGCAGCCACGGCATCCACGCCGAACCGACCACGATGGGTCTGACCTTCGCGCGCTTCTATGCGGAAATGGATCGCAACAAGAACCGTCTGGAAAAGGCCCGTTACGAAATTGCCACCGGCGCGATTTCCGGCGCGGTGGGCACCTTCGCCAATATCGATCCGGCGGTTGAGGAACATGTCTGCGAGAAGCTGGGCCTGCGCCCAGAGCCGATCAGCACACAGGTGATCCCGCGCGACCGCCACGCCATGTTCTTTGCGACGCTCGGTGTGATTGCCAGCTCGATCGAAAACATCGCCGTAGAAATCCGCCACATGCAGCGCACCGAGGTTCTGGAAGGGGCCGAGTTCTTCTCGATGGGCCAAAAGGGCTCGTCCGCGATGCCGCACAAGAAAAACCCGGTGCTGACCGAAAACCTGACCGGTCTGGCCCGTTTGGTGCGGATGGCCGTGGTGCCCGCGATGGAAAACGTGGCACTGTGGCACGAGCGCGACATCTCGCATTCGTCGGTGGAACGCGCAATTGGGCCAGATGCCACTGTGACCCTCGACTTTGCCCTGCATCGTCTGGCCGGCGTCGTGGACAAGATGCTGATCTTCCCCGACAACATGCTGGACAATATGAACAAATTCCCCGGCCTGGTGATGAGCCAACGCGTATTGCTGGCGCTGACCCAAGCAGGTGTGTCGCGCGAAGACGCCTATTCGATGGTGCAACGCAATGCGCTGAAGGTCTGGGAAGAACGCCTTGATTTCCGTGAATTGCTGCTGGCGGATGAAGCCGTTGTCGCGGCACTTGGCGTCGACGCCATCAACGAGAAATTCGACATGGGCTATCACACCAAACATGTCGACACGATTTTCAAGCGGGTGTTCGGCGCGTAATCGCCACCCAATTTCAGGAAAATCGCGATTTGTGGTATCATGGGGCTCTTCACTATGGAGGGCCCCATGTTCATTCGTACATTTCTGGTTGGGCTCAGTCTGACCGTCACATTGCTTCTTTCTCCTGCCCAAGCCTGTGAAAGGCACTCAAAACAGGCGCAAAGCTGTGTCGCGGGACATGTCTGGGACGATGACAGCAAGACCTGCGTGCCGGTGGTCTCCGGCTGATCTCTTGGCTGCAATTTTATCTTTCCGGCCATAGGGTAAGCGGCTGTTAACACCGCTCTGGCACAGTGCCCACAAAACGGGATACTGGAGCGGACTTTGAGCAACGCGCTTACACCGATGGACAGCGATGTGGTTTTGCCCGGCGATCTGCCGGACCTTGGGGCCATGGGAATGCCCCAACCGTCCATGCCTGGCCAGATGGGCGGGCAAATGTCGTCAGTGCCGCACCTGACAAAAAAGAAAAAAGCCGCCATTATCGTACGGTTGTTGCTGTCGGAAGGGGCCCAGCTGCCCCTGGCAGATCTGCCTGAATCGATGCAATCTGATCTGATCGAGCTCCTGTCGGACATGCGGCTGGTGGACAAGGCCACGGTCACCGCGGTCATCGAAGAGTTTCTGGCTGAAATCGATGCGGTGGGGCTGACCTTTCCCGGCGGGTTGGAAGGGGCGTTGAGCATCCTTGATGGCTCGCTTGATCCGGGCATGATCGCGCGGGTGCGCAAAAATGCCGGGGTTAAAGTGGCGGGCAATCCTTGGGAAACCATTGCCGGGCTTGATCCGAAGAGACTTTTGCCCGTGTTGGAAAGCGAAAGCACCGAAGTGGCAGCCGTTTTGTTATCAAAGTTGAAGGTCTCGGTCGCGGCTGAGCTTTTGGGCCAATTGCCCGGGCCGCGCGCCCGCAAGGTGGCCTATGCCGTGTCGCTCACCGGCAATATCGAACCGAATGTGGTGGATCGGATTGGCCGCTCTTTGGCAGAACAGCTGGATGCCCAACCGGTCAGCGCCTTTGCAGAAGGGCCGGTGGAACGGGTCGGCGCGATCCTGAACTTCTCGCCCGCGGCCACGCGCGATGATGTGTTGACAGGGCTGGACGAGGAAGATCAGGTCTTTGCCGAAGAGGTGCGCAAAGCCATCTTTACCTTTGCCAATATCCCGGCTCGGATCGATCCGCGCGACGTGCCGAAGATCACCAAAGATATCGATCAGGCCGTGCTGATCACCGCATTGGCCGCCGCAACGGGCGAGCTGGAAGCGGCCGCCGAATTCATCCTCGGCGCCATGTCGAAACGCATGGCCGAACAGATCCGCGAAGAGATGCAGACCCTCGGTAAGGTCAAGGCCTCGGATGGTGAGGCCGCGATGAATGACGTCGTTTCGCGTATCCGCGAGATGGAAGGCGCAGGCGAAATTCTGTTGATTGCCGAAGATGAAGAATAGTGCTGCGCGCAGGCACTAACTGCCAAACGCGATTGGCTTGCGGTCAGTGAGGTCCGGAATTATACCAGATCCATGACCATTGCCCGTAACAGCGGGAACTGCCGGCAAGCTAAAGGGGTCTCATGGCGAAATCGGAGTTTGAACCCCGGGCTTACATGGCTTATCTGGCCCTGCGTGCCGTGCTTGGCTTACCCAAATTGCTACCTTACCGCGCGCGGATCAGAACCATCGGCTGGTTGACATCGGCCCTGGTCGCTCCGGTTGCAGGCTATCGCAAGCGGGTCCGAAACAATCTGCGCCTGATCTTTCCGGACATGGACCCGGCCGAGGTAAAACGCCTGGAACGTGCCGTTCCCAACAATGCGGGGCGGGTGTTGGCCGAACTGTTTTCATCCGATGATTTTGTGCGCCACCTGGGCAAGCTGGAGCTATCCGGTCCCGGTGTCGAGGCGCTGATCAAAGCGCGCGATGACGGGCGCCCAATCATCGGCGTGTCCGGTCATTTCGGCAATTACGACGTGATGCGGCTTGCCATGGTTCAGAACGGGTTTTCGATTGGTGCGCTTTTTCGGCCCTTTGCCAACAAGTATTTCGATCGCTACTACCGCCGCGCGCTGGAAACCGTGGCCAAACCAATTTTCCCTCAAGGTCGCCGCGGCCTGACCGACATGTTGCGCCACCTAAAAGACGGCAACATGATTGCCATTCTTGCCGATCAACGGGCGGATGATGGCGAACGGTTGTCGTTCTTTGGTCGAGATGCGTTGACCCCTATTTCAGCAGCCGAAATGGCACTGAAATACGATGCAATGCTATTTTGCGCCTATGGGATCCGCCGCGAAAACGGGGTGGATTTTGACATGGTGATCGAAGAGCCGATCCCCCATGGCGACCCGAAGGAAATGATGCAGGCGATCAATGATAGTCTGGAAGCGCGGGTGCGCGACAATATGGATCAATTTCTGTGGATCCATAACCGCTGGCAGATCCCGGACAATCGTCAAGACGGCAGCTGATAAGACCGCACAGGCCGGGGTCTTGAAGCGTTTCGGTGTTCATCTCGCACAGGCGAAAACCGAAACCCAGTCAGCGATATCAAGGTCCTGGGTGTTTCGCGGCAAACATGCCGCTGAGGTTTATCCCGAAACGGATCAGTTTAACCGGATCGCAGCCTGAACCGGACCGGGATACCCTTTGTCCGTTATGGATTGCAAAATCAGCGCCGCTGCCCCTTCGCCAAGCGTGGGCAAGGTCAGCTCCAGCTCACCCGCTCCGTCCCAACTGGCCACGGCATCCAGCCTGGTCACGACATTGGAATAGGTGATCTGGTGGCCCGCATTTTCCCCGCGGGTGATCATCACGGTTTGACGTGGCATGAAGTTTACAAGCAAGGCCACCATCGGTGCTTCGGGCACGTTATGGGTTACCGCATAGGCCTTTACAACGGCCCCCCCCTGATCGTCGGGCTCGGCCGACAACATGACCTGCCCCATCAAGTCGCGGTGTTTTTCCAACGCATCAAACACTTCCATCGGGCGGTTGCCCACCGCATGGGTGACCCCGCCAATGACCATTTGTGGCGTGTATTTATACCGCGCCTGGACCGCCCGGCGATAGCCTTCCTGACGGTCGGTAAATTGCGGTTGCGCAAAGGTATCTTTCCAGCCGATATAGTCCCAGTAATCCACGTGAAACGCCAGCGGCAGAAGGTCTTCGCGCGAAGACATATCCGATAACAACTGATCGGCAGGCGGACAGGACGAACAGCCCTGTGATGTAAAAAGCTCTACCACCACAAGCGACCTTTCACCAGCCATCGCCGATCCGATGGTCATCATCATGGCCAGTGCAGTGCCGTATATTGCCCGCATCAATTCACCTCATCCGTCTTCTTCCCCCGTGATAACGCAGCGCAGGCGTTGGGGCCAATCAAGGTTTTGCGAGCAGATTGTTACAGTTGGGCCTTGATTTGGAGAATTTGGTATACAAATGCATACCACAATATACTCACCCTTGAAACCACCTCACGATCTGGGCGACAACCGTAGCAGCAACCCCCGTGAACCCACACCATAAGGGAGCCATTTTATGACTATCACCGTAGGATCCGACAGTATTCAGTCCCGTAAGTCGTTGAAAGTTGGCGACACTTCTATCTCCTATTATTCCATTCCCGCAGCCCAGAAAGCCGGTCTCGGAGACTTTTCGCGCCTGCCCGCCGTTTTGAAAGTGGTGCTCGAAAACATGCTGCGGTTCGAAGATGACGGCCGCACCATCAGCGTCGATGACATCAAGGCTTTTGCCGATTGGGGCAAAAACGGCGGAAAAAACCCGCGCGAAATTGCCTATCGCCCGGCCCGTGTGTTGATGCAGGATTTCACTGGCGTCCCCGCCGTGGTTGACCTGGCCGCCATGCGGGATGGGATCAAGGCGCTGGGGGGGGACGCGCAGTTGATCAATCCGCTCAACCCCGTGGATCTGGTCATCGACCACTCGGTCATGATCGACGAATTTGGCAATCCGCGCGCGTTCCAGATGAACGTGGACCGCGAATATGAACGCAACCTGGAACGCTATACTTTCCTGAAATGGGGCCAGTCTGCGTTCAACAACTTCCGCGTTGTGCCCCCGGGCACCGGCATCTGCCACCAGGTGAACCTGGAATATCTGGCCCAGACCGTCTGGTCGGACGAAGATCAGAACGGCGAACAGGTGGCCTATCCGGACACGTTGGTGGGCACGGACAGCCACACAACCATGGTCAACGGCGTGGCCGTTCTGGGCTGGGGTGTGGGCGGGATCGAGGCCGAGGCCGCGATGCTGGGCCAGCCGATTTCGATGCTGATCCCCGAAGTTGTCGGGTTTGAACTGACGGGCGCGATGGTCGAGGGCACGACCGGCACGGACCTTGTGTTGAAGGTGGTCGAAATGCTGCGCGCCAAAGGTGTGGTTGGCAAGTTTGTCGAATTTTACGGCGAAGGGCTTGATCGCTTGCCATTGGCCGACCGGGCGACGATTGCAAATATGGCACCGGAATACGGCGCAACCTGCGGCTTCTTCCCCATTGACGACGAGACCCTGCGCTATTTGCGCAATACCGGTCGCGACGAAGACCGTATTGCGCTGGTCGAGGCCTATGCGAAGGCCAATGGTTTGTGGCGCGACGCAGACTATGCGCCGATCTACACCGACACGCTCTCGCTGGATATGGGCACAATTGTGCCCGCGATCTCTGGTCCGAAACGCCCGCAAGATTACACCCCGCTGGATCAGGCCGCGACCGCATTTCTTGACGTCGTGAACGAATATCGCGGGATTGATGCGGATCCGGAAGCCGAAGAAATGGCCGCCGAAGGCCCCGCGCCCGAAGCCCCGGCGGACCCGCGCAAATCGGTGGCGGTCAAGGGCGAGGATTACTCGATCCGTGACGGGTCGGTGGTGATCGCTTCGATCACCTCCTGCACCAACACTTCAAACCCCTATGTGATGATCGGCGCCGGTCTGGTGGCGCGAAAGGCGCGCGCTTTGGGATTGAACCGCAAGCCGTGGGTGAAGACCTCGCTCGCACCCGGGTCCCAAGTTGTGTCCGCCTATCTTGAGGCCGCCGGCCTGCAGGAAGATCTGGATGCGATTGGCTTCAACCTGGTGGGTTATGGCTGCACCACTTGCATCGGCAACTCTGGCCCGATCCAGAAAGAGCTGTCCGAAGCGATTGCCGAGGGCGATCTGGTGGCAACCTCGGTCCTGTCGGGCAACCGCAATTTCGAAGGTCGGATTTCGCCGGACGTGCGCGCAAACTATCTGGCCTCGCCGCCTCTGGTGGTGGCCTATGCGCTGGCGGGCGATATGAATATCGACCTGGTCAACGACCCGATTGCGCAGGATAAAAACGGCAAGGATGTTTATCTGAAAGACATCTGGCCCAGCACCGAAGAAATCGCGGAGCTGGTTGAGAAAACCGTGACCCGCGAGGCGTTCCAGTCGAAATATGCCGACGTCTTCAAGGGCGATGAGAAATGGCAGGCGGTGGAGACCACCGGGGATGAAACCTATGACTGGCCCGCCGCCTCGACCTATATCCAGAACCCGCCTTACTTCCAGGGCATGGCGAAAGAGCCGGGCAAGATTGCCGATATCACTGGCGCACGGGTGCTGGCGGTGCTGGGCGACATGATCACCACCGACCACATCTCACCGGCCGGGTCTTTCCCCACCACCTCGCCCGCAGGCCAGTACCTGCTGGATCACGGCGTTGAACCGCGCGAGTTCAATTCCTACGGCTCGCGGCGCGGCAACCACGAGGTGATGATGCGCGGCACCTTCGCCAATATCCGCATCAAGAACGAGATGCTGGATGGCGTCGAAGGCGGCTATACCAAGGGGCCAGATGGCACAAAGGCGTCGATCTATGACGCGGCCATGGCCTATCAGGCCAAGGGCACGCCGCTGGTCGTCTTCGGCGGGGTGCAATATGGCGCAGGCTCCAGCCGCGACTGGGCGGCCAAGGGCACCAACCTATTGGGCGTAAAAGCGGTGATTGCCGAAAGCTTTGAACGCATCCACCGTTCAAACCTCGTAGGCATGGGTGTGATCCCGTTCGAATTCACCGGCGGCGACACGCGCAAGACCCTGAAGCTGACGGGCGAGGAAACCGTTTCGATCAGCGGGCTGGAAGGCGATCTGAAACCGCTGAGCAACGTGCCCTGCACCATCACCTATGCCGATGGCTCGGAAAAAGAGATCACGCTGAAATGCCGGATCGATACCGAGGTTGAGGTGGAATATGTCGAAAATGGTGGGGTGCTGCATTACGTGCTGCGCAATCTGGCCAAAAGCTAATCCGGGCCTCACCACCAGGAAACGCGTCGTTTCGGGCGGGTTTCCTCATTCCCCTCCGATTGTCATTTTCTCTGCACGCCCAACCTGTTACCCTTTTAAGGCGAACAGGAGAGACAGATGACCAAAACCGTTCTCATCACAGGTGGCGCGCGCGGGATTGGCCGGGCGATTGCCGATGATCTGGTGCGCGATCACCGGGTGATCCTGACCTATTTTTCGGACAAAACGCCGGGCAAAATTTTTGTCGCCAAGAACCCGGGCAACCTTGCGATCCGCGCAGACTTCACCAATCCGGATGAACCGGCAGAGGTGGTCAAAATGGCCGTATCCGCCTTTGGGAAAATCGACGCCATTGTGAACAACGCGGCAATTGTCGCGGAAACTCCGATCGAGGATATGGATCCTGCGCAACACGCGGCCATGTATCAGGTGAATGTCACCGCCCCGGCGGCGCTGGTGGCTGCGGCCCTGCCCCATATGCCGGATGGATCCGCCGTCCTGAACGTCGCATCTGTCAATGCCTTTTCCCCGCCTGCCAGTGCGGGCGCCTACGCGGCCAGCAAAGCGGCGCTGATTGCCATGACAAAGGCGCAGGCCAAGGCGCTGGGGCCGCGCGGCATTCGCGTGAACGCCATCGCCCCCGGCCCGATTGAGCGGTCTTATGCGCCACGCCCGGAGGAGGTTCAGGCGGACATTCGGACGGACAGTGCCCTGGGGCGCAATGGCCAGCCGTCTGATATCGCAGGCCCCGCCCGGTTTTTGCTCAGCGAGGCCGCGGGGTTCATCACCGGAGAGGTTCTGACAGTCTCCGGTGGTTATCGGCTGTAACACACCATTTCTTAAACCCTTGATGCAAAAAGGGGACATGCGGCAAATCCTGCGACATATCCCCTTTCCGGTTTTCGAAGCCCTCGCATTTGCGGGCTTTCTGATTTTACTGCATCTGGCGGCCTAAGCCCTGCGCTGGGATCAGCTGCCTGCTTGCCCGGCCTCGGCGATGGCGGGGCGGATGATCGTGTCCAGAACGCTTTCGGTGATCGGTCCGGCAAACCGTTTGATGATCACCCCGTCCTTGTCGATCACGAAGGTTTCCGGCACGCCATACAGCCCCCAATCAAGCCCGGTGCGGCCTTTCTTGTCAGCCATCAACGCCACATAAGGGTTGCCCAGTTCTTCCAGAAACCGCAGCGCCTTGGTGTCTTCATCCTTGTAATTGATGCCGTAAATGGTCACGCCATCGCGCGCCAGCGTTTCCAGTTGCGGGTGTTCCACCCGGCAAGGCGCACACCAGCTGGCCCAGAAGTTGACCAGCTTTACGCCGCCAGTTTTCAGCTCTTCCTGGGTGAACTCCACCCCGGTGCCCAAGGGCGACACCGACAGTGCGGGCACGGTGCCCCCTTCGCGGGTGGACGGCAAGGCACGCGGGTCTTTGCCATTGGACATGCCCCACAGGAACATGCCAGCGAGGGCTGCAAACAGCACCGGCGGCAGGATCATCAGCGGGGAAATCTTTTTCTTCTCAGCCATTTTTGCGGCGCTCCTCAGCGGCGGTCAAATCCGCCTTCACCTTGCGGCTTGTGCGCAGGGTCACGAAAATCAGCAATCCGACCAGAAGCAGGGTCAGCCCCCAGGACCACAGGATTGCGTCGGCATATTTTCCAAGCTCAAGCATCGATCATCCTTTCACGGGCCATCAGGGCATGCAGGCGACGGCGGCGCACTTCGGTGCGGGTGCGGATCAGCAGCAGCACCACAAAAAGGAACCCGAAGCCGATGATCGCCAGCACCAAAGGCTGCCAATAGACATTGGCCACATGTTCTTCCTTATCGAGCGACAGGGACGCGCCCTGATGCAGGCCCTGGTTCCAGAAATTCACCGCGTAGCGTGACAGAAGCGCAAAGACCGACCCTACGACGCACAGGACCGAGGTCAGGTCGGCGGCGGTATCCGGGTTCTCGATCGCGGCCCACAGCGCCATGTAACCGAGGTAAAACAGAAAGAGGATCAAGAACGAGGTCAGGCGCGGATCCCAAGCCCAATAGGTGCCCCACATCGGTTGCCCCCAAACCGCCCCCGTGATCAGCGAAATCACCGTCATGGTCACCCCGATCAGCGCGGCGGCCTTGGCCGCCAACGCCGACACATGGTGGCGACGAATGAGCCAGATCAGCGAGGTCACCAGCATCATCACCCAGATGTTGATCGCCATCGTAGAGGACGGCACATGCACATAGATGATCTTGACAGAATTGCCGAAATTGGCGGCTTCGGGGGTGAAGAAGAAGCCCCAGATCAGGCCAGGCACAAGGGTGAGGACGCACAGGGCAATGGCCCAGGGCAGCACTTTGCCCGACAGGGCCATGAACTTCACCGGGTTGGCATATTCCCACAGCGCGTTCATGCGCTGGCCGAGCGACCTTTTTTCGGAACGGTTGGTCGTTGTCTGTGTCATCGGGTTTCCTCTAAGGCTCCCATAATCGGTGGCAGGTCTGGGCGCAACACTAACCCAGGTCACAAGCGGGTGACTTGATTTATCTCAGGCCTATCTAAGATTAACACGCAAAGCAGCCGAGGCGGCAAATGGCAGCAGGGCGATGGAGCCTGCGGTGATGCCCGCCATCATCAACAGCGGTGTGGTGGCGGCGAACCCGGCCATGCCGCGGGTGGCGGCCTCAGCCCCGAAAATCAGCGTCGGGATGTAAAGCGGCAACACCAGAAGCGACATCAAAAGCCCGCCGCGCTTCAACCCCACGGTCAGAGCGGCCCCAAAGGCCCCGATCATCGACAGCGCCGGGGTGCCCAACAAAAGCGTGATGAAGATCCACGAAAACCCGGGGCTTTCGAGCTGCATCAGCGCGCCGAAAAACGGTGCGGCCAGGGTCAGCGGCAGGCCCGTCACCAGCCAATGCGCCAGCGCTTTCACCGCAACGATCCCCTCAAGCGGGATCGGGGACGTGGCCAACAGATCCAACGAGCCATCTTCGAAATCGAGCTGAAAGATCCGGTCCAGCGACAGAAGGCAGGCCAAAAGCGCGCCCACCCACAAAATCCCCGGCGCGATGCGCGACAGGATATCGCCTTCGGGGCCGACGCCGAACGGCACCAAGGTTGAAACGATCAGGAAAAACGCAAGACCAAGGCCAAAGCCGCCTCCGGCGCGCATCGCCAGCCGCAAGTCCCGGATCAAAAGTGCAATCATAGGAACGCCTCATCAAAACCGTCGGAATGGGCCGGGTCGCTGGCGGTGGCGGGGTCGGCCTTAAAGGGGCCGATGTCAAAGCTCGCCGCCTCCAGACCGAGGTCGATATGGGTCGCAATCAGGGCCGCGCCGCCCCGCGCCTGATGGGCGCGTACCGCATCGGCAAACAGCCCAACGGACGGCACATCCAAGGACACGGTGGGTTCATCCAAGAGCCAGATCGGTCGGCCCGTCACCAAAAGCCGCGCCAGCCCCAACCGGCGTTTCTGCCCGGCCGACAGGTTGGCCGAGGGGCGTTCCACCAGCCCCGCCAGATTGAAGCCTTCGACCGCGGCGGAGATATCCTCCTGCCCATGCACCGACGCCCAGAAGCGCAGGTTTTCCTCGACCGTCAGCGTGGCCTTCAACCCGTCCGCATGCGCCCCATAGGTGATGGTTTCCGGCTCCGCCTGCACCTCGCCCACCAGCGGGGGTTGCAGCCCGGCCAAGGTCCGCAGAAGCGTTGTTTTGCCAGATCCGTTTGGACCGCGCAGGATCAGCACCTCACCGGGATTGAGCGCAAAACTCACCCCTTGCAGGATCGGCACGCCACCCCGGGTGACGGTCAGGTTTTCGGCCGCGAGTCGGGCGTTATGACGGGGCAAATCTTTCATACGCTTGGCTTAGACCGGAAGTGCGGCCAAGGCAATGCGCCGCCCCTCGGCCAGCAGCACATTATAGGTGCGACAGGCGGCGGGGGTGGCCATGGGTTCCACGCCAACGCCCTTGGCTTCCAGCGCTTCGCGCAGGGCTTTGGGCGCATAGGCGGTTTCAGGGCCGGTGCCGAAAAACAGCACATCAATCTCCCCTGCCAATGCCTCGATCGGGGCGCTGTCTTTGCCATCCCAGCTGATCAGCCGCGCGGCGGTCAGCAGGATCGGGCCGTGGGTTACCTCATCCGCGATACGGAAAAAGCCGGGGCCATAGCCATCGACCGGGGTCGCCCCATCAAACGTGACTTCGTGAAACTGCATGGCGCTCTCCTGTCAGGATTGGCTGGTGAGGATGGAATAAAGGCCCGACACCGCCGAACCCGCAATGATAAGATAGGCAACCCGCCGGTAAAGTTCGGTCAAGCCGGGGCGAAACAGGTGATTGCCCAGAAGATTGCCAAGAAGGTTGGGCAATGTGGCCAGGATCCCCAGTACAAGCGGCAGGCCGATCAACCGGCCCAGCGCCAGAAATCCGATCAACATCAGGATGTCAAAGGCAAACAGAAAGGCTGTGTTATTTGCGCGGATCACGCGGGCAGGATGCGTGGACGCCATATAAAGCAGGATGACCGGCGGGCCGGGAATGCCAGCGGCGCCCCCCAACAGGCCCGACATGCCACCGGTGGCCCAGACCAACCTTGGGGTCAACATGCCGTGATAGCGAAACCCGGACACCAACAGGCCAACCATGCCAAGGCTGATCACGGATACGCCCAGTTTGAAGACCGACGGGTCAACCGCAAAGAGCACGGCAAGCCCGACGGGCAACATCAAGACCAACCCGCCAAGAAGTCGCAGCAGATCCTTGGGGTGACCATCACGCAGCGCTCCGGGTATGGCTGGCATCGGACCGATGATGTCCATGACAATCAGCACCGCCACGGCGGCCACCGGATCAACGACCTGCGAGGCGACGGGAAGAAAGATCAGCGCGGTGCCAAACCCTGCAAAGCCGCGCACCAGCCCGGCCACAAAAGCCGCGGCCAGCAACCATCCAAGCCCTGGCAGGGCCAGGGCTTGGACAAAGATATCAGGCATCGATATTGGCGAACTCGTTGCCAAGATCCTTGGTTTCGGTCTTGTCCCAATTGCGCTTCACACCAAGGCGCAGCAGGATGGCCGAGGCCACGAAGATCGAGGAATATGTCCCGACCACAACACCCCAGATCATCGCAAAGACGAAACCTCGGATCACGTCGCCGCCCAGCACGTAAAGCGCGATCAGCGCAATCAACGTGGTGAGCGAGGTCATCAAGGTCCGCGCCAGCGTCTCATTGATCGACAGGTTCAGCACTTCCTTCAAGTCGAGCTTTTTGTAGCGCCGCAGGTTTTCGCGCACCCGGTCAAACACAACCACGGTATCGTTCAGCGAATAGCCAACGATTGTCAGAAGCGCCGCGATGATCGCGAGGTCGAACTTGATACCCAGAAGGGCAAACACCCCGATGGTCAGCACGATGTCGTGCACCAGCGCCGCCACAGCCCCCAGCGAGAACTGCCATTCGAACCGCAACCAGATATAGACCAACACCGCCGCAATCGCCGCGAGGACCGCATAGACCGCCGTCAGGATCAGCTCGCCCGACACTTTCGGGCCCACCGATTCCACCGACGGGAAAGTGATCGCCGGATCGACACCCGACAAGGCCCCTTCGATCAGCGCCATGGTCTCAGGCGTCATCGCCTCCTGGCCTTCCTGGGCTTCGATGCGGATCTGGCTCACATGCTGATCCGCGCGGAAGTTCACATCGTTCACCTCAACAATCGAGATGTCGCCCAACCCCAGCGGGGCCAGCGCATCGCGATAGGCGCCCACATCCACGGCCTGGGTCGATTCCGTCCGGATTGTGGTGCCGCCACGGAAGTCGATACCGAAGTTTAGGCCAATCACGAAGAAGAGGACAATCGATGCAATCATCGCCAGGCCAGACGCCCCAAGGGTCGCAATGGTGTTTTTGAAGAAATCAAACACGCGGCCCTGCGGGGCCAGGCGAATGCCCTTGATTTCCAGCGTCTTGGGTTCCTTGCGCTCATGCCACATCACGATCATCAGGCGGGTCAGGAAGATCGCGGTGAAGACCGAGGTGATGATCCCCAGCCCCAGCGTCACGGCAAATCCGCGCACCGGGCCCGAGCCCATGACAAACAGGATCACAGCGGTGATGAAGGTGGTGATATTGGCATCGAGAATGGCGCTGAGCGCCTTTTCATAGCCAAGCTCAATCGCCCGCGCAGGCCCTTTGCCCGCTTTCAGCTCTTCCCGGATCCGTTCAAACACCAGCACATTGGCATCCACCGCCATACCGATGGTCAACACGATCCCGGCAATGCCCGGCAGGGTCAGCGTGGCCCCGATCATCGACAGAAGGCCAAAGATCATGCCCACGTTCAGAATGAGCGCCACATTGGCCACAATCCCAAACCAGCCATAGGCCATCCCCATGAAGATCAGCACACCGGCAAAGGCCACCATCGAGGCCACTTTACCTGCATCAATGCTGTCTTGGCCCAGTTCCGGGCCAATGGTGCGCTCTTCCACATAGGTCAGTTCGGCTGGCAGGGCACCGGCACGCAGCAGGATCGCCAGATTGGTCGATTCCTCGATCGAGAAATTACCGGTGATAATGCCGGACCCACCACAGATCTGTTCATTGATACGCGGGGCCGAAATCACCTCTTCATCCAGCACAATTGCAAACGGCGCACCCACATTGGCGCCGGTATAGTCACAGAACTTGCGCGCGCCAGAGACGTTGAAGCGGAAGTTCACCGCAGGCTGGCCATTCTGATCGAAGGCCGGCTGCGCGTCGTTCAACTCTTCCCCCGTCACAACCGGGCTTTGCTCCAGCACATAATAGATGCCTTCCTCGTCCATCGACGGGTAGAGCACATTGCGCGCGCCCGGGTCGGTATTGGCATTGGAGGTGCGATTTTCCACCGGGTGGAAGGTCAGCTTCGCGGTCTTGCCGATGATCTCTTTCAACTCGGACGCCGACCCAATGCCCGGCACCTGGATCAGGATCCGATCCCGGCCCTGACGCTGAATGGTCGGCTCGCGTGTGCCCACCTCGTCGACACGGCGGCGAATGATTTCAAGGGTTTGCAGGATGGTCCGGTCATCGGTGGCAATGCGCTCTGCCTCTGACAGGGTCACAACAAACTCGCCCTCGCGGCCCGTGGACACCTCGATATCGGTTGACCCGACACCTTGCAGGCTGACCACCGGCTGCGCCAGGGTCTGCACCTTTGCAATCGCTTCCGGCAACGCTTCGGGGCGCGAGATTTTCACCCGCAGTTCATCCGGCTTGCTGTCCTGGCGACGAATGGTGCCAATGGTGTCACGATCATCGCGCAGCAGGTTGCGCACCTCGGGCCACATCGCATCCATGCGCGCGCCGTACACATCCTCAACCTCAACTTCGGCCAGCAAATGCGCGCCCCCGCGCAGATCAAGCCCCAGGTTCACCAGCCCGCTGGGCGCCCAATCGGGCCAGGCAGAGCGGTCCGCCTCCAGTTCGGCTGTGGCGCCAGTGGTTTCAATGGCTTTCACCGCGTCATTATGGGTTTCCACGCGGGTGTAAAACCCGTTCGGCGACGCGAAATACAGGCCCAGGATCACCAGACCCCAAATGACCAGTCGTTTCCAAAGAGGAATTTGCAGCATGATGCCTGCCCGATTTTGCCCGTGTATCAAAAGGAAAACGCGGCCTCGGGGGGCATTCCCGGGCCGCGTCGGAAGGTGTTAACCCTCAACCGGTTCGGTTTTCGACACCACCTGCGCGATCGTCGAGCGCACAACGCGCACCTTCACGCCCTCGGCAATCTCGATCTCGACCTCGGCTTCGTCTTTCACATTGGTGACCTTGCCAATCAGACCGCCCTGGGTGACCACCTTGTCATTGCGACGAAGCGCCCCCAGCATCGCCTGATGCTCTTTCATCTTCTTCTGCTGCGGACGGATCATGAAGAAATACATGATCGCAAAAATCAGCACCATGGGGATCAGCATCGAGTTCAGGATACCGCCACCGGCACCCCCTGCAGCCTGAGCAAAAGCCGGAGTTGCAAACATCTTATTTTCCTTTTCTTCCGGGGGCGCACCACGGGTCATCACGACCGCACCCCACCTGTCTGGCGCGCACCCTATATGGGGGCCAATGGCTTGTCCAGCAAGGGAGAGAGGGAAGGTTTGTGGCTGGGGAAAAGACGGCAGGTGACAGGCGGTGGGGGATGGTGTTTTGTGGGGAAAACAACTTATGCGGGGATAAATGAGCGGCGAGGTCAAAACACCATCGACGTTTAGTGTCGTATTCTTGATCACTATGATGCTACTTGCGCTTTACGTAGCCTTTTTCGAAGGCAGGCCCATCTATTGTTTCATCCTGCTTCTAGGACTATGCAACCCTAGGCTTTGGCGGGAAATGACCTTGTTTGCGAAGCAATTTTTTGGATCTTCAAAGCGAAGTTGAGATAAACCAAAAGCAACACTTAGAAGGTGCGAATCCAATTGGCTGTCGGCGTCGGGACCTAACAACATGTCATCAAATAACAGGACCTACTTTACCAGTTTTCATCTCCTAATCATTGTTCTCGCTGCCACTGGCATATGGGCGGCAACTGGCTTCGAATACAAATTGCTATTCGTCATATTCATATTTGTGGCATTCGTTCTGCATATCATACAGAATTCTCGCTTAATGCGGGCTGACCTTCTGGGCAATGATCAACAATATGAGGGCATAGATGAAAGCACGTTCATAGGAGCACCCCGCGCTCTGCCTAGTTTCTTTAGAGCTTACAGAAAACTCCTTTGGCGCCATCCATCTTTGATGAAATTTGCCACCGAAGTCAGCTTGGCGCTAGTTGCACTCTTGCTCATGGTACTATCAGCTCAATTCATCGGCGGTAACGGCGTGCTGATAGTGATGACACTTTACTTCCTGACCATCATGAGAAGATTTATTTGGGAAATAGGCCGCCACCCGAAGTTCCAACTCCGATTTCCTTTTTCGCGCAACACACACACTCGATGATTGGCGAACACCGCAACACCTAACTCCCCCCTTCCCCTGCCGCGCCCAAACTGGCATATGGGCGATAGGCCCAGACAGGCCGCAGTTTAAGGATAAATGACATGCATGATATTCGCCTGATCCGTGACAACCCTGATGCGTTCGACGCCGCGATGGCCCGTCGGGGCCTTGATGGTGTGTCAGGTGAAGTGCTGTCGCTGGATGGTGCGCGCCGAGATGCAATACAAGCAGCAGAGGCGCTGCAAGCCGCGAGAAATGCTGGAGCCAAGCAAATCGGCGTGCTGAAAGCCAACAAAAATAGATCCCAAGAGGACGAAATGCTCTTGGCTACTCTGATGGATGATATGTCACGTCAGAAGAGTGAGATTCAGCAAGCTGCTGAGCAAGCCAAAGAGCTCGACGCGAAACTGACCGACATCCTGATGGGCCTGCCCAACATCATGTATGACGATGTGCCGGACGGCGAAGACGAAGACGACAACGTGGAAATCAACCGCTGGGGCACCCCGCGCGAGATGGATTTCAAACCTGTGGAACATTACGAGCTGCCCGCCGTGCAGGCGGGTCTGGATTTTGAAACCGCCGCCAAACTCTCCGGTTCGCGCTTTATGGTGCTGTCGGGTGCTGTCGCCCGCACCCACCGCGCGCTTGCCCAGTTCATGATGGACGTGCACACCGAAGAAAACGGTCTGACCGAAACCTGGACGCCGGTGCTGGTCAAGGAAGAGATGATGTATGGCACCGGGCAACTGCCGAAATTTGGCGAAGACAGCTACAAGACCGAAGATGGCTGGTGGCTGGTGCCGACCGCCGAGGTGACCCTGACCAATATCGTGAATGGCGTAACCGTCTCTGAGGATTACCTGCCGCGCCGCTACGTGGCCCACACCCAATGTTTCCGCTCGGAAGCGGGCAGCGCGGGGCGCGACACAGCGGGCATGCTGCGCCAGCACCAGTTTGAAAAAGTTGAAATGGTTTCAGTGGTTAAGCCGGAACTGTCCGAAGCCGAACACGCCCGTATGACGCGCTGTGCCGAGGACATTCTGGAACGCCTGAACCTGCCCTACCGCACCGTGAACCTCTGTTCCGGCGACATCGGCTTTGGCGCCAAACGCACCCATGACATCGAGGTCTGGTTGCCCGGTCAAAACACCTATCGCGAGATCAGCTCGGTCTCGACCTGTGGTGATTTCCAGGCGCGCCGGATGAACGCACGTTACAAACCCAATGAGGGTGGCAAGCCCCAGTTCCTGCACACGCTGAACGGCTCTGGCCTAGCTGTGGGCCGCGCCCTGATCGCGGTGCTGGAAAACGGCCAACAGGCGGATGGGTCGGTTGACCTGCCCGATGCGCTGCACCCCTATCTGCGCGGAAAAACCCGGATCACGGCGGAAGGCGTCCTCGCTTAACCCCCTGACAACATAAAGAAACCCAAAGCCCGGCCATATTGACCGGGCTTTTTCATGTCTTCATTTTCTGGACAAAAATATCCCCGCCGGAGGCACAGGCTCATCGAAGATGAGCCATCGCCGCTGCGCGGCGCGAGGCTTTGGCCGAGCGCGTTTTATCCAGCCAAATAAACGCCTTTGCGACCGGCGAGATCGATGAAATATTGCCACGCCACGCGCCCGGATCGCGCGCCCCGTGTGGCCTGCCATTCAATCGCTTCGGCGCGCAGGGTATCAGCGTCAACGTCAACGCCATAGGCCTCGCAATAACCTGTAATCATTGACAGATATTCATCTTGCGAACAGGGGTGAAAGCCCAGCCACAGGCCAAACCGATCCGACAGCGAGACCTTTTCTTCCACCGCTTCCGACGGGTTGATCGCCGAGGAGCGTTCGTTCTCGATCATGTCGCGCGGCATCAGGTGGCGGCGGTTTGAGGTGGCGTAGAACACCACATTGTCGGGCCGCCCTTCGATGCCCCCGTCCAGCACCGCTTTCAAGCTTTTGTAATGCTGGTCGTCATGGCTGAAGCTGAGGTCATCACAGAACAACAGAAAGCGGTGTTCAGAGCCGCGCAGGAGGTTCAGAAGCCGCGCCACGGAATGCAGGTCTTCCCGTTGTAATTCCACGATTTTCAGCGCCTCCCCCCGCGCCAGAACCTCCGCATGCACCGCCTTGACCAGCGAGGATTTCCCCATCCCCCGTGCCCCCCACAAAAGCGCATTGTTGGCGGGCAGTCCGCGGGCAAATTGAAGCGTGTTTTCCAAAAGCGTATCGCGTGAGCGATCCACCCCGACCAAAAGATCAATGGCCACCCGGTTCACGCGGGGCACGGGTTCCAACCGGTCGGGCGCGGTGTGCCAGACAAAGGCATCGGCCAGGCCGAAATCCGGGGCAGCCAAAGGGGCGGGTGACATGCGTTCCAGTGCCTCGGCGATACGTGTCATGAGGGTCTGATCCGTGCCTGTGGCCGCCATGGGGAGCTCCTTTGCGATCCAAACAAAAGTTTAAACTCTTTAAAGGGGGAAATGCGGAAAGTTTAAAGTCTTTAAAGGGTGAAGGGCAAAACTTTAAAGTTTTCACCGATAGGGCAAAGCCGTTCTTCTTGGTCCGATTCCCGTCTGTTCAGCCGCATCAGAAAAAGAAAAAGCGCGCATGAAGGCTGCGCGCTTTTTGTTGTGTCATTGTCAGGGATTATTTGCCTTTGTCGGTGCCTTCATCCCCGGCCTCATCACCGATTTCGGTGGCCTCGTCTTCGTCAAACTCGGCCATCAGTTCGTCGTCTTCAGCCTCGTCATCATCATCCTCGAACCACAGGCCCTGCGCGCGCAGATCTTCTTCGCGCTTTTTCTCGACCCGGCCGACAAGGAAGATCGAGATTTCATAAAGGCCGTAGACCACCACAAAGAGGATCACCTGGGTGATCACATCGGGCGGCGTCACCAGCGCGGCCAGCACAAGAATGCCCACCACGGCGTATTTGCGCACCTCTCCCAGCCCTTTGGCGGACACCAGCCCGGCTTTGCCCATCAGGGTCAGCAGCACAGGCAGTTGGAAACACAGCCCGAAGGCCACGACAAATTTGATCGTCAGGCGCAGGTATTCCTGCACCGAGCCCTGGAAATCGATCGAGGCCTGTACGTCGGTTTCCCCCACGCCGCCCGTCTGCTGGAAGCCCAGGAAGAAGTCGAAGGCCAGCGGCATCACCACGTAGAAGGCAAAGCTTGCGCCCAGGAAAAACATCACCGGGCTGGCGATCAGGAAGGGCAAAAACGCATTCTTTTCAGACTTGTATAGCCCGGGCGCCACAAAGCGCCACATCTGGTAGGAGATATAGGGAAAGGACAGGATCAGCCCGCCAAACAGCGAGATCGACACCGCGACAAAGAAGCCTTCCTGCAGCTTGATCAGGATCAGCCCGCAATCCGCCTGCCCGCGTTCGGCCATGGTTTGACACAGCGGGTCGGTCAGGAAGTTGAAGATCGGGTTCCACACGGTAAAACAGATCACCATGCCCACGATAAAGGCGATGGCAGAGTGCATCAGCCGGGTGCGCAGTTCCGCCAGATGTTCAATCAGGGGCGCAGAGCTGTCCTGAATATCGTCCTGCGTGTCGTCTTGCATCTCGTTCGGGATCTCGTCGGTTTTTGTCATGCGTCAGATGCATCCCCAGAGGGTTTGGTGGGCGTGCTGGCCGCTTTCTTGGGCGCGGCTTTCTTGGCGGGTGCCTTTTTAGCGGTTGCTTTTGCAGTGGTTTTCGCAGCCGTCTTGGCGGGCGCTTTCTTGGCGGGCGCTTTCTTGGCCGGGGCTTTTTTCGCCGCTGGTTTCTTAGCGGCGGGTGTCTTGGCAGGGGTGGATTTTGCCGCATCCCCCGCCGCCGCATCTGCCGCTTTCGCCTTGCCTTTGCCGGTCGAGCGTTTCACCGGAGCCGATTTCTTTGGGGCTGCTTTCTTGGGGGCCGTCTTCTTCGCCACCGGATCGGTTGGACCGTCTGCAATCTCGGCGGCTTCGCGGGCCTTCTGTTCGGTCGCGGCTTTGGCGGTGGCTTCGTGGATCTTGCGGGCCACTTCGGCGCGTTCTTCCGACAGTTCGGGCGTTTTGGTCGCCTCATCCGCCGCCTTCTGGTCGCGCAGCGCCTTGGAGGGATCCCATTTCTCGAACCCGTCTGCGGCACGATTGAGCGCATCCAGCCCCATGGATTTCGGGTTGGCCACACCTTTCAGCGTGCCGGCGATATCCTTGGCGCCGCTTTCATCGGCGGCTTCGTTCATGGCCTGGCTAAATTCGCGCGCCATCTGGCGGGCACGGGCCGTGAACCGCCCCAAGGTGCGAAACATCTGCGGCAGGTCTTTTGGACCCACCACGATCAGGGCAACCACCCCGATCACCAACAGCTCGGTAAACCCGATATCAAACATGGGCAGCGCCCCCCAACAGGTTGCCCGGTTTCATGGCAGGTGGGATCCGCGCCCCCTGCCCCCAGGCCGGTTGCGGCTTACGCCTTTTCCTTGTCTTCTTCTTTCTCGGGGGTGACGTCTTTGGCAGCCTCAGAAGCCTGATCTTCGATCTCTCGCTTGCCGTCATCCACGCCTTTCTTGAACGCGGTGATGCCTTTGCCAACCTCACCCATCAGCGACGAGATCTTGCCCCGGCCAAACAGGACCAGAACCACAACTGCGATCAGAAGAAGGCCGGGAAGGCCGATATTGTTGAGCATAAGTGTCTCCCTCACCAGACGGGCAGTGCCGTCTTCATATCATTCAGGAGAGATATGTATTCCTTTGCGGGGAAATATCAAAGCCCGAAAGCGAAAAATGCGGCAAGAAAGGGCGATTGCCGCCATCGTTTCACAAAAGGCCGCCTTGGCGACAACCGGTCACCCGTCTGCGCGAAAGACGAAACAGCGGTCGCGGCGGATGGCGATCCACAGGGGGGTGCCGGGTTTGGGCAGGAAGACCGACGGCACGGTGGCGCTGAGTTTCGATCCATCCTGCATCACGAACTCCACCAGGCTTTCCTTGCCAATGAACCGCGCACGGGTGACTTCGCCACGTGCCCAGACCCCATGGGCCGGGGTTGGGTTGGGGCCTTTGCCCTGCCGGTCGAAGTCGATTTTCAGGTGCTGCGGGCGGATCACGATGTCCACCCTGGTGCCATCGGGCATGCCGGGGGCAAGGAACTGGCCAAAGGCCGTGTCGGTCAGCGCGCCTTCGACCACGCCGGAAATCACATTGATGTCGGAAAAGAACCCGGCGGCCTTTTTGTCGACCGGGGAATTGTAGACATTATAAGGCGCGCCGCGCTGCACGATCACCCCATCGCGCATCAGTGCAATCTGGTCGGCCATGCGCATCGCCTCTTCCGGTTCATGCGTCACCAGCACAACGGCGGTGCCTTCTTCCTTCAAAAGCGTCAGCGTTTCATCGCGGATCCCATCCCGCAGACGGTTGTCCAACCCGGAAAACGGCTCGTCCATCAGCATGATCGACGGGCGTGGGGCCAGGGCGCGCGCCAGCGCCACCCGTTGCTGTTCGCCACCCGACAGTTCATGCGGGAACTTGTCGATGAAACGCAGCAAACCGACCTTCTCCAGAAGCTCCTGCACGCGCAGGCGTTTTTCGGTGCGTGATCCCTTTAGGCCGAAGGCGACATTGTCGGCGACAGACAGGTGGGGAAACAGGGCAAAATCCTGAAACATCAAGCCGATATGGCGTTTTTCCGGTGGCACAAACACCCCGGGCCCGGCCACCATCTCGCCATCCATCCACACTTCGCCCGCATCCTGCTGATCCACGCCCGCGATGATGCGCAGGGTGGTGGATTTGCCGCAACCGGACGGGCCCAACAGGCAGGTCACCTGCCCCGCCTCCAGCCGCAAGGATATGCCCCGCACCACCTGTTGCCCGCCGAACTGGCGTTCCAGGTTGCGGATCTCTAGCCGGGCGGCGGTGGTTGTGTTGGCATCCAGCATGGGCGGCCTTTCGTGAAACGGCAATTCCCGACGGATTGCATCGGGTTTCAGCCGGGATAACAGCCCCCCCACCCCGCTGCAAGACACCAGAGCCCAGGAAACGACGAAGTTTTGTCGCAGACAGGCATGCAGCCCAGCGTCTTGGCCGCAAGTTTGGGCGTCAGGTCATACCCTGTTTGTTCCACTGTTTGCCGCACAGTTTGCCCCGAGGAAGCCTCATGCGCCTGCTGATTTCCTTCACCGCCCTGCTTCTCTCGGTGATCTTGCTGCAGCTGAGTTCAGGCGGCGTGGGGCCGTTGGACGCGCTGTCGGGTCTGACGCTGGGCTTTACCACCGCGCAGATCGGCCTGTTGGGCTCGGCGCATTTTGTGGGGTTCTTCATCGGCTGCTGGTGGGCCCCGCGACTGATGGGGGCCGTGGGCCATTCACGCGCCTTTGCGGTGTTCACAGCGCTCGGGGCGATCGGGCTCTTGGCGCATATGCTGGTCATTCACCCCTATGCCTGGGCGGTGATGCGGATTGCCTCGGGGCTGTGTGTGGCCGGGGCCTACACGGTGATCGAGGCCTGGATGAACGCGAAGATCACCAATGAAACGCGGGGCCGCGCCATGGGCGGCTATCGTGCGGTGGATATGGGGGGATCGCTGGCTGCACAGCTTTTGATCGGCGTTCTGGAGCCCGCCCATTATGTCAGCTACAACCTGCTGGCGCTGATTTGCTGCGCCGCGATCCTGCCCCTGACCCTGACCCGCGCCAGCCAGCCGGAAACACCCGACGCGCCGCGACTGCGGCCCGGTCTGGCCTGGCACCGCTCGCCTCTGGCGGCCATCGGCTGTGTGGTGGCCGGGGTGACCTCCGCCGCGTTTCGCATGGTGGGGCCTGTATACGGTCAGGAAGTGGGGCTTCAGACCGGGCAACTGGCATGGTTCCTGGCCTCTTTTGTGTTGGGCGGCGCGCTGGCGCAGCTGCCTGCGGGGTGGTTGGCTGACAAATATGACCGGCGCTGGGTGCTGATCTGGCTGTCTGTCGCGGCGATCCTCAGTTGCACATTGACGGTGGCAGCCAGCGATATGGGCACGCAGATGGCCTTCCTGACCGCCGGGCTCTTTGGCTTGACCACCTTCCCGATCTTTTCTGTTTCCGCCGCCCACGCGAATGATTTTGCCACATCGGAGGAACGGGTCGAGCTGTCCGCCGCCCTGATGTTCTTTTATGCGGTGGGGGCGATTGCCGCGCCCTATGTGTCTTCGAGCCTGATTGCGGCCTTTGGTCCCCCGGCGCTGTTTGCCTTTGTGGCACTGGGTCATCTCGGGCTGATCGGCTTTGGCCTGACCCGGATGCGCGCGCGCCCGACGGTTGCGCACAAGACCCCTTATACCTACACCCCGCGCACCTCGTTTTCGATGGGGCGGCTGTTTGGGCGGCTCCGGGACAAGTGACGGTATTGTTGACAGGCCGGGCATGAACCGATAGCACCGCGCTCTTTCTCATTCCGAAGGATAGTGTGCATGTCTGCGACCCCATCCTCTTACCTGTTCGCGCCCGATCTTGGCCCCGTTCTTGCGGTCGATTTCGGCACCTCCAACACCGCCCTTGCCCTGCTGCAAGAGGGCCAGATCCGGCGCATCCCGGTTGAAGGCGCTCACGATACCCTGCCAACGGCGGTGTTTTTCCCCACGGAGGACGGTGAGATGCTGGTGGGCCGTGCGGCGGCCCGCGCGCTGATCGACGGCGATGAGGGGCGCTATATGCGCGCGCTGAAGTCGATCCTGGGCGATCCGCTGTTTCACGAAAGCCGCCTTCTGGGGGGCAAACGCCAGACATTGGCCGATGTGGTCACCGCCTTTCTGGTCACGGTGAAGACCCGCGCCGAGGCCGCAACAGGACAACGCTTCACCCGGGTCCTGTCGGGTCGGCCGGTGCGGTTTCACTCGGATCATGACGACAAGAACACCCAGGCCGAGCACGACCTGCGCGCCTGTTATCACGCCGCCGGGTTTGATCAGGTCGATTTCCGTTATGAACCCGAAGCGGCAGCCCATGCCTGTCACGGCTTGGGGCCTGCACAGCAAAGCGCAAACCAGATCGGGTTGATCATCGACATCGGCGGCGGCACCTCGGATTTCACCGTGTTCCGCACCCGCGATGGCCAGATCGAGATCCTCGCCAGCCACGGG
This sequence comes from Aliiroseovarius crassostreae, assembly GCF_049803815.1. Lineage (GTDB taxonomy): Bacteria > Pseudomonadota > Alphaproteobacteria > Rhodobacterales > Rhodobacteraceae > Aliiroseovarius > Aliiroseovarius crassostreae_A. Next base: position 359,675 of record NZ_JBNAGI010000001.1, read on the forward strand.
ATCCGGCTGGGCGGCACCGATTTTGACCAGAAGATCTCCATGGCGCATGTGATGGCGCTGCTGGGCCATGGCGGGCAGCTTAAGCGCACCTTTGGGGACGAGCTTTTGCCCATGCCCAACGCGATCTTCCAGGATCTCGCCACCTGGGCCAAGATCCCGTTTCTTTACGGGCGCGAGACCGAGCGGAAGGTGGAGGATCTGTTGGCCCATGCCGTCGAGCCTCAGAAGGTTGCGCGCCTTCAAGAGGTGATCACCCAGCGGCTGGGGCATGAGCTGGCCTTTGCAGTGGAAGATGGCAAAATCGCCGCCAATGGCAAAGGGGGCAGCGCCGGACAAGACGCTCCGACCAAATCAGACATCAAGATGGGGTTCATTGAACGCGGTCTGTCGGCGCCGATCACACCCGGCAGCATGTCTGCCGCATTGACCGCCCCCGGCGCGGGGTTTGACGCGGCATTGACCGGCGCGATTTACCAGACCCTGATGGATGCAAGTGTGATGCCCGCGCAGATCGACACCGCGATCCTTGTGGGCGGGTCGAGCCTGATGCGGCTGGTGGAAAACACCGTCACCACCACCTGCCCCGCAGCGCGCATCGAACGGTCCGAGGCGTTTACCGCGGTGGTGGACGGGCTGGCGGTGGTGTCGAAATCCAAATGACCGCAGATAGACGATCACCCAGACATCACATTCGAAAGGGGCGCTGCCCCTCGGCCTGACGGCCTCACCCCGGGATATTTCGGGACCAAAGATGGCAGGCTCACGCGGTGCCCTCGGGCCATCTTTGGTCGGTAATTATCCGGGGGTCGAGGGCGTCCCGGAAGTGGTCCTGGGGATCGACCTGGGGATCAATTTGCCCGAAGAACGGACGGAGCCCAGGATTGACGTCTGAGGGGCAAAGCCGCTTGATGGCACCTGTCACTGCCCTCTGGTCCTTTGCACAATTTCCGCGTAGACAGGCAAAAATTCTGGCGCGAACCTGAATTTGCCCTCATGACGGTCAATATACGGATAACTGCACATGAACCGCGTTCTTATCACCTCGGCGATCCCCTACATCAACGGGATCAAGCACCTCGGCAATCTTGTGGGCAGCCAGTTGCCCGCCGATCTTTATGCCCGTTACAACCGGGGGCGGGGGCGCGAGGTGATGTTTATCTGCGCAACGGACGAACACGGCACCCCTGCTGAACTGGCCGCGGCCAAGGCCGGCAAGCCGGTGGCGGAGTTTTGCACCGAGATGCACGAGGTTCAGGCGAAGATTGCCGATCAGTTCCGCCTGTCTTTCGACAATTTCGGCCGCTCATCCAGCCCGCAGAACCACAAGCTGACCCAGCATTTCGCGGGCAAGCTGGCCGAGAATGGCTATATTGAGGAAGTCAGCGAGAAGCAGGTCTATTCCAACGCCGACGGGCGGTTCCTACCGGATCGTTACATCGAAGGCGAATGCCCGAACTGCGGCTATGACGGCGCGCGTGGGGATCAGTGCGAAAACTGCACCAAGCAGCTGGACCCGACCGATCTGATCAACCCGCGCTCGGCGATTTCCGGGTCAACCGATCTGGAAGTGCGTGAGACCAAGCACCTGTATCTGCGGCAGTCGAAGTTGAAGGACAAGCTGGATCAGTGGATCGACACCAAGACCGATTGGCCGGTGCTGACCACTTCGATTGCCAAGAAATGGCTGCATGATGGCGATGGGCTGCAGGATCGGGGCATCACCCGCGATCTGGACTGGGGGGTGCCGGTGAAGCGCGGCGATCAGGATTGGCCGGGCATGGAAGGCAAGGTCTTTTACGTCTGGTTTGACGCGCCGATCGAATATATCGCCGCCACAGCCGAACTGGCCGATGAAAAGGGCGAAGGGCCGGAGTTCTGGGAGCGTTGGTGGCGCACCGACAAGGGTGCCGATGACGTGCGCTACGTACAGTTCATGGGCAAGGACAATGTGCCGTTCCATACGCTCAGCTTCCCGGCCACGATCATGGGGTCGGAAGAGCCGTGGAAGCTGGTCGATTACATCAAATCGTTCAACTATCTGAACTATGATGGCGGGCAATTCTCGACCTCAAAGGGGCGCGGCGTCTTTATGGATCAGGCGCTGGAGATCCTGCCCGCGGATTACTGGCGCTGGTGGCTTTTGTCCCACGCGCCGGAAAATTCGGACAGCGAGTTTACCTGGGAAAACTTCCAGGCCTCGGTGAACAAGGATCTGGCGGACGTCTTGGGCAATTTCGTCAGCCGCGTGACCAAATTCTGCCGCTCGAAGTTTTCCGAAGCCGTGCCGGCAGGTGGAGAATACGGCGAAGTAGAAACCGCGTTGATCGCCGATCTGGGCGCGAAACTGCGCGCTTACGAGGGCCATATGGAAGCGATGGATGTGCGCAAGGCGGCACAAGAGCTGCGTGGCATCTGGGTCGCGGGCAATGAATATCTGCAAACTGCGGCCCCTTGGACCATGTTCAAAACCGATCCCGATCAGGCGGCGGCGCAGATCCGTCTGGCGCTCAACCTGATCCCGTTCTACGCGGTGCTGTCGGCCCCGTTCATCCCGGATGCGGCAGAAAAACTCTCTGAGGCGATGAAGGTGGATATGCAGTGGCCGGGTGACGTGGCAGAGGCACTTGCACGGCTTGAAGCCGGGCACGAGTTTACCGTGCCGGACAACCTTTTTGCCAAGATTTCAGACGAAGAGCGCGAAGGCTGGCAGGAACGGTTTGCGGGCACGCGCGACTGATCTGACGATCCGGAAACTCACACAGATTTGCCGACAAAAGCCGTGCCCCGCTGCACGGCTTTTGCTTTTCGAGCCACTGGCACTTGATGCAGGTCATGGTCCGCCTTTCCGTTCAGGGCCAGCTTTGGGTATGACCAATTTGATCAAGGAGCGCGAGATGGGTCGCCATGACACCCCGGCAGATCGCGACCTTCCGACAATTGCCCTTGTGCCATTTCTGGCGCTGACCTTTGCCCTGTCTTGGACCATTGTGGGCAGCTATATCATCTTCCCCGACGCGATGTCGGCGCGGTTTGGCAGGCTCAGCGGGGATCATCCGCTCTACTTCCTCGCCACATGGGGGCCCGCCTTGTCGGCGTTGGTTTTGGTGGCGCTGTATACGGGGACATCCGGGCTGCGTGCCTTTCTGTCGCGCCTGATGCTGTGGCGGATGCCCATGCTTTGGTGGCTGTTCATTCTGGTTGGCGTGCCGCTTGTCTATATGGCCGGATCGCTGATCAAAGGCGGGGGTCTGATCACCCCATTGCCGCCGCAAGGAATTGGCGTCGCCCTGGCCTTTCTGGTCATGATGCTGTTTTTGGGTCCGGTTGAGGAATTTGGCTGGCGCGGGGTGGCGCAACCGATCCTGCAACGCCATATGCCCCCCCTTTTGGCGGGGGGGATCATTGGTTGTATTTGGGGCCTCTGGCACCTGCCCGCTTTCTACCTGGCCAGCACGGTCTATGCCGACTGGAATTTCCTGCCGTTTTTCATTGGCAATGTCACCCTTGCGGTGCTGGTCACCCCAATCTTCAACGCCGCCCGGGGCAGCCTGTTTGTGCCTATGATGTTTCACTGGCAGTTGATCAACCCGTTCTGGCCCGATGCACAACCTTATGACACCTGGATCTTGGTGGGAGTGGCCGCGATCCTTGCCCTGACCTGTCGCAAAGCGATGCTTATGCGTGGGGATGCGGTCACGCGGGTTGTCCCGCTGCGGTGATGGGCGCCCTGTCATTTTTCGGCCTGCACGTGGACCCCTATCTTGTGGCTCGCCGGACATCTGCCACGATATAGGCGCCTTCACGCAGGCTTTGCCTTGGATTTGGTGCAAATTCGCGCTATCTTAAAGAAAAGATAAGACAATCCCCGGAACATTAGGGGGAGAAGAGAATGGGCGACAGCAAAGGCAGCAGTAAATTGTCGATTGCCAAGGGAAAACAGAAACCGATCCGGCTTTCACTGTCCGACAAACGGTCGGTGCGCACGCAGTTTGGTGCGCTGCCGTACCGGATCAAGGATGGCAAGGTTGAGATCCTGTTGATCACCTCGCGCGGCAGTGGGCGATGGATTGTTCCCAAAGGCTGGCCGATGGATGGCGAAACCCCTGCGGGCGCTGCGGCCACCGAAGCCTATGAAGAGGCGGGGGCGATGGGCAAGCTGTCCCATCAGGTGCTGGGGTTTTACGCCTATGACAAGGGGCACGCGGGCGAAAAACTGCCCTGTGTCGTTGCGGTCTTTCCGCTCAAGGTCAAGCGGCTGCTGAAAAATTTCCCCGAGGCCGGGCAGCGCCGCCGCAAATGGATGAGCCAGAAGAAAGCGGCACAAATGGTCAGCGAACCGGAGCTGCGCCAGATTATCAAAGCGTTTGACCCCAAGCTGTTGCGGGGCTGAGGCACGCACCCGTGCCGCGTCGCATCGGGCGTGCTGGACAATGGCAGGGAAAGACCCCCATGATCGGATATATCTCCGTTGGTATGGATGACATGGCCCGCGCAAAGCCGTTTTACAACGCCACTCTGCCCGCACTGGGGGACCGCTCTGGGATATGTGCTGGAGGAAAGCCCGACGGGGTTGAGCTTTGCGCGGCCTGCCACAAAGGGTCGACCTGCGTCACAGCCGGATTTCTATGTGAAACACAGTTTTGACGGGCCTTTGACGGGCAACCGGCCTTGGCCGGGAACGGATCCATGGTCGCATTTGACGCGCGGACGCAACAAGAGGTGCGTGATCTTCATGCCGCTACCCTCGCCGCCGGTGGCACCGATGACGGCGCGCCGGGGTTTCGCACGGCTTACAGCGCGACGTTTTACGTGGGAGATCTGCGCGACCCGCAGGGCAATAAGATCGCGGTGTTTTCGAATAATCCGCAGGAACCGGGGCGTGATGCGTAGCCCTCTTGCCATAACCGCCCCGCACTTCCATATTGTAGAACGCTTTGATATGGGACCGACATGATCCGATACGCCCTGAAATGTGACCAGAACCACGGGTTTGACAGCTGGTTTCAGAACGCCCAGGCCTTTGACAGTCTGCAGGCGGCGGGGATGGTGTCGTGTCCGGAGTGTGGATCGACCAAGGTTGCGAAATCGCTGATGGCCCCGAGAGTGCGCCCGTCGCGCAACGCGGTGGCGACCCCGGTCCCATCGGAGCCCATGCCAGCCCCCCCTGCGCCAGCCGCCCCCTCTGCCCCTGCCCCCGTGGCGGCAGCGCCCGACCCGGAAATCGCGCGCCAGATCGCCGAGTTGAAGGCCAAGGTCGAGGCGGAAAGTGATTATGTGGGCGACAAGTTTGCCCAAGAGGCGCGCGCGATGCATCTGGGCGACAGCCCGGAGCGGGCGATTTACGGTGAAGCCAGGCTGGAAGACGCCAAGGAGCTTTTGGAAGAGGGTGTGCCGGTCCTGCCCCTGCCCTTCACCCCCACCCGCAAAACCAACTGATCCGTGACCCATATGTGACCCGTGACCTGGTGCGCGTCCTCTGATACCTTGGCGACGTATCGGCAGGATCGGGAGTGTGACATGCGCGTGGTGATCACAGGGGCCAATCGGGGCATCGGACGGACATTGTATGACCGCTATCTGGCGCGGGGTGAGACGGTGATCGGCACCGCGCGGGGCGGCAAGGATGGCATGGTGGCGCTGGACGTGACCGTGCCGGACAGCTTTGCCACGCTGCATGAGGCCGTGGGCAACGCCCCCGTTGATCTGCTCATTTGCAACGCCGGTGTGTATCTCGACAAATTTGAACGGCTGAGTGACGGATATCCGGCTGAGCAATGGGCAGACACATTTGCCACCAATGTGACCGGCGTCTTTCAGACAGTGCAAACCCTTTTGCCCAACCTCTTGTCAGCAAAAGGGAAAATCGCGATTATTTCTTCTACCATGGCCAGCCAGACCCGAGCACCCGGGGGCAGTTACATTTACCGCGCCTCGAAGGCGGCGGTCCTGAACCTGGGGCGCAATCTGGCCACGGATCTGGCCGCGCAGAAGGTTGCGGTGGGGATCTATCACCCCGGCTGGGTCAAGACCGATATGGGCGGAGAGGAGGCGGATATCACCGTGGAAGAGGCCTGTGCCGGACTGGTGGAGCGGTTTGACGCGCTGTCGATGGAAAGTACGGGCGCGTTTGAGACCTGGGACGGGCATCCGCACCCATATTGAGTTTGCGGCTGGTTGAGTTTGCGGCTGGGGAAAAAAGGGGCGCTGCCCCTCGGCCTGCGCATAGCTCCGCCCGTTCATCGGCGAATTGGCCTCCCGGGTCAATTCCGGGAAGCCCCCGAACCCCGAGGTATTTCTGGCAAGAAAAAGGGGCCGGTGGAACCCGGTGGCAGGGCGCAAGGTGACGCGGGAGGGCGCGCGCGGCCCCGCTCAGAGCAGCAATCTGTCGTCGCCAGGGGGATTTGCCCCGGTTTTATTGCGTTCGGGGGGCTTTGTGGGTTCGATCCCGCCTTGCTCTTTGCCTTTGCCCTGCGTAAGACATGCCGGACGAAAAAACAGGGATGGGGGAACCATGCCAACTCTGGTGATGAAATTCGGCGGCACGTCGGTGGCCAATCTGGACCGGATCGCGCGGGCGTCCAAACGCGTCGCGCGTGAGGTGGCCAATGGCTATGACGTGATTGTCATTGTCTCGGCCATGTCGGGCAAGACCAACGAGCTTGTGGGCTGGGTCAGCGACACGTCGCACCTGTATGACGCACGCGAATATGACGCGGTGGTGAGCTCGGGCGAAAACGTGACCGCGGGCCTGATGGCGCTGCGGTTGCAGGAAATGGGCATCCCGGCGCGCAGCTGGCAGGGCTGGCAGGTGCCGGTCAAGACCACCAGCGCGCATAGTTCGGCGCGGATCGAAGAGATCCCCAGCGACAATATCAACGAGAAGTTTGGCGCGGGTATGAAGGTCGCCGTTGTGGCGGGCTTCCAGGGGATCAGCCCCGAGGGCCGGATCACCACGCTGGGGCGTGGCGGATCGGACACCACCGCCGTGGCCTTTGCCGCTGCGTTTGAGGCCGAGCGTTGCGACATTTATACCGATGTGGACGGGGTTTACACCACAGACCCGCGCATTTCCGACAAGGCGCGCAAGCTGGACAAGATCGCCTTTGAAGAGATGCTGGAGCTGGCGTCCCTGGGGGCGAAAGTGCTGCAGACCCGGTCTGTTGAACTGGCGATGCGCTATAAGGTGAAGCTGCGCGTCCTGTCGAGCTTTGAAGAATATGACCCGGAAGCAGGCACGCTGGTCTGCGACGAGGAGGAAATCATGGAACAGAACGCCGTATCCGGTGTCGCCTATCAGCGCGACGAAGCAAAGATGACCCTGATCTCGGTGGCGGACCGCCCCGGGATTGCCACCGCGATCTTCACCCCCCTGGCCGAGGCCGGGATCAATGTGGACATGATCGTGCAGAACATTTCCGAAGAGGGTCGCACCGACATGACCTTCTCGTGCCCCGTTGATCAGGTCGCGCGCGCCGAAAAGGCGATGCAGGAGGCCAAGGACAAGGGGGACATCAATTTCCACGACGTTGTGGCAGATACGGATGTGGCGAAGGTTTCGATTGTTGGCATCGGCATGCGCTCGCAAACCGGGGTTGCCGCGAAAATGTTTGACGTGCTGTCGAAAGAGGGCATCAACATCAAGGTGATCACCACGTCTGAGATCAAGATTTCCGTGCTGATCGACCGCAAATACATGGAGCTGGCGGTTCAGGCGCTGCATGATGCGTTTGAGCTGGAGAAGGCGTAGCGCGCGCATCTGACCAGGCGAAGATCTAGACCCTCGGCATGTCGCCGGGGGTTTTTTTTGTCCCTCTAAAGCGGTTCGGTTTACCCCTGTGTCAGGTTAAAACCGCAACGCTTTTTAGGGCCCAGCAAGGGGCCTGGTTTGGGGGCTCAAGCGGGCTGCGCCGACGCAATGGACCGGGTCCGCGAGGCGTCTGAAACAAAAATTAACCGAATGTCAGCCTATACCTAAGAAGGTGCATGCCATCGGGGATGATTCCCCAGGTGAATGAAAAGGAGACCTGCTTGATGCTGAACCTGAGACGTCATGGAACAAATACTGCCCAAGCGACCGACGCCTTGGTCCTGCAACAAGTCTTAGATGATGTTCAGGCCATCATCTGGTTCGACTTGGAGGGAAACATTCTGGATGCAAATCAGAATTTTCTCGACGCTGTGGGGTATGAGCTGGCCGAAATCAAAGGCCAGCATCACCGAATGTTCATGCGCCCTGTTGACGTGGCAAAACCTGATTACAAGACGTTCTGGACCAAGCTTGCCAAGGGGGAGCGCCATCAGGGCAAGTTCCACCGGATTGGGAAGGGAAATCGGGATATCTATCTTGAAGCATCCTATAATCCGGTTTGCGATCCCGATGGCAATCCGGTCAAGATCGTCAAATTTGCCATTGATATCACCGAAACCCGCCTTGCCGCATTGGAAGCCCATGGCAAGCTGGATGCGCTGTCGCGATCACAGGCCGTGGTTGAATTTGACACTAAGGGCAACATCCTGACAGCAAACGATAATTTCTTGAGCGCCTTGGGGTATGAGCTGTCAGAGATTCAGGGAAAGCATCATCGGATGTTTATTGACCCCAGCTTTGCTGGCAGCACGGATTACGAAGACTTCTGGACCGATCTGGCCAAAGGGGGCTTTCGCAGTGGCGAATTCAAACGCATTGCCAAAGGCGGGCGAGAGATTTGGATCCAAGCCACCTATAATCCGATTTTTGACGAAGATGGTCGCCCCTTCAAGATCGTCAAATTCGCCACAGACATCACCGCAGCAAAACTTGATGCGGTGAACGCCACCGGCCAGCTGGACGCCATTTCACGATCGCAGGCGGTCATCGAATTTGACATTCAGGGCAACATCCTGACGGCAAATGAAAACTTCCTGAGAGCATTGGGGTATTCACTGGACGAGGTGATGGGGAAACACCACCGGATCTTTGTGGATGCCGAAGAATCCCAACGCCCCGAATATCAGGAATTCTGGAAAGAGCTGAGCCAGGGGAACTTTAGTTCCGGGGAATACCGACGTGTCCGAAAAGACGGCGCGGAAATCTGGATCCAGGCGACCTATAATCCGATATTGGACCCGGATGGCAAACCTTACAAGGTGGTGAAATTTGCTACAGACATCACCGCAAAGAAACTGGCCATCGAAGAGGTGCGCCACAGGATACTTTCCCTGTCTGAAGGCAAGCTGTCAGACCGGCTTCCAACAGATATGGACGCAGATTTCACCGCTATTGCAGAGGCTTACAACACCACGATGGAGCGGTTGGAGCAGCTGATCCACGGTATCCAGGACGCCGCCGACAGCATTGCCCGCGACTCGGATGCCATTGCCTCGAATGCTTATGATCTGGCCACGCGCAGCGAAAGCCAGGCCGCCACGGTCGAACAGACCTCGGCCGCCATGGAGGAACTGTCAGCCTCGGTTACCGGCACCGCAACCAACGCCGAAGCCGCCGCCGAGGCCACCCGTCTGGCCTCGGAGCAGGCCCAGAAAGGGGCGACGATCGTGGAAGACACGATGGCTGCCATGCGGCGCATCGAGGAAAGCACCCGCAAGATCAGCAAGGTGATCGAGGTGATCGACGGTATCTCGTTCCAAACCAACCTGCTCGCGCTGAACGCGGGGGTTGAAGCGGCCCGTGCCGGGGAAAGCGGTCGGGGGTTTGCGGTGGTTGCCTCGGAAGTGCGCGCCCTGGCCCAGCGGGCCGCGGACTCCGCCCAGGAAATCAACACGCTGATTTCCAAAAGCTCCGAAGAGGTGGGCACAGGGTCGAAACAGGTCACGATCAGCGGTGAAGCCCTTACCGATATCGGAACCGGCGTTGAGAAGGCTGTCGAGAACATCAAAGGTATTTCAAACGCTTGTCAGGAACAGGCCGTTGGCATCAACGAGGTGACACAGGCGGTGACGCAGATCGACAAGGACACCCAAAGCACAGCCGCCTTGGTGGGCGAAAGTGCCGAGGCGGCCCGCACCCTGGCACAGCAGGCGTCTGATCTGCGTGAGTTGATCAGCTTCTTCAAAGTCCCCTCTTCCTCGGAAATGACTTCCTCGGGAATGGACCGCGACGAAACATCCCCCGCAACCCAGCAGGATGCAGCCTGACGCCAGGGACGACATGCGCGATGTGAAGCAGACGTGGAAAAGCCCCGGCGCGCGGCGGCACCGGGGCTTTTCCACGTCACGTCTGGTCGGAGGGGTTTAATCGCCCATCTGCGCGGTCGGAGTAGATTGCGAAATCGCAATCTCCTCTTCGCTCATCCCTTCGGCGATGCCGTCAAACAGCGGCGTGGACAGGTAACGCTCGCCCGTGTCCGGCAGCATCACAAGAATGTTGGCGCCTTCCGGAGCGGTCTCGGCGGTTTTGATCGCTGCGGCAAAAGTTGCCCCGGCCGAGATCCCGACAAAGATGCCTTCTTCGGCGGCCAGACGTTGTGACCACTGGATCCCATCTGGGCCCGGCACTTTCAAAAGCGCGTCATACCCGCCATTGTCCAACACTTCCTGCAGCACATGGGGAATAAAATCCGGGGTCCAGCCCTGAATCGGATGCGGATTGAAATCCGGGTGGCCTTCGGTGGGCTGGTTCTGGTCATTGCGGGTGTTGATATAGCCCGAGCTGATCAGCGCGGCATTGGCCGGTTCCGCCAAAATGATCTTGGTGTCAGGGCGTTCTTTGCGCAGCACCCGCGACACCCCGGACACGGTGCCACCGGTGCCATACCCGGTCACCCAGTAATCCAGCTTCTCCCCTTCAAAATCCGCCAGGATTTCGCGTGCGGTGGTGTTTTCATGGATATCCGCATTGGCCGAGGTTTCGAACTGGCTGGCCAGGAACCAGCCATTCTCTTCGGCCAGCTCCTTGGCCTTGGAATACATGCCAAACCCCTTGAGTTCCTTGGGGGTCAGCACCACTTTTGCGCCCAGAAATCGCATCAGGCGGCGGCGTTCCACCGAGAAGCTTTCCGCCATGGTGACCACCAGCGGATAGCCTTTGGCCGCGCAGACCATGGCAAGGCCAATGCCGGTGTTGCCCGAGGTGGCCTCGACCACGGTTTGCCCGGGTTTCAGGGTGCCGTCGCGCTCTGCGGCCTCGATGATATTCAGCGCCAACCGGTCCTTGACCGAGCCCGCCGGATTGGCGGCCTCAAGTTTCACATAGATATTTACGTGTTTCGGAGCAATCCGGTTGATCTTGACGACCGGGGTATCCCCCACGGTTTCAAGGATACTGTCATAGCGCTTGCCGCGCCCATCTGTTTGTCTGGTAGCCATGTGAAATGTCCTTAACTGGATCCGCCAGGATCGTGATTGCAGTGAACTTAGGCCTATGTTCTGGAAAGAACCAGATTTACGCAGCCGAAAAGACCATTTTCCCGCATCCCACAACCATATCACGGATTTGTTCCAATGGCAGGGGGGCACCGGGACAGCTTTCACCCCTGTGAAACCGGGGATCCGCGACGCACAAGGCGGCGCACGCTGTTTCATTTTTTGCATAAACCTCAGGCGGGACACACCATGAGGTGCGTTGAAACTGCGCGATATGAGGAAATGTGCCGCGCCCTCCCCCTATGGTTGAATTTCACTGGCGTCGCGCGGCATTCCCCGGCATGATGCCGATCAGACGGACGATCGATGCATTGTGTTCTGGCGTTACGCAGGCAGAACGCATAACGTGGATACGGCCCATTTCGGCGCAGCCCGCGCCGCGCACGCGGGGCCAAGAACAACACCCGAACGGGTAAAGCGTGCAGGGGGGCACGGGGATGGCAGAAAGCCAACAAAGCGACAGTCGCAAGCTGCTGGTCAAGCTGCGAGAAACCCTTGCGGCGGCGTCCGAAGGGCAGGAACGGCTGGACCGGATCACCACCCTGATCGCCGAAAGCCTGGGGGTCGAAGTGTGCTCGATCTACCTGTTTCGCGACAGTGAAACGCTGGAGCTTTGCGCCACGGAAGGCCTGAACCCCGAAGCTGTGCACCAGACGCGGCTGCGCATCGGCGAAGGGTTGGTGGGACGCGTGGCCAAGACCCGCGCGCCGGTAAACACCAGTGATGCGCCTTCGGAAAAGGGCTTTCGCTTTATGCCCGAGACCGGCGAAGAGATTTATTCCAGCTTCCTGGGGGCACCGATCCAGCGGCTGGGGGAAAACCTGGGCGTGCTGGTGATCCAGTCAAAAGTGGCGCGCAGATTTTCCGCAGATGAACTGTACGGGCTGGAAGTGGTCGCCATGGTGCTGGCCGAAATGACCGAATTGGGGGCGTTTGTCGGGGAAGGGGCCGCCATGGCCGCCTTGCACCAGCGCCCGGCCACGTTCCAGGGTCAAATTGGACAGGAAGGGGCGGCAGAAGGCCATGTCTGGTTGCATGAACCACGCGTTGTGGTGACCAACCCGGTGGCCGATGACCCCGACACCGAACTGTGTCGCCTGCAAGATGCGGTGGAGGAGCTGCGCCTGAAAGTGGACGAGCTGTTGGAAACCGCGCAAACCGGGGTGGGCAGCAAGGACAAAGAGCATATGCAGGTGCTCGAGGCCTACCGGATGTTCGCCAATTCCAAGGGCTGGATGCGCCGGATGGAGGAAGACATCCGCCGCGGCCTGTCTGCTGAAGCGGCTGTGGAAAAGGAACAATCTGCGGCGCGGGCGCGGATGAACCAGGTCCCGGACCCCTATCTGCGCGAACGGCTGCATGATCTGGATGACCTGTCCAACCGCCTGCTAAGAATTTTGACGGGCCAGGGCCGGGAAACTGGCGCGGAAATGCCGGAAAACCCGATCCTGATTGCCACCAATATTGGCCCGGGCGAGTTGTTGGAATATGGGCGCGGATTGCGCGGAATCATCCTTGAGGAAGGATCGGTGGCCAGCCATGCGGCCATTGTCGCCCGCTCTTGGGCGATCCCGTTGGTGGTGCAGGCCGGCCATGTGGCGACCGAAGCGCTGAACGGCGACCACGTGTTGGTGGATGGCGAACATGGCATCATCCATTTGCGCCCCGAGGAAAGCATCATTGGGGCGTTTCGTGACAAGATGTTGATGGAGGCGCAGCAGCAAGAACGCTATCGCAGCCTGCGCAACAAACCTGCCAAGGGGCTTTGTGGCACCGAGGTGAAACTGCATATGAATGCGGGGCTGATGGCCGACCTGCCCAGCCTGGAAAACTCAGGCGCCGAGGGCGTTGGACTGTTCCGCACCGAGCTGCAATTCCTGACCGTGTCCAAAGTGCCGCGCCGGGGCGAGCTGGTGGACACCTATGCGCGCGTGATGGACGCGGCGCAGGGCAAGCGGCTGGTCTTTCGCACGCTGGATATCGGGTCGGACAAGGTGCTGCCCTATATGAACCCGCTGGACGAACCGAACCCGGCGCTTGGCTGGCGCGCCATTCGCGTGGGGCTGGACAAGCCCGGCGTGATGCGGATGCAATTGCAGGCAATGATCCGGGCCGCAAATGGCCGCACTCTGACCGTTATGTTCCCGTTTATCGCGCAGCTGGACGAGTTTCGCGACGCGCGCGAAATGCTGTTGGCCGAGGTGGAGCGGGAACGCAAGCTGGGCCATGTCCTGCCAGAGAAACTGGAAATCGGCGCGATGCTGGAAACGCCATCCATGGTGTTCGCCCCTCGTCAATTCTTTGAAATGGCGGACTTTATTTCGATTGGCGGCAATGACCTGAAGCAGTTTTTCTACGCGGCGGATCGGGAAAACGAACGGGTGCGGCGGCGCTATGACACGTTAAATGTCAGCTTCCTGAACCTGATCGAACAGATCATCGATCGCTGCAAAGAGGTGGGCACGCCGCTCAGTTTCTGTGGCGAAGATGCGGGCCGTCCGATTGAAGCGGCCTGTTTTGCTGCCCTGGGCATGAAACAACTGTCGATGCGACCCGCTTCCATTGGCCCGGTGAAAAGCCTGATCCGCCGGATCAATCTGCAAGAGCTGCGCGCCCATATCAATGACGCGCGCCTGTCGGGCGAACAATCGGTGCGCGGCACGGTGATCGACTGGATTGCGCGCAACCGCCATTCTTTCCAGGCCGAGTGACTTTCTGACCCGCGCGAGGGTGCGGGTTAAGCTTTTGTTCACCAAACCCCGTCACCCTTGGACCTGGCCAAGGATGACTCGGAGGGTGACATGGCGGAATTTCTGACCATGATCGATGCAAGCCTCGCCCTGTTGATGCTGGGCCAGATCTGGCGCAATCGACAGCGGCTTAAGGGACTGGATCCCTATCGGCACCGGGTAGAGCCCCCACCTCTGGGGCACCCATCCCATATTGTCCGATCCTCACCCGGTGTGTTTTTCAACAGATCCGCGCAGCCCCTGCCACGCGTCCGGAGCCAGTTCGAGCCCCAAAACCCGATCCGGGTTGGTGGGCGGCGGCATGATCACACCGTCAAGACGGTGGAACCCAAACCGACGATAATAGGGCGCATCCCCCACCAGGAGGACACGTTCCCACCCATCTAGTCGCGCCTTGTCCAGGCTGCCATTCATCAAAAGCCCGCCCAGCCCCTCTCCCTGACGGGTCGGGTGCACCGCAACAGGACCAAGCAAAAGCGCCGTCTGCCCCGAGACCGTCACCGGCCAGAACCGGATGGCCCCGGCCAGAATATCGTCCGGATCACGTGCCACCAGCGACAGGCCCCGCACCGGCGACACCCCGTGACGCAGCCGGTAAGATGACAGCGCCTCGCGCCCCGGCGCAAAGCAGGTGTCATAGAGGGCTTCGACCTCCCACCAGTCTTCTTCACGTTCCACCGACAGCGTGTACACGCGCGCGTTTCCCTTCCTGCCCACCGCCCCCGATCATGCAGGCGGCTCCTCTGCTTTCAGACTATCCGATTTGAACAATCTGGCGAAACGCCTTAGCAGGGGGAAGACGCCGAGAAAAGAGAGAAGCGCATGTTTTACGAGCCAAAAAACGGGCACGGCCTGCCGCACAACCCGTTCAACGCGGTGATCACCCCGCGCCCGATTGCCTGGATTTCCACCCGCAGCGCCGAGGGCCAGGACAATCTGGCCCCCTATTCCTTCTTCAATGGTGTCGCCTATGATCCGCCGCAGGTGATGTTTGCCTCGACCTCGGGCAAGGCAGACCGGGATCTGGGCAAGGACAGCTTGGACAATATCAACACCACCGGCGTGTTTTGCGTGCATATTGTCAGTGACAATATGACAAATGCGATGAACGTGAGCTCCGGCGCTTATGGCCGCGAGGTGGATGAGTTTGCCCGCGCGGGGCTTGCGAAAACCGCGTGCGAATTGATCGATTGCGCGCGGATTGCCGATGCGCCTGCCGCGTTGGAATGCAAGCTGACCCAGATCACCCGCCTGCCCGGCGACGAAAACTTGGTCTGTTTTGGCGAGGTGATCGGCGTGCATCTGAACGATGACTGTCTGACCGACGGAATCTTTGATCCGACCACCAAGGGGCTGCTGGCGCGGATGGGATACCGCAATTACACGCTGGTGCGTGATCAATTTGAGCTGAAGCGGCCGGATGATTGAACCGCAAAGAAAAAGGGCGCCGGGTGGCGCCCTTTTCGAATATCCTCGGGGCGCTTAATGCCCGCCCAAAATCCCGGTCTTGACCGAGTAATCGGCCGCAATTTCGTAATCCGGGTCATCGTCACTGTCGACCATCAGGTGGCCCGCTTTGGTCAGCAACTCGTGACAGTCCCGCGACAGGTGGCGCAGCTGGATCGACTTGCCCGCCGCCTCGTATTTCGTGGCAATGGCTTCGATCGCCTGCAGGGCGGATTGATCCACCACCCGGCTCTCGGCAAATTCGATCACCACGGCTTCGGGGTCATTTGCCACGTCAAACAGCTCCAGAAACCCTTCGACAGAACCAAAGAACAGCGGGCCTTCGATTTCATAGACTTTGCGGTGACCATCATCATCCACGCGGGTGCGGGCGTGAATGCGGGACGCGTTTTGCCAGGCAAAGGCCAGCGCGGACACAATAACACCCACCACAACCGCCACGGCAAGGTCTTCATAGACGGTGACGGCGGTCACAAGGATGATCACAAAGGCATCCAGGCGCGGCACTTTGGTGAGGATGCGGATCGAGTTCCAGGCGAAGGTGCCGATCACCACCATGAACATCACGCCCACCAAGGCGGCCAGCGGGATCATTTCAATCCAGCTGGAGGCGGCAACGATGAACAGCAGCAGGAAGAGCGCGGCGGCGATGCCGGCAATCCGGGTGCGCCCGCCCGATTTCACGTTGATCATTGACTGGCCGATCATCGCACAGCCGCCCATGCCGCCGAAAAAGCCGGTGACCACGTTTGAGGTGCCCTGCGCAATACATTCCTGCGACGCGCCGCCGCGCTGGCCGGTCATTTCACCCACCAGGTTCAGGGTCAGAAGGCTCTCGATCAGGCCAATCGCCGCAAGGATCACGGCGTAGGGCAGGATGATCCAGAGGGTTTCCAGCGTGAAGGGCGCAAGCATCGTGCCATAAAGCCCCTCGCCCTCGCCAAACATCCAGTGGAAGGACGGCAGGCCGCCCTTGATCGAGGCCATGTCGCCCACGGTGGGCACATTGATGCCAAAGGCAATGACCACCCCGGCGACAATGCCGATCCCGGCCAAGGGTGCGGGGATGATATTGGTGATCTTCGGCAGACCCCAGATGATCAGCATGGTCAGGCCGACAAGGCCCAGCATCATGTAAAGCTGCGTGCCCGAAAGCCAGGCATCCGGGTTGCCCGGCTGTTTGAACTGGGTCAGCTGGGCGAGGAAAATCACGATCGCCAGACCGTTCACAAAGCCCAGCATCACCGGGTGCGGCACCAGCCGGATAAACTTGCCCCAATGCATCACGCCTGCGAAGATCTGCAAGATCCCCATCAGGACCACGGTGGCGAAAAGGTATTCCACCCCATGATCCGCCACCAAGGCCACCATCACCACGGCCAACGCGCCGGTGGCGCCCGAAATCATTCCCGGGCGTCCGCCAATGAGCGCGGTGATCAGCCCCACCATGAAGGCCGCGTAAAGGCCGACCAGCGGGTGTACGCCCGCCACAAAAGCAAAGGCCACGGCCTCTGGCACCAGGGCGAGCGCCACGGTCAGGCCCGACAGGATTTCTGTCTTGAGTCGCGCGGGCGTCAGCGCCTCGGAGGGCGACAGGCGCAGGTCGGGGCGTTCGATACGGGCCGCATAACGGGCCAGAAGAGCTCGGGGCATAGGGTCACCTAGGTCAGGGGAGTGTTCGCGATGTGCTTCCCTAATGTGTTTCACGCAAAAAAGAAACCCTGATGAGGGAAAACCCGCTCTGCCGTCCCTGCCCCATGGCCATCCGTGACCCCAAGCCGTCTCGCCCCAATGTGATTGGACCGTGAGCCATCGGGCAGGCCAAGGTTTCCCCAGCCAATCGGTGATGATCGGAGATTGCATGATCAACCCCCATACCTGTTGCCGCGCAATTTCAGTGATCCGCTTTGTGCCCATTGTGATTTTGGCGTGTATTGTCCCGCTGATCACACCTGTCATCACATTTGCGCAGGACGCCGATGGCAATGATCGCCCGTCCAACTGGGTGGTCACCTATCAACAGGCCCATGGGATCTGGGACACAGTCTGCGATCAACGCGGCGACGGGGAGGCGCATGAAAAGCGGTGTTATATCAGACATGTAGACGTGTTTTCCCCGCGTCCTGCCTTTGCCGCGCAATTCCTGTTTGTCACCAATGCGGATGGGGTCAGCGTGCAGTTTGGCATTGAACCCGGCACCCTGTTCCTGCCTGGAAATTTCAGACTGGAGCGCGTGGATGACGTGGTCTGGTCGACGCGGCACCCCGGTTGCCTGACCGGGGTTTCCTGCGCGTTTGACGGCGAAGCCGCATTGGAGCTGCTGACGGAGATGGTCACCGGCGGCACATTTGCCTTTGACTTTCGTGACCGGCACGGGGCGGTGCAATCGCTTCGCTGGTCTTTGGAGGGGTTCGCCGCCGCATTGGATGATTTCAACACGCAATCCACAGCAAGAGAATTGCCCCCAATTTCCCTAACCCGCTGATTCTGCCTTGCCCTCGTGCAAAAGCCTGATCAGAGTCGGCCGAAAGGCCGCGTGAGCACGGCACAGCAGCAGGGGACAGGATGCGCAACCAAGGTGTTGATATTGCAAGGTTCATCGCCTTTACGGGCATGGTTTTGGTGAATTTTCGAATTGCGGCAGAGGTGACCACCGGCGGCGGCTGGGGGGGTGCGGATGTCGGGGCGGATTGGGCGCTGGATTGGCCAGCCACCCTGACTGGATATCTGGAAGGCCGCGCGGCGGCGCTGTTTGTGGTGCTGGCGGGTGTTGGCGTGGCGCTTGGGGCCGCGCCCTGGCATCTGACCCTGCGCAGGGCCCTGTTCCTGTTTGTGATCGGCATGGCGGACATGCTGATTTTCGACGCGGATATCCTGCATTTCTACGCCTTCTATTTTCTTGTTGCGATGGTGTTTATGGGGCGGTCCAACCGTGCGCTTTTGCTGGGCGCGGCAGGGTTTGTGGGGATCGGCACCCTGGCGCAGGCCCTGCTCAATTATGAAGCGGGTTGGAATTGGGACACGCTGAGTTACGCCGATTTCTGGACCCTCCCCGGCTTTCTGCGCCACACGTTTTACAACGGTTGGCACCCGGTGTTTCCCTGGGCGGGGTTCCTGCTTTTTGGCATGTATCTTGGGCGTCTGAAACTGGACCGCGTGCCGGTGCAGCTGATCTTGCTTGCAGGTGGCGGGGCGGTGGCCCTTGCAAGCGAACTCCTGTCTCGTCAGTTGATTGAACTGCCCGAATGGGGCGAGCTTCTGGGCACCACGCCGATCCCCCCCGGCCCGCTTTACATGGTGGCTGCGGGGGCGTGGGCCACGGCGGCGCTTGGGCTGATCCTGCTGATCACCCCGTTGATCCGGTTTTTACGGATCGAGTTGCTGTTGATTGCCCCCGGTCGCATGACGCTGACACTTTATGCGGCCCATATTCTGATCGGCATGGGGCTGTTGCAGGGTCTGGGGCTGTTGGGCGGGCAAATGTCGAGCCTGGAAATATTTACCTATTCGATTGCTTTTGTCGCCTGTGCCGCATTGTTTGCACTGGTCTGGTTGCGTAAGTTCCGGCGGGGGCCGCTGGAGGCCCTGATGCGCATTCTGACCGAAGGTAAGACATGAAAACCGTCAAGGACTATATCCGCACCATCGTCGATTTCCCGCATGAAGGGATCCTGTTTCGCGATGTGACCACGCTGTTTGCTGACCCGCGCGGGATGCGCATGGCAATCGACCAAATGCTGCACCCCTATGCGGGTCAACCCATTGATAAGGTTGTTGGACTTGAGGCGCGTGGGTTCATCATTGGCGGCGCGATTGCCCACCAGTTGGGCACCGGGTTTGTGCCCGTGCGCAAGAAAGGCAAGCTGCCGGGGGAAACTCATTCACAGGCCTATACGTTGGAATATGGTGAAGCGGTGGTCGAGATGCACACCGATGCGATCCAGCCGGGGGAACGGGTGCTTTTGGTCGATGACCTGCTGGCCACGGGCGGCACGGCGGGCGCGGGCATCAAGCTCCTTGAACGGGTTGGCGCCGATATTGTCGGCTGCGCCTTCATTGTCGACCTGCCGGAACTGGGCGGGCGCAAGGTGCTGGAGGATATGGGCATGGAGGTTCATGTTCTGTGCGAGTTTGAAGGACTTTGAAAAAGCCTTTCTCGTGAACGGGTTGTTAAGGAATCACACCTAAAAGGATAGGTGTCTGTTGGAGCAACGGACGCTGCTTGTGCACGACGATTTTATCGACCCCGTGCGATGCCCTGCCTTCACCCAAAGGCGGGGCATCAATCATTTTGGGGATGGTTTCGTGGATCTCCCGCAGTCTGCCCCTCTGCTGCGCAGAGCGCCGCCTTTTGGGCGTGGCTCATCCTGCGGATGAGCCTGAAGGGGCGCTGCCCCTCGCGAGGCAAGCCAGGGGCTCCGCCCGTTCTTCGGGCGAAACCGTCTCCCAGACGGTTTCCGGGAAGCCCTCGACCCCCGGGATATTTATGACCAGAAAATAAGCCAAAGCGTTTTCGGTTTAATCTGACACAGGGGGAAACCGAAACGTTGTAAGACCAGACAAGAGGGGCGCGGCGTCAGGCCTTGATCGGGAAGATCACGCCGGGGTTCATGATGCCCTTGGGATCCAACGCCTGTTTGATCGCGCGCATGGCGGCAAGCCGGGTGGGATCTGCGTAGCGGGCAAGCTCATCTGTCTTGAGCCGCCCGACCCCGTGTTCCGCCGAAAAAGACCCGCCCATCTGATGCACCAGCCCATAGACGGTTTCCCGGATTTCGGCGACCTGCCCAGCGTATTCCTGTTTTTTGTGCCCCTGCGGCGGGAAAATATTGTAATGCAGGTTGCCATCGCCAAGATGCCCAAACGCGTTGATGCGATAAGGGCCAAGGACAGTGATGGCGGCATCCGCTTGCGTCAGGAAATTGGGGATTTCCGACAGCGGCAGTGAGATATCATGGGACGAGATCGCCCCCACATGACGGTTCGCCAGCGGGATCTCTTCGCGCAGTTTCCAAAGCGCAATGCGCTGTGCGTCAGAACTGGCAATCACGCCGTCAGACACCAGACCAGCCTGATGTGCGGCCTCGAACAATTGCTCCAACTGCTTCGCCGCGTCCTGCGCGCCCCCCACCCCCAGTTCAATCAGCACCGACCAGTTCGGGCGCGTATCAAAGGGTTGCACGCCGCCCAATCCGGCCTCGCTCAGAAAATCGACCCCAGTGCCGGACATCAGTTCAAAGGCGGAAATTCCATCCCCCACCTGCGCCTGGGCAAGCGACAATAAGGCAAGGGCGGCGGCAGGGGTATCGACCACCATCAACGCTGTGCCCACCGAGGCCGGACGGGGCGACAAGCGCAGGCTGGCCGCCGTGATCACCCCCAACGTGCCTTCGGCCCCGCAAAGAAGATTGACCAGATCATAGCCGGTGTTGTCCTTGCGCAGGCGCTTTAGTCCGTTCCAGATCCGCCCGTCGGGCAGAACCGCCTCCAGCCCCAGACACAACGCCCGCGCGTTGCCGTAGCGCAGCACATTCACGCCGCCCGCATTGGTCGACAGGCACCCGCCGATCCGGCAGGACCCTTCGGAGGCAAGCGACAGGGGAAAGAGCCGCTCCACCCCTTCCGCCGCCGCTTGAACATCGGCCAGCACCGCGCCGGCCTCCACCACCATGACGTTTTCTTCGGGGTAAACCGCACGGATCTGTGTCATCCGCTCCAGCGACAGGATCACCGGGCGCGTGCCCTCCGCCGCCGGCATCACCTGCCCGCCGACCAATCCGGTACCGCCGCCAAAGGGGATCACGGGCACAGACGCGTCATGACAGGCGCGCAAAATGGCCGACACCTCGTCCACCGATCTCGGCGCCAGAACAAGCCCGCCCGCACCATGAAACTGGCCGCGTGGTTCCTCCAGGTAGTGCGGCGTCAATGGACGAAACGCACCGTCAGGCAATTGCGTCCGCAACAGCCCCTCAAACGTTTCATCCGCATCCCGCATAGCACCCTCTTTTTCCACACTGGCTTTTCCCACACTGGGATCAGGCCCGTACTCTAACCGACCTATCCGGCCATCTTTGGTCCGAAAATATCCGCGCCGCAGGCAGGCCGAGCGGAGCGAGGCCACCGGCAGCGCGCAGATCGCGTGAGCGATGCGCCCCTTGCCTGCCCCCCATCCGATCAGCCCACCAAAGTGCGCCCGCGCCGATCCGACCGCAGATTGGCATAGAGCACATGGTTGCGCCAGCGCCCGTTGATCTGCAAATAACTTTGCGCCACGCCTTCATATTTGAACCCAACCCTTTCGAGCACCCCGCGCGATGCGGCGTTTTCGGGCAGGCACCCGGCCTCTAACCGGCTGAGATCCAGTTCGGTAAAGGCGTAATGCACCAGCGCCTCCAATCCTTCGCGCATATACCCCATCCGGGCAAAGCGTTCGCCCACCCAATAGCCGGTGGTGCCCGCCTGCGACGGGCCACGGCGGATATTGTCCAGCGTGATCGCCCCCAGCAGCGCGTCATCTTCACGCCGGATCATAAAGAGCGGCAGTGCCGTGCCCCCGGCGATCGATCGGTTGGCCCAATAGACCCGGTTGGTAAAGCTTTTGCGCGTCAGGTGATCCGTCGCCCAGGTGGGTTCCCACGGGCTGAGGAAATCCTGGCTCGAGGCGCGCAACGCCGCCCAGGCGCGGTAATCGCCATGCAGGGGGGAGCGCAGGGTCATGCGCTCGGTTTCGATCCGAACTTTCTTGCGGGTGCGGGTCGAAAACGGGCCAAACATCATGCGGCGTTCCGGGTGTCGTTCAGCGCAGAAAGCGGCAGGGCGCGGTCCGCGGGCCCGTAGACCGCCATGGCCATCTGGGCCTCGCGCGCCATTTTCCGGCCGATCGCGCGCAGATCCGACAGGGTGACCGCATCGATCTTTTCGACCGTCTCATTCAGGCCCGGCACCCGGTCCCAGATGCCGATCAGACGCGCCATGCGTTCGGCGCGTGACGATGGGCTTTCCAGCCCCATCAGCAGCCCGGCCTTCAATTGGGTGCGCGCGCGTTCGAGCTCTTTTTCCGTCATCTCATCAGCCGCTTTGGTCAATTCCTGCACGGTGAGTTGCGCCAGATCCCCGATGTCTTCGGCGGAGGTGCCCGCATAGATCGTCATCATCCCGGTGTCGTCATAGGACCCCAGTTGCGCAAAGATCGAATAGCACAGGCCCCGCTTTTCGCGCGCTTCCTGAAACAGCCGGGACGACATACCGCCGCCCAAACCCGAGCTAAAGAGTTGCCCTGCGTAAAACGCGTCATCGCGATAGCTGGGCGCTTCGATGCCAAGGGTAAAATGCACCTGCTCCAACCCATTGCGGATCTCGTGCCGTTCGCCCGAGGCCCAGCCCGCGGCGTCTGCCACATGATCTGCGCCACGGGTCAGCCCGCCAAAAGTTTTCTCTGCCAGGCGCATGATCTCGTCATGATCGACGGCGCCCGCGGCTGACAGGATCAGGCGTTCGGGACCGTAATGCTGGGCGACAAACCCGGCCAGATCCTCGCGCGAGAAGGCGTTCACCCGTTCGACCGGGCCCAGGATGGTGCGGCCCATCGGTTGGTCGGGAAAGGCGACCTCTTGCAGCCAGTCAAACACCACGTCATCAGGCGTATCCAGCGCCTGACCAATTTCCTGCAGGATCACGCCGCGTTCGGTTTCAATCTCGTTCGCGTCGAAAATCGGGTTCAGCACAATGTCGGAAATCACGTCGAAGGCCAGCGCCACATCCTGTTTCAGAACGCGGGCGTAATAGGCCGTGACCTCGCGCGAGGTATAGGCGTTGATATAGCCGCCCACATCCTCGATCGCCTCGGCAATCTCCAGCGCCGTGCGCCGGTTGGTCCCCTTGAACGCCATATGTTCCAGGAAATGCGCAATGCCGTTCTGGGCCGCCGTTTCATGGCGCCCGCCAGCCATCACCCAAATGCCAAGCGAGGCGCTTTCCAGCCCCGGCATCTGTTCGGTGACAACGCGAAAGCCGTTTTCCAGCCGTCCGATTTCAACTGTCATATGGCTTAACGTCCTGTTTTTTCGCGGATCGCGGTTTTCAGCGCGTCAAGGTCGCCGGCGACGCGGGTCACGCGTTCGTCGCGGTCAAAGAGATCCGCCATGCGCGGCGGCAAGGGCGCGTCCTGCCCAGAGGCGTCTTTCACGGCGGCGGGGAATTTCGCGGGATGCGCGGTGGCCAGCGTGATCATCACCGTGTCGGTCAGATGTTCGCGCGCCACTTTTACACCCACGGCAGAATGCGGGCACAGGACCTCGCCGGTTGTTTCAAAGCTGCGTTTGATTTCGGCCATGGTGTCGTCTTCCGACGCGCGGCCCGAGGTGAAGTGATCCTTGAGGTATTCCATCGCCCCTTGCGAGATGGTGAAACCGCCCGAGGCCAGATCCGCCATCTGGCTTTGCACCGCTTTGCCGTCGCGCCCATAGGCATCAAACAGCGCGCGTTCGAAGTTCGAGCTGACCTGGATGTCCATCGACGGTGAAATCGACGGCGTCACGCCCGCTTTGGTATAGGCACCGGTTTCCATGGTGCGGTGCAGGATGTCGTTTTGGTTGGTGGCGATCACCAGCTGGTCGATGGGAAGCCCCATCTGTTTGGCGATATAGCCTGCGAAAATATCACCAAAATTGCCTGTGGGCACGGTAAAGCTGACCTTGCGATGCGGTGCGCCCACGGCGACGGCCGAGGTGAAGTAATAGACCACCTGCGCCAGCACCCGGCCCCAGTTGATCGAGTTCACGCCTGCGAGTTTCACCTCGTCCCGGAACTCGAAATCGTTGAACATGTCCTTCAGGCGCGCCTGACAATCATCGAAATCGCCATCGACGGCGAGCGCGTGGACATTGCTTTCCGTCGGGGTGGTCATCTGGCGACGCTGCACGTCAGAGACGCGACCATGGGGGTAAAGGATGCAGACATCCACATTGTCCAGCCCCCGGAAGGCTTCGATCGCGGCAGAGCCAGTGTCACCTGAGGTCGCGCCGACAATGGTGATTTTCTCGCCGCGTTTGGCGAGCGCCACTTGAAAAAGATGACCGATCAGTTGCATTGCGAAATCTTTAAAGGCCAGCGTTGGCCCGTGAAAGAGTTCCAGCAGGAAATGGCCGGGCTCCAATTGCACCAGCGGCGCGCGGGCCTCGTGGCCGAAACCTGCATAGGCCTTGGCGATGATCTCGCGGAACTCGTCTTTGGTAAAGCTGCCCTCGACAAAAGGCCACATCACGCGAAAGGCGGCCTCTTCGTACGGCACACCGGCCAGGGCGGCAATGTCGTCCTGGGTCATGGTCGGCACGGTTTCGGGCACATAAAGGCCGCCGTCACGGGCAAGCCCGGTCAGCATGGCGTCTTCGAAACTCAGAACCGGGGCCTCTCCTCGGGTCGAAACATAGCGCATTTCCGTGATTCCTTTATGCGTCGGAAGGGGGTGCAGATTTGGGGCGTCGGCGCTTCATACGCCAAAGCGCAAAGCCTGTCATCACCGACCATGTGATGGCGAGCAAAAACCATGTCCCGACATATTCCAGATGGCGGTTGGGGATGCCCGACGTGGTGATTGGCACGGCATGGATCGCGGCGGCGGTTGGGGTGCGGGCGACGATCAGCACCGGATCCGTGTTCAGGTGCTGGGCGAGCTTGTCTACGTCGCGGGCAAACCAGGTGTTTGCGACAAGGTCATCTTCGGGCGTGTAACTGTCGCGTTCATCCGGCCAATAAAGATTGCCGGTGATCCCAGCCGTGCCCCCCGCAAAATCGGGCCGTCCGGCCGCGACGGGCAAGAAACCACGGTCGATCAGGATGCGGCGGCCATTTTCGGTGGTAAAGGGCGAAATCACCCGATGCCCCGCGCCGAAATCGCGGGTGGAGCCAAGCACAAAAACCGCGCCGGGATCAAAGGCGCCCACCACCGCAACCGGCAGATATTGATGATCTTCCATCCGCGGCGCGTCGGGCAGCCCCACGGGATCTGCGCTGATTTTCGCGTCAATCTCGGCAATCAACGCCTCTTTCCATTGCAGGCGCGACAGCTGCCATGTGCCCAGCGAGAGGAACACGGCCAGCACGGTGAGGCTAAGGAGCGCGGCAAGAAGGAATTTCCAGTTCATGTGGGCTGGGTCTCGGGTTGGGTGTCAGGCTTGGCGGAATGGGAAAGGGCGCGGGGTTCCCCCCACGCCCATACTTAAAATGCTTCGCGCCAAAATTGAACCACGAGATTTGTGCGAAGCATTCCGGTCGTTTTTATCGGGTGGGCGTTTCAAGCCAAAGCGGCAAGCCTCTTTGTCATGAAACGCTGCTGGACCGAATTTGGATCAGGTTCAACGGCCCCAGATATAGACCGCGACGAAGAGGAACAGCCAGACCACGTCCACAAAGTGCCAGTACCAGGCGGCGGCCTCGAAGCCGACATGGCTTTCCGGGGTGAAGTGGCCCTTCAGCGCACGCAGGCAGCAGACGCCAAGGAAGATGGTGCCGACAATCACGTGGAAGCCGTGGAAACCGGTCGCCATGAAGAAGTTCACGCCATAGATGTTGCCAGAAAAGCCAAAGGCCGCGTGGCTGTATTCATAGGCCTGGAACACGGTAAAGATCGCGCCCAGAAGCACCGCAATGGCCAGACCGTTGATCAGGTCTTTGCGGTTGTTCTCATGGGCAATCGCGTGGTGTGCCCAGGTGACCGCAGCGCCCGACAGAAGCAGGATCAGCGTGTTGATCAGCGGCAGGTGCCAGGGGTCAAAGGTTTCGATCCCTGCGGGCGGCCAGACGCCATCCACCTTGGGCGAGCCTTCGGTCATTGGGTACAGCGCATGTTTGAAGAAAGACCAGAACCAGGCCGAGAAGAACATCACCTCGGACATGATAAAGAGGATCACGCCATACCGAAGCCCGATCTTCACCACCGGGGTGTGATCGCCGGTCTGCCCTTCATGCACCACATCCGACCACCAGGCGAACATGACGTAAAGCACGCCAACCAGCCCGATGAAGAACAGCCATGGCATGCCATTGGCCATCCACTGAACAGCGCCAAACAGCATGATAAAGCCTGCAACCGCACCGATGAACGGATTCACCGATGGTGGTAGAATGTGATAATCGTGGTTCTTAGCATGTGCCATTTGTGTTCTGGTCCCTATTCTTCCGGCCCCTTGGCGGGGCCCTTTTTGGCCTTAGTTGTTTTGCGTGGTGACCGTGTCGGGGTCGGTTGCCAGTCGCGCAACCTCCTCGGGCAGGTCGGTTTCATGGAATGTGTATGACAGCGTGATCGCCTTGACGTATTGGGCTTCGCGGTCCTCGACCAGTTCGGGGTCGACATAGAAGGTGACCGGCATGGTCACCCGTTCGCCCGGCTGCAATACCTGCTCTTCAAAGCAGAAACAGTCGATCTTGGTGAAATAGCCGCCGGCGGCAAAAGGCGCGACGTTATAGCTGGCGGTGCCGGCCACGGGGCGGCTGGTCGGGTTATAGGCCTCGTAAAAGGCCAGTCCGGTTTCGCCGATCTTCACGCGCATTTCATGCTGCAGGGGTTTGAACTCCCACGGCATGCCGCGTTCTTTCGAGGCATCAAAACGCACCAGCATTGTTTGGTCCAGCACCACGTCCGATCCCGCATCAGCGACCGAGGTTTCGCCGCCAAATCCGGTGACCCGGCAGAACCAGTCGTAAAACGGCACAGAGGCCCAGGACAGCGATCCCATCAGGATCACCACACCGACCATCTTTGCTGCGGTTTTATGATGTGCGCTCTGGCTCACTCGGTGGCCTCCGCAGCAGGGTCCGGCTGATAAAGTTCCCCCACTTTGACCACGGTGATCCCGTAGACCAAAGCGACAAAGCCGATCAGCACCAGGCCAAGGCCCAGATTGCGGCCAAAGCGGCGTTTGTGCAGTTCATGGTCTTCCTTGAAGGTCATCACCAGCCTCCCCATCCGAAGGGTTTCAGGCCTGCTTCGATCAAAAGCGCGCCGTAATGGGCAAAAAGGTAAAGCAGCGACAGTTTGAAAAGGCCACGTTCCGCCTTGTGCGTGTCGGCCTCACTGTCGTCGTCATTGCGCTTGAACACATCCCAGGCGCCCTTGATGAACATGGCGTTCAAGACCATGGCAATCGCCATATAGGTCGGCCCACCAACCGAGGTCAGCCCCAGCGCAATCGCCACCAGCGCCAGCACCAAAGTGTAGCCGAGGATATGGGCGCGGGTGGTCTTGCGGCCATGGGTCACGGTCAGCATCGGCACGCCCGCGTTCGCATAGTCACCTTTGGTAAAGAGCGCCAGCGCCCAGAAATGCGGCGGGGTCCAGGCGAAGGTCAGGGCAAACATCAGGAGGCTTTCGATCGACACGCCCCCGGTCGCCACGGCCCAGCCGATCATCGGTGGGAAGGCGCCTGCCGCGCCACCAATCACGATGTTTTGCGGCGTCCAGCGTTTCAGCCACATGGTGTAAATCGCCACGTAGAAGAAGATGGTGAAGGCCAGAAGGAACCCGGCCATGAAGTTTGCGGTCAGCGCCAGAAACACACAGGCAAAGACCGACAGCGTCATGCCCAGCGCAAAGGCCTCGCCTTCTGTCACGCGCCCCGCCGGGATCGGGCGCGATTGGGTGCGGCGCATCTTGCGGTCGATGTCGGCGTCCCACCACATGTTCAGCGCGCCGGACGCGCCGCCGCCCACGGCGATGAACAGGATCGAGGCAAACCCCAGCAGCGGATGCACGCCGTTCGGTGCGACCATCAGCCCGACAAAGGCGGTGAACACCACAAGCGACATCACCCGCGGCTTCAACAGCGCGAAGTAATCGCCAAACCCGGCCTCGCCGATCTGGGGGCCGGTTTGGGTGGAGTTAAAGCTTGCGTCGCTCATCTGTCCTCACATGGTGCTGGCCGAAGCCCGTGATATTGCCGGGCGTGGCGGGCGGATGATTGGGCGAATGCGGGCGCCCTATTCAGGACGCCCCGCGATTTGCGTTTACTCGGCCGAGGCCAGGTTGACCTGCGGAAGGCTGTCGGGGTTGCCGGCATATTCCTCGATCGCGCCCTTCAGCCAGGCGTCATACTGGTCCTGGGTCACGGCCTTCACGGTGATCGGCATATAGGCGTGGTCCTTGCCGCAAAGCTCGGAACATTGACCGAAATAGATGCCTTCCTTGCCTTCTTCGACTTCGAACCACAGCTCGGCCAGACGGCCCGGAACAGCGTCTTGCTTCACGCCAAAGGCGGGGATGGTCCAGGCGTGGATCACGTCACCGCCGGTGACCTGCACCACAACCTTTTTGCCGGTCGGCACCACAACGGCGGTGTCGGTGGCCAGAAGGTAGTCGGATTGCGCATAGCCGTGCTCTTCCAGAGCCGATTTATCCAAAAGGAAGCTGTCAAAGCCGAACTCATGCTCGGGATATTCATAACCCCAATACCACTGATACCCGGTGGCCTTGATCACCACGTCCCCTTCCGGGATCACCTGCTGTTTGAACAGGACGGGCAGCGAGAAGGCCCCGATGAAGACCAGGATGATCACCGGGATGATGGTCCAGGCAATCTCGATCGGGGTGTGGTGCGAAAAGGTGGCCGGTTCCGGGTTGGCACGGCGGTTGAAGCGCACAATGCACCAGGCCAACAGAAGCGTCACAAACCCCGCAATGGCGATGATGATGATGTTGATCATCCCATCCAGCCCCTGGGTGGCCACGGCGATGTCGGTCACCGCAGGTTGAAACCCGGTGGCCCCGTCAACCGGTTTGCCGATCACGTCCAGATTTTGCAGATTGTCCTGTGCGGCCGCACCCGTGGCGGCCAAGATGGCAGTTGCAGTGGCAATGACGCTGCTGAAACGCTTCATATGTCTTTTCATCCCTGTTCGCGGGGGACATCGAAGGTCAGCTCGATCTGCGCCCCGGATCATCTCTTTACAGCGGGTCTCTTCCTCTCTCTGGCCTTTTTGATCGGGCCGAAGGATTATCTCATGAGATTCCGTTGTTTCTCTTTGGCTTGAAACCATATTACAACGGAAGGGACAAGGAAAACCTTCTCAGGTTAAGCAATGATCCATGTCAAATCGCCGTTTTTTGAGGACCCAATGACCGACAGCACAGCCTTTCGCCCGTTTGACACCCATCTCGACCCGGAGCGCGCCAAATCCATCCTGGCCGACGCCACAAATGGGGCGGATGATGGCGAGCTGTTTTTGGAACGTCGTCGCTCCGAATCCCTCGTGTTTGACGACGGGCGGCTGAAAAACGCGAGCTATGATGCATCCGAAGGGTTTGGGCTGCGCGCCGTGAAAGGCGAAACCGCAGGGTACGCCCATTCGACCGAGATCTCCGAGGCGGCGCTAACCCGCGCGGCGGCCACGGCAAAATTGGCCGTGGGTGATGGGGGGGGCAGCTGGGCCGATGCGCCCAGCCCGACCAACCGCAAGCTTTATTCCGATGCCGATCCGATGGCGGATGCGGAGTTTCCGGTGAAAATCGAAACCCTGCGCGAGATTGACGCCTTTGCCCGTGGGCTGGACCCGCGTGTGCTGCAGGTCTCGGCCTCGATGGGTGCGTCATTGCAAGAGGTGCATATCCTGCGCCCGGATGGTCAGATGGTGTCGGACACAAGACCCATGACGCGACTAAATGTCTCAGTCATTGTCGAACAGGACGGGCGGCGCGAAAGCGGCGGATCGGGTGGCGGCGGGCGCATTGGCCTGTCGGGTCTGCTGGAGGCCGACAACTGGCAGATGCACGCGCGCGAGGCGCTGCGCATTGCGCTGGTGAACCTTGAGGCCATCCCCGCGCCTGCGGGCGAAATGGATGTGGTGCTGGGCAATGGCTGGCCCGGCATTTTGTTGCACGAGGCGGTGGGCCACGGGCTTGAGGGCGATTTCAACCGCAAAGGCACCTCGGCGTTCTCGGGCCTCGTCGGCCAGCAGGTCGCCGCCAAAGGCGTGACCGTGGTGGATGATGGCACCCTGCCGGATCGGCGCGGATCGCTGTCGGTGGACGACGAAGGCACGCCCTCGGGCCGGGCGGTGCTGATCGAAGACGGGGTGCTGGTGGGCTATATGCAGGACCGCCAGAACGCCCGCCTGATGGGGGTGGCCCCCACCGGCAATGGACGGCGCGAAAGCTATGCCCACGCGCCGATGCCACGCATGACCAACACCATCATGGAAGGCGGCGACGCCACCCCGGACGAGGTTCTGGGCGAGCTGAAAGACGGCATCCATGCGGTCGGGTTTGGCGGCGGTCAGGTGGACATCACCAATGGGAAATTCGTCTTTAGCTGCACCGAAGCCTATCTGGTGAAAGACGGTAAACGGGTGGCCCCGGTGAAAGGCGCCACGCTGATCGGCGACGGCCCGCAAGCGATGAAACAGATCCGCGCCATCGGCAATGACATGGCGATGGATCCGGGCGTCGGCACCTGCGGCAAGGCGGGCCAATCCGTACCGGTGGGCGTGGGTCAACCGACCCTCTTGATCGGCGGGCTGACCGTCGGTGGGGCGTCAGTGTGACGCCCCCGCCGATCCGCGCGGTTGTAACCGAGGATATCCTGCCCCTCGCCCATCTCTGGCATCACCAGTGGATGCGCGCACATGCCGATTACGTGCCAAAAGAGCTTACCCTGCTGCGCACCGAAACGGACTTTCAGCGCCGCCTCAGGGCATTTGGGCAGGCAGCGCGCACAATTGGCCCCATCGGCGCGCCCGTTGGGTTCTGCGCCATCGACGGTGCCGAGCTGGATCAGATCTATGTTGATCAAACGGCGTCCGGCACCGGAATTGCCGACCTGCTTTTGGCAGATGGAGAGCGCCGCATCGCAGCATCCGGGCACACACACGCGCGCTTGGCATGCGTGAAAGAAAACCTGAGGGCACAACGGTTTTACTCGCGAAACGGCTGGGAGGAGAGCCATACCGCGATTGCAAATCTGGCCACTTCAACCGGAGATTTCCCGCTGGACGTGGTGTATTTCGTTAAAAACCTGACAACACCCGACCGCTCCCAGCGCCGATAAGTGGCGGCAGAGGGTGGCCCCGATAGGGACAGACCAGGGCCTCCGCCTAAGCAAAGCAGATGGCGCTTACATGTGTTTGACGCCATAATCAAAGTTCCATGACTGACACTTCCGCCCCCATCTGGCTCTACCTCAAATCCACCCTCTGGACGCTTGTCGCGCTGTTTGGCCTTGGCGTGGCCTGTTGGGCGGCATTTTTCCTGATCGAAGGGGCTGTTGCCTTCACCGGCGGGTCGGTGTTGGAGCATGAGGTGATCGCCCTCCCCTTCACCGCGCTTCTGTTCATCGCCGCCGCCTTTACCTTTGGCTTGATCTATGTGGCGCCTCTGGCGGCCCTTGCCGTGGCGATATTCTGGGGGCTGGGGCAGTTCGTGGCCGAAAGCCGCGCCCTTGCGATTGTCACGGCCACCGTGACCTCATGGGCGGCGGGCCTGCACACCTATCTGAACGATATTCAGAACCTGCCCGGCACAAGCCCGGTGCCTGCGATGGTACTATACACTCTGATCGGCGTGATCGCCGGGTCCGTGTTCTGGGCGGTGCTGGGCGGGCGGCGCGAACGCAACGATCAGGGCGACCGGGCCCGGAGCTGAGATAATTCCGAATTTCTCCAAAGTTTCTGTTTTTCGTTAGGGGAGCGTTAACCATTTCGCGACCATGGTGTACGGGCAAGAGACGGAACAAAGGTATGGCCGCGGATT
This sequence comes from Aliiroseovarius crassostreae, assembly GCF_049803815.1. Classification (GTDB taxonomy): domain Bacteria; phylum Pseudomonadota; class Alphaproteobacteria; order Rhodobacterales; family Rhodobacteraceae; genus Aliiroseovarius; species Aliiroseovarius crassostreae_A. The sequence goes on from NZ_JBNAGI010000001.1 coordinate 391,991, forward strand.
TATTCCCTTCCCCCCACCCCACCCCCTCACCCCAATGTGTGGAAGATGAGCTGAACTGGCTCCGTCTCTTGCGCTCACGCCGGGTTGGCGTGGCAACCTTTTTCAAACTGATCAACGAACATGGAAGCGCACAGGCCGCCCTTGAGGTATTGCCGGAAGTGGCCGGTGCGGCGGGTGTGAAAGACTATCACCCCTGCCCGATGGCCGTGGTTGAAGAAGAGATGCGTCGCGGCAAAAAGGCCGGGGCGCAATTGGTGTTCTGGGGGCAAGAGGCCTATCCCGCCGCGCTGGCGCAGATCGACGATGCCCCGCCGTTTTTCTGGGCGATCGGAGATCTTTCAGTCTTGGATCGCCCAATGGTGGCCCTGGCCGGGGCGCGCAACGCCTCGTCTCTGGGGCTGCGCATGGCCCGCAAACTGGCGCGCGACCTGACAGAGGCGGGGCATGTTGTGGTCTCTGGCCTGGCACGCGGCATTGACACGGCCGTGCATGACGCGGCTTTGCAGCATGGCCCAACCGTGGCCGTGATGCCTGGCGGGGTCGACCTGATCTATCCCGCAGAAAACACCGACCTGGCAAAACGGATCGCCAAAACCGGGCTGCGCCTGTCGGAACAGCCAATGGGCCTGTCACCGCAGGCGCGCCATTTTCCCTTGCGCAACCGCCTGATCTCGGGCCTCGCGCAGGCCGTGGTGGTGGTGGAGGCGGCGGCGAAATCCGGCACAATGATCACGGCACGCAATGCGCTTGATCAGGGGCGCGATGTTTTGGCGGTGCCGGGCCACCCCTTTGATGCCCGCGCGTCGGGCTGCAACATGCTGATCCGTGACGGTGCGACGTTGATACGCAACGCTGATGACGTATTCGACGCGCTGCGCGGCGCATTTGCGCAGCCTGACCGTGTCGATTCCCGGCAAGATATCCCTCAACCACCGGGTCCAATCCCGGCGGTGGAACCGGCATGTGCCCCCGCAGAAATCGACGGGCTGCATGACCAGATTTTGGCACGCCTGGACGCCGCGCCCCTGGCAGAAGATCAACTGATCCAGGAGCTGGGCCATCCGGCACAAATGCTGTCGGCGGAGATTGTTTCGCTGGAGCTGGAAGGGCGAATCACTCGGGTGGCGGGCGGCCTGTTGTCCCGCTGCTAAAGGATAAATTGGTAAGCTAAGGTAACCAATTTTGAGGCAAATCTTGCCAAATGTAACAAAACAGTTGCGCTGCACTGCAGCAAATCGTACCAATCCCGCCATATCCACAGCGGCCGGCCCACCTGATATGCCGACCCGCTACAGACACCACTCATCGACACCGAGGGGAGATGCCGATGCGCGAGTTTCAAAAAATCCTGATTGCCAACCGAGGCGAAATTGCGATCCGTGTGATGCGGGCCGCCAACGAGATGGGCAAGAAAACCGTTGCCGTCTATGCCGAGGAGGACAAGCTGGGCCTGCACCGGTTCAAGGCGGACGAAGCCTATAAGATCGGCGAAGGGATGGGGCCGGTGGCCGCGTATCTGTCGATTGACGAGATCATCCGTGTGGCCAAGGAAAGCGGCGCGGATGCTATCCACCCGGGCTATGGGCTCCTGTCAGAAAACCCGGATTTCGTGGACGCCTGCGAGGCCAATGGCATCACCTTCATCGGCCCCAAGGCGGCCACGATGCGCGCATTGGGCGACAAGGCGTCGGCGCGCAGAGTGGCGATCGAAGCCGGCGTGCCGGTCATTCCCGCGACCGAGGTTCTGGGCGATGACATGGATGCGATCCGCGCTGAGGCCAAAGAGGTTGGCTATCCGCTGATGCTGAAAGCGTCCTGGGGTGGCGGCGGGCGCGGGATGCGCCCGATCTTCTCGGAAGACGAGCTGGAAGAAAAGGTTCTGGAAGGCCGCCGCGAAGCCGAAGCCGCCTTTGGCAATGGCGAAGGCTATCTGGAAAAGATGATCACCCGCGCGCGCCACGTTGAAGTGCAGATCCTGGGCGACAGCCACGGCGAGATTTACCACCTGTGGGAGCGCGACTGTTCGGTGCAGCGTCGCAACCAGAAAGTGGTTGAACGCGCCCCGGCCCCCTATCTGTCCGAAGAACAGCGCGCCGAAATTTGCGAGCTGGGTCGCAAGATCTGTGCCCATGTGAATTACGAATGCGCGGGCACGGTTGAGTTCCTGATGGATATGGAAACCGGCAAGTTCTATTTCATCGAGGTGAACCCGCGCGTTCAGGTGGAACACACCGTCACCGAAGAGGTGACCGGCATCGACATCGTGCAGGCGCAGGTGCGCATTGCCGAGGGCAAGACACTGGCCGAGGCCACCGGCAAGGCCTCGCAAGACGAGATCTACCTGAACGGCCACGCGCTGCAAACCCGGATCACCACGGAAGATCCGCAAAACAACTTCATCCCCGATTATGGCCGCATCACGGCCTATCGCTCGGCCACCGGCATGGGCATCCGCCTGGATGGCGGCACCGCCTATGCGGGCGGGGTGATCACGCGCTATTATGACAGTCTGCTGGTGAAAATCACCGCGCACGCGCAAACGCCCGAAGCGGCGATTGCCCGGATGGACCGCGCGTTGCGCGAGTTTCGCATTCGTGGCGTATCGACCAATATTGCGTTCGTGGAAAACCTGCTGAAACACCCGACCTTCCTGTCGAATGAATACACCACCAAGTTCATCGACGAGACGCCGGACCTCTTTAATTTCAAGAAACGCCGCGACCGGGGCACCAAGGTCCTGACCTATATCGCCGACATCACCGTGAACGGACACCCCGAGACCGAAGGCCGGCCGGCCCCGGCGGACGGGTTGAAGGCCCCAAAAGCCCCCGCCCATGGCGTGGAGATCCCGGCGGGCACGCGCAACCTGTTGGAAGACAAGGGCGCCAAGGCCGTTGCGGACTGGATGCTGGGTCAGAAAAAGCTGCTTTTGACCGACACCACGATGCGCGACGGGCACCAGTCGTTGCTGGCCACCCGGATGCGGTCGATCGACATGATCAAGGCGGCGCCGGCTTATGCGACCAACCTGTCCGATCTGTTCTCGGTCGAATGCTGGGGCGGCGCGACCTTTGACGTGGCTTATCGTTTCTTGCAGGAATGCCCGTGGCAGCGCCTGCGCGATCTGCGCGAGCGGATGCCGAACGTGCTGACGCAAATGCTGCTGCGCGCGTCCAATGGCGTGGGGTACACAAATTACCCCGACAATGTGGTCAAGGAATTTGTCCGTCAGGCGGCCGAAACCGGCGTGGATGTGTTCCGCGTGTTTGACAGCCTCAACTGGGTCGAAAACATGCGCGTCGCGATGGATGCGGTGAATGAGTCCGGCAAGATTGTCGAGGGCACCGTGTGCTACACCGGTGATATCCTGAACCCGGACCGGTCGAAATACGACCTGAAATACTATGTCGGCATGGCGAAAGAGCTGGAAGCGGCGGGTGCGCATATCCTTGGTCTCAAGGACATGGCGGGCCTTCTGAAACCGGCCTCGGCCACGGCGCTGATCAAGGCGCTGAAGGACGAGATTTCGATCCCGGTGCATTTCCATACCCATGACACGTCGGGCATTGCGGGGGCGACCATTCTGGCGGCCTCGGCGGCGGGCGTCGATGCGGTGGACGCGGCGATGGACGCGTTTTCCGGCGGCACCTCGCAGCCCTGCCTTGGGTCAATTGTCGAGGCGCTGCGCCACACGGAACGTGACACCGGCCTGTCGATCGAGGCCATTCGCGAGATCAATGATTACTGGGAGCAGGTGCGCAGCCAATATGTGGCGTTTGAAAGCGGCCTCGCCTCGCCCGCGTCGGAAGTGTATTTGCACGAGATGCCCGGCGGTCAGTTCACCAACCTCAAGGCACAGGCGCGCTCGCTTGGGCTGGAAGAGCGTTGGCCCGAGGTGGCGCAATCTTACGCAGATGTGAACCAGATGTTTGGCGATATTGTCAAAGTGACGCCCTCGTCCAAAGTGGTGGGTGATATGGCGCTGATGATGGTCAGCCAGGGCCTGACCCGAGATGAGGTCGAGGATCCGGATCACGACGTGGCCTTCCCCGACAGCGTTGTGGACATGATGCGCGGCAACCTGGGCCAACCGCCCGGTGGGTTCCCGGATGGGATCGTCAAAAAGGTGCTGAAGGACGAAGCGCCGAACCTTGAACGCCCCGGCAAGCATCTGGAGCCGATTGACCTGGAAGCAACTCGTGCGGAATTGTCCAGCGAACTTAATGGGTTCAAGGTTGATGACGAGGATCTGAACGGGTATCTGATGTATCCCAAAGTGTTCCTGGATTACATGGGGCGCCATCGCCAGTACGGCCCGGTGCGCACCCTGCCCACCAAGACCTTCTTCTATGGCATGGAGCCGGGCGAGGAGATCGAGGCGGAAATCGATCCGGGCAAGACGCTGGAGATCTTGTTGCAGGCCGTCGGTGAGACCGACGAGAACGGCGAAGTGAAGGTGTTCTTTGAGTTGAACGGCCAACCGCGTGTCATTCGCGTGCCGAACCGTCTGGTCAAGGCCACCACGATCAGCCGCCCGAAAGCCCAAGAGGGTAACGCGGACCATGTGGGCGCGCCCATGCCGGGCGTTGTGGCCAGCGTGGCCGTGACCGCGGGCCAAGAGGTGCATGAAGGCGACCTGCTGTTGACCATCGAAGCGATGAAGATGGAAACCGGCATCCACGCCGAACGCGACGCCACGGTCAAGGCGGTGCATGTCAGCGCCGGGGGCCAGATCGACGCCAAGGACCTGTTGGTGGAGCTGGAATAAGCTCTCTCAACGTAACCCTATGCAAACACCCGGTCAGCCCCCATGCTGGCCGGGTGTTTCATTTTGGAGATTGCGCGCATGACCGTCACCCCGATCTATGCGGGCCTGCTGGCCCTTTTGTTCCTCTATCTCAGCTCGCGGGTCATTCGCACCCGGCAAAGAGAGCGCGTGTCGGTGGGGGATGCGGACAACAAGCTGATGATCAAGGCGATGCGCACCCAGGCCAATTGCGCGGAATACGTGCCGTTGGGGGTGATTTTGCTGGCGTTGGCAGAGCTGCAGGGCGCACCGGGTTGGGGGCTGCACCTGTTGGGGCTGATGCTGGTTGCGGGGCGCGTGCTGCACGCCATCGGCTTTGGTCGCACCCCGCAGATCATCCCCCTGCGCAGGACGGGCATGGTGCTGACGCTCGCGATGATTGCCATCACCGCAACGGCCAATATCCTGCATGCGCTGATCTGAGGGGAATTCCGCAGCAATCGGGATTTTCTTGAAAAAAGACCGGGGAAAGTGCATTTTCCTCTTGCAGGTACCGGCGGGATTTCATACATCACGCCTCACCGAAGGACGCGGGTGTAGCTCAGGGGTAGAGCGTTACCTTGCCAAGGTAAATGTCGTGAGTTCGAATCTCATCACCCGCTCCAATCGGCCATAACATCGGACCCTACCCAGGTCCTTCCGGGCAAACCCAGCCATAGGAAATTCGGTGTGTTCAGGATGCGGGTGTAGCTCAGGGGTAGAGCGTTACCTTGCCAAGGTAAATGTCGTGAGTTCGAATCTCATCACCCGCTCCAATCAAAAACGCCTCTGATTTTCGGGGGCGTTTTTGTTTGCGGGTGTCGCCTGCATATCCAGGACAACAAACGCACCCTAAACACACCATGAAAAAAGCGAACGGAGTTTCCCCCGTTCGCTTTATCGGTCCCACCCCGTCCCGGATGTTCATCCGGGGTTTGCTCGGAACCGGTTCGCTGCATCCCGCAATTTTGCCACGCGAGATGCGGCGCAAGCATTCTATGTTGTCTCCCCAAGACCCCTTCCCCAAGGTCTCCCGGTGAGGGCTGCGAACCGTCAGGCCGACTTGCGCAGCTCACTGTTTTCACGGCCTGCCAGTTCCATGATCATGGTCTGGATCTGGTTGCGCACCGCATCATCGGTAATAGACGAAAGCGCCTTTGCCGCCCGCGCGGTGCGTTCATCTAGCTGTGCGGGTTTGTCCGTATCCGCGGTCTGGTAGCCATCGAAAAAATAGGACGGTTCCACACCAAGCAGCTGCGCAATCTCGTATAGGCGGCTGGCTGACACCCGGTTATGACCGGTTTCATATTTCTGCAATTGTTGAAAGGACAGACCAAGCTGTTCTGCTACATTCGCCTGGGTCAACCCACGCAACAGGCGGATTTCCCGCACCTTTCGCCCAACATGGGCGTCCACTGGATGCACCATTTCCTCACCATTTCATTTGTTTCCCGTTAAGCGAGAGTGTCACATATGCCTGAATAAGCAATTGATGAGCGATCATCGGTTCGGGAACAAATATTGACAAGTGATGGGTGATTTATTTACCATCACCTTTGGACTGAACTTGTTTTTCAACGGGTTCGCTTGCCCTGTTTGAGAAATGGCAAGTGACCCAGATGCACCATTTTACAACCTCAAGGTAAGCGACCGCAAATGTCATCCAATCCGCCTCCTGCCCTGTTGTTCGAGATGATGCGATCTTTTGCAACGCTTGCGCGTACGCTGAACCTGTCGCAGGCCGTGCGCGAGCTGGGCAGCACGCGCCAGACCCTGCGCCGCCATATTTCACTGCTGGAGGAGTATAAGGGCGGCCCGCTTTTCAACCTCGATGACCGTCAGTATAGCCTGACCCAGATGGGCAAAGATAGCCTGGAGGAGGCCAAGACGCTTTTGGCCCGCGCCGAAGCCTGGCTGCACAATGAAACCTCGGGGCGCAATGGGTTGTTTCACTTTGCGCTGCAGGAAGGTCAGGTGCCGTACATGCTGCAACAGCATCCGCTGTCCGAATTGTGGATCAGCAGCTCGCCGTTTCTGCAATGGGGATTTCAGGTCTGGGCCCGGGCCAAGGGGCAAATCGAAGCGCGGGAATTTGCCCCGCTGCGCCCCTACCTCATGACGTTTCGCCCAGCGGATGACGGGTGGATCTGTACCGAGGTGGGCGAGAAATCCTCGTTTGCCACCTGGTTTGGCTGGACCCTGGAGCGGTCTTCGGTCGGGCGGCGGATTGCTGATCTGCCGGGGGGCGAGGGGTTTACCCGCCTGCTGACGGACCCGTTCCGCGAGGTGCAACGAAACCACGGGGTGCGCCTGGATCATATTTTCACCCGGATGCGGCGCGGACCCGACCTTCCGCTGGAATCAATGTCCTATCACCGGCTGGCTCTGGGCTGTCGTTTTCCCGATGGCAGCTTTGCCCTTGCGACCCTGGTGGACCGGACCCACAAGATCTTGATCGAAGCCCTGCCGGAAGAGATGCGCACCGAGATGGACCCCGAGATGATCATGAGTATTTTGCCACCTGAGGTAGATCGTTAACCAGAAATCGCGACGCTGGCACACCCATGAGTTAACCTCTCCCTATCACTGGTTGCATGGGAGATTCTAATGACCATCTATGATACCTTCACGGGCGCACAATATGTCTCCGCCATTCTTGATCTGGCGGAAACCAAGGACCTGGTGCTCGAAATCGGATCGGATTTCACCGTCTATGCCGACGCGATCCGCACCCACCGCCCCGAACAGCCTCTGGGGCAACCCTTTGATCCGGAATTCCACAAGCTGGGCGAACAAAACGCGTTCTGGATCCTGGGCTGGACCCGCGAAGGCGAGCTGGTGCACACGCAGGCGATGCGCCTGTTGGATCTGCAAGGTCTGACCCTGTCAGATTACATGGCCCATAATTTCCGCGCCTTCCCCCCGGCCATACCGGATCTGGATATGGACCGGTCGTTCTTTCGCCCCGGCCCCGGGGCCAACCGGATCACGGGGCAGGTGTTTTACCATGGCGAGCTTTGGGTGAAACGCGATCCGCGCTTTCGCGGCACCGGCCTGCCGGGCGCCTTGGCGCGATTTGCCATGGCCACCTGTGCGCTGCGCTGGTCGCCCGATCACATCTTTGGCTTCATGCCCGAGGGGCTGGCCTATCGCGGATTGCTGGCGCGTGAGGGGTATATGCACGCCGATCCGGGTGCAATCACCTGGCATGTGAAGGGCAAGAACACCCCGATGCGCTGCTTCATGCCCTATATGAGCCACGAGGATCTGAGCTTTATCCTGCGCCTGCCCACATCCGAGATCCTGCCGGCGCTGGCGGCCTGATCCACGCGCAAGTCATACTGCCGGTCCGGTTTCCAGGACATGGCACAAGACATGGCACCGGGATCCGAGCGCGTAATGGTTTACGTGTGTCGTGACGTTCGATCCCAATCGCCCGACTGTTGGGCCCCTGTTTAACGAGTTTACAGACCACATGTTCTCTCAGGTGCCTCACCTGCGGGCCCGTTCCCATGCCCATCCGTCAGCCGCGGGTCACGCCAGAAAACCACATCCCCGGCAAAACGACATTTGCCCGCTTTCCCCTTTTCTTCCGCCCCCCTATAAAGCCGGGGTGAAACAAAAGGAGTTGCCCATGCGCGTCGCCAAGATCAGCCGCAGCACGGCCGAAACCGAGATCAGCGTCGAGATCAACCTCGATGGCACCGGCACCTATGACAACCAGACCGGCGTGGGGTTCTTTGACCACATGCTCGATCAGCTGTCGCGCCATTCGCTGATCGATTTGACGATCCGGGCCAAGGGCGATTATCACATCGACGACCACCACACGGTCGAGGACACCGGCATCGCGCTGGGTCAGGCGCTGGCCAAGGCCGTGGGCGACAAGAAGGGCATCCGGCGCTATGGCGAATGCCACCTGCCGATGGATGACGCACAGGTCCGCGCCGCGCTGGATCTGTCGGCCCGCCCGTTTTTGACCTGGAATGTGGAGTTCACCGCGTCGAAAATTGGCAACTTCGACACTGAATTGGTGCGCGAGTTTTTCCAGGCCTTGTCGACCCATGGCGGGATCACCCTGCATGTGGATCAGATCCACGGGTTCAATGCCCACCACGTGGCCGAAGCGGCGTTCAAGGCGGTGGCCCGGGCGCTGCGCATGGCGGTTGAAACCGATCCGCGCATGGCCGATGTGCTGCCCTCGACCAAGGGCGCGCTCTAAAGCGTTTCAGTTTCCACCTGACACAGGGGAAAACCGAAACGCCCAAAGAGATATCGATGCTGTGCATGTTTTGGGAAAAACCGGTGTCTGAAGGGTGTCTCAGGGGGGGCTCGAAACGCTCCAGGCATCCACCCGCCCCGCCCTTTCCCGGATGCACGTGAGCTGCATTTGACAAAGCCGCGCCCGAGGACGGGTGCGGCTTTTTGGTTTGGGGTATTTTCTTTGGCGGGACAGGTCCCGCCCCGACAGCCCCCCACGGCCCAAGCATCGCAGCAGGCGCCAGCCCTGGCACCAGACCAGATACCGGACCGGGGGCGGCGTGGCTCCGCATACAGAGCAGAGGGACAGGCTGGTCCACGCGCTCCTCAATCTTGGGGATATGACCGGTATGACCGGGCCGGAGTCACATGGGCCAACCTGCTGCCCTCGGCTTTACGACACCCAGATAACCATCTGAATGCAATCGCAAAATGCTGGCAATCGCCAGGACGGCCGAGGGACAAATTACAGATCACCGATGTAAATGCGATCACATACTCATTACCTATCCTGACGCCAAAACGCGCCAACGAGGCCAGAGAACATTTCGGATGTGACAGTGTCAAGTTAATATTTGACTTGGGTCCAAACCCCAATCAAAAGAAGGGATGAGCGACCAGAAACACGCAAACACCTCGCCGCGCAAACGCACCGGCAAAGAGGCCTTGATCCAGGCGGGGCTGGACCTGATGTCGGAACATGGGGCCGAGAGGTTAAGCCTGCGTCAATGTGCTGCCCGGGCGGGAATGTCACATGCGGCCCCGTCCCATCATTTCGGCGGTTTGGCCGGGTTGAAACAGGCGGTGGTGGCGGAAGGGTTTCGCCAATTCAAGACATGTCTGCAAGACGCGCTGAAAGACGCGGGGAACGATCCTCTGGTGCGGCTCAAGACCATCTGCCGGACCTATATCCGCTTTGCCCTGGCGCGCCCTGCGCTCTTCAAAGAGATGTTCGCCCTGAACCTTCACGACATTCAGCCCGGTCGGGTGGATGCACATATCGTCGACGCATGGGAGGTGTTTCACACCCATTGCGCGCCTTTTGAGCGCCCGGGTCTGCCGATCGAGGTGATCGAAACCCAGGTTCGGTCTTTCTTGCAGGGTTATACCCGCATCGCCCTGACCGGCCAGTTCGGCCCGCCCAGCGATGACGGCCTGCCCGAAGGTCCGCTGGAAGAGGTGATGGCGATGCTGGATCATCTTCAACCGACCCCGGATTGCCCCCCCGGCCCGGTGCGGGCTTGACCCCCGCCCGGTTCTGCGCGAGATCAGTCCCGAACGACTGAAGCAAACGGCAGATCAAAGGACCGTCCCATGCGCACCGTGATCATCGACTATGACAGCGGCAACCTGCACTCCGCTGAAAAGGCCTTTCAGCGCATGGCCGCGGAAACCGGCGCCGGTGAGGTGATTGTCACCTCTTCCCCTGAAGATGTGGCTGCCGCCGACCGGATTGTGCTGCCCGGTGACGGGGCCTTCCCGGCCTGCAAGAAACAGCTCGACGATCATCGCGGCATCTTTGAAGCGGTGGACGAGGCGGTGATGCGCCAAGGGCGCCCCTTCATGGGGATCTGCGTGGGTATGCAGATGCTGGCCACCGTCAGCCATGAATATGAAGACACGGCCGGGTTTGGATGGATCCCCGGTGACGTGGTGAAGATCACCCCGTCTGATCCCACGTTCAAGGTGCCGCATATGGGCTGGAACGACCTGATCATCGACCATCCGCACCCGGTTCTGGCGGGAATTGAAACGGGCGCACATGTCTATTTCGTACATTCCTACCACATGAATGTGCAGGATCCGGCGCAACGCTTGGCCTATTGCGATTATGCGGGCGATATCACTGCCATTGTGGGGCGTGACAATATTGTCGGCACCCAGTTCCACCCGGAAAAAAGCCAGGCCACCGGATTGCGGATGATTGCCAATTTCCTGACCTGGGCCCCGTAAGGCGCGCCATGGATCTGCAGGCCATCCTTGATGAGATCACCCAAGAGGTCGCGGCGCGCCCGGACCGGGGCCGCGTCGCAGACTACATCCCCGAGCTTGCCCGCGTGGATCCCAACCAGTTCGCCATTGCCGTCGCCACCCCGGACGGCACCTTTCACGCGGGTGATGCAAACACGCGGTTTTCGATCCAATCGGTGTCCAAAGTGTTCACCCTGGCGATGGCTTTGGGCCGGTTTGGCGACAACCTTTGGGCACGGGTGGGGCGCGAACCCTCGGGCAATGCCTTCAACTCGATTGTGCAGCTGGAGCAGGAACACGGCATCCCCCGCAACCCGTTCATCAACGCGGGCGCGATCGTGGTGACGGATGCCATCCTGTCCGGCCACGCCCCGCGTGAGGCCCTGGGCGAGCTGTTGCGGTTCGTGCGCGCCGCCGCCGGGGATGATGACATTCACATCAACGCAACCGTTGCCGCCTCGGAACAGGCGCATGGCGCCCGCAACCTGTCGCTGGCGCATTTCCTGGCCGCGCATGGCAATCTGGAAAACCCGCCCGACCTGGCCTGTGGCACGTATTTTCACCAATGTGCGATTGAAATGACCTGCACCCAACTGGCCCGCGCGGGCCGGTTTCTGGCCAGCTCGGGGGAAATGCAGAGCACCGAGGGGGCGGGTTTCCCCCAGCTTCTGGCACCCGCCCGGGTGCGGCGGATCAACGCGTTGATGATGACCTGCGGCCACTATGACGGGTCGGGCGATTTCGCCTATTCGGTGGGGTTGCCCGGCAAAAGCGGGGTCGGTGGCGGCATCCTGGTCAGCGCCCCGGGGAAGGCGTCGATTGCGGTGTGGTCGCCGGGGTTGAATGCAAAGGGCAATTCGCATCTGGGCACATTGGCGACCCATATGCTGGCCCAGCGCACCGGGTGGTCGGTGTTTGGCTGACGCGATGCGCGGCAGGGATCCGGCGGCTGCAAATGCAAAGCGCCGGAGCAGATGCCCCGGCGCCCATTCGCGTGAGTGATGCCATGAGTGGTGGCTTTGGCGCGCCGCAAGCAGCGCTTTTCGGCTATTTCACGCGTGTCCAGGTTTGCTTCTTGCAGAACACAGCCACACAGCCCGACACCTTCAAGGTATTGCCGGACAACGACATTTTAGATTTGAATTTTTTCCCGGTTGACGGTTGCCAGATCGTGCCGTTCTTGTAAGATCCGCCGCCCTGCGGCTGCATGCCCCAAACCAGTTTCTTGCCGATATTGGGTGTGGAAATCTCGCCGCTGGCATCGAAGGCCTTGGCGATCACGCCGCAAATCTCGGACCCGCATTTTGACATGGCGATATGGGCATAATTGCCATCATCCACCTGGGTCTTCCATGTGCCCAACACCGGGTCGGCCAGCGCGGGCGCGGCCATGGCAAGGCTGACCGCTGCGGCCCCCAAAAACTTCTTCATCTGTCTCTCCCTGAACATGTTATATTCTTTTCCGGCCATCCTGCCGGGGGGAAATTCGTCTGGCAATATTGACGTGGCAGGAAGCCACGCTTGGCAAAGACCTGCTGACATGGCAAAAGGCGCTGAAATCCACCAATTGCTTCATGCAAAGACACAGGGAACCGCCATGATCCTCTATCCTGCCATCGACCTGAAAGACGGCCAATGCGTGCGCCTGTTGCGCGGCGAGATGGAGGCGGCGACCGTGTTCAACGACAACCCCGCCGCCCAGGCCAAGGCCTTTTCTGACGCGGGCTGCGACTGGATCCATCTGGTTGATCTGAATGGCGCTTTTGCCGGCGAGCCGGTGAACGCAGGCGCCGTGGAAAGCATTCTGGCCGCCATCGACGTCCCCGCCCAGCTGGGCGGCGGCATCCGCGACATGGCGACGATTTCCACCTGGATCGAAAAGGGGCTGAGCCGCGTGATCCTGGGCACGGTGGCGGTGGAAAACCCCGATCTGGTGCGCGACGCGGCGCGCGAATTCCCCGGCAAGGTCGCCGTAGGGATCGACGCGCGCAATGGTCGCGTGGCCACCAAGGGCTGGGCCGAGGAAACCAACGTGATGGTCACCGACCTTGCCAAATCCTTTGAAGACGCAGGTGTCGCCGCGATCATCTATACCGACATCAACCGCGACGGCGCGATGCAGGGCCCGAATATCGAGGCCACCGCCGACCTGGCCCGTGCCGTGTCGATCCCGGTGATTGCCTCGGGCGGGGTCAGCTCGATGGACGACCTGATTGCGCTGCGCGATTGCGGCGTCGCCCTGAACGGGGCCATTTCGGGCCGCGCGCTTTATGACGGGGCGATTGATCTGAAAAAGGCCTTAGAGGTCTTGAAAAGCGCATAATGTGAAACAGGTTCGCCTCACCCCCCTGCCCCGGACATCAAAGCTCTGGGAGAAATTCTCGAAGGGCGACTTCATCGACGGATACGCGGTGACCAGCCCCCTTTCCGCGCAAGAGGCGTTGCAAATTGGGCTGGCCCTGCCGTCATGGGCGATGACACTTTTGAAAATTCGCAACCGCATCCTGTCCCCCTTCGGGTTCAAGACACGGATTGACCAAGGCTATGTGGACAGCATCTTCCCCCTCGACTTCGAAGATGAGAACGAGGTGATCGTCGGCACGGATGACTGGCATCAGGATTTCCGGATCTCGGTCTATAAATCCCAAGGCACGATCCATATGTCGACCTGGGTGCACCGCCATAACCTGGCTGGCTATATCTACCTGGCTGTGGTCATGCCATTTCACATCCTGATCGTTCGCGATGCCATGCGGCGCATTGCGCGCACAACAATTGCACCTGCCGCGCAAGCGCAGTAGACACGAACCCGTCAAACAACCGAGGGCACCATGCTCAAGACCCGTATCATCCCCTGCCTCGACGTGGCCGAGGGCCGCACCGTAAAAGGCGTCAATTTCGTTGACCTCATTGACGCGGGCGACCCGGTGGAACAGGCGCGCGCCTATGATGCCGCCGGCGCGGACGAGCTTTGTTTTCTCGATATCAAGGCCACCCATGAAAACCGCGGCACCATGTATGACCTGGCCACCCGAACGGCAGAACAATGTTTTATGCCGCTGACCATTGGCGGCGGCGTGCGCAGCCCGGGGGATGTGCGGGATCTTCTTTTGGCGGGGGCCGATAAGGTCAGCTTCAACTCCGCCGCCGTGGCGGACCCGGATGTGGTGGCGCGCTCTGCCGATCGCTTCGGGTCGCAATGTATCGTCGTGGCGATCGACGCCAAAACCATCGGCCATGACGTAAATGGCGTGCCAAACAAATGGGGCATCTTCACCCATGGCGGGCGCAAATCGGCCCTGGACGCCGAGGGCAAGCCGATTGACGCGGTGGAATTTGCCCGGCTGATGGAAGCCAAGGGTGCGGGGGAAATCCTGCTCACCTCGATGGATCGTGATGGCACCAAGGCGGGGTTCAACCTGCCACTCACCCGTGCCGTGTCAGACGCGGTGCATGTGCCGGTGATCGCCTCGGGCGGCGTGGGCAATCTGGACCACCTCGTCGAGGGCGTGACCGAAGGCGGCGCAAGCGCCGTTCTGGCCGCGTCCATTTTTCACTTCGGCGAATACACGATCCGCGAAGCCAAGGAACACATGCAGGCGGCTGGCATTGAAATGAGGATCGACTGATGGACATTCTAAAACAGCTCGAAGCCACCATCGCAGCCCGCAAATCCGCCGACCCGGACAGCAGCTGGACCGCGCGCCTTCTGTCCAAGGGCCCGGAAAAATGCGCCGAGAAGTTTGGCGAAGAGGCGATCGAGGCGATCATCGCCGCCGCCAAGAACGACCGCGAGAACCTGACTTACGAGGCCGCGGATGTGCTGTATCACATGCTGGTCATGCTGGCCGCGCGCGACGTGGCGCTGGATGACGTGCTCAGTGAACTCGCGCGCCGCCAGGGGCTGTCAGGGATAGATGAGAAGGCCTCCCGCTAGGCCTCTCTCATTTTCTAATTCCAAATATCCCGGGGTGAGGCTGAAAGCCGAGGGGCAGCGCCCCTTACACGCTCACCTCGGAAAGCTCCGCCAGTGGCCGATCCCCAAACAGGCGCGGATATTCGATCTTCGGGCAGTGATCTTCGATCACCTCAATCCCCTTTGCCTCTGCTGCCTGACGCGCCCCGGCGTTGAAAATCTCCAACTGCATCCAGACCGTGCGCAGGCCCGGCAACGCCTCCAAAGCGTCATCCACAATCGGGCCGACCGCATCGGAGTTGCGGAAAAGGTCAATCATGTCGGTCTCTGGCGGCAGGTCCTTGACCGAGGCCACCACCACTTCCCCAAACATCTCCTGCCCGGCAAGCCCCGGATTGACGCCAATCACACGATAGCCCCTGGCGGCAAGGAACTCTGCCACACGGAAACTGGCACGGGTCGGTTTGTTGGACAGGCCAACAAGCCCGATCACGCGGGTGGTGGTCAGGATCTTGCGAAGGCGGGGGTCGATATCGGTCTGGGTCATGACATCAGACTTAAGGGCATGGGGATCATATTCAATACGCGAGATAAAAAGACGTCGCGTCGCTGGCGCAGAATAAAAAAAGCGCCCGTGGCGTTGGGCCCGGGCGCAGTTTCGGAACGAGGGACAGTGTAAACGACAGCGGGGTTCCGTCCCGCTCGTCTGGTAAACAGATATGTGCGTTTTGGGTGGGTTAAAGGCCTGCACACGCAGCTGTGAAGCCGCGTGTGCGGATCTGATTTTCAGGCGTTCAGAATGCCCGGCCAGTTGGCATTGCCCTTGGCGATGTTCCCCGGCACGTCCTGAAGCCACAGGTCGCGCGCGCGCAGGCTGAAGTTCAGGTAAAGCTTGTCATCAAAGACCGTCCAGGCCTCGGGCACGGTGGGGGCAATATAGCCCTTGCTGGCCGCATAGGCGCAGTAGCCACCAAATTGCGGCGCATATTTTTCGGGGTTCGCGATGAACATGTCACGGGTTTCCGCAGAGGAAAACAGAACCTTCGCCCCCATGTAATCCGTGGAAAATTCATCACGCCCCGGGGTTGGTGCGCCTTTGGTGAAATAGGCCACCGGGTCATGGCCATCCCAGGCGATGCCCGCTTCGTTATAGACCGGTGCATTGGCGGCAAAGGCCGGGCGGATCAGGGCGGCGCTGGCCAGAGGGGTTGCAATAAGCCCGGTCAGCAGGCTCCGGCGTGAGAGTGTGGTATCAGACATGAGGGGGTCTCCTTTCCCCTCGTAATCTGCCCTGCCCCGGCCAGGATTTCACCCCGCCTCACCTGAATGTCAGGCGGAGTTGATCACTTCGTCAACCGGCGAACCGGATCAGCGCGTCGACCGTGTCGCGTAGAGGGCCACGGCCGCGGCGTTGGAGACATTGAGCGAGCCAAACGCGCGCGCAAAGGGGATTTTCACCAGCTGATCGCAGGTCGCCTTGGTCTTGTCGCGCAACCCCGGCCCCTCGGCCCCCAGCACCAGCGCCACCGGGCGGTCCGGAAAATTGCCCAGCGCGGTTTCAATCGTGTCGTCCGCTTCGCCATCCAGACCCAGCACCACGTAGCCCATGGATTTCAGCTCTTCCATCGCCTCGGCCAGATTGCGAATGCGCACATAGGGCTGACGTTCCAGCGCGCCGGACGCGGTTTTCGCCAGCGCGCCGGTTTCCGGGGCCGATCCGCGTGCGGTGCCGACCACGGCATTGGCACCAAACACTTCGGCCGAGCGCAGGATCGCGCCCACATTATGCGGGTCGGTCACCCGGTCGAGCAGCACCATGATCGGCAGCCCATCGCCCGCATCCACCGCGCGATCAGCAAGCGAGCCCCATTTCAAGGGCTTCACTTCCAACGCCGCGCCCTGGTGCACCGATTGCGGATCGAGCACGTTTGGAAACTTGCGCGGGTCAACCATTTCCGGCGTCATGCCACTGTCGCCAATCGCATCCGCCAGCTTGTCAGACGCGTTTTTCGTCACGATGAGTCGCAGCTTTTCCCGCTTCGGGTTCAAAAGCGCATCGCGCACCGCGTGCAGGCCAAACAGCCAGACGGTTTCCGCCGCCGCTGCCTTTTTCGCCCGTTCCTTTTCCACCGCCCATTTGGGTTTTTTCATCGCTTCATCTGCCTTTGCGCCGCGTCAGGGCGCCTTTATTGCCCCGTAAAATAAAGAGACCCGGACAATGCGGTGAAGCGCGCCGAGAGACAAGCGAATTTCCGTGCTTTTTCGGCTTGACCCCCGCGATGTGGCGGTTTAATCAGCCCCCATTCCAGCGCTCAGGCGCAAAGGAAGTGGGCGACAGGCCGCAAGGTGTGGCAGGGGACTGTAACTCCCTCGCGGAGACGCACGCTTGGTTCGATTCCAAGGTCGCCCACCACTTCCCCCCCCCCGGCATCTTGTAAAATCGGAAACCCGTGTCTTTGCGTGCGGCTGTGGCCGGCTGGTCGATGAGCGCATTTTGCGCCGATCAAAGGGCAAATGCCTCTCTTCGTCTCCCTTCGCCCCTCTTCGCGCTGAAACCAGAGGTCAGATGCCCGGGCTGAGCGATCAGGGGATCAGCACGCTGTTGATCCAGGTCCGGATGGCGGCTGGCGTTGCCGGGAGCTCTTCGGCCACCTCTCCACAAAACGCTTCAAACGCATCGCGGTTGAGTTTGTTGACGCCCACCAGCACCGGGATGTCTTTCGCCAACGCCGTGGCAATGGCATCCCGAAAGCCCCGCCCCTCGGCCTCGTGCTTGCCGAACTTGTTGATCAACAGCAAATCCGCGCCCTGTTCCAAAGCGGCTTCGGTATCGGCCACCGCCCCTTCCAGCGCATCCGTGTCCAGGCGACATCCGCGCGCGCCCGCACCGCGGTCTTCGGAAATGCGGATCAGTGGCCCGTCGGGCAACACCTTGACATCCATGTCGCATTTGCGGTCTTCGCCGCGATCTGTGTCAATCTGAACGGTGCCGATCACGCGGATCTTGCGGGCCATCAAGGTCTCGGCGATGTCGGCCAGAAGCACGTTGGTTTCTCCGCGCCCCGGCGCGATGGTGAAGGCGAGTTTCATGGGGGTCTCCTGTGCGCGTTTCGAGAATGATCTACGATGGAGCCAAAGAAAAGACATTGAGTAAAGTCAAACCCGGTGGGGTTTCTTTCGGGCAGACCAAAAAAAGGGCCAGGCGATGCCCGGCCCCTTTTGCTGCTCGTCTCTGCGTGGCCCCGCCTCAGTTGCCCGAGGTCAGGTAGCCCTCGATTTCGCCTTTGGCATCCGCCACCTCGCGCCCGCTGGGCAGCGGCAGTTCGCCTGCGGCGGCCATCTGATCCACCACCTCTTCATAGCGTTCCTGCCAGCCTTCGGGCAGCTCATGCGCGATGCCCTGGTGACAGTCGATGCAGGTTTTGCCGTCGTCCAGCGCAACCTGGTGGTTGTCGGCGGCCCGGTTTTCCTGAACCGTGAAATCCATGAAGTCAAAGTTGTGACAGTTGCGGCATTCGCGCGAGTCGGTGGCCTTCATCCGGCGCCATTCATTCGCGGCCAGATCAATCCGGTGATCCTCGAATTTTTCGCGGGTCCAGATCGACTTGGTGATGAAGTGGCCATAGAGCTCTTTTGTGGCCTTGATCTTGCGCACGATCTTTGGCCCCCAATCTTTCGGCACGTGGCAATCCGGGCAGGTGGCCCGCACGCCAGAGCGGTTCGATTGGTGGATCGTGCCCTGATATTCGGCATAGGCGTTGTCTTCCATCTCGTGGCACGAGATGCAGAACTCTTCCTTGTTGGTCATCTCAAGGGCCCAGTGGAACCCACCCCAGAACACCACCCCGGCCACAAAGCCGGAAACAAGCAGCGCCCCCAGAGAGATTGCGCCTGTTGGTGTCCAGAACCAGTTCCAGGTACGGCGGATGAAGCCGGGATTTTTGTCAGACATTTCCTTTATCCTTTCCCTTCCTCATCGCCACCTCAGTTCGAGGCCTCGAAGGTGTTGTCGACCAGTGCGGGGGCATCGACCTGCGGCACGTGGCATTGGTTGCAGAACCAGCGGGTTCCGGCCACGGTGTCCAGCTGGTTGCCGTCGCGGTCCTGATAGTGGGTCATCGACAGGGTCGGCGCGTTGCGCTCGCCTGCGTTGGTCCAGTCATGGCAGGACAGACAGCGGTTCGCCTTCAGGTCGATCTGATATTTCTCGATCGAATGCGGAATAAGCGGCGGTTGCTGACGATAGTTGCGGGTGAACCGCTCCTTGTCCTGGTGATAGACATGTTCCAGCGCAACAGGCTCGTCCACAGCGGCGCCCCGCAGGGTTTCAACGCTGGCGTTTTGCGCCCAGACGGCGCTGGCCAGAAGCGTCGGGACGACGATGGCGCTGATCAAAAAGTGCTTTCTCATTGGGCTACTCCCGTGTTTTGTCAGGCCGCGCGACTGGCCTCGGGTTGACGTTTGGTATTCCGGCGGACCGCGCGGGCGGGCGCGGGGGTTTCATCGAACCGGGTGGTGAATTTGAAGACATCCGGTGCGCAGACGTCGATGCAACGTCCGCAATTGGTGCAGTCGGATGACAGGATGATCGGGGTGTCCGTGTCCGCGCCGCGCAGCGCGGGGGTGATCACGTGCATTTCGGGGCAGACGGCAAAGCAGTCCATACAGTCGTCACAGTCCGCGCGCCCCACGGCGCTGACCCGCAGGACAGACCCTTTGCCAAGCAGGCCGTAGAAGGCCCCCACCGGGCATAGGTGCCCACACCAGCCACGCCGCGACACGACGAGGTCAAAGATGAAGACAGCAAGAACAAAGGTCCAGGCAAAGCCCATGCCAAAGATCAGGCCACGGTGCAGCATCGAGATCGGGTTCACGAACTCCCACGCGATGGTGCCGGTGAGCGCAGACACGGCGATGACCATGCCCAGCACCCAATAGCGGGTGTTGCGCTTGGGCTGCCAGCCTTTGGCAAAGCCCAGCTTATCGTGCAGCCAATGCGCCCCATCGGTCACAGGGTTGATCGGGCAGACCCAGCTGCAATAGACGCGCCCACCAATGAGGGCATAAACCACGGCAACAATGACCGCGCCAATGATGGCGGTCAGCTCGGGCCAGTGCAGCGCGACAAGGCCCTGCAGCAGGACAAAGGGGTCGGTCAGGGGCAGAATGTCAAAGGTCAGTGACCCGGCCAGATTGCCCTTGACCCACCAGATGCCGAACCATGGCCCCAGCAGGAAAAGCCCCAGGAAAAACGCCTGGCTGATGCGGCGCAGGATCAGGAACCGATGGGCGTTCCACCAGCCCTTCTCAAGGATGGCTTCGCGCCCAACCGGGAGTGCGGTCTTATCGCTCATTGCCCTGCCCCCCCTGTTCCGGGAAGCGAGAAGGACGGGGTAAAGCCGCCCTCCATATTCGGGTCCGGCATGCCTTCGGGCAGATATCCACCGGGGGCGACAAGGTTGTCGGTGCCCGGTCCCGGCAGGCGGTCCGGCAGGTCGATCAGGTCATCCACCAGCGGGTTGTTCTCTTCCCAGCCCAGGCGATAGTGATCGGCAGCATCGGCGGTGGCCATGCGGATCGGCAGCACCTTGATGGCGGCCTCCCCGGGCAGCACACAGGATTTCTCGCATTTGCCACAGCCGGTGCAGTGATCGGAATGCACAATCGGCATGAAGATCGCGTGGTGGCCGGAGCGTTCATTGTGGCGCCGTTCCAGCGTGATCGCCTCGTCAATCACCGGGCAGACACGATAGCACACGTCGCACCGCAGGCCGAGCGCATTCAGGCACCGTTCTTCGTCAATCAGCACCGCAAGGCCCATGCGGGCGTCATCAATATTGGTCAGGTCATGATCCAGTGCACCGGTGGGACAGGCCACAACACAGGGAATGTCATCACACATCTCGCACGGGATGTTGCGGGCGGTGAAAAACGGCGTACCGGTGGCCGCGCCATCAAGGCCCAGCTCGGCAAGTTCCAGCGTGTCATAGGGGCAATCGCGCACGCAAAGCCCACAACGAATGCACGCGGCCAGAAAATCTTCTTCCGGCAACGCCCCGGGGGGGCGAATGGCCTGGGCGGGCAGCGCACGTGCATCGGTGGCAAGCTTTGAAATACCCATGCCCGCCACCGCGCACGCCCCTGCCGCCCGGGCCGCATCCTGCAGGAAGCGGCGCCGGTTTGGCGATTTGGGGTTGCGGTTTTGTGCGGCGGACATGGGTTTGGTTTCCGAATGTAGGGGTCAGTTAAGCGCGTTCGACTTTACAGGCGCATTTCTTGAAGTCGGTTTCTTTCGAAATCGGGCAAGTTGCGTCCAGGGTCAGCTTGTTGATCAGCTGGCCTTCATCAAACCACGGCACAAAGACCGAGCCTTTCGGCGGCTTGTTCCGGCCACGGGTTTCGACGCGCGAGGTCATTTCGCCGCGTTTCGACGAGATCACGATCTCTTGTCCGCGCCGCAGACCCCGTTCCTTGGCGTCTTCCGGGTGCATGAACACCACGGCGTGCGGGAACGAGCGGTGCAGTTCGGGCACGCGGCGGGTCATCGATCCGGAATGCCAGTGTTCCAGCACACGGCCAGTGATCAGCCACAGGTCGAACTCTTCGTTTGGCACTTCTGCCGGGGCCTCATAGGGGGCGAAGATGATGTTCGCCTTGCCATCGGGCTTGCCGTAGAACTCCACGCCAGCGCCTTCTTTTACGTAGGGGTCATAGCCTTCGCGGAAGCGGTAGAGCGTTTCTTTGCCGTCCACCACCGGCCAGCGCAGACCACGGGCCTGGTGATAGGTGTCAAACTCGGCCAGATCGTGGGCCTTGCCGCGTCCGAAATCGGCATATTCTTCGAACAGGCCTTTCTGGACGTAGAAGCCGAAGTCTTTCGATTCCTGGTTGCCAAACCCTTCGGCCGTTTCCGAGACCGGGTATTTGTTGACCTTGCCGTTTTCATAGAGGATCTCATACAGGGTCTTGCCACGATATTCCGGCATCTGCGACAGAAGCTCTTCCGGCCAAACCTCTTCGGCCTTGAAGCGTTTTGAGAATTCCATCACCTGCCAAACGTCTGAGCGGGCCTCGCCCGGGGCATCCACCTGTTGACGCCAGAATTGGGTGCGGCGTTCGGCGTTACCATAGGCGCCTTCCTTTTCCACCCACATCGCGGTCGGCAAGATCAGGTCAGCGGCCAGCGCGGTAACGGTCGGATACGGGTCGGATACGGTGATGAAGTTTTCCGGGTTGCGATAGCCCGGCAGCCCTTCTTCGTTCATGTTCGGGGCCGCTTGCAGGTTGTTCGTGCACTGCACCCAGTGGCAGTTCAGATCACCATCTTTCAGCTTGCGGTGCTGCAGCACGGCGTGGAAGCCCGGTTTGGCGGGAATGGTGCCTTTCGGCAGTTTCCATTTCTCTTCAGCCAGATCGCGGTGCTTTTCGTTCATCACCACCATGTCGGCGGGTAGACGGTGGGCAAAGGTGCCCACTTCGCGTGCGGTGCCACAGGCCGACGGCTGGCCGGTCAGCGAGAAGGGCGAATTGCCCGGCTCGGCGATTTTGCCCACCAGCAGGTGCACGTTGTACATGAGCGAGTTCACCCAGGAGCCGCGGGTGTGCTGGTTGAACCCCATGGTCCAAAGCGACATCACCTTGCGGTTCGGGTCGGCATATTGCTTGGCCAGTGCTTCCAGCTTGGCAGCAGGCACACCGGACAGTTTCGACGTGTATTCAAGGGTATAGGGGGCAACCGCCTCTTTATACTCTTCAAAGGTCATGTCCGACAGTTTGCCGTGTTTGCCTTCGTGGGCCGGGTTTTCCGCGGCCTGTTCCAACTCGTGAGTCGGGCGCAGACCGTAACCGATATCGGTGGCGGTGCGTTTGAAATGGGTGTGTTTTTCAACAAAGTCCCAGTTCACCGCATCATTCTGGATGATGTAGTTGGCGATGTAGTTCAGGATCGCCAGGTCGGTTTGCGGTTCAAACACCATGCCATTGTCGGCCAGTTCGAACGAGCGGTGCTCAAACGTCGACAGAACATGCACTTCGCTGCCCGGTTTGGTCAGGCGGGTATCGGTCAGACGCGACCACAGGATCGGGTGCATCTCGGCCATGTTGGAGCCCCAGAGCACGAAGGTGTCGGCGTGTTCCAGGTCGTCATAGCAGCCCATCGGTTCATCGATGCCGAAGGTGCGCATAAAGGCGGCCACGGCCGAGGCCATGCAGTGACGCGCGTTCGGGTCGATGTTGTTTGAGCGCAGGCCGGCTTTCATGAACTTGGCGGCGGCGTAACCTTCCCAGACGGTCCATTGGCCGGATCCGAACATGGACACCGCGGTCGGGCCTTTCTTGGCCATCGCGTCTTTCCATTTCTCGGCCATCACGTCAAAGGCTTCGTCCCAGCTGACCGGTTCAAACTCGCCTTCTTTATCGAAAACGCCGTTTGATTTGCGCAGAAGCGGGGTGGTCAGGCGGTCTTTGCCGTACATGATCTTGGACAGGAAATAGCCCTTGATGCAGTTCAGGCCGCGGTTCACCGGGGCTTCCGGGTCACCTTGGGTGGCAACAACTTTGCCGTCTTTCACACCCACCAGAACGGAACAGCCCGTGCCGCAGAAGCGGCAGGCGGCTTTGTCCCAACGGATGTCGGGTTTGCGCACCTGGGCGGCGGCCGTGGTCGGCAGGGTGATACCGGCGGCGGACGCGGTTGCGGCGGCAGCGCTGGCTTTCAGGAATGTGCGGCGGGACGTGGTCATGATCGGTCTCCCGTTTCAGTGTTTGGTCGGCGAAGAACCCTCGACGTCCTCGTCGAGCTCTTCGAAGTGATGATAGGTGAGTGTGACGGTGATCACGCCCGGGATCTGATGCATCTCCATGATCTGGTCTGATGCGCGCATCTCGGACGTGTCTTCGACGGTCACAACAATGCGTCCGTCTTCGTGGGCATGAACTTCGCCGCCCTCTGTGGCATCAATGGCCGCCATGACCTCTTGGGTCTTGTCGGGCATCGTGTGCACCAGGCAGCCGCAGATATTCAGCATGGGCGGGCCTCCGTTTCGGTAACAGGTGTATCGGTTGGGATATGCGTGAATGCGATGGCACCGACCGGGCATGGGGCCACGCAGCCCCCGCAGCCCGTGCAGGCGTCGGTGTCAAAAATCGGCTGGGCGGATCCACCCAGTTGCAGTTGAAAGCGAATGGCGCCTTCGTCGCAATGATCCTGGCAGGCGCGACACTGCACCCCGTTCAGCGACAGGCAGTTTGCGGCTGCGCTGGCACGCCAGGGGAAAGGACGCTCCGCGATCAGCGCCCCGGCTTCGCAGGCGGTGACGCAGTCGTTGCAGAAGGTGCAGGCACCATTTGAGACATCCAGGATCGGCAGACCCTTGTCATCGCGCCGGATGATCCCTTCGGGACAGGCCCGCGCGCAATCGCCGCATTGGGTGCAGTCCTCATGAAACGCCATTTCACCAGCGGCTCCGGGGGGGCGCTGGCGGGGGATCTCGTTGATCCTGCCTCTCAGAAAGGCACGGCGGGAAGGGGTTGCATTCAAAGATTCGGCTCGCTGTGATTTGGCTTGCTTTGTAAGGCTTATCCTGCGCTTGGGTGCGACCCTTTGACTTAAGTCAATACTTGTATGGGACGTGAAAAAATGTATCAGAATGCAAATAAATCCAATTTCTTGAATGTGTTAGGCGCAATTCTGTAACGCCCTGTAATCACGTTATTTTCACGACACCGATTTGCCACATATTGTCGCACCGGGCTTGGGAGGGGGGTGTTAAATATTTTTTTCACTCTGCCCAGTTCCGGTGCGGTTTTGCGAAAAAGGAGGGGTGTTTTCGGAATACAACTGCATGCCGCAATCCTACGCCGGGTGGCGCAGGCCCCCAGATTCGTTTCTGTATTTGCGAAACGATCACGCAGGCGCTTCGCCCCAACCGGATGTCCAGATGGCGGGGCATGACGCGCCATGAAACGGCTGGGCCAGCCCCCCTGCCCGCGCCACATTCACGCGGTTGTGTTAGGGTCCGATTGGACATTCTCCTCACAACACCCCACGTTATGGTTAACGAAGACCTACAAAAATAAATGGAAATTTAACGGTTTTTACAGTACTCTAATCCTATGCGGATCCCGTGCGCAAAAGTGCTGAGCCAGACCGGGGTAGTCATGGCTCAATCCGTATTCGAACCGAGCGTGATTGCAGGACAAAGTGTTCAGCGAAGGCTGCCCTTCCGCTTTGGATGGCACGCGCCAATATTTCGGAATTCTAAAATCAGGGGGTGAGAAGGGAGCCTAATTACAGGAGGTTATCGCATGGACGAAATCATCGAGCTGTTCACGGCAAGCCATTCCGAAGCCCGTGACAATGAAATGCCTTTAAGCACATATCTTGAAAGCTGCCGGGACGACCCGGGCATGTATGCAGGTGTTGCGGAACGCATGTTGGCCGCCATTGGCCCTGAAGAATTGGTGGAAACATCCAAGGATCCCCGCCTTGGCCTGATCTTTCAAAACCGCACCCTGAAACGCTACCCCGCCTTTGACGAATTTTACGGCATGGAAGACACGATCGAACGGATCGTCGGCTATTTCCGCTATGCCGCCCAAGGGTTGGAAGAGCGCAAACAGATCCTCTATTTGCTGGGCCCCGTTGGCGGGGGCAAATCCTCGCTGGCGGAACGGCTGAAACGGCTTTTGGAAGAAGAACCCATTTATGTGCTCAAGGCCGGCGATCAGATCAGCCCGATTTTCGAAAGCCCGCTGGGCCTGTTTGACCCGACCCGCATGGGTGAGATGATGTTTGATCGCTATGGCATCGCGCGTCACCGCCTGCCCGGCTTGATGAGCCCCTGGGCCGTGAAGCGATTGGATGAATTTGGTGGCGACATCAGCAAGTTCACTGTCATCCGCATGATCCCATCACGCCTGCGCCAGGTGGGGATCGCCAAGGTGGAACCGGGGGACGAGAACAATCAGGACATTTCCACATTGGTCGGCAAAGTCGACATTCGCCAGCTGGAACATTTCAGCCAGAACGACCCGGATGCCTACAGCTTCTCGGGCGGCTTGAACCGCACCACGCAGGGCATGATGGAATTCGTCGAGATGTTCAAAGCACCGATCAAGATGCTGCACCCGTTGCTGACCGCGACACAGGAAGGCAACTATATGGGGACTGAAAGCTTTGGTGCGATCCCCTATCAGGGCAGCATTCTGGCGCATTCCAACGAAAGCGAATGGCAGCAGTTCAAGAACAACAAGAACAACGAAGCCTTCATCGACCGCGTGTCGATTGTGAAAGTGCCTTACTGTTTGCGCGTCACGGAAGAGGCGCAGATTTACCAGAAGCTGTTGGAGAACAGCGAGCTGAAGGATGCCTCCTGCGCGCCAGAAACGCTCAAGATCCTCGCGCGCTTCTCGGTCCTGACCCGGTTGGCACCACATGAGAACTCCAACCTTTATTCCAAGATGCGGGTCTATGATGGCGAAACCCTGAAAGACACCGATCCCAAGGCCAAGACCGTGCAGGAATATCAGGACGTGGCGGGTGTGGATGAGGGCATGACCGGGATCTCCACCCGCTTTGCCTTTAAGGTGCTGTCATCTGTGTTCAACTATGACACGGAAGAGGTCGCGGCCGATCCGGTGCATCTGATGTACCTGCTTGAGCAGCTGATCAAACGCGAACAGTTCCCGCCGGAAACCGAGGCGACCTATCTGGAGTTTATCAAGACCGAACTGGCGCCCCGGTACGGAGAGTTCATCGGCAATGAGATTCAGAAAGCCTATCTGGAAAGCTATTCCGAATACGGCCAGAACGTGTTTGACCGCTATATCGCCTATGCGGACGCGTGGATCGAGGAGCAGGATTACAAGGATCCCGACACCGGGCAGCTGTATGACCGCGAGATCCTGAACGCAGAGCTGACCAAGATCGAAAAACCCGTGGGCATTTCCAACCCGAAGGATTTCCGCAACGAGGTGGTCAAATTCTCGCTGCGCCACCGCGCCAATACCGGCAAGAACCCGGCATGGAATTCCTATGAAAAGCTGCGGGACGTGATCGAGAAACACATGTTCAGCCAGGTCGAGGAACTGCTGCCGGTGATCAGTTTCGGATCAAAAAAAGACAGCGACACCGAAAGCAAACATCTGGAATTTGTCGATCGGATGAAGGGCCACGGCTATACCAGCCGACAGGTGCGCCGACTGGTCGAATGGTACATGCGGGTGAACAAGGCGGGATAACCCGGAGGGCGAGCAGATGCATCATTTCATCGACCGACGCCAGAACCCCAAGGGGAAAAGCCTCGGCAATCGACAGCGTTTCCTGCGCCGGGTGCGCGGCCATGTGAAAGACATGGTCGACAAATCGGTGCGGGATCGTTCGATCCGCGACCATAGCGCCAAAGGGCTGGAAGGGGGCGAAAAAGTCACCATTCCGGCCAAGGGGATCAAGGAACCGAGGATGATCCTGTCGGGCAACACTGGCATGCGGCGCAAAGTCTTTCCCGGCAACAAAGATTTTGTGGTCGGCGACAGTTTCAAACGCCCCGAAGGGGGTGGTGGTCAGGGCGGGCGCAAAGCGTCTGAGGAAGGAGAAGGGCAGGACGAGTTTTCCTTCACCCTGACCAAAGATGAGTATCTCGAACTGTTGTTTGACGGGTTGGAACTGCCGGATCTGACCAAGAAAAACATTGTCGAGACGGAAACCGTGGGGCGACGGCGCGCGGGGCTGACCACCTCGGGCACGCCCGCAAATCTGAACCTTGTGCGCACCATGCGCAACTCGCTGGGACGGCGGTTGGCGCTGGGGCGGCCGTCGCTGGCCTCATTGGAAAAACTGGCCGCAGAGATCAAAGCGCTGGAAGAGGTTGATCCGCGCAGCGCGGAGGAAGAACGTCTTCTGGCAGAGCTGCGCCAGAAATACGAAGGGCTGGAGCGCAGACGCAAGATCGTCGGATACATCGACCCGCTGGACCTGCGCTTTGACACCCATATTCCCGAAGTGGTGCGCAACTCCAAGGCGGTGGTTTTTTGCCTGATGGATGTGTCGGGATCGATGCAGGAACGCGAAAAGGATCTGGCGAAACGGTTCTTCATCCTGCTGCATCTCTTCCTTGAACGACGCTACAAACGCACCGATATCGTCTTTGTCCGCCACACCCATCTGGCGCAGGAAGTGGATGAGGAAACCTTTTTCTACGCCCGCGAAAGCGGTGGCACGATCGTCAGCACCGCGTTGGAAAAGATGCATGAGATCATCATAGATCGCTATCCAACGGATGAGTGGAACATCTACGGCGCGCAGGCCTCGGACGGGGATAATTTCGGGTCGGACAGCGGCAAATGCCAAATGCTTCTAAACGAAAAGATCCTGCCGCTCTGCCAGTATTACGCCTATGTGGAAATTGCCCATCCCAGCGAGGAAGGCGGAATGCCATCCGACGAAAACGGCGCGGATCTGTGGCAGATTTACCGGCAGGTGCAGGGCGACTGGCCCAATTTTCAAATGCGCCGTGTGTCTGAAGCCGCACAGATTTACCCGGTCTTCCGGGGGCTGTTTTCAACCGACAAGAAAGGCGAAACGGCATGATCAGTGACACCGCCGCCAAACCGCTGTTTGAGGGCCCTGATTGGAATTTCGAACTCTTGGGCAAAGTGCATGACGCGATCCAGGAGATTGCGCTGGAGGAGCTGGGGCTCGATATCTATCCCAACCAGATCGAGATCATTTCATCTGAGCAGATGCTCGATGCTTATTCCTGTGCGGGCATGCCGCTGATGTATCAGCACTGGTCCTTCGGCAAACATTTCGTGCGCGACGAGACCTATTATCGCAAGGGGTTGACGGGGCTGGCCTATGAGATCGTGATCAATTCCAACCCCTGCATCAGCTATAATATGGAAGAAAACTCCATGGCCATGCAGACGCTGGTCATGGCGCACGCCGCCTTTGGGCACAATCATTTCTTCAAGAACAACTATCTGTTTCGTGATTGGACCGACGCCAGCGGCATTCACGACTATCTGGCCTTTGCCAAGAACTTTATTGCCAAATGCGAAGAACGCTATGGGGTGGATGAGGTGGAACGGATCCTCGATGCCGCCCACGCACTGCGCGAACAAGGCGTCTTTCGCTACGGCCGCCCGCCCCGCCCCACCAAGCAGGAAATGGAGGCGATGCAGCAGCGGCGCGATGAACATGCCAGCCAGCAAAGCGTCTTGGACCTCTGGACCGACAGCACCATGGGGGCAGAAGTCGACAAGGAGGATTTCGCCCGCGTTGAGCAGAAGCTGCGTCAGGGGGATTTGAACCTGCCGCAGGAAAACCTGCTCTATTTCTTTGAAAAAACCAGCCCCGGCCTGAAGCCATGGCAACGCGAAGTGGTGCGGATTGTGCGCTTCCTGGCGCAATATCTATACCCGCAGAAACAAACCAAGGTGATGAATGTGGGCTGCGCCACCTTCGTGCATTACTACATCGTGAACCGGCTTTATGAGAAGGGCCTGATCACCCAAGGCGCGTTGATGGAAATCCTGCATTCCCACACCAGCGTGATCATGCAGCCCGAATTTGACGACCCACGCTTTTCCGGTCTCAACCCCTATGCGCTGGGGTTTGCGATGATGGAGGATATTCGCCGGATCTGCGAGGATCCCACAGACGAGGACCGCGACTGGTTCCCCGATTTCGCCGGCAACCCGGATTGGAAAGCGGTGCTGCGCGGGGCCTGGGCGAATTACCGCGACGAAAGCTTTATCCTGCAATTCCTCTCGCCGCATCTGATCCGCAAATTCAAGCTGTTTGTTATCACCGACGACATGAAACACCCGGAACTGGTGGTCAGCCATATCCACAATTCCCAAGGTTATCGCGAGATCCGCCAGATCCTCGCCCGGTCCTATGACAGCGCCTATATCGACCCGGACATTCAGGTGGTGGATGTGGATCTGAAAGGGGATCGCGAGCTGAAACTGCGTCACCGGGTGTTGGACGGTATCTTGCTGGATGAGGCCGCCTGCCAAGAGGTTCTGAAACATGTGAAAGTTCTGTGGGGTTATGACGTGAGCCTGACGGGCGAAAGCGATGACGGAACGGTGGATTTCAACCTTTCCACCAGGACACAAAAAGGTGCCTCCGCGCCAATGAACTAGGGACGATTGGTAAACGCCTGAGTCCCCTATTGCTTCCAAAACATATCTAAAGCACTCCCACGTGACGTTGAAACCGCGTGATGTGGCAACGCCGCGCATCACGTCAGGGGGGCGTTCCAGTCGCCGCTGTGATCAAACGATACCCGGACGTGCGTTACCTTTGCGCGCCGGCAACGATCTGGCCCAGCCCTCTCAGGCGCGCGCCTGCGTGTCGAAAGAACATCGTATAGCTTTCGCAGAAGTAATTATGCCCCGGATCTCCGGATTTTGAGGTGGCAAACCGGTGTTTGGGACAGCCCCCATGACAGGCAAAGCGATAATCGCAAGCCCGGCACTGTTCGGTCAGAGCGTCCGTCTTGTCGCGGCCAAACTGCGCCTGACGGTCGCTCCAGATCATGTCGCGCATCGGGGTGTCGGTGATCCGGCCCAGACGGTATTCCGGATAAACGTAATGGTCGCAGCTATAAAGACTGCCATCATGTTCCAGTGCCAGCGCGTTGCCGCAGGTTTCCGCAAAGACGCAAAGCGAAGACGCCTGCCCCATCCACACCCCGACCTGCGTATCAAAGAACTGGACAAAGACGCGGCCCAGATCATTGCGAAACCATTGGTCAAACACCTCACAAAGAAACTTGCCATAGACGCGGGGGGACACGCTCCATTTGCTGACGGAGTTGCCCGGATCGCGGTCGACCTGCGGTGCCCCCGCCAGGCCGCCTGCCCCCACCCGTTCGACAATCGGAATGAACTGGATGTGGTTAAACCCAAGACCTTTCAGGAACTTGTAAACCTCTTTGCCCTTGCCCCCATTGGCACGATGCACGGTGCAAAGCGCATTGTGGTCCACCTTGTGCCGCTGCAGCACCTCCAGCCCGCGCATCACCGCATCAAAGGTCGGGCGGCCTGCCCGGTCTACACGATAATGGTCATGGATCTTTTTCGGTCCATCGACACTCAGCCCCACCAGAAACCCGTGATCATGCAGGAACCGCCCCCAGTCCTCATCCAGCAAGATGCCATTGGTTTGAAAGGCATTGGTGGCAGTGAGGTGCGCGGGCAGGTGTTTGGCCTGAAGTGCTACGATTTTGCGGAAGTAGTCGACCCCCAACATGGTCGGCTCACCACCTTGCCAGGCAAACTGCACTTCGGGCAAGCCTGCGTCCACCGCACAGTCCACGGTTTGCCGGATATAGCTCTCCAACACGTCATCGGACATGCGAAACTTCTTTTCATCGGGAAAGAGTTTTTCCTTTTCAAGGTAATAGCAATATTTGCAATCAATATTGCAGCGCGGCCCGATTGGCTTTGTCATGATATTAAAGGGCGTGATCGGGGCGGACATTCAGCGATTCCTGTCGGGCTGCAGATCCAACCTGAATGCACTGAATTGCACGGAGAATGCAAATTCCGAGACGGCTTTCCCATAATCCGAAGCCAGGGTTCAAAACACAGTACCAACGACGGTTTGTGAAATGGTCGCCAAGCCAAACCTTGAAGCCTGAAGACAAAGCTGGCAGTCTCGCATTCATTGAAATGCACTTGGCAGCATTGACCAAAAAACAACAGGCGCAAGATACGAAACATGAGCGATCAAGCAGAACAAACCAAAGAGAGTTCCGAACTCCCAGACCATCCGGCTGAGGTCGTGGAATTGTTCCCCGCCAGGGAATTGGATGCCCTGGCGATGGAGGCGGGAACGGACAAAAGCTCTAAACGCCATGATTACATGCGGTTCTACGAACACCTTCTGACGCCCTATCGCGACAAAGAGTTCACGATGCTGGAGCTTGGGGTCGGCATTCCCAGCCGCAAGGCGCCGTCACTGCGCACCTGGAAAGCGTTTTTTCCAAAGGCCCGGATTGTCGGGGTGGATATTCGAAAAGTCTCTAAAAACTTCGAAGAAGACCGTATCCATGTGGAAATCGGCGATGCGTCGCGGCCCCGTTTCCTGCGTCGGGTCTTCAAAACCTATCAGCCATCGGTCATCCTGGATGACGCGTCGCATTTTTGGTCGCATCAGATCATCGGATTCCAGACCATGTTTCCAATGCTGCCACCCGGTGGCGTTTATATTATCGAAGATGTGCATACCAGTTTCCGCACTGACGAAAAAAGTTCCCAATATGCAGATCATGAGGAATCATTCTGGAGCTATTTCAACCGCTTACAATCCGCCATGGTGTGCGCCCAACGCCATGGCCCCGCACTGACAACCGAGGAATCGCGCCTGGTCAGCTGGATCGATGTCATTCTGGTGTCGCGCAAAACGGTTGCCGTGGTGAAGCGACAAAAAATGAGACACCGAGAGTTCACCCGGTCAGACAGCTAAAGTCAGACAGCTAAGGAAGGGGGCGGGTCCGTCGCCGCCTTCAAGAGATATCAATGTCGTGGGCGTCTCGGGATAACGACGTGCCGCAAGACTAGCCCGGCACGCATTCAACGGATATAGCCCCCACAAAACTGGTCACGCGATGGCCGGAAACACGTTTGTTTTCTTCACGGTGCCGTACACAAAGCTGGTGTCGATTGAGGCAATCCCACCGATGCGATGAATGCGGTTGCGGATAAAATCCTCATACGCGTCGAGGTCTGACACCACCACGCGCAACTGATAATCGGACGCCCCGGTCAGGACGTGGCATTCCAGCACCTCGTCGATGGACATCACGCGCTGTTCGAACCGCTTCACGTCTTCTTCATTATGGCGCTCCAGCCGAACCCGCACAAACACCGTGATCGGCAGCCCATAGGCCTTGGCATCCACCTCGGCGCTATAGCCCTGAATGGCGCCGCTCTCCTCCAACAGGCGCAGACGGCGCAGACAGGGGGATGGCGACAGGTTGACCCGTTCGGCCAGGTCCTGGTTGGTCATCCGCCCGTTGGCTTGCAGCGCACGGATGATCTGGCGATCTTTACGGTCCAAATCGGGTCTCCTTGGCAGTATCTGCCAATTTCATAGCCTTTAATGGCAGACTTCGCAACAAAATGCCGTGATACCGCGCGCAAACTGTTTGCACCACGGAACAATGAGGTCGCCATGAACACCAAATCCGGCTTTGCCACCCGCGCCATCCACCACGCCTATGATCCGCAACAGAACGAGGGCGCGCTGACCCCGCCGCTTCACCTGACCTCGACCTTCGCATTTGAAAGCGCCGAAGCGGGGGGCGAGATGTTTGCCGGCGAGCGTGAAGGCCATATCTACAGCCGCATCTCGAACCCGACCTGCGATCTCTTGGAACGCCGCATCGCGACGCTGGAAGGGGCCGAAGCCGCCCTCGCGCTGTCGTCGGGCATGGGCGCGATCACCGCCGCACTTTGGACGGTTCTGTCGCCGGGCGACGAGCTGATTGTCGATGAAACCTTGTATGGCTGCACCTTCGCCTTCATGCGTCACGGGCTGGCGAAATGGGGCGTGACCATCACCCATGTCGACATGACCGAACCGGAAAACATCCGCGCCGCGATCAGCGACAAGACCCGGGTTGTCTATTTCGAAACCCCCGCCAACCCGAACATGCGGCTGGTGGACATTGCCGCCGTGTCCGAGATTGCCCATGCGGCCGGGGCCATCGTGATTGTCGACAACACCTATGCCACGCCCTACCTGACCCGGCCGATCGAACTGGGTGCGGATCTGGTGGTGCATTCGGCCACAAAATACCTGGGCGGCCATGGCGATGTGGTGGCCGGACTGGTCGCGGGCACGGCTGAAATGGTCACGGACATTCGGCTGGTCGGCATGAAAGACATGACCGGCGCGGTCATGGCGCCCTTCAACGCCATGCTGATCCTGCGCGGGTTGAAAACCCTTGCGCTGCGGTTGGACCGCCACTGCGCCTCGGCGGACATCGTGGCCAATTGGCTAGAGGCACACCCGGCGGTTGGTGCGGTGCATTTCCCCGGCCTTCCGTCTTTCCCGCAACACGATCTGGCCCGCCGCCAGATGGACAAACCCGGCGCGATGATCGCCTTTGAACTGGTTGGTGACCGCGATGGCGGCATGGCGGCCGGGATTGCCCTGATGAACCGGTTGACCATGATCCAGCGCGCCGTATCGCTGGGGGATGCGGAAAGCCTGATCCAGCACCCGGCTTCAATGACCCATTCCACCTACACCCCCGAAGAACGCGCCGCCCATGGGATCAGCGACGGGTTGATCCGCCTGTCGGTCGGGTTGGAAGAGGTCGAGGACATCCTGGCCGATCTGGACCAGGCCCTGCCCCGCCAAGCCCGCCACGCCGCAGAATAATCCCACGAAGGAGCGCGAGATCATGACCCCGGACATGCACCATCTGAAGACCATCGAACAGCGCCTGTTGTGGCTGTCGCATTGGATGATCCACCACGCAAACCACATCCGCCCCAAGGTGGATGGGATCAAGGTCGGCGGCCATCAGGCCAGCTCCGCCTCGATGGTGTCGATCATGACGGCGCTTTACTTCTCGACCCTGAAACCCGAGGACCGGGTGGCGGTCAAACCCCATGCCTCGCCGGTGTTTCACGCGATGCAATACCTGATGGGCAACCAAACCCGCGAAAAGATGGAAAACTTCCGCGGGTTTGGCGGGGTGCAAAGCTACCCCAGCCGCACCAAGGATATCGACGACGTGGATTTCTCGACCGGGTCGGTGGGGCTGGGCGTGGCGATCACATCCTTTGCGTCGATCATTCAGGATTACATCACCGCGAAATCCTGGGGCAAGGACGCCCCGATGGGCCGCATGGTGGCGCTGGTGGGGGATGCCGAACTGGATGAGGGCAACATTTACGAGGCGCTGCAGGAGGGTTGGAAAAACGACCTGCGCAACACCTGGTGGATCATCGACTATAACCGCCAATCGCTGGATGGGATCGTGCGCGAGGGGTTGTTTGAACGGATCGAGAAGATCTTTGACGCCTTTGGCTGGGACGTGGTGCGCATCAAACATGGGGTGTTGCAACGCGCGGCCTTTGACGAGCCGGGCGGGGAGAAGCTGCGCGACTGGATCGACAGCTGCCCGAACCAGGACTATTCGGCCCTGACCTTCATGGGCGGCGCGGTCTGGCGCAAGCGGCTGATGGAGGAGCTGGGCGATCAGGGTGACGTGACCGCGCTGATTGATCGGCGCAGCGACGAAGAACTGGCTGCGCTGATGGAAAACCTCGGCGGCAACTGCGTTGAGACCATGGCGCAGACCTTTGATGCCATCACCCACGACCGCCCCACCTGTTTCCTTGCCTATACGATCAAGGGCTGGGGCACGCCCATTGCGGGCCACAAGGACAATCACGGCGGGTTGATGAACAGCACGCAGTTTGAGGCCTGGCAGACCCATATGGGCGTGGCCAAGGGGGCAGAATGGGAGCCATTGGCCACCGTCGACGACCCTGCGGCCCTGCGCGATTTCCTGTCCAACGTGCCGTTCTTTGCCGATGGCCCGCGCCGCTTTGCCGATGACAGGCTGGCCGTGCCGTCAATCGCCATCGACACCTCGCGCGAGATTTCGACCCAGATGGCCTTTGGCAAGATCCTCGATGACCTGTCGAAAGGCGACAGCGATCTGGCCGCGCGCATCGTGACCACCTCGCCCGATGTGACCGGGACCACCAATCTTGGCCCCTGGGTGAACCGGCGCAAGTTGTTTGCCCGCACCGCGCAGGCCGATGCCTTTATCGAAAACCGCATCCCTTCCACCGCGAAATGGGAATTCACCCCCGAGGGCCAGCATATCGAGTTGGGCATTGCGGAAATGAACCTGATGCTGCTTTTGGGCGCGGCGGGCCTGTCGCATTCGCTCTTTGGCAAACGGCTCATTCCCATCGGCACGGTCTATGATCCGTTTGTGGCCCGGGGCCTCGATGCGCTCAATTACGCCTGCTACCAGGACGCGCGCTTCATCTTGATGGGCACCCCATCCGGCGTCACGCTGGCCCCCGAAGGCGGCGCACACCAGTCGGTTGGATCCCCCTTGATCGGCATGTCACAAGACGGACTGGCCAGCTTTGAACCGGCGTTCGCGGACGAACTGGCGGTGATCATGAGTTGGGCCTTTGATTATGTGCAGCGCGATGGCGAAGGGGACCCGGATGAGCGCACCTGGCTGCGCGATGAAACCGGCGGCTCCGTCTATCTGCGCCTGACCACGAACCCGATTGAACAGCCCGGCAAACGACATGACGAGGCGTTCCGTCAGGGGGCCATCGACGGCGCCTATTGGCTGCGTAAACCGGGGCCGAATTGCGAGGTGGTGATCGCCTATCAGGGCGCCGTCGCGCCCGAGGCGATCAAGGCCGCGGGCAGGATTGGGGAAACCCGCCGCGATATCGGCGTGCTGGCCGTGACCTCTGCCGACCGGCTGAACGCGGGCTGGACGGCGGCGCAACGCGCGCGCTCGCGTGGAAACCGCGCGGCGCAATCGCATATCGAGGCCCTGATGGGCGCGCTGCCCCCGCATTGCAAGATCGTCACCGTGATCGACGGCCACCCGGCGACCTTGTCGTGGCTGGGCAGCGTGGCGGGGCACAAGACGATCCCGATGGGGGTCGAGCATTTCGGCCAGACCGGCACCATCGGCGATCTTTACCGCCATCACGGCATGGATGCCGAGGCGATTGTCGAGAAGGTGAACGGGCTGACGGACGGGAAATATGTGGGCATTGGCAGACCACAGGCAATGACCTTCAACTGATCCACCCAGGATACCGACATTGCTGACCTGAGCCGCTTAAACTCCTCCAATTCTGTGTAGAGTTTGCCCAACTGAAGGACGGACAAATGAAGACGGAATTCTCCGACGAGCAGATCATTCAGATGATCAAGGAACAAGAGGCTGGCGAAAAGACAACGGAGGCCTGCGATGAGGTGGCTGGCGTGGAGCCTTCAATCTGAGTGTACAGGTCCGGCCGCTCTGCAATCAGATAGTCGAAGTCGCTAACATTTGCGACATGTTGCAAGCGGTCGTTTATACAACCCAGATCTTTCCCACATTCAGCCAGCAGATCTACATCGTTTTGCCGAGAAAGATCTTTATATCTCTCGATAACCTCTGTGGGGTCGCAATCACTATCATCAAAGCACGAGGCGAGCTCTCTTTGCAGAGCTTCCGCTTGTGCAAGTAGATCAACCTCCTCAGAGACAGCCGCTCTGTGCGCAGCACTCAGACTGAACATAAGTTTGAAGATCAACGTCTGCATTCGGATCCTTGGGGTGGAAGCCCTCATCAAAAATTTCATCGGGTCCACGAGTGTCACCTCGATATACCGTATCGGGCAAGTCTGCGTTATTTGTGGCATCTAACTGACACCAATACCCAAGCTGGCCACATGGGTTTCGTGCCCATGCATGATGAACCCATCGCCACGCTCAGCAACAGCAGCACCTGCGAATGCAATATTGGTGCTCGGTACTGATGGTGCACGGGCTGCAAAGCAAACATCAAGGCCTTGCTCAATATGCGAGATTTCGGTTTGAGGACAGAAAGATTCTGATGCAGAAATCGATCTGCTATTCAATGAACGCGAACTAAGTATAGTGAAAATAAGTAGAAGAAGAGGGCGAAGAACATTCATTGGAGTTCCCCTCATCAAAGTCCCTTTTCTGCAAAGTGATCCGACATTCTTTGGAGGTATTCCATGCATGCCGTCATGTCTGGCTGATAATCAGCGGTAGATCGAACCTCGCCTTTATCACTAACAACCAGCGCACATTTCCGCACGCTAGCTACGTCTGGAATAGCGATGTTTGGGTTACGAAAAAACATCCAAGCTCGACCATAATTCAAGCATTTCTCTTGAAGCAAATTTTGCCCGTGTTGCCTGAAATCCCCCCACTCCAGCTCCGCAGATTTCTGCGCCAAAACACAAATCTCTTCGTACTTTAGTTTCTGTTTTTCCATCATGGGTAACCTGGTCTCACGATCAAATTTGGCTGCAATTCAACAATACTTCCAAGCTGTGGATCAACGTAATGTACGGTGCCGCCCTTATTGACACCAACGATTACATGTTCAACATCTCCGGCCTGTTGTATTCGGACCACTGCATAAGCTCCATCGCCTTGTGATAACAGTTCATTCGTTACGTTGGCTGGTGATGTTTGCGCTCCAAATCCCAAGGCGCAGATGGTGTCAAATCACTGCCAGTACCGTAGCCGTTTGACTGGCCAGCAACTGCGTTAGGATTGCGTCCAGTTAGGCGATCCACTGTTGCGTTCACACAAGAGACGCAGTTGGTGTTAATGCCTGGCCCTGCTCCATCGACATAATGCGGATTAACTCCAGCCAACTCAGGAAATTCATCAGTCATTGGTCGAGTATTGCCGTATATACCGTCAATAGCACTCCCACATCTGCCACTCACACAACTATTTGGTGTATCAACTTCTTTCGTAACGCTAGGTGACCCATCCAGTTTCTTGACGACAACTTTCAGCCCGCCACCCACGAGAGGCACGACAGCCACAGCAGCCCCGGCACAAGCCCCGATTGAGGGGTTCTGAATGCATTCAAGCGCTCCGATTGCGTCGCCGATGCCGGGGATTTCTTCAATGAGGAACTGAACCGCTGCTGGGCCGACCTCCTTTACATGGGCCTCCCAAGCGTCATCACATGCTGAGCCAGAGACACCCTTGCTGGCACAGAAATCTGCGGCGTCTTTTTCCAGCAGAACCGCTGTTGCGAGATGCTGATAGACTTGGCCTCCGGCGTCGAATGACCCCACAAGAGCGAGGGCCGCTTCAGGTGAGACACCCGCAAGAGCAAGCACGGCGGCATCACCACCTTGGACAGCAGTATCCAGTCGATCATTGATGCATTCTGCGTCAAAACCACATTCCTCAATCAGGGCCTGATCGTTTGAACGAGAAAGGGATTTATAGTCATCGATGATCTTCTGAAGGTCGTCACCTTCACATTTCTCGGTAGCACTCTGGGCAGCGCAAGCTTGCAAATCCGCGCCTAGGTTAGCGATATCCGTATGACTGAGATAATTATTCACGAACGCGCTTTGCCCGATGCCAGCGGCGGTTAGGGTGGCGGTGGTGTCTGCGCCGGTGAGGGCGGCGGCGAGGCCTGCGATGAGGTGGGCTTCATCGACAAAGCGACCTTTGTCATTGGTGTCTAGCCCATCCACATAGCCCGCAAAGAGGGCGCTTGCGGCACCGGAGGCGGCCCCTGCGGCGCAGGTGGAGCCTTGCAGTTCGGCGGCGATACAGCCAAGCCCCGCGTGGGTCAGTGCGTGGCTAGTAGATCATACCTATCAAGTTCGACTGACAGCTTAGCGATCAATAAATTGGCTCGTGGTTAAGCTATACTCGCCAACAAGGTGGAAGATAGGTTTGGCCAAGAGACTGCAATATATTGAGAAGTCAACACATTTGGAATTGGGTAACAAAGGCGCATTATCAAATGGGTAAATGATGATTTTTTTTTCTGGGGAAATTAGAAGATCAAAACCCTCAACCGACTGACCATCTTCGAAATAGTAAATTGCGCCAGAGCCTTCACCGGCGTTAACGCGTTCGAGAATATAGCTTTCTAGCATTTCGCTCGAATACATAACCGGGACAAATTCTGGACCATCCTGATCGCCCTTAAGCAGCTGAATAAAATTGTTTTTTAGAACTGGTGTTGCTCCACCAGCTTTTAGTTCCTTTATTAACCCACTAAAAACAGCTTTGGTCGACCATTCTTTGGAAGATGGGTCAAACACTAGATATCCACGATCAAGGCTCATTTTTCTTTCTCAGTCATACTCAACAACTCCAATTGATTTGCTAAATAGCCAATCTTTAATGTGTTTTGGAATGGGTGAATTTGAGTGCAGCTCATATTGATACCCGTTAGCTGAGGCAACTTTTGCTCCGTATCCCATTTGCGTCTTGAACTTACTTTCTAGGTTTGGATCAGCTTGCAGTTTTTCCCAATACCCCCCACTTTTAGCTTCAATCAACACATCCGCGCCATCACTCTCACGAATATACGCTCCATCAAAATCTCTGGGTTTTGAGCTCCCGTCTGGCATTCTCATTTCTCCAACTTTACGGCCAAATGGTAACTCTTTCTGAAGAAAATCTTCAAATTCCACTCCCAAAAGGTTTTTGGCCGACGACTTTACAGTAGGCAACAGCCCAATCAGCATACCCAGACCAATCAACGGGTTCTGAAACAATTCGTCTGCCGCCAGCAAATGAAGATTTCCGCAGCTTGCTGTCCAATTCTGATAGCAATCCTGTGCAAGGCGCTGCATTTCAATGGCGCGAACCTTCGTAAATGTCTCGGCATAGAGGTCTTGATCAATGCCAACGATCCCGCCATGAGATGCCACTTTGGTTGCAAATACACTTGGATTGGTAAGCCCGGCATCGCCCAGTAAGTCAGTTAGTTCTTGGTCATTTATGGTCGAACTGATCGCTCGATACAGACAATCGGCATCTTCGCACTCTGCCATCGCCGCGTTATTCTCCTGAGATCGCTCAAGCAATTTCTGGCCAACCACGTCGAGCTCCTGCTCCGAACAAACACCATCATCGCTAAGGCATTCTTGAATCAGTTCTCTAATGAAGGCTTCATCCGTATGGCTGAGATAATTATTCACAAAGGCCGACTGCCCGATGCCAGCGGCGGTCAGGGTGGCGGTGGTGTCTGCGCCGGTGAGGGCGGCGGCGAGGCCTGCGATGAGGGGACTGGCGTGAATGAGGTCGCTGCGGGGCAGGTCTTTTAGGCCGGACCTATCGACATAGCAGGTAAAGTAGGTGACGCCCGATCAAATTGGGGTTGGGCTACGCTGGGAACAGCGATGCTTATCAGCGCGGCAGTCGCCGGTGCTGGGGCCTTCTACTTCGCCGCAGACCAGATCACAGCCAACGACTTCGACCGCTCAGTCCGCCTCATCACCCAAGGCGACAACGCTGATTGGTGCGGCCAAGCAAAAGGCCAAATCATCAACAGCCTGTCAGGCAGCAAAATTCTGTGCACTCCATGTGCCAAATTACGCAGAGCCAGAAATAGACGCGGAGTAAGCACGGCTACCCAAATACGACCCGCCTAATCCCATCCTGTATTCCGCTTGTACTTTGATCATTAAACACACCGTAGGCCGCTGTAAGCTTCCAACATTTTTCTAAGCAAAGCGATACACCTTTCGGCAGATCAGACATTATCCGTTCCGGTGCCTTCCCGACGATGGGCCAAAAACTCTCGCCAAACCACATGTACCCTGCCGATGCTTCAACATAACCTTGATGCAGCCTATAGCGGCCAGGGTTGTTATCAGTGTCAACGATCTGCTGCTCAAGAGGGAATGGTAAACCATTGGATTTCATGGGCAAGCCATCCAAAGAAAGGCCGAGCGCCTTAAATTGCAGCGGATCATAAATATTCTGAAGGTACTGATAGTTTTTATCAACCAGATGCGCCTGCGTGAAGTTTGGATCATCCGCAATTGTTTCAGAGATCAGTTCATCGCAAAACTCAGGGCTTAACACGATTAAGCTAGCTTCAATAAAAACGTGATCATAGTTTTGGCCACCGCTCTGCCCGTAATTGAAACTGAACCCATCCCCCAATACTTCGAATGACGGCACATGAGCACCATCAAGAATTTCTTCGACTTTTGACGCCTTTATGGAAGCCCGATTGATGTCCGGTGAATGGAAGGAGACCAACATTCCATCCGGGACACCAGAGTAAAGAAACTGAGACCATATCGCCGAAACATTTAACTGTTTTATGCGCCCAATGATCCATAGCGCACGATCAAACTGATTAGAATTCATTGATCCTCACCTGCACACCTCTGGATGCGCCATAGTCGATAAGAGATTGTGCAGAAGTCGCCCCACCGGGTTGAACCCTAATATCAAGAACCTTTGCTGCATTCGGATTGGTCGGACTACTCCATATTTCAAGTTCTCTGATGTGCGAACGCATGGCAGTCTGCCAACCGCTACCGCCTGTATTGACAGTTTTCAAACTGACCCAAGTCGATCCCTGATTGAAGTCCCAAGCAGGAGAAAACCCATTGTCTTGGGAGCCAACACGCGTCCAACCGTTATAGTCAGTTCCGGCCAAGTGATCTTCAATGGCGTTGCCGCGCTGAATAGGCGTAAAGCGCCCTTGATCCCAAATCCCGTCTATTCCCCTATTTGTAGCATCAAAATCCGCGCCAAAACTCAAGCTTGCCACATGGGTTGCATGCCCGTGCATAGTGAAACCGTTGCCTTGCTCGGCAACGGCGACACCCGTAAACGTGATATTGCCACCAATGATCGGTGGTGCGCGAGCGGCAAAGTTTACATTAGTGTAATCAGCTGGCGCCGCTTCATGGTGTGGGAAAAACCCTGCTTGGGTTGACGTTAATGGCACCAATGGCGTGGAAACCGCGCCCAAAGCTGAGAACAGCAGTGCGGCGAACAAGCCAATGATATAACGTAGAACCGTCATACGGCGTTACTAGGTGGCATGAACGCGTCATTCTCAAAGTAATACGTCGCAGCGGAGCACAAGTCATCCAAAGAATAATCTGGGTACCATGCGTTCAGGCTTTGCTCTATCGAACGCAAATCCTGCACAGATAGGTATTCCTGCATTCCAGCTTCTTCGGCGGCTACCGGAGTAAAGTCATCTTCAGCCAATTCAGCTTCATCAGGATTAAGTAGTATGCAGGGCGATGACAATAATACTCCCCCCTGCATTTCTAAATAAACCCAGTCCTTCCAGTCAAACCCGCCCAAGTCGCGAAGCACATTACCAAATGTGGTTTGGTTCATTCTGTCCCCCAATCTGCAAAACCACCTGAGCCACTTGGATGAAGAGTACCTTGAACCGGGCCGGGTGCTGTGTGTTGATCAATCGGAATCAACTGCATTTGACCAGGTTGAGTTCCAT
Source organism: Aliiroseovarius crassostreae (assembly GCF_049803815.1). GTDB lineage: Bacteria > Pseudomonadota > Alphaproteobacteria > Rhodobacterales > Rhodobacteraceae > Aliiroseovarius > Aliiroseovarius crassostreae_A. Next base: position 434,940 of record NZ_JBNAGI010000001.1, read on the forward strand.
GATGCCAAGTCACATCAGATGTCGGCGCTGATCTTGGGAAGGCTCCGCGTGGACCGGGGTTAACACCATCAACGATACCCGGATACAAGTTTTCCATTTGCGCAGCAAAAACAGGATCGGCCTCAAAAGCTTCATGCATTGCTTGGTTTGAAATCTGGTTGTGTCTTTGGCGTGAAACTCCCGGATACGCATTTGAGGGCAACTGGACTTCCGTTGCTACCGAATAATTTGGACTATCGGGCGGCCTAACAAGTGCACCATTCGATGTCTCAATTGGTGTCTTATTTGTAGCAACCCCATCCGCGATTTCAACAAAATCATCACCGATTTTGGTGAAGGTCTTCCCGCCAATGGAGACGAGCTTGCCCGCACCCACTCCGGCCAGCTCCAGAACAACACCTTCCCAGGTTGACGGGGCGACGATATTCACGATGCCGAGGCTCCGCAAATCTGCCTGAATTTCTTCGCGGCGGGTCGAGAAGCAAGCACCTTCTGGTGGGCAATTGTCGAAGTTAACCGGATCGTTTTCGTCGTTCAGAACCGCAAGTTCGGTCAGAAGCTCTGCCTCTATCCTCAGACGATCATCGCCCCAAAGGACCAGTTCCCCTTCGATACCATCGGCGATGTCCAGCAGGACTTGCCCACCGGAGGTCCAGACAGAACTGCCTGAGGCATCAATGATCACCTCATCCAGACTGCCACCAACACGCCCCTCAAGTGCGGGATGATAAAACAAGCCCAAGCCGACATCGAATTGCGATCCGCCGACCGTATCATCAGCCCAGGTGACATAGGACTTGGCTTCATCCAGGTGTTGCTGGCATTCGGCACTGCCGGGGTTCGCGCCACATGCGGCCAGCATTGCTGCTGTGTTTTCGGCAGATTCACCCTGTAGCGTTTGGAGCTGCGATAGGATTTGACCACATGCCTGTGTTGCATCGCCAAATTCACCATTACAATTCTGCGCATAGTCAGCGAGCAGCGCCTCTGCCCGTTCCCTTTGTTCGTGGTTCAGATAATTATTCACAAAGGCCGACTGCCCGATGCCAGCGGCGGTCAGGGTGGCGGTGGTGTCTGCGCCGGTGAGGGCGGCGGCGAGGCCTGCGATGAGGTGGGCTTCATCGACGAGGGCGTTGCCGTCGAGATCGTTGCCATCCACATAGCCCGCAAAGAGCGCGCTTGCGGCCCCGGAGGCGGCCCCTGCGGCGCAGGTGGAGCCTTGCAGTTCGGCGGCGATACAGCCGAGGCCCGCGTGGGTCAGTGCGTGGCCCAGACTGCCTTCGCAACCCGCATTTCGGTAAATCCTATGCCGTCAACCTCAACCACGTCCACGAAGAGCTGCAAGACTTGGTTGAGCGTGTGACGATTGAACTGGAGCTGATCAACGTGGCACGGGAGTTGGAACGGTGATCAGGCCTGCTCTATATACTGTTTCGCAGTTTTTTCAGGGTCATCACCACTCATCAATGCTTCATAAGCAGCTTCTGCGTATTCTTCATTGGACTTAGAATTAGCCCACATAACCAAAGCCGCAGCTATACGCGCCAGCTTAAAATACAAACCCGCTTTTTCATCATCGCCGTCATCTTCCGCATCGAAGTAGCATTCGTCCAATGCGTCTACTAAGTCGGCACGGCCTGCAACATTCGGTAGCTGACGCCTTAGCAGGCAATCCAACTCCGCACTCTTGCCAATTTCGTCCAGCGTAAGCGGATCAAGCTTATCGAAGCAAAACCAAAACACGCTTTCGAACTTTGCAGCCGCTCCCCCCCTCACAGTTTCGAATTGAGCGGCTAGTGATGAATTTAAGGTCTTCAGTCGCATGGTATTACTTCAACGGTGTCGTAATATTTGTGTCATCTGGAATGACGCCTTGGCAGTTGGTGCAAACCGGTCTAGTTGCTCCAATATCAACAATCGTTAATCCGTTTTCTTCTGCATAGCGGACGATGTCTGCTTCAGCATGGCTGCCACGTGGTCCACGCACCAAGACTTCTCCATCATTCAAACTAACACCAGGTCTCAAGTAGCCGTTAGGTTCAGATGTACTTACTAAGATTCGGCGATTGCCAGCTACATCCTCAACAACTGCAACCCCCATAGTAATTCTACCGCGAGAATTCTCTGGTATTTGTGCAGTCAATTCATCAATCCGGCTACCAACAACTTGAGAAGGATTATCAAACAGATCGCCTGCCCAATTTGTACCCCCCCCTCCCGGCAAGTTCAAGCTTCCGTCTTCGCCTGTGATAAACTCTCCAATCTTAACGGAACCACCGGATTTCACCGCCACTTTGATCCCCGCGCTGGTCGCGCTGACGGCTCCGGGAACACCTGCCACAGCCAAGGCGCCACTGATGAACACCTTGCTTCGGATCTTGTTGGCTTCTTCAAGATTGCCCTGGGCTTCCACAACATCCGCCCGCGCAAGCTCTGCTGCGATTTGCGTTTCAATCGTTCCGACAGGGTCCGTCACAAGCGCCTGCATGTGATCGGCAATCATGCCCATCTGCAGGATTGACTGCTCGTCTCCGGTCAAAGCGCCTGCGGCTATACTTGCCAGATCAATCAACCCTTTGGCCGTATCGACCGGCATTTCGATCAGAGCTGCGCGGGCGGTTTCTGACATCGCCTGACTGCTAAGATCACCAAACTGCCCAGCAACCTCGAGCGCCTCGCCCAAAGTTCCATCGCTAAAGACATCTCTGGAAGAAATAACACCCGTGTAAGTTTCGAAGGCATCCTGCAACTTGGTCAGTTCAGCCTGACATCCGGTGCTGCTGGCCCCTGCTCCACAGGCCGCAGCAAGTGCCGCATCTCGATCAGCATCAAGTTTGTTTAGGGCAACAAGTTCGTCGCGCAGGGAGTTTATCTCGCTCTCAGAGCAAGCATTTGTATTGTCGAGGCAGTTATCTAATTCACTTATAATGGCGGCGCGACGCGACGCTTCTTCGTGGTTCAGATAATTATTCACAAACGCCGACTGCCCGATGCCAGCGGCGGTCAGGGTGGCGGTGGTGTCTGCGCCGGTGAGGGCGGCGGCGAGGCCTGCGATGAGGTGGGCTTCGTCGACGAAGCTGGCCGCATCTCCGTTATCCAGCCCATCCACATAGCCCGCAAAGAGCGCGCTTGCGGCCCCGGAGGCGGCCCCTGCGGCGCAGGTGGAGCCTTGCAGTTCGGCGGCGATACAGCCGAGACCCGCGTGGGTCAGGCTGCCTTGGCAACCCGCATTTCGGCAAGAGCTATGCCGTTAATCTGAACCATGCCCACGAAGAACTGCAAGATTTGCTCGAACGCATCACAATCGAACCGGAGCTGCTCAACGTGGCAAAAGAGTTAGAACGGTGATCAAACCGATGGATTTTCGTCGCTATACTCAAACTTCGTCTTTACCTGCCCATTTTCTTCAATAGACAGCGTGAATGCTTGCCAGTCACCGCCAGTGTGTTCTTTCATAAGCTGGTGAAGCTTGGGAACGAGCCCTATTGGCCGTTCCTCCCGTGCTTGCCGATAGTTCAGGTGCTTAGAATGCTTCGAGCCATTCAGTTCATATTCGAAGGCAGTATCTACAGCGCGTGATCCATCTTCCTCAGCGTAATACTCGAAACGACAGGTTGCGGTATCGAAACCAGTTTCTGCACTTTCGACCATCAAATGATAAAGCTGATCAATAACAAGCCTTTGTTTTTCTACTGGGTTCATTGACCACCTCCGGCAACGTTTTCAAATTCCCGCGTTCGCGCTTGTCCATTTATTGAATATTCAATTGTTAAGCTATCAGGTCTTGCGCTGCTAGGGTTTGAACGATCAAAGCGGACTGTTATTGCACCAACAGTATCACCATTTTGCAACGAACGCGTGATTTCATTTTCCCACCGGCGGTAGGGACTACTGTTGAAGTTTGAATTTTGCGGAAACAGATTGAATCGGTCACAAGTGCCACCATGTCGACAAGCTTGGATATGTCCGCCAACATCACCAGCAATACCTTCTCGTCCAACAGCGGTTTGGCGACTATCACGCACACCACGTTGGTTGACTGGCGTGTAGGTGATTTCTTCAATGTAGCCTGACTCATTAGTGCGGAATGCAGTCCCGTTGTCCAATTCAACGCGTGTGTTTGCCGGTGGGTTGTTCAGAGTTTCATACTCTGGCGTACCACGTGTTGCACCTGATGTATCAACGGTGACTGTTCTATTTGGTGCGGACGGCAGAACAATGTCATCGATGTCTGCCTGTGTACGCGCAAATGTTCCGTCCGGTCTTTGGATTATTGCGTTACCATCATTGTCGATCACCCATCTATTACCACCAGCCAACGTTGGGCGAGCAGCATTCGTGGTGTCATCAATTAAGCGATAACCATCTGGCAGTGTCCTATTTGTAGCATTAATAACATCGCCACCTTCAGGAACAAGGATTTTTATGCTTTTTCCGAGTGTGGCAACTCCGCCCGCCGCAGTGCTTGCCCCTGCGGTCGTAATTCCGGCACCTAGGCGGATCAACATCAGGTCGGCTTCTTGATGTCTGCCCTCTGCAACAAGCTGATCATATTCGTTTACCCAATCGGCACCCGCCTGATCTATAGCACCGGCGGGATCCAGAACTGTCTCTTTCACCGTTTGCGCAAGCGCACGGAGTTGCAGCTGTGCCGTCTCGTCACCAAGGGCCGCGGCCCCCATAATCGTCGCAAGATCAATTGCGCCCGTCACCGCATCAACAGGCATCTCAAGCATTGCCTGCGCCCAGAGCTGTGTATAACCGTCATTCTTGATGACAGCCCATTGTTCGACAACCTGACCGCTTTCCTCACCCAGCACCCACCAACCGGCATAGCTGTCTACGGCGGCTTTCAGATCCAATATCGCAGCCCCACAAGCTGAAGAATAAGGATCACCCCAACACGCCTGCTGTAACGCAATATCTCGCGCGGCATCCAACTCATCAAGCGCCAGAAGCTCTGCTTCCAACGCGGGGCATGCACCTTCAGCGCATTCGGGAGATCTCAACTGCTCCTCAAGCGCCTGTCTTCGTTCTTCCTCGGCATGGTTCAGGTAGTTATTCACAAACGCGCTTTGCCCGATGCCAGCGGCGGTTAGGGTGGCGGTGGTGTCTGCGCCGGTGAGGGCGGCGGCGAGGCCTGCGATGAGGTGGGCTTCGTCTATGAAGTCGTTGCCATCAAGTTCGGAATTGCCTTTGATGTAACCTGCAAAGAGCGCACTTGCGGCACCGGAGGCGGCCCCTGCGGCGCAGGTGGAGCCTTGCAGTTCGGCGGCGATACAGCCGAGGCCCGCGTGGGTCAGTGCGTGGCCCAGACTGCCTTCGCCGCCATTGGCCCCGCCTGCGAACTCATGACCAATCAGCTCCTGCAGGTCGGCGGTGGCGAGGGAGACCACACCAGAGGCGAAGCTGGTCAGGAAAGTGTCGAAGAAGTCCTCTCCGGTCAGGGCTGCGGTGATCCCGGCGTTGATGGCAGAGGTGCCGAGCGTGTTGACGATGGCGGCGGCGGTCAGGTCCCCGCCTTTGCTCAGAAGGCCAAGGGAGGCGCCCTCGCCCAGTCCAAGCGCCGTGGCGAGCTTGAACGTGCCCGCCCAGGCGCCGATGCCTGCGGTAAAGGCCGAGGTCAGGGCCTGGCCCAGGTCGAACTCGCCCGAGACAATCCCATTCACGCTGGTGGTGACGAGGGACCGGACAATCGCCTGTTGCACCGCCCCCTGTACATTGGCGAATATCGCCCCTTCGGCAAACATGCCCCCGGTGAAATAGGCCAGCAGCAGGTGGCCCACGACGCCCAGTTGGGTGGTTTTGTCATAGAAGTGGTGGTTGACCAGCTCCATCTCGGCGACGGTCAGCTGGTCGGCGGCGAAGAGCTGATCGAGATAGGCAAAGCCCGCGCCGTCAAGGGTGCCGGGGACGGGGACGGAGAAGGTGGAGTTTGAAAAGTCATTCGGGCTTGGTTCGTCGCTGTCATCCCCATCCGCCCCATCCGCATCGTCAGAGCCGCCCGATTTGGGGGTGAACGCCGCCTGGATCGCGGCGGCAATGGGATCAACCCCTGCGGTCGGGGGCCCGTTGGCCTCTGGCAGATAGTGATCGACCAGCGCCATGCGCACCGCGTCTTCGCCCTCGGGGGCCAGCAGGGCCGGAATGGCATGGATCAGCGCCGCCTGGCTTTGTTGCAGATCCACGTAAACGGGGGCCTCGCCAAAATCAGCCTTGCCGTTGATCTCGGTAAACCCTGCGGTCTGCACCGCATCCACCTGATGGGTGTCCACCACAATGACACCAAAATTGGAATGGGTGATGGTCTCGGTATAATCCGTATCAACCGTTGCGATCAGCGCCACGTTCTGGGCGTCGAAGATCACATTCTCGCCGGTCAGACGCCCGCCTTCGATGACGATATCCTGTCCGGCGGTCAGCCGCAGATCCTTGGCGGCTGTGGCTTCGATGGATTGCGCGGTGGATTTGAGCGAATTGACCTCGGTCGACCAGTCCATCAACCCCCAGAAGGTGGATTTGTGGACCTTGGTTTTTGAGGCCTCAAGATCGGTCACCGACAGGCTGTGCACGCTGCCCGATTGCGCGGTCAGATCCAGGTCACCTGTTTTGGCCAGGAGAGTTGAAGCCTGATCCACCACATTGCCCGCCGCCGATATCGACACCTGCCCCGCCTCGATGGTGTTGCCGGTCCAGGTGGCCGAGAGTTTTTCGGTGTGGGTCTGCTTTTTATTGATCCCGAAAAGGCCATATTGCTTGGAACTGTGGCTTTCAAAATACCCCGTATCCAACACAGCGCTGAGGGTGACATTGCCCGCAAGGGCCGCGATATCCACGGTGTCATGCGCAAGTACCGTGGTGCCGGACAGGGTGATATCGCCCCCGCCCGTCAGACGGGTTGCGCCATCACGTTCTTCGGTTTGCGCGGATACAATACTGACCGATCCGTCTTTGGATTGGATTAGGCTGTTGATATGGGTGCGTCGGGCAATGTTCAGCCCGTTTTTCTGATCCCCGACACGGAGGGCGGAAGAGTTCAAAACGCTGCCAATATCAATGTCACCACCCGCAAAGATCGACAGGTCATCCGTGGCGACCAGAGACGCGCCGGAGACCGAGATATCCCCTGCCCCAACTAAGGACAGCACGCCACCAGAGCGAATGCTGGCGACCCGGCCAATATCGGTGCGATGATTGTCCGGCGTGCCAAACCGTTCCGACACGGTTTCGATCAAGATCTCATTGGCGCGGATACCAACCGACCCGCCAGACAGCAGCCCGGATTGCAACGAGACCTGCCCTAGCTCAGAACTGAGTGACAGCGCGCCACCTGCGATCATCTCGCCAAATTGGTTGGTAATGTCACTTGCCGCCGCGATCACAAGGTCGCCGCTGGTCTGGAACGCCCCGCCCAGATTGGCAAGATCCCCAACCTTGAGAGAGATATCCTGCGCGGTGAAGGTTGCCCCCGGGGTCTTGCGGATCAGCCCGGCGGATCCCGCCAAATAGATCTGCGGCACCAACACTTTTTGGCCAGAGACCACGCGTTCCTCCAGCCAGACGATATCTTCGGTCAATCGGCTGATCTGCTGCGGCGACAAGGCCGTGCCCACGGTCAGGCCCAGCGATTTGCTGGCATCCACCGCATTGTCATACATGGCACGGATCTGGTCTTTTTCCGTCTTGGCCCCGGGCAACAGGCGGCGGCCCGTCAGGTCATAGATCTGGTCGCGGATCAGATAGGTTTCCGCCAGCGCATCGCCAAACCGGGTCTGGGTCTTGGCGGGATCATAGTTCAGGGTCTTCAGGAAATAGTCGGAACTGATAAAGCTTTTGCGATCAATGAACCCATGGCGCGTTTCTACCAGATAGCCTCCTAGCGTGGGGCGGTTCAGGCGGAACAGCTGATTGTTGCCAAAGCTTTTGAAATCAATGCTGCCGATCAGCCGGGTGAACCCGTCACTCACATTGCCGCCCGCGCCCCAGCCCGAGATGCTGTTTGGATCCAGCGGGTGCAAGACCAGATTGCCCGCCGAAAGCCCCCCCAACGTGGCGCTCGACAGTTTCGACAAAGATGTAATGGCCTGACCCTGTGCCGATGCGAGGGCCAGCTTGGCCGCAGGTCCGCCGGGCAGGCGAGGATCCACATCTGGCCTTGTGTTGCCAGTGCCAAAGAGCCCGGATTTGTTGGCCCCAACCGCCCAATTGCTGACGGTGCCGGTCACGTTACCATTGATCGAACCACCAGCTTCGATTGTGCCGAACACGTCACCTTGTGGCAGGAACGTCTTCTCAGACGGGCTGAAGCTTGCCCATTCGCTCACATCATCATGGATTTTAAGGCCCGCAATCAGCAGGTCATGATTGGCAAGGATCGATCCCCCCCGGTTGTAAACATTGCCAGACGCGCCAATCACAAGGGCCGCGCCCCCGGCATAGATCAGCCCGCGATTGGTGAGGTTGCCTTGGGCGAGCAGCGTGACCGCGTCCGTGGCTGACGCAATGGTGCCCGAGTTGTTGATCGCGCGCGCCTTGATGATCAGCTTGCCCTCATTGACCAGTTTCGCCCCGGCATTCACCGTCAGCCCCGGCAGATATCCACCATCTTTACCCATCAGTGACACGGTATTTTCGCTGACTACCTTTCCCCACGCACCTGCGCCCAGGGTCAGATGAGACAAGGCCTCTAGCACCACGCCATCTTCGCCAAAGATGGTGCCACCTGCATTGTTAAACCCGGTCAGGTCGGTCAGGAATGTGGTGCCACCGTGGCTTTTGATCTGGCCGGAATTGCGCAAATCATCTGCGCTGATCTGACTGTTGCCCGCCGCGGTTTCGATCCGGCCGGAATTGGTCAGCCGCCCGCCAATGCTGGCATCCAGCAGGGTCTGGGCGCGAAACGCCCCCGCATTCACAGCATTCCCGCCGATTGACAGGGCGATCTGATCGGCCTGGCTTTTCCCGGTTGCCGTGGTGGTCAGGGACCCCGCGTTGATCACCAGCGTTTCATCGGCCAACAGTTGCCCCGAATTGGTCACCGCCCCTGCGGCGGTGACCTGGGCAGAGCTGCCCGCCGTCACACGGCCCGCGTTTTGCACACGGCCTGTTGTGGCCTCCAGCACCACCAATTGATCGCTGGTCACTTTGGCGCCCGAAGCGATATCCACCGATGCGCCGGTCAGATAGGCCCCGGTGACAAACGAGGGATCCGCATCCGCCGGGCGAACCACATCAATGTCCCCCGTGACGGTCAAGGCGCCGGTGGCGGTGGCGACAATTGGCCCGGACAGGCTGCCGCCCAGCTGCATCGCTGCCTCTGACTTCGCGTCAATGAACCCGGCCACAACGTCAGCAAAGCTGACCAACCCACCCGTTTGCGCGCGCAGATCCAACCGCCCGCCGGTTTGCACGTTGCCGCGCAGATCAAGGCGGTCCCCGGTCAGCGTGGCCCCGGTCTGCCCAAATACGGTGCCATCTGTCCGAAGCGTACCTGCGGACGTGACCGCCAGGCCGTTTTCCACAGAGACCAGCGTGGCCGAGGACCCCATCGAAAGATCTTGTGCGGATGTCAGCGCCAGCGCCCCGTTGGTGGCCACTTCCCCCAGGATGGAAATGTCCCCTGTGGTCGAGGTGATATCGATCCCATCGCGCGCCGAGACAATCCCGTCCAGGGTCATGGTTCCTGCGCTCAGGCGCAGCGGTGCGTTGGACCAACCAAATCACTCGACGCGATGCCTCCGGCGACGGTCAAACGGTACGAGGTCCGCGACCAGAAAGTAAACGGCCTGCATGTGCGTGTGTCGACCACAGGTGCCTAGGTGTTCTAAACGATGGTGCGCCCGAACGGTTCGCGCAGGCGTATCGAAATCGGCCCTTACCCTGTGGTCTCCCTTGCCGACGCCAGACGCCGCGCGATGGAAGTCGCCCGTGACGTCGAGTTGGGCGAGTTCGAAAAGGCTCCTGAGGTTTCAGAGGCATCTGCCCCGACGCTGGGCGAAACAATCCCCGAGTTTATCGAGCTGCATGCCAAGCCCAATACCAGGGACTGGAATCGCACCGAAAGCGTTTTGCACAGGTTCGATGGATCGAAGGATCGGCCTCGCGTTGCAACCATTGCGCAGACATTCTGTCTCTGCTCGATATGCTACCCAAATGATACCCACGCGAAGCTCGGGCTAACTTCACGCAAAGATGTCAGCGTCTAGTCTTTTGTTTTTTTTGATCTAAATGGTGCCCGGGGGCGGAATCGAACCACCGACACGAGGATTTTCAATTTTCCCAGATTTCCATTCAGACTCTAGCAGGCTGTTTCAATCCATCGCGAAAACTATTTCTGTTGAATGGCTTACGGATGCCAGAGCTATCCGCCGTCTATCAAGCCATTTCATTCTAGCTCGACACTTTCAGCACCCATCGGGCACCCAAGAGAGACTTTGACCTCGCATTTCGAGACAACAAACCGAGTTTTTGTACGCTGCTCCATAGCTTCAGGTCGTTACTTTTCTCGCCGTTTGTATCGGCTTTCCAACGCCACGAACATGAGCCTTCCGCCAAGTGAGTTTCCCATTTCGCGCAAGAAACAGATGGCCACGGACCCAATGCGCAGTTCTTTTGCTACGCCCCAACGTGACCGCGTCTGCCACGTCGAGATCAGTGGTAGCAGCAATTCGAGAAAAGCTAAAGACGGTCTGGGATTATCCCTGACATCAGAGCAATCCGCGTCTTATCGATCTGCATCAGCAACTTAGGAGATCGACATGGCCGATATCGTCACACTGAAAGCCCTTTGCGAAGAACTGAAGATCGACCCGCGTGAAGCCCGTGAGCGACTACGCGCAGCTGTAAGCGATGCTAAGGCAAACCCTGAACTGGCAAAGGCACGCAAGCCGCGCACGCCGTGGCAATGGGTGAAGGGGTCTGCTGCTTACAACGAAGCGGTTTCTATCCTTAAAAAGTGACACAACTGCCACCAAGCATGTTGCTCAGATTGCCCCTTTGCCGTTAAGAACATAAAAAGAACATTTGACGACTATCACTCGGTGAGTTGATTTGGTCGACCACAATGTGTTGTATGAGCAAAAAGAGGGCGGACAACATGCTGACATCGGTTGAACTATGCGCAGGCGCGGGCGGTCAAGCACTGGGCCTTGAGCAAGCAGGCTATAAGCACTCAGCATTGGTTGAGATCGACAAGCACTGTTGCAACACGCTGCGTCATAATCGGCCTGAATGGAATGTCCTTGAAGAAGATATGAGAATCTTCAAAGAGCGTGCATCTGATTTCAAGGGAATGGATCTGCTCGCCGGTGGCCTACCGTGCCCTCCTTTTTCCGTCGCAGGTAAGCAGCTTGGCGAAAAAGACGAACGCAACTTATTCAACGATGCGATTGACATAGTCGATGCCGCCCGGCCGCGAGCAGTGATGATTGAAAATGTCCGTGGGTTCTTGGACGCTGTATTCCACGACTATCGTGAGCATTTGAAGGCGCAGCTAGAAAAGCTGGGATACAAGACAGACTGGAGGCTATTGAACGCATCGGATTTCGGCGTTCCACAATTGAGACCTCGGGTGGTTATCGTTGCTATCCAAGAAGAGCGCGGTGAGTTTTTTGATTGGCCCGAACCCAATCCTCACAATCCCCCCACAGTAGGTGAAACGCTTATTGACCTTATGGGGGAACGGGGATGGCGTGGCGCTGAGAAATGGGCTGATAAAGCCGATGAGATCGCGCCAACAATCGTTGGTGGATCGAAGAAACATGGAGGACCTGATTTGGGTCCGACCCGAGCACGTGCAGCGTGGGCAACACTGGGTGTTGAGGGGCGCACTATCGCTCCAGAGGCTCCAGATGCATTCCACGAAGGCATGCCCCGTTTGACCGTCCCAATGGTTGCCCGCATTCAAGGTTTTCCAGATGAGTGGCACTTTACGGGCGCCAAGACCAATGCATACAGACAGGTAGGCAATGCTTTCCCACCGCCAGTCGCCAAGGCTGTATCTGTGAAGATCGCCAAAGCCCTGAGAAAACGTGTGCTTCGTTCAGTGGTCGCCTAACTTCCAAATTACATTCCGATATGTCAGCTTGCTGAGAGAACTATAGAATCTCAGGACGCTAGGCATTTGAAGAAGAGCATTCCAGACAGCATCGTTGTGCCGGGGCATCCCGACTATGACCTATTGACGGGGCTGGCAGATGAAATCACCAAACGTGCAGGGGGCCCGAAGGCGCTCGGGCAAGGGTTTTCGGCGATGCTGCGTCAGTGCGTTGACGATGTGATCATGACGCCCAAGACCGGTCGCCGGTCTTATGACGAGTTGGAGAAGACGGAAAAGACATACATCGGTACGAGAGTCGAAATTGAACTCCGAGCAATGCTGCGATTGCCGAAGGGCAAATTAGATACTCTTATCCTCGGCCAAGATGTCGATATCAAAAATACTATGGGAAGCAATTGGATGATCCCTACAGAGGCCATTGATCATCCATGCATATTGGTCGCGGCGGATGAGAAGAGAGCAATGTGCTTTCTGGGCCTCATAGTAGCGAAACTGGACTATCTAACGGCTGGTCAAAACAAAGACGCGAAGAAGAGCGTTTCGGCTGAGGGATTTGCCAACATCCTATGGCTTCTAAAAGAAAGACCCTATCCACCGAATTTCTGGCAAACCGTACCATCAGACGCTATCGAGCGAATTTTTTCAGGATCGTCTGGGAACCAACGAATGGCTAGCCTGTTTAGGGAGGTTCAGGACACCCCCATCAAGAGGGAAGTTGTTGAGGCCGTTGCAAAGCAAAAGGATTTCATGAGGCGCATTAGGTCTGACAATGGCCGAGGAACCAGAGACATACTTCTAAAGGATTCTATCCTGTTACTTTCGGGCGATTTCGATGCTGGGCTTATCAAACAACTTGGGTTGCCAGAATGCTCAGGAAGCGAGTTCATTTCGTACCAAGTAAAAACAGCCCTAGATGTAAATCTTGCGTCAAAGCATGGAGTGATAGTCAGCGCTGCTTCAGACTAGTCGTAAAACGATTGTTTCAGCAATACGCCCGTAACGCCTTGTCATATGCGTCTAGGCCTGCTGCAACCGAATGATACCTAGAAATCGTGATTGATGGCGCGTCGTAGTGGTGCGTCACCCCTTTGTAGTAGGTGTGCGCCAATGAATTCCGACGCTCCTTTAGGTTACCGAGCTCTGATTTGAAACTTGTTGAGACCGTGGTGGGAATAGACTTCTCTAAAGTCTCATAACCATGAAAGCCGACCAAGGATGTTATGAGCGACACGAAGTGTTTCTTGTATTCGAAGCCGTAGTTTAGCTTTACCTTCTCTCTCACGGCTCTACGGTTTTTCTCTTGCTTCAAGCCTCTAACGCAGCCTCTCAAGACGATGTCGTCCATCGAAAGCTCGATCCAGCCACACAACTCGAGGATTGCGAGTTTTGAGCAATAGCTCGCCTCTGTAATAGAGTTTGTTCTTCGATAAACACGGTCAAGGTATGCAAGGTTGCTCTTGATGTAACTGTGCGAAATCATTTGGAGAAAATATCTGTTGCCTCAGCTAGCCTTGCGTCGACTTTGTCTTTCTTAGACAAGCCTTCAGCAAGCCCTTCATCCTTGAAATTCTGAGAGTCTCGAAGTTGCTGATAGCGTTCGAGTATCCCAGCTTTATCCAGCGCTTCAACCTGCTCGATATTTCGGGCAACTCCAACGAGCAGTGCCTCAACAACGGCTGTAGGCATTCTATCGGCCGGCCCTTCTGGGAACGCCTTGTTCAGGACATCAACTACTCTGACAAAGATATCCCGTTTTGACGCGATAAACTCGGCATCGGGGTTGCGACGTGGATACATGTAGTCATTCAGGAACTTACCAACCTGTCCGCCGTACTTTTGAGGCTCATCCAGAAAGGCAAAAAACCGAAGGATGACTTCCTGTTTCACAAACCGGTAATTGTTGTCCTTTTTCATTTTGTTGAAGGTTCTCCAACCCTCAATCCTGTCGAGTTCACGTAGCAGCATGTTCAAGTCGCCACTATAGATGCAGTTTCGAATTTCTTGGTTGTTGAGCTTTGACCCACCTGAATTTAGGCGATGGAACACTGTAAATAGATACTCCATGTGGCTTTTCTTCGAAAAGTCACAGCGCAATACGGTTATTGGCAGCGTCTTATTTTGAACCCGATCAAATATCTTTTTCTGCTCGCCCTTCCCGTTCTTGAAGGTCGCAGCAAGCTTGCCAGCCACCTTAGCGTCAATGTCGTCTAGCTTCGACAGGCGCCAATCACCACCGGCCAAAAACTTCACGATTGAACTCATACGTTGCAAGCCATCGATGACAATCCATGTATCGGTCTTGTGGTCCAAAGCAAAACACATACTCGGAATTGGTAGCTGCTTGATCAGCGAGTCGATGAAACGTGTTTGGTCGGCAGGTTTCCAAACTACATCACGTTGAAAATCCGGCTGAAGATCGATGATTCCATCGCTGGTCATTCTGGCGAGGTCTGCACAGGAACGGAGTTCATTGTATGCAACAATGTCGGTCGGTGGGGTCTCAGAAGTATCGTCTTCGTTGAATTCTGGATCTTCGAATTCTGGAAGGTGATCTTCCACCACATCGTCATCAGCCAAATCAAATCTCCTTCTACTTGAAACCACTATTACTCTAATCGCCATCAGTTTGAAGCATAACCCTCACTCGGGAAGGGCTTTAACAAAAACCAAGCACCCACACGGCACCCAGCATCGCAATACCTTGACGAAACGGTGTTCGCACTAGTCGCAACAATATGTTTTATTTGGCAAAAGTGGTGCCCGGGGGCGGAATCGAACCACCGACACGAGGATTTTCAATCCACTGCTCTACCCCTGAGCTACCCGGGCACGGGTGAACTTCGTTTCGTCAGTGACGTTTCGTCGTTCGGGTAGCGGGTTTCTAGTCGGGGGGGGCGGGGGTGTCCAGAGGGAAAATCGGTTTTTTTAGTGCGGTCGTGAAGTTTTTTCCGAAAGCGCCTTGGCGAGCTCGTCCATCGCTTCATCCACGTCCTCTGGCGCATCCGCCGGCACCGCGTAGGACCCGTTCAGCCAGCGGCCCAGGTCCACATCTGCGCAGCGGCGTGAGCAGAAGGGGCGGTATTTCTGGTCGGTCTCTTTCGAACAGATCGGACAGCTCATGCCAAGCTCTCTTTCAACGGAATGCGTTCGCGTTTTCGCTGTAGTTCAAAGTTGCCCAGCACGGTCCAGCCCGCCAGAGAGGTCTCAACCCCATCCGCCCTGAACGCATTGCGCAACGCGGTTTCGATCTGGCGGCGTTCTTTCTTGGGGCTCGGTGCAAAATCCACGACAATCTGCCCGCCGAGCCCGCGCACACGCAGGGCGCGCGGCAGCACTTTGGCCAGCGCAATATTGGCCTTCAGGCCAGCCGCCGGGCTCGCATCCGGGCCGGTGTTCACGTCCACCGCCACCAAGGCCCGGGTGGGTTCAACAAAGGCATAGGCCCCACCGGGCAGGCGCACGCGCGCGCCCAGCGCCTCGTCGATCAGATCTTCGACACCGTGACGGTCAAACGCGCCTTCGCCGTCATCCAGCTGATCAGGCAGCTCCCATTCGCGCCAGGCCAGCGTGTGGGCATCTGCCCCATCAACCAGCAGCTCCGGCGCGCGCCCTTCCGCATCCGCCAGCACCGCGCGCGACAGATCGAGCATCGTGGCGATATCCCCCGCCACATCTTCATCCGATCCGCTGACCGAGACCGAGCGCAGGATCAGGCCCTCGTCAGCCCCGCCCATCACCTCATGGGCGATTTCCATCAGGCGTTCGCGTTCTTCTTCATCGCGGATCGACCGGCTGATGTTCAGGCCCGGCGCGCCGGGGGTGACAATGGCGTAACGGCTTTTAAAGAGCACCTTTTGCGTGACTGGCACCGCCTTGCCCGCCTCGGCAAACCCAATCACCTGCACCAGAATCGCCTGACCGGGCGACAGCCCCTTGCCTTGACGCAAAAACGCGGTTTCGCCATCCGGCAGGCGCAGCATCATGCCCCCCTGCCCTTTCAGCGGACGGTCACAGATGGCGCGGTATATCGCCCCGGGCAGCGCGTACTGCTCGGGCGGTTCGATCAGGAAATCATCCAGCTGCCCATCGACGATACGGGCTGCGGCCTTGCGGCCCTTGTAGGTATCAAGCGCAACAACACTGCCCTTCATGATCGTCATTCCTTATGTATCGTAGAGCGGATATCCGGCCGCCACCAACAGCCCGGCGGTTTCATGCACGGGCAGGCCAACCACGGCGGTATAGCTGCCTTGGATCCAGCTGACAAAAGCACCGGCAGGCCCCTGAATGGCATAACCGCCTGCTTTGCCTTGCCAGTCCTTTGACGCAAGATAACTGGCAAGTTCCTGATCTGACAGGCGTTTCAGCTTGACCGCGGTCACCACATCGCGTGCCCAACGGCCCGCAGCGGTTCGGACCACAACCGAGGTGATCACCTTGTGACGCCGCCCTTCTAGCGCGCGCAAAAACACGGCGGCCTCGGCTTCATCACGGGGTTTGCCCATGATCCGGCGGCCCAAGGCCACGGTGGTATCGGCGCAGAGCACCACCTCATCGGCAGCCACCTCCATCGCGTCGGCCTTGGCACCTGCGATGCGGCGGCAGTAAGTCAGCGGCAGCTCGCCCTTTTGCGGGGTTTCATCCACATCCGGCGGGCGCACGTCATCAGCACGAAGGCCGAGCTGACCCAACAGCTCGGCCCTTCGGGGGCTTCCAGACCCGAGAATCAGCTTGGGGCGTGTCATGCCCGTCTGATCCGGTTACTTGAAGCGATAATTGATCCGACCCTTGGTCAGATCATAGGGGGTCATTTCGACCTGCACCTTGTCGCCAGCCAGAACACGGATGCGGTTTTTCCGCATCTTGCCTGCCGTATGCGCAATGATCGTATGGCCGTTTTCCAGCTCGACCAGAAATGTCGCGTTCGGCAGGAGTTCCTTCACGACACCGGGGAATTCGAGCAGTTCTTCCTTGGCCATGTTCACTCCTGTTAAAACACCCGTCCATCACGGGCGCCCCTTAAATGGTCCCAAACGGGCGGGTTTTCAAGGGAAATTCGGCGGTTTCAGCACAAAGTGACATTTGTGACCTTTGGCAGGTGGATTTCCCGCGCGCTGCCCCCGCCCTGATACTGTTCCGACCAGTGGGATTTGTTCAATACCGCCCCGTCGCACCGCACTTCGTGAAGCACGGACAGGTCCACCTGGGCAAGTATCCAACCCGGGGTCTCAAATTCGCCCTGAGCGATGATGCCGTTGTCCGGGAACCCCTTGTCCGAAGGGCCGTAGATCGCGGCCGCCCCGGTGTTCACATCCACAATCTCGTTCCAGTCCGCCTTGCCCTGCGTTGGTGCATGAACCGCGATGCACTGCCCCTCCAAGGCGCGCGCCATGGCCCCAACCCGCACGCGGGAATAACCTGACAGGCCTTCCGTGGCAGAGGGCACCAGGATGATCTCGGCCCCGGCCTCAACCAAGGCGCGACCCAGCAGGGGGAATTCGCTGTCATAACAGATCAATACGCCGATCTTGCCCAGCGCGGTGTCCATCACTTTCAAGGGTGCCCCGCCCTGTACCGCCATCGGGTCCCGCTCCCACCGGGTCATGATCTGTTTGTCTTGGGGAACCTGCCGCCCGTCCGGGGTGAAAAACACCGCACGATTGACCGGACGCGGGAAGGCCGGGTCAAAGACCGGACCGGAGGGCCCAAGAATATGGACCCCATGCCGCGCCGCAAGCCCCGAAAGCAGCGCATTCAGGTCCGGCATCAGATCGCTTACCGCCCGCATGGATCCCTGAATATCCGCGGCCTCTTCGCGCCCGGCCAGCGAGGCCAGCTCCATCGCGCCATATTCGGGAAAGACCAAAAGCTGCGCGCCCTGCCCGGCAGCCTCTTGAGCCCAACGGGTCAGCTTTCGTTCAACACTTTCCCAAGTGTCATGCCAGTCAATCGGATAGGCTGCGGCGGCAATGGTCACCTTGCTCATGATCTTCCTTTTGTCATTCAGGGGCGCTGCCCCTCGCCTCTTCGAGGCTCACCCCGGGATATTTCAAACCAGAAAATAGAGGCAGCTGTCCCGTTCATTTTCTAATCAGAAGTATCCTGGGGTGAGGACGAAGTCCGAGGGGCAAAGCCCCTGCCCCCTCACAGGATACGGATCCAGAATTGAAGTTGCTTGGAGTCTTCTTCCAGTTTCCCAACATCTTTCCACGAAAAAGACGCTAAAACACCCTCCAGCTTTTCATATCCCCGCTTTCGCCAGAACCCATCCAATGGGCGATAGCCATGCGGGCGCGCCGGGTGGTCATCTGCGCGGATCACCCCGCAAAACGCTGCATATTTGCGCCCCAGCGCACGCGCGTGGGCTTCGCGCGCATCAAAGAACGCGTGACCAATCCCGCGACCGCGATACTGGGGCAACAGAACACTTTCCGCATTGTAGAAAATATCTTCCAACGCATACCCCGTGCCGTCAAAGGCGGTGGCGAAATCTTCGGCATGATCCTCCATCGGCGCTCCGGTCGAGGCCCCCACCAGCCGATCCCCCTCAAAGGCGCCAACCAAAATGGCCCCGGACGAGTTGCGATAGCTCTGCAAATAACGATGTTCGTAGTCAAACGTGCCGTCATACAGGTAAGGCCAGGCGCGAAATACCTGCATCCGCAGCCGCGCCACATCGTCCAGGTGCGCGTCCAGATCCGCACCTGTCAAAGGCCGCACATCTATCATGACACCTGCCGGATCCAGTCATTCAGGTTGTAATAGGTGCTGACCCGCGTGATCAGACCGTCCTTGAGCGAAAAAAACGCCCCGGCCGGCAGAACATAGGTCTGACCATGGGCCTCGGGCAGGCCGGGATCGGTTTTCAGATAGGTGCCGTTCACGGTAAATTCCGCCGCCCCACGGGTGCCGTCCTCGCTGAGCATCACAACCAGATCGGTCAGGGTCTCACGGTAGGTCTCGCTCATATGGGTGCAAAAATCGCCAAAGGCCTCTTTGCCTACGCGGCGGTCACCCTCGTTGACGTCATGCACAAATTCGTCCGACAGGCAGGCCACCATGCCCGCGATGTCGCCTGCGTTAAAGGCGTCGTAATAACGTTGAATGGTCTCGCGGCTCATGTCTTTCCCCGTTGAAACTGCTGGGGCCACCCTGCCGCCGGGCGGGCGAACGCTCAAGCCGGAAAGCGACATATCCCCTGCAAAACCGATCAGCGCAGGCCGGCGCGGATATGCAGGCAACAGGCGCGCCCAAGGGGCAACGCGGGTCAGACCTCAGTTGGCGGACCAAACCGTTCCAAAAGCTTGCCACGGATCTGGTCGCGCGCCTGCCGATATGCATCAAGCTTTTCCTCCCGCCGCGTGCCCATCGCCGTGGGATCGAGGATGGGCCAATAGACGATATCCAGATGATACAGCCGGGTCAGCTCAACAGCGCGATGTTGGCTGGCGGGCGACAGGGCAACCACAAGGTCGAAGCTCGACAATTCCTCGCCCCATTCCTCCATCTGGTCAAAGCTGCGCACCTTATGGTCCGACAGCTCGACGCCCAGTTCGGCACAGACCGCCACGGCAAACCCGTCGATTTCCAGCTCGGAATGCACCCCAGCGGATTGGACATAGATATCCTGACCGTAAAAGGCCTTCATCAACCCCTCGGCCATCGGGGAACGCACCGAATTATGATCACAACAAAATAGAACCGACTGCGGGCGATCAACCATGCATTATCCCCAGTGCAACACACAGATCAGAGTGAACAGACGCCGCGCGGTGTCAAGATCAATCTCGGCCTTGCCTTCCAGCCGTTCCTGCAACACGCGCGCACCTTCGTTGTGAATGCCGCGCCGCGCCATGTCGATGGCTTCGATCTGGCTGGGGGGCAGTTTTTTCACCGCGTCGAAGTAGCTTTCGCAGATTGCAAAGTAATCCTTCACCACCTGGCGAAACGGCCCAAGCGACAAAACCACTGCGCCTGCCGGTTCCCCCGCTTCGGTCTTGGCGTCCAGCACCAGGCGCTTTTCGCGAATGCCCAGCCCCAGATGATAGGGCCCGTCCGGCACGGCTTGATCACCACGCGCCACAAGCTCAAAGGAATTGTCTTCGAGAAGGTCAAAGATTGCCACCTTGCGTTCCTGTTCAATCGCAGGCGTGGGGGCGGCCAATCCGTCCTCATCAATTTCGATATGGGTGATGCGGTTCGTGCTCATGATCTGCTCAACACTCTCTCTACTCGTTCAACGCATCCAGCCGGGCACGCACGGACAGCCCATGCGCCTCAAGGCTTTCAGAAATGGCCAGGGTTTCGGCGGCAGGCCCAATTGCGGCCAAGGCCGCCGGGGTCATCCGCGCCAATGTGGTGCGTTTCACGAAATCCATCACGCTGAGGCCCGATGAGAACCGCGCGGACCGCGCCGTGGGCAGCACGTGGTTCGGCCCGCCCACATAATCGCCGATGGCTTCGGGAGTAAACTGTCCCAGGAAAATCGCGCCCGCATGGGTGCATTTCTCGCCCAGCGCATCCGGGTCCGCCACGCAAAGCTCCAGATGCTCCGGCGCAATACGATTGGACAATGCCGCCGCTTCCTCCAGATCGCGCACGGTGATCACCGCGCCGAAATCGCGCCAGCTTGCCCCAGCAATTTCGCGCCGTTCCAGTGTGTCCAACCGCGTCTCAACCGCCGCGGCCACCGCGCGCCCGAACGCCGCATCCGTGGTGATCAGGATCGATTGCGCGCTTTCATCATGCTCGGCCTGGCTCATCAGATCCAGCGCCAGCCAATCGGCATTGTTGTCCGCATCAGCAATCACCAGAATTTCTGACGGGCCGGCGATCATATCGATGCCCACCTTGCCAAAGACGCGCCGTTTGGCCGCCGCGACAAAGGCGTTGCCCGGCCCGGTGATCTTGTCAACCGGGGCGATGCTCTCGGTGCCATAGGCCAGCGCGGCAATGGCCTGCGCACCGCCGACGCGGTAAATCTCATCCACACCAGAGATCTTTGCCGCCAACAGAACCAACGGGTTCACTTCTCCGTCCGGCGTCGGCACGGTGATCGCCAGACGCTGCACCCCTGCCACTTTGGCCGGGATGGCATTCATCAACACAGAGGACGGATAGGTCGCCAATCCTCCCGGCACGTAAAGCCCCGCGGCCGAAACAGGCGTCCAGCGCCAGCCCAGATCCGCGCCGCTGTCGTCCGTCCACATGGCGTCCGCGGGCAGCTGTTTCTCGTGATAGGCCCGGATCCGCTCCGCCGCCAGTTCCAGTGCCGCGCGATCCGCGTCCGACACTTTGGCGCATTCCGCCTCGATCTCGTCCTCAGAAAAGCGCAAGCCCCCCGCGTCCAGCGCCAGCCGGTCAAACTTCGCGGTCAGTTCCAGCACCGCCGCGTCGCCCCGCGCGCGCACATCCGCGATAATGCCCGCCACGATATCATCCACTTCGGGGCTGTCTTCGCGCTTCATCGACAAAAGCTCGGCAAAGCGCGCCTCGAAATCGGCGTCCTGGCTGTTCAGAAACTGGGGCATCTTGTTCTCCTTTGCCCACCTCTAGCGAGCGCACGCGCTCCCCTCAAGCCTCACACAGCAATTCCGGCCTTATTTTCTAATCAAAAATATCCCGGGGTTCGAGGGGTCCCGGAATTGATCCGGGGGATCAGTTCGCCCGAGAACGGGCGGAGCCCCGGTGCGAATGGCCTCGCGAGGGGCAGCGCCCCTCTTACTCCGGGTGTTCCGGCGTGTGTTTCGAGGGCGCCACATAAGGTCGCGTCACATCCTGCAACGTCACATCCAGCGCCTCAACCTCCAACTGGATCGCGCCATCCCCGGCAAGCGTCAGCTCCAAGACCCCGGTGCCGTCCTCACCCGCCGAGAACCCCAGCGACAGAAGCGACAGGATCGTATCGCCATCACGCGACACGCCCTGGCTGCGCACTTTCATCACGTCCGAGACCGACAAAACCGCCTGCACCCGCTCCACGTCGCGGCCACGCGCATCTGCGGCCTGCATATCTTCCCAGCGAAACCGGTTCAGAAGCAGCGAAAAGCGCCGCTTGCCCGGCTCCCATGACATCTCTGATGCCGGGAACACCGCGTCCTGCGTCAGCGTGGACAGCACCTGCAAATCCTCGGCGTCATAGGCCAAAAGACGCAGCGCCTCTTCGCCGCCATCTTCAAACCGTGCGTCCTGCATGTCACTTGCCATGGTTCGGCTCACTCCTTGATCCGTTCGATCTTGGCGCCGATCGATGACAATTTGCGCACCACTTTCTCGTATCCGCGATCCAGGTGATAGACGCGGCTGACAATGGTCTCGCCTTCCGCCGCCATGCCCGCAAGGATCAGCGACACTGAGGCACGCAGATCGGTCGCCATCACCGGCGCGCCTTTCAGCTTCTCAACCCCATGCACCGTTGCCGTGCCGCCATGCACTTCGATATTTGCCCCCATCCGCACCAGTTCCGGCGCGTGCATAAAGCGGTTTTCGAAGATGGTTTCATGCAGGGTAGAGGTGCCTTGTGCCGTACACAGCATCGCCATCATCTGCGCCTGCAGATCGGTCGGAAAGCCCGGGAACGGTTCGGTGGTCACATCCACGGCAGACACGCGGCCATTGCGGCGCGCCACTTTCAGGCCGCGTTCGGTTTCTTCCACCTGAATGCCCGCCGCATCCAGTTTCTCGCAGAAACTTTCGACCAGCGAAATCCGCCCGCCAAGACATTCCACCTCACCCCCGGCAATCGCCGGGGCCAGCATGTAGGTGCCCAATTCGATCCGGTCGGTGACCACCGGGTGGGTGGCCCCGTGCAGGCGATCCACGCCCTGAATGACAATCTCGGACGTGCCGTCGCCCTCGATCTGTGCGCCCATCTTGCGCAGGCAATCCGCCAGATCGACGATCTCCGGCTCGCGCGCGGCGTTTTTCAAAACAGTGGTGCCCTTGGCCAGGGTGGCGGCCATCAGGATGTTTTCGGTGGCCCCGACCGAGGCAAAGCTCAGCTCGATCTCGGCGCCTTTCAACCCGCGCGGCGCCTTGGCGTGCAGATAACCATCCTTCAGCTCAATCTCGGCCCCTAGCTTTTCCAGACCAAAGATGTGCAGATCCATCGGGCGCGCGCCAATCGCACAGCCCCCTGGCAGCGACACAACCGCATGGCCCAGCCGCGCCAGCATCGGCCCCAACACCAGGTTCGAGGCACGCATCTTGCGCACGATGTCATATTCCGCCACGTGATTGTCGAGGTTGTGGCTCGACATGGTCAGCACCTGACCATCCTGCATCGAGGCCGCTTCGGCCCCCAATGATTCGAGCAGCTGCGTCATCGTCTTGATGTCCGACAGGCGCGGTGCATTGGTCAGCGTCAGCGGCTCTTCGCTGAGCAGCGTCGCCGGCATCAATGTCAGACAGGCGTTTTTCGCCCCCGCAATCGGAATTTCACCAGACAGCGCGCCACCGCCCGTTACCACAATCGAATCCATCTGAACCGCCTCTCGTTACGCTTTTGTTTCTGTTATGTCTTTGTCTTGGCCGTATCGACCTGATTTTCCGCTGCATTTTCAGCCTGATCCGTGCGCGCGTTCGCCCGCGATTTGGCCTGCGCCTTGCGCCGACCCATATTGGCCTTCAGCGCCGCTTTCAAACGATCTTCGCGAGTTTGCCCTTTTTTTGCGGGCTTTGCAGGTGCGTTTTTCTGTTCCATGAGAAATTATTTACCCCAGACGAAAAAAAGGGTCCAGAAGGGGCTTGCGCCCTCGTGCGAATATGATTATTCCCCGCCCCACGATAGCGATGCTGTGGTAGCTCAGTGGTAGAGCGCACCCTTGGTAAGGGTGAGGTCGGGAGTTCAATCCTCCCTCACAGCACCATCGTCCTCCCCTAAAACAGAACGGCATCCCTGCCCGTCTGACCCGTCAGACGGACGTCGCTATGGGTCAAAATGATCTGTATCCGGTTCCGTCATTTTCTTGGCATGCTGTGATATTTTGATACGTGGTTCCGGGGACGCGCGAGGCGTTAACCATGTTTTCTCTCTATAAAAAAGGACCTCCGCCAAACGGCCTTCGACCTCAAGCGGACTGCCCTAAAGGAAGGTGCAATTTGGGGTTGTAAACCTTGATTAAGGTAAACAGAATTTAACCATGGGACGTAATCTGAGTATCGATTCTTTGTTGGATGAATTGGGACCCCTCGCACAAGCAGGGTACTTCATCGGCCTTCACATTCGTTTTGCCTCACCGCTGATGACCTTTCAAACCTACCCGCAAGCCTGGTCTGATCATTATACCCAGAACGCCTATGCGCTGCGTGATCCGCTGATTGCCACCGGCATTTCCCACACCGGCGCCATTCGCTGGAGCGAGATCACCCTGCCGGATCCGTTTGGCATCATGGAAGAGGCCAAGCAGTTCGGCCTGGTCTTCGGCGTTTGCGTGTCTTGCGGTCCCATGACCTCGCGCACTGTGGGCAGTGTCGCCCGCAGCGACCGTGAATTTACCGACGAAGAAATGGCCATGATCAGCGGCATCATCTTGCGTCTGCACCATGAAAGCCAACCCCCTGACAGCCTGACACAGGCCGAGATCGAGGCGCTGCAAATCCTCGCGGCCGGGGAACGCTATGCCAATGGTGCGGCCCTGTTGGGCATCTCAGAAAGTGCTCTGAAAGCGCGGCTGACCTCAGCCCGCAAGAAACTGTTTGCGCGCACCTCAGCCGAGGCGATCCAGCGCGCCAAAGATTACCGTCTGATCTGACGATCCAGGCGGATTACCCCGGGTGTCGATCGCTGCCACCGGCGGCACCCTTTGTTTGCTCACAAAACCTGGAGGGACGTCATGCAAACCACCACACTTTCGTTCGAAAATCTTCACAACCATGGCGAGCTTTTCGCAAACTTGCTTCGCGCCCGGCGACAAAGCTTTATCGTTCAAAACAACTGGGACCTGCCCGAAGCTTTGGGCATGGAATACGATCAATACGACACGCCGGCCAGCCGCTGGGTGGCGGTGCATGAATTTGGTCGCATCCTTGCGGGGATCCGGCTGACGCCGACCACCACCCGTTGCGGCATCTACAGTTACATGATCCGCGACGCGCAAAAGGGCCTGCTCGATTCGATCCCGCAGGACCTGCTCTATGACGAGGCCCCGGTGGCCGACAATATCTGGGAATCAAGCCGCGTCTTCGTGGCCCATGACACGCCACAGCGCATCCGCAATATCGTGCATGGCATGTTGATCAGCGAGATGACCAAAGCCGCGCGGGATCTGGGGGCAACCCAGGTGCTGGGCCTGATCCCGGCCGCCTGGCCGCGCTTTGCCAAACGGCTGAAGCTGGATGCCCATGCGGCGGGGCGCGTCATGCATATTGACGGGGCAGACAACCAGGTTGTGACCATCAATCTGACCTCGAAACTGCACTGATCCCGCACCGCGCTGTCATCAGCAGCACATTTTCTCGGGCTGTTTTGCCCGACAGTCAAAAAGGGCGCTGGAATGCGCCCTTTTTAGCTTGTTTTCATGGGTGTGCCGGCATGCGCTGGCCGATGAATCCCGTTTCCTGTACACTGAGGACAGGTGTCATAACAGGCCGGAGCATTCCCGCATAAATATTGCTCTGAATTTGCTCTGTGCCAGAACGGATCCGCCCCGACCCTTACATCCCCGGGTGGATCGAAAGGATGGATACCATGATGAAGACCCTGTATTCCTCTGTTGCCGCACTTGCCCTTTTGTCGGGCGCTGCTCTTGCGGGTACGTTAGAACAACCAGCCCAGCCTGCCCCTGTGACCTATACCGAGGTCGCCGCCGCCCCTACGGGCGAATGGACCGGGCCCTATGTGGGGGCGCAAGTCGGCTATGCCGATGTGGGCAGCTCTGCGGTGGGCGTTGAAGGGGACGGCGCGATTGGTGGGATTGTCGCCGGGTATGACTGGGATCTTGGTGACTGGGTTATGGGCGTCGGGCTCGACTATGATTTCGCCAATATCGACCTGGGTCCGGCAACCCTGGAAAACGTGCTGCGGGTGAAGGCCCGCGGCGGGCGCAAAGTGGGCAGCGGTTTGGTCTATGGTACGGCGGGTTATGCGCACGCCTATACCGATGCTCTCGGTGACGATGGCGGGTTTTTTGTCGGCGCAGGCTATGAACAACCCGTCTCGGACCAGTTCTCAATCGGCGCGGAAATCCTTTATCACGAGTTTGCCGACTTCAACGGATCCGGCGTGGATGTGGACGCCACCACATTTGAACTGCGTGGGTTGTTTAGATTCTAAAGCCCTTAACCGGAAATCTGAAATACGGATTTGTGGTCAAACAACCTCAATCCCCTGGACGCCTTGCACCGTCACGCTTTTTTGGTTCCATAGAAAGGCGTGACGCCCACGCGGTGGCAAGCGCCCTGTATCGTTAATATCAACTTCCGCGAAAATTTCCGCAGTTATCGACGACATCCCAGGCAGTTTTGGTAAAGCCATTTCCGGCATCCATGGTAATTTGAACCCATGTCCGAAATCGACCTTCATACCTGATCCAGCCTTTTGTTTCCAATTCAGGACGCCATTCCGGTTCTTGTGGCGTCAGAACTTTGCAGCAATCTGGAATTTTCTGAATGAACTCTTCCTGGCTCGCATAAGTGACGTAGCTCTTACCAAGATAGTCTTCGGCGGCTGGTGATTGAGTGTAGGCGCGATATTTGATAAACGCCCGCGCCTTCGCCAAATCCACAATCTCGGCATCAGAGTATCTGCGCATTTCGCGCACGCAGACGCCGTTGTAATTCAGCGCCAGAAACCCGATGAAAACCGCAGCGGCGGACAACAACAAAATCAAAGACACGCGCATAAATTTCCCACACTTCAATTGATGACAACCCACTCGCGACAAAAGAAAAAACGCCCGAGCCAAGGCCCGGGCGTCCTATCACACTATACCGAAGGGATCACTCCATCCATTCGTAGGGTCGGGTGAACTCGCCCAGGCAATGGGTGACCGCCTCGTAATCCACCTCGCCCGTGGCGCGCAGGCGTGCCACCAGCCCGCGTTTCTTATCTTCGATCACCTCGGCGACCACAGCGGCATGGCCCGCATCGGCCAGCGCCTTGTTATATATCCGGGTGATCGCCAGTTTGCGCAGATCGGGTTTGAACACTTTGCCCACCGCGGTTTTCGGCAACTCGTCAAGGATCTCCACATATTTCGGCAGCGCCGCCTTTTCGTGGATGTGCGACTTGGCATAGGCGCGCAGCTCTTCCGTGGTGACCGAGGCACCCGCGACCAGTTCCACATAGGCGCAGGGGATTTCGCCCGCGTAACTGTCGGGCTGGCCGATGGCGCCCACCATGGCGATGGCTTCGTGACCGGCCAGGCATTCTTCAATCTCAGCCGGGTCGATATTGTGCCCGCCGCGAATGATCAGATCCTTGGCGCGGCCGGTGATCCACAGATAGCCATCTTCGTCCAACCGCCCCAGATCGCCGGTGCGCAGATGGGTGCCGCCCGCAAACAGCCCGATATTCTTGGCCTCTTCGGTATAGGTGTGGCCCGTGAAGACACCGGGACCGGTCAGGCAAATCTCGCCCACCTCATCCACCCCATGTTCCTTAAGGATGGTGCCCGCGTCATCGCAGGTCAGGATCTTGATGTCGGTATAGGGGAAGGGCACACCAACCGACCCCACCTTCTTGGCCCCCGTCGGCGGATTGCACGACACCAGACAGGTCGCTTCGGTCAGGCCATAGCCTTCGACAATCGTCACCCCGGTGGCCTCGACAAAGCGGTTGTAAAGCTCGATCGGCAGGGGCGCGGACCCCGAAAACGCGGTCTTCAGCGAGCTCACATCCGCATCCACCGGCCGCTGCATCAGCGCGGAAATGGCGGTGGGCACGGTGATCATGAAGCTGACCTTGTAGCGTTCGATCAGCTTCCAGAAATTGTCAAACACCCCGTCCCCACGATAGCCCGCCGGGGTCGGGTGCACAAAATGCGCACCCGACATCAGGCAGGACATCCAGATCACATGCACCGCAAACACGTGAAACAGCGGCAGCGGACACATGATCACGTCTTTTTCATCAAACAGCAGATTGCCACCCAACCAGCCATTATACACTAGGCCCGAGTATTTATGCTGCGCCACTTTCGGTGTGCCGGTGGTGCCGCCGGTATGAAAATAGGCCGCCACGCGGTCTTCGGTGCTGTCGGCAAAATCAAGCGTCTTGTTTTGCTTGGCCATCTCGGCGTTGAAGTTCAGCACCTGCGCATTATGCGTCACCGGCACTTTCGGACGCACCAGCGGTACAATCCAGCTTTTCGGCGGCTTGAGATACCGGTTCAGGTCGATCTCCAGCACCGTTTTCACATTGGGCGCCATCGCCACCGCTTCGTTGGCCAGCTGCGCCACCTCGGCCTTGGGGAAGGCGCGCAGCGTCACCAGAACCTTGGCGTTGGTTTCGCGCAGGATCCCGGCCACCTGTTCGGCGTCCAGCAGCGGGTTGATCGGGTTCACAATCCCCGCGATCCCGCCCCCCATCAGCGTGTAAAGCGTTTCATTGGAATTCGGCAGCAGATAGGCGATCACATCATCTTCACCAATGCCCAGCGAGCGAAACAGGTTTGCTGCCTGACAGGATCGCTCCAGCATTTCGCGCCAGGTCACGGTTTCTTTTGGATCCGATGGTCCGGATGTCAGTTGAAACGATGCCGCCGCGCGGTTCGGAAACGCCTTTGCCGTGCGTTCCAGCATGCCAAAAAGGGTCGCAGGCTTGTCTCGCGCGTCCCAGCTCATTTCGGCCTCAACCGCATCCCGGTCAATCATCGAGCCAAAATCATACATATGTCTTCCTCCCCTGCCCCATTCATGGGGTCGTGCCATCCAACAAACATGAGCGCAAAAACGACACCGGGCAAGAGGAACGTGACGTGGAAGTAAAGTGCAGTCACGTCACTTCGGAAAAACAATGGAAAATCCACCAAAAAACGGGCCGCCCTGGCTGGGGCGACCCGTTGATTCACATGTTTCCCTTAGTTTCCCTTAGGTTAGCCCTCAGGTTAGCCCTCAGGCGACACCATCCGTGAACTGCAGACGCGCCAGATGGGCGTATAGCCCGTCTTGTTCGACCAGCTCATCATGGCTGCCTTGGGCGACGATTTTACCTTCGTCAAAGACGACAATCCGGTCGGCCTTTTTCACCGTCGCCAGACGGTGCGCCACGATCAAGGTGGTCCGGCCTTGGGCCAGCTCATCCACTGCGGCCTGCACCAGACGTTCGCTTTTGGCGTCCAAGGCCGAGGTTGCCTCGTCCAGAAGCAGCACCGGCGCGTCGCGCAGGATCGCACGGGCAATCGCGATGCGTTGCTTCTGCCCGCCCGACAGCATCACACCGCGTTCACCGACATAGGTGTCATAGCCATCCGGCAAGGCCGTCAGGAACTCATGCGCGGCGGCGGCTTTTGCGGCGGCTTCGACCTCGGCATCGGTGGCGTCTGGGCGGCCAAAGCGGATGTTTTCACGCGCCGAGGTGGCAAAGACCACCGCATCCTGCGGCACCAGGGCCATGTGCTGGCGGAAATCATCGCGACGCATCTCGCGCAGGTCGACCCCGTCCAGTTGCACCGACCCGCTGGCCGGATCGTAAAACCGCTGCAGCAGTTGGATAATGGTGGATTTGCCCGCCCCGGACGGACCAACCAGCGCCACGGTCTCGCCGGGGTTTACCTCCAGGCTGACGCCTTCCAACGCTGCGAAATTCGGGCGCGCCGGGTAGTGGAACGTCACATCCTTGAACGAAATTGCCCCTTCGGGGCGCGACGTGATCAGCTTGGGCTGGGCCGGATCCTGCACCTGATCTTCGGCGTTCAGAAGCTCGACCAAACGCTCAGTAGCCCCCGCCGCGCGTTGCAATTCCGACCAAATTTCAGACAGCGCCCCCACCGCGCCCGCCACCATGACCGAATAGATCACAAACTGCACCAGCGCGCCGATCGACATGCCACCTTCGGTCACGTCATGCATGCCGACCCACAGGATGCCCACCACGCCGGAAAAAATCAGCGTGATGACAATCACCGTCATGATCGCGCGGGTGGTGATGCGCACATGGGCGCTTTTGAAACTGGTCTCGGTCAGGTCAGAAAACTCTGCCCGGCTCAGGTCTTCATGGGTGAAGGCCTGCACGGTCTGCACCGACAAGAGCGCCTCAGACGCATTGCCTGAACTTTTGGCGATCCACTCCTGGTTTTCGCGCCCCAGATTGCGCAGCTTGCGGCCCAAAACGATGATCGGCACCACCACAATCGGCACCAAAAGCAGCACCAACCCGGTCAGCTTGGCCGAGGTGAACAGCATCAGAATGAGGCCACCGACAAAGATGAACATATTGCGCAGCGCGACCGATACGGACGACCCGATCACCGACAGGATCAGCGTCGTGTCGGTGGTGATGCGGCTCAACACTTCGCCGGTCATGATCCGCTCGTAAAAGGCCGGGCTCATCCCCACCACGCGGTCAAACACCGCCTTGCGGATATCGGCCACAACCCGTTCGCCCAGGCGCGTCACAAGGTAGTATCGCAGCCCGGTGCCCAGCGCGAGAAGCACCGCCACCATCAGCGCGGCGGCAAAATACTTGTCCAGCAGATGCGCGGTCGCCCCTTCGGCGCCAAATCCATCCACCACGCGGCGCACGGCAATGGGCAGGATCAGCGAAATTCCGGCAGTAAACACCAGCGCCAGAAAGGCCCCGAGGATCCAGATCTTATGCGGCGCCATGAACGGCCACAGCCCGCCCAGCGCGCCAATGCGTTTGGATTTCTCGCGTTCGGCCGCTTCCAGATCGGCTTCCATCCCTGCGTTTTGTCGTCTTGCCATGAACCGCTCCTTTCCGGCAGCAATAGCCGCCCCGCCGCGCGGGGACAAGCCACCCGTTGGCACAAACCCCAGAAAGTCTTGCCTGTAAGGCGCAGGGGACGGCAAGGCCGAGCAAGCGGCTCCGCGCATTTCGCTTGGCGGTTCAGGCCAGGCCCCATGGGGTCCCTGGCCGGGCACGACCAAAACAGTGACCGTAGGAGCGATGGCGGGCGACCCTTGGGCGCGAGAAATCCGAACCCCAATTGCCCGACCTGTCACGACCCGAGATCACCCGGGTCATGCAGGTGACATGGGGCTACCTCCCCTGTTTCTGAGAGGTTCAGATGTCACGTCGCATTGGATGCGCCTGTGCCAAGCGTTTCGGTCTTGGGGAACAGGCGCGACCACGCGCGCCTGTTCCCCCGCTCAGAGAGTCCAACTACATCAGACGGCCCTGCAGCGCGCGGGTTTCGCGCACCGACAAGGACGGGCGTGCCACGCGACCATAGCTTTCCAGCTCCATCTCCAGCTCGGGGAACAGGTCAAAGATCTCGCGCCGCGTTTCATCGGCAAAGCTGCCCATGCCGACCTGCGCCGGGTGGAAGCTCTCGGTTGGGATGCCGTTGGAATAGACCAGCTCATGCCCGTCGAACATCAGATGGAAATACTCCACCTCGCCGCCCTCAACAATCCGCACGCTGTCATCATTGACCAGGCCTTTTGCGGGCGCCAGAACCTGGCTTTCACCAAACATCAGTTCCGCCATCGGGGTTTTCAAAAGCAGGCGGTGCTGCTGGCTGACCCAAAGATCACGCTCCAACCCGAAATGTCCGGCCTTGATGCGCACCGGCGCAAACTTGCCATGGGCCTTGACGATCCGCGAGCCGACCCAGCGCAGGCGCTGAAACCCACGATCCAGCGTGACGACGCGCATGTCGGGCGTCAAATCCTCGACCGGCACTTCGCCCTCGGCGGTCAGGATCATCGTGCCCCGGGCAAAGCAGACAATATCGAAATTGATCACCTCGAAATTCTCAAACGAGATATTGCCAATCTTGCCGCTTTCATCACCGCCGGTGATCGTCACCGTGCCCGACAGGTTGGGGTTGCCCAGAAGATCCGCCAACGTCGGTTCCCCCGGCCCACCAAAGGTGACATCCGGCGCGCCGGATGTGGGTGAAAACACCCCGGTCACGCCCGGATCCAGCCCCTCGATCGTGGCGCGATCCGTCACTGTGGTGGTCAGGGTGATCGTATCATCGCGCGCGGTTTCGTCCGCCACAAAATGCTCAACCCCGGTCAGCGTATCGGTGGTTGCATCATCGGTCTTGGCCACCGTGCCCGCGCCGTCATCGGCCACCGTCACGTTGATCTGTTCGTCCAGCGGACCATCGGCGCGATAGCTGTCCTGCCCGTCGCCACCCGACACGGTATCTGCGCCGGTGGACAGGATCATGGTGTCATCGCCATGACCACCGATCAGCTGGTCATCCCCCGCGCCGCCATCCAAACGGTCATCGTCAATGCCACCATCCAACAGGTCGTCATCCGCCCCGCCGGACAGCGTGTCATTGTCATCGCCGCCATAGATGCTGTCATTGCCCGCGCGCCCTGACAGGCTGTCAGAGTTGTTGTCGGGTTCTGGATCGGTCAGCGTGTTGGCCCCGTCATCCTCCAGCGAATAGATCCCCATCGCAGCGTAATCCGGGCTGGTCGGCGACAGGCCGCCATAGATCACATCATGACCGTCGCCGCCTTCGATCGTGTCATTGCCTTCCTGACCCTGCAACGTGTCATCGCCCAGGCCACCGTCAACGCTGTCATCGTCAAAGCCCGCATCGACCAGATCATTGCCGCTGCCGCCCAGGATGGTGTCATCATCATCGCCGGTCAGGATCGTGTCATTCCCGGATCCGCCATCGACGCTGTCGCGGTCATTGTTCGGGTCGCTGTCCGCCGGATAGCTGAACAGCGCGCTTTCATCTTGCGGCGTGGAGGGGTCGTCGGGATAAACGATCCCCACATCCGGCGCACCGGTGCCCGGCGAGGTGCGGGTGTTGATCAGATCATCCCCGCCACCGCCATCCACGGTGTCGCTGCCTTCATTGCCAAAAAGCGTATCCGCCCCGTCGCCCCCCGACAGGCTGTCATCCCCGGCCCCGGCAAAAATGCTGTCATTCCCATCAGAGCCGGTGGCGGTGTCATCGCCAGATCCCAGCGTGACGCTTTCGATTTCGCTGAAGGTGACAGTGTCGGTGCCATCGGTCAGCGTGCCACTTTCGGGGTCCGCGCCCGAGAGATCCAGGGTCAGGTCATCGGTGACATCGGACGCGTCCAGCAGGTCGCCGCCCTCATCTTCGGCTCCTTCTCCGCCGGTGATCGTGTCATTCCCAAAGCCGTTTTGCAGTTCGATCCGGTCGTCACCATCACCGGCCTCGACAATATCGTCGCCTGCGCCCGGGGCAATGGTATCATCGCCTGCGCCCGCACGGATGTGGTCATCATCGCCCACCATGCCGGGCAACACGGCGTCCCCCGCATCCACCATGTCATCGGTGGGGTCGCCAGTATAGCTCCCGTCAATCAGATCGTCCCCGGACGAGCCGTCCACATACCCATCGGTGCCACGCGGAATGCCGATTGCCACCAGCGCATCATGCACGGTCAGCGGATCGGTGAACGGGCCCGCGGGCACATCCACCAGCGTCACGCTTTCGCCATTCGGGAAGGTCAGAACCGGGTCGCCATCCGGATTGGTGGTCACGGTCACATCCATCGTGTCGACCGGATCACCGCCCGCATCGGTCAGGCCAGACACATCCAACAGGTCGTTGGGTTGGGTCGGGTTGCCATTGCTGTCAAGCACCGGCCCGTCGAAATTGTGGATCACATCCTGGCCGTCGCCATCCTCAAACACCAGGCGATCCACATCGCCATCCGGCGTGCCCGGGTTGTTGGGGTCCTGACCGAGATCGATCACATCATTGCCGCCCCCCGCGTCAACCGTATCGGCCCCCGCGCCTGCGTCGATTGTATCGGTCCCGGTGCCGCCGGTGATCGCGTCCTGCCCGTCACCGGCCACCACATCAATGCCCGATGTGGTGGCGGATCCGTCGATCACATCATCCTGACCCGTGGCAATCACTTTCTCGATCTCTTCGAAGGTGATGTCGGGCGAGGCATCGCCATCCAGCCCATCAACCGTCCCATCCTCGGGGTCCGCGGTGAACGTGATGTCCACCCCGCCGGGGGCTGCCGACAGGTCCAGCACATCGCCTTCATCGCCGTTTTCCGGCCCGTCCGGGTGGCCATCGGTGCCGTCGGACCCACCGTCAATGATCGCAGTCACATCACCCGACAGATCCGTGGTATCAAGCGTGAACACATCATCGCCGGTGCCGCCCGACGCCGTGTCGGCCCCGCCGACCGAGATATCATCATCCCCTGCGCCACCGGAAAGGTCATCGGCACCGCTGCCGCCCACGATCGTGTCCGCATCCGCGCCGCCATCTATCGTGTCCGCGCCAGTGCCGCCCAGCAGGCTGTCATTGCCGTCGCCGCCATGGATCAGGTCATCGCCAGCGCCGCCATCCATCGTGTCGTTGCCCGCGCCGATGCCGGTCGGCACCTCGGGCACTTCGGTCAGAGACACATCATCCAGCACCACGCTAGGATAGGTCATCGTCGCATCTGGCGACTGGTTCGGGCGCAACTGGATCCCCGTCACCCCGGCCGGGGCCACGAACTGAATCTCGTATTCCTCGTAGCTGGTGCCCTGCACAACCGCCGTGCCCAGCACATTGCCATCCTGGTCGAGAATTTCGAAATTGACCGGCTTGTCCACCGCGGTGAACCACTGCCCGTTCACATAATCCGAAGAATAGGCATCAAAGGTGAAACTGTAGGTCTTGCCCTCTTCGAGCGGCGCGCCCAGCGTCTGCCCCATGGTTTCATTGGGCGCGTTGGTGTCGCTCCACATTGTAATGTAACCGGTGCCATCCGACCCGGCATGTGAGGGGTTCCAGCTTTCCGCCGAGGTGCCATCATCCGCGCTGTCGGGCGAACCTGCAATGTTGAACCAATTGTTCAGCCCATCCACGCCATTGGCCGAATGGGTGCCATCCTCAAAGGATCCGTTGGCAATCAGTTCGGGCATGACGGGCGCGACATAAACCCCCATCGTGTCATTGCCATCGCCCCCCGACAGGCTGTCATCGCCCTGCTGACCCAACAGCGTGTCGGCCCCGTCGCCGCCTTCCAGCGTGTCGTTGCCCGCGCCGCCCTGCGCGCTGTCATTCCCTGCGCCGAGATCCACATTGTCATCACCCGACGACCCGGTCGCGGTGTCGTCCCCGGACCCGAGGTGCACATTTTCGATCTCGGAAAACGTCAGCGTGTCGCCACCCGCGCTCAGCGTACCACTTTCCGGATCAGAGGCACCATTGGCAGACAGATCCAGCGCGATGTTGTCAGACATGCTGGACGCATCCAGCGTATCGCCCGCGGTTTCGCCCGTCTCGCCGCCCACAATCGTGTCGCTGCCAAACCCCGCATCCACGTCAAAGACATCATCCCCACCGTCGCCAAACAGCTGGTCATCGCCGGCCCCGGCGACAAGCGTGTCGTCATCTGCACCACCGCGCAAAATGTCGTCGCCGCCGCGCCCGTCGATATAATCGTCGCCCGCGCCGCCGTCGAAAATATTGGTGTAATCGGTGGCCAGATCGCCGGTCAGAGATTGGCCGTCATAGCCCAACAGCGTGTCGTCATGATCCGACCCGATGATCCCGTCAACGCCGGTTAACATATCCCCTTCGGCATCACCTCCACTGCCAGTGCCGGATGACAGATCCACCGTTACCGCCGCCGACGAGGCGCTGTAATCGGCCGTATCCTGCGCCGCGCCACCCTCCAGATAGTCGGCCCCGGTGCCGCCTTCCAACGTGTCAAGCCCCTCGCCGCCATACAGGCTGTCATTCCCGGCACCGCCCGACAGGCTGTCATCGCCTGTCTCCTTGATCGGATCGAAGTAAATGTCCGTGATGTCCACCGCGTGGGTCGTCGCGTCTCGGTTGGCATAGGAGATGACGATCTTCGACACCGGCCCGGGGATCTCGACCAGCAAAGACGCCTCTTCGCTGGCCGTGGTATAATTGCCCTGCCCAGTGGCGGTGTCGCCAGACAGGCCCATGTCGCTGCCGGCGGTCAGGTTCACCGTCACCGGATTGCCATCGGCGTCATAGGCGGTCACCACGATCTCGTCGATGTGGTTGCCGTCCACCCGGTCCAGATCGTTGATCCGGAAGGCCACATTTTCCACCTCACCCGAGGCAGACGACCCCGCGGATGCCGCGAAATCGACCGTCAGCACCGCCGTGTCAGCATCCCCATCGCCAAACAGGCGCCCTGCGGAATTCGCATCAAACGGACCGGATCCGGTATATTGCGTGTTGCTGGTTTCAACGGCAAAGGTCGTGTTGTTGTTGCCCGGATCGGTGAAGCTGACCGAAACGTCCACGTCGCCTGTGTCCTGGGTGAACCCACCCGTCAGGTCGGTGCCATCGCTGCCCAACAGCGACCAATCCAGAAAGGCACGCGCAGCATCCGTCAGGTGATCGCCATAAAGCGTATCCTGCCCGGCGCCCCCTTCGACGGTATCATCGCCACCGCCGGCCACCACCAGATCATCGCCGCCCTGTGCATCAATGCTGTCATTTTCGTGATCCCCGATCAGGGTATCATTTCCAGAGCTGCTCGTCGTATTGGTCGCCATCTACACTTACCTCAAATCATCATCTACACGCAGCTGGCCGGCCGTCCGCCCACGGCAGAAGACACATGGCGCAAGACGCACTGCTTTCCCTATGCAGGTATTTAGTTAAATTCAGGCAAATTCATGGCGGACATATGGAAAGATTTCATCCCCGACCGGTTTCGAATATCCTTCGTTTTGTCAATGCGTTAGGCGATCTAGCCGCATCATATCCAAATGGCATTTTACACATTTTTTTACACCCGCCTGCCCCCCCCCAACCGATGCGCCCTTTTCCTTCACCGCCCAAGCGGATACACCGCTGGGATGAGCCAAGACCGCCTTGATATCTTCCTTGTGGCCCCCCCGGGGCTGGAACACGCCCTGCGCGCCGAAGCGTTGGAATGCGGGTTTTCCGCCCCCAAAGTGCTGCCCGGTGGGGTGGCCTTCAAGGGGCGCTGGCAAGAGGTCTGGCGCGCCAATCTGGTTTTGCGCGGGGCGACGCGGGTGCTGGTCCGGGTCGCCGAATTTCCCGTCACGCACCTGTCGCAGCTCGACAAAAAGGCGCATCAGGTGGACTGGGCCGCGCTTTTGCCGCAGGGCGTTTCCGTGAAGGTCGACACCACCTGCCGCAAGTCGAAAATCTATCACGACCGGGCGGCCAGCGAACGGATTGAAAAGGCGTTGGTGGATGAGGTCGGCGCGGTGCTGCCCCAGGACACCTCCGAGGCCGAGATTTCGGTGAAGATGCGGATCGAAAAGAACCTCTGCACGATCAGCCTCGATACCTCGGGCGACAGCTTGCACAAGCGCGGCCATAAGACCGCCACCGGCAAGGCGCCGATGCGCGAAACCTTGGCCGCACTTTTCCTGCGCGAGATGGGGTTCGACGGTTCCCAAGCGGTGCTCGACCCGATGTGCGGATCCGGGACGTTCGTGATCGAGGCCGCAGAATGGGCGGCGGGGGTCCTGCCCGGGCGCGACCGCCACTTTGCCTTCGAAAAACTTACAAGTTTTGAGGCTGAGACCTTTAAAAAGTTTAAAGATCGGGGGGCGCAGGCCTTTAAAGACTTTAAAGTTTTGCCCCCGCGCTTTTTTGGGTCCGACCGCAACGCCGGCGCGGTGGAAAATAGCCGCAAAAACGCCGAGGCCGCTGGCGTCACCGCGCTGACACGTTTCACCCATGCCGCGATCAGCGACCTGCAGCGCCCTGATTGTGATCCGGGCATTGTCATTGTGAACCCACCCTATGGCGAGCGAATTGGCGATAAAAAACAACTCTTTGCACTGCATGGGCGGTTTGGTCAGGTGATGGCAGAGCGGTTTTCCGGCTGGCGTGTCGGCATCATCACCTCGGATGCGGGGCTGGCCAAAGCCACCCAATTGCCGCTTCTGCCCCCCGGCCCGCCGATTGATCATGGCGGGTTGCGGGTGAAGCTGCACCAGACAGACCCACTTCCCTGATCCGCGACCCTGATCAATCTTCAGACGACAAAAGATCCCGTTCTTCCAACACCTTACGGGCAATGCGGAAACATTCCACCCCCTGTGGAACCCCGCAATAAATTGCGATCACATGGATCGCAGCGCGGATTTCCTCGACGCTGACACCGTTGTTGATCGCGCCGTTCAGGTGCAATTCCCATTCATGCATCTTGCCCAGCGCCCCGATCATCGACAGGTTCATCAGCGACCGGGTCTTGGCGTCAATCGCCTCGTCCCCCCAGCCAAACCCCCAGCACCATTCGGTCATCGCCTCTTGGAACGGCCGGGTGAACGCATCCGCTGCCGCCAGGTTTTTCTCAACATATTCAGCACCTAAGGTCGCTTTGCGCTGCGCCAATCCGGTCTCGAACCGCTCACTCATATCATGTCCTTTCAAGGCAAGTCGGGCAGCTATTCCAGCCCTTCAATGATGGCAATATCCGCATCACAGGCCCCGTCGCGATGCGCTTTGGCCGCCTGATATTCGGGGCTGTTGTAACAGGCGTGGGCCGCGTCCAGACTGGCAAATTCGATCACCACGCGGCGTTGCCAATCGCGCCCTTCCAATGTGTCCGCGTCGCCCCGCGCCAGAAACCGCGCGCCGTATTTCGCAAAAGCAGATGGCGCAAGCGACTGATACCCCGCGTATTTTTCAGGATCCATGATGGTGACATTGGCGATCCAATAGGCTTTCGGCATGGTCAAACATCCTCGCCCTGTTCCGCCAACAGCCGAGCGGCAATGGCCTGTGTGTCGTCCAGATGGCGGCTCACAGCGGCCCGCGCTGCATCAGGATCCCCGGATGTGATCGCCTCACAAATCGCTTGCATGTGTTCGGCGCCGGGCCGTTCCCGGTCGGTCGACGATAAGGTCATCGCGCGCAACCGGCTGATCCGCCCATTCAGGCGCTGCACAATTTCCCAGGCGATGTGATGCCCCGCGCCATCAAAAATCTCGGAATAGAAATCCGACGACGCGCGGAAAAGCTCGCCCGGCGTCGCCCCGTCCCGTTCCCGTTGCAGCCGATCCAGAGCCACCCGCAGGTTTTCAGACCGCTCCGGCGTGATCTTGCGTGCGCATTCTTCGGCCGCCGACGTTTCCAACATCCGGCGGATCTCATAGATCTGCTGCGCGTCCTGCCAGCTCATCGTCGCCACAATCGGCCCGCGCCCGGGCAGGATCTCGACCAACCCTTCCGCCTCAAGATACCGAATTGTTTCCCGAATGACGGTTCGGCTCACGCCCAGCTGTTCGCAAAGCGGACGTTCCACCAACCGTTCTCCGGGTTTGAAATGCCCCGCGATGATCGCCTCGCGCATACGTTCCTGCACCATATCACGCAGGGTTTGCGGTGGCTGCTCGATCGGGGAGAGGATGCTTTTGGTCATGGCTCTTTGTTAGCAGCGGGTCACCTGCCGGGCAAGATCATATTGACTTATCATATCATGGTATACCATCCTACCGATGACGAATCGAGAAAGGTCCCCCATGCCCGCTGAAATCCGCAAAACGCTGCTGCATGTCGAAGAAACCCTGATCGAAGGGGGCAAACCCGCCGAGGTTTCGCTGAAGTTGATTGCCGCCCTAGCGGTGATCAAAAACCCATGGGCCGGACGGGGGTTTGTCAACGACTTGCGCCCAGAAATCCACGATTGTGCCCCGGGATTGGGAGAGCTTCTAACCGGTATGATCCTGGAGGCCGCAGGCGGCGGCGACAAGGTGGAAGCCTATGGAAAATCAGCGATTGTTGGCGTGAATGGCGAGGTTGAACATGCCTCGGCGCTGATTCACACCCTGCGCTTTGGCAATCACTACCGCGAGGCGGTCGGGGCAAAATCCTATCTCGCGTTCACCAACACGCGCGGGCCCGCGAACGCCCCGTTGCAGATCCCGCTGATGGACAAAAACGACGGCGGCAGGCGCAGCCACTACCTGACCATCGCGCTGCAAGTGGCCGACGCCCCCGGCCCGGATGAGATTGTCGTCGCCCTTGGCGCCTCAATCGGAGGCCGCCCGCATCACCGCATCGGCGACCGCTATCAGGATCTGAAGGAATTGGGGCATGACGTTGATAACCCGGCAGCAGTCTGACCGTCACGGCACACTCTCTTACCGCGAAGCCGGGTCCGGCCCGGTTCTGGTGTTGCTGCATGGCGTGGGCATGCAGTCTGCGGCATGGGAACCCCAGATCATCGGTCTGTCGCAAACACATCGGGTGATCGCGCTGGATTTGCCGGGGCACGGCGGTAGCTCGCCTTTGGCAAAAACCGCCCAACTGGCTGATTTTGTGGACTGGTTGCACGCTGCCCTGATCACTTTGGGGATGTCGGATCTAAGCCTTGCCGGGCACTCAATGGGGGCGCTGATCGCAGCCGGTTACGCTGTCACCCACCCGAAAAACCTGCAACGGGTCGCCCTGTTAAACGGGGTCCATCGCCGCTCGGAAGAGGCGCGCAACGCCGTGATCGCGCGGGCAGATCTGATCCGGTCCGGATCGTTTGACGCAGAGACGCCTCTTGCCCGCTGGTTCGGGGACAGCCCAATTGATCAGGACGCCCGCGACAAGGTTTCCCGCTGGTTAAGTCAGGTTAACAAAGAGGGATACGCAACCGCCTATTCGGCCTTCGCACGCGGGGATGAAACCTATGCGGATGAGATAAACAACATCCCCTGCCCGCTTCTGGCCCTGACAGGCGATGGCGATCTGAACTCGACCCCCGCCATGTCACAGGCAATGGCAGACGCCGCCCCCTTGGGCCGTGCTATGATCATCGAAGGCCACCGCCATATGGTCAACCTGACCGCCCCGGATGCGGTGAATGACGCCCTGCTGACATGGTTGGAAACGACACCCGAAGGAGAGACATCATGAGCGAGATTGACCCGCGCGCCTTGCGCAACGCCTTTGGCGCTTTCATGACCGGCGTGACCGTGGTGACGACGCATGATGCCGATGGAAACCCGGTTGGGTTCACCGCAAATTCTTTCACCTCCGTGTCATTGGATCCGCCTTTGGTGCTGGTGTGCCTCGCCAATTCCTCCAGCAACTACAACACCTTCGCCAACACTGGCGGCTTTGCGGTGAACATTCTGTCCGAGGGGCAGATCGACATATCCAACACATTTGCCCGCCCGGTTGAAGACCGCTTTGCCGCCGTGGACTGGCGCAAGGGGCCCGTGGGCAGCCCGGTCTTTTCCGGCACCTCGGCCTGGTTTGACTGTTCCATGTTCAACACTGTGGTCGCGGGCGACCACCTGATCCTGATCGGCAAGGTCGAAGCCTTTGAAAATGACACTGCACCGGGGCTTGGCTATGCGCGCGGGGCCTATGTGACCCCCGCGGCCGAAGTGGACGCGCTCAGCAACCAAGCGGACCTGATGGTCTCGGCCCTCATTGAACGCGATGGCAAGATCCTTCTGGTCGATGCCGGCGACGGGCGCCTTACCCTGCCGGAAACCAAGGTTAAGAAAGACGGGGCCTCGGCCGCCCTGACCCGGCTGATTGATGACCTCGGCGTCATCGCTGATCCCGGGTTCATATACTCTGTCTACGAAGATGAAGCGCGCGAACATCAGCACATCTCGTTTCTCTGTCAGGCGGCTGAAGGCGACCCCGCCCGTGGCCTCTTTACCGAGCTCAGCCAATCCACCCTGATGGACATCGCGGACCCCGCCATGTGCACCATGTTGGAGCGGTTCGCGCAGGAAAGCCGGATGGGGAATTTTGGTGTCTATTATGGCAATCAGCTGCGCGGCAAGGTCCGCCCGCTGTCGCAAGGGAGCAAACCCCAATGAAGTTTTCGCTTTTTGCGCATATGGAGCGCATTTCCCCCGATCAGGACCAGAAGCAGCTGTATGACGAGTTTATCGAGCTGTGCAAAATCGCCGATCGTGGCGGGATGCATGCGATCTGGACCGGCGAACATCACGGGATGAATTTCACCATCGCGCCGAACCCGATGCTGAACCTGATCGATGTGGCCCGCCACACCGAACATGTGCGCCTTGGCACCGGCACGGTGATTGCCCCCTTCTGGCACCCGATCCGCCTGGCGGGGGAGGCGGCGATGACCGATATCATCACCGACGGGCGGCTGGAGCTGGGCATTGCCCGCGGCGCGTATGAGTTTGAATATGAACGGCTTATGCCCGGCATGGATGCCTGGGAAGCGGGTCAGCGCCTGCGCGAATTGGTGCCTGCTGTTCAGGCCTTGTGGAAAGGGGATTATGCCCATGAGGGAACGTTCCACCAGTTCCCCAAAACCACTTCGGCCCCACAGCCGGTACAGTCGGGCGGCCCACCTATCTGGGTCGCGGCCCGTGATCCGAACAGCCATGAGTTTGCGGTCTCAAATGGCTGTAACGTTCAGGTCACGCCACTGTGGAAAGGTGACGAAGAAGTTGCGGACCTGATGAGCAAGTTCAATGCGGCGTGCGAGAAGTTCCCGGACCAGCCGCGCCCGAAGGTGATGTTGTTGCAGCATACCTATGTGGCGGCGGATGAGGCGGACACAAAGTTGGGGGCCGAGGAGCTTAACCGCTTTTACTGCTATTTCGGGGCTTGGTTCATGAACAAGCGCGAGATCACGCAAGGCCTGATTGACCCGCTGACGGATGAGGATATCGCCAACCATCCGTTCTATTCGCCCGAAGCGATGGAACGCGATCTGGTGATCGGCACGCCCGACAAGGTGATCCGACGCCTAAAGGGTTACGCGGCGCTGGGATATGATGAATACTCGTTCTGGATCGACAGTTCGATGAGCTTTGAGCGCAAGAAAGCGTCGCTTGAGCGGTTCATCAATGAGGTCATGCCCGCGTTTTCTTAACGCCCCTTGAGGAAAGAGATAATGCAGCAGTTTCAGCAATATATCGGCGGTGCTTTCGAGGATGGATCGGCGCAGTTCGACAGTCTGGATCCGGCCACCGGGCGGGTTTGGGCAAAGATGCCCGCCGCCAGTGCGGGCGATGTGAACCGCGCTGTGATGGCCGCTGAAACGGCGTTTTTCTCATCCGAGTGGGCCGGGATGACAGCGTCTGCGCGGGGCAAATTGCTGTTGCGGTTGGCGGATTTGATGGCTGAGAACGCGCCTCGTCTGGCAGAGCTGGAAACCCGCGACACCGGAAAGATCATCCGCGAAACCTCGGCTCAGATTGCCTATGTGGCGGAATATTATCGCTATTACGCCGGGCTGGCGGACAAGATCGAAGGGGCACATTTGCCGATCGACAAGCCGGATATGGAGGTTTGGCTGCGGCGCGAGCCTCTGGGGGTTGTGGCCGCCGTAGTGCCGTGGAACTCGCAGCTGTTTCTGTCAGCGGTGAAGATCGGTCCGGCGCTGGCGGCGGGGTGTAGTGTGGTGTTGAAGGCGTCCGAGGACGGCCCGGCACCGATGCTGGAATTTGCCCGCGTCTTTGATCAGGCGGGCTTCCCGAAGGGCGTTTTGAACGTGATCACCGGCGGGCCGGACGTGGGTGCCGCGCTGACCCGCCATGAAAAGGTGGCCCATGTGGCCTTTACCGGCGGACCGGAGACCGCGCGCCACATCGTGCGCAATTCGGCAGAGAACCTTGCATCCACGTCGCTGGAGCTGGGCGGCAAGTCCCCCTTCATTGTGTTTGAAGACGCCGACCTGGAAAGCGCTGTGAATGCGCAGGTGTCGGGGATTTTTGCGGCCACCGGGCAAAGCTGCGTGGCCGGGTCGCGATTGGTGGTGCAAGATACGATCAAAGAGGAATTTCTGGCCCGGTTAAAAGCCAAGGCCGAAGCGATTGTGATCGGTGCGCCGGAGGACATGGCCACCGAGGTCGGGCCACTATGTACGCGTCGCCAACGCGACGTGGCTTTGGATTTGATAGACCGGTCGGTGGCGCAGGGTGCAAAGCTGATCACCGGCGGACAACCCATGGACCAAGAGGGGTTTTATTTCCCCCCGACCATTCTGGATTGCGATGCGGCCCCAGATGCCGACAGCCTGACCAACGAGTTCTTTGGCCCAGTCCTGTCGGTGGTCAGTTTCAAGGACGAAGCCGAGGCGATCGCCATTGCCAATAACACGAAATTCGGTCTGGCCTCGGGCGTATTCACGCAAAACCTGACCCGCGCGCATCGGATGATCCGGGCGATCCGGTCGGGCATTGTCTGGGTCAACACCTATCGCGCGGTCAGCCCGATTGCGCCCTTTGGGGGGCATGGTCTGTCGGGGCACGGGCGCGAGGGCGGGATCGAGGCCGCACTGGAATATACCAAGGTGAAGTCCGTGTGGCTGCGCACATCAGACGATCCTATCCCCGATCCTTTTGTCATGCGGTGATCCCCCCCGCCCCAGATCCATCCCTTTTTCAAACCATCTGCAACCTTGGCCATCTGCGACCTTGGAATGTGGGGGAATCATGGCTGTTTCAGGCGGAATACACCCGGTCTTTGCTTGCAAAAAACCCTGAACATTGTGCTAGCTTGACAGATCCCCCTGTAAATGCTGAGCTAAATGCAGGTCGTCACGCATTTTTTCAAG
Source organism: Aliiroseovarius crassostreae (assembly GCF_049803815.1). GTDB lineage: Bacteria > Pseudomonadota > Alphaproteobacteria > Rhodobacterales > Rhodobacteraceae > Aliiroseovarius > Aliiroseovarius crassostreae_A. Next base: position 479,593 of record NZ_JBNAGI010000001.1, read on the forward strand.
CGGATCCTGGCGACGGAAACGGCCAGGATCATGTTGGGATATGGCGGGTTGCGGCCAGCATACGGCGGCAGAGGCACTTCGCTCTGCATCAATTTTCGGATATCCGAGCCTGCAATTTCCCCTGCCGTTTTGACCATTTTCAACCACGTTTCCATTTCTAAGGAGGGGATCATCATGTTTAGAAAATCATTTTGTGCGGCGGGGCTGTGCCTTGCGTTAGTGGCCTGTGAAACACCAGAGGAGGTGGATGTTTCCAACGCCCCAACCGCCCCGGAGTATTATCCCTGTGGCAAACTGTCAGATGCCATTAAAACGGCCGACCAATTGCTGCGCGATCCGTCGTCTTTGCCAAAAACCGAACAGGCCTATTGGTATGACCGGAAAGAACGGCTGATCAAGCGGTATTGGGATTGCAAGGGCTAACAGGCCGCGCGACACAAAACGTCATGACACAGAAGCCGATTAAGGGGGCCGAGTGAGAGGATCACCGGCCCCTTTCCCTTACGGAAAGCAATATTCCAACTCATTCGACCCTGCCCATACGGATTAGCGGCCCCGCCACACCCCTATCCAAAGAGGTGTCGAACACATGATCATCAGGAGTGCCTTTGATTGATTTGAACGCTTTTTGCAATTCATTTCCCTTATGGGAGGATCGAAGCCAAATACCCTTCAACCCAAAAGCACGACGGCGAGCAAATTATGCCTTTATTCTCAATGCGTTGGAGGGCCGCACGCCGAAAGGACTAGCCGCTTCCCCCGCGTCTAACCCTCTAATTAATTGAAAATTCTATCTAATCGCAAATATCCTGAAGATGCGGCGAAATTTTGCCGACAACGAAAAACAAGATTTAAAGAACGAGAAAATAACAGAGGCGAGCGGTGTCAGTGAAAACTGTCCATCGTGAACAGCACAAAATGGGGCCCATATAAAAAATCGCCCCCGGTTAATGAAAAGCCCCAACGAACGGCTTTCCCAGAGCAGACCAGTGTACCCGCGATGAACCGACTAGGTGGGGACCAAACTATGCTTGCTCAAAAAACAAAGCGCCATTTGGCGCAACAGACGCGTGTGCCGCGAATTGTGGGAAAATCAACGATCCTGATCACAGGTGGGGCTGGGTTTCTCGGATCACAATTGTGTCGCCGCAAACTGGGACGGGGTCATTCTGTCATTTGCCTGGACAATCTGCAGACGGGTCGGATCAGCAATATTTCCGATCTGATGCACCATCCAAACTTCCGCTTTCAGCGGCATGACGTGGTGCACCCGTATGATTTCGACGAGAAGATTGATTTCATCTTCAACCTGGCCTGTCCGGCCTCTCCGCCGAAATATCAGATGGATCCTGTCCATACGTTCAAAACGAGTATCATGGGCGCAATTCACGCGCTCGATCTTGCCCGCAAGCATAATGCAAGGGTGTTTCAGGCCTCGACTTCAGAAGTCTACGGCGATCCGGAAATTTCGCCACAGCCGGAAGGCTATCGGGGTAATGTGAACACCTTTGGCCCCCGCGCCTGTTATGACGAAGGCAAACGGGCGGCCGAAACCCTTTTCCACGACTATCACGATCGCTTTGGTGTGCGGATCCGCATTGGCCGGATCTTCAACACCTACGGGCCCTATATGGACCCGGATGACGGGCGGGTGGTGTCAAATTTCATTACTCAGGCCCTGCGCGGTGAGAACCTGACTGTTTATGGTCAAGGGCAACAAACCCGGTCCTTTTGCTATGTCGACGACCTTCTGGATGTCATCGAATTGATGATGCGCCACGAGCTGGACGACAAGACGCCGATCAATATCGGCAACCCGGGCGAGTTCACCGTGCTGGACCTGGCCCAGCAGGTCATCGATATGACCGGCAATCAGGTCGAAATCGAATATCGCGACCTGCCCCGCGATGATCCGCGGCAACGCAAGCCGGATATCTCCGAGGCGATAGCCCGCTTGGGGTGGCAGCCGAAGGTTGCCCTGCGCGACGGGCTGGCCAAAACGATCAACCATTTCAAGGACACATTGCATCATCCGGTACATGTGCTGGCGGGCCAATGACCACCGCCATTCCCATTCTGGTCACAGGTGGGGCGGGCTTTATCGGCAGCCACACCTGCAAACGCCTGGCGGCCGAGGGGTTTTTGCCTGTCACCGTCGACAATCTGTCCACCGGCCATGCCGATGCGGTGAAGTGGGGGCCACTGGAACGGCTGGACATCCGCGACCGGTTTGCTCTGGGCCAGGTGATTGCCCGCCACAAGATCAGCCTGGTGATGCATTTCGCAGCATGTGCCTATGTGGGGGAATCCGTGCAGGATCCCGGGCTTTACTACGACAATAATGTTGGGGGCATGACGTCCCTTCTGACCGCCTGTCGCACCGAAGGGGTGGACAAGATCATCCTGTCCTCAAGCTGTGCGACCTATGGCACACCCGCCCAGATCCCGGTCAGCGAAACCTGCCCACAGCGCCCGATGAGCCCTTACGGGAACACCAAGCTGATCTGCGAAGAGATGTTGCACGCCTATGAGGTCGCCCATGGAATGCGTCATGTGGCGTTGCGCTATTTCAATGCGGCGGGGGCCGATCCGGAGGGGGTGCTGCGCGAACGGCACGATCCCGAAACCCATCTGATCCCGCTGGCCCTGATGGCGGCGGCAGGCGCGGGCCCGCGTCTGAAGATCTTTGGCGATGATTACAACACGCCCGACGGAAGCCCGATCCGCGATTACATCCATGTGGACGATCTGGCCCGCGGTCATGTTCTGGCTGCCCGCTATCTGCGTGGGGGTGGCGCAAGCATCGCGCTCAACCTCGGCAGTGGTGTCGGGCAAAGCGTGTTTGACGTGTTGGACGCGATCAAACGTGTCACGGGCAAAGATGTGCCCCATGATCTGGCCCCACGCCGCGCCGGTGATCCGGCCGCGCTTTGGGCGGCTCCGGAACGCGCCGCCCACATTCTGGGCTTTGAGACGCAACGATCAGAGATCGAGCAGATTATTCGCGATGCGGCCCCGGGCTTTGGCCTGCCCGTTCTCGACCATCCTGATGACAAGGAGGGACCCCATGCCCGATTTGTCGCCGAATAACGCCCTAAAACCGCGCGCTGCGCGCAGCACCTGGCCATTTTGGCTGTGCTTCGCGGGCCTCGCCCTTGCCCTGATCTGGTTCTGGCAATGGTGGTTGCGCCCCGAACACGTTTTGGGACCGGTGCGCTTTACCGTCATCAGCCTGTGCTTGGCCTGGCTGCATTTCATGATGCTCTATTTCATCAGTTTCCTGCTGAACGGCACTCGGCCCCACCTGGTGCCGACCACGCAGGGCCCCTTGCGGGTCGCCATGATCACCACCAAAACGCCTTCAGAGCCGCTTTCCGTGCTGCAAACCACGTTGAAAGCCATGCTTGAACAGACGCCTGCTCATGACACCTGGTTGGCGGATGAGGATCCAGACGAAGACACGATCGCCTGGTGCAAGGCAAACGGTGTGAAGATCTCGACCCGCAAGGGTGTAGCCGAATACCATCAAAAGGAATGGCCGCGCCGCACCCGATGCAAGGAAGGCAATCTGGCCTATTTCTATGACCATTACGGCTATGACCAGTATGATGTGGTGTCGCAGCTGGATGCCGACCACGCGCCGGAACCCGGCTATCTTCAGGCGATCCTGAACGGGTTTGACGACCCGAGGGTGGGTTATGTCAGTGCGCCGTCGATCTGCGACAGCAACGCGAAAGACAGCTGGTCGGCGCGCATGCGCCTTTACGCCGAAGCGCCGTTTCACGGCGGCATCCAAGTGGGCTATTCCAACGGCTGGGCACCGATGTGCATCGGGTCACATTACGCGGTGCGCACCCACGCCTTGCAAGAGGTGGGCGGTCTTGGGCCGGAACTGGCCGAGGATCATTCCACCACAATGATCCTGAATGCCGGCGGCTGGCGCGGGGCGCATGCCCCCAGGGCGATTGCCCATGGCGCGGGACCGGCCTGTCTGACCGATTTGATCACGCAGGAATTCCAATGGTCGCGCAGCCTGACCACGTTGCTCATCCGTTATACGCCTCGATACCTGAAGGGGCTGACTCCCAAACTGCGTTGCCAGTTTCTGTTGTGTCAGGCGTGGTATCCGCTGTTCGCGGCGTTCATGGCGATCATGTATCTGTTTCCGATCCTGGCCATCGGCTTTGACATGCGGTTCGTGAACGTCACCTTCCCAGAGTTCCTGGTGCACAGCATTCCCATTGCCATGGTGGTCATCGGTTTTGTTTACCTGATGCGCGCGCGCGATTACCTGCGGCCGTATGACGCCAAGATCCTAAGCTGGGAGCGTACCCTGTTTGCCGCCGCCCAATGGCCCTGGGTGCTGATGGGGTGCGTGGTGGCGGTGATTGACCGGATCCGCGGCGGGTTCGTGGATTTCCGCGTGACGCCCAAGGGCGAAACCGGCCCGCCGCCCCTGCCGACCCGGGTGCTGATCCCGTATTTCCTGCTGGCCTGCGGGGCGGTGGCCCCGATCCTGATCGCGCCGCAGCCGACCAAGGCGATGGGGTTCGTGGTGCTCAGCCTGTTGAACGCCGCCGTCTACACCCTGCTTCTGGCGGTGATCCTGATCCGCCATCGCCGGGAAAACGGCCTGGGGTTGCGGCATAATCCAATTGGCACATTGGGCCAGATGGGGGCAGTGGCGATGCTGGTGCTGGCGGTGGCGCTGTCGCTGGACAACCACGGGGCGCACAGCCTCTACGCCCTGTCCTTCGGAACTGACGTGATCACCGTCGCGGAACCGCGCTTTGTCGTTGCGGGCGCGGGCACCGGCGCAGCGGCTGGCAGCGTCGATTACCAACTGAATTTGGAGGCAGATTGGCTGACCTCCCTTACAACCTTGATGGAGTAAAACAATGGGACGTTCTAAAACTCTGTCAGCAGTTCTGCTGACCGTCACCCTGGCAACACCTGTTCTGGCGGACACCAAGCCACCAGATTACGGGGTTTATGACCCGCTGGGCGATTACACCACCTCCGATCTGGTGAAGATCGAACACCTGTTCCTGCCCTGGGAAGACCTGTTTCTGGAAAGCCTGATCGAGGCGGATGCCTATGCGCTGGAACGTGGACGCGACGTTCTGGTCACAATTGAACCCTGGACCTGGACGCGCGATGCCCGAAACACGCCAGAGGCGCTGATCCGTGGCATCAATGATGGCACCTATGATGACAACATGTCCTCCATCTGCGGCGAGCTGAACAAGTTTGAAAGCAAGGTCACCGTGCGCTGGGCGCAGGAAATGGACTTCAGCGAAGGTCAGTTCATCTGGTCCGGCTGGGAACCGGAGACCTATATCGACGCGTTCAAACGTGTGATCGATCTGTGTCGCGCGGCCGCCCCTGAGGTTGCGGTCATGTGGTCCCCGCTGGGCGATGATGGAATGGAAGATTTCTATCCCGGCGACGATTATGTCGATGTGGTGGGCGTGTCGGTCTTTGGCTATCAGCCTTGGGAAGAACGTATCCTTGGCACATCCCGCACCTTCCACGACATTTTTGCCCCGCGGTATGAAAATGCCCGCCAGTTTGGCAAACCGGTTGTGGTGGCGGAGCTGGGCTTTTCCGGGGTTCAGGAGTACGTGGACCTGTGGCAAAACGACATTGAACAGCCGATGCCGCAATATCCAACGCTGGAAAGCGTGGTCTATTTCAACCAACAAGAGGTTCACCCCTGGCCGGATGGCTTTGGCCTGCCGAACTGGCGTATTGGCGACCGGGTGATTGTCCGTTCCGCCGAAGCCCAGCAATAACACCGCCCCGCTTGGGGCACGTCCCAGTAATCATTGTGGCGCCGCGCAGGTTTTTTAACGAACCTGTTGCGCGGTCGCCACAATGGTTTTTTTCACATTTTCCCTAACAAACTGTTTTCGCACGGGCCTTCTGCCCGGCCACGGATGTGCAGATATCCGCCGACACCCCTTGTTTTGTAGGGGCAATTGCTCTTGCGCCACGCAATCTCTTAAGTGGCGGTAACCAGACGGCAACCTTTCCGGTGTACCCAAAAAAGAACGTACAGGCGTTCAGCCGGATCCGACACAACTCTGGTGAGGTAAAAGGAGCAGAAATATGAGCAAGGCCATCGCCTTCGCGCTGGGGATTGCCCTGGCCAGCAGTGCTGCCATGACCCCGGCTTTTGCAAACACGAAAAGCAAAACCGCATTGACCACCAGCAAGACAACCTATGTCTGCTCGTTCAGCGGGTTTGGTCGCAAACCAAAATGCTACGCAAGATAAACGCACCCCGCGCCTGACCGGCGCGGTTTTTCGTTTGTAGCAACGCAAAGTGATGTGCCTCGCACGTGCGGGAGGTACTGATATTTTGTCGTCAACTCACCTTCGCGACGGCGCGCGACGCGTCACATTTGGCCGGGTCCAGATCGGCCAATAGGTCCAGACATAAATCGCAAACCCGGCGACCCAGCAAAAAAGCGATGCGTAAAGCCCTTCGCGCCCCATCAGCCCATAGGCCACCAGGCTGCGCAAGATGACGGCCCCCAGGACCAGCAGGTAACTCGCAGTCACACGAGCCGTTGCACGCAGCGGCAACCCCGCATGCGCCAGGCTAGCCCGTGTCATGATCGCCAATGTCATCACCCCGATCCCGCCCGCCATCCAAAGATGCAATGCGCCGATATCGGGGAAGATCTGACTATTTAATCCAGACAACCCCAGCGCTAGAAAACCTGCAGGAACAAATAGATACCCCACGTGCAAGATCCACAAAAGCGGTTCTTTGCGACACATCCACCCGTTCCAGCGGATCAGGCGCAACAGGTGCCCGCCCCCCACCAGCCAAAAGAGTGGCGCAAGATCCTCGGGCCGGGGGAACACCACCCAGATCGCCAAACAGAAGATGGTCGACAGCAGCACCAGCTTATCAATCAGCCCAAAGCTCGCCGGCAACTCGCTTCGCCCCTGTTTGACCAGCCAGTTGCGCGTAAAACTGGGAATGACCCGTCCACCAACCAGCGACAACAAGATCACGGTCACCGCCAAGCCAAGTCGCAACCCCATGCCCTCGGCGGCAAAGCGCCCTTCCATCACGCCGGACAAAAACAGCGCATTGCCGGTGATATACAGAAGATAGAGCGCCAAAAGCGGCAGGTTTTTCCAGTTCTTCCCCGCCAGCACCTCGCGCAGGATCATCCCGGCCAGAAGCGCCGGAAATCCCAATTGGGCAAGGATGACCACGGCCCAAGGCAACCAGATGGACACGCCGATCGCCACCCGCCCAAGGCACCAAAGCGACAGCAGCCCGGCCAGCGGCCAACCGAGGATCGGCAGCCGGCCGGTCCAATTCGGCACAGCGGTCAGCAGAAATCCCGCCAGCGCCGCCCCAAGATAACCATAGAGCATTTCATGCGCGTGCCAGGAAATCGGGTCAAACCGTGTGGGCAGATAGGCAAGGCCGGATATTTCGCCCACCCAAAGCCCCATCGCCAGCATCGCCCAGATGCCCGCAGCCAGAAAAAATGGCCGATAGCCATAGCTAAGCAACGCCGGCCCGGTCCAGGATCGCACCCGACCGGACCTGTTGTGAGCGTTTTGTTCGTCGGCGTCCGCCATCCGATTGGACCTACCCGGCCATCTGCGCCCGACACCACGCCAGCAGGGCCGATTTCTCTGGCGCAAGTTCCTTCGCCGTGCCGCCAGCGAACTCGTCAAACGCCTCGCAGCTGTTCATCCCAACGCCCACCAGGACCGGCACACCCTGCCCCACGGCCTTGCCAATGGCGGACACGAAACCACGCCCGGCCAACTCTTCCGGACCGAATTTGTTCAGGATAAAGAGGTCGGACCTATCCAGATCACCGCGTTCCACCTTGGACACCGCATCGACAATCGCCGCCGGATCCAAGCGGCAGGCATCGGAGCCCGCGCCAAGGTTTTGCGTGATCTGGATCACCGGCCCTTCAGGCAGCACCCGCACCTTCATGTCACAACCATTGTCGAACTGGCTTTCATGGGCCTGATCCTTGACGATCCCTGCAAGTTTCGCGCCCGCTTGCTGCAACTCGTCAGCCACCTCGGACAGCAGCCGATCCACTTCGCCCCGTTCCGTTGAACTGACTCGTGCGATTTTCATCTGCGTTCTCCCTTGTGTTTCGGATCAGGCACTTGCCCCGGGGTTGCCAGCCGACCAATCCACGCCGCGCGCGCCGGTTAGAAAGCCGTCGGACAGGCGGGTATTGGCGTCGAGCGCGATGATTTTTTCGACAGCCGCCCCCGGAGACATGGCGCGATCAAGCACCGCGCGATAGATCCCGCACAGGTCGATAAATCCGTTCGATTGCGGCGACAGGCGCAGGGCGGTCACGCCAGCCTCAGCCAGAATGCCGATCTGATGCACCGTACAGGCATAGCTGTCCGACAGGGTCTGCACGCCGTTCATGGTCAGAAACGGCTTGTCCTCCATCGTCTTCACATCCAGACCGTCCAGATCCTCTTCGCAGGCGAACTGGCAATTGTCCTTGGTGCGGCCATGGCGGCGCGCGTGATAGCAGCGGCCCGATATGGCCAGTGGCAGGCGGCCATGACCCCAGGCTTCGATCACCAGCCCCAGTTCCGCCCCTTTGGCCGCAAGCGTGGCGACCGATTCCAGCGGCAATTCGGGCGGCAGGCAGACGCGCACCGCCCCACGGCGTGCCAGCCAGTCCAGCGTGCCTTCATTATAGACATTCACCAGGGGACCGACGGAAAACCGTGCGCTGTCAGGCAGATAGCTAATCGCGGTCAGATCGTTGATCTCAACCTCAACACCCATTTCGGCCAACTCGCCAGTCAATTTGCGTTCGCGTTTCAAGGTCACCAGCGCCAGCGAGGTCAGGGCGACCTGTTTGCCTGCCTCCACCAGCGTCGCAATCGCCTCGGGGATCCGGTCATGGTAAAACGGCAGGCGTTTTGAGCAGACAAGTTCGCCCAGCGACACGCGGTCGACGGGGGACTTGGCAAGGTCCTGGTAAAGCTGCGTCCAGCTCTCGGCGCTCCAGAAAAACTGGTTTGGTCCGACGGTCAGTTCCATGGTCATTTCTCCCTCACCGCCATGTTTTCTTATAGGCCCCGGTGGTCATTGCCCCGCCTTCGGACAGGCGCGCGAGCATCCCTTCAGGCATCGGCAATCCGGCCTCAAGCGCATCAACGGCCGTGCGGAAGTTCCTGACCACCTGCGCCACGTAAGAGCGCGAGCGTTGTCGGCCTTCGATCTTCAACGCGGTCACCCCGGCCTTTTTCAGCTGCGGCATCAGCTTTTCGGCGTTCAGGCTGACCGGATCTTCAAACAGGTGGCCTTCCTTACCGCCCGCGGTGAAACACCCTTTGCAAAGCGTCGGGTACGGCGCGCTTTCGTCTTTGCCCACGCGGTGAATGGTATAGCCGCCCAGCTTGGCGTCCAGCACCCCGTCTTCATCTTGATATTCCACGTGGCTCGCGGGGGAACAGACCCCGTTCATATTGGGCGACCGGCCTGTGGCGTAAGAGGACAGCGAACAGCGCCCTTCGGCCATGACACACAGCCCGCCGAACACGAAGACTTCGGTTTCCACCTCGGTTTCGTCGTTGATTGCGGCGATTTCCGGCACCGAAAGCACCCGCGGCAGGACCACGCGTTTCACGCCGAACTCATTGGCATAGAAATTGATCACATCGGCATTGGCGGCGGCGGCTTGCACCGACAAGTGGCGGCGCAGGCCGGGATGGTTGCGCGCGGCGTAATCCAACAGACCAATGTCAGCCAGGATCACGGCATCGGCACCGCAAGCCTCGGCATCGGCAACCGCGCTGTGCCAGAGCGGCTCACTGCCCGCACGCGGGAACGTGTTGATTGCGACCAACACCTTGGATCCGTGCTGATGGGCAAAGGCAATGCCGTCGCGCATTTCGGCCCGGTCGAAATTCAGGCCGGGGAAATTGCGCGCATTGGTTTCATCGGCAAAGCCGCAATAGATCGTGTGGGCACCGGCCTTGACGGCAGCACGCAGGGCGGCGGGGGTTCCGGCGGGGCAGACAATTTCCATCACCAGACCTCCAGTTCATCATTGCGGCTAAGGCTGACGCCCGTGCGCGCTTCCAAAAACGCCAGTGCCTTTTGCACGGGGGTCGCGAGCGGGCCGGAAATCTGGGCCACTTCTGCGCTCAGATCCAGTTCCGCGTCATCCACCGCATTGCGCAGGGCAAGGGCGGCGGCGGTATCGCCTTCGATCACCAGATCGCGCGAGAAAAACAGCGCGTCCCCGTCATATGCCCCGTGGACAAGCCCCAAAAGCGCCGCAAGAGGACCGGCAATGCGCGCCTCGCCCTGACCGTCGCCCCGCACCACCCGGATCTTGGGGGTGCCGCCATTGGGCTGCATCTCAATCACGAAGGGCAGATCGGTGGGGTCTAGCACAAAGCGCGTGTGATCATGGTCGCCCAACCGGCGAAACAGCCCCGGATGCTGTTTGGCAACCCGGCGCGCATAGGCGGTGAGAGAGAATGACAATGGCGTCAACGGCAAGCGCCGCAACGCCCGGGCCGCAAGCGGCGGGAGCTGCGGGATCGGCACGGCTGGCTGGGTCAAATGGAGCTCCTTTTCACCCTTGGTTCGAACATGTCCCTGACGAATTGCTACGCCCATCGCGACTGCGACGAATTGACCATTGTCAAATCCCCGCAAGATTTTTGCTGCTATCTGCGAAGGGTCTTTGAACGAGGATCCTGCCTTGCGCTCTCATCCCCCCTACCCGTCGCTGCGTGCCTTTCTGGATTGGTGCCGCGACAGCGGACAGTTTCAGGCGATCCCTGATCCGGTGTCGATCCAGCATCAGATGACCGCTGTGCACCGGCAGGTGCTGGAAGCCGGTGGGCCGGTTTTGCAGTTTGACCAGCCGGTGACGGCAGAGGGCGTACGTCTGGACATGCCCGTTGTCACCAACCTGTTTGGCACCACATCGCGGGTTGCTGCCGGGTTGGGAATAGAACTGGAACAATTGCCGGATCTTGGCGCCTTTCTTGCGGCGCTGCGCGCGCCCACCCCGCCCGAAGGGATGCGGGACGCGCTGTCGCGTTGGCCGATGTTGAAAGCCGCGCTGTCCACACGACCCAAGATCAGCCGCAAAGCGGCGGTGCAGGAGGTGGTGCAGGAGGGCGACACGGTTGATCTCGCGCAGATCCCGGTCTGCACGCATTGGCCCGGCGATGCGGGGCCGCTGATCACATGGCCGATTGTGTTGACCCGCCCACATGGCACCGAGGCCAAGGAGGTGGGGCGCTATAATGCGGGCGTCTACCGCGCACAGGTGATTGACCGAGACAAGATCATCATGCGCTGGCTGGCCCATCGCGGCGGGGCACATCACCATCAAAGCTGGGCGCGCGCGGGCGTAAAAACACCGGTTGCGATCGTGTTGGGCGCAGACCCCGCGATGCTGTTGTCCGCCGCGCTGCCCCTGCCCGAAACGGTGTCAGAGCTAAGCTTTTCCGGGGCCTTGAACGGCCACCGCCCCCGTGTGGTGCCCGCCAAAACCATCCCGATGATGGTGCCCGCTGAGGCCGAGATTGTGATCGAGGGGTATGTCTCACCCACCGAAATGGCGCCGGAAGGGCCGTTTGGCGATCACACCGGGTATTACAACCCGGCCGAGGACTTCCCGGTGCTGACCGTCACCGCGATCACCCATCGCAAAGATCCGCTGTACCTGTCGACCTACACGGGGCGTCCGCCCGATGAACCAGCGATCATTGGCGAAGTGTTCAACCAGCTGGCCCTGCCCACCCTTCAGGCGCAGATCCCGGAAATCCACGATCTGTGGCTGCCGCCCGCCGCCTGTTCCTATCGCATCGCGGTGGCGAGCATTCGCAAGCGCTATCCGGGTCAGGCGCGGCGGGTGATGATGGCGCTGTGGGGGATGTTGCCGCAGTTTAGCTATACCAAGATGATCATCGTGGTGGACGACGACATTGATCCGCGCAATTGGGACGATATCGCCTGGGCGCTGGCCACGCGGATGGACCCGTCGCGCGACGTGATGATGGTGGAGAACACGCCGATGGACTACCTCGATTTCGCGTCGCCCCAGCCGGGGCTGGCGGGCAAGATGGGGATTGATGCGACGGGCAAGCTTGGGGCGGAAACCACGCGGGACTGGGGAACGGTGATGCAAACCGCGCCCGAGGATGCCGCCTTTGCCAGTGACCTGATCACCCGCCTGATGCCGGAGTTGAAGACATGACCAAACGTCTCATTGTGGGGATTTCCGGCGCATCAGGGGCAGCTTTGGGTCTGTCCGTCATGCGGCAGTTGGCAGACCTGCACGTCGAGGTCGACCTTGTGATCAGCCCCGCCGCAGAGCGCACTTTGACTGAGGAATGCGGGGCGGATGCCTTGGCCCAAATCACCGACCTGGCAACCACTTGTCACGACATTCGAAATATCGGGGCAAGCATCGCCTCTGGCTCGGTTCCGGTGGCGGGCATGATTGTTGCGCCCTGTTCCATGCGCAGCCTTGCAGCGGTTGCAAACGGATTGGATGACAATTTGCTGACGCGGGCGGCGGGGGTACAGTTGAAAGAGCGGCGGCGCCTGGTTTTGCTGGCCCGCGAAGCGCCGCTGACGCTGGCCCATCTGCGCAATATGACCCGCGTGACCGAAATGGGCGCGATTGTCCTGCCACCAGTGCCCGCCTTTTATCTGAAACCGGACAGTGTGGGTGCCATTGTCGATCAGATCGCCGCGCGGGCGATTGATCTTTTCCGGTTGGGTGACCCTCAGGCGCAGGCCTGGTCGGAAGGATGATCAGGGTTTGGGAAAGCGGTCGCGAAACTCAGCCAATGTCAGATCGCGCAGGGTGACATAACCCACGACCTGGTCGGCCTCGGTCGCCACCGCGTGTTCGACGCCCAAGCGGGTGAGCAGGCGGATCGCATAACGCGCCTGCATGGCGGCGGGCACGATCAGGGCAGGCTTTTCCATGATCTCATAGACGCTGACCCGTCCGGGGTTGCGCCCCGGCGCCATCACATCGCGCCCGATCATTCCCATGGTGATCACGCCGTATTCATCGGCAGCATCCCGTTTGTCGATCACCAACGCATCAACGCGGGTTTCTTCCATGGTTTCCAAGGCTTCCCGGATCGAAGACAGACCGTCGATCAGGTGCAGATCGTCCTGCATCGCGTCGCGCACATGGGTCATTTCAGGCTGGCTCATAGCTCATCCTCCTTCAGCGCGTTGCGCAGGGCGGCCACCTGAGTTTCCAGCCCAATCGCGTCTTCGATGTCGATCTGGAAGACCACGCCGCTGCCCGGTTCTTCGATAAAGGCACCCGCCCTGGCGACGGCTTCGAGGATCTCGGTGGCCTTGTGTTCTTCCACCAAAAACAGCGCCATGTCGCGTTGGCCCGCCACGGTCAGGCCAAGGAAGCTTTTCTTCTGCTTGAGCCCCTCACCCCGAACCGAGGTGATCACGGTGGCGCCCGTCGCCCCCGCCGCGCGGGCGGCATCCAGCACCTTGTCGGTCTTGGCATCTTCGACCAAGGCAATGATCAGTTTGAACTTCATGGCGCGTCCTCTCTGTCGCCGTCTATGACGTGTTTAATACCATTACGTCGCGCGTTCCACTCTACCAATTGCGCGTATCCCATGACGGTGATCATCGGGAAGAGGCTGGCCAGAGCCACCAGGCCGAACCCATCGAGCACCGGGCTGCGTCCCGGTACGGTGGAGGCTAGGCCAAGGCCAAGGGCTGCCACCAAGGGCACGGTCACGGTGGAGGTGGTCACGCCCCCGCTGTCATAGGCCAAGGGCACAATCATCTTGGGCGCCGACATGGTTTGCGCGATCACGATCACGTATCCGACAATCATGTAAAGATAGAGCGGCGTACCGGTCACGATCCGGTAGGTGCCCACCGTCAGGCTGAGCGCCACGCCCACGGCCACCGCAATCCGCAGCCCCCATGCGCTGACCGCGCCGCCCGACACGTCGCGCGCCTTGAGCGCCACCGCGATCAGTGAGGGTTCGGCGATGGTGGTGGAAAAGCCGATCGCAAAGGCAAAGAGATAGGTCCAGCCATGTGCGGTCCAATCCGCCGGGTTTCCGATGAAAGACGGGTCGGTCAACTGCCGCGCCATGCTTTCACCGATTGGGAACAGCGCGTGTTCCAGACCAAACAGGAAGAGGCCAAGCCCGAGCACAACATAGACCGAACCGATCAAAACCTGCGGCAGGTGCGGCACCGGCTTGCGCAGCACAACCACTTGGAAAAACACCAGGATCCCGGCAATGGGCAAAATATCAAGGACGGTCGACAGGATGGTTTGGATCAGGTCCGCAATCATCCAACCGCCCCCCAAATACCGAAGCCCAGCACAAAGATGATCGGCAAGAGCGACGCAAACGCCACCAGCCCAAACCCGTCAATCATCGGGTTGCGGCCCTTGATCACGCTGGCCAGCCCCACGCCAAGCGCGGTGGTCAGCGGCACCGTCACGGTCGAGGTGGTCACGCCCCCGCTGTCATACGCGATACCAATGATTTCAGGTGGGGCGAACCAGGTCATAATCACCACAATCACATAACCGCCGATGATCAGATACTGGATTGGCCAGCCAAGCAGAATGCGCATGACCCCGATGACCAGCGAGGCCCCCACCGCCACGGCCACCGTATAGCGCAGCGCGTCTGCATAAGTGGTCTGCGCGGCCGGGTCATCCGCCACGGCACCGATTAGGGTCATGGTCCGCGCCGCCTCGCCGGTCACCGCAATCAGCGCGGGTTCGGCCACGGTGGTGCCGAACCCCAGCGCGAAAGAGAAAAGCAGAAGCCAAAAGAGGTTGCCCTTGTTGGCGAACGCGTCAGCAAGGCTTTCGCCCAAGGGAAACAGGGCCAGCTCCAACCCGCGGATGAACACGGCCAACCCGACCATCACGAAGAGAAGCCCAATCAGCTTGGTCGACAGATCATCAATGGGCTGCTTCAGCACCAGAAACTGAAACACCGCCACCACGCCCACAATCGGGGCGAGGTCACGCGCGGTATCCAGCGTGAGGCGGGACAGGGCCTTGATCTCGGGATGCATGGGCGGGGCTCGGGCCTCGGAAACGGTTATTGGTATTCTGGCAGGTTTGCCCTGCCTTAGGGTATGTCTCAGATCAAAGTAAAAGAATTATGGCGCGGGGCAAAGCGAAACGCGGCAAAAAAATGTGGGGAATTGCGCCAAAAGGAAAAGGGCCGCCTGCGCATCTGCCAGACAGCCCCTGTGTAATTCATCACATTGTCGGATGGTCAGCCTTAGCCGCCGAAATCATCCAGCATGATGTCTTCGCGATCCACACCCAGCTCCAACAGCATGTTGATCACGGATTGGTTCATGATGGGGGGACCACACATGTAGTATTCGCAATCTTCTGGGGCCGGGTGGTCCTTGAGGTATTCGTCATGCAGCACGTTGTGGATGAAGCCGGTATAGCCGGTCCATTCATCTTCGGGCAGCGCATCCGACAGGGCGACGTGCCAGGTGAAGTTCGGGAATTCCTTGGCCAGCTCGTCGAAATCTTCCACAAAGAACATCTCGCGCTTTGACCGCGCCCCGTACCAGAAGGTGATCTTGCGATCCTTGTTCTTCAGGCGCTTGAGCTGATCAAAGATGTGGCTACGCATCGGGGCCATCCCGGCCCCACCGCCGATGAACACCATTTCCTTGTCGGTGTCACGGGCGAAGAACTCGCCATAGGGGCCCGAAATGGTCACCTTATCGCCCGGTTTCAGGTTGAAAATGTAAGACGACATCTTGCCCGCCGGAATGCCCTCGCTGCCCGGAGGGGGCGAGGCGACACGGACGTTGAGCATGATGATGCCCTTTTCATCCGGGTAGTTGGCCATCGAATAGGCGCGTTCCACCGGCTCGTCCACGACGCTTTCATATTGCCACAGATTGAACTTGTCCCAATCTTCGCGATATTCGTCTTCGATGTCGAAATCGGTGTATTTCAGCTTGTGCGCCGGGGCTTCGATCTGGATGTAGCCGCCCGCGCGGAAATTCACATCCTCGCCTTCCGGCAATTCCAGCACCAGCGCCTTGATGAAGGTGGCGACGTTTTCGTTGGAACGCACGGTGCATTCCCACTTTTTCACGCCGAACACCTCTTCGGGGACTTCGATTTCCATGTCCTGTTTCACGGCCACCTGACAGGACAGGCGGTCGCCACAGGCGGCTTCGCGTTTGGTGATGTGGCTTTCTTCCGTGGGCAGGATCGACCCGCCACCGGAATGCACCCGCACCCGGCATTGCGCACAGGTGCCGCCACCGCCACAGGCGGAGGGGACAAACATCTTCTCGCCCGCCAGCGTCTGCAACAGCTTGCCGCCTGCCGGGACCGAGATGGTTTTTTCACCGTTGATGGTGATGTTCACATTGCCCGACGACACCAGTTTCGAGCGGGCCGCCAGAATGATCGCGACCAGCGCCAGAACGATCAGGGTGAAAAGGATGATACCTAGGCTAAACGTTTCCATTCTTTCGCGCCCCTCAGAGTTTCACGCCAGAGAAGGACATGAAGGCCATCGCCATCAGACCTGCGGTGATGAAGGTGATGCCCAGGCCCTGCAGACCATCGGGAATGTCCGAATATTTCAGCTTTTCACGCACCCCGGCCATCGCAGTGATCGCCAGCGCCCAACCAAAGCCCGAGGAAATCCCGTAGGTCACGCTTTCGGAAAAATCATACCCCCGCTCGACCATGAAAAGCGAACCGCCCAGAATGGCGCAGTTCACGGTGATCAGCGGCAGGAACACCCCCAGCGCGTTGTAAAGCGGCGGGAAATACTTATCCAAGACCATCTCCAGGATCTGCACCAGGGCTGCAATCACACCGATGTAAGAAATCAGACCAAGGAAGGTCAGATCCACATCGGGAAAGCCCGCCCAGGCCAGCGCCCCGGGCGCCAGCAGGTAGCTCAGGATCAGGTTGTTTGCGGGCACCGTGATCGACTGCACGATCATCACCGAAATGCCCAGACCAATGGCGGTCGAGATCTTTTTCGACACGGCGATGAAGGTACACATGCCGAGGAAGAAGCTGAGCGCAAGGTTTTCAACGAAGATCGCCTTGACGGCAAGAGAGAGAAGACCTTCCATCAGTGACCCCCAACATTCTGGATTTCAAATTCGCGTTCTTCGACCTGCTCGGGTTTCCAGCTGCGGAACGCCCAGATGATCAGACCGATGATGAAGAACGCCGAAGGCGGCAAAAGCAAAAGGCCGTTTGGCACATACCAGCCACCATTGTTCACGGTTTCCAGGATGGTGACGCCAAACAGGCTGCCCGAGCCGAACAACTCGCGCACGACACCGACCAGCATCAGGATCAGGCCATAGCCCAGACCATTGCCGATCCCGTCGATGAAACTGTCAATCGGCGGGTTCTTCATGGCGAAGGCTTCGGCGCGGCCCATCACGATACAGTTGGTGATGATCAGCCCCACAAAGACCGACAGGGTTTTCGAGATTTCGAACGCGTAAGCTTTCAAAACCTGATCCACCAGGATCACCAGCGACGCGATGATTACCATCTGCACGATGATGCGGATCGAGCTGGGAATGTGGTTGCGGATCATCGAAATGAACATCGACGAAAATGCGGTCACGAAGGTCACCGCAATTGTCATCACCAAAGCCACCTGCAACGACGATGTCACCGCCAGTGCCGAACAGATCCCCAGCACCTGAAGGGTGATCGGGTTGTTGTCGACCAACGGGTCGGTCAGCATTTCTTTGCGTTTATGGGCCATTACAAATCCCCCGATCTCAGGTTCTCGAGGAAGGGCTCATAGCCTTCTTCCCCCATCCAGAAGCGCACCAGATTGTGCACGCCGGCGGTGGTCAGGGTGGCCCCTGCCAAGGCATCGACGTGATATTCGGGCCCTGCCGGCGGCACGGATTTGGTCACGCTGATCCGCAGCTCGCCCTCTTCATCAAACAGCTTCTTGCCGTTCCACTGGGCCTTCCAGCGCGGGTTGTCCACCTCGGCGCCCAGGCCCGGCGTTTCCGCGTGTTCATAGAACTGCAGGCCATAGATGTCGTTGCCGTTTTCTTCCAGCGCGATAAAGCCATACAGCGTCGACCACAGGCCGTAGCCATGCAGCGGCAGGATCACCTTGTCGATGGCGCCTGCCTCATCACGCAGCAGATAGACGGTCACGTATTCCGCCTGACGGCCAATGCCCGCAGGGTCGTCTGCCAGGGCAATCGAGATATCGGGATCGTCGGCGGCCTTGCGGTCATCGAACGCAGCCGGGTCAAACTTGTCGGTAAACGCGCCGGTGGCCAGTTCCAACACCTTCGGTTCAAAGGCCGAAAAGGCCTCGACCACGTCAATCTCCGGGTCGTAGATACCGGCGACCTGCAGAATGTTGATCTGCTTGTCTTTCAGCGCATTCACCGCCTGCAACGGGCGCAGGGCGACCGCGGCGGCGGACACGATCATCGACGCCACAAGACACAGGGTCACGGCGACGAACACGGTTTTCGCAACGGAATCCGCGGGCAGATCCAGAAAGCGGCGGATGGCCCCTTTCGGGGCCGTATCGGTTTGAAGATCGTTAGGCATTTCGCTTCGCCCTACGTTTGATGTTGGCCTGAACGACGAAATAGTCGATCAACGGCGCAAAGACATTGCCAAAGAGAATGGCGAGCATCATCCCTTCCGGGAAGGCCGGGTTGATCACCCGGATCATCACCACCATGAAGCCAATGAGCGCGCCATAGATATAGCGTCCGGCATTGGTCTGCGACGCCGAAACCGGCTCGGTCACCATGAAAACCAGACCGAACGCATAGCCGCCCAGAACCAGATGCCAATACCACGGCATGGCGAACATCGGGTTGGTGTCGGACCCGATCACGTTCAGAAGCAGCGAAAAGCCGATCATCCCGGCCAGACAGCCAACCACCAGTCGGAAATTCGCAATCCGGGTGGCCAGCAGGAAGGCCAGCCCGAACAGCGCCGCCAGGGTCGAGGTTTCCCCCATCGACCCGGGAATGAAGCCCAGGAAGCTGTCCCACCAGGTCACGCCGCGCGCGGCCAGGGCCTGAACCCCATCGGACGCCGACACCGCCAGCGCGGTCGCGCCGGTGAACCCGTCCACCGGCACCCAAACACTGTCGCCCGACAGCTGCGCCGGATAAGCAAAATACAGGAACGCCCGCCCGGTCAGCGCCGGGTTGAGGAAGTTCTTGCCGGTGCCGCCAAACACCTCTTTGCCGATGACGACCCCAAAGATGATGCCCATCGCCACCTGCCACAATGGCGTCGTGGCCGGAAGGATCAGCGCATAAAGCATCGAGGACACAAGGAAGCCTTCGTTCACCTCGTGCTTGCGTACCGTGGCAAAGATCACCTCGAACACACCGCCGGCCACAAGGGTGACGATGTAGATCGGCAGGAAATACAACAGGCCATGGGCCATGTTCGCCAGCGGGTTTGCCGCGTTAAAGCCGATGCCCAACCCATCAATGATCGCCGCACGCCAGCCCGACGGGCCAAATTCGGCAATCGCCAGATTGCTTTGCAGACCAGTGTTGTACAGCGCCATCAAAATGCAGGGGATCGTCGCGATGACCACATAGGTCATGATCCGCTTCATATCCACGTAAGAGCGCGCATGGGGCGCAACGGTGGTGACGGTTTTCGGCGTGTAGATAATACTCTCGACCATCTCGTAGATGGGGTAGTATTTCTCGTATTTGCCGCCCTTCTCAAAATGCGGCTCGATCCGATCGAAAAAGTTTCGCAAGCCCAAGGTTTACCCCTCCTTCTCGATCTTCGTCAGACAATCCCGCAGCGCAAGACCGTATTCATACTTGGCGGGGCAGGCAAAGCCCACAAGGCCAAGATCTTCTTCGTCCAGTTCCAACGCGCCCAGTGCCTGCGCCTGATCGGTGTCCATCACCAACAGCGCGCGCAACAGTTGCGTGGGCAGGAAATCCTGCGGCATCAGCGTTTCAAACGTGCCGGTCGGCACCATCGCGCGGCGCCCTCCGTTCAGGTTCGAGGTCAGCGGAAACTTGCGGTCCGACAGGCGCGCCAGCGCAGATCCCAGCACCGGTTGCACCGCGTATTTCGAAAACATCGGCCGGATCCAGCCCATCGGGATCTGGGTGTGATCCTCTTCGATCAGCGTAATCTGACGCGCATACCGCCCCAGATAGGCGCTTGGACCTTCGCCCCCGCGGCCACTCAGCACCGAGCCCGAAATCATCCGCACCGGCAGGTCCGCCGGCAGATCGCCCGCCACCAGATCCGCCATCGACGCACCAGCCATCGTGCGTACCAGTCGGGGATCATTGCACACCGGACCGGTCAGCGCCACGACGCAGCGCGCATCATAGGTGCCGGTCAACAGCAGGCGGCCGATTACGATCACGTCCTGATACCCGATGGTCCAGACAAATTTGTCGGCGCGCGGCGGTTCCAGGAAATGCATGTGGGTGCCAGAAAGCCCCGCCGGGTGCGGCCCCGCAAAGGCGACGGCTTCGACGCCCGCCAGGTCATGCCCCGGCAACGCATCCCCATCGCTTTGACACAGATAGGTCGTGCCTTCGGTCAGGGACGCAACCGCCTCCAGCCCCTTGGCAAAGGCCTCGGCCTCTTCGGTGATGATTTCGGCCGGGTCAGCCGACAATGGTTCGGTGTCCATCGCGTTGACATAGATCGCCGCGGGGCGCGCGTCTGGCGCGGGCACCTTTGAATAGGGGCGCGTGCGAAACGAGGTCCACAGACCCGCCGCACAGAGCCGTTCCACCAGACCCTCCGGGGTCGACACATCGCCCACCGACGAAAAGTCGACCGGGTCGGCGCCCTCGCCCACTTCGATCTCGATGCTGATCAGCTTGCGTCGCGCGCCGCGATTGATCGCGGTGATCTTGCCGCCCACTGGCGACACGACCTGCACCTCGGGCATGTCCTTATTGACCAGGATCGGCGTGCCTGCCCCGACCACATCCCCTTCTTCCACCGAGATGCGCGGCTTCCACCCGACATAGTCATCACCAAGAATGCCGACGCGTTTTACGTCTGGCCCATTTTCGATGCCGAGCCTCGGCGCTCCGGAAATCGGGATGTTCAATCCCTTGCGTAGCAAGAAACGCTGCACAGTGTTCCCCTCTTCAGATTGGCTGGCATGCTTATGCAATGAGATGGCCTTGGGTGAAAGTGCTCTTTTCCCAATAAACCCCAACTTTTTTGGTTGAATTGGCGCCCAATGTGGCAGAAAAGCCTCTAGATACTGTTCAATCCGACCTATACGCGACCGAAAGGGGTTTATCCGTGCCCGATCTGACCAAATTTTCACGCCGCACCTTCATGCTCATGCCGCTGGCCTTTGCCGCTTGCAAGCCATCGACGGCGTTTTACAAGATCACCGGACTGACCATGGGCACGACCTATAACGTCGTAGCGCGTGACCCGGAAAACGGTGTGACCGAGGCCGAGGTACAAACGGCCATCGACGGTGCGCTGGCACAGGTGAACCAGCAGATGTCGAACTGGGATCCGCGCTCGGAAATCTCGCGGTTCAACACCCAAAACGGCACTGCCCCGGTTCAGGTCTCGGCGGAACTTGCTGAGGTGATGCAGGCCGCGGAACAGGTGAATCTGGCCAGCGACGGTCGCTTCGACACCACAATCGGGCCGCTGATCGAACTCTGGGGCTTTGGTGCCCCCGGTGCGCAGGCCACCCCGGCAGAAGCGCAGATCGCAGACGCACAACGGCGCTCGGGTCATACCAACACGTTGAAAGTTGCTGGATCATCCCTGCAAAAAACCCGCACCGATGCGCAGATTTACCTGGCCGCCATCGGCAAGGGCTATGGCGCGGACGCCGTTGGCAAGGCTTTGGAAACGCTTGGCGTTTCGGATTACATGGTAGAAATCGGCGGCGACCTTTACGCCGCTGGCCGCAACCCGTCGGGTCAGCCCTGGCAGATCGGTATCGAAAAACCCGCCGCGCTTTCGGGCGGCATGCAGGACGTGGTCGGCATTTCGGGTCTTGGCCTCGCCTCGTCGGGCGACTATCGCAACTATTATGAGAAAGACGGCCAGCGTTATTCGCATATCATCGATCCGAAAACCGGCCGCCCGATCACCCATAAAACCGCGTCGGCCACCGTGCTGGCAGATAACGCGATGCTGGCCGATGCCTGGTCCACGGCCATGCTGATCCTGGGGCGTGAGCGCGGCCTGGAAGTGGCCAAAGCGCATGACATTGCCGTGTTGTTCATCGACCGCGACAAGGCCGCATCGGACCTGCAATTCACCACTACCGCCAGCCCGGCCTATCAGGCGCTGACGGCGTAACAATCCCGAGATCAAGCTGCCCCGCGGCTTGATCTCGCCCCTTTGCGTCCCGATATTGGGACGAGACCCCGGACGCCCAGAACACAGAAAGCCCGCCCCATGGCCACCTTCTTCATGACCTTCGCCATCCTGATGATCGTGATGCTGGGCATGGCGCTTGGGGTGATTCTGGCAGGGCGCACCATCAAGGGCAGCTGCGGGGGCCTGAACGCCATTGGCGACGCGGATCAATGCCTGGTCTGCAGCAAGGAAATCGACCCCAACAGCCCGCTGCGCGACCGCCTGGAATGCCCGCGCAAGCGCAAGGCGCGCGAGATGGCCCAAGAGATGGCGGCGCAGAAGGGCTAGGCCCTCGGCCCCTACCCCGCCTCAAGCGGTACAAATCCCAGCACCAACAGCCCCGCCGCCGTCAGCGCGCCGTAAAGCCACAGCTGCCAGCGCGGCCCCTCTTGCTTCCACACGCGCCGATATTGGTACCCGCACAGGCAGGCCAACACGAAGATCGTTGTTGCCAGCAGGGGCGTAAGTGTGACATGCGCCATGATTTTTTTACTCCGGATCTTCAATAATGTGGTTATGGTGGGTGTGTAGAGGAAAGACAAACACTTCAGGAAGGAGAGTGACCCCATGCCAACTTCCTATCGGAGCCCCATCCGTGGAGATCATAAAACCCAACGCAGCCACAGCCAGGATCAGAGCAGCAACCTGAAGAAAGATCAGGCCCAGGTGCATCACATTATGGATCGCAAGGGGCGCGATGTGATCACAATCTCGCCCAGTGACACGATTGGACACGCGGTTGAGGTGCTGCGCGATGAAAAGATCGGTGCGCTTGTGGTAACAGACGATCAGGGCGCGCTGAGCGGCATCCTGTCGGAACGCGACATCGTGCGCAAACTGGCGGACACGCCCGGCCACACCCTGCCCCAGCTTGTCAGCGAAGTGATGACCGCCGAGGTCGAGACCTGTGGGCTGAGTGATTCCCTCGACTTTGTGCTAAAACGCATGACCGAAGGCCGCTTTCGCCACCTGCCCGTCCTGAAGGCAGAACAGCTGATCGGCATGGTGTCGATTGGCGACGTGATCCAGCACAAACTGCTGGAACTGGAGCATGAGGCGCTGCAACTGAAACAGCTGATCGTTGGGTGACTTCCACCTTCATGGCGCAATCATAAATTGTGGAGTGACACATAGTTTGACCCCTGGACGCCTTCTAACCCATTGATTTTACGTCGCCCGAAATATGAATAAAGCACCTGATTGACCTTTTTTGACAGTTAGTTTGACTCTGCAGTTGAAAACGATGCGTTACAGGCACAAAAAAGGGTCGGCAAATGCCGACCCATGCGCTCAGTTAAAGTTTTCAGATAGAAGTTAGATCGGCGCGCCGATAGATCCTACTACCACCGCCCAAAAGAGTGGCAGGCAAGATGTTCTTAGCCGCCAGGTGTTGAGCCAAAGGACCCGGCGCGCGCTTCTTGGTATCTGACAATTCCGCCAACGAGATGTGTTTTGACCGGAACTCCGCGACTGATTGAGCCGTGACAAGTTCAACCGTTCGACCCTCGATCGGCCAGGTGAAAACCTCACTCTTCAGCACGCCAGCGTCAATCAGGTTTGTAATGGTGCTGGTTGAAACACGCAGCTTTTCAACAGCAGCGCTGACGGAGAAACCAATATCGTGCGGAGGAACGAGCAGTTCGCGAAGTTCGTGCAGATCAACACCAACGGATTTAAAAAGTGTTTCACTTGAAGCACGCCGGCTAGATCCAAGGCGGTTTTCAAGGATCAACTCGACGATATGCTCGATGCGGCAGCGTGTTCGGTGCGCCGCCGTCGGTATGTCGGTCAGCGTTTCAACCGCAAGCCGGTCTTTCGGTTTTTTCCAGAGATCCGCAATGAAACGCTTCAAGTGGATATCTGTGAAGCGGGGCCAATCAGTACCTGGTTTCACCAAATGCCTGATCCACCCCCTTCCAATAAATCGCGCCATGAGGTTTCTGTTGATGCCGAGATACTGAGCCGCCTGTCCGATGTCCATCGTACCAATCGTATCAAACACGATGTCTTCGACTACCGCGTTTTGAATGTAAGCGTGTATCTTCGGAGTAGTCGAGCCCACCACTGGCTGGGCCAGACCGCGCTCCACAAGGCATCGACTGAGCATCTGCCTCGAGATTCCGTAACGGCGACTGGCCGTGCAAATCGTGTGCAGTTTCTGTTCGGTGCAAGGAACGCCGAGAACGAGAGCTCCAGGTTTGACTGGAAAGTTGTTGAACACGAATTGGCGAACGTGATCGCGGATTTCGTCAAATTCCGGCCCCTCGTCACGATCACGAAGCCATTGGTAGAAGACACGGTACTTACTGCGATAGAGCTGGTATTCGATCGGATTTCTGTTCTGGATCTCTTTCAGCTTCCCGGTCAAGGCATCTTTGCCGTTCCTCAGCACCCGATAACCGGCAGCACCTGCCTCAACCCATTCACGCTCAGTGGTCTGATGTCGGACGGCTTCAGCACCTTTTGTCAATAGTAACCCGAAATTCTCGCAAAGCTGCGCAGCGACGTGGAACTGCAAGGTGTCCAGCCATTCCGGCCCTTTGGCACCGCGGATACGCCGCAGAAGATACCGCTCAAGTTCCAGATCGCACATCTTAACCGGCTCAATCACCATTTCGCCTTGCTCTGTGCGCCGTGTGGTCAGCTTCAAAAGAAAGTCGTCACCGTCACTTGGAGCACCAGCGTAAGACAGGTCAACTAGCATACACTGGTGGAAATGGCAGGACCGGATCGAGGTCAATACCCAACTAGACCGTTGATAAGGTCCAAGTGCTCCATTCAACTTCCTGTCTTCGGCGAGGCAAGCCGGGCAATATCGAAGTCTGTTTCGTTGGAGCGCCCGCCATTTGATGACCTCAGCGCCGAAACCAAACAGGTTGCGGTCGAGCATCCTTGGAGTGTGGGCAAGCAAGCATTCGTATTCAACACCCGCGAGCTCAGCAAAAGCACGTAACGTGTCTGGGTCTCCCCGTCCAAGATAGAAGGACGACACTCCCATATCGGTGCAGAATTCGAGAAGGCGAGCAGAGCCGTTTCGTACAGCTAGCCGCGATGCAAAAGAATTCGCAGTTTCACCTTTTCCCAGCGGCACAGACAGTAGTCCTTTGATGGTGTTGTCCGACATTACAATCCCTCCGAACAGCTGAGGATCGCGCGTGGATCGACATGTTCAAAGTCGTCAATCAGGAAAGGGTTCAGCCCGTCGATACACCCTGATCTCCGCCTGAAGGCATCGACAAACATGTGGGAGGTGAGCTTGGGTTGCTTCGCAATCAGAGCTTCCTCGATGGCCGCGATGATCAATTCGATCACCAAGCCAAATTCGCTGGCCGCAGCATGGACCAACCGTGCCGTGAAATCACCGCTCGAAAGCGTGTCAGCAGCGACAAGCCCGGACTTGCGGCAGTAGGCCTGCACAAGTTCACAAACGTCATCGCCATCATTGAGCACATCCAACGGTTCGAGTTGGATTGGATAGACACGTCGGCCCAACTGAGCGTCGAAGTTAAGGATATCTCTGAGTTCGTGGGTTCCAGAGAGAATGAACCCGACGGGCCATGCTGGATCCTGCATCAGAGATTTCAGCATAGCCGTCGTTCGTTCACACCGCAGCGAATTCAACGAAAGAGCCCATAACTACCGATGCTGCACCTTGCACGAAGAGCCGAATATGCAGTGAAAGCCAACATTGGCCATGTTTACTCGACCCAGAGCCGACTTTGAACCTGTAGTACGAATGCCGCGCTCGCAGCCCGTGTTGCGCACCTTCGCCGCGGGTGCAAAATCCGTCAGAACTGGGGATCCGCTGTGCTGGCAGAACTGTCGCTTGTCCACCCGTCGCCAATCAGAACTCGACCCTAGAGACCTGTCAACAAACATGTACATCGTTTCATTTCAGTCGAGAATGTTTGACGTTGAATGCCTTGCATTCATTCCTGCAAAGATTTTTGTTGCCCCGGGTCAAATAGGAGGTGGGGAACGTGCCCGTCTATCGTGCAGCTTGAAGCGCTAAAGAAAGAGTTAGACTTGCTCCAATTTCCACGGGGTCAATCACGAGTTTCCCGCCGTGTCGCTCTGCAACCGCTGAAACTATAGAAAGACCAAGGCCGCTTCCTTGCGACGGCTCAACTTGTGAGAAACGCCCCAGTGCCAAATCACTTTCTTCCGGAGACAACCCTTTGCCGTCGTCATAAACGGTGATCAATGCCTTGTTTCCGTCTTCCCGTAGGCGCACCACAATAGAGCTCAGCTTTGGGCCACCGTGTTTCAAGGCATTGTCGATCATGTTCTTGATCGCCTCAGCAATGAACACTTGGTCGCCTGTCATCTCAACGGGGTGGCCAGGAGAGGCAAGCTCGAAGTCGATATCGCGCGACAGCACCTCTGGCCCCACATCGGCACATATGGTCCTGAGCACGTCAGAAAGGTCAAATCGCGATCGGCGACTGTCGGGCATGGGTTGGCGCAGCCGGTCCATCGACAGCAATTGCTTGGTCACGCGGGCCGAGGCGCGGGCCGCGACGACAAGGTCTTCGATCCGCTGTTGTTGGTCTTCGCTGCTGGGCGCATCCCGCAGGCTTTCCGCCATGGACTGCACGGATGCAGCTGGATTACGCAACTGGTGGGCCGCGTTCGAGATAAACACCTGTTGGGCCGTCATACTGTTCTGCACCTTGGCAAACAGGCGGTTCAACGTTTCTACAATACCCTGCGCCTCGATTGGAATGGGGCGCCGGATTTGGCTTAGATCGTCTGGAGAGCGGACCTCAATCGCCTGCTGCAGATCAAGTAGCGGGCGCAGACCGCGTGCCACACCAAACCACACCACCAGGGCCAGCGTCAGCAACAAGCCCCCGATCAGTCCCGCAGCCCGAAGGGCAAGTTCCGTGGCGAACCTGCTGCGTTCGGACAGTCGTTGCCAGACCGTCACCGTGGAACTTCCCGACACACCGTCGCTGGTGACGCGTTCCACGACCTTAAGAACCCGCACAGTCTCGCCGCGGTATTCGGCCTTGAAGTAGTGCGGGGTATAGAGGTCCATCTCGGGGACGACACCGGTGGGCGGATAGGCATAGCCCGTCACATAGATCCCGCCCGGCCCCGTCGCGTGATAGAACACCTCGCCGCCAGCCGCGTCTTGGATCAGGTCGCTGGTTGAGGGTAAAAGCGCGTCACCTCCTGAAATCGCCACATCCCGCGAAATGGCCAATGCGGCAGACAACAAAGAACGGTCAAAAAGCTCTTCAGCCGTGTCCTGCGCCACGGAAACGCGCCAATAGCCCAGCACCAGCCCCATCAGCATGAGAGGCACAAGAATGAGGACGAAGAGCCTCTGGCGTAGGGAAAACACCCGCGTCACGTGGCGACCACTTCCAGCATATAGCCAAGGCCCCGCGCCGTTTTGATCGCGACGCCGTGGTCGGCCAGTCGGCGCCGCAGACGCGAGACCAAAGGCTCGACCGCCGTGTCGTCAACTTCGGCACCGACTCCATAGACATGATCCGTCAGAACGGGTTTGGACACGATCCGGCCGCACCGTTCCAGAAGACATTCAAACACCGCCAGTTCCTTGCGCGGAATATCCAGCGGCGATCCGTTGGCCGATACCTGTCGGGCGGTGCGGTTAAAGGACAAACCGCCAATGGTTTCAACCGCGCCAAACTCGAGGTCCCGGCGACGTGACAAGGCGCGGATACGCGCTTCAAGCTCGTCCATTTCGAACGGTTTCACCAAGTAGTCATCGGCCCCAAGATCAAGTCCGGCGACTCGGTCACTGATTTCGGTGCGGGCAGTCAGCAGGATCACGGGCGCATTGTCCCCCCGCGCCCTCAGATCCCGCAGCACGTCTAAACCCGTCATACCCGGAAGATTGATGTCCAGCACGATCAGGTCAGCCCCTTCCTGCGCCAGAAACGCATCGGCCTCTTTGCCATCATGCAGCACATCCGCCGCATGCCCACGATCCCGCAAGCGATAGGAAATCGCCTTGGCCAAGGGCTCGTTATCTTCAACGATGACTATTCGCATTTTGAGGTCCGCAAGGTTCACGCAAGGTTGGCCTTCCATGATCGCTGGATCGAAAGGGGAATCAACCCCAAGAATTTCAGAGACATGCGCGATGGTGCTGAGGACGCCTTTGTGTTTGTCTGGTCAACAGGGAGGAACCAATGACCAAATTCAACTTTACGCGCCGTGCTGTCATGGGGCTGATCGCCGCCGCCGGCGTTGCCGCACCGGCCACCGCCGAAGTCGACTTCTCGGGCAAAACCATTGAATGGGTCATCCCTTTCTCGGAAACTGGTGGTTCGGCCAAATGGGCAAACTTCTTCGGTCCGCTGCTGTCAGAAGCCATGCCGGGCAACCCGACCGTGGTCGTCAAATTCATGCCGGGTGCGGGCTCGACCAAGGGCGCCAACTGGTTCCAAGAGCAAAAACACGAGGACGGCACGTTGCTGTTCGGCACCTCGGGGTCGACCCAGTTCCCCTACCTGCTGGGTGATCCGCGCGTGCGCTATGAATACAACGACTGGAACCCGGTCATGGCATCGGGCACCGGCGGTGTTGCCTATCTGAACGCTGAAGATGGCGCTAAGTTCGACGGTTCGGCCAACGCGCTGAAAGACAACAACTTTATCTATGGTTCGCAGGGCGCAACCCGTCTTGACCTTGTACCGCTGCTGGCTTGGAAGATGTTGGGCCTGAACGTCGAGCCCGTCTTTGGCATCAAGGGCCGTGGTGATGGCCGCCTAATGTTCGAGCGTGGCGAAGCCAATATCGACTATCAAACCTCGTCTGGCTATCTGGGCGGCTCGCTTGCCATGGTCAACGACGGCAAAGCCGTTCCGATGATGACCTGGGGTGCATTGGACGCGGATGGCAACATCGTGCGTGACCCGACCTTCCCCGACATCCCGACCTTCAAGGAAGTCTGTGAAGCAACAGACGGCTGCGAAACCTCGGGCGATGCTTGGGACGCTTGGAGAGCCTTCTTCGTCGCAGGCTTCCCGGTTCAGAAACTGGCCTTCCTGCCCGCTGGCACGCCCCAAGACGTGATCGACACCTACACCAAAGCGTTCCAGGATGTTGTGGCTCGTGCTGACTTTGCCGAGATCTCGTCCAAGCGCGTTGGCAAATACCCGGTCTTCACCGGCGAAGGCGCTCAGGGCGCGCTTGGCACGGCCACGCAGGTTAAAGACAGCGCCAAAGCCTATGTCACCGACTGGCTGCAAGAAGCCTATGGTGTCTCGCTGAAATAAGCAGATCTAGGGCGCGCGGCGCAACTGAACCGCGCGCCACTTCCAAAATTTCTTGATAGAAAGGCGGCTCCCATGGAGATCTTCGCCACCGCACTTCCTGCGCTTGGAGAAGCGTGGGCCCTGATCTTGCAGCCTGTCGTTCTGGGATATTTGATCCTTGGTGTCGTGATGGGGCTGGCCGTTGGTGTCTTCCCCGGTCTGGGCGGCATTGCCGGTCTGTCCCTCTTGTTGCCTTTCATGTTCGGCATGGACCCGGTTCTGGGTCTGGCCCTGATGATCGGCATGGTCGCCGTGGTCCCGACCTCGGACACGTTCGCGTCGGTCCTGATGGGGATCCCTGGATCATCCGCCTCGCAGGCAACGGTTCTGGACGGCTTCCCGATGGCCAAGAACGGTCAGGCCGCACGGGCTTTGTCCGCCGCCTTTACCTCGTCGCTTTTTGGCGGACTGGTGGGCGCGACCTTTCTGACGCTTTTCATTCTGATTGCCCGCCCCATCGTGTTGGCATTCGGCCTGCCCGAGATGTTGATGATCACCATTCTGGGCCTGTCGATGGTCGCCATTCTTGCAGGCCGCTTTGCCCTGAAGGGTCTGGCCGCCGCTGGGCTGGGTATGATGATCGGCACCATTGGCGAGGCCGATGCCGGTGGTTCGCTGCGCATGGCGACCTATGACATTCCCTATCTTACCGACGGGCTGAAGCTGGTCATCGTGGGTCTTGGCATTTTCGCCATCCCCGAGATCGTCTCGCTTCTGCGCCAAGACCGCTCGATCGCCAAAGGGGCCTCGCTGGGGGCTGGTTGGATGGACGGCGTGCGCGACTGGATGGCCAACAAGTGGTTGTCGGTGCGCTGCTCGATCATCGGTGTGGTCGTGGGGATCATCCCCGGCCTGGGCGGATCGGTCGTGGACTGGATCGCTTACGGTCACACGGTGCAAACGACCAAGGACAAATCGAATTTCGGAAAAGGTGAAGTGCGTGGCGTGATCGGGCCGGAAAGCTCGAACAACGCGAAAGAGGGCGGCGGCTTGGTACCCACTCTTCTGTTCGGCATTCCCGGCTCGGGCTCGATGGCGATCTTCATTGGCGCGATTGCTCTACTGGGCTCGGGCGACATCGAAGTCGGTCCGGCGATGCTGAAAAACAACCTCGACATCACCTATTCGATTGTCTGGCTGCTGGCGCTGGCTAATGTGGTTGGCACCGTCTTGTGCATCGCGGCCTCGGGCGGGATCGCCAAGCTGACCACGATCCGCTTCACTTATCTGGCACCGTTCCTGTTCATGCTGATCAGCTTCGCGGCCTTCCAGTCGGGTCAGAATTTCGAAGACCTTCTGGCACTGTTTGCCATCGGTCTGATCGGCATCTTCCTGCGCCGGTTTGATTGGTCACGCCCGGCCTTCCTGATCGGTTTTGTTCTGTCCAACCCGGTCGAAAAGTTCTCGAACCAGGCCTTCCAAATCGCTTCGTTCCGCTTCCGCAAAAGCTTTGAAGAAGGCATCGATTATGTCTTCTCGCCCATCGTGATCGTGCTGATCATCATCACCCTCGTGTCCGTCGTGCTGGGCATTCGTCAGGCGAAATCCATCATGGCCGAAGGCGAGGTCCAGTCCGGATCGAAACGTGCACCGCTGATCTTCCTTCTGGTCCTAGCGGCCTATCTGATCATTGCCCTGATCAATGCCAACATGATCCCGGACTACAACATGACCGATAAGATCATCCCGCTGGTGGTTGGAGGCTTCTCGCTTCTGTGTTGCCTGATCCTTCTGGTACAGATGATGCGCCGCCCAGAAGGCGACGCGATCTTTGCTGACAAGGAAGTTGCCGGCGAAGACGCAGATGCGCCCTATGGCCTGTGGTCCACGCTGGCGTGGTTTGGCGGGCTCATCGCGGCCACGTGGTTCGTGGGCTTCATCCTCGCGCTGATCGGTTTCCTGATCACCTTCCTGCGTGTGCGGGCTGGCGCTGGCTGGAGCAAGACCCTGATCCTGACCGTGTGCGGCATTGCCTTCATGTGCCTGATGGCGGGCGCGCTCAACCGCGACTTCCCTCCGGGCCTTCTGCAAGGGACAGTTGATTTGCCGTGGCCGCTGAAATGACCCAGACAGCTATCCCCTATATCCTGATGCGTGGCGGCACGTCGAAGGGTCCCTACTTCCGGCGGGAGGATCTGCCGGAAGACCTGGACACCCTCTCCGAAGTCCTGATCGCGGCTGTTGGCTCGGGCCATGCACTGAACATCGACGGGATCGGCGGCGGGGCCGCCGTGACCACCAAAGTCGCCATGCTGTCGGAAAGCATGGATGACTGGGCCGACGTGGACTATTTCTTCGCTCAAGTCTCGGTCGAGGATCGACTGGTTGACTACAAACCCACTTGCGGAAACATCTTGTCCGGCGTCGGCCCTGCCGCCATTGAAATGGGATTGGTGACCCCCACCGCGGAGGTGACCGAAATTCGCATTCGCGCCGTCAACACAGGAGCCCGCGTGGTGGCCAAGGTGCAAACCCCCGGGGGCGCACTGTTCTATGAGGGCGATAGTGAAATCGCCGGTGTCCCCGGCACATCGGCCCCCATCCAGTTGAACTTCATGGGGGTCGTTGGGTCGTCGACCGGGGCCTTCCTGCCCACCGGCAACCTGCGTGACACCATCGACGGGATCGAGGTGACCTGCATGGACGTCGCCATGCCCGTCGCCATCGCGCGGGCCGAGGATTTCGGCCTGACCGGCTATGAAAGCGCCGAGGAACTGGACGCCAACACCGACTTTTTTGCCCGCATGGAAGCCATCCGCATCGCGGCGGGCGAAAAGATGGGCATGGGGGATGTGTCAAAATCGGTGACGCCGAAATTTGGCCTGCTGGCCCCGGCGCGCAACGGTGGAAGCATCGCGGTCCGGTATTTTATGCCATGGAAAACCCACCCCACCATGGCGGTGACCGGTGCGCAGTGCCTGGCCTCTTGCGCCCTCACCCCGGGCACGGTGTCCGACGGGCTGTTGGCACGCCCCAATGAAAACCCGGCCGAACTGGTGTTGGAACATGCGTCGGGCACGATCGATGTGCTGGTCGATTTCTCGAACGAAGACGGCTTTTCGCTGAACTCGGCCGGGCTGCTGCGCACGGCGCGTAAACTGGCGGATGGAAACGTCTATGTTCCTGCACGCATCTGGCCCGGACAAGGAGAGACCCTATGAGCGTTCACAACATACTTGTTGCCTTCAACGGCTCGGACAGCTCGGTTTCCGCGCTGAAGTACGCGGCATCGCTGGCAAAAGGCGGTGCGCATGTCACCGCACTGCTAGCGCATTCAAAGCACGAAGCCGTCAACAGCAACGCAGCCTGGGTGCCCGCCAAAGCGCGCGAGATCATTGCGCAGGCCAATGCCGACATCCTGTCAGGGATACAGGCCCGTTTCGAAGAGATACGCCCGCAGCTATCCCTTGGCGATCAGCTGCACTTCGAACAGGAGTCCGGACGCGTTGATGCGGTTCTGTCAGAGACAGCACGCAACTATGACCTGCTGGTTGTCGGCCATGACGGTGCAGAAGAGGTAGACGAACATGTGTCCATCCACCCGGACCGCATTGCCCTGATGAGCGGCCGCCCCGTGCTGATCGTGCCGAAAGGCCATGACGCAGATGCGCGCCACGCCCATGCCGCGCTTGCCTGGGACGGAAGCCGCGCCTCGGCGCGCGCCCTTTCGGACAGTTTGGGACTGCTCGAGGATCAGGGGCGTGTGACGGTGCTGACCGTCGGCGACGAACCCACCCCGCGCCCGGTCGCAGATGTGATGACCCACTTGGCGCGTCACAATGTTGACGCCACGCATGAAGCCATTCCAGCAGAGCCCGGCATTGCGCGCGCATTGATCGCGTATTGCCACGCGACCGATCCGTGCTTGCTTGTCATGGGGGCTTATGAGCACTCTAAATTCCGCGAAGATTTCCTTGGCGGCGTAACCGCCCGCGTCCTGCGGGATGCGCCGATCCCTGTCTTGCTCTCACACTGAAAGATCACACGAAATGACCACTCACGACGCCATCACCGAAGTTAACGCAGCGATGGACCGCCTGCGCACCGTACGCGATGCTCTTGGCAAACAATTGGCGGACAGAACCTG
The DNA here is from genome assembly GCF_049803815.1 of Aliiroseovarius crassostreae. GTDB lineage: Bacteria > Pseudomonadota > Alphaproteobacteria > Rhodobacterales > Rhodobacteraceae > Aliiroseovarius > Aliiroseovarius crassostreae_A. The sequence continues at coordinate 513,408 of NZ_JBNAGI010000001.1, forward strand.
CCAATCCAGTGAAGCGCGGCAGATGTCAGATCTGCATGATCGCGTGGCATTGGCAATCGCAGCGTACAAACGCGGGAAATAATCATGCGTATTCACATCCTAGACGACTGGTTTGACACTCTACGAAAGCTGCCCAGTTTTCGACTGCTGAATGGGCATGACGTTCAAGTTTGGACCGACCATGTTGAGGATGTGAATGCGCTCGCGGACCGCTTGTCAGACGCGGATGCGGTGGTGCTGTTTCGAGAACGAACAAAAGTCACCAGAGAGCTTATCGAGCGTCTGCCCAATCTGCGCTTGATCAGTCAACGCGGTGTCTATCCGCACATCGATATCCCCGCCTGTACAGAGCACAAGGTACTTGTTTGCTCTAAAATACCCGGCGGTGGTGGCACCAATCACGCCGCTGCCGAGCTGACTTGGGCGCTGATCATGGCGGGCATGCGTGACCTGCCTGCACAGATGGCAAGTGTTAAGGCGGGCAGTTGGCAATCCGGTGTGGGTAAGACCTTGAACGGCAGGCAACTGGGGCTTTATGGATATGGCCGGATCGCCAAGGCCGTTGCGGGCTATGCCGAGGCGTTTGGAATGCGTGTCGTCTGGTGGGCGTCCGACGAGGGCCGCGCGCGCGCAGCTGCGGACGGCAGAACAATTGCCGCTGATCGCACCTCCTTCTTTGAGGATAGCGACATCGTTTCCATGCATGTTCGGCTGAAACCAGAAACCATAGGGATCATCACTGCAGAGGATTTTGCCGCGATGCGATCTGATGCTCTGTTTGTGAATACCTCGCGCGCAGGGCTAATTGCGCCCGGCGCCTTGCTGGACGCGTTGAACGCGAACCATCCCGGCAAGGCTGCAATTGACGTGTTCGATGCCGAGCCGCTGACCGATCCTAAAGACCCGCTGCTCGCGCATCCCAACTTGATCGCAACGCCGCATATTGGGTTTGTGACCGAGGACGAGTTCGACCTGCAGTTTTCTAACATTTATGAACAAGTCAATGCCTTTGCCGACGGCACCCCGATTCATATGATCAATCCCGAGGTTGCCCCCTAACACACCGACCGGATTGTCTGTTTCAGCGCAATTGCGGCGGGTGTTTCGGTTTGCCCGATGCGTGACAGCAGCCCGATGGGGCGTGATATGGCGGGTGCTGCCAGCGTACAGACCCCAACCCGATCTGTGTCGATGGCGGACTGGGGCAAAAGCGCCATCCCCGCGCCGCCCTGCACCAGATCAATCGCCGTCGTTGATCTTCCCACCTCATAGATCCAATGCAGCGGTAACCGCGCGCGTGCCATGGCTTCGTCAATCAGCAGCCGGTTCCCGGTGCCACGCGCAGGCAAGATCAACGGTATAACATTGAGTTCGCTCCAGCTCACGCCGACCCGTTTGTCCAGATCATGCCTTTTCGGGACGGCAAGAACGATTTGGTCGTCAAACAGAGGCTCGAACTCGGTAGTCGGTTCCAGCATCGGGATCGAACACAGGCCGAAATCGGCCTCTCCTGCAGCGACGGCCTCGGCCACGTCATTGGCGGACCCGTCCAGAAATCGAAGCCGCGCCTTCTGGCCCGCTTCCCGAAAGGCGTCTAGGGCGGGCGATATAACACGGGTCACAATCGTTGGAATGGTCGCTACGGTTACAACCGCGCCCCGCTGATGGGACAGCGCGACACTTTCGTCTCGCATCGCGCGCGTGGTTTCATTTGCGTCTTCTAGGATCGCCTCTGCCCGTGCCTGAAGACGTTTCGCGGCAAGTGTCGGCTTGACCGCCCGCGTTGTGCGTTCGAACAGCACGGAATCCAATGCCGCTTCAAGTTTTTGTACACGGCGCGTCACGGCAGATTGCGACAGGTTCAGCTTTTCTGCCGCCAGATGAAAAGACCCCGTCTCTTTGACAGCGAGAAAGGCCTCAAGATCGTTGAAATCATAATTGATGCGCATATCGCATCAATTCCAGAAAAACTGTCATTGGTCAAATTAAAGCGGGCACTTTAGTCAGGGATGAGCAAAGGACATCCCATGACCACATCCTATGACATCGCAGTAATCGGAGGCGGCAATGCAGCCCTGTGCGCCGCTATGACCGCTGCCGAAACAGGCGCCAAAGCACTGATCCTTGAGACCGCGCCAAAGGCCTATCGCGGCGGCAACTCCCGCCATACGCGCAATTTCCGCTGCATGCATACCGGCCCACTTGGCCCGCTGGTCGAGGATTACAGCGAAGAGGAATATCTGGCCGATCTGCTGAAAGTCACGGGCGGAAAAACGGACGAACATCTGGCACGGTTGGCCATCCGCACGTCCGAGGAATGCTTGCCATGGATGCAGGAACACGGGGTTCGCTTCCAACCTTCGTTGTCCGGCACACTGTCGCTTGCACGAACCAATGCGTTCTTCATGGGTGGGGGCAAAAGCCTTGTGAACGCCTATTACCGCACCGCTGAAAAACTGGGCGTCGATGTGCTCTATGAAGCTGCCGTTACCCACTTGGAACTCGACGGCGATCAGATCACGCGCGTGGACTATACGCATGAGGGGCAGATGCACAGCATCTCGCCCAAATCCGTGGTGGTTGCCTCGGGTGGATTTCAAGCGGACACCGATTGGCTGACCCGCGCATGGGGACCAGCAGCACAGAATTTTCTGATCCGCGGCACCCCTTACAATCGCGGCGCCGTCTTGGCGGATCTGCTGGAACAAGGCGTACAGTCCGTGGGCGATGCTGACCAATGCCACGCGGTCGCCATCGATGGGCGTGCGCCAAAATACGACGGCGGTATTGTCACGCGGCTGGATTGTGTGCCGTTCTCCGTCGTCGTGAACAAGCACGCCGAACGGTTCTATGATGAGGGCGAAGACGTCTGGCCCAAGCGCTATGCGATCTGGGGCCGCCTTGTTGCCGCGCAACCCGATCAGGTGGGCTATGTGATCATCGATGCCAAGTCGCTGGAGCTGTTCATGCCCTCGGTGTTTCCGCCTCTGAAAGCGGACACGCTGGAAGGGCTCGCTGACATGATGGACCTGCCCGCGGACAAGCTGCGCCAAACCGTGGACCGCTTCAATGCGGCCTGCGGCGACACTTCGAATTTCCACCCAACCGAACTGGATGGCGTGACCACTTCCGGGATCACCCCGCCCAAGACCAATTGGGCGCGCCCGATCACCGAGCCACCCTTCTATGGCTACACGCTGCGCACCGGCGTGACCTTCACCTACCTTGGTCTGAAGGTGGACGATAACGCACAATGTTCGACCAAGACCGGCCCGATCCGCAACCTTTGGGCGGCGGGCGAAACCATGGCCGGGTCGATCCTTGGTCAAGGGTATTTGGCGGGGTTTGGCATGACAATCGGAACCGTCTTCGGACGCATCGCAGGACGGGAGGCCGCAGCCCATGCAAACCAATGACCTAATCCAAGAAGCCCGTCGCCAGGCGGAAATCTGCAATGCCTGTCGCTATTGCGAAGGCTATTGTTCGGTGTTCCCGTCCATGCATGCGGGCCGGGCGTTTTCGGATGGCGACATCACGCAGCTAGCCAACCTGTGTCACAACTGCCGGGGGTGCTTCTATGCCTGCCAATACACGGCTCCGCATGAGTTTGACCTGAACCTGCCCAAAGCGCTGGCCGAGGTACGGCGCGACTCGTGGGAGGTCCACGCTTGGCCACAACCGCTGGCCCGGCGCTTCCACACACATGGCGGCGCGATCGCCCTGTCGTTGGTGGTTGGGTTTGCGCTGATCCTGTTCGCATTGCAGGCATTGGGCGGCGGCGGCGAAGGGTTCTATGCCGCGCTTTCTCACAACGCGATGGTGGCGATTTTCCTGCCGGCTTTCGTGCTGCCTCTGGTCAGCCTTGCCATTGGGTTGCGCCGCTATTGGCGCACTGTCGGGGGCGAACCAATCCGCCTGTCCCACCTCACCGCCAGCTTCGGCATGGCGGCCAGAATGAAAGACCTCGCGGCCGGACACGGGGACGGTTGCAACTTTGAAGACGAAGACCGCTTCAGCCACGCGCGCCGCCATGTGCATCAAGCAATCATGTATGGCTTTCTGCTGTGTTTTGCCGCCACGTCGATAGGGACTGTGATGCACTATGTCTTTGACATGCCCGCACCCTATCCGCTCTTCACTCTGCCCAAAATATTTGGCCTGTCAGGAGGAATCCTGCTGACCCTTGGATGCACAGGGATGGTAATGCTGAAACGAAAGTCGGACCCCGCCCTAGGCGACCCGAAGGCTTGGGGTGGAGATATCGGCTTTGTGCTTCTGCTGGGTTTTGTCGGCTTGTCTGGACTAGTACTATATGCACTTGGGGCGACGGTCCTGATGCCGACGATGTTGGCCCTGCACCTTGGCGCCGTTCTCACCTTCTTCCTGCTCACACCATTCACCAAGATGGCACATGGGTTCTATCGTTTGGCGGCACTGGTCCGGGATGCCCAGCGTCGTGAGATACGCTAATGCGCAAGTAGGTTGGTCACGGCTGCGATTGGCTTCATCCTGCGTCTCTGGCTTCACATGTGACAATACGCGCTGCAATCGGCTGGGTTGCCTAGATTGGGCAGCGATCGCCTAGTTCCGCAATTTGAACGTCGGCTTCCGATGTTTCGGTCTAGTTGGTTTCGCACTCTCAGCGATTGACAGATTTCCACCCTTGCAGCGTTTCGCTGCAATTCCAGCATTTGAAAATGCAGTCGTTGGCTAATCAGACGGCAAAGTCTGTTTTGTCCCGCGTTGTGTTGATTGACTTGTGCTGCCTTGAATGACGGCTCAACCGAAATAGCCCCTGTCTGATTGTTACTACTCCGTGCTCAATAAACAACAGCGCTGCGTTGAAAGCTAATGATCGTCGAGCCCCTGAGAGGCATTAGATTTCAGAAGTGTCGGGTGTTTGGTGCTGTTCATAATATTCAGTCGATACCACTACGAACTCCCGGTTTTCTGAATCAATAAAGAAGACAGGTTCTCTGTTCGCCACCGATAGAACATCTTCGGTCTGCCTTTTCAGAAATCCGGTCGAAATAGGCTTCTCTCGTGATGAAGGATTAAAACCAACTTTCAAAGTAATCATCTGGCGGGTCAGTGCTTCCGCATCGGTCCCTTCATCTTCGGCAATCTCGCAAAGGCGTTTGTGGAGCGCATCCGGTAAATCAATAGTCAAATCTGGCATTTTCTCATCCGCAGATAAACCGCATACTTCTCGACAGTGAGCATGCACGATCGAAATGCAAGGGTCTTTTATGTGTCGTGAGGCGTGCTGGGTGTGCCGCCCGTTTATCATTGAGCCTAGTTGAAGCATTGAACCAATTTCAACAATCAAAGCGATTTTACCAAGGGGCGGCGTTATTGACCGTGTCAATAATGGTCGTTTTTGTCTCTGTGTGACCTGCCACGGAAAATCAAGAGCTTGGCCGGGACAAAACCCTGAGACAAAACCCTTGCTCTTTTGGCACGTTTCTGTCCCTAGTTTCACTATGTTTATTGGTTACGCAAGAGTCTCTACTAATGAACAGAGCCTCGACAGCCAGCTTGATTCTTTGAACGCTGCGGGCGCTGAACGCATCTTTTCCGACCAAACAACCGGATCCGTGCGCTCCCGTCCTGAGTTGGATCGGATGCTCGACCAGGTCAGGGCTGGTGACGTAGTGGTTGTGACGAAGTATGATCGGCTTTCCCGTTCACTCAAAGATTTGCTCGACATCGTGGAAATGATCCGTGAACGCGGTGCCGGGTTTAAATCACTGGCCGAAGATATCGACACCACGACACCGGCTGGTCGTTTGGTCTTCCACGTTTTTGCCTCCATTTCTCAGTTCGAGCGCGAACGCATCTCGGAACGAACGAAGGAAGGACTTGCTGCGGCCAGAAAGCGTGGACGCATTGTGGGCAGACCTCCTGCCTTATCATCTGCTCAAAGGGCTGAGGTGCGCCGGATGCGTGACCAGGATGGTAGGCCGCTGCAAGAAATCGCAGAACTGTTCGAAGTCAGTGTGAAGACTGTGCGACGAGTTCCAGCAAAGTCCGATGCTATCGCTGCCTTGCAAGACAAGGTGGATAAGATCGGCCCAAGTCAGGAAAACTTCGATATGAAGGCCTACACTGACGAAATGTGGGGTGAATAGTCTTACGAACCTAGAGGCCCAAAGCTGCCACCCACCTGCTGGTCCAGATGCTGCAGTCGCAGCCCGCATTGTCGCCATTCGCCGCAGGCGCGAAGGTGCAACCCAATGTGGTGTTCACGTCGACAAAATATCCGTGGAGCGCACCTCTGAGGCGCGTGTTTTTCGTTTGATGGTCTCGCGGTTTCCAGCCGCTCGATTGAGAATCCAGTCAACACCGCGGAGATAGTCTTCAGTCGTTAGCGAATTGTTTGCTCCGCTGGAAGCTGAGAGCACAAACCCGTGCGCATAGTCGATCAGCAAGTGAACAAGAACATCACCACCATCGCTGTATTCAAGCTGGTCCGTGCTGGCCTTCAAGTTCGCCGCTACGTCTGACAAATCAGCGCTCATCAGCGTTACATCCTCAAGGAGCACGCGCAGAAGGTTGGCGTTCTTCAACGCGTATCCATAATAGGTCGCCATGATGCTTCGGGCCCGCTCAATCGGCGTGTCCCCATCCACACCATCCAGGACGCCAGCGAATGCGTGTTCCACCAGATCGGACAGAAGCTGCTTCTTGTTGCCAGCATGATAGGTCACCGCCATCGGGGTGACCTCAAGGCGATCCGCAAGCATGCGAAACGACAACGCGTCAACGCCCTCGTCTTGGACAATTGGCAAGGCAGTCTTCACGATCAGCTGTCTCGAAAGACGTTGATTGGCCTTCGACGGCCGCCCGGGTGAAGCGGCTTTCGTCACGCGGCTTTCAGCCTGTAGTTCAGATCCACCAGACCCGAAGGAAAGCTGTTGGCCGACACTAACTCCAGATGAACGTCGCCCTTGGTTTCGCCGAAAATGCGGATACCCGCACCGATCAGGATGGGAACCAGGGTGATCCGCATGTCTTCCACCAGCCCGGCCTTCAGGAACGAGCGAATAATCGCACCGCCATCCACATAGACGCGTTTGAAACCGCGCGCGTCAAAGCTCTTCATCAAGTCTTCAGGCGCCATGTCTGAAACTTCCACGTTGTCGCGTAGATCGTCCGGGATGTCGTCGGCGTTCATCGTCCGACTGAGAACCACAACCGGTTTGGAATAGGGCCAGGCTCCGAATCCCCGCACTGTCCGATAAGAGCCCGAGCCCATTACGATCACATCGACACTATCCTGAAAGGCGACAAACCCGTGATCTTCATCCGTAGTCGGTTGCTTTTCCAACCAGTCCAACCTGTGATCAGGCCGGGCGACAAAGCCGTCCAGGCTCATTGCCATCATGATATGTCCTGTGGGCATGTTCCGGGTCTCCAGTCTATTATTTATACGGCATATAATAAAAGTTAGAACGACGCTCAAGAGGGAGTCGTCAATTCTAGCTCTGAAGACAGACTGAAAAGCCTTGCATTCGGCCCCGAACTGCCGCAGGCCACCGGTCTGCTCTGCAGCGGTGCGGCCGTCGAACCTGCCGTTCTCTGCAAGTGCAAATTCTAGTGTTGCTCGAACTCACAGACTGCGGACAAAGCGCCGTTTCGCTGCAGTTGCACCGAGGTCTGGTTTTGACAGATATTGACTAAGGACCCGTGCAGAAAGTGACAACTAGGCGCGCAAGGATTTGAGGGCTCTCAGTTAAACCCCGAAATAAGAGCCCTAAAATTAGTCGGTAGAGTGCCTGACGCATATGAGTCCCGCCATTCACTCCTACTTGGTTCCCAGTTAGGAGACTTGGAGTTGGTCAGCCAAACAGCTCCTTGAAGCGGTCGATGCAACGGCGGAACCCCTCTTCGAAGCTACCGTTTCCGGGGTGATAAACACTTTCGAATGAAATTACCCCGGCATAGCCGTCTGCTCGCAGCGCTTGCGCCATCGGTTCGAATTGATCAGCCAATTGCCCCTCGCCCATCCGGCGGACTTCCAGCGTAGCACGTGGCGTATCGACTTGAACGTCCTTGATATGGATGTGACCAAGATAGCCATCTTTGACTTCGTCATACCCATCAGGAAAAGCCCGTTCGTGGCACCAGCAATTATTAGCCGGATCCCACAGCACTTTAAGAACACCTTTGGCGCCTAGATCGTCGATCAGTTTACGTCCAGTGTAGTTGGAATTGACCATTGTGCCATTGCCGGTCTCTACCACTAATGTCACACCGGCATCGCGCGCGACATCACATGCGGGCGCAATCAAAGGCAATATCTTGTCCCAGGCACCATGAGCGACATTCCATTTTTCGGCGCCGTTGTAGCCCCACAGGATCTGCTCCTTCTTCGGCGTCATTATGCGCACCAATGGGCTGCCAACCGTATGCGCCATGTCGATCACGCGTTTGAGTGCGTCCATATGCTTCGTATGGAGGTCGTCCCCGGGCGTATTCGCACTGGTCATGCCCGCAAATATGTGGCGAGACAGACAGGAAACTGGCTTACCACGATCACGCAGCAACTTGTCGATCTCGGCGATCTCTTCTTTCGAATGATCCCCGACCTCGGCGTCGCCAACAAATTGCAGTTCGGCATATTCGAGGCCGAACTCGTCCATCACATCAACCGCATGTTTGAGGTCGCGGCTGATGCCATCACAAATCACACCTAGTTTCATAGCCTAACCCTCCCGGTGCAACGCAGCACCCACAATTTCTTCAATCACTTTCGTGCAAGCCCAGTTGTCCCCGTCGGGGTATTTCGACTTACCCGCATGAAAGATCTGCATAGCGGTGGATGCCATTTGCATGGGCACTTCAAGCTCTTCGGCCAGCCCCATAGAAATCGTCAGGTCTTTATGCATCGTCCCAATCCCCGACCCAGTATTTTCGAAACGGCGGTCAATGATGTTTTCCAGAGCCGTGTTGGTGCAGCCGCACCCTGCCCCAGATGTCGAGAAAACCCTGTAGAGAGCGTCGCCACTAACACCGGCTTTTGCCGCCAATACCGAGGCTTCGAAGGTTGCAGAAAAAATCGAGCCAATCAGCGTTTGCAGACAGGCTTTTACTGTCTGCCCCATCCCTGCAGTTTCACCAACACGGTGGATGGTGCCGGAAACCGCCTCCATCACTGGTTGGAACTTATCAAGCACAGAAGTAGGCGCCGATGCCATCATGGTGAGCGTTCCGCCCTGTGCACCCGGAAACCCGCCCGAAACAGGGGTATCAATAAGAGAAACACCCGAACCTTCCATCGCGGCACCAATCTCACGCGCTTCCGAGGGTTTGATGGTCGCGGTCAATATTACCGCGCCTCCTTTTGGCATGTGATTTATCAAACCATCTTCGCCAAGAATGACCGACTTAGCCTGATTGCCATTCATCACCATGACATACACGGCGTCTGCATTGGCGCCGACATCGGCGACGCTGATCGCCTCTTGCCCACCCATATCGGTAAACGCCTTCATTCTTGGTTCTGACATGTCGAAACCCGTTGTCTGAAACCCATTTTTTAGGAGGTTCTTGGCGAGGCCGCTCCCCATATCTCCTAACCCAATGACACCTGCTTTCAGCATTACTGTCTTCCCATTGTTTTCCCAGATCGCTCTGGTTTGCAGTTTGGCACCCTAAATGAGTGTCGGTTTGCGCGGGGATTTCGAATGCCTGCCCCCAAGAGGGAAGGCACCGGGCGGGTCCGGAAGACACCCCGCTGCCCGTGTTCTTCGCCGTTCAGAAGAAGGCCGCCGGGATCCACAGCACCAATTGCGGAAACAAGCAGATCAGTATCAACACGACGACGTTGGCCAAAAGGAACGGGGCCGCGCCAAGGAAGATCTGCCCGATGCCCATCCGCGCGATCGCCGCCGCAACATTGAGACAATTGCCCACCGGAGGCGTACATGCTCCGACCGCCAGACCCGAGACCAGAACCACGCCGAAATGCACACCTGACACGCCGACTGACTGTGCTGCCGGCAACAACACCGGCGTCAACAACAGGATCGCTGGGCTTACATCAATAAAGGTGCCTGAGATTAGTACGAGCAGTGCAATTACCAGCATCAAACCAGTCGGCCCAAGCCCCAAACTGACAACATAGTCTGCCAGTTGGTCCGGGATGCGCTCTAGCGCGAGAACCCAGATGTAGAGTTGCGAGAAGGCGATAATCATCATGATCTTGGCAGATGTGATGATCGCATGGCGCATCAGATCCGGCATTTCTTTCAAAACCGAGGGTCCGGTTATGAACAGCCCAATCAAAAGCCCATACGCCACCGCTAAACCCGCCGTTTCAGTCGGCGAAGCAATGCCAAACACCACAGATCCGACAATCAGAAGCGGCATGACAAGAACCACCGCTGATCGCTTAAACTGACGGAAGCCCTCTTCGTACGTAAACGGTATGTCTTCTGTCGGGTAGTTCTGGCGTTTGGCCACAAACCAGACCAAGAACAACTGAAACACTCCCACCATGACGCCCGGAATAATTCCACCAAGGAACAGCTGCCCCACACTCTCTTGCGCAACAATGGCATAGAGGATCATTGGAACGGATGGAGGAATAATCATGCCCATCGTGGACGACGCCACGGTAATTCCAGCAGCAAAGCTTTTGGGATAGCCGCGCTTTTCCATTTCAGGGATCAAGACAGATCCGATAGAGGCCGTATCTGACGCCGAAGAACCTGATATCCCGCCAAAGATCATCGAGGCCATAACGTTCACCAGACCCAACCCACCCTTGAGTCGCCCAACAAAGAACATCGAGAAATCGAGCAGCCGTTGCGTGATGCCGCCGGAGTTCATCACCAGTCCCATCAAGATGAACAGTGGCAGCGACACCAACGCAAAACTGTCCATTCCGGCGAAGAATTTCTGTGGCAGAATACCGGCAAGCGCTGGTTGCTCAATCAGGAAATAGGCCATGGCTGAGAGGCCAAGCGCAAAGGCAATTGGCACACCAACAACAAGCAAAACAAGGAGGCTAATAAGCAGAATGAGCATGCCTTCAGTCCTCCGGCAACCAGACGATGTCGATGTTTTCACGCCCGCCGACTGTGAGGATTATCTTGATCACACAAAAGATAACGGCAAGACCGCAGCCAATCGGAATAGCCGACGTCACAAGCGATTTTGGTAAGTTAAACGGTTGCCAGGGGAAGGAGCCAGTCGTCGCGATCCAGTCCCATGCATACCAAATCATCGCGGCGTTCACTAAAGCGACAAGAGCCAAACCCAACACATAGAACATCATCTTTATGGGGCGCGGCATACTGTCGATAAAGAACGTGATCGCGATATGTTCGTGACGCGCGATCCCGACCGCGCCACCTATGGCACTGGTAAACAGGAATGACTTCCGCACCAGTTCGTCGCTTCCTATGATCCCATAGTTGAAACCAAACCTGAGCACCACGATCATGACCGTGAGGATCAGGAAGAAGCCAAACAGGCCGACCAACACCCACTCGAGAATGCGCGCAAGCCTTTGCTCGATTAATTTGAGAGTTTCCATGCCATCTATGACCTAGTTGTCGAAAGCTTGAACCTGGCCCCGCTGATCACCATGCAGGGCCAGGCCTTGGTGGCGGACCAGCCTGCTTAGTTGCAGGACTTGGCTGCCGCCATTGCAGCATCCAGGTCCGCTTGGGAGTAGTGTCCAGCGTCGATACCAGCCTGATAGACCGGCTGCACTGCCGATACGAAGGTGGCGATACCTTCGGGCGACAACGTATTGATCTCCATCTCAGCGCCCAACTTGTCCAGCAGGTCAAACTCAGCAGCCTGCGCCAGCTCATCATTGAGCTTCAACGCCTCGTCAGCGACCTCATTAACGATCTGTTGCAGATCCTCGGGTAATCCGTTGTACCAATCAGCATTGATCAGCAACGGGTCCGGGCCCGTCATGTGATTGGTGACGGACAGGTATTTCTGCACTTCATAGAACTTTGCGTTCCAAATATTTGCAGGCGGATTGTGCTGACCATCGATGACCCCGGTCTTGAAGGCTTGATAAAGCTCTGAGAATGCCATCGGCACGATATTCGATCCCATGGTTTCGGCCACAGAGATGAAAAAGTCGGTCTGTGGCTCGCGGATTTTCAATCCAGCCAAATCGCCAACCTCGTTGATCGGACGTACGTTGTTTGTGTACATGCGGAAACCTTGGCTGATGCCGGTTGCGGGAACATGCACTCCGTTGCCAGCAGCCGCTTCGACACTATCGGTGAATTCTGACCCGACTAGGCAGCGCATCTCGTCCCAGCCCGACGTCAGGAACGGTAGCAAGAAGATGTTGAATTGCGGGTTGGCATTAGCGAAGAAACCGCCGCGAGTCCCCTGTATCAAGCCAGTGGCCATCTGGTCATACATTTCCTGTTCTGTGCCGAGAACGTTGTCAAAGAAGTTCTGCACATCAATTCGGCCACCCGAGCGGGCCTCGACTTCCTTTTCAAAGAACACCATCGACTGCCCGCGCGACGAGCTTTCGGGCTGCGATTGGCCATACTTGAAGGTGAAATCAGCAGCACTTGCCGCAGCTGCCGACATGGCAATCCCAGCAAGTCCCGCGAACATCATTTTGGTAAGTTTCATGTTTTCCTCCCTAGACAGAGCTGTTTCGCTCGTTCTGTGGCAGCGATTGTCACCACGGCCCCCTGTGCCACAAGAATATTTGCGTCGACGGAATAGTATTGATGTGTTTTGATGTTGCCGCAGCGCAAAAAGAGAGGATTCTTGATGGATTTTGATGAAAAAAACGCACCATCCACAGTTTCTCCACCTGTCCTACGCCGCGCGCGATTCTCCGAGATCGCGCGTCTTGCTGGGGTTGGAACAGCAACGGTTGATCGGGTGCTGAACAACCGTCCCAATGTTAGGGCCGAGACGCGCCAACGCGTTCTTCAAGCCAAACATGCGATTGAAACTGGCGCCGATTTGAACCACCAAGTCCGGCCCTGGCGACTGAAGGTTTTTCTTCCCGAAGAGGCTGGGCCCTCGACTGAATTTCTTGCGGATTGCTTTCAGAACGTGAACACAGGTGGGCGGGCGATCATTGAATGCGTTTTCTCGACCAAACTGGAACCTACGGTCTTGGCGCGGCGGTTACGTGCATGCGCTGGACAGGGTATCGACGCGGTTGGGTTTCAGGCGCTTGACGATCCGCGCGTGCGCAGCGCTATCGAGGAGTTGGCGGGCTTCAACATCCCTTGCGTGCCAATCGTGTCGGGCATGGTCAGCCAACACCTGACCGGTTTCATCGGTATCGATAACATGTCTGCAGGCAAAACAGCCGGATTCCTGATGGGGCGGATGGTGCGGCAAGCCGGGCCCGTCGCGATCATCTCGGGCGGCGAGCTATATCGCGTCCACACGGACCGCGAAATGGGATTTAGGGCGGTCCTACGGAAAGACTTCCGGCATCTTGAAGTCGTCGGCACGTTTACCGGTCACGACGACAACGAGGGCAATCGCGAAACAGTGGCCGACATTCTGCGACGCCACCCTGATCTGGTCGGTATCTATAATGTGGGTGGCGCCATAACTGGCATTGTAGAGGCCTTAAAAGACCAGCAACTTGACGGGGAAGTCATGTTTATCGGTCATAACCTGACACCTACGACCTCGACTTATCTGTTGGACGGATCAATGGATGTCGTTGTGCATCAGAACATGCGCCGGGTCGCCGAGCAGACAGTACAGACGCTGATCGCTCGGCTTGAAAATCGATCATATGAAATGGAGATGATCCCGGTCGAGGTGATCACCCGTGAAAACATTCTGGGCGCCACTTTTGGCTAAACATTCTCAGATGTAATCAGGCGAAACTCAGGGGGATGAATTGCGCTGGGATCGATGGATTCCCCCAAAACACTCTGCGTCATGGATCTGACCACCAGATCGGCGACTTCGTAAATCGGGGTCGCAATCACGAGATCTACAAGGCCCTTCGTCAGAGCCTGTTGCGTCGCTGGGCTGTTCTCGTGACAAATATAAGTCACATCCTTTGCACGCCCGCTTTCTTCAAGAGCCTTGATCACACCGCGAACCCCACCGCCCACGTGGTAGAGCCCGCCCAGATCGGGGCGCGAAGATAGCAACTCGGACGCGGCCTCATAGGCGACGGCGCTGTCATCAAGATATACGATGCTTTCGCGCAGCCTTCTCTCTGGAGCGTACTCGCGCATGGCACTGCGGAATCCAGCCTCCAGCGCCTCATGGCCAAGATAGCGGTATGATCCCACTAATATCCCCACATCGCCGACCCCGTGTGACAACCGCGCCATGGCCCAACCGGCGGTACGCCCAGCCCTCTGGCTATCGATCCCGACATACCCCGCAACGCCGGGTGCTGTTAGCGGGCTGAGCAAGGCAAATACTGGGCCGCGCCGGTTTTCCGCCGCATTGATCGCCGCACTTACTTCGGGATGATCGATGGATACCACGGCAACCGCATCGTTGCGTTCGGTCATTCGGGCGATCTCGTGGCTGAGTTCACCAGGTGCCAGGCTTTCGACAAACGTGATTTCAGCCTTGGCGCGGATTGCCACCTGCGCGCGCGCGGCCAGATGGATTGCCTGCGCCAATTCTTGATAGAACCATTTGCTCTGCTTCTGAAGGACAAAGCCCAGTCGTTTGAGCGGCACAAGGTCTTGCAGACGCTGCCGCATCAACACGCGGCCATGATAGCCCAACGCCTCGGCCGCGGCCATCACACGAGCTGCTGTGTCCTGTGACACCCGTGCCCGTGCATTCAGCACCCGGTCGACGGTGGCAACTCCCACCCCTGCGTGCTGGGCGACATCAGCCAGTGTTACGCGTTTAGTATTCGGCATTGATAGATCTATCACGTCATATTTCCTTCTATTCTGAGGTTAATGATAAAAACTATCAAGCGACGATTGACGCTTAGGCTGCGTAACCGCACCATTTTGGACAAGCCAATACGGAGCGCGAAAATGCCACAGGACACCTTACCCCGTGACTACACCCTGACGGGCAAGAACCGGCACACCGGCTTTGACCTCGCCGACTGGTACACTACTCCCGTAGACCGAAAACGCCTTAAGACCCTGATGAAGCGGGACGATCAAACCGCATTGATCAACTATGCGATCTGGCTAGGCAGTATCATACTGCTCGGCTCACTTCTTGTGATCACTTGGGGAAGCTGGTGGGCCGTTCCCGTCGCTATCCTCTATGGCGTGTTCTACGGTTCGGGTGGCGATTCCCGCTGGCACGAAACCGGGCATGGTACCGTCTTCAAGACGCGGTGGCTGAACGATGTCTTTTATCAGCTCGCTTCGTTCATGTCGCTTCGCAACCCTCATGTTTGGCGATGGAGCCACACCCGACATCACTCTGAAACAGTGGTTGTGGGTCGCGATCCAGAGATTGCCTTTCCTCGCCCGCCCAGCCTTTGGCAATGGGCGTTGAACCTGATCTATGTTCCCACGCTGGTAGGCGAACTTCAAAAAATGGTTCGGATCTCTTTCGGCAGCCTGACCGAAGCCGAGAAGAGCTACACTCCTGAGATTGATAGGGGAAAGGCCGTCTGGGCATCGCGCGCGCAGCTTGCCATCTTGCTTGCCACCGTTGGACTGTCGCTGTCACTGCAAAGCTGGCTGCCGTTAATGCTGATCGGATTGCCAACCTTTTATGGCTCCTGGCTACACCACCTGATGGCGACCACCCAACATGCTGGGCTCGCCGAGGACCTGCCCGATCACCGGCTGAACTCTCGCACAGTACTGATGAATCCGTTTTTCCGCTTCATCTATTCCAACATGAACTACCACGTTGAGCATCACATGTTCCCCAACGTGCCCTTCTATGCGCTGCCCGCACTGCATGACGAAATCAAACACGACTGCCCACCACCCTATCCGTCTCTTTGGGCAGCATATCGAGAGATCATCCCCACTGTGATCCGCCAGCAAAAGGATTACGGCCACTTCGCCGCGCGCCCGCTGCCCGAGGGCGCGGGACCGACACCAGACACACAACGCCACCCAATGCCCATGGCTGCTGAGTAAGGAAACACCAATGAGCAACTGGATACGCGCCTGCGCCGCTGACGATATCGACAACGAAGATGTTATCCGTTTCGATCACGAAGGAAGGACCTTTGCGATCTATCGAAGCCCGGACGACCAATATTTCTGCACAGACGGGTTCTGCACCCACGAGGCCATTCATCTTGCCGACGGCTTGGTAATGGATCACATCATCGAATGCCCCGGTCATAATGGTCAGTTTGATTATCGCACCGGTGAGCCAAAACGCTCGCCGGTTTGTGAGGCCTTGCGCACATACCCGGTGAAACTCGAAAGTGGTGATGTCCTGGTCGAAATAGGAGAGGCTTGATGAAGCGCATCTACGATTGGGACGCAAAACTCTCTCGACGCAATTACACCGCCGCCGATCTGCGCGCGCTCAAGGGGCAGAAAAAGCTGACCCAAACAACCGCAAACACCGAAGAGGAGGCTGCGGCGGCTCGCGACGCTGGGATAGACCTGATCATGGGAAATGCCCAGAACACTTCAGACGTTCGCAAGGGCGCACCTGATATGTTCTTCACAGCAGCCCTCGGCCTACCCGATTTCCCCACCGAATCAGACATTCTCAAAGCGGCCTTCGCTGCAATGAAAGCTGGTGCCGACAGCGTCTATACCGCCCGCGGACCGCATATTGTCGAACTGCTTGCGCGCGAGGACATTCCGGTAATGTGTCACCTAGGTCTTGTGCCCCGCAAATCCACCTGGCGCGGGGGGCTTCGGGCAGTCGGTGGCACCGCAGAGGAAGCGCTAGAGCTGTGGCAGGAATTTCGCAGGATGGAAGACGCGGGCGCCTTTTCGGTTGAAGCGGAAGTGATCGTTGCAGAGGTTATGTCCGAGATCAGCAAACGCACCTCGCTGGTGACAAGTTCACTTGGATCAGGAGGTGGTGCCGATGTCATCTACCTGTTTCAGAATGATATCTGCGGCGAACAGCCTGAACGCCCCCGGCACGCGCGCGTGTTTGGAGATATCCATTCGCTGAACGAACAAATCAAAGCGGAACGCCGTTCGGCACTTGCCGCCTTTCACACAGCTGCCAATGAGGGCGGTTTTCCAGCCAAAAAGGAAGTGGTCGGAATGAAGGAGCGTGAGTATCGGAGCTTTCTCGACGCCATCAGCAAGGCATGAGTTAACACCGCAAATTCGAAAGCAAGCCCATGTATGATAACATCTTGATCCCTATCGCACCCGGCGACGCCGCTTCCTCGTCGCCTGCATTTGATGTCGCGCGCCGCCTGTTGCGTGACGGTGGAACGATCACGGCCATTACAGTCCTTGAAGTGCCCCCAGCCTATGTGGCCGACTATTTATCGCAGAGCCAATCGAACGACGTTCAGGCAAAAGAGAAGGCGCGGCTTGATGCCGAGCTGAGCGAGGTCGCCGGGGCAGAAGTCCGCGTACTCAAAGGGCACCCTGCGCGTGCAATTCTAGACGAAGCAGCCCGAATTGGCGCAGATTGCATCGCAATCACCGCACAGCGCTCAAGCGCCCGCGAGTTCCTACTTGGCTCAACCGCTGCACGGGTTGCCAGACGTGCGAGTTGCACAGTGGTCGTGGTGCGTTAGAAGCGAATGTCAATGCCACACCTGATTTCTTCTCGCTCCTTATTGGAGCGCCACCGAAAGTAAGGTGCCCTCAGATTGGCGCTCGCTCAATAACCATTCCGACCAACAATTATTCCGAGGGCTCAGCAAGCTTTGAAAAACCGATCAAATGCGAGACAGCGGATAGCCGCCACAAACGCCTCTTTCCAGACAAAGTAGCAGTTCTCACAAGTTACTCGCAACTTTTGCTCAAAGCGGCCATTCGACCACATTGCAGCTTCAGTTTCTTTGGGCTCTTCCGACACCTTCGCCGCGTGCTGACCGAAGGGCCGGTTCTCGCGAAAGGGTCAGCGGTGCTGCTTGAAAAAACAATCTATGTGGCCAAAAGGGTCAAAGTGCTGTCCATAGGGGTCAAACTATGTG
Organism: Aliiroseovarius crassostreae; assembly: GCF_049803815.1. GTDB lineage: Bacteria > Pseudomonadota > Alphaproteobacteria > Rhodobacterales > Rhodobacteraceae > Aliiroseovarius > Aliiroseovarius crassostreae_A. The sequence goes on from NZ_JBNAGI010000001.1 coordinate 531,463, forward strand.
GCCACTTACATAAATGCCCCATGCAGGGGCACCCTTCCGGTGCGACCCGAGCAGAGATCGATGCAATCGCAAGGCTGTTGCCAAACGGTTTCCCGCTGACGCTTTGCCTCTGATCCAAATCTGCGTGAGGGATTTGGTGGAGCCTAGCGGGGTCGAACCGCTGACCTCTTGCATGCCATGCAAGCGCTCTACCAACTGAGCTAAGGCCCCAACCTTTTCAGCGCCGCGTCACCTGCATTTGCGTGGTGACAGTGTGTCGCTGTCTGTGCGGCGGTATTTAGGCAAAGGCGCGGGGGGGTGCAACCCAAAAAACGCGCCTTCGCCGATTTTTTTATCCGGTGACGGAACCGGTGAACTTAGTCGTCGTCATTTGCCGGCATATCGGCAATTTCGTCCAGCGACACATCATCGTCGTCGTCATCATCAAGCACGTCATCGCCCAGATCCACGTCGGACGCGTCGTCGTCATCTTCCAGAACCGCATCGGCGTCATCGACCAGATCCTCGGCCAGCGATGCCTTGTCTTCCTTGTCGGCCACCATGGTGCGGGTGCCTTTACCGGTGTCCAGATTGATCACCTCGCCCGTATAGGGGCTGACGATCGGGTTGGCGTTCAGGTCATAGAAACGTTTGCCTGTCGTCGGGCAGACACGCTTTACGCCCCATTCTTCCTTGGGCATCGTTGTCCCCTTTCCGTTGTCATCTCTTCGTGCGAATTTGTCGCCAGTTGCCACATGTCGGCCCAGCTGTCAAAGGCTTTTGCCATGCAATGGCGGAAGGGCCGGTTTGACGCCGTGTCGAACAGTGGACCAAAGGTCTAAAGAAAGGATGTAGCCCGTGTTTGGGTCACGGATCAAGTCGTCTGAAAAGGTAAGTCTCTCAGGCACACCAGAGGTCGAGCTTCTGCTGCGGCCTTCGGCACGCGCACGCCGCTTGTCCTTGCGGGTGTCCCGTCTTGATGGTCGCGTGACCCTGTCGGTGCCCACCGGAACCCCGCGCCGCGAAGCTCTGCGCTTTGCCGAGGAGCGCGCCGATTGGATTCGTGGCCATCTGGCCGACATTCCGCAAGACATCTCACCTGAACTCGGCGACGAAATTCCCTTTCTCGGACAAAACCACCGCCTGGTTGCGGGCCCCGGGCGCAGCCTGCGCGCGGCGGATAGATGCATCTTTCTGCCCCCGTCGGCACAGACCAACCCCGGCCCGCGCCTGATGGCTTTTCTGAAACACCAAGCCCGCGGCCAATTGGATCAGGCCAGCCGCCATTACGCCACCCGGATCGGCCGCGACTTTGGCCGCCTCACCCTGCGCGATACCCGCTCTCGCTGGGGGTCGTGCTCGTCTGACGGCAACCTGATGTATTCCTGGCGGCTGATCATGGCCCCGCCCGAAGTGTTGCAATATGTCGCGGCACATGAGGTCTCGCATCTGGTGCATATGGACCATTCCCCAGACTTCTGGGCACAGGTCGAAGAGATCTTCCCCAACCATAAAGCTCCCCGAACCTGGCTGCGAGAAAACGGCCATTCTTTACACCGCTTCCGGTTCCGCGATTGACCCGCCTTCGTATTTGTGATCACATTTCACGCGCACCTCTTCTGAACCCGGATACCCGCCATGATCACCGCCGCGCCCCGCCCCCAACCTGATGTCGGAGCCGCCCACGAGCGTGTGTATCGCACCCTACGCACGCAGATCATGCATGGTGAACTGAACCCCGGCGAGGCGCTGACCATTCGCGGGATTGGCAAACAGTTTGACGTCTCAATGACCCCGGCCCGCGAAGCTGTGCGGCGGCTCGCAGCCGAAGGCGCGCTGACCCTCTCAAGCTCCGGTCGTGTGTCGGCCCCCGACCTGTCGCCGGAGCGGATTGAAGAACTTGCGGCCCTGCGGTCCCTGCTCGAACCAGAACTGGCCGCACGCGCCCTGCCCCGCGCCCATATGGCCCTTATCGACCGGTTGCGCACCATCAATGCGCGCGTGTCGGAATTTGTCGCGAAACAGGATGCCGTGGGCTATCTGCGCACCAATCTGGAATTTCACCGCACGCTTTATCTGCGCGCCCACGCGCCTGCGATGCTGGCCATGGCGGAAACGGTCTGGCTGCAGCTGGGCCCCACCATGCGCGCGCTTTATGCCCGCAAGCACCGACCCGACCTGCAAAAACACCACCGGATGATCCTTGCGGCCCTCTCGGCTGGCGATGAACCGGCCCTGCGGCTCGCCGTGCGCACGGATGTGACCCATAGCCTCAAGATGATCGGGGATTGATTTTGCGCAAGACACGGCCCCTATCCCTTATTTTCTAATCAAAAATATCCTGGGGTGAGGACGCAGTCCGAGGGGCAACGCCCCTACTTCCCCCCAAACAAAAAGCGCGCCCGGATGGACGCGCTTTCTGATACTCCTGATGATCCGGACTACGAGTGGATCGGGCCATCGCCGCAGGCCAGCGCCGCTTCGCGCACCGCTTCCGAAAACGTCGGGTGAGCGTGGCAGGTGCGGGCCAGATCTTCGGCAGAGCCGCCAAATTCCATCAGCACACAGGCTTCGTGGATCAGCTCGCCCGCCGCGGGGCCCATGATATGTACGCCCAGCACGCGATCGGTGGCCTTGTCGGCGAGGATTTTCACAAATCCTTCTCCCTGGAACACGGCTTTCGCGCGGCCATTGCCCATGAAGCTGAACTTGCCGACTTTATAATCGACACCTTCGGCTTTCAGCTGCTCTTCGGTCTTGCCAACCGCAGCGACCTCGGGTGCGGTGTAAACGACCCCCGGGATCACGTCATAGTTCACATGGCCCACCTTGCCCGCGATGGCCTCTGCCGCCGCCATGCCTTCATCCTCGGCCTTGTGCGCAAGCATCGGGCCTTCGGTCACGTCGCCAATGGCCCAGACGCCATTGATGGAGGTTTTCCAGTGATCAGTTGCAATTTGCCCGCGCTCGGTCATCTTGATGCCCAGTGCATCCAGACCCAGCCCTTCGGTGAAGGGGCGACGCCCGGTCGCGACCAGAACGCAATCCGCGTCCAGCGTCTCTTCCTTGTCGTTCTTCTTCAGCTTGTAATGCACCTTGGCCTTGGTCTTGGTCGCCTCGACCTTTTGCACGGCCGCGCCCATCACAAACTTCAGACCCTGTTTTTTCAGGCTACGGGCGAAGGTTTTCGACAGGTCGCCATCCATTTCCGGGGTGATCTGGTCCATGAACTCCACCACGGTCACGTCGGACCCAAGGCGCGCGTAGACCGAGCCCATTTCCAACCCGATGACACCCGCGCCGATCACGACCATCTTTTTCGGGATCTTGGGCAAGCTGAGCGCACCGGTGGAGGTCACGACGACCTTTTCGTCCACCTCAACACCCGGCAGCGCGGACGGTTCTGACCCGGAGGCGATCACGATGTTTTTCGCTTCGTGGATCTCGTCGCCCACCTTGACCTGACCGGCGGCGGGCACCGAGGCCCAGCCTTTGATCCAGTCGACCTTGTTCTTTTTGAACAGGAACTCAATGCCCTTGGTGTTCTGGCCGATGACGTCATCTTTATAGGCCAGCATCTCTTTCCAATCGACGGACGGGGATTTGCCCTTCAGGCCCATCTTGGCAAAATTGTGCTCGGCCTCATGCAGGCTGTGCGAGGCGTGCAGCAGCGCCTTGGACGGGATACAGCCCACGTTCAGGCAGGTGCCGCCCAGGGTCTCGCGCCCTTCAACACACGCGGTTTTCAGGCCCAGCTGGGCGCAACGGATCGCGCAGACATAGCCGCCGGGGCCGCCACCGATTACGATTACGTCATATGATGCCATTGGGATCTCCAGTTGATTTCATACATCATCAAATTGATAGGCCCACCCGAACGGGCGGACCAGACCGTGGGTCCGGGGTCAGACCGGGGTCAGCAGTTTCATCTTCACATGGGCCACACCATCGCGTTCCAGGTGCATGGCCAGTTCATCCGATTCGAGAAACGCACGCGCCTTATCGAGGTCGAAGACTTCAAACAGCGCCACCGCGTGGTTTTTGCTTTCCGGGTCCTGCCAGACATGCAGTTCGCGAATGCCCGCGGACTTTCGGTTGAACTTGTCTTGCTTGAACACGTCGTACCAGACGTTGAAATCCGCGACATCCGCCTGCCACAAGATATGAGTTGCCATGTTGCGTTCCTTTGTCCGAAGGGAATGGCCCTTCTTACCGGACTATTTCTGAACAGAAAATAAGGCCCGGAGAATGTCCCCGGGCCATGAATGCGTTACAGATCCATCAAAAGGCGACGCGGATCTTCCAGCGCCTCTTTTACGCGCACGAGGAAGGTCACGGCACCTTTGCCGTCCACGATGCGGTGATCATAGCTGAGCGCCAGATACATCATCGGGCGGATCACCACCTGGCCGTTGATCGCCATCGGGCGGTCCTGGATTTTGTGCATGCCCAGGATCCCCGATTGCGGCGGGTTCAGGATCGGCGAAGACATCAGAGAGCCATAGACACCACCGTTGGAGATGGTGAAGGTGCCGCCCTGCATCTCTTCCATGCTGAGTTTGCCATCACGGGCTTTGCGACCCTTTTCGGCAATCGCTTTTTCGATCTCGGCAAAGGACATGCTGTCGGCATCGTTGATCACCGGAACCACCAGACCGGTGGGCGTGCCCGCGGCGATGCCCATGTTCACGTAGTTCTTGTAAACAATGTCGGTGCCGTCAATCTCGGCGTTCACTTCCGGCACTTCTTTCAGCGCATGACAGCAGGCCTTGGTGAAGAAGGACATGAAGCCCAGACGTACGCCGTGCTTCTTCTCAAACAGGTCCTTGTATTCCTTGCGCAGCGCCATCGTCTCGGTCATGTCCACCTCGTTATAGGTGGTCAGCATGGCCGCGGTGTTCTGGCTGTCTTTCAGACGCTTGGCGATGGTCTGGCGCAGGCGGGTCATTTTCACGCGCTCTTCGCGCGATGCGTTATCCGCCGGCGCTTTGGCCGAAGCCGGGATGGCAGCAGGGGCCGGCGCAGCCGCCGGTTTCGGTGCCGCCATGGCCGCCTGGACATCATGCTTCATCACGCGGCCATCGCGGCCCGTTCCGTTCACCGAACCGCTGGCCAGACCGGCCTGGGCCATCATCACCTTGGCCGAGGGCGCATCTTCCACATCCTTTCCGGTCGACGCGGTGGACGACGCGGCGGCAGGTGCGGCAGGAGCAGCTGCGGGCGCAACGGCCCCATCTGCGCCACCACCGATCACGGCGAGCTTGGCAGAGGCATCCACGGTGGTGCCTTCGGGGGCGACGATCTCTGTCAACACACCGGCGGCAGGCGCGGGCACTTCAACAGACACTTTGTCCGTTTCCAGCTCACACAGCATTTCGTCGGCGGCGACGGTGTCCCCTACCTGTTTGAACCAGCTGGCAACCGTGGCTTCGGTCACGCTTTCGCCAAGGCTCGGCACCATCACGTCAACCGATGCAGCGGCATTGTTCGACCCGCCCGAGGCGGGGGCTGCGACGGGCTCCGCCTTTGGGGCTGCTGCCTCGCCAGCGCCTTCGCCGATTGTGGCCAGCAGGGCATCCACCCCAACGGTCTCACCTTCACCGGCGACAATCTCGCCCAAAACACCGGCCGAGGGCGCGGGCACTTCGACGGTGACTTTATCGGTTTCCAGCTCACACAGCATTTCGTCTGCAGCCACCGCGTCGCCCGGTTTCTTGAACCAGGTTGCAACGGTTGCTTCTGTCACGCTTTCGCCCAGAGTGGGCACCCTTACTTCGATGCTCATGGGTTATTTCCCTTCCAAGTTCAGCGCGTCGTTCACCAGCGCTTCCTGTTGTGCTTTATGTTGCGAGGCCAGCCCGGTTGCGGGCGAGGCCGAGGCCGGACGACCGGCATAGATCGGGCGGGTGTGCTTGGCGCCAATGCGCGTCTGCACCCATTCGATGTTGGGTTCGACAAAGGACCAGGCGCCCTGGTTCTTCGGCTCTTCCTGACACCAGACGATGTCGGCGTTCTTGAACCGCTCCATTTCACGGACCATCGACATGGCCGGGAAGGGATAGAACTGCTCCAGCCGCATCAGGTAGATGTCGGTGATCCCGCGCGCATCGCGCTCTTCCAGCAGGTCGTAATAGACCTTGCCCGAACACATCACCACGCGCTTGATCTTGTCATCCGCCACCAGTTTCGTGTCGGAATTGCCCTTCTGCGCGTCATCCCAAAGGACACGGTGGAAACTGGATCCATCGGTGAAATCTTCGGCGGTCGAGACACACATCTTGTGACGCAAAAGCGATTTCGGCGTCATCAGGATCAGTGGCTTACGATATCCACGGTGCATCTGGCGACGCAGGATGTGGAAATAGTTCGCAGGGGTCGAGCAGTTGGCGACAATCCAGTTGTCCCCGCCACACATCTGCAGGAACCGTTCCAGACGGGCCGAACTGTGTTCCGGCCCCTGCCCTTCGAAGCCATGCGGCAGAAGGACGGTCAGGCCTGACATGCGCAGCCATTTCGATTCGCCCGACGAGATGAACTGGTCGAACATGATCTGCGCGCCGTTGGCAAAATCACCAAACTGCGCTTCCCACATGACCAGCGCATTGGGTTCCGCCAGCGAGTAGCCATACTCAAAACCCAACACCGCGTATTCCGACAGCATCGAGTCGATCACTTCGTAATGCGCCTGACCTTCGCGAATGTTGTTCAGCGGATAGTAACGTTCTTCATTGTCCTGATTGATCAGGCCCGAATGACGCTGCGAAAACGTGCCGCGGGTACAGTCCTGACCGGCCAGTCGCACCGGGAAACCTTCGGTCAGAAGCGAGCCAAAGGCCAGCGCCTCGGCCGTGGCCCAGTCAAAGCCCTTGCCGGTTTCGAACATTTTCGCTTTGGTATCAAGCAGACGCCCAACCGTCTTGTGCAGCGGGTAACCTTCCGGCGCCGTCGACAAAGCCTTGCCAACCTCGGCGAAGGTTTCCGGTTTGATCGCCGTCTGACCGCGCTGATATTCCTCGGCTTTTTTATCGAGATGTGACCAACGGCCATCCAGCCAATCCGCCTTGTTCGGCTTGAACTCCTTGCCCGCTTCGAACTCTTCGTTCATGCGCGCCTGGAACGACGCCTTCATGTCCTCGATTTCGCCGGACGGGATCAGCCCTTCATTCACCAGACGGTCGGTATAGATCTGCAACGTGGTCGGCTGTTTCTTGATCTTCTTGTACATGACCGGGTTGGTGAACATGGGCTCGTCGCCCTCGTTGTGACCAAAGCGGCGGTAGCAGAAGATGTCCAGAACCACGTCCTTGTGGAACTTCTGGCGGAATTCGGTGGCAACGCGGGCGGCATGCACCACGGCCTCCGGATCATCGCCGTTTACGTGGAAGATCGGGGCCTCCACCATCAGGGCAATATCGGTCGGATAGGGGCTTGAGCGCGAGAAATGCGGCGCAGTGGTAAAGCCGATCTGGTTGTTCACCACGATGTGCATCGTACCGCCAGTCTTGTGGCCAACAAGGCCTGACAGGCCAAAACATTCTGCCACAACACCCTGACCGGCAAAGGCCGCGTCGCCGTGCAGCAGGATCGGCAGAACCTGTTCACGGTTCACATCCCCCAACTGCTCTTGCTTGGCGCGTGCCTTGCCCAGAACCACCGGGTTCACCGCCTCGAGGTGCGAGGGGTTGGCGGTCAGGCTGAGGTGCACATTGTTGCCGTCGAACTCACGATCCGAACTGGCGCCAAGGTGGTATTTCACGTCACCCGAACCATCCACCTCTTCGGGTTTAAAGCTGCCGCCCTGAAATTCGTTGAAGATCGCCTTGTAGGGTTTCTGCATCACATTGGCGAGCACCGACAGGCGGCCGCGGTGCGGCATGCCGATGATGATGTCTTTCACGCCCAGCGCACCGCCACGTTTGATGATCTGTTCCATGGCGGGGATCAGCGCCTCGCCCCCATCCAGACCAAACCGCTTGGTGCCCATGTATTTCACATGCAGGAATTTTTCGAACCCCTCGGCCTCGACCAGCTTGTTCAGGATCGCGCGTCGCCCTTCACGGGTGAACTGGATCTCCTTGCCCAGCCCCTCGATCCGCTCCTTCAGCCATGCGCTTTGTTCGGGATCCGAAATGTGCATGTATTGCAGCGCGAAGGTGCCGCAATAGGTGCGCTTCACGATCTCGACGATCTGGCGCATCGAGGCGATTTCCAGCCCCAGCACGTTGTCGATAAAGATCGGGCGGTCCATGTCGGCCTCGGTGAACCCGTAGGATGCCGGGTTCAGTTCCGGGTGGTTCGTCGCCTCGCGCATGCCAAGCGGGTCGAGGTCGGCAGCCAGATGGCCCCGGATCCGGTAGGCGCGGATGATCATCAGCGCGCGAATACTATCGAGCACCGCCTGTTTGATCGCCTGATCAGAAACTTCAACACCCTTCGCCGCGGCCTTTTCGGCAATCTTCTTGCCCGCGGCCTTACCTTCCTTGGCGGTGTCCTCATCGGGCCACATACCGTCCAAAGAATGCACCAAATCGCCAGTGGGTGTGGGCGGCCAATCGGTCCGCGCCCAACTGGGCCCTTCTGCCTCGGCAATGGCGTCACTGCCATCGTCCCCCATTTCGGCAAAAAACGCAGCCCAGGCTGCGTCGACCGCCGATGGGTCCTTGGCATATTGTGCGTAAAGCTGTTCCAGATACTCGGCGTTATGGCCTTGCATAAAGCTGGACGCGTGGAAGATATCGTTGGGGCTTTGATCCGTCATGGGTGTCGGTCTCAACTGAAATTGGAATGCAGGCGCCCGGACCATACCGGGCGCCTGCGTTTTAAATGATTACTTGCCAATGGCTTCCAGAACCGCCTCGCCCAGCGTGGCGGGGCTGTCGGCGACCACGATGCCAGCAGAGCGCATGGCTTCGATCTTGTCCTCGGCGCCACCTTTGCCGCCGGCCACAATCGCACCGGCATGGCCCATGCGACGGCCCGGAGGGGCGGTGCGGCCTGCGATGAAACCGGCAACCGGCTTCCAGCGGCCTTTTTTCTTCTGCTCGGCCAGGAATTCAGCAGCTTCTTCTTCTGCCGAGCCACCGATTTCACCGATCATGATGATCGATTGGGTCTCATCGTCGTCGAGGAACATGTCGAGGACGTCAATGTGCTCGGTGCCTTTGATCGGGTCGCCACCGATACCAACAGCAGTCGACTGACCCAGGCCAATGTCCGAGGTTTGCTTCACAGCTTCATAGGTCAGGGTGCCGGAACGGGACACAACACCAACCGAGCCACGCTTGTGGATGTGGCCGGGCATGATGCCGATTTTACACGCATCCGGGGTGATCACGCCGGGGCAGTTCGGGCCAATGAGGCGCGACTTGGACCCTTCCAGCGCGCGCTGCACGCCCATCATGTCCAGCACCGGAATGCCTTCGGTGATGCAGACAATCAGCTCCATCTCCGCGTCAATCGCTTCGAGGATTGAATCCGCGGCGAAGGGCGGCGGCACGTAGATCACCGATGCGTTGGCTTCGGTCTTGGCTTTCGCCTCGTGGACCGAGTTGAAAACGGGCAGGTTCAGATGCTCCATGCCACCTTTGCCCGGCGTCACGCCGCCGACCATTTTGGTGCCATAGGCAATCGCCTGTTCCGAGTGGAAGGTGCCCTGCGAGCCGGTGAAGCCCTGACAGATGACCTTGGTGTTTTCGTCAATAAGAACTGCCATTGTCTTAACCCTTCACCGCTTTCACGATTTTCTCTGCACCGTCCGACAGGTTGTCGGCTGCGATCACATCAACGTCGGAGTTATTGATGATGTCTTTACCGGCTTCCACATTGGTGCCTTCCAGACGCACAACCAGCGGCACCTGCAGGCCCACTTCTTTCACGGCCGCAACCACGCCCTCGGCGATCACGTCACAGCGCATGATGCCGCCGAAGATGTTCACAAGGATGCCCTTCACGTTGGGGTCCGAGGTGATGATCTTGAAGGCTTCGGTCACTTTCTCTTTGGTGGCACCACCGCCAACGTCAAGGAAGTTGGCAGGCTCTGCGCCATACAGCTTGATGATGTCCATGGTGGCCATCGCCAGACCCGCGCCGTTCACCATGCAGCCAATCTCACCGTCCAGAGCGATGTAGTTCAGGTCGTATTTCGACGCTTCCAGCTCTTTCGGGTCTTCTTCGGTTTCGTCGCGCAGGGCGGCGATATCCTGGTGGCGATAGATGGCGTTGCCGTCAAAGCCGACCTTGGCGTCGAGCACTTTCAGGTCGCCGCCATCGGTCACGATCAGCGGGTTGATCTCCAGCATCTCCATGTCTTTCTCAACGAAAGCCTTGTAGAGCTGACCCATCAGCTTCACGCATTGCTTGACCTGTGCGCCTTCGAGGCCCAGCGCAAAGGCGATGCGGCGGCCGTGGAAGCCCTGATACCCGGTGGCCGGATCGACCGAGAAAGACAGGATCTTTTCGGGGGTGGCCTCGGCCACTTCCTCAATGTCCATGCCGCCTTCGGTCGAGCAGACGAACGAAATGCGCGAGGTTTGACGGTCGACCAGCAGAGCGAGGTAAAGTTCACGCTCGATGCCGGACCCGGCTTCGATGTAAATACGGTTGACCTGCTTCCCTGCCGGGCCGGTCTGGTGGGTCACAAGCGTGCGGCCCAGCATCTTCTTGGCTTCTTCAGCAGCTTCTTCCACCGACTTGGTCAGGCGCACACCGCCCTTTTCGCCAGCGTCCGCTTCCTTGAAGGACCCTTTGCCGCGGCCACCTGCGTGGATTTGCGCTTTCACCACCCAAAGGGGGCCATCGAGTTCACCTGCGGCGGTCTTGGCGTCTTCTGCTCTCGTTACGGCGCGGCCCTCGGAAACGGGGGCACCGTAGGATTTCAGAAGGGCCTTCGCCTGGTATTCATGAATGTTCATGAAATCATCCTATCCAGTTGGTCGAGTGTGTTCTCGGTCAGAATGCACAACCGAACATGTAAAGAAACGGTTTTCCGTTTAAAAATTGGTTTTTTCGACCCTTTTAGCGTTTTTGTGATCACAGCACCAAAACGTGTGATCACAAAAATGGGGAAATACCGAATCTGACGCGTTCCACTCGCAATATGTCGCGGATCACCCCTGCGGTTTTGCCTTCCCTTCGCAACGTCAAAAGCAATGGGGGTTTGTCCGGTGGAAAAAAGGCCTGTCGCCCAAACAATCGTGGCAGGAATGCCAACCACCAGAACGCGATTGCGCCAATGGCTTGCAATTTACCGCAACTGTTCACACAGTCAACGCAGGCACGGCCCAACAAGAGGCTGGCCATCACGTTGAGCAGGTCATTCGCATGAAACACAACAGCTGGGCTGTCGTTTGTACATGCCACGAACCCACGCCACTGGTTGTGGCATTCGTGGCCCATTATCTCGCGCTTGGCGCATCAGAGATTCAGATATATCTGGATAAGCCACAGCCGCGCAGCCAGGCCCTTCTTGCGCATTTGCCCAAGGTGCGTTTCATCACATGCGATGACGATTATTGGTCAACCTTCAAATTTGGCCGACGCCCCAACGTGGTCACGAAACGTCAGTTGAAAAACGCTTTTCGGGCTTATAACACCACAGAATGCGATTGGTTGCTGCACGTAGATACAGACGAGTTTCTGACCACGCGGTTTCCCCTGGATCAGTCTCTGGCGCAAGTATCCCCCGAAATCCGACAGGTGCGCTTTAAAAACTTGGAACGCAGCCTGACCCCGGGCAAACAACAATCAATCTTTGACGGAGTTTTTCGCACTGCGCCACCACATGCCGAGATCCCGCATAGCTGGCTTGTGTCTCATGACCAGGAATTCACGGTACGCGGTTTTACCGGGCATGTGCAGGGCAAATCGATGTACCGCACGCGCAGCAATGTCACGCCTGGCATTCATTCCGGCTGGCCGTCGAGCGCGGACACTAGCCCATGGGAGCATGAGTTCTATCTGCCAACCGGGACGCTGTTGCATTTCGACGGAATGACCCGCCGCCACTGGACTTCAAAACTGTTAAGATTGGCGCAGCATAAAAGCAATTACCGATGGTTGAAAAGAAACATGCCCGAACGATACAACCAGGTCGCGGCCATTTTGCGGGCCCGCTCACCGGAAAGAGCGGCGCGGCATCTTCATGACCGGCTGAAAGTTCTGAATGCAGAAAAGCGGCATCATCTAAAGGCCCTGGGCCTGTTGGACGACACCCCATTTACGCCTGAAGATGCAATTTCAGCGCTGAATCTTCCCGAAAAAATCGACCTGTCGCCCGAAGCGTTTGATGCAGAAGTTGCCGCGATGCGCGAAGGTGCAGGTGACGCTGCGGTCAAAGAGTCCGACGAGAAAGCTGCCAATTAGCCTCACAAGCTGCAGCTCGTATCGTAAAGAGGGGGGGGCCCAATCCAGTAGGCCTAACACCCGTGCATGGACGAAAAAGGGCCGACACATCGTGCCGACCCCCTTGAATTTTGTATGTCGAGGGATCAGGCCAGCGACGGATCGATCTCTTTACAGGCGGCGACCAGGCCCTTCACGGCGTCAACCGACTTGTCGAACATAGCTTGTTCGTCTTTGTTCAGCTCGATGTCGACCACTTTTTCGATGCCATTGGCCCCGATCACGGTCGGCACGCCGACATAGAACCCGTCCAGGCCGTAAGCGCCGTCAACATACGCCGCGCAAGGCAGCAGGCGTTTCTGGTCATTGAGGTAAGCCTGCGCCATTTCAATCGCCGAAGCGGCCGGGGCATAGTAGGCCGAGCCGGTTTTCAGCAGGCCAACGATCTCGGCGCCACCGTCACGGGTGCGCTGCACGATCGCGTCCAGTTTTTCCTGGCTGGTCCAGCCCATTTTCACCAGATCCGGCAGCGGGATGCCGCCAACGGTCGAATAACGGGTCAGCGGCACCATGGTGTCGCCGTGGCCCCCCAGAACAAAGGCGGTCACGTCGCGCATCGACACGTCGAATTCCACCGACAGGAAGTGACGGAAGCGGGCCGAGTCCAGAACGCCAGCCATGCCGACAACTTTCTCGTGCGGCAGGCCCGAAAACTCGCGCAGGGCCCAAACCATGGCGTCCAGCGGGTTGGTGATACAGATCACAAAGGCGTTCGGCGCGTGTTGGGCAATGCCTTCGCCGACCGATTTCATGACTTTCAGGTTGATGCCCAGCAGGTCATCGCGCGACATGCCCGGCTTGCGCGGCACACCGGCGGTCACGATGCAAACGTCTGCGCCTGCAATGTCTTCATAGCTTGTGGTGCCCGACATGGCGGCGTCAAAGCCTTCCACCGGACCGCTTTCAGCGATGTCCAGGGCCTTGCCCTGCGGGATGCCGTCGGCGATGTCAAAAAGGACAACGTCGCCCATTTCTTTCAGTGCTGCGAGGTGCGCCAGGGTGCCACCAATCATACCCGAACCGATAAGGGCGATTTTGGGTCGTGCCATGAGAATGATCTCCATCCATTGAATTTTGACGCTATCCGTAGTCGCTCTGTCGCATTCGCGCAAGTGCGCTGCATCGCGGCATATCTTGCCGCTTGCGTGTTTCAACGCGAGGCGATAGCGCTAAAGTGACAAAAAACATGCGGTTTGCAGACATCTCATGCCGGAAATTCTGGATTTCACATTCTTTGCCTTTGCCATCCCGGCGGTGCTGTTTGCGGGGATTTCGAAAGGTGGATTTGGCTCCGGCGCGGCGTTTGCGGCCACCCCGCTGCTGGCGCTGATTCTGGAACCGGGCGCAGCGATTGGACTGATGCTACCGCTTTTGATGCTGATGGATGTGACCGCCCTGCGGCCCTATTGGGGCAAGTGGGATGGGTTGTCGGCCAAGGCGCTCATCCTGGGGGCAATACCCGGCGTGCTGCTGGGCGGTGTTTTGTACAGGATTGCCAACCCGGACGTATTTCGCGTGATGATCGGATTGATCGCTGTCGGGTTTGTCGGCTTTCAGATCACCCGAACACGAGGCTGGCTGCACCCGGCTGCGGCCCCTATGGGACAGAAACCGGGGCTGTTTTGGGGAATGATGGCCGGGCTGACCAGTTTCATCAGCCATGCGGGTGGCCCACCGGCGGCTGTATATCTACTGTCTCGGCGGCTCGACAAGCTGACCTTTCAAGCCACCACCGTGATTGTCTTTTGGGCCGTGAACGGGATGAAATTCATTCCCTATGCCTTTCTGGGCATTTTCACATGGCAAACCGCAAAGGCCGATCTGTATCTGGCGCCCTTTGCGGTGATTGGCATTTGGATGGGGGTCAGGCTGCATCATATGGTGCCGGAGCAGCTGTTTTTCCGCCTGACCTATGCCTTCCTGCTGGTCACAGGCGCCAAACTGATCTGGGACGGGTTGACCTGATCCAAAGGCCATCCCGTCAGTACCTCAGGTCGGTTCGCCCAACATGGCCGGGGTCGGTTCTTCGTCCAGCGTTTCAAAGCTGCGCCCTGCGGCCACAAGGCAGGTCACCCCTTGCGGATTGGTCACGGTAATGGTCCAGGTGCCACTTTCGTTAGATGCGAATACTTCGACCACCATATTGTTGGTGGCCAACCCAATGGATTGGCGCGTTTCACCATAGGTGTCGGTCAGGCGTTCCACCACGGCGGGGCGCGGGGCACAGTTTTGACGGGTCTGGGCCATGGCGTGCTGCATGGACACAAGGACACCGCCGGTGATCAGGGCAAATGCAAGGATTTGCTGTTTCATGGGTCTTCCCTTTCTTACTGGGGGCCATGCGCCGGGCCATCCGTATCACGGCGGCGCGTCTTCCCCGGTCCGATCAGGTGTCGAGCTGCTTCCCGTTTTGCGCACAATCGGAATGTGCTTTCGGCGGCCATCCGCGGGCCCTCCCGTCGCTCGACGGATAAGACAAGCCTGCGCTGCAAGCCCGAAGAACTGGTTAACGGCCCGTACCGGGGTGGGGCGCTGGCGGAATGATCCTTTCCGCTTCGGGCGACGCAGCGGAAAAATTCTGCATTGCAGCAAATCCCCCCTTGCGAAATGCTGCGCAATCGCGATGCTGTGCGCAAGAATATTGCGGAGAACCAGAATCATGTCGACCACCCAAGCCTCGCGCCCTTATCGTTCCGTCCTCTACATTCCCGGCTCGAAAGAGCGCGCCTTGGAAAAGGCCCGTGGCCTGGCCTGTGACGCGATCATCTTTGATCTGGAAGACGCGGTGGCCCCGGATGCCAAGGTCGACGCCCGCGCCACTCTGCGTGCGGAGCTGGACAAGGGCGGTTATGGCAACCGCGCCAAGATCGTACGGATCAACGGGTTCGACACCGAATGGGGCAAAGAGGATGTGGCCGCGATGATCGGGGCCGATATCGACGCGATCCTGATGCCGAAAGTGGGCAGCGCCGCGCAGCTTGACGAACTGGCCGCGCTCATTCCCGATGTGGACCTTTGGGCAATGATGGAAACGCCGCTGGGGATGCTGAATGCAGCCGAGATTGCCGCCCACCCGCGCCTGAAGGGGTTTGTCATGGGCACCAATGATCTGGCCAAGGAACTCAACACCCGGTTCCGGGCCGATCGCCTGCCGATGATGGGCGGGCTGCACCTGTGCCTGATCGCCGCCAAGGCCCATGGGGTTGTGATTGTCGATGGCGTTTACAACGCGTTCAAGGATGACGAAGGCCTGAAAGCGGAATGTGATCAGGGTCGCGATATGGGCATGGACGGCAAGACGCTGATCCACCCCGCACAGCTGGCGATTGCCAACACCGCCTTTGCCCCGTCCGAGGGCGAGATTGACCTCGCCCGCCGCCAGATCGCCGCCTTTGAAGAGGCCGAGACGTCGGGGCAAGGCGTGGCGGTTGTGGATGGTAAAATCGTCGAAAACCTGCATGTTGTGACGGCAAAAGGCATCCTGGCCAAAGCCGAGGCGATCAACGCGCTTGAGGGCTAAGGCCCAACCCGTTCGGAGACCCACCATGACCATCCTCATCCTCGGCCTCGCCCTGTGGTATATCGGCCATTTCTGGAAACGCGCCCTGCCCGACCGCCATGCCGCGATGGGCGATAAGGCCAAAGGCGTGTCCGCGCTGGTCGTGCTGGCCGGCGTGGTCCTGATGGTGATCGGATACAAGATGTCGGAGAGTTATGACCTCTTCGCCTATCCAAGCTTCTTCAATCACATCAACAACCTTGCCATCCTGATCGCGATCTATCTGATGAGCCCCGGCCCATCGAAAGGCGCGATCCTGTATAAAATGCGTCACCCGATGCTGACCGGCATGATCGTTTGGGCCGTCGCGCATATGATGGTGAACCCCGACCCGGCCTCTTACGTGCTGTTTGGCGGGCTGACCGTCTGGGCGGTGGCCGAGATGAAAGTGATCAACACGGCAGAGCCCAACTGGACCCCGCCCGCCAAGGGCAGCATCGCCAAGGACGCGATGTTCCTTGTGGCGTCGGTGATCCTGCTTGCCGTGATCGGATATATTCATGGGCTGGTTGGCCCGATGCCCTTCGGGGCCTGAACTCATTATCAGGAGATAAACCATGGCCAAAACCAATCCGGGCCGCTTCTTTGAAGACTACAAACTGGGGGACGTGATCGAGCACGCCGTGCCGCGCACCGTGGCCGAAGGCGAGCGCGCGCTGTATCACGCGCTCTACCCGGCCCGCCACGCGCTCTATTCGTCCGACGAGTTTGCCGGGGCCTGCGGGCTGGAAGGGTCGCCGCTGGATGATCTGATCGCGTTTCACGTGGTGTTTGGCAAAACCGTGCCGGATATTTCGCTGAACGCGGTGGCGAACCTGGGCTATGCCGAGGGGCGTTGGCTGAAACCGGTGTATCCGGGCGACACGCTGCGCTCGGCCTCGAAAGTGATTGGTCTCAAGCAGAACTCCAACGGGAAATCCGGCGTGGTCTGGGTCCACACGGTGGGGTTCAACCAGACCGGCGAAGCAGTGCTGGAATATGTGCGTTGGGTGATGGTGCGCAAAGGCGATCTGGATGCGCCCGCGCCCGAAACCGTGATCCCCGAGCTGAAATCGACGCTCGAGGTTGAGGATCTGGTGATCCCCGAGGGGCTGACATTTGAGGATTACAATTTCACCCTTGCGGGCGAGCCGCATCGCTGGGGCGATTATGAGATTGGCGAAAAGATCGACCATGTCGATGGCGTGACCGTCGAAGAGGCCGAGCACATGATGGCCACCCGCCTGTGGCAAAACACCGCCAAAGTGCATTTCGACGCCACCTTCCGCCCGGACGGTCAGCGCCTGATCTATGGCGGACATGTGATTTCGATGGCCCGCGCGCTATCGTTCAACGGGCTGGCCAACGCGCAGATGATTGTCGGCCTGAATGGCGGGGCCCACGCCAACCCCTGTTTTTCGGGTGATACGATCCGGGCTTGGTCCGAGGTTCTGGACAAGGCCGAAACCGGCGTTCCCGGCGTGGGTGCCATCCGCCTGCGTCTGGTCGCGGTGAAACATGGTGCGGAGGACTTTGCCCTGAAAGGCGAGGACGGCAAATACCTGCCCGAGGTGATGCTGGATCTCGACTACTGGGCCTTGATGCCGATGTAAGACCTGCCCCCCTGTCGCGTCGCCGGGATTTACGGCAGGGATTTCGGTGTACATCCGCATACAAACCAGAGTTATTCCCTCGGATTTAAACCCCCGCATTCTGTGATCACATTTTTCAAAATTGTGATCACAGAGGTGTTTTTTCGCATCTGTTAGCGCAAATTACGCATTTTTATCCCCTGTCAATGGGTGACTCTGTGCCGCAAAAGGGGCTATTCCTGTCGCTAAAGCGTTTTGGCAATCCCTGTTGGCATCCATTTTTGCAGGGCATGTTCGGAACCTAAGTCGAAACAGACAAGAGGAGGCCGCCATGGCCGATGTGAACAGAGGCAACCGCCCTCTTTCCCCACACTTGCAGATTTACCGTCCGCAGCTGACCTCCATCTCCTCCATTTTTGCCCGCATCACCGGCGTGGCTCTTCTGGGCGGGGCGGTGCTCGTGGCCTGGTGGTTCTTTGCCGCCGCAATGGGGGCCGGGTACTATGACTTCGTCAACGGATTGATGACCTCGTTCATCGGCGATCTGGTCATGTTCCTGGCGCTTTGGGCGCTGTGCTATCACGCGCTTTCGGGCCTGCGCCACCTGATCTGGGACATCGGCATCGGGCTTGAGGTCGAGACCGCCGAAAAGATGGGCATTGCCGTGATCATCGGGTCGGTTGTTCTGGCGATCCTTGTCGCCGTGATTGTGTAAGGAGCCTGACATGCAGTTTCTGACAGACCGCAAACGTGCCATTGGCAAAGGATCTTCCGGCTCCGGCACCGATCATTTCTGGGGGCAGGCGATTTCCGCGCTTGGCCTTTTGCTGTTGATGCCGCTTTTTGCGCTGACCTTCGGCCACGCGCTGGGGATGAGCTATGACGAGGCGATCGCCTATTACCAGCGCCCCTTCCCCGCCATTATCGCCGCGATGACCATCGTCACCGCCATGGTGCACTTCCGCCACGGCATCCAGGTTGTGATCGAGGACTATTCGCGCGGCGTGACCAAGAAGGTGCTGGTCGCCGGCTGCACCGCCATTTCCTACACCATCATCGCCACGGCCCTTTATGGCCTTGGCCGCATTGCATTCTAAGACCGGAGCACCCCAATGGCAGCTTACGAATACGAAACCCACGAATATGACGTGGTCGTGGTCGGTGCCGGTGGCGCCGGTCTGCGCGCAACCCTTGGCATGGCCGAACAGGGTCTGCGCACGGCCTGTGTGACCAAGGTGTTCCCGACCCGCTCGCACACCGTGGCCGCACAGGGCGGCATCGCCGCGTCCCTGTCCAACATGGGCCCGGACAACTGGCA
This sequence comes from Aliiroseovarius crassostreae, assembly GCF_049803815.1. Classification (GTDB taxonomy): domain Bacteria; phylum Pseudomonadota; class Alphaproteobacteria; order Rhodobacterales; family Rhodobacteraceae; genus Aliiroseovarius; species Aliiroseovarius crassostreae_A. The sequence goes on from NZ_JBNAGI010000001.1 coordinate 550,289, forward strand.
GTGGCACATGTATGACACGGTGAAAGGCTCTGACTGGCTGGGCGACACCGACGCAATGGAATACCTGGCCCGCGAAGCGCCCAAGGCGGTTTACGAGCTGGAACATTACGGTGTGCCGTTCTCGCGCACCGAAGAAGGCAAGATCTATCAGCGCCCCTTTGGCGGCCACACCACCGAGTTTGGTGAAGGCCCCCCCGTACAGCGCACCTGTGCCGCCGCTGACCGCACCGGTCACGCGATCCTGCACACGCTTTACGGCCAATCGGTCAAGAACAACGCCGAGTTTTACATCGAGTATTTCGCCATTGACCTTCTGATGTCTGACGATGGTCAGTGTCAGGGTGTGGTGTGCTGGAAGCTCGACGATGGCACCTTCCACGTCTTTAAGGCGAAGATGGTTGTGCTGGCGACCGGCGGGTATGGCCGCGCCTATTTCTCGGCCACCTCGGCCCATACCTGCACCGGCGACGGTGGCGGGATGGTGATGCGCGCGGGCCTGCCGATGCAAGACCTTGAGTTCGTGCAGTTCCACCCGACCGGCATCTACGGCTCTGGCTGTCTGATCACCGAAGGGGCCCGCGGCGAAGGCGGCTACCTTGTGAACAGCGAAGGCGAACGGTTCATGGAGCGGTATGCGCCCCAGTATAAAGACCTCGCCCCGCGCGATTACGTATCGCGGTCCATGACCATGGAAATCCGCGAAGGGCGCGGCGTGGGTAAAGATGGCGATCACATCTTCCTGCACCTTGACCACCTGCCCGCCGACGCGCTGGCCGAACGCCTGCCGGGCATTTCGGAAAGCGCCAAGATTTTTGCAGGCGTGGACGTGAACAAGGAACCGATCCCGGTTCTGCCCACCGTGCACTACAATATGGGTGGCATTCCCACCAACTATTGGGGCGAAGTGCTGAACCCGACCGCAGACAACCCGACCGCTGTTGTGCCGGGTCTGATGGCAGCGGGCGAAGCGGGCTGTGCCTCGGTGCATGGTGCAAACCGCCTGGGGTCGAACTCGCTGATTGACCTCGTGGTGTTTGGCCGCGCGGCAGCGATCCGGGCTGGCAAAGTCGTCGACAAGGATGCCGCGCATCCCGAGCTGAACACCGGTGCCGTTGACAAGATCTTTGAACGGTTTGACGGTCTGCGCTATGCGCAGGGCGCGATCCCGACCGCCGACCTGCGTCTGGAAATGCAGAAGACCATGCAGCGTGACGCTGCTGTCTTCCGCACCGCCAAGACGATGAAGGAAGGCGTGGTCGCCATGACCGAGATCGCCGGCAAGATGGGTGACCTGAAGGTTACCGATACCTCGCTGGTCTGGAACTCGGACCTGATGGAAACGCTGGAACTGACCAACCTGATGCCCTCGGCCATCTCGACCATCGTGTCGGCAGAGGCCCGTCAGGAAAGCCGCGGCGCCCACGCGCATGAGGATTTCCCGACCCGCGACGATGAAAACTGGCGTGTTCACACCGTCTCGCGCATCGATGAAACCGGCACCAAGGTGGACCTGTCCTACCGCCCGGTGATCACCGACCCGCTGACCAACGAAGACGAAGGCGGCATCGCGTTGAAGAAGATCGCACCGAAGGCGCGGACGTTCTAAACATGTCGCAGCGTTTGGCCACAGATCAGCTTGAGACGTTGAAGGCACAAAATGTGCTTTCGACATTTCAGGACGTGACGATCGTGCCCACACAACGGTTCCATCAACGGATCCATTGTGGTGGGCCGATCTGGCCGGACTTCGAGAACCGCCACTTTGAACGTCAGTGCCGCAAAGGCGCGCCCGTGGACACCTGCCCAACGGCCCCCGACACGGTTCAGTTGCGCCGTGAAGAAGGGGTATGGGGTGGGTTTCTGGACCGTCAGTTTGGTCACCTTGTTGCCGAGCACCTTTCGCGCTTGCCGATTGCAAAATCGGCCTGGCCCGAGAAACGCTTTTTCTTCACCATCGAACCGGGCCTCGCTGTCTCCGATATTCCCAATTATGTTTGGGATCTTTTGGCGTGGTTTGGCGTGGAGCAGGATGCGGTTGATATCGTGACCCAGCCGATCCGTGTCGAGACCCTTCACGCCTGTGCCCAGGGGGAAACCCTGCCTGCGGAAACACCTGTTGATGGGTATCTCGACCTGCTGGAAACGATCACGTCACAGCAGGGGCTGAAGCCTGATCCCCATCAGATCACCTATGTCTCTCGCGAGGGGCAGTTGGCGAAAGGCGGTGGCGGACATCTTGGCGAAGACTATCTGATCAAGTGCCTTGTTGATCTGGGCGTGCATGTTCTGGATCCCGCGCGCGTGACCCCGAAACAGCAGATGCAGACCTATGCCGGGTCAAAGACGCTGATCTTCGCCGAAGGCTCAGCGCTGCATGGCCGCCAGCTTCTTGGGCGTTTGGATCAGGACATTCACGTGCTGCGTCGCCGGAAAAACAGGTGGATGGCCCAGCGTGTCCTGGCCCCAAGGGTTGCGAAGCTGGAATATCACGATACCGCAGATAGCGAACTGGCATTCTATCGCAAAGACGGCCACAAGAAAGTGGACTGCACCGCCGCACTCTACAATGTCCCGGTGCTTCTGGATCTGTTCGAAGATCTGGGTGTGCCCCTGCGCAGCGTCTGGGACCAGGCCGCTTATGAAAACACCGTTGCCGCCGAAGCACTGAACTGGCTGCAACAACACAACCTGCAGCCCGAACATATGCTGGAAAATCTGGATCGCTTATCTGGCGCGGGCATCACGATCATGGAAAAAACTTCCACACCTAGCTCGCCCTTCGCGGCGACAGGCACCCACTAGGGAAGGACCGATAATGGTACAATTCAAACTCCCCAAAAACTCGACCGTTCGCGTCGGCAAGACCTGGCCCAAGCCCGAAGGCGCCACCAATGTCCGCAAGTTCCAGATCTATCGCTGGAACCCGGATGATGGCGAAAACCCGCGGGTGGACAGCTATTTCGTCAATATGGACGAATGCGGCCCGATGGTTCTGGACGCGCTGATCAAGATCAAGAACGAGATTGATCCGACGCTCACCTTCCGCCGCTCTTGTCGCGAAGGGATCTGTGGGTCCTGTGCGATGAACATCGACGGGATCAACACGCTGGCCTGTATTTATGGCATGGACGAGATCAAGGGCGACGTGAAGATCTATCCGCTGCCGCATATGCCGGTGGTGAAAGACCTGATCCCGGATCTGACCCACTTCTACGCGCAGCACGCGTCGATCATGCCGTGGCTGGAAACCAAGACCAACCGCCCCGCGAAAGAGTGGAAGCAGTCGATTGAAGACCGCAAGAAGCTTGATGGTCTTTATGAATGCGTGATGTGCGCCAGCTGCTCGACCTCTTGCCCGAGCTACTGGTGGAACGGCGATCGCTACCTCGGCCCGGCCGCGCTGCTTCATGCCTATCGCTGGCTGATCGACAGTCGCGACGAGGCCACGGGCGAGCGTCTGGACAATCTGGAAGATCCGTTCAAGCTGTATCGCTGCCACACCATCATGAACTGCGCCAAAACCTGCCCGAAAGGCCTGAACCCGGCCAAGGCAATTGCGTCGATCAAGAAGATGATGGTGGAACGCCACCTGTAATCGGGCCTACCGAAATGGGTGACCTGACCTCTGCAATCCTGTTGGCCGCCCTTGCCGGGGCGGCCATTCCTTTGGGCGCCTGGCTGGCCCGCTTTGACCGACTGTTGCCCGGCCCGATCCGCCATCAGGCCAATCACTGGATCATGGCCTTCGGCGCGGGCGCTTTGCTGTCCGCCGTGGCGCTTGTCTTGATCCCGGAAGGGACCGAGCGCCTTCACGGGCTTGTCGCGTTGCTGCCCTTCCTGATGGGCGCCGTGATCGCTTTGTCGGTCGATGTGATCCTGTCGCGAAACGGTGGCTCGAAAGCGCAGCTTCTGGCAATGCTGATGGACTTCATTCCCGAAACCATCGCCTTGGGCGCGATCCTGACGGCAGATCCGAAAATGGCCCTGCTGCTGGCAGCAATGATCGGCGCGCAGAACCTGCCCGAAGGGTTCAATGCCGATCGCGAACTGGCGGATGGATCTGTCTCGCGCGCAAAACGGCTTGCCCTCTTCATCGCACTGATCCCGCTTGGCCCCATCGCCGCCCTTGCCGGGCTCAGCTTTTTCGCCGACAGCCCGACCATCCTCGGCGGGCTGATGCTCTTTTCCGCAGGCGGCATCCTCTACCTGATCTTTCAGGACATCGCCCCGCAGGTTCCGATCAAACACATCTGGTCCCCGCCCCTTGGCGCTATTCTTGGCTTTGTGTTGGGGCTGGCCGGGCATATCCTGACCGGATGACAGGATATTCGCGCACACCCCTCGCAAAGAAACTTGGCCTCAAGGACGGGCAACGCGTGGCATGGATCAATCGCCCCACTGCCCATGATCCCCTGACCACCAGCCGTGCGTTCAAGCTCGTGGACGACACCACGCCGGATCACCTCTCCGGTCCCTATGACGTGATCCATATGTTCACAGATGACCGCGCCACGTTTGAAACCGCCCTGCCCCTGCTCCTCGCAAACCTCGATCGCGACGGTATGATCTGGATCTCCTGGCCCAAGAAAGCATCCAAAGTCCCTACCGACATGAGCGAAGATGTGATCCGCAACGCGGCCCTGAAAACCACCTTGGTGGACGTGAAGGTCTGCGCGGTGGATGAGGTCTGGTCCGGCCTCAAACTCGTCATCCGCAAAGACCTCCGCGCCTCACACACAATGTGATGCCCCCATCTTTGGTCCCCAAATATCCCCGCCGGAGGCACAGGCTCATCCGCAGGATGAGCCCCCCCCCAAGCCGGTTGACCGTTAGGGAAAAACGGCACGGGAGAGTTCCCCCAAATCAGTTTAGTCCCGCGCCCGCAAAACCCGCGCAGGCCGCACTGACAAAGGCCGCCACGCATAGAAAAGCCCGGCCAGAATGGTGGCCACCACCCCGCCGGTGACAATGGCAATCGCCGACCAGGGCTCAAACACAAAATCCGCTTCCATGATGTAATGGGTCACCGCCCAGCCCGCGATGCCCCCGGCCAGCACGGCCACCACGCCCGCCGCCGCGCCAAGAACCGCTGAACGCAGGGCAAAGCTGGTCAGGATCTCGGCCCGCGTGGCCCCCAGCGTTTTCAGAACGGCCGCCTCATAGGTCCGCGCGCGTTCGCCCGCAGCAGCCGCCCCCATCAAGACAACAAATCCAGTGACCAACGTCGCCATCGCCCCATAGGTTACTGCCGCAGCAACTTGCCCCATCAACCCGGTCACGCGGGTGATCGCGTCCCGGACAGAGATCAGCGTGATATTTGGATATGCCTTTCCTATGTCGCGCAAAATCGCCGCCTCCGCCGCCTGATCGGCATAGATGGTGGCAAGCCAGGTATGCGGGGCACCGGCCACGGCGGACGGGTTCAGGGTCATCACAAACCCCATGCCCGCCTGACTAAAATCCACCTCGCGCAGGCTGGTGATCTCGCCGGTGATATCCCGTCCCAAAATATTCACGGTAACGCTGTCCCCCAGCCCAAGCCCCATCTCATCGGCTTCTTCGGCGGCAAAGGATATCTGCGGCGCGCCTTGGTAATCCTCTGGCCACCATTCCCCGGCCACCACATGGGTGCGGGTCGGTTGCGCAGAATAGGTCAGGCCCCGGTCGCCTTGCACCACCCAATGATTGCCTGCAACCTCTTTGGCGGCTCGATCATTGATCCGGGTGATCACTCCGCGCAGCATCGGAGCGGTGTCCAGCCGCGATACACCGGGGTCGCCCTTCAGCCGCGCCCGCACCCCATCGATCTGATCGGGCTGGATATCCACCACAAAAAAGCTGGGTGCCACGGCGGGCAGTTCACGAGAGATCGCGCCGCGCAGGTTGTTGTCGATCTGACCAACCGCCGCGAGGACAGCCAGGCCAAGCCCCAAAGACAGCACAACCGCCCCGGCTTCTCCGCCCGGGCCGCCCACAGCCGTCAACGCCATGCGCGACACGGGTTTGCCCCGGAACCACACACGATGCCCCAACCAGCGGGCCAGATGCCGGATCGCAAATCCGGTCAGGACAAGTGCTGCAAACGCCCCGGCCAGTCCGACAAAGGTCCAAAGCGCCAAATTCACCATGCCCGACAACACTGTTGCCGTGATCACCAACAACGCAAGCACCGCAAGGGTCAACACAATGAAGATCGGGCGGGGCAGTCGCCCCTGCCCTAATGCAGCATCGCGGAACAGGGCTGCGGGGCCAACCTCTTCTGTCTGTGCCAGCGGCCACAAGGTGAACAGCAGGGCCGCAAGGCCGCCGTAAAGCGCGGCTTCGGCCAGAGGTCCGGGATAGACCGAAATCGCGGCGTCAACCGGCAACGCCCCGGCGATCACCGGGGCCAGCAAGATCGGGATCGCGGCCCCCAGCGCCAGGCCAAGCAGCAGCCCCAACAGGGTCAGCACGGCGATTTGCATAAAATAGACAAGAAAGATCACACGCCTTGTGGCCCCAACCGCGCGAAAAATCGCAATCGTTTCGGTCTTGCCATCCAGATAGGCGCGCACAGCCGCAGAAATGCCAACCCCGCCCACGGCCAAACCCGCCAGTCCGACCAATACAAGGAACGAGGACAGTCGTTCGATAAAGCGACTGATGCCCGGCGCCCCTTCGCGGGCATCCTGCCAACGCGCGCCTTTGGCTTCGAGCGCCCCCATCACCCTGCGCTTTTCAAGGCTCAGATCCTGCCCCTCCGGCAATCGAATGCGATACTCGCTGTCGAACAACGTGCCTTGTGACAACAGCCCACTGCCCGTGAGCGCATCACGCGCCACCAGGGTTCGTGGGCCAAGTCCAAAGCCGCCGCTGGCATTGTCCGGTTCCGTGACAAGTTCCGCCATAAGGATCAGGTCAACCCCGCCCAGTTTGAACACATCCCCTGCCCGAAGACCCAATCGATCCATCAGCAGGTCATCCATCACCGCTCCGGGGAGGTCATTTTGACCTGCAAATGCCCGAGAGAGATCCATTGGCGGATCCAGCACCACCTGGCCGTAGAGCGGATAGTGATCGTCAACCGCCTTCACCTGGGTCAGGCCGCGTTCCTCGCCCAAAACAGCCATCGAGCGGAAGTCGGCAATGACGGACACAGCGTCCGCTTGCTCAGAGAGAACAGCCAGCTCATCTTCTTCGGCGAAACGATAGGTGAAGGAGACTGAGGCATCCCCCCCTAACAGCACCGCACCCTGATCTGCCAGCCCTTCCTGCAGGCTTTCGCGGACCGATCCGATGGCGGCAATGGCGGCAACACCCAGCGCCAGACAGGCCAGAAAGATGCGAAACCCCCGCAGCCCACCGCGCAGGTCACGACGAGCAAGGCGCGCAGCCAGCTGCAACGTCGCGATCATGCCAGCACCCCGTCGGTGATATGCGCCACACGGTCACACCGCGCAGCCAGTTCCGGGGCGTGGGTCACCATGATCAGGGTCGATCCATGACGGTCCCGCAGCCCAAACAGCAGGTCCATGATTGCCTCGCCCGTGGCACCATCAAGGTTCCCGGTGGGTTCATCCGCCAGCAGGATTTCGGGCCGAGGGGCCGCGGCGCGAGCAAGCGCCACGCGTTGCTGTTCCCCGCCTGACATCTGACTGGGGTAATGGTGCATCCGGTGGCCAAGTCCGACAGCGACCAATTCCTCTTGCGCGCGCTCAAAGGCATCTTTCGCCCCGGCCAATTCCAGCGGTGTCGCGACATTTTCCAAGGCGGTCATTGTCGGAATAAGGTGGAAAGATTGGAACACCACCCCCATATGATCTCTGCGAAACCGGGCCAGCTGATCTTCGCCCATCGCCCCCAGATCCTGCCCCAGCGCGGTGACGGTGCCCCCGGTGGCCCGTTCCAACCCGCCCATCAACATGAGGAGCGAGCTCTTGCCCGACCCCGAAGGCCCCGTCAGCCCCAAAGTCTCGCCTCGGTCGACGGACAGATCAATCCCCTTGAGGATTTCGGTGCGACCGGCATTATGGCCCAACGTCAGATGGGCGTCGGCAAGGGTAAGAACGGTATCGGTCATCAAGCACCTGTCGGGAGAAAAGCAATGAGTTTAAAGGCATATGGGGTGGGTATGGCGCAACGCAAGAGGGCGGGTTTCGCCAAATTCAGACATTTGGTGGCCACAGCCCTGATGGCGATCATGCCGCTTTCAGGGGTCATGGCGGAGCCCATCACAATGCTGGCGCTGGGGGATAGCCTGACTGCCGGCTACGGGTTGGACCAAGGACGGGGGTTTGTTCCCCAGCTGGAAGCCTGGCTTCGGAAAAACGGTAAAGATATCAATCTGGTAAACGGGGGGGTCTCTGGCGACACCACGGCCGGCGGATATGCCCGGCTTGGCTGGTCCCTGTCAGATGAGGTGGATATGGTCATGGTCAATCTGGGCGGCAACGATATGCTGCGCGGACTTCCGCCTTCGGAAACCCGCCGCAATCTGGCCGCCATCATGGCCGAGCTTGAGGGGCGCGATCTGCCCGTGATCTTGATACGCGTGCCCGGATCTTTGAATTTCGGGCCGGATGACAAAGCGGCCTATGACGCCATTTTCCCCGACCTGGCCCAGCAGCATCAGGCGCTGTTCATTCCGAACTTCTTCGCCGCCCTTGAGGAACAAGCAGAGGCCAAGGCGGCGATGCAGGATCTGATGCAACCCGATGGTTTGCACCCCACGGCCCGGGGCATTTCGTTGATTGTGGAACAGATTGGACCGCAGGTTTTGGACTGGATCAACAAAGCAGAGAATTCCCACTGATTCTCCTACAGATTGAGCCGACGCATTCACCGGCTCAGCAGCGCGTTCTTTGCAAAATAGCACCGTTGCTTACGGCACAACCTCTGTTTGTTTGCAAATTGCGATGCCGAATGAAAAACCCAATGAAAACCTATCCTTATTGATAGGTATGCCAAAGCAGGTCCATGTGACACAATTTTTCAGTAGTATTTAGATCAATTGCGTTAGGCATGGACCCCAAATTGAAAATTCTTGTTGCGGCTGAAAAATCTGAGCTTTCCAAACGCATAGCCGCCGCAGTCTCTGACCGGTCGGATGCCATTTATGTTCCCGCGAAAAACTTTGCAGAAATCAACGAGCTTACGCGCTCTGCGGAACCGACTGATCAACCCATTTCATTGGCTGTCTTGGATTACGAGCTGCCCGGCTTGGGTGGCTTAAAGGGGGTGGGTCAGATTGCCAGCAACCTGAACCGCGTTCCCCTTGCCCTGGTCCTCAGAGGCGCTTCCCTGGAATTTGCACAGCGCGCCTATCGCGCAGGGGCAAACAGCCTTATCGCCCATGACGTTTCAGCCGAAGATATGTCAATGGCCCTGCGCCTCGCAGAACGTGGGCTCTACGTGACCGTGCTGTCTGAGGTGATGCATAGCGAAACAAACCCGACCTTCTCGCAGCTGTCGGAACGTGAACTGCAGGTTCTGCGAGGACTGTGTGATGGGCTGCAAAACAAGGAAATCGCCCACGCGTTTTCCATTCAGGAAGTCACGGTGAAAATGCATATGCGCGCTGTGGTGCGCAAGCTGGGGGCGAAGAACCGCACCCACGCGGCCATGATTGCGCGCGATCAGAACCTGATCTGAGTGCAGTGTTCACCCGGCCTTCGCGCGTCACAACTCACTCTTCCGGCGGCTCGTCATCCCAGCGATCTGACAGGATGCGTTGGCTGTTGCCATCCGGATCGTCATATTGTTCGCTTTTCAGCGTCCAGAAAAACGCCGCCAACCCCGCCCCCCCCAACAGTAGGGAAATCGGGATCAGATAGACCAGGACATTCATGGATCAGCCTTTCTTCAGGCGCAGCGCATTCAGGCTGACTGTAATCGAAGACAGGGACATCGCCAAGGCGGCCGCCAAGGGGGTGGCCAGTCCGATCAGCGCAATCGGGATGGCCACGGCGTTATAGGCGGCGGCAATGCCGAAGTTTTCCTTGATCCGGCGGGTGGCGGATTTCGCCAGCACGGTTGAACGCCCCAGGGGCTCCATCGACTTGCCCAGCAACACGATGTCGGACACAACCCGCGCCGCTTCCAACGCAGAGGCCGGCGAGATCGACACATGCGCCGCGGCCAGCGCCGCTGTGTCGTTCAACCCATCGCCCACCATCAGCACCTTCTTGCCCGCCTTGCCCAGACGCGCCACGTATTCGGCCTTGTCTTCCGGCAGCTTGTCGGCCTGCCAATCGGTGATCCCAACCCGACCCGCCAGTTCACCAACCGCGGCGGGCACATCGCCCGAGACCAGTGTGATCCCCATGCCTTGCGCGGTGAGCGCGGCGATTGCCTCTTCCACACCCTCGCGCAGATTGTCGGTGAAGGTGAAGGCCACCGGGCGGGCGCCCGACACGGCCAGATAGGTGGCGGTTTGCCCCACGGCATTCGCGCCCAGCCATTCGGCACGGCCAAGGCGCACGGTTTTGTTGCCCCATTTGCCTTCGATGCCCTTGCCCGGCACTTCACTGACCTGGGTCACCTCGGCGGGGGTGATCCCCTTGGCGCGTGCGGCCTGGGTCAGGGAGGCGGCGAGCGGGTGGCTCGACCCCTCCGCCAGCGCCAGCGCGATTTGCAAATCCTGATCGCGATGTTTGTCGATCCCGTCCATCACCGGTTTGCCTTGTGTGAGCGTTCCGGTCTTGTCAAAGACCACGTGATCGACCTCGGCCAGACGTTCCATCGCGGTGGCGGATTTGAGCAGCATCCCCTGTTTAAAGAGCGTGCCAGATGCGGCTGTGGTCACCGCAGGCACCGCCAGCCCCAGTGCGCAGGGGCAGGTGATGATCAGGGTCGCCACGGCAATATTCATCGCCATGCGCCAATCCCCGCCCGTATACCAGACCCAGAAAAGGAACGCCGCCAGTGCCAGCAAATGCACCACGGGGGCGTAAACCGCGGCGGCCTTGTCGGCGAGCGAGGTGTAGCGATTGCGGGCGGTTTCCGCGATGGCGACAAGGTCGGCCATCCGGTGCAGCGAACTGTCTTTGCCCGCAGCGGTCACGCGAACGGTCAGCGGCCCGGTCAGGTTCACTTCACCTGTCGATACAATCGTATCAGGACCAGCCGCCACCGGCAGGCTCTCCCCGGTCAAGAGCGCGCGGTCCATCTCGCTTTCACCAGTCAGGACAATCCCGTCCACCGGCACCCGCGCACCGGGCACCACGCGCACCACGTCGCCGGGCGCGAGCTCCGACACCGCCACCTGCTCGTCGCCAGTATCCGTCACACGGGCCGCGCGCGGCACTTCGAGGGCCGCAAGTTCCTCGGCCGCAGAGCGCGCCACAGACCGGGTGCGATAATCAAGATACCGACCGGCGAGCAGGAAGAAGGTCAGCGACAGCGCCGCGTCAAAATAGGCATGGGCCCCCGACAGCATGGTTTCGTAGATCGACATCGCGACCGCCAGAATGATCGCCAGCGAAATCGGCACATCCATGTTCAGGCGGCCCACCCGAAGCGCCGACCAGGCAGAGCGGAAAAAGACCTGGCTGGAAAAAGCCACGGTCGGGATGGCAATCGCCGCCGAAATCCAATGGAACAGGTCCCGGGTCGCGTCAGAGGCCCCGGACCAGACCGCGACACTCAGCAGCATCACGTTCATCATCGCAAACCCCGCCACACCGAGGCGCATCAACAGGTCCTTGCCCTGTTTGTCGGTGGCGGTGGAGCGCAACTGGCTTGGATCCAGCTCATAGGCTTCGAACCCGATGCCGGTCAGATAGGCGGCTAGATCTTCGGCCTCAATCTCGGGATCGGCGTCAATGGTGGCGCGTTTCAGGGTCAGGTTCACCCGTGCTTGGCGCACGCCCGGTTGCTTGGCCAGCCCGGCCTCGACCCCTGCAATACAAGCGGCACAATAGATCTGCGGCAGGGACAGCAGGATGCGTTTCGCTTCCATCCCGTTGCCAGCATAGCCTTTGCCCGCTTGGGCAGAGGCAAGCGGGGCAGCGTCACAGGCGGGGCAGGCAGAAATCGGCGTGGACATAGGTAGGCCTTAACTCATTCTGGCTCAGTTCTTGGCGATATAGATCGGGATACGCTGTTGAAACGCGGTCCCGTCTTGCGCTTGAATATTCACGCGCAGGTTCCAGTTGCCATAATCCAGCTCGCCCACCGATGCGGTATAGGCCCCGGTCGAGGATTGGCTGAAGGTCGGTTCCTGATCATCTTTCACATGGGTGGCCCGGCCGAAAATCGCATAGATCGACTTCACCTCAACCGGGTTGCCCTCGGCATCCCGAATATTGAGCACAATAGTCTCGCCCTCTACGTCTGCATCCACATCCCAACCCAGTTCCAGCTGTGCGGCCTTGAGCCGGTCAAACTGCTGGCTGGCCACGTAGGAGTTGTCCGTTTCCAGTCCCGGGAAGGTGCCGATCGCCGAATAGGCCATGAATATGTTCACGCCGATGATCACGGCAAACGCTGACACGGTGATCGCAAGCACATGCTTTCCGGTCAGCTCAAATTCTTTCTTTTCCGTCTTGTCACTCATCTGTTCGCGCCTTTTCAGAGTGTGCCAAACGCGCGGGGACACGCGTTTGGCGGAGGTTTATCACAGTCCGGGTCTCGCAGCCCAGAGCCGGGGTGATCAGCGGCCGCGCCCGTTGAACACCGTGTCAAGATAGGCCCGGTCGCCGGTCACACCATCCACCACCCAAAGACGGATTTCGGTGCGATCTTTCTGGGCTTCTTCCGAACCGGGGGGTGCCACCACATAGACCCGTTGCTTGGCTTCGGTGTCCGGTTCGGCGACGACCACCAGTTTGTCTGACCCTTCCAGTTCGATCTTCAGATCAGATCCCAGCGGCAGGGCAAAGTAATACGGCCATTCCTCGCCATGGCGGTTGCGCACGCCCACGTCATAGGTGTTGCGAATGGCCCCGTCAGACAGGGTGACATAGGTGGGGTTGCGCACGGGCCGGATGGTGACGTCAACCGCCGGGCGCACAAACAGCGCCACGGTCAGACCGACCCCCACAAGCGTCCAGAGCGCGGTGTAAAGAATGGTCCGGGGCCGCAGCAGGTGCTTGACCACCGGCACTTTGGCCTGGCCTGCCCGCTCGTTTGCCTCGTCTTTCCAGGCGAGGTAATCGATCAGCCCACGTTCTTTGCCAACCTTGTCCATCATCTCGTCACAGGCATCGATGCAGAGGCCACAAGTGATGCATTCCATCTGCTGGCCGTCGCGAATGTCAATGCCCATCGGGCACACGGCGACACAGGCGTTACAATCGATACAATCGCCCAGATCCTCGCGGTTTTTGCCACGACCACGCGGTTCACCGCGCCAGTCGCGATAGGCGATGGTGATTGTGTCTTCATCCATCATCGCGGCCTGAATGCGCGGCCAGGGGCAGGCGTAGATGCACACCTGTTCACGGGCGATACCGCCAAAGAAGAACGTGGTCGCGGTCAGCACCAGGACCGTAGAATAGGCCACGGGGTGCGCCTGGCCGGTCACCAGATCGATCAGAAGTGTCGGCGCATCAGCGAAGTAGAACACCCACGCCCCGCCAGTGGCCACGGCGATCAGGATCCAGAGGATGTATTTCACCAACCGCTTGCGTGCTTTTTCGGCGTTCATCTTCTGTCGATGCAAGCGCAGGCGCGCGTTGCGGTCGCCTTCCACCCAGCGCTCGACCAGAATGAACAGATCGGTCCAGACCGTTTGCGGGCAGGCATAGCCACACCAGACCCGCCCTGCGGCAGAGGTGAACAGGAAGAGCCCAAGCCCCGCCATGATCAGAAGGCCGGCGATGAAATAAAACTCGTGCGGCCAGATCTCGATCCAGAAGAAGAAGAAGCGGCGGTTGGCCATATCGACCAGGATCGCCTGATCCGGCAGGTTGGGGCCACGGTCCCAACGGATCCATGGGGCAAGATAGTAAATCCCAAGGGTGATCCCCATGATCCACCACTTGAGGCTTCGGAAGGTGCCTTTCACCCGTTTGGGGAAGACTGGCTCGCGAGGTGCGTAAAGCTGCTCCGGTGCGTCTGACATTGACAGGGTCCTGTCTTAATAATCGAATGTGTCTGTGACCAAAGCGTTTTGCCTGTTTCACGCATCTTCACAATGCGGCAAAACGCTCAGAACCTATTGATTTCCTGCATTTTGGGAACGGGCCGAACGGTGACCCGATCCCCACAGGATCTAAGAACTATTCTACATTTTGGCCTTGATGTGGATCAAAATATTCGCGACTTCTTCACATGTGAAATCGCGTAAATTATTGATTTTAAAAGATCTTACATTTTGTCGCGGTGCCATCTCGTCGCAGCCAGTCAAAAGGCCGCACCCCAAGGGCTGCTTGGTTTTGGATCTTACCCTCGTCGTCGACGAGATTTTGGCATCAGGCGCGTTCGCAAAGGGGATGAGTCGTCCCTGGACCCTTGCAATTTTTCTCACACGCCCCATCTGCAAGGTCCCCGAATAAGAAAAGGCCCGGACCCATCTGGCCCGGACCTTTCTATTTGGAGGCACCGATCCCGGAGAAACGCGCGAACAGGATCAGGGATCGGTGCCATACCGGGGAGTGAGGCCCCGGATCTTGACCGGCCGATGGCTTATTCGCCACCGCCCAGTTGGTGTACATAGGCCGCAACAGCGTTGATCTGTGCGTCGGTCAGTTTGCCCGACCATGCCGGCATCACGCCTTTCGGACCAACCGAGACCGAATGGGTGATCTCTTCTTCCGAGCTGCCGTAAAGCCAGATGGCGTCGGCCAGGTTCGGCGCACCTTGCGACCGGTCCCCGGTGCCATCTTCACCGTGACAGGACGAACAATTGTCTTCGAACACCACGGCACCAGCGTCTGCCAGGGTGGCATCTGCGTCGGCTTTGGTGACGGGCGACAGGCTCATCACATAGTTCACGACCTGGCTGATTTCCTCATCCGAGAGGTAGTCATCGCCAAAGGCAGGCATTTCCGAGAAACGGGTATCGTCTTCGAAATCCGAGCTGCGGATACCGTATTGCACGGTGGTCTGGATCTCGTCGATCGCGCCACCCCACAGCCAGTCATTGTCCAGCAGGTTCGGATACCCCGAGCCCTCAGAGATGCCGTTGGCACCCGCGCCGTGACATTGCGAACAGAAGGTCGCAAAGGTGGCTTCTCCCGACTGCTTTGCGTAGTTGAACAGTTCCGACTTTTGATCGGCAACAAGCTCATGCATGTCTACTGCAGCCAGTTGGGTTTCCAGTTCTGCGTTCATATCGGTGAAACGCTGAATTTCATCCGCAACTTCAGCACGGGTTGAATAGCCCAGGTAACCGGCAGTCGCACCCTTTACCAACGGCCAGGCCGGGTAAGCGATGGTGTACCAGATGCCCCAGATGATGGTGGCGTAGAAGATCCAGACCCACCAACGCGGAAGGGGGTTGTTGAATTCTTCAATCCCATCCCACGAGTGGCCAGTCGTTTCGACCTCTTTCTTTTCAACAGGTTTTTTACTCATTTGCCGCAACTCCTTGAGCTGAGCGTCAGGACATCAGTCCTGATCACCGGCAGGTTTGTCTTCGTGGCGGAAGGGGATGTTCGCGATGTCCTTGTGCACCTTGTTCGACCCGGGGCGGAACGCAAAGATTGCGGCCCCGACGAAAAAGGCAAACATCGCGATCAGGAACCAGCTGTCAGCAAAGGCTCGCATCAGGCCATAGGTGTCCATCATCCCTACTCCTTACCGGCTTGCGTCAGGCGTGAAGGTCGAGAAGTCGACCAAGGTACCCAACATCTGCATGTAAGCGATCAGAGCGTCCATTTCAGACACGCCCGGCTTGCCATCGAAGTTGCGCGCTTGCGCCTTCGGATAGCGTGCCATCAGCGCGTCGACGTCCGAATTATCACCGTCCGGGTCTGCCTGGCTCAGCCAGTCAGCTTCGGCATTGGCGATCTGCTCGTCGGTGTAAGGCACACCAACGATCCGGTTCGTCTTCATCACATCCTGGATGTATTTCGGCTCGATCATCTTCTCTGCCAGGAAGGCATATTTCGGCATCACCGATTCCGGCACAACTGACTGCGGATCTTTCAGGTGATCCACATGCCATTCGTCCGAGTAGCGGCCACCAACACGGGCCAGGTCGGGACCTGTCCGTTTCGATCCCCACTGGAACGGGTGGTCGTACTGGCTTTCAGCTGCCAGCGAATAGTGACCATACCGTTCCACCTCGTCGCGCATCGGGCGGATCATCTGCGAGTGGCAGACATAGCAGCCTTCGCGGATATAGATGTTCCGACCTTCAAGCTCGAGCGGGGAGTAGGGGCGCATGCCGTCCACGTCCTCGATGGTGTTTTCGAGGTAGAAGAGCGGTGCGATCTCTACGATACCACCCACGGTGACAACCAGAAGGCTACCGACCAGAAGAAGCGTTGCGTTCTTTTCAAGAACAACGTGTTTGTCGAGAATTCCCATTGGTCCTTCCCTCCTTATTCAGCCGGAGCCGCTTGGGCGTCGGTGCTGGCTTCTGCAGCCGGCGAACGCTTCACGGTCATCCAAAGGTTGTAGCACATGATGAGTGCACCAGAGAGGAACAGAACCCCGCCCAGACCACGCACAACATACATCGGGAACTTGGCGGCCACGGTGTCGGCGAACGAGTTCACAAGGAAGCCCTGTGCGTCAACTTCGCGCCACATCAGGCCTTCGAGGATCCCGGTCACCCACATCGATGCGGCGTAAAGCACGATACCGATGGTGGCGAGCCAGAAGTGCCAGCTCACGAGTTTGTTGCTGTAAAGGCCAGCGCGGCCCCACAGACGGGGAACCAGGAAGTAGAGCATCCCGAAGGTGATCATACCGTTCCAACCAAGCGCACCAGAGTGCACGTGACCAATGGTCCAGTCGGTGTAGTGCGACAGCGAGTTCACGGCGCGGATCGACATCATCGGACCCTCAAAGGTCGACATGCCGTAGAAACCGATCGACACAACCATCATCCGGATCACCGGGTCGGTGCGCAGCTTGTCCCAAGCACCCGACAGGGTCATCAGGCCGTTGATCATGCCGCCCCAGCTGGGCATCCACAGGATGACCGAGAACACCATGCCAAGGGTCGAGGCCCAATCCGGCAGTGCGGTGTAGTGCAGGTGGTGCGGACCAGCCCAGATGTACAGGAAGATCAGCGCCCAGAAGTGGATGATCGACAGTTTGTACGAGAAGACCGGACGTTCAGCCTGTTTCGGCACGAAGTAGTACATCATGCCCAGGAAGCCTGCGGTCAGGAAGAAGCCCACAGCGTTGTGGCCATACCACCACTGGGTCATGGCGTCTTGCACACCCGAGAACAGCTGAACCGATTTAGAGCCGAAGATCGACACTGGAATGGCCAGGTTGTTCACCACGTGCAGCATGGCAATGGTGACAATGAACGACAGGTAGAACCAGTTGGCCACATAGATGTGCGGCTCTTTGCGCTTCATCAGCGTGCCAAGGAACACCAGCAGGTAAGCCACCCAAACGATGGTCAGCCACAGATCGGTGTACCATTCAGGTTCCGCATATTCTTTCCCGTGGGTCGCCCCCAACAGGTAACCGGTCGCGGCCAGCAAGATCACGATCTGGTAGCCCCAGAACACGAACCAGCCCAGGTTGCCGCCCCAAAGGCGCGCGCCCGAGGTGCGTTGCACCACGTAGAACGAGCTGGTGATCAGCGCGGTACCCCCAAAGGCGAAAATCACCGCCGAGGTGTGCAGCGGGCGCAGGCGCCCAAAGTTCAGATACCCTTCGGCCCAGCCGAAGTTCAGTTGCGGAAAGGCCAGCTGAAACGCGATGAACGTCCCAACCAAAAAGCCAACAGCGCCCCAGAAGGCGGTCAGCGCGACGCCCACACGTACGGGCCCATCCATATATCCTGTTTCAACGACCTTCGGTTCACCCACCTTTTTCAGCGAGTAAACAAAAAGGCCTGCCGCGATCAACGTCACCAGAATGGCGTGCACCTGGTAGGCTACGTCGCGGGCATAGCTAGCGGCAATGGCGGCCAAAAGTGCAACAAGGCCATACACTACCAATTTGAGGTAATCCCACATTTTGCGTCCCTTCGTCATTGTCATACAACGCCTCCTCACCCCGAAATTGGATTCGGAGACGCTTTTCGACTGTTCACGGTTTCGCACCTATCGCCTTTTGCCCACCTTGATCCATATCAAAACTGTCGCAGCAGGCCGGATTTAAAGGCCTTTGACCCATGTCAAAGCGTCGCAGGGGGGCACATGTGCAATCTGAATGGGTATCAGCCCCGGAGTGTTTCATGGATTACAAGACCATCACGACCGTCTTAACCGATAAAACCATTTGCAAATCAGCATTTACTGCCGCGATGTCGCTGGCGCAGCGCAATGACGCTCATCTCAATGCAATCTGCCTTGGGCTCGATCATTCACAGCAGGGATTCTACTATGCTGGCGCCTCCGCGATGGTCATTCAGGACAATTTGGCGCAGGCCCGCGAGGCCGCTCTTGAAATCGAAGATGCCGCCCGCAAGGACCTGTCCGGGGTGACCTGCGGCTGGTCGACCTCTGGGGTTACGTCACAAATGGTGGCTTTGAACGGGCTGATCGCCCACCACACCCGGTTTTCGGATCTGGTGGTTCTGCCCCGTCCTTATGGGGACGGGCGCGGCCATGAGATGGAGGCGATTGCCGAGGCAGCCCTGTTTGACGGGGCGGTGCCCATTCTGGTGATGCCTGACGGGGGAGAACTGCCTCCTACCATTGAAAATGTGGTGGTGGCCTGGAATGAAAGCACCGAGGCCTTGCGCGCCATTCGCCATGCGATGCCGATCCTCTCACGCGCCAAAAACGTGTCAATCGCGATCATCGATCCGCCCACGCACGGGCCGGAACGATCGGACCCCGGTGGGCTGCTGAGCCAGATGCTGGCGCGCCATGGGGTGCGCGCGGAGGTCGCGGTGATGGCCAAAACCCTGCCCCGCATTTCAGACATCCTGAATCGTCATGCGCGTGACAAGGATGCGGATCTGGTGGTGATGGGGGCCTATGGGCACTCGCGCTTCCGCGAGTCGATCCTTGGGGGGGCGACGCGGCATATGCTGGAAGTATCGGAGAAACCTGTTTTCCTTGCCCATTGAACTGGCCCGACATCGAACTGGTCCGCCATCCCGGTGGAGAGACCGCGAAATGTCCTCGCGCAAATGCGCGCGGCCGCTTCCGGTGGCTCACGCTGTGAGCCTGATTTTTAGTGGCCCCGCGATGCGGGGCATTTAAGGGGCGCTGCCCCTCGCGCTGCGCGCTCACCCCGAGGTATTTCCGGCAAGAGGAAATGAGCTTTGCAACCACTCAGCTGTCGATCAGTTCTTTTTCTGCCGATGCCTTGAAAGCGTTCCGGGAGAACCTAGAGACACATGTTTATCTCGAAACGTCCACGACATTGATTTTTCTCAGGGCGTTTCGGTCAGCAGATGCAATCAGAGCGGCCCGCCATCCACATCATCGCCGGTTTCGGCCAATAAGGCCTCGATATCCGGGATGATCACATGGCGTTTGCCTTCCAGCGTGATGATCCCCGCCTTTTTCAGCGCAGAGATCTGTCGGCTGACGGTTTCCAGCGTCAACCCCAGATAGTCGGCCATGGCTTCGCGGGTCAACGGCAGGTCCAGGCTCATCCCAGAACTGGCCGGGATCTTTTTCAACGAGGCATCCCGGCGGGCCAGAATGGCCAGCAGGCTGGCGATTTTTTCGCGCGCGGTTTTGCGCCCCAGCACAAGCATCCATTCGCGAGCACTGTCGAGTTCGTCCAGCGTCATTTGCAACAAGCGTGTGCCGATCGACGGGGTCGACGCCATCAACTCTTCAAACGGTTTCTTGCGGAAACAGCAAACGGTCAGATCCGACACGGCGACCACATCAAACGGAGCCTCGTTGCGACCCGGTCGGCCAATGAAATCAGACGGCAGGAGAAGCCCGACCATCTGGGTCCGCCCGTCTTCCATGGTCTGGCTGAGGGTCGCAATACCGCTCACGACCGAGGCCACGAACTCCATTTGGTCACCGGCCCAGAGGACCGGCTGGCCGGCCTCATAGCTGCGATAGTATTTGATATGGTCGAGCTGTTCGAGTTCGTCCGGTTCACACCGCGAGCAAACCGCCCGGTGGCGAATTGGGCAGGTGCCGCAATCGCGAGAGTTGAAGACGGCGTCTTTTATGGCTGTGTTCATGGCTAAAAGTTCACGGATGAAGGTTCCGCTTGATCCTGATCAAGGTTAGGGGCGCGTTCTGCTGTACACGCTACTGGAATGCAGACACTTACGCAACTCAGACGCCTCGGACTTTTTGACGCTCGTGTACCCCGTTACACCAGCTATCCGACGGCCCCGCATTTCAAACCGGGCTTCGGCCCGGATGTCGTTGCCAATTGGATCAAAGCGATCCCCGCAGGCGACACGGTTTCCCTTTATGTTCACATCCCGTTTTGCCGACGGTTGTGCTGGTTCTGCGCGTGTCGCACCCAGGGCACGGCCACGGCGGAACCCGTGCGCGCCTATCTGGACACGCTGAAGCAGGAACTTGCCACCTTGAAGGGGCTGGTCGCACCGGGCGTGAAGCTGGAGCATCTGCATTGGGGCGGCGGCACGCCGACCCTGCTGCAGCCCGAGATGATCACCGAACTGACGGATGCAATTCTCGATACAATCCCGCTCGCGGACGGGGCGCAATTCTCGGTCGAGATTGACCCGTCAGAGGTGGACGGGGCGCGGTTGGATGCGCTGGCCGAGGCTGGCATGAACCGCGCCTCGATCGGGGTGCAGGATTTTGATCCGATGATCCAAGAGGTGATTGGCCGCCCGCAAAGCTATGAGATCACCAAAGAAACCGTGGATGGGTTGCGCGCGCGCGGCATCACCAGCCTGAACATGGATATCCTTTACGGCCTGCCGCATCAGAACACCGCGCGGATCACAGATTCGGTCGAGAAACTGATCAGCCTCGGCCCGGATCGCGTGGCACTGTTTGGCTATGCCCACGTGCCGTGGATGGCGCGGCGCCAGAACCTGATCCCGACCGACGCCCTGCCGACCCCTGAAGGGCGGCTGGAACTGTTCAACACCGCGCGTGATCTGTTCCTGGAACACGGCTATGACGAGATCGGCATCGACCATTTCGCCAAGCCGGAAGACGGGTTGGCGACGGCCCAGAAGGCGGGCACGATTCGGCGCAATTTCCAAGGCTACACCGAGGACAGCTCGAAGGTGCTGATCGGTGTGGGGGCGAGCTCGATTTCGCGCTATCCGCAGGGGTATGCGCAGAACGAACCGGCCACTTCCAAATACCAGGCCGCGGCGCGGGCGGGCACGCTGACCACCGCAAAAGGGCATGCGTTCACGCATGAGGATCTGGTGCGCGGGCGGATCATCGAACTGCTGCTGTGTGATTTCGAGGTTGATTTTGCACAAGTCGCGGAAGAGTTGAACGACGACACGGCGCGCCTGATCGGTTTGTCTGACGGGTTGGATGAAACGATGCCAGACACAATCACGTTCGACGGCACGCGCATGGTGATCCGCAAAGAGGCCTATCCGTTAGCCCGGATCATCGCGCGGTATTTCGACGCCTATGAAATGAACGAAGCCGGCCACAGCCAAGCGGTGTGACCCGGACAGCCTGCCTTCTTTATGGGCGCATCCCCGATGGGTGCGCCCATTTTTGTGGGAGGCTTTTGGGAATGCCGGCTTTGTAATGATGGGGAGACAGAGGATGACTTGCAGCAGGCGTTGCAGATTGTGCGCGCCTGATTAACAAAACCAGAAAACTAGTTTTCTAGTTTTCTAGTTTTCTAGTTTTCTAGTTTTCTAGTTTTCTAGTTTTCTAGTTTTCTTCGAAATGCGCGCGGGCACGCCCGTCAAGCCCTGTTCAATACCCGCGCGCTTTGTCGACCAAATGCAACAGCGGCTCTCCCGCCTCGGACCTGCGAATGTTTTCGGCAATCATCTGACTGGCGGTGTCCGGTCGCGTTTCTGATGCGATATGCGGGGTCACGGTCACATTTGGATGCGCCCAATAGGGGTGGTCTTTGGGCAAGGGTTCAACCCGGAACACATCCAGCGTGGCATGGCCCACCTGCCCCGTCTTCAGCGCGGTCAGCAGCGCCTCATCCTCAATCAGCGGTCCGCGCCCGGGGTTCAGGATCCGTGCCCCTTTGGGCAGACACGACAGGGTCTGGTCGTTCAAAAGGTTCTCCGTGGCAGGTGTGTTGGGCAGCAAAAGCACTAGGATCTCGGCCTGTTTCAGCACCTCTGCCAACCCGTCCGCGCCGTGATGGCAGGCGACATTCGGGATCAATTTGGGTGATCTGCTCCAGCCCAGCACCTGAAAGTTCAGCCGCGCCAAGGCCATTGCACAGGCCGACCCCAACGCGCCCAGACCCAGGATGGCCACAGTTCGGTCGCGCGCCAGGGGCGGCACATGCACCTGCCAGGCGCGATCCGTGCGGCAAATATCCTGATCCATATCAAGGTGATAGCGCAGCACATGGCCTGTGACCCATTCCACCATCCCCTCGGTCAGCCCCTCATCCACCATCCGCGTGTAAGGCTGGGTCAGGGTTGGGTTGGTGATGATGCTTTCCACCCCGGCCCAGAGCCCCAGCACAGCTTTGCAGCGGGTATAAGGCGTCAGGTCCGACAGGTTGCCCGACGGTGCATAGACGATGTAATCCACTTGATCCGGTGCAAACCCCTGGCGCAGATCCGCCTTGATCCCAACATCAGCAAAAGCGTTTAGCAAAGCCGGTTCATAGACGGGCCACATTGCATCGCGCCCGGCAAATAAGACGTTCACGCTCATGATTTATCCTCGCAAAATCCGATGGGTCGCGATCAACGTTTCTGCCGCGCCCGGTGCACATGGGCAGACTGCACCAGACCAAAGCCGATGAGAAGCACCAACATGGAGGATCCGCCATAGCTGACCATGGGCAGGGGCACGCCGACCACCGGCGCCATGCCCATCACCATCGACATGTTCACGGCAAAGAACAGGAAAAAGGTCACTGCGATGCCAAGGATCAGAAGCGAGGAGAACCGGTCCCGGTTCTGCACCGCCGAGATCACACAGAAGATCAGGATCAGCACGTAAAGACCCAACAGGCCCGCCCCGCCGAGAAACCCGAACTCCTCGGCCAGCGTGGTAAAGATGAAATCCGTGTGTTTTTCCGGCAGGAAGTTCAGCCGCGATTGCGTGCCCTGCATAAAGCCCCGCCCGGTCCAGCCGCCGGATCCCAGCGCAATTTTCGACTGGGTAATGTGGTAACCCGCCCCCAGCGGGTCGGTGGACGGATCCAGAAACGTGTCGATCCGGCGGTACTGGTAATCTTTCAAAAGCTGCCAGGGGGTGCCGCGGGACAGGAAGACCGAGGTCACAAGGCCAACCCCCGCCCCAATCACGGCGGCGAAATACCACAGGCTGACCCCCGCCAGAAACATCACCGCCCCCCCGCCGGTCACCAGCAGGATCGAGGTGCCAAGGTCGGGCTGTTTCAAAACCAGCATGGTGGGCAAGGCAATCAGAATGAGCGGCAACAACACCCATAGGGGCCGCGAGGTCTTGGTCACCGGCAGCCAGTCATAATAGGCCGCAAGGATCATGATCAGGCTGATCTTCATCAGCTCCGAGGGCTGCAACCGCATGAACCCAAGGTCAATCCAGCGCTGCGCGCCCATGCCGGTGGTGCCGATCAGCTCCACCAGCACCAAAAGCACCAACGCCACAAGATAGGACAACCCGGCCATATTGCGCCAGAACCAGATCGGCACCATGGCAATGACAAACATCATCCCCATCCCAAGCGCAAAGCGTTTCATCTGCGCCGCCGACCACGGGTCCAGCCGCCCCCCCGCCACGGAGTAGAGCATCATGAACCCCACCCCGGCCACGGCGGTCAGCAACAAGACCAGAAACCAGTTCAGGTAAAGGACTTTGCGCAGCCCGGTCGGCACGTATTTGACGTTATATTCGAGATAGCTCATGCGCGGCCGCTCCCGCCCACCCCGTCATCGGGCGGTAGGGTCATCATCTCTTCGATCTCTTCCTGACGAGACCGGATCGTGCCGCGTTGCGAGGCGGGATAGGCTTCCAGAGGTGGGGTGCCGCCGTAGAGCGTCTGCAACATCACATCGCGCGCAATCGGCGCGGCTGCCTTGGACCCGCCGCCGCCATGCTCCACCACCACGGACACCGCATATCGCGGGGCCTCGGTGGGGGCGTAGCAGACAAACAACGCGTGGTCGCGCCGCTCCCAGGGCAGGTCTTCGTTGCGGGTCACCCCGCGGGCGCGCTCCGCCTTGGTGATATTGCGCACCTGGCTGGTGCCGGTCTTGCCCGCCATGCGATAGTCATCGCCGGTGATTTTCGACCGCCCCGCCGTGCCACGCCGCGCGTTGACCACATCATACATGCCCTTGCGGATCGCCTCGATGCTGGACGAGGAAATGCCCAGCGGTTCCTGTTCGGCAATCGGTTTTTCCACCCCGTTGATCGCATGGACCAGCCGGGGTTCCACCATCCGCCCGGTGGCAATCCGCGCGGTCATCACCGCAAGTTGCAACGGAGAGGCCAGCACAAAGCCCTGCCCGATCCCGGCATTCAGGCTGTCCCCCACCACCCAGTCGGCACCCCGGTTTTCCCGCTTCCACGCCTTGGTTGGGATAAGCCCCTGCGCCACGGCAGACAGCGGCAGATCATGTTTGATGCCCAGGCCCAGACGCCGGGCCATGGCGGCGATCTTGTCAATTCCGACCCGTTGGGCGATCTCGTAATAATAGATGTCACAGCTCTGCTCGAGGCTCTTGCCCAGATCCACCTTGCCGTGACCCGCCCGTTTCCAGCAGTGGAAGTTGCGGTTGTAGACCTTAACCTTGCCCCTGCAGGTCACGGTTTCATTCACGTCGATCACCCCGTCTTCCAAAGCGGCCAGCGCCGTGACCATCTTGAAGGTCGATCCGGGCGGATAGGTGCCCTGTGCCGGTTTGGCCGCCAGCGGGCGATAGGGATCTTCCAATAGCGCCTTGTAATCGGACGAGGAAATGCCGTGCACAAACTTGTTGGCGTCAAAGGTCGGGGCCGATCCCAGCGCCAGAATGTCACCGGTTTCCGTGTCCATCACCACGGCGGCAGCACTTTCGCCTGCCAGGCGCGCCTGCACGTAAGATTGCAGATTGGCGTCGATGGTCAGCTGCACATCATCGCCGGAAATGCCTTCTTCCCGGGTCAGCTCCCGCATCACCCGGCCCAGGGCGTTCACCTCAACCTGGCGCGACCCGGCAGAGCCCCGCAGGTTTTTCTCCATCTTTGCTTCCACCCCGGATTTACCGATCTGAAAGCGCGGGATTTGCAACAGGGGATCGGGGTCTTCCAGCTTGGACAGGTCATAATCCGATACCGGGCCGACATAGCCCAGGATATGGGCGAAATCGCCTTGTTGGGGGTAGATGCGCGACAGGCCGACCTCGGGGGTGACGCCGGGCAGCGCGGGCGTGTTCACCGCCACTTCCGCCACATCTTCCCAACTGGCGCGGTCCACCACGGTCACCGGCACAAAGGGGCTGCGGCGGTTCATTTCCTTCAACGCCGCGGCAATGTCTTCTTCGCTGAGCCAGACAATCTTGGACAGGTGGCGCAAAACGGCCTCGGGATCATCGGCATCTTCGCGCACCATGACGATGCGATAGTTCTGTTCATTCCCAGCAATCAGCACACCATTGCGGTCATGGACCTGCCCGCGCGACGGCGGGATCAGGCGAATATTGATGCGGTTTTCTTCGGCCAGCAGGCGGTATTCTTCCCCCTGATCGACCTGCATGAACCGCATCCGTCCGACCAGAAGCGCCGCAAAAGACACCTGCAAACCGCCCACAAATAGGCCGCGCCGGGTGATGGTCCGGCTGCTTTTGTCCTGATCTGTTGGCGTGCGCTTCATGCGTAATGCCCCGATATCTCATCTTCACCCGGCTGCAATTTGCGTATGCCGAACACGTAAACCGTGACCAGCGCGGCAAATGGATAGGCGGCGATGGTGGCCACCAGAAAGAGTGTGGCACGCCCCAGGCTAACCTGGTCCACCAGGAAAAGCCCCATCAGCAATCTTTGGCCCAGAAGCATCGCCAGCAATGTGCCCGCAACAATACCATATTCCACCAAAAAAGGCTGTTCGCGCAGGCCCGGTTCGCGGCGGCGCAGGAACTCGGTCCCCAAAACCACCATCAACGCCCAGACCCCGGGCGTGTTCAGAAGCAGCATATCGGCAAAGAAAAACAGCACGGCAATCAGGAACACCGGCGCATAATCCGGGCGGCGCACCACCCAGGCCATGACCAGCACCAGCAAAAGATCGGGGCCGGGAAAGCGCCCTGCCCCAAGGTCCAGCGGCAGGATCCGTGTGAAGAGCACAAACACCGCCACCGCCACCAGAACCGCGCGATAGACCCAACGAGAAAGCGTGATCCGGTCGATCATTGACCCGCCTCCGACGCCTGACCTTCTGTGGTGTCCTGCTGCAGCAACTCTTCAACCGGCGGGGTGGTTGGGGTTGTAACAATCAGCGCCCCGCTGTCCACCACCTGTTCACCCGGATGGCTGCGCAGAACCCGCAGAAACTCCAGCCGTTCGTAATCGGCCGAGAGGCGCACGCGCAGGCGACGATCCGCCCCCATCGCCACATGGCCCACCAAGAGACCCGCCGGAAAGACACCGCCATCGCCAGATGAAATCACCCGGTCGCCGGGGCGCACTTTTTCCGGGTTCTCCAGAAACTGCAGCGGTGGCGCGGCGGTGTTGTCACCTTCCAGCAGAGCGGTTTGCCCGGACGGTTGCACCGTGATCGGAATGCGCGAGTTGCTGTCGGTCAAAAGCACTACGCGGCTGGTCTGATTGCCCACGCCCGAGATACGGCCAACAAGCCCCAGCCCGTCGGTCGCGGCCCAGCCATCCACAATCCCGTCACGCTTGCCCACGTTCAAAAGCACCGATTGCCGGAAGGGTGACCCGCTATCCGCCAGCACCACGCCTGTCACAAAGGACAGTTGCGCATCGAGCCGCACATTGTTGAGATTCAAAAGCTGCGCGTTTTCCTGTTCAAGCTGAAGTGCGGCTTCCTTCCAGGCCTTCATCTGACGCAATTCGCGACGAAGCTCTTGGTTTTGTTCGTAAATCCGACTGTAACTTTGGAAATCCTCGACCATGCCCACAAGCGATGTGACCGGCACCAGCGCCCATTCAAAGCTGGGCACCACCCGGTCAATCAGCTGGGCGCGGAACCGTTCCACGCGCGGGCTGTCAATGCGCCAGACCAGAAAGACAAGGAATAGGCACAGCACAAGGATGCCCACGAAGAGCCGCCGGAGCGGCGCCACGTAATCCACGTTTTGCTGTTTGTTTCCCGCCAATGGGGCCTCCCGTCACGAATGTTGTGAAACGATTGGCTATCTTATCGCGTCAAACCGCGATCAGCTGTCATAGTCGATCACGTGGCGCAATTGCTTTTCAAATTCCAGCGCCTTGCCGGTGCCAAGTGCCACGCAATTCAGGCTTTCATCCGCCACGGAAATTGACAGGCCGGTCTGTTCGCGCAGGGCCAGATCCAATTCTCCCAGCAGCGCACCACCCCCGGTCAGCATGACGCCCCGGTCCACGATATCAGCCGCCAGGTCGGGCGGGGTGGCCTCCAGCGCGGTCATCACCGCTTCGCAAATCTGCTGCACCGGTTCGGCCAGCGCTTCGGCAACCTGCGCCTGGTTGATCTCGGTCTCTTTCGGCACACCGTTCAGAAGGTCGCGGCCGCGGATTTGCAAGCTGGCGCCACGCCCGTCATCGGGCATCCGGGCGGTGCCAATCTCGGTCTTGATGCGTTCGGCGGTTGCCTCACCCACCAGAATGTTCTGGTTGCGGCGCAGATAGGAAATGATCGCATCATCCATCCGGTCGCCGCCCACGCGCACCGAGCGCGCGTAGACGATGTCGCCCAGCGACAGAACCGCCACCTCGGTGGTGCCGCCGCCAATGTCCACAACCATGTTGCCGGTCGGGTCGGTGATCGGCATGCCCGCGCCAATCGCGGCCGCAATCGGTTCGGCCACAAGGCCGGCCCGGCGCGCACCGGCCGACAGAACCGACTGACGAATCGCGCGTTTTTCCACCGGGGTGGCACCATGGGGCACACAGACGATGATTTTCGGTTTCGAGAAAGTGGTGCGTTTGTGGACCTTGCGGATGAAGTGTTTGATCATCTCTTCCGCACTGTCAAAATCGGCAATCACCCCTTCGCGCATCGGGCGGATCGCGTCGATCGAACCGGGGGTCCGGCCCAGCATCAGCTTGGCATCTTCGCCCACCGCCAGCACTTTTTTCACGCCATCCTTGACGTGATAGGCGACCACCGAGGGTTCGTTCAAAATGACGCCTTTGCCTTTGACATAGACCAGCGTGTTCGCCGTTCCCAAGTCAATGGCCATATCCGATGAAAACAATCCCGCGAAACCCGCCATGTGATGCCAACCCTCATGCAAAATCAAAATGGTCCGCGACTCCCCCGGGGTGCAGACCTAAGCGTTATAAGCGCCGCGGGTCTTTGGTGAAACCCCTAAAGACCCGGCCTTGGCAGCTTCTCGCCACCTTCTTTTCGGTACTTGGATTTTTGCGATGTTGGCATGAAAAAAGAGCCGCCTTTTCGTGGCGGCTCTTGCAGTTTTTCAATGTTCGCTACGAAAGCTCAGACCGCCTCGGGTTTGGTCTTTTCGCGGCGCACCAACAGGTTGTTGAGCGCATTGACATAGGCCTTGGCCGAGGCAACCACCGTATCGGTATGCGCCGACTGGCCGGTGACGATCTTGCCGTTCTCTTCCATTCGCACGGTCACGGTGGCCTGCGCGTCAGTGCCTTCGGTCACGGCGTGCACCTGGTAAAGCTTCAGCTTGGCCTCATGCGGGAACATCATCTTGATCGCGTTGAAGGTCGCATCCACCGGGCCGTCCCCCTGTGCGGTGACCTGCTTGTCGACCCCGTCGATCTCCATCGTCAGGTCGGCCGATTGCGGCGCTTCGGTGCCACAGATCACACGCAGGAATTTCACCTGAAGGCGGTCGTTCCGCGCATCGGTTCCGTCGGTCATCAGCGCGATAATGTCCTCGTCAAACACCTCTTTCTTGGTGTCGGCCAGATCTTTGAAACGCACAAACACGTCTTTCAACTGATTGTCACCCACGTCAAAGCCAAGGTCGTTCAGCTTTGCCTTCAACGCCGCCCGGCCCGAATGTTTGCCCAGCGGCAGCGAGGTGCCAGCAAGGCCGATATCTTCGGGGCGCATAATCTCGAAGTTTTCCGGGTTCTTCAGCATCCCGTCCTGATGAATGCCGCTTTCATGGGCAAAGGCATTCTTACCGACGATCGCCTTGTTGAACTGCACCGAAAAGCCAGACACCTGCGCCACGCGACGCGAGATGTTCATGATCTTGGTGGTGTCGATCTGGGTCGAATAGGGCATGATGTCATTGCGCACTTTCATCGCCATGACCACCTCTTCCAATGCGGTGTTGCCCGCGCGCTCGCCCAGCCCGTTGATGGTGCATTCGATCTGGCGCGCCCCGGCTTCGACTGCGGCCAAAGAGTTCGCGGTGGCCATGCCCAGATCGTTGTGACAATGGGTGGCAAAGATGATCTCATCCGCGCCGGGCACCTTCTCGATCAACATGCGAATGAGGTCGGCACTTTCGCGCGGCGCGGTGTATCCCACCGTGTCGGGGATGTTGATGGTGGTGGCCCCCGCCTTGATCGCAATTTCGATCACACGGCACAGGTAATCATGCTCGGTCCGCGTGGCATCCATTGGCGACCATTGCACGTCATCGACGAGGTTGCGCGCATGGCTGACGGTTTCATGGATCAGATCGGCCATCTCGTCTTGGGTCAGGTTCGGGATCGCACGGTGCAGCGGCGAGGTGCCGATAAAAGTGTGGATGCGCGGTTTGGCGGCCTGACGCACGGCTTCGGCACAGCGGTCGATATCCTTGAAATTGGCGCGCGACAGCCCGCAGATGGTCGAATTTTTCGACCGCTGGGCAATCTCGGACACGGCGGCGAAATCGCCTTCCGAGGCAATCGGGAAACCCGCTTCGATGATATCGACGCCCATCTCGTCCAGCATCTCGGCAATCTCGAGCTTTTCGTCATGGGTCATGGTCGCGCCGGGCGATTGCTCGCCATCGCGGAGCGTGGTGTCAAAGATCAATACGTGATCGGATGTGGTCATGGTCTCGGTCTCTTCGTCTGAATAGGCGTATCTCTGTGATTTGGCCTATGAATGCGCGGGCGTTGCCCGTGAATTATCCCGGTTTGTGGCGAATTACCAGTTTCACGACCATGAAAAGGCGGTGAAAATACGATTGGCGTCAGGGCCTGTTGGAACCGGGATGGGGATATGGGGCGCGGTCAGTCTTATCCTCTGAGCGGACGCGCCGAAATGGCACGCTCAGAGGCGTGATAGCAGCAGAAGACCAGCCAGCGCGAAGGGCGCCGGGGAAGAAGCCGAAACGGCAATATGTGTCTGCGTAACCATGCGGGTGACTATAGGGCAGATTTTCGCAAGGGAAAGGGGTTTTTTTCTAAGAAGGGTTTGAAAGCGGATATCTCATCCTATTCCAGGTGCGAAAAATGGAATCAGGGGCGGTGTCCGCTTCGCTTCACCGCGCTCATGGTGGCTCACGTTGTGAGCCTGCTTTTTATCTGGGCGCCACTGCGTGTCGCAATGGGGGCTTTGCCCCCGCCCCACCCTTCGGGCGTGGTCTCCCCCAGGATATTGAAAACCAGAAAAGGAGGAACCGCCCCTTCTTTATTTCCTGGTCATAAATATCCCGGGGTGAGAGCGAAGCTCGAGGGGCAGCGCCCCTCACTCGCGACGCGCAGCGGCGCAAATGCCGAGCGAAGCGAGGCCACCCCCAAGCCAGAGCAAGCCCCGAAGGGGCGTGGCGCTGGCGCGGGAGGTTTGCTGGATAGGCGGATCTTGGTTGAGATCAGTTCGCAGCTGCATCTGAAGCGGCGGGGGCTGCCGTTTGATCTTCTGTCTGCGCTGCAGCATCGGGGGGCTGTGTTTCCGGTCGCTGCACACTGCCTTGCAGGAAATCTTCTTCCCAGATGCCGTCTTCGCGGGTGCCATCGGCGCGGATCACAGCCCCTTTGCCGTGGCGTTTGCCATCTTCAAACCCGCCTTCATAGCGATCACCATTGGCGTAGGTGGCCACGCCTTGCCCGTGAAACCTCCCGGCGCGCCACTCGCCTTCATAGGTAAACCCGTCCGGCGTTTTCAAAACGCCTTTGCCTTCACGCAGGCCCGCGAAGAAGCTGCCCTGGTAGGTGCTGCCATCCGCGAGCGTCGACTGCCCTTCGCCCTGTGGTTTGCCAGCCTGCCATTCGCCGGTGTAACTGGCACCATCCGCCGTGGTCAGCGTGCCGGTCCCCTCGTAGAGCGCGTTGACGAACTCTCCGTCATAAACGGCACCGCTGGCATAGCGCGCGACCCCTTTGCCCTCGATCACACCTGCCACCCAATCCCCGTCATAAGAACTGTTGTCGGGATAACGGATCATGCCCTTGCCATCGGCCAACCCCGCACGAAACTGGCCTTGGTAAACAGATCCATCGGGATAGGTGACAACGCCCTGCCCTTCGATCACGCCCGCCTGCCAGTCGCCTTCGTATTTATAGCCATCGGCGCCGGTGAACGTGCCTTTGCCATGGCGTTTATCCTCAGCAAAATCGCCTTCATAGGTGTCGCCATTTGCGTAGGTTACTTTGCCTTTTCCTTCGCGCGCCCCCGCGTTGAACGGACCTTCATAGATGTCACCATTGACCTGGGTCAGCTTGCCCACCCCATGCATCTGCCCCTTGGACCAACTGCCTTCGTAGACCATCCCGTCGCCTGCGGTCAGCTTGCCTTCGCCGTCCCGCTCGTCATCGCGCATACCACCTTCGTAAACCGACCCGTCTGGATAGGTCGCGACACCACGCCCGGTTTTCACACCGACAACCCAGTCACCTTCGTAAACATAGCCGTTCGGGCTTTCCATCCGCCCCTTGCCGTGATGCAGCGCATTGCGAAAGCCGCCTTCGTATTTCACCCCATTGGCATAAATCGCAAGGCCCGATCCGTTGATCTTGCCATCCACCCAATCGCCTTCATAGGTGCCACCATCGGCAAAGGTGATGCGGCCAAACCCTTCCGGCTTGCCCTTTGCAAAATTGCCTTCGTAGACCGATCCGTTGGGAAAGCGCGCAACCCCCTGGCCGACGATCTCGCCCTCGACAAATTCGCCCGTGTATTCATAGCCCGACGGCAGGCGATAGGTGCCCATGCCATGTTGCAGCCCGCCCTTGAAGGTGCCTTCATACACAGCGCCGTCTTCGTATTGCTTGACCTCGACATCCTGCGCCACAGCGGCACTGTTTGCCGCCAAGGCCAATACGCCCGTCATCGCCGTTGCACAAAGAAGGTTCCGCATCCCCAGCCCTTTCATGGTCCCAAGCCGTTCAAAAGAAAGGCAAGATCGCGCCGGATGGTGCCCGGTGCGTTTCGCGCAATGGTAAAGGAGCACCGATGACGGGGCAATGCCCCCCCGCCCGACTTACGCCGCTTTTCCCTGCCGGGGCTTCCCCTTCGGCGAAATACTGCTACATCTGTGCCGAAAGACACAATTTACGGCAAAGAAGACGCGCGATGAGTGAGAAGTTCCGCCAGCCTAAATTCCGCCTGACCCTGGCCCAGCTGAACCCAACCGTGGGGGCAATTGCCGCCAATGCGGACAAGGCGCGCGCCGCCTGGGCTGCTGCAAAAAAAGCGGGCAGCCAGATGGTTGCCCTGCCCGAAGCCTTCATCACCGGCTATCAGACCCAGGACCTGGTCATGCGCCCGCAGTTTCATCAAGATGCGATGGAGGCCGTGGAAGCCCTGGCGCGCGACTGTGCCGATGGTCCGGCCATTGGGATTGGCGCGCCCTATCATGACGGGCGCAACCTGTTTAACGCCTGGTGGGTTTTGGAAGGTGGCGAGGTAAAAGCCCGCGTGCTGAAGCAACGCCTGCCCAATGAAACCGTGTTTGACGAAGTGCGCCATTTCACCTCTGCCAACCCGCAAGGCCCCTACTCCATTGGCCCACTGCGCATTGGCACACCGATCTGCGAAGATGCCTGGCACGCGGATGATGTCTGCGAAACGCTGGCGGAAAGCGGGGCAGAGTTCCTGTTGATCCCCAACGGGTCGCCCTATTACCGCAACAAATACGACGTGCGGCTTAATCACATGGTCGGACGCGTGGTCGAAACCGGCCTGCCGCTGATTTACCTCAACATGGTGGGCGGTCAGGATGATCAGGTGTTTGACGGAGGCAGTTTTGCGCTGAACCCCGGTGGCGAGCTTGCCCTGCGCATGGCGGTTTTCGACGAAGAGATCCGCCATATCGACCTGACCAACACCGACGATGGGTGGCGCATTACGGCAGGCGAAGTTGCCCCTCAGCCCGATGAATGGGAACAGGATTACCGCGCCATGGTCGAGAGTTTGCGCGACTATATGGGCAAGACCGGCTTCAAAAAGGTGCTGCTGGGCCTCTCTGGCGGGATCGACAGTGCGATTGTCGCGACCATTGCGGCGGATGCTTTGGGACCGGAAAATGTGCGCTGCGTGATGCTGCCGT
The DNA here is from genome assembly GCF_049803815.1 of Aliiroseovarius crassostreae. Classification (GTDB taxonomy): domain Bacteria; phylum Pseudomonadota; class Alphaproteobacteria; order Rhodobacterales; family Rhodobacteraceae; genus Aliiroseovarius; species Aliiroseovarius crassostreae_A. Next base: position 584,022 of record NZ_JBNAGI010000001.1, read on the forward strand.
CTGAATACACCTCGCAAGGGTCATTGGATGACGCCAAGGACATCGCCCAGCGCCTTGGTTGCCAGTATGATTTTGTGCCGATCAAGGAAGGGCGCGACGCGATCACCAACACGCTGGCGCCGTTTTTTGAGGGGACAGAACCCGACGTGACCGAGGAAAACATCCAGTCCCGCCTGCGTGGGCTTTTGTTGATGGCGCTCTCGAACAAGACCGGGGCGATGCTTTTGACCACCGGCAACAAATCCGAAGTCGCCGTTGGGTATGCGACGATTTATGGTGATATGTCAGGCGGTTACAACCCAATCAAGGACCTTTACAAAACCCGCGTCTTTGAACAATGCCGCTGGCGCAACGCCAATCACCGACCGTGGATGAAGGCCCCGGCGGGCGAGGTGATCCCCGTTTCGATCATCGACAAACCGCCCTCTGCCGAACTGCGCCCCGACCAGAAGGACGAGGACAGCCTGCCGCCCTATGACGTGCTCGACGCGATCCTGATCGGGCTGGTGGATGAAGCAAAATCCGTGGCCGAGCTGGTTGCTGCAGGATTTGACCGGGCGACCGTCAAGAAGGTGGAGCACCTGATATACATCAGCGAATACAAACGGTTCCAGTCCGCACCGGGCACCCGTCTCACCAAAGGCGCGTTCTGGCTGGATCGCCGCTATCCGATTGTGAGCCGCTGGCGGGATATGAGCTAAGGCGCACCTCCTCCCGCAATACCACCAAATAATCCTGGCCCGGCGCTTAAAAACTCCGGGCCGGTGCTTATCCCATGATCAGCTGATAACTGTGCGGGACATAGTGAAACCCGCCGTTACGTTCCTCGACATATCCAAGCGCCGGGAAGGGCATGTGATAGCCGATGAACGGCATCTTCTCGGCGGCCATCATCGACAGCAGATCGCGGCGCGTGGCCGCGGCCGCCGCCTTGTCCATATCGAACTTAACTTCCCAATCAGGATGGGCCAGCGACCAGACATAATGGTTGGCAAAATCCGCCGCAATCAACAGCGACTGACCGCCGCTGTCCAGCCGATAGGTCATATGGCCGGGCGTATGGCCAAAGGCCGCAACCGCCTCGATGCCCGAAACAACTGCGTCGCCCGGGTTGATCATGCTCATCTGGTCGGCCAAAGGGGCGACACCCTGATCGAACCGCTCATTGCCCGCCTTGGCCCAGTGGTCGTATTCCGTGGCCCCGGTCACATAACGCGCATTGGGGAAGGTGGCCCCACCGGCGGCCATCAATCCGCCGATATGGTCGGGGTGCATGTGGGTGATCACCACCACGTCCACCTGGTCCGGCGCATAGCCCGCCGCCCCCACTGCCGCGACAATCCCCTCCGGGTTCAGACCGGTGTCAAACAACACCAGCTCCGCCCCGGTGTTGACCAGCGTCGGTGTAAAGAAAAACTGCGCGGCATCACTGGGAATATGCGCCGCCGTTGAGGCCGCCGCAAACTCTTCGGCCCCCACATTCATGCCAAAAATCGACTGCGGATCACCCACAGTGCGCATCCCGGCCAGCAAGGTGATCACTTCGAACTCTCCCAGTTGAAAGCGGCGGTGGTCGATGGTGGCAATCGGGATTTGTGGTGCCTTGGCCTGCACCGGACCAGCAGGCAGCGCGGCAAAAGGCGCGGCACCCGCCGCCATCAGCAGATGACGACGGGACAAGGTCGGGGTGGGGCGAAGATCTGTGATCATACGAGGCATGGAAATCTCCCTTCTGACTGGACCGGTTGGACCGGTTCGGTCATGGTTTGGCGAAAATGAATGCAGCCACTATACTCGATCCAGACCCGGTTTCGGCGGGTGTCACGCAGTTTTGAAAGGGATCCGCGAAAAATGACCCAAACCAAAACCCAACCCACCGATGCCTCGGTCGACGCCTTTCTGAACGCGGTGGAACCCGCGCGCCGGCGCGAAGACGGGTTGGTGCTGCTGGATCTGTTCAAACGCGTAACCGGCTTCAAACCCGTCATGTGGGGGCCGTCCATTGTCGGATTCGGTCGGTATCACTACCGCTACAAAACCGGACGCGAAGGCGATTTCCTCGCCACCGGGTTTTCCCCGCGCAAATCCGCCCTGTCGCTTTACATTATGCCCGGCTACCAGGATTACGGCACGCTCCTCACCCGTCTAGGCAAACACAAAACCGGCGCGTCCTGCCTCTACATCAACACACTCGCCGATGTGGATCTGTCGGTGCTCGAAGAGCTGATCCGCCAGGGCCTTGCCGACCTCAACAAGATCTGGCCTGTGCAACCACACTGACCCCTATTTTCTGGTTACAAATATCCCGGGGTGAGCGGTGAAACCGCGAGGGGCAGCGCCCCTTTCAGGCTCACGCAGTGAGCCACCAACAGCGCGCTTAAGCGTAAGCGAAAGCGCCCCCTGCCCTTGAGGAACCCGCTAAAATCCCCCGGTCCGCAAAAACGCACCGACCAACACAAACAGCACCGACAACAGCGTCACAGCCCGAATATGCCAGCCCATCAGCGGCAAGGTTTCAGCGGACAGGGTTGGGATCACCCGAAACCGCGCATTTACGGCAAACCCAGCTGTGGTCGCCAGGATCATCAGTTTCAGCGCAATCCCCGTGGTCAGCATATCGGTAAAACTGAACCACAGCCCCAGATCCGGTTCCAGGTCATGCGCAAGCCACAACCCGGACAACACCTGCGCCAACAGGGCCGGCATCCCCACCCGCTCATAGCCTTGCTCAAACCGCAGCAAAATCCCCGGATCGCGGGCCTTCAAGGCGCGTGGCAACACCGTCGTCGCCAGCACGATATGGCCGCCGGTCCACACCGCCGCCCCCAGAAGATGCACCACCATCGCCAGAAAAAACATGTCCGCTCTCGCTTTGCCTGATTGCCCTCCCCCACGCTAACCCGCCTGCGATCCTCCGCCTTGACCAATGACAAGCGCGCGCGTCCTGCGGCGAAATCACGCTTCTGGTGGACAAAACCCGCCCAATGTGAAAACAGGTCGGGGCCAAGGAGAACTGAGTATGACCACCACCCGTTTCGCCCCCTCGCCCACCGGCTATATCCACGTGGGCAACCTGCGCACCGCGCTTTTCAACTACCTCATCGCCCGCAAATCGGGCGGGCAGTTCATTCTGCGTCTGGATGACACCGACCCGGAACGGTCGAAGCAGGAATATGCTGACGCGATCATGCAGGATCTGGAATGGCTGGGCCTGACCTGGGATCGGGTGGAAAAGCAATCGGATCGGTTGGAACGCTACGAGGCCGCCGCGCAAGAACTGCGCGACATGGGCCGTTTCTATGAGTGTTTCGAGACCCCGACCGAGCTCGACCTGAAGCGCAAGAAACAGCTCAATATGGGCAAGCCGCCGGTCTATGACCGCTCGGCGCTGGCCCTGTCCGAAGAGGATAAATCCAAGCTGCGCGAGGAGCGTGGCCAGGGCCATTGGCGGTTCAAGCTGGATCATGAACGGATCAACTGGGCGGATGGAATTCTTGGCGACATTTCAATCGACGCGGCATCCGTGTCTGACCCTGTGCTCATTCGCGGCGACGGGCAGTTCCTTTATACGCTCGCTTCGGTCTGTGACGATGTGGATTTCGGCATCACCCATGTGGTGCGCGGGTCCGACCACGTCACCAACACCGGCACGCAGATCCAGATCATCCAGGCGCTTGGCGGCACCGTTCCCAGCTTTGCCCACCATTCGCTTTTGACAGGCCCGCAGGGCGAAGCCCTGTCGAAACGCCTTGGCACACTGGCCCTGCGTGATCTACGCGAACAGGGCGTGGAACCGGCAGCCCTTCTGTCGCTGATGGCGCGTCTTGGATCCTCGCAACCGGTCGAGCTGATGTCATCCCTGGATGAGATTGCGGACGGGTTTGACTTGTCGACCTTCGGATCTGCCCCCACCAAGTTTGACGTGCAGGACCTGTTCCCGCTCACCGCGCGCCATCTGGCTGCGCTGCCTTACGGTGCCGTGGCCGAGACCGTGACCGGGCTGGGCGTACCCGCAGATCAGGGCGAAGCCTTCTGGAACGTGGCAAAGGAAAACATCACCGTGCTGAAAGATCTGGCCGGCTGGTGGGAGCTGTGTTCAACCGGTGCCGACCCGGTGATCGACGAGGAAGACAAAGAGTTCGTCGCAGAAGCGCTGGCACTGCTGCCCGACGGCCCGTTTGATGGCGAGACCTGGGGCAATTGGACCAAAGAGGTGAAAGCCGCCACGGGCCGCAAGGGGCGCGGGCTTTTCATGCCGCTCAGAAAAGCGCTGACAGGGATGAGCCACGGCCCGGACATGTCGGCACTGCTTCCCCTTCTGCAGGTGATCCGCGCAAAGGGTTAAACCCTTTCACAGAAACAGAAAAGCCGCCCCAGCCGGGCGGCTTTTTTCGTAGCGGCATCTGGATGTCAGATCAGTCGCGCCAATAGTTATTGGCCTGCGCCACGGTCTGGAAATTGGTCGCCACCACCCCGGATACCTGTGTCAGGCTGTCGGCGTTTGTGGCGTAATCCACCCGCATCCGGGTGCGCGCATCATCATCGGGCTGGGTCTTTTTCACCGCCATGCGCGACAGTTTGATCGCCAGATCATACCCTTCTTCCGGGGTGGCGGTGATGAGGGTGGGTAGCCAGGACATGCCGATCTCCTTTTGAACACGATTGTTAAGCCTGACCCTGACGATCTCTTTTGCCAGGGTCAAGGCACGCGATCGAACCCGCATGAATACACATCCCCTGTGCATCCCGCCCACTGGCGCATGGTCCTTTTTTCCTGCAAGCTGGGGTGTGCGGAACAGGAGGCCCTCATGGCAAGCGATGTGGATAAAGCAGGCGACACCCCGCAGGCGAAGTTTCTGACCGGCAGCCTGATGCGGCATATCGCGGTGATGGCGCTGACCTCTTCCGTCGGCCTCATGGCGATCTTCCTTGTCGACCTCGTGGACATGATTTTTATCTCGTGGCTTGGCCGTGATGAGCTGGCCGCAGCGGTGGGGTATGCGGGCGCAATCCTGTTCTTCACCTCGTCTTTCGGCATTGGCATGTCGATTGCGGCGGGCGCACTGGTGGCGCGCGCTTTGGGCGAAGGCGACCCGCACAAGGCCCGTCGTCGCGCGGCCACCGCCATGCTTTATGGCGCCGTGCTGGGGGCCGCCTTTGCGGCAATCGTCTGGTTCAACATTCGGCCTCTTGCGGCGTTGATGGGGGCCTCTGGCGTCACTTTGGATCTGGCGGAACATTATTTGCAGATCATCCTGCCCTCGCTGCCGATCCTGATCATTGCCATGGTCGGCGGGGCGATCCTGCGTGCCCATGGGGACGCGCGGCGGGCGATGATGGCGACCATTGCCGGGGGGGCGGTGAACGCGGTGCTCGACCCGATCCTGATCTTTGGGCTGAACCTCGACCTGACCGGGGCGGCCATGGCGTCGGTGGCGGCTCGGATCACCATTGCGATCATGTCGATCTGGCCAATTTACAAATATCATGGCGGGCTGGACAAACCTACAAAAGACGAATTCCAGCTGGACCTGCCAGAGCTGATGACCATCGCCATACCCGCAATCCTCACGCAGTTTGCCACCCCCATCGGGCAGGCCTATGTGACCCGCTCGATGTCCAGCTTCGGAGAGGACGCAGTGGCCGGCATGGCGATCACCGGCCGGTTGGTCCCGGTGGCCTTTGGGGTGATCTTTGCGCTCTCTGGCGCCATTGGTCCGATCATCGGCCAGAACTACGGGGCCGGCAAACTGGACCGTGTGCGGCAGGCCTTTCGTGAGGGGATGATCTTTACCGCAATTGTCACGGTGGTCGTCGCGGCGATCCTGTTTGCCTTGCGCGCACCGATTGCGGATCTGTTCAACGCGCAGGGCGTCGCGCGCGAACTGGTTTACCTGTTCTGCGGTCCGCTGGCGCTGATGTGGTTTTTCAACGGGGCGATTTTCGTCACCAATGCGGGCTTCAACAATCTGGGCCACCCGTTCCGCTCAACCATGATCAACTGGGGCCGTCAGACCGTGGGCACCGTGCCTTTCGTGATCCTTGGCGCGCAGCTTTGGGGCGCGCCGGGGGTGATGATCGGCTGGGCCATGGGCGGGCTGGTCTTTGCGGTGATTGCGCTGGTGATGTTCCAGCGCATGTTGATGCGCGAGACCTGCACGGTGGCCCCTGAATTTACCCGGCAACGCCGCCAACTGGCGCTATTCAACTTCCGCCGCTAGGTCTTTCAACCAGCCATCCACCAGATCCTTTTCCAAGTCTGAGGTGACCTGCGCACGCGGATAGATCGGATCTGCCCGGTCATTTCGAATCGGCGCGTGCCAGCCATCGGTGGTCTGAAAGAAATGATCCACACCCGTCCGGCCAAACACGTCCAGATAGCCCTGAACCACCACGTCGAGGTAGGACAGCAGCACCGGGTTGTCGCGCGTGGGGTCATGATGCGCACCGGATTCTATGGCGTAAACCGCAAGATCCACCTCGCCCGCCTGATGCGCCACATTGCCGTTCAGCGGCACCCGTGCATAGGCCCGTTCGCGCAGGTCAAGCGCGTCCCAATCCGCACCGGGCACCGAAGCGATAAGGCCATCAATTTCGCCCCCCTCAACGGGCACCGCGGTCAGGTAACACACGGCCCGGAGCGGCGAGGCCCGCCACGCCCTGCGCCAACCGCTCAGCCGGGCGGGCTGGGCGTTTTCATACGAATGCGTGCGCCGGTTCACCAGCGAGCCATAGCCGAAGAAAAACGGATCTCTCATCCCGCCAACCTGCCGCGCCGCGCCCGTCAACGCAAGGGATTGCCACACCGCCCCGACAACGCTACCAAATTAGAAAAGGGCAAACTTGGAGACGACCCAGATGAAATACACCGAAGAACATGAATGGCTGCGCGAAGAAGATGGGCTGATGGTGGTGGGCATCACCACACATGCCGCCGAACAGCTGGGTGACGTGGTCTTTGTGGAACTGCCGGAAGAGGGCGACACCGTGTCCAAGGATGACGAAATCGTCGTGATCGAAAGTGTGAAAGCCGCCTCTGACATCCTCGCGCCGCTGGATGGCGAGATTGTCGAAGTGAACGAGGCGCTTGCTGACAATCCCGGTGCGGTGAATGACGACCCCGAAGGCGAGGCATGGTTCTTCAAGCTCAAGGTGTCGGATATGTCGCCGATGGACGATTATATGGATGAAGCCGGGTACAAGGATTTCATCAGCGGCTGATCGGCATCCCATCACGATCATTTCTACCCGCGCGGCCCGCCCGTGCGGGTCATTTTTTGGGGGGCGGGGGCGTTTCATTGCCACCTGCCCCTTGAAGCCCATGTTGACCGCACCACATATGCATTAAACCGAATGTGATTAAGAGGCCCTGATGACCGATTCTCTGAAAATGACTTGCCTGGAGTGTAGCGCAGTCAATCGCGTGCCCGCAGGCAAGCTGGGCGCGGGGCCGAAATGCGGCACCTGTGGCGCAAAGATGAACGATGGCAAGGTGCGTGCCCTGGACCCGGCGACGCTGGCCAAAGCCATGAAAAACGACGATGTGCCGCTATTGGTGGATTTCTGGGCGCCATGGTGCGGGCCATGCCGAATGATGGCCCCTGCCTTCGAACAGGCCGCCCGCGCGCTGGCTCCACAGGCGCGTCTGGCGAAGATCAACACCGAAGACCATCCCAAAGTCTCGCAGAAACATGGCATCCGCGGCATTCCGGCGTTGATCCTGTTTCAGGGTGGGCGCGAGGTGAAACGCCAGGCCGGCGCCATTCCGGCCCCCGCGATCGAAAAGTTTGTACGCCAGAGCGCAAAACTGCCCGCTTGATCCGGGGATCAGGGGTAACCTCCAGTTTCAACGTTAATACCTGATAAAAACAATCGACTTCTTCTTTACCTCTTCCGAAATCCGGCCTAGACCCATGAAAAATGGAAGAGTCCCATGCCACGTCACGCCGCACGCATCGCCACGCTGATCCTCGCCTTTGCGCCAATGCTGGCTGTTGCAGGGCCCTTGACCCCGCTTGGGGAACCGCATCTGTCAATCCTCCAACCCAACCCAGACGATGCCGCCAAACGCGCCAAGGTCATGGCGTTGACGGATGATTTCACGATGGCCGAACCGTTTGAGGCCAACCCCGGCGGGGCCAGCACCAAATCCCCGCCATTTGGCCGCCACCCCTTTTCGCACCCTTCGCCAAAACTGACCGGGGAAACCAAGCTTGACTTCACCCTTGGCGAAGCGCTGTTTGAAAAGCTCTGGGTGGTGGCCCCATCCTCCACCATTTCATCGGACGGGTTGGGGCCGCTTTACAATGCCCGCGCCTGTTCGGCCTGTCACATTCAGGACGGGCGCGGCCTACCACCCGAAGGGCCGGAAGATCCGACGCCGGGGCTGATGTTGCGCCTGTCGGTGCCGGGTCAGGTCGAAAACGCCCCGTTCAAACCCCACCCGATTTATGGCGCACAACTGCAGGATCGCGCGATCACCGGCCACGCGGCTGAGGCGAAGATGGCGGTCCGTTACGAACCCCTGCCGGTCGGGATGGGCGATGGTACGGTGGTGGAGCTGCGCAAGCCGATCTATGAGATCACCAACCTGGCCCATGGCGCTGCGGGTGATAATCTGATGACTTCCCCCCGCATCGCCCCGCAGATGATTGGGCTGGGCCTTCTGGAAGCAATTCCCGAGGCGGATATTCTGGCCCTGGCCGACCCCGAGGATGCCGATGGGGACGGGATTTCCGGCACGCCACAACGGGTTTGGTCGCGAGAGTACGACCAATGGATGCTGGGCCGCTTTGGCCACAAAGCGGGCAACCCAACCGTGCGCCAGCAATCGGCCGATGCGGCCAATGGCGATATTGGCCTGTCCAACCCGCTCTTCCCCGCCGCATGGGGCGACTGCACCAAAGCGCAGATAGATTGCCGCGCCGAACGGAATGGAAACACGCCCGAACAGGGCAATTTCGAGCTCGGCCCACAGGCGCTGGACCTGATCACGCTTTACACGGCCAATCTGGCTGTCCCTGCGCGCCGGGATCTGGACATGCCGGACGTGCTGCGGGGCAAAGAGCTGTTTTACACAGCAGGTTGCACCGCCTGCCACCAGCCAAAATTCGTGACCCATCGGCTGCAGAATGATCCCGCCCGCACATTCCAACTGATCTGGCCCTATAGCGACATGTTGTTGCATGACATGGGAGAGGGGCTGGCGGATCATCGCCCGGAATGGCAGGCTGATGGCACCGAATGGCGCACGGCGCCGCTATGGGGAATTGGCATGACAAAACAGGTCTCTGGCCGCGAGGCGTATTTGCATGACGGTCGGGCGCGCAGCCTGCTGGAAGCGATACTCTGGCATGGCGGCGAAGCCGAACCCGCCCGCGAAGCTGTACGCCATATGCCCGCCCCGGACCGCGCCGCACTGATCGCCTTCCTGAGGTCCCTATGAAACAGCTATGTGCCATCGCCCTTTCCGCAGCCTGCCTGTTGCCATCATCCGGCACAGCGCAGGACGCCGCCCAACCAGATCATGCTGCCCTGCGTGAGCGGGTGTTGGATGTTCTGGAGAACCAGTTCGACGGGTTTCGTGACCACGCGGGCAAATTGGCCGCATCCTCGGTGGCCTATTGCGCAGATCAGGGAGATCTTGCCGAGGTAAAGGCAGAGTTCCGCGCCACATGGCTGGCCTGGGCCCCGCTGGATGCCTATCAGTTTGGGCCGATGGAAACGCTCGGTGCCGCGCTGACGGTGAATTTCTTCCCCGACAAGAAGGGCTTTGTGGGCCGGGCCTTGACACAGCTGCGCAAGCTGCCCGTCGAAGATCAGGCCAACCCGGATGTGATCGCCCGATACTCGGCCGCGGCACAGGGCCTGCCTGCACTGGAGCGGCTGATCCATGACAGCGATGCCCCCTGCCCGCTTTTGACCGGGATCAGCGCCCATCTGTCGACCACCGCGACGGCGCTGTATGACGGCTGGTTCGCGGATCAGGGTTGGGCCGAACTGGTGCGCGCGGCCGGGCCGGACAACCCGGTTTACCTAAGCAACGAAGAATTCACCCGGCAGATCATTACCGCGCTTGGCTTTTCCATCCTGCGGATGCGCGACCATCGGCTGGGCCGTCCTTTGGGCAGCTATGAACGCGCCTTTCCGAAACGGGCCGAGGCCTGGCGCTCGGGCCTGACCAACGAGATCATTGCGGCCCAGCTTTCCGGGCTTGACCAGATTGTCACGCAGGGGTTTGGCGACGCTCTGTCCCCCGACACGCGGGTTTGGGTGGAAGGGGTGATCGGTGATATACAACATCGACTGGACAAGATTGATGCGCCCTTGAAAGACGCGGTCGAGGATCTGTCGCTGCGGGTTCGGATCGAAGGGGTGCAGGCCAAGATGACCTATCTGCAATTGCAGTTGGATGAAAAGGTCGCGCCCGAACTGGCGGTACAATCCGGGTTCAGCGCAGGCGACGGGGATTGACCCCCCAACCAATGCGCCGAGAGAAAGATGACACGATGATGCAACGACGACGATTTCTGACAACGCTCGCTGCGGGCATGACCGGCACTTTGGCGGGCGCGCCCGCGTGGGCAGCGGTGGGGGCGCCTGACTTCATCACTGCGGCCAATCGCCCCGACAAATCCAGCTGGCTGGTGGGGTTGACGCAGGCAGGCGATGTCACCTTCCAGATCCCGATCCCCGGCCGCGGCCACGCCGCCGCCACCCACCCGACACGTGCCGAAGCGGTGTGTTTTGCCCGCCGTCCCGGCCGGTTTGCTGTGGTTCTGAACTGCGCCACTGGCCACGAGCTTTCGCGCCTCAAATGCCCGCCTGGGCGTCATTTCTATGGCCACGGCGCGTTTTCTGCTGATGGAACACGGCTGTTCACCACCGAAAACGATTATGACGAGCTGACCGGCGTGATCGGCATCTGGGACGTGGAAAACCACTATGCTCGGATCGGAGAGGTCCCGTCCGGGGGCATCGGCCCGCATGAGATCCTGCGCCGCGCGGATGGTGGATTTGTTGTGGCCAATGGGGGCATCCAGACCCATCCCGACATGGCCCGAACCAAGCTGAACCTGCCGAATATGCGCCCCATGCTCACCTATCTGGATGCTGACGGGCAGATTGAAGAGAGCGTGGCACTAACCGGTGAGATGCATAAGAACTCGATCCGGCATATCGCGCTTGCCAGCGACGGCACGGTGCTGGTGGCGCTGCAATGGCAGGGCAATCCGCTGGACCGTGTGCCGATGGTGGCGCGGCATCAGAGGGGCACGGATCTGGAGCTTCTTGCTCATCCCGACGAGGTGCTTTTGAAAAACTACGCGGGGTCAATCGCCGTGGATCGCATGACCGGAGGATTTTCCGTGACCGGCCCCAAGGGGGGCGCGATCTTACACTTCGAGGCAGACGGCACGCCAAAAGGGGCAACCCATCATGACACCGCGTCCGGGGCCGCACCCGGGGCGCGGCGCGGTTTGGTCTTCACCAGTGACACAGGATTGGTCCATCGGACAGAGGGCGCCGAAACCCTGATCCCGGTGGACGGCGACTGGTCCTGGGACAACCACCTGATCGCGGTGTGATCCCGGCGTCGGGGGGCCTGATCAGTCGAGGAACTCCCAGCTTCCTGCCCCATCAAAGCGGCGGATGCGCAGCCCGTCCAGCGCGTCGGGGTCCGCCATATTCAGATTGACCGCAAACCGATCCTGATCTGCTTTGGCACCTGGCCCCCAATGGGTCACGCAGCCACAGGTTTTGCAGGCATGGAAATCAATCAGGTGGTCACCCCAGGAATAGCTGGTCACGTGATTTTCCCCGGTCAGGATACGCCCCTTATTCGGCGGGCAATGCGCCCATGTGGCGGCATATCTGCGGCAGATCGAGCAATTGCAGCGCACCGCAAATTCCGGGCGGCTCACTTCGAAGGTGACCTTGCCACAGTGGCAGCTTCCCTGGATCAGATCGCTCATCCCGATGCCCTTTCACATTTCCGCAATTCCACCACAGTCCCAAAACGGGGATGGTTTCGCAAGCTTTCCCCTTAAGTCACCCAAAGGGATCCGCGATGAATGGTGAAATTTAGGAACAACATTTACCGGAGGACCCCATGTCCCTTTTGCAATTGCTTCAACAGGCCCAGGGCGGCCGGGGCCTGAAAACATTGGCCGAACAGGCGGGGATAGACCCGTCAAAAGCAGACGAATTGACCGCAGTGTTGGCCCCGGTGATCGGGCGTGCCACCAAGGCACAGGCCGAAGGGGGCGGGCTGTCAGGTATTGTCGGCGCGCTTCAGGGGCTGGACCAGGCCCGCAATTACGACCAACCCGATCACGCCTTGTCCGAGACAGGGCTTGCCCAGGGGCAGAACTTTCTCAATGGGATCCTTGGTGCAGAGGGAGCAAATCGACTGACCGAACAGGCCGCAGAACGCACCGGGATTGACGCCAGCCAGGTTGCCACTTTCCTGCCCGCGCTTGCCGCCATGGCGCAGGGCGGGTTGCAAAAGACCATGCCCGATGATGCGCTGTCGGCCATGCTGCCATCTTCGGGAGGTGCCAGCGGTGTGATGGATCTGTTGGGCGGATTGCTGAACTCGGGATCCTCTGACAGTTCGAATGGTGGCCTTGGCATGTTGACCGCCTTTCTGGATGCAGATGGCGATGGGTCCATTGCCGATGACATTCTGGAAAAGATCCGCAGCTGATCGCGGGTTTCGGTCAATCGCTGTTCGCCGCAGGGTGACACAGGGGCGTGACAGCGCATCCTTATCCACAAATGCAAAAGCCCCGACCTGAAGGCCGGGGCTTTTCTTTTTCACCTATCGGCAATTACGCGTTGTCGGCGTTTTTGCGGATGGTTTCGTTTTTCGGGTCATAGGGGCTGTCGACGGTGACTTCCGCATCCCACAGGTTGCCCATGATCTTGACCTTGAGCTTCTGGCCCGGAACGGCAAGCTCCGGCGGCAGGTAGCCCATGCCGATCGATTTCTCAAACGCAACCGAGTAGCCGCCCGACGTCAGACGACCCACTTTCTGACCATCGAGGAACAGCGCCTCGCGGCCCCACGGATCCGCATCATCCGGCCCGTCGATCAGCAGGGTGCAGCATTTGAAGCGCACGCCCTTCTCGACCATGGCGTCCTTGCCGTGGAAATCCTTGTCCAGGTCGACAAAGCGCGGCAGGTCGGCCTCCAGCGGGGTTGCGTCGCGGCCCAGTTCGGTGCCGAAGGCACGATAAGATTTCTCCTGACGCAGCCAGTTTTGCGCACGTGCCCCCACCAGCTTCATGCCGTGTTTCTCACCCGCTTTCTCAAGCAGATCAAAGAGATAGTTCTGCATCTCGATCGGGTGGTGAAGTTCCCAACCCAGCTCGCCGGTGTAAGCCACACGGATCGCATTCACCGGGCACATGCCCAGTTCGATCTGCTTGGCCGAAAGCCAGGGGAAACGTTTGTTGGTCAGCGCGGTGGCGGGATCGGCGTCCACGATGATCTCGTTCAGCACGTCACGCGACTTGGGTCCTGCGATGGCAAAAACGCCCCACTGCGTGGTCACATCCTGGATCTCGATATAACCGAATTCGTCCATTTTATCTTCTGCGGCTTTGCGCAAGAAGTCGGCGTCATATTCGGTCCAGGCCCCGGCGGAGACGAGATAGTAGTTGTTCTCGCCATTGCGCACGATGGTGTATTCGGTGCGGGTGGTGCCGGCCTCGGTCAGGGCGTAGGTCAGGTTGATCCGGCCAATTTTCGGCAGCTTGTTACAGGTGAACCAGTCGAGGAACTGGGTGGCACCCGGGCCTTTGACCACGTGTTTGGTGAAGGCGGTGGCATCGATCAGGCCGACGCCCTCGCGGATCGCCTTGGCTTCTTCCACGGCGTATTTCCACCATTCGCCGCGACGGAACGACCGGCTTTCTTCGTCGAAGTTTTCCGGCGCATCCAGCGGACCGTAATAGTTCGGACGTTCCCAGCCGTTGACCCAGCCAAATTGCGCGCCGCGCTCTTTTTGACGGTCATAGGCGGGCGAGCAGCGCAGCGGGCGACAGGCCGGGCGCTCTTCGTCCGGGTGGTGCAGAATGTAGACATGCTCGTAGCATTCTTCGTTCTTGCGTGCCGCAAACTCGGTGGTCATCCAGTTCGAGCTGTAACGCTTGGGGTCAAGCGACGCCATGTCGATCTCGGCTTCGCCATCGACCATCATCTGGGCGAGGTAATAGCCGGTGCCGCCAGCGGCCGTGATCCCGAAGGAGAAGCCTTCGGCCAGCCACATGTTGCGCAGACCCGGTGCCGGACCCACCAGCGGGTTGCCGTCGGGGGTGTAGCAGATCGGGCCGTTGAAGTCGTCTTTCAGGCCAGATTCAGCACAGGACGGCACGCGTTCCGCCATTGCCATATACTGATCGGCGATCCGGTCCAGATCGAGCGGGAACAGGTCAGCACGGAAGCTGTCCGGCACGCCATGTTCAAACCGGGCCGGTGCGCCGCGCTCGTAGATGCCAAGGATCCAGCCGCCGCGCTCTTCACGAGCATAGCTTTCGTTATCGGCGTCGCGCACAACCGGGTGCTCCGGGTTGCCCGCTTCGCGCCATTTCACCAGCTCGGGGTCCTGGTCCATGACAATAAAGGTGTGTTCCACCGGGATCGCAGGCATCTTGATGCCCAGCATTTTCGCGGTGCGTTGCGCGTGGTTGCCCGAGGCGGTCACGACGTGTTCGGCGGTGATCACGACCTTCTCGTCGCTTTCGATCAGGTTGCCACCCTTTTCCACCATCTTGGTGCAGGTCACTTCCCAATGGGTGCCGTTCCAGTGGAAGTCATCGGCCTGCATCTTGCGCACGATCTCAACGCCGCGCTGACGGGCGCCCTTGGCCATGGCCTGGGTCACGTCGGCGGGGTTAATGTAACCGTCTTCGGTGTGATAGAGCGCACCTTTGAGGTCCGAGGTTTCGATCAGCGGCCAACGTTCCTTGATCTGGTCCGGGGTCAAAAACTCATAATTGATGCCCACGGTATCGGCGGTCGAGGCGTAAAGCTGGTATTCGTCCATCCGCTCGTCGGTTTGCGCCATCCGCAGGTTGCCCACCACGGCAAAACCGGCATTCAGCCCGGTTTCTTCTTCCAGTTCCTTGTAGAACTTCACGGAATAGTCGTGGATGTGGGTGGTGGCATAGCTCATGTTGAAGAGCGGCAGCAGGCCAGCAGCGTGCCAGGTCGAGCCGGAGGTTAGCTCGTCACGCTCGATCAGCATGACATCATCCCAGCCCGCTTTGGCCAGGTGATAGGCGATCGAGGTGCCAACGGCCCCCCCACCAACGACAAGCGCTTTGACTTGAGTTTTCATGGACGACTCCCTTTGGGAAAAACAGTTGGCACAGTTTTGGAGGAATTGCGGGGAAATCTCAAAACCTGCCCGACCGAAAAAAGCGCGAAAACGACAAGAATTGACGCTGAGGGATGGAATTGCCCCAGCGCGAAGGGGAGCAGCCGGGGAAAGGGGCGCTGCCCCTCGCGAGACAAGCTCGCTCACCCCGAGGTGTTTTCGGCAAGAGGAAAGCCCATCCGTACAAGGGATCAGGCGCGCAAGGGATCAGGGGGCCAGGCTGTGAGTCACCGGCAGGGCCACGCCGATCAGCTCTGCCAGTTCCGCGCGTTTCGGGTGATCTGGCAGAAGGAAGCTGTAACAGAGGTAATCTTCGACAATCGCTGCCTGGGCTTCGAAGTTGAAAGAGAGGAAGTCCGACTGGCCTTTGTTGGCCCAGAAATAGGGGTCATCGGGGCCAAAGCTTTCGGCGGCGGAATGCAGGGTGGTAAATCCGGTGCGGACGCGGTTCTGGTGTTGCCAGACATGGACCAGCTCATGCGCCATCAGAAGCGACTGCCCCATTGGCAGGCTGTCGGGCCAGCCGGCGAACATGTCAGGACGATAGGAGCTGCGCGCCAGGAAGATCTGGTTGCCCAGCACAAAACCTGCCGGAAACTGCCAGCCCCGCCCCGGTTGGTAAGCGCGTTCGCACAGATTGTCTGGGGGCGTCCAGTCAGGCGGCGGCAAGGCAGGCGGGCGTCCGGCATCTGATGGCGCGCGGTTGGGCAGCGGGGCTATCCCCACACCAATGCGCACCCGCACGGGACCGGGGTCGAGCGTGTCGCCAAAAATGGCCGCCGCCACGTCGCGTTCATTTTCGGTCAGCGGACGGGCACAACCCGCGACAAAGGCCAACAGACAAAGGATCAGCAGTATCGGTTTACAGATCGTGGCGCGCATGGCGAACCTTTCGTCCCATGATCACCAGCCCGACCAGAAGCCCAATCCCGCCCGCCAGATAGGATGTGTTATGCAAGAGCGCTGCGCGGCCAAATCCGATGGGATCGCTGGCCTCGGCTGGAACGGGAATATGGGCCATGGGCGGATCCACCAGCAGGCTGAGCATCCCCAGCCCAAAGGTCAGCCCCACCACAAGCACCGCCACCTGAACAAATCCGCGCCAGCCCTCATGCCGATCCGGGATGGCAAAAGACAGCAGCGCAATCGGCAGGCCGATGACCACCCCCATCCACCAGCTGGCCCACCATCCGACCAGCCCGGCCCCGATGCGGGGCGGAAAATACTCTGGGATCCTGAACTGGGCAAACTTGAAACTGTGGAAGTAATCCGGCCCGACCGTATAGCTGATCTGATTGTGTAGAATGCCATACCCCCCTGCCAGCAGGCAGGCCAACCCCAACATCGGCACCAGTTGAAACACTCTCAGCATGTGTCAGTTCTAACGGATTGCCGGGATAAAAAAAGGGGGCGTTTGCCCCCTTCTCATTTGCGCGCTCGGCCCAGGGTCACAGCATCCCCGGCACAACCTGATCGGGCGGGCGGTGACCATCTTCGAACGTCTTGATGTTCAAAAGCACCTTCTCGCCCATCTCAAGCCGTCCTTCGATGGTGGCCGAAGCCATATGCGGCAGCGAGACCACATTGGGCAGCTCACGCAGGTCCGGGTTGATCTCTTCGCCGTTCTCGTAAACGTCAAGTCCCGCCCCGGCAATCTCGCCCACGCGCAGCATTCGGGTCAGCGCGTTTTCATCAATCACTTCGCCGCGCGAGGTGTTCACGATCACCGCGTCCGGTTTCAAAAGCTTCAGACGGCGCGCATTCATCAGGTGGAAGGTCGACGGCGTGTGCGGGCAATTGACCGAAATCACATCCATACGCGACACCATCTGGTCAAGGCTTTCCCAATAGGTCGCGTCATATCTGCCTTCGATATCCGGGTGCAGGCGTTTGCGGTTATGATAATGGATCTGCATGCCAAAGGCCTTTGCACGTTCTGCCACGGCCTGACCAACGCGTCCCATGCCGATGATTCCCACGCGGCGGCCCTGAATACGGTTGCCCAGAAGCGCGGTTGGCGACCATCCAGCCCATTTGCCGCTGTCCATTTCCCGAATGCCTTCGGGGATGCGACGGGTGACGGCCAGGATCAGCGCAATGGTCATATCCGCCGTGTCATCCGCCGACACGCCGGGGGTATTGGACACCAAAATGCCGCGCTGGCGCGCGGTGCCCACATCAATATGATCCACACCCGCCCCGTAATTGGCGATCAGCCGCAGGCGTTCGCCGGCACCAGCCAGCATATTGGCGTCGATCCGATCATTGATCGTCGGCACCAGCACGTCACACCCTTTCATCGCATCAACCAGTTCCGCCCGCGACATGGGGGCATCGCTGTCGCGCAGTTTGACGTCAAAAAGCTCTTTCATCCGGGTCTCGACAACCTCGGGCAACCGTCGCGTGACAACAACACTCAGACGTTCAGCAGCCATTGCGGCACTCCCTTTACTTCCCTTTTGCGCGTCTCCCTGCCAAACTGCCTGCAAATGAGGTGAGGTACAAGCAGCAACAGTGACGCATGCGCAATAATATTGCGCAGAACGGGGGCTGCAATAGACAAAAAGAACTCTGATGCGATTTTTTGCTGTTTTGCTTTTGGTGGTATCGAGCCTGGGGTTCGGCGCCGCTTTGGCCGGTGACACGACAGGAGAGATCCGCCGTGGCAAGGTCACCAATCTTCCCATCCCACGCTTTGTGTCGCTGAAGACCGGCGAGGGCAATGTGCGCCGGGGTCCCAGCCTGCGCCATCGTATCGATTGGGTGTTCAAACTGCGTGGAATGCCGCTGGAGGTGGTGGGCGAATTTGGCCATTGGCGGCAGGTGCGCGACCGCGATGGTGTCGGCGGCTGGGTGCATTATTCGCTTCTGTCGGGCGCACGTCACGTGATTGTGGAAACCGACCTGACCCCGCTTTACTCCCGCGCTGACGACACATCACAGATCAATGCCTATCTGGAAACCGGCGTTGTGGCCCGGGTCGAGAAATGCGGGCCTGTCTGGTGCCGGTTGCAGGCCGACGGCATTCGCGGCTGGACCGTAAAACCCAACATCTGGGGTGTGCGCGACAGCGAGGTGATCAACTAGATGGAGACGTTGACCAGCCCCCGTCAGGCCCGCGCCACCGGTTCGCGCCGGGTGATCTTGCATGCCGATGAGACCTGGCACGCCAGCATCGAGGCCAAGGAACATTCGATCTTTGACCTGATCGAAAAGGCCCTGGCATCGAAATCCCTGCCCCTGCAATTGGTCCGGTTGGACAGCCGCATCGCCGAGACGGTGCTGGAAGATCCGGATGCCGCCCATATCATGATGGGGGCGGAGGCGCGGTTTGGGCCACGTATCCTGCATCTGTCGCGCGCGCCGATCTGGGGGTTCTGGCATCTGGATGAACTGGGCAGTGGCTGGCAATCCTCGATGCGGCTGGGGGATTTCAACCCAAGCACCATCGACGATGAGCGGGCCACATATTTCTTCAACGGGGTCACCGGATACATGCTGCGTGAAAACGTCTCGCTGGTGGCGCAAGAAGAACGCATGCATGGCAGCCTGCAAGGGGCGAAGGCCACGGTGTTCTGTCAGGCCGCGACGGATTGGGACGTGCAAAGCCACTACCTGTCGACCGAGGACATGATCCGCGTCACCGCCGAATTTGACAAACAGGCGCTGGTCTACGTGAAGATCGCCCCAGACGCCGGCAAAGAAGAGCGCCGCCGGATCATGGGGATCACGCAGGATTATCAGAATGTGCGCCTGTCGGAGGCGTCGGTGCATGACCTGGTGGAGGCCTCTGATCTGGTTGTGACGCAAAACGGCGCGCCGGGGTTTGAGGCCCTGATGCAGAAATGCCCCGTGGTGACCTGCGCCAAGTCGTCTTACTGGCACGCGTCACTGACCGCCAAGACCCCGGCGGATCTGCGTGAAGCTTTGGAATATGGCACGTTGGCCATGCTGGATTTTCCCTATGAAAAACACTTCTATTGGACGCTGGTGCGCCATGGGCTGGAACCCGCCAAAGACGTGTTTGCCAAACGGTTTCTCGCGCGGTTTTATGACAAGGTGATGTGGCGCTAAGCCCCCTTTTCTTGCTGCGCCCCGCTTGCAACCCACCCCGCAACAGGCTAGCCCGGACCTATGCCCGACACCCCGTCCCACTCGATAAATCAGCACTCCACCCGCATGAACCTTTCGGCGGGTATCGCCTCGGCCAGTGTCGCGATCACGCTGGTTGCGCTGAAACTCTGGGCGCTGGGGGAAACCAATGCGCTGTCCGTGGCGGCGTCGCTGGCAGATTCGGCGATGGATCTGATGGTGTCTCTGGGGGCTTTGGCCGCAATCTGGTACGCCGCCCGCCCCGCCGATGAGGATCACACCTTTGGCCATACCGCGGCCGAGGATCTGGCCGCCCTTGGCCAGTCGCTGTTCATCCTCGTATCCGCTGGCATCATCGCCTGGGCCGCCGTGGTGCGGCTGATGTCGGGGGAACCCGCCCCGATCCTGTCGCATCAAAAGGGCATGGTGGTGATGGGGGTCTCGATCGGGTTGACCATCGCGCTGGTGCTGTGGCAGCGCCATGTGGCCGCCCGCACGGGATCAGCCGTGGTCAAGGCGGATAGCCTGCATTACCTGGGCGACCTCATCCCCAATATCGGCGCCATCCTGTCGCTTTGGGCGGCGGATCTGTTTGCGATGGAGGCGGTCGACAGCGTGGTGGCGATCGGGGCTGCGATCCTGCTGGCCGTGGGCGCCGTGCGGATCTTCAAAACCGCTTGGGACGGGCTGATGGACCGGGCCGCACCAGACGAGATGATCCGTGGCATTGAAGAGATTGCCCGCAGCCATCCGGGTGTACAGGGGTTTCATGACCTGAAGACACGCCGATCGGGGTCGGTGATCTTCGTGAACATGCACATCGAGCTTGACGGGACGCAATCGCTGGATGATGCCCACGCCATTGGTGCCAGCCTGCGCCGCGCCATCCTGCGCGCCTATCCGATGAGTGATGTGATGTTGCACAAAGATCCGGTGGGGGTGGTGCCGCATCCGGAAGACCCTTCACGCGGCGCGCATCGCCGGTAACCGACACTCCCGCGCCTTTTCTCCCTTCGGTTGACAGGCTTGGGCGTGGCTCAAACCTTCGGTTCGAGCCTGTGCCTCCGGCGGGGATATTGCTGGACCAAAGATGGAATGCGACTTTCTGCGCATCTTTGGTCGATCAGTATCCCGGGGTGAATTGCTCCCGCAGGGACAAGAGGGGCAGGGCCCCTTCCTAAAGCGTTTCGAGATAAACTTGAATCACAAGTTGATTTCGGACCGCCTGTAACATCAATAGGTTTCGAGCGTTTCGCCTCATAATTGTGTCTCAACAATGAGGCGAAACGCTTTGATCAGGCCAGGCCGCGCCCTTTCAGTAGCGCCTCGACGCCGGGCATCTTGCTCCGGAAAGCGAGGTAGAGCTCTTTTGCGTCTGCCGATCCACCACGTGACAGAATGTGATGTTCCAGCTTCTTCGCGGTCTCTGCATCAAAGGCGCTGCCCGCGTCTTTGAACGCATCAAACGCATCGGCATCCATCACTTCGGACCACATGTAGCTGTAATAGCCAGAGCTGTAGCCGTCGCCGGAAAACACGTGGGCGAAATGCGGGGTGGCGTGGCGAATCCGGATCGCATCGGGCATGCCGATCCGTGCAAGGGTTTGGTTCTGTGCAGCCATCGGGTCTGCCGGCGCGCCCCCGTCGTGGAAGTCCAGATCCACCAGCGCCGAGGCGGTGTATTCGACCGTCTGGAACCCGGTATTGTAGGTGTTAGCCGCGAGCAGACGTTTCAGCAGATCCGCAGGGATCACCTCGCCGGTTTCCGCGTGAGTGGCGAATTTTTTAAGCACTTCGGGCACCTCCAGCCAATGCTCATAAAGCTGGCTGGGCAGCTCAACAAAATCGCGCGCGACAGAGGTGCCCGACAGGCTTTCATAGGTCACATCTGACAGCATGTGATGCAGCGCGTGGCCAAACTCATGAAAGAGCGTGCGCGCATCATCCCAGCTGAGCAAGGCGGGCTGGCCGTCGGCGGGTTTGGCGAAATTGCAGACATTGGTAACGATGGGGCGAATGTCCCCGGCCAGCTTTTGCTGGCTGCGCATCGCCCCGCACCAGGCGCCCGACCGCTTCGATCCGCGCGCAAAATAATCCGCCACGAACACCGCCATCAAACGCCCGCCACGCGTGACCTCCCACGCGCGCGCATCGGGGTGATAGAGCGGCACGTCGATCTCAGCAAATTCCAGCCTGAACAGGCGATTGGCGCAGTCAAACGCCGCTTCGATCATCCGTTCGAGCTGGAAATAGGGTTTCAGTTCGGCCTCATCCAGATCGTGCTCTTCGCGGCGGCGCGCCTCGGAATAATAATGCCAATCCCAGGCTTCGAGCGCGCCATTATACCCATCCGCGTGCAGCCGCTCGGTCAGCACCTCCTGATCTGCCAGGGCGGCCGCGCGGGCCGGTTCCCAGACCGCCATCAGCATTTCGCGCACCGCCTTGGGCGACCCGGCCATTTCGGTTTCCAGCTTGAAATCCGCGAAACTGTCATAGCCCAACAGCTTGGCGCGCTCTTCGCGTAGCGCGAGCGTTTCAGCCGCAATGGGCCGGTTGTCCGCCGCGCCTTCCCCCTCGCCCCGCGCGGCCCACGCCGCAAAGGCGCGTTGGCGCAGGTCCCGGCGCGGCGAAAAGGCCAGAAACGGTGTGATCAACGAGCGTGAGGTGGTGATGACCGGACCATCCAGTCCCTTTTCGCGGCCTGCGGCGCGCGCGGCGTCCACGACAAAGCCCGGTAAACCCTCCAGATCCTCCTCGGCCAGTTCCATGTACCAATCCCGTTCGGCGGCCAGCAGGTTTTGGGTGAACTCCGTCCCCAGCACCGACAGCCGCTGCATGATCTCTTTCAGGCGGTCGGCATCCGCACCGTCCAGCTGCGCGCCGGACCGGACAAATTCCCGGCGGGTCAGCATCAACAGCCGCATTTGTTCGTCCGACAACCCAAGGTCATCACGCCGCGCCCACAGGACTTCGATCCGCGCAAACAGCGCTTTGTTTGACGACACTTCTGACCCGAAGGCCGCCAGTTGCGGTCCAAAAACCCGCATCAGTTCTTCGCGTTTTTCCGTGCTGTCGGCGCCTGCGACAGAATAAAACACCCCCAGAACCCGATTCAGAGCCTCTTCTGCGCGCTCCAGCGCCTCGATGGTATTGGCAAAGGTCGGTGCCTCTGGCGTGTCCGCAATCGCCGCCACATTTGCCCGCGCCTCGGCAAGCGCCGCATCAAACGCCGGTTCGAAATGTGCGTCTTCGATCAGGTCAAACGGGGGCAGGCCATGTGGGGTGGTCCAGCTTGCGAGCAATGGATTGGTCATGCAGATCTCCTTTGCATGAAAGCTATGAACCACCGCCCCAAACGTCCAGCCTTCCCCCCAATTTTCTGGTTTAAAATATCCTGGGGTGAGCCTCGAAGAGGCGAGGGGCAACGCCCCTAGCCGAGCGAAGCGAGGCCACCGGCAGCGCGCTTGAGCCTATGCGAAAGCGCCCCTTGCCCTAATGCTCCACATGCCCCTTGGATCGCAGCCGTTTTTCCAGACGCCGCAGCCCGAGCGAGAGGCTGACCGTCATCATCAGATAGACAAAGGCCACCACATTATAGGTCTCGAAATAACGGAAATTGCCGGCTGCCGTGACCTTGCCCAACTGGGTGATATCCGCAACCCCCAGCACCGACACCAGCGAACTGTCCTTCACCATTGCCACAAAATCATTGCCAAGCGGCGGCAGGATCATGCGAAAGGCCTGCGGCCAGATGATGTGGCGAAAGCGGTGCCAACCGTTCAGCCCCAGCGCCTTCGCGGCTTCGATCTGGCCGATATCCACCGCTTGCAGCCCCGCGCGAAACACCTCGGCGATAAAGGCGGAATAGCCGATGGTCAGGGCGACAATGGCGCGCCACAGCAGCGAAAACTCTCGGGTGCGGATGGGATCAAGCCCCACCAGATCCCCCACCCAGTTGCGTGCGGCCACCAGCGCCGGTGCAAAGACAAAGGCCACGTAAAGAAGCAGGACAATGATCGGGATGCCGCGGATGATCTCGATATAAAACCGCGCGACCTGACGCAGCAGCTGAAACCGCGACATGCTGGCCACCGCAAGCAAAAGCCCGATGACGCTCGCCGAGACGAAGCCCACAAGGGTCACAAACACCGTGATGCCGATCCCCTTGCCCAGGGTTCGCAGAACCTGCAGGTAGATGTC
This sequence comes from Aliiroseovarius crassostreae, assembly GCF_049803815.1. Lineage (GTDB taxonomy): Bacteria > Pseudomonadota > Alphaproteobacteria > Rhodobacterales > Rhodobacteraceae > Aliiroseovarius > Aliiroseovarius crassostreae_A. The sequence goes on from NZ_JBNAGI010000001.1 coordinate 607,697, forward strand.
GTCAATGATGATGCGATAGAGGAACAGCCCGGCCAGCCCGATGGCAAAGACCAACCACCAGGGGAAATCTTCATCCTGCTTAGGAGAGGGGATCATCGGGATTTGGCGCCTTTAATAGAAGACGGGGGCCGAAGCCCCCGCCCGTTATTGCTTACTGGCCGATCTTGTAGTCGAGGAACCATTTCTTGTTCAAGGCATCCAAAGTCCCATCTGCGTCCATCGATGCAATCGCGGCATTTACCGGCGCAACCAGGTCGGATCCTTTGGGAAAGATAAAGCCGAAATCTTCTGCACCCAGCGCTTCGCCAATGATTTTCAGCTTGCCTTCAGAGGCCTGTACATACCCGTTGGCCGCCGTGCTGTCAGACAGCACAAGATCCACGTCCCTCGCGCGCAGGGCCTGAACGGTTGCCCCAAAGGTTTCAAACAACTTGATGCGCGGGTTGGCCTCGTTTCCGTCCAGCACATCATAAACGCCCACGTAAAACGGCGTGGTGCCCGGCTGGGCGGCCATCAGGAAATCCTCTTCGGCGGCAAACCCCTTCGCGTCAGAAAACCGCTCTTCATCCGCGCGCACGATCATCAGCATTTCAGAGCGCATATAGGCGTCCGAGAAATCGACCTTCTCGGCCCGGTCTTCGCGGATGGTGATCCCATTCATCGCCAGGTCATACTGGCCTTCGGAAATGGCCGGGATCATCGCATCCCAGCTGGTGTTTTCATAGTCCACGGTGATGTTGATGCGTTTGGCAATTTCGGCAATTGCATCATATTCCCAGCCAATGGCGTCGCCGGTTTTCGGATCAATGAACTGCAGCGGGGGATAGGTGTTTTCGCTGACCACGACCACGGTTTTACCCCCCAGATCCGGCAGGTCAGCCGCCGTTGCCGCAGATGTGAACAGGGCCATGGCCATGGCACCGATGGTTGCAAGATGTTTCATATGATCCCCCGGAACTTGGAATGAGTTGGACCCGCTGAGCCTATGGCGAAGCGGCTGAGTTTGACAAGGGCTTTGGCAGAAGGGCTGTTATTGTGAGAGGCCTCCAGCCTCTCCGCGCAGAGTTCTGCCCAACCTTCGGAACGACAGGTTGCAAGTGGTTGCAGGGAAACCTGTCCCCCAGACATCTTTCAAATCCCAGGAATTTTCCGCCCGACAAATAGGGACATCAGTCGAGATCACGACGGTAGGAGGAAAAGACACGCCCGCCCATTTCCTTTTGGCCCGTCGGATGAAACCCGCATTTCTCCAACACGTGCATAGAGGCCGGATTGTCGTCGAGCACGCGCGCCTCAAGCGCCCAAAGACCACGCTTGCGCGCCTGCTCCAATCCAAGGATCACCGCGGCACTCGCCACGCCCTGCCCCACATAGGCCTCACCGACTCGATACCCCAGCTGCGCCACGCTATCGCCTTCTCCGGTGATGTTCAGACGGCCCAGGATCTCGCCTTGTCGCTTGATCAGAAACATCGCTTCGCCCTCTGCCACCTGATCACGGATGATCCGGGTCAGTGATGACAGCTCCCAATAGGTATCGGGGCGCGGGCCGACCCAATGTTCAAACCAGGCGCGGTTTTGCACCTCGAACGCAAAAAGCGCCGGGGCATCCGCCTCGGACAAGGGGTCTAACGTGATGTCAGCCACAGGTTTCACATCCATCGCGTTTGGAAATGCGGATCATCCGGGTTTCGGCATACATCGCATCGTAAATCAGCATCCGCCCCCGCAGGCCCTGCCCTGCATCGGTGATTTCCTTGATTGCCTCAACCGCCATCATTGCCCCGATCACGCCGGGCAGCGGGCCAACCACGCCGGCCTCGGAACAGTTGGGCGCAAGCCCCGGGGCGGGGGCCTCGGGGAAGATGCATTGGTAACACGGGGCCCCGGAGGCGGGATCAAAGGTCGAGATCTGCCCTTCCCATTGCGACAGCGCCCCGCCAATCACCGGCTTGCCCAGCTTTGCGCAGACCCGGTTCACCAGATAGCGGGTGGCGAAATTGTCAGATCCTTCCAGCACAAGATCAAAATCGGCAATCAGATCCTCGGCAATCTCTTCGGTCAGACGGCGGTTGAAGGGCAACACATCAATTGCCGGGTTCTGGGCGCGCATAAACTTCTCGGCGGAAAAGACTTTGGGCGTGCCGATGTCCGCATCCCGATGCACCACCTGGCGCTGCAGGTTGGAATTGTCGACCACGTCGTCGTCGATGACACCAATCGTGCCCACACCTGCCGCCGCCAGATACATCAGAACGGGCGAGCCAAGCCCACCGGCCCCAACCACCAACACGCGCGCCTGCTTCAAGGCCACCTGCCCCGGCCCCCCAATTTCACGCAGCACAATGTGGCGCGCATATCGGTCCAGTTCCGTGTCGGAAAACGGCCCGTCCTGCGCGGGTTTAGGGGCCTCGGGCGCGCGCGATTTGATCCAGCGCACGGCCCCGCCGTAAAGCCCCGCCAGCGCCACGACCCCAAAGCCCACCGCCCAGCTCGTGAAAGATCCGCCCAAAGCAGCAACCAGCGTGTTGTCCGCGGGCAAAACCAGATGGGTCAACAGAACCACCGTGGCCAACAGCGCGGTCATCACCCAACGCCGCGCAACAGACAGCCTGACATAGGCGCCGCCCAGCCAAATCAGTGCCGCACAGAATAGAACCCAGCTCATGTCATCCTCATGTTCTACGGATCAATCTCGGCCGGTCGAGCCAAATCCACCCGTTCCCCGCCGCGTGTCCGACAAGGCGTCAACCACCGCATAACGCGCCTGCAGAACCGGGGCGATCACCGCCTGCGCAATGCGATCACCGTGGCCTATCACAAACGGCGCGTCGCCGTAATTGATCAAGATCACACCCAGCGGCCCGCGATAATCACAGTCAATCGTGCCGGGCGTGTTGGGCAGGGAAATTCCGTGTTTGATCGCAAGGCCTGAACGCGGCCGCAGCTGCATCTCATACCCCTCCGGGATTTCCACCCGGATCCCGGTTGGGACAATCGCCCGCGCCATCGGGGCCAGCACCCGCCCGCCTGCCCGATCCTCGGGTTTGAGGTTCGCGCGGACATCCGCCCCTGCCGCCCCCGCGGTTTCGTAAGACGGAAGCGCAACACCCCGGTCGGCCCAGTCCTCCCAAAGCAGTTTGATCACCGGCTGGTTCATCCGCGCGCCCTCTTTTTCTTGCTGAAAATACCTTCGCCAAAGGCAAGAAATCTACTGCCCCAACGCATCCGCAATCCGCAGCGCCAAGGCCCGTGCGACCTCGTCCTTGCCCATGCGCGGCCAGTCCTCGGCACCCCCGTCGGAAATCAGAGTGACCGCGTTTTCCGCGCCGCCCATGATCCCGGTGTCCGGGCTGACATCATTGGCGACGATCCAGTCACACCCCTTGCGTTTGCGTTTCGCGGTGGCATTGGCGATCACATCATCGGTTTCGGCAGCAAATCCCACCACCAGATCGGGGCGACCCTTGCCCATCTGGCTGACGGTTTTCAGGATATCGGGGTTTTCCGCAAATTCCAGCACGGGGAGCGATCCTTTGCCGTCTTTCTTGATCTTGCTGTCGCTGGCCGAGGCCACGCGCCAATCGGCCACGGCGGCGGCGAAGACGGCGGCGTCTGCGGGCAGTGCGGCCTCGGTGGCCTCCAGCATCTCGCGCGCCGATTGCACCTTCACCACGCGCACGCCTGCGGGGGGCGGCACGTCAGCGGGGCCGGTCACAAAGGTCACCTCAGCCCCCAACGCGGCCAGCGCCTTGGCAATCGCCGTCCCCTGCGCGCCGGACGACCGGTTCGCGATGTAGCGCACTGGATCAATCGGTTCGTGCGTGGGCCCGGATGTGACCAGCACATGTTTGCCCTTCAGCGGCCCATCCATAAGCGCCGCCTCAATGGCCGCAACAATCTCCAACGGTTCCGACATGCGCCCCGGCCCATATTCGCCACAAGCCATCGGGCCGTCGTTTGGACCAACAAACAACACGCCATCGTCTTTGAGCATCGCCACATTGCGCTGGCAGGCGGGGTGCTCCCACATCCGGACATTCATCGCAGGCGCCACAAGCACACGCTTGTCGGTCGCCATCAAAAGCGTCGACGCGAGGTCATTCGCGAGCCCCCCGGCCATCTTGCCCAACAGGTCCGCCGTGGCCGGGGCCACCACCACCAGATCGGCGGCACGGCTCAGTTCGATATGGCCCATTTCGGCCTCATCGGTGAGGTCAAACAGCTCGGTATAGACCTTGCGCGCCGACAATCCCGAGGCCGACAAAGGCGTCACAAATTCCTGCCCCGCCTTCGTGATCACTGGCGTCACCTCCGCCCCGCGTTCGCGCAGGCGGCGGATCAGATCGAGCGATTTGAAGGCAGCGATGCCGCCCCCGATGATCAGGAGGATATGTTTGCCCGCAAGCATGGCGCACCTTTCGTTACCCTATCCATTCTTCATGGATGTTGCGAAAGTGATAGGCGGTTGCGCCCGCAGGTTCAATGGCAAGCGCTCAATCCGAGGTCTTGCCGAACTCCAGACACGGGTCAGGCCGGTCGACCGCAGGGGCATCAATCACAAGGTCAAACCCACCGTCTGGCGTGCCGCCATCTTCGCCCTGTCCGATACTGAACACGGTCAGATCGGGGCGGACACGGGCCAGATAGCGGGGCACCCCCCAATCCTTGCGCGCGTGCCCATTGCCGGTGATCACCACAACCGGCCCGCCGGTTGCGTCAAAGGCGTCGAGAGCGGCCTTGGCCAGCGTGGCATCGCGCAGGCGTTGGATCTCGATCATGCCGCCCAGGGCGTCGCGCGGCATCGCCTCGCAATGGGCCGCGAACTGCAGATCCAGCCGGACGTCTTGTTCCTCGCTGGGCAAAGGGTCTGCCAGCCCATAGGCCATCGCGTCCCCGTCAAAATGCGCTTCAACACCCTCCGCGTAAACCATCCGCGCCACATCGCGCGGCACGGCAGCGCCATAGATCGGCACATCCACGGCGGTGAACACCGGCAGATACATCTCGTAATCCGGCCAGCCCGACGCATCCCATGTCGCACGGTATCCCTCGGGATCCTTGGCAAGCTCTGCCGCCTGATCCGGCGTCAACATCTCGGCGACAATGGCCGAGGGGGCCACGGCGCGAACATATGCCTCTTGCCGGGTGTGATGGTCCGGGTTGTCATGTACTTCACCCAAGATCACCACATCCGCGCTGCCCAGCCCCTTTGGCATCGGTAACTCATCCGCCAAGGCCAGACCGGGCAACAACGCCAAAGCGCAGGGGACAACATAGCTCAAAACTCTCATACGCGGCCTCATTCCTGGCACCTTTCCGCATCAAAATCATCGCATCGTTGCTGGCGCCCTGTTTTGCTGGCACCCTGCGGTGACGAATGCTATTTGGGGGCATGTCGATCACACTCCCCCCTCTCACGTTGGTATTGGGTGGCGCCGCCTCGGGCAAGTCACACTATGCGGAGCATCTTGTCGCGGCCACCGCACGCCCGATGCTCTATATCGCCACCGCGCAGGCGTTTGATGCCGAGATGGCGCGCAAGATTGCCCTGCACCAAGACCGGCGCGGGGCCGGCTGGCGCACGATTGAGGCCCCCGGGGACGTGGCCCCGGCCCTGGCGAAGGCACGCGCCGACGAGGTGGTGCTGTTTGACTGCGCCACCATGTGGCTGTCGAACCAGATCTTTGCCGACGCGGATCTTGCCCAAGAAGAAACCGCCCTTTTTGACGCCTTCACCGCCTGCGCGGCCCCCGTAGTGGTCGTGTCAAACGAGGTCGGCGCGGGCATCGTGCCGGAAAACCGTCTGGCCCGGCACTTCCGTCAGGCCCAGGGCGAGCTGAACCAGCGCCTCGCAAGCCGCGCCGATCTGGTGGTCACCGTGATGGCGGGCCTGCCGCTCGCCCTGAAGGGCAGATTGCCAGACGGTCTGACATGAGCGTGACCAGCTGGTGGTGGGTGCGCCACGGGCCGACACACGCGAAAAACATGGTGGGCTGGCGCGACCTGCCTGCCGATCTGTCCGACACCGCCACCCTTGCGCGTCTGTCAAACCACCTGCCGCAAGACGCCGCGGTGATCTCGTCCGACCTGATCCGGTCCGTCGACACCGCATCCGCCATTCAGAAAGACCGCCTGCGCCTGCCCCATCACCCGGACCTGCGCGAGTTTGATTTCGGCCAGTGGGACGGAATGCACTGGTCCGACATGTCCGCCCGCGACCCGGACCATGCCCGCCGTTTCTGGGAAGAGCCGGGGGATGTGAAAGCCCCCGATGGCGAAAGCTGGAACCAACTGGCCGCGCGTGTGGGCGGCGTGGTGAGCGCGCTCAACGGTCAGCATCGCCACATCATTGCGGTCGCCCATTTCGGCGTGATCCTGACCCAGATCGCCATGGCCGGACAGATAACGCCCTATCAGGCACTGGGCCACAGGATCGACAACCTATCGGTGACCCGCGCCGATTGGGATGGCAAAGCCTGGTCCATTGGGGTGATCAATCACCTGCCCTGATGGGGGGCTTCACAGATTACCATTTGCCCAATGGCACCAGCGCGTTACCCTGTCCGTATGACTTATGACCTTTTCATCGGTGATCGCACCTTTTCCAGCTGGTCCCTGCGCGGCTGGCTGATGTTTGAGAAATTCAACCTTCCCGTGAACACCACGCGGGTGGGGCTTTATTCCGGCACATTGAAAGAAGATTTGGCAGATCTGGCCCCGGCCCGCTTTGTGCCCGCCATGCGCTGCCCGGATGGGACCGTGGTGGGCGATACGCTCGCCATGGCGGAAACCTTGCATGAACGCCACCCGTCCGCCGGGCTGTGGCCCAAAACCCCCACCGCCCGCGCGCTGGCCCGCTGGTTGGTGGCCGAAATGCACTCCGGTTTCACCGCCCTACGGGGCGATTGCCCAATGCAACTGTTGGGGGTGGTCGCAGATTTCACCGCCTCTGACGCCGTGAACGCCGACCTTGCGCGGCTGGAAGATCTCTGGTCGCTGGCCCGCGACCGCCATGGCGCCGAGGGGCCTTGGCTGTTCGGAGAGTACTCGCTGGCCGATGTCTTCTTTGCCCCGGTTGCTGCACGGATTGCGGGCTTTGGTTTGTCGGTGGGACAAGACGCGCAGGCTTATGTCGATCTGCACCTGAATGACCTCGCCTTCCGCCGCTGGCGCGCCCTTGGCCTGACCAAAACCTATGATCCATTGCCTTATATCGACGGCCGCCCGCTGGCGGTCTGGCCCGGCCCCACACCGCACCCGGCCCGCGCCTGCGACGGCCCCTCGATCAACGACACTTGCCCCTATTCCGGCGATCCGGTCACAGATTTCCTAGAGATGGATGGCAAGATCTGGGGCTTTTGCAACCCGACCTGCCGCGACAAGACGGTGAACGACCCGGACGCCTGGCCCGCCTTTATGCAAATGGTCGCGCGCGGATAACCGGCACAGCCCATCTTTGGTCCTGAAATATCCCGGAGTGAATTGGTCCTGGCCCCGGCCGGGACCAAGAGAGGCAGCGCCTCTTTTGTCAGTTCATTTTGTCACCCGATCGCCATCTTCACCCATTCCTTCACGCCCGTTAACCTTTTCTTCACCAAGATTACGATAGCGTATCTCCAACCGTCACAGGGTTGGAAACACAATGGTCGCCCACGCCTATACCGTCGCCTTCGAAGGCATCCGCGCCCGCCCGGTCGAGGTGCAATGCGCGCTGACCCCCGGTCTGCCCGGCTTTTCCATCGTCGGCCTGCCTGACAAAGCGGTTTCCGAGGCCAAGGAACGGGTGCGCGCCGCCCTTGCCGCCCTGTCCATCGCGCTACCTGCCCAGAAAGTCACCATCAACCTCTCGCCCGCGGACCTGCCCAAGATCGGGTCGCATTTCGACCTGCCCATTGCGCTGGCCCTGCTGGCCGCGATTGACATATTGCCGAAAGACGAAGTGGCCGGGACGATCTCACTGGGGGAGCTTTCGCTCGATGGCGGGCTGTTGCCGGTGATCGGCGCGCTCCCCGCAGCCATGGCCGCGGCCGACGAAGACCGCGCGTTGATTTGCCCCCGCGCCTGTGGGCCAGAGGCGGCATGGGTCGCCGCCGCGCGGGTGCTGGCCCCCGCGACGCTCGCCTCGGTGATCCAACACTTCACCGGCCAATCCCCCCTGCCCCCGGCAGACCCCGGCACGGTTGCAGGACCCGAGCACGGCAAAGACCTGCGCGATGTGCGGGGACAAGCGCGGGCCAAACGCGCGTTGGAAATTGCCGCCGCCGGGCGACATCACATGCTGATGGTGGGCAGTCCGGGGTCAGGCAAATCGATGATCGCCGCCCGCCTGCCCACGATCCTGCCACCTCTGTCCCCGACCGAGGCGCTGGAAACTTCGATGGTGCATTCGCTTGCGGGTGTTTTGGAAAACGGCGGCATATCTCGCACCCGCCCGTTTCGTGAACCCCATCACACCGCGTCGATGGCGGCGATTGTCGGCGGCGGACGCGGCGCTGGTCCGGGCGAGGTGAGCCTGGCCCATAACGGGGTTCTATTTCTTGATGAACTGCCCGAGTTCAACCGCCAGACGCTTGAGACCCTGCGCCAGCCGATCGAGACCGGAGAGGTGATGGTCGCGCGCGCCAATGCCCATATTTCCTACCCCTGTAAATTCCTGCTGATCGCCGCCGCGAACCCCTGCAAATGCGGTCATTTGGGCGATGCAAACATGGCGTGCCCCAAGGCACCCGGCTGCGGAGACACCTATCTGGGCCGCCTGTCCGGCCCGCTTTTGGATCGGTTTGACCTGCGGGTCGACGTGCCCCGCGTGGAGATGCGTGATCTCGATCTGCCCCCCGACGGCGAAGGATCGGCCGAGGTCGCGGCCCGTGTGATGCAGGCCCGAGAACGACAGGCCGACCGCTATGACGGGATCAAACATGTCCGTGTGAATGCCGATATCGAGGGCGATCTGCTGACCAAAGTGGCGACACCGGATGATGCCGGGCGCGATCTTCTGGTCAAGGCCGCCGACCGGTTTGGCCTGTCTGCGCGCGGCTATCACCGGATCTTGCGTGTTGCCCGCACCATTGCCGATCTGGCGGGATCTGATCAGGTGCGGCGCGAACATGTCGCAGAGGCCGCCAGCTACCGGCTCAATATCGCGGCAACATCCTAACGCTCGACATTCCCCCGGACAAATGCCGCCACCCGTTGCAGGGCCTCTTTTGCTTCGGGCAGAAGACGGGCGAAAAACACCCAGACATGAGGGGGATCGGGCCAAAGATCCACCGTCACATCAGCCCCTGCCGCCCTCAGATTGCCTGCCATACGCAGCGTGTCGTCACGAAGGATTTCAGTCTCGGACACCTGCAGAAACACGGGCGGCAACGGCGATTTGAACGGCGCAAATAGCGGCGATATTCTGGGATCTTTCGGATCCCCGCCGTTTAAAATCCAGCGCCCCATCTGCTCTTTCCGCTCTGATGGCAACACTGGATCGATCTGGGCATTGTCACGGATCGAGGCCCCGGAAAATGTCGCGTCCACGAAAGGTGAGAAGGCAAACACGGAGTTCGGCAAGACGCCTTTCCGGTTAAGATGCGCCAAAAGGGCAAGCGCCAGGCCACCCCCGGCACTGTCCCCCCCGATCACGATCTGCCCAGGTTCATATCCCTGGTCCAGCAGAGCATGAAAAGCAGCGAGCGTGTCGTCAAACGCGGCTGGAAAGGGGTGTTCCGGCGCTTTGCGATAGTCCGGCGCGCACACCGTCATCTGGGTCAACCGGGCAAGCCGGGCCAGCAGATGTGTGTAGGCTTTGGGAGACCCGGCAACATAACCACCTCCGTGCAGGAACAACAGCACATGGCCCGGGTGTGGCGGATGGGTCGCGGCCCGGTTGGTGACCCAAAGACAGGGGATATTCCCCAACTGGCCGATTCGCGTGTTGGTCTGCGGCGGTGGTCGGAACAGCAACTGCGTTCCGACCTCAAACGGCCAACGCACACGCACCGGATGCCCGGCACTGCGCAGGAGGGGCTTGGCCCCAAGGCGCAGCGCACGGTTCAGCCAGATCAGGCGCCCGCTGGCCATGGGTCAGCCAATCCTGGCTTCGATGGCTTTCCAGATCAGGTCCGCGGTGTTGGTGCCGTCAAACCGCTCCAGCTCTTGAATGCCGGTGGGAGAGGTCACGTTGATCTCGGTCAGGTAGTCGCCAATCACATCGATGCCCACAAAGATCTGGCCTTTTTCGCGCAAAAGCGGCCCGATGGCGGCACAGATTTCACGGTCGCGCGCGGTCAGGCCGATCTTTTCCGGACGTCCGCCCACATGCATATTTGACCTGGTTTCACCCGCAGCGGGCACGCGGTTGATGGCCCCGACCGGCTCGCCGTCGACCAAAATGATGCGCTTGTCGCCGTTGGAGACATCCGGGAGGAATTTCTGGGCAATCAGCGGCTCGCGATTGATGCCGACAAACAGTTCGTGCAACGAAGCAAGATTTCGGTCGCCTTCATCCAGACGAAACACCCCCGCGCCGCCATTGCCGTAAAGCGGTTTCAGAATGATATCCCCATGGGTGTCCTTAAAGGATTTGAGTGTATCGAAATCACGGGCGATCATGGTGGGGGGGGTGAGGTCGGGGAACTGCAACACCAACAGCTTTTCCGGATAGTTGCGCACCCAGAAAGGGTCATTCACCACAAGGGTCTCAGGATGGATCATGTCAAGCAGATGGGTTGAGGTGATATACCCCATGTCGAAAGGCGGATCCTGACGCAGCCAGACCACATCCCAATCCGCCAGATCGATATCTTCAACGGGGCCCATGGTGACATGGTTTCCAACTTCGCGGCGCAAAGTGATCCGATGTCCACGAGCCATAACCTGGCCCTCGCGGAAACTCAGATGATCTGGCGTGTAGAAAAACAGCTCATGCCCGCGCTCTTGCGCCTCAAAGGCGATGCGAAAGGTGCTGTCGGCGTTGATGTCCACCCGATCAATCGGGTCCATCTGAAGGGCGACTTTCAAAGACATACGCGGGCTCCTCATGTATTTGTCTCTACATGGAGCAGCGCCTTCGGAAGTTCAATCCTTGTCACTCACCGAAGTTGCGCAAGCGGATCTCAGTTGCACGATCAGCAATGGGCAAACGCATTTTCGATGATTTTGCGTTCCCCGGCCTGATTGACCAGGGCCACATCGAATCGCATCGGGGTCAGAAGTCCTTTGGGCTGTTTCGCCGCAAATTCACTGGCTGCGCCGAAAATACGGTGCATCTGACGGCGGGTGATCCGCTCTGCAGCGCGTGCAAAGTCCCTGGCCTTTTTCACTTCGATGAAAATAAACCCCTCGCCATCTTTGGCGACAATATCGATTTCGCCACCACGACCGCGCCAGCGACGTGCGGCAATATCATGTCCATTTCGCACATACTCCGCCTCGACGCTGTCTTCGGCTGCGAGACCGGCCAAATAAGAGGTTTTACCGGACATCACCCGTTCTCCAGATCCAGGGCAGCCTGATAGACCTTGCGGCGCGGCAGGCCCAAAGCTTCGGCGACAAATGCCACCGCATCTTTTTTCGACATGTCTGTCATTGCTTTTTTCAAAGCGTCTTCCATCGTGTCTTCCCCAACCGCTTGCACTTCATAGCCAATGACCAACACAACCTCGCCTTTCAACTGTCGCTCGCTCAACGCATCAGACAGGTCGAGGACACTGCCCCGGATCACCTCTTCATAGCGTTTTGTCAGCTCTCGACAGATGGCAGCCGGACGGGTTTCGGCTTTAAGAGAACAGAGTTCGCTTAACAGCCGGTTAATCCGTTTCGGGCTTTCATAGAGAACGATGGTGGCCTCAATTGCCAACACCTCGGTCAGCCATGTTTTGCGCGCCCCCTTGGCCGCAGGGGGGAACCCGGCAAACAGGAACCGGTCCGAGGGCAGGGAGGATAGGCTGAGGGCCGACAACACGGCAGACGCCCCAGGGGCGGCGGTTACGGTCCCGCCATCTTCGGCCACATCGCGGGCAAGGGCATATCCGGGGTCGGCAACAAGTGGCGTACCGGCTTCGCTCACATATGCCACAGATTGCCCCTCGGATATCAGTTTGCGGATCCCGTCCCGCCCGTTCTGACCGGAGTGATCATGATAGGGGATCAATTTCCGCCCGCCCACCGGAATGCCGTGGATATCCATGAGCTTGCGCGCCGTGCGCGTATCCTCGGCGGCGATCACATCGGCGGACGCCAATATATCAAGGGCGCGCAGCGTAATATCGCGGGCATTTCCGATGGGAGTGGCGACCAAGTACAAACCAGGTTCCAGCTTTACGTCACGGAGAGAGTTTTCGGGTTTCACACTGGACCTATTCTACGAGGTGATTATTATGGCTTTGTCTGCAAGGGGCGGCACAGGCCGCCCTCATTGTATCCGGGAGAGGATGTTTTATGTTCGCTGTTTTCCAGCGCGCCCGCAAGTCAGCCGGGGCCGCGATTTCAATTGCTTCGCTTGTTTTTTTGACCGCCTGTAATGTTCAACCGACCGGCGGGGGCGGCCAGAAGATCAACCCGTCGAAACCGGTGCCGGTGGCGCTGCTGGTGCCGGGGGGGTCCGGGTCGGCCACCGACTCGCTTTTGGCAACATCACTGGAAAACGCAGCGCGTTTGGCAATGTCGGAACTTTCGGGTGTCAAGATCGACCTGCGTGTCTACAACACGGCCGGGGATCCCAGCCGGTCGGCACAGGTGGCTGTGCAGGCGGTCCAGGATGGGGCCAAGATCCTGCTGGGACCGGTTTTTGCGAAGAACGCCAATGCAGCGGGTTTGGCTGTGGCCAACCGCAATGTGAACGTGCTGAGCTTCTCGAACAACCCGTCCATTGCGGGGGGGAATGTCTTTGTGCTGGGCAACACGTTTGACAACACGGCCCGTCGACTGGTCAGCTTTGCCAAACGCCAGGGCAAAGGCCGCATCATGGTGGCCCACGGCAATGACGGGGCAGAGACCGATGGCAGCAAGGCCATCCAACGGGCCATTGCAAGCAGCGGCGCCACTTTGGCTGGGGTCAGCAGCTTTGAACTGTCGCAAAATGGTATCGTGAATGCGATCCCTGAAATGAGCCGTCAGGTGAAAAGCTCTGGGGCGCAATCTTTGTTCCTGACCTCTGGCACCTCGGGCGCCCTGCCCTTCCTGGCGGCGCTTTTGCCGGAAAATGGCGTTTCGCCAGGGTCGGTTCAGCTGATCGGCCTGCAACGCTGGGATATTCCCGCCAATGCGGTCAATCTGCCCGGCCTGCAGGGCGGTTGGTTCGCCATTCCCGATCCGGCCCTGACCGGGCAATTCCGCAGCCGGTATCAAGCCCGTTATGGTGCCCCGCCGCACCCGATCGCAGGCCTTGCCTATGACGGGATTGCCGCCATCGGTGCCCTTGCCAAATCGGGCAAGGCCAACGCCCTGACCACCACAGCGTTGACTCAGGCGCAGGGTTTCGCCGGTGTGAACGGCATCTTCCGCCTGCGCGGAAATGGCACCAATGAGCGCGGCCTTGCGGTGGCACAAATCCAAAACAACCAGGTTGTGGTCATTGACCCCGCTCCGAGAAGCTTCTCCGGTGCCGGATTCTGATCCGGCCCCCCTGCCCGCCGCATTTCCATATGCTCAGGCCGACGAGTTGATCTGCCCCCCTGCTGACATCTTTGATGCGGCAGGCGTGTGGGCGGCTTTGTCACTGGAGCTTGATGAGGCGAAAGATGCAGCAGGGCGGCGCAGGGTGACCGTCGCCGCCTTGCGCACAGCGATGAAATCCGGGCGAAAGGCCATTGCCGACGCTTTGGTCGAAACACCCTTTTCGGCCTACCCTGCCACGGCCTCTTATGCGTTCCTGACAGATGGAGTTGTGCGCACGGTGTTTCGCGTGGCCACCGAGGTGCTTCATCCACTGAACACCCCAACCTCGTCCGAACGGATCGCAGTTTGCGCCGTCGGAGGGTACGGGCGCGGTGAAATGGCACCGCAATCTGATGTCGATCTTCTGTTCCTGACTCCCTACAAGATCACCGCATGGGCAGAAAGCGTGATCGAAAGCATGCTTTACATGCTGTGGGACCTGCGCCTGAAAGTCGGCCATTCCTCGCGCACAATCGATGACTGCCTGCGCCTTGGGCGCGAAGATTTCACCATCCGCACTGCCCTGCTGGAACAACGCGCCATTGGGGGGGACGCCGATCTGGCGGCGGAGTTGACCGATCGCCTGTGGAGCGACCTTTTCCAGGGCACCCTTCCTGAGTTTATCGAGGCCAAGTTGGCCGAACGCGATGCCCGCCACAAGAAACAGGGCGGACAACGCTATGTGGTGGAACCGAATGTCAAAGAGGGCAAAGGGGGGCTTCGTGACCTGCAGACGCTGTATTGGGTCGCCAAGTACCAACACCGGGTGAAGGACGTGTCCGACCTGGTTGGTTTGGGCGTTTTCACGGAAGAGGAATATGACACGTTCCGAAAAGCGGATGAATTTCTCTGGGCCACCCGCTGCCAGCTGCATTTGCTGACAAACCGCCCCACCGAACAGATCACTTTTGATCTGCAGGTGGAAATCGCCGACCGGCTTGGGTTCAAAGACAAAGACGGGCGGCGGGGGGTCGAACATTTCATGCAGACCTATTTCCGTCACGCCACCCAGGTGGGCGAACTGACCCGCATTTTCCTGACCGCGCTGGAAGCCCAGCACCTGAAAAAAGCACCCGCCCTGATGCGCCTTTTGAAGCGGCGCAAAAAGGTCAAACCTGGGTTCCTCGTCAACCAGGGGCGGCTGGATGTGGCAAAGCCGATCAGCTTTCTGTCTGACAAGCTCAATCTGTTGCGCCTGTTCGAAGAGGGGCTGCGCACCGGCATGTTGATCCACCCGGATGCGATGCGCCTTGTGTCGGCCAACCTTCACCTGATCGACGACGACATGCGCCGCGACAAAGAAGCGGTTCGGATCTTTCTTGATCTTTTGCTGAAGCACGGCAACCCCGAACGCGCGCTGCGCCGGATGAACGAGCTGGGCGTGCTGGCCGCCTTTCTTCCCGAATTTGAACCGATTGTGGCGATGATGCAGTTCAACATGTATCACTCCTATACGGTCGACGAACACACGATCCAGGTGATCTCGAACTTTGCGCAGATCGAACGGCACGAGCTGGAGGACGAGCTGCCGATCAGTTCGGAAATCATCGACAAAGGGGTCAATCGCAAGACCCTGATGGTGGCGATGCTGTTGCATGATATCGGCAAGGGGCGTCCGCAGGACCATTCGGTTCTGGGCGCGCAGATCGCCCGCAAGGTGGCCCCTCGGCTGGGGCTGACGCCGAAGGAATGTGAAACGGTTGAATGGCTGGTGCGCTACCACCTTCTGATGTCGGATATGGCGCAGAAACGCGATATTGCCGACCCGCGCACGGTACGTGATTTTGCCAAGGCGGTGCGCTCGGTCCGCCGGTTGGACCTTCTGACCGTGCTGACGGTCTGTGACATTCGCGGGGTCGGGCCGGATTGCTGGAACAACTGGAAAGCCACGCTGATCCGCACGCTGTACAACCAGACCCGCCGCGCCCTTGAAAACGGCATGGAGGATCTGAACCGCGAAAACCGCGGTGCCGAGGCCAAGCGCGCCTTGCGACAAGAGCTGGCGGACTGGAGCAAAAAAGAGCTGCGCGCCGAAACCGCGCGCCATTACGACAGCTATTGGCAGGGCCTGCATGTCACCGCGCACAAGGTCTTTGCCCATATGCTGCGCGATATCAAAGACAACGAGATCCGGATCCGCCTGTACACTGATGAAGAGCGTGACGTGACCCGCGTCTATATCGTGCTTGCGGATCATCCGGGGATCTTCTCGCGCTTGGCCGGGGCCATCACGCTGGGGGGCGCCAATATTGTGGATGCGCGCACCTATACGTCGAAAGACGGCTATGCCACAGCGTGTTTCTGGGTGCAGGATGCCGATGGCAACCCTTACGACGCCGGCAAGCGGGATCGTCTGACCAGGATGATCGATAAAACTCTTGCGGGCGAATTGGTGGCGGGCGAGGCCATCGCCGACCGCACCACAATCAAGAAACGCGAACGCGCCTTCAAGGTGCCGACCACCATCACCTTCGACAATGACGGGTCGGAAATTTATACAATCATCGAGGTCGACACACGCGACCGGCCCGGTCTGTTGTATGACCTGACCCGCACCCTGGCCGACAGCAATGTCTATATCGCAAGCGCCGTGATTGCGACCTATGGCGAACAGGTGGTCGACAGCTTTTATGTCAAGGACATGTTCGGATTGAAGTTCTACTCGGAACATAAGCAACGGACCCTGGAGAACCGGTTGCGCAAAGCAATTGAGAAAGCTGCGGAAAGAGCGCAGGTATGAAACCCATCCGCCTGATTTCGGGTGTCCTGACCGTGGGGTTCTGGACACTGATGAGCCGCGTACTGGGGCTGGTGCGCGAGGTGTTCCTGCTCGCTTTTATTGGCCCCGGCCCAGTGATGGACGCGTTTGTCGCCGCCTTCCGCCTGCCCAACATGTTCCGCCGCTTCTTTGCCGAGGGCGCGTTCAACGCGGCCTTTGTGCCGATGTTTTCAAAACGCTACGAGGCGGGCGAAGATCCGCAGGGCTTTGCCCGCGAAGCGATGAGCGGCCTGGCCTTCGTGCTGATGATCCTGACCGGGCTGGCCCTTGTGTTCATGCCCGCGCTGGTCTGGGCCACGGCGGGTGGTTTCGCTGGCACCGAGAGCTTTGATCTGACCGTGGGATATGGCCGGATCATGTTTCCCTACATCCTGTTCATTTCGCTCGCGGCCCTTGCCTCTGGCGTGCTGAATGCGACCGGTCATTTTGCCGCCGCAGCGGCCGCGCCGGTGTTTCTGAACATTCTGGTGATCGCCGCGATGCTCGCCGGCAGCACCCTGGGCGGCGACGTGATCACCTGGGTGGTCTGGATGGTGCCCTTGGCGGGCGTGGTACAGTTGGGCATCGTCTGGGTCGCGGCGCATCGTGCAGGCGTGTCACTTGTGCCCGGCCGCCCCCGCTGGACGCCCGAGATGAAACAGCTGGTGACCATCGCGATCCCCGCCGCCCTGTCGGGGGGCGTCATGCAGATCAACCTTTTGGTTGGGCAGCAGGTGGCGTCAAACTTTGAAAAAGCCGTGGGGTGGCTTTATGCCGCTGACCGTTTGTATCAATTGCCGCTGGGTGTGGTGGGGATCGCCGTGGGCATTGTCCTGCTTCCCGACCTCGCACGGCGCCTGAAGGCCGAGGACCATGACGGGGCGCGCAACGCCTTTTCACGCGCCGGAGAGATCTCGCTCGCCCTGACCATCCCCGCAGCTGTGGCGCTGATCGTGATGCCCTTGCCGCTTGTGTCGGTGTTGTTCGAACGCGGGCAGACCGGAGCAGATGACAGTGCGGCGATTGCCATGGCGGTGGCGATTTACGGGTTGGGCCTGCCCTCGTTTGTGCTGCAGAAATTCCTGCAACCGCTGTTTTACGCGCGCGAAGACACGCGCACGCCGTTTCGCTACGCGCTTTGGTCGATGGCGGTGAATGCGGCGCTTGCGATCGGGCTGGCCCCGGTGCTGGGCTGGATCGCACCGGCGATTGCCACCACGGTGGCGGGCTGGTTCATGGCCGCGCTTTTGCTGATCGGTGGGCGGCGCTTTGGCGAGGTGGCCCGGTTTGACGCCCGCTTCCGCCGCCGCATCTGGCGCATTTCCTTCGCCTCCATCGGCATGGGTGCTGTGCTGTGGGGCGCGGTCTTGCTGATGGGCCCCGCGCTGGCGACCCCCGGCTGGCGCTATCTGGCCCTGCTCATCCTGATCCTTGTGGGGATGGTGAGTTACTTTGCGATTGGCCGTGCCCTTGGCGCGTTTTATCCACACGAGTTGAAGGCTGCGTTCCGGCGCAGCGGCTAATGGGACCACCTGGCATGGGCGGAAAGGGGCGCTGCCCCTCGGCCCCACTCTGCGAGCGGGACCCCACCCCGGGATATTTAGGGACCAAAGATGGCAGCAGGTCGGACGCAGCGTCTTCTGTCTGAGCTCTGGTTTCGCGGATGCGTCCCCCGTGCTCAATGGCTCCGGCTCAATGGCTCCGGGCGGGTTGAGGCCGCACGAAGCTGTTGCCATCTTTGGTCCCCAAATATCCCCGCCGGAGGCAAACACCTGAAGCTGCGCGGCCTTATCTTTGCCGAAGGCGCATCAGTACCCGCTGCCAGCCTCCCGGGCTGACAAGAAACGACAGACCAAACCCCGCGACAAAGCCCGCCACTTCGGCCACCCAATCAATGCCGCCGCCAAAGATCAGGCCAAAGACCAGTTGGATACCAAGCAGGAAGGCGATCAGGCGAAAGGCCTGCAACTGGTTGCCGCCGGTCATGGCGAGGTTGGTCCAGATCAGGAAGGTGTAGGCACCGATGAGGCCGTAGACAGCGGGATAGCCGCCATAAAGTACAATCGGGCTGTCCCAGACCGCCCAATAGGCCAGCGCCCCCGCGATGGATGAGCCGAAGAAGATGGTTAGGAAAGCTGGGGCTGAGAAGATCTCTCCGACCATCTTGCCAAGTGCCAGCAGGAAGACCAGCACAAACAGGAGGTGCATGAAGCTGAGATGCAGGAAGGGATACGTCACAAACCGCGCCATATCCGTCAGGGGAAACTGCCCGCTTTCTATCATCCAGCTGAACAATGGCGCGCGAAAGCCCCAGTTTTCGATCGCAGTGATGCGCCAACCCAGCGCCTCTGGGCCACCAATAAAGCCGGAGGCACCGGCGGCAAAGACGATCTCGATGCCGACCAGAAAGACGGTCAAGGCAATCACCACGGGGGGCAGCGGGTTGACCGCCGGGTCGGGACGCGTGTCGTTGGGGTTCATGCTCATCTGCCGCGCTCTTTCTGTTCTCATGCCTGTTTGATCCGCTCTGACGCCCAAAGGAAGGGGCCAAACCGGGGCCTTGCTTGACGAGGCCTTATCGCATGGGTAAGCGAGGTGACACGGAAAATCCAGAACCCTTCCATACGGAGAACCTTCATGACCACACATACGCCGCGCATTTTTTCGGGGGTCAAACCCTCGGGCGGGCTGACGCTGGGCAATTACCTTGGCGCCATCAAACGTTTTGTCGACATGCAGGGGCCGCAGTTTGAAACCATCTATTGTGTGGTGGATCTGCATGCGATCACCGTGTGGCAAGACCCGGGCGAACTGACCGATGCGACACGCGAAGTGGCGGCGGGCTATCTGGCGGCCGGGATTGATCCGGCGCAGTCGATCCTCTTTAACCAATCGCAGGTGTCGGCGCATGCCGAACTGGCGTGGTTGTTCAATTGCGTGGCGCGCGTGGGCTGGATGAACCGGATGACCCAGTTCAAGGACAAGGCGGGCAAAAACGCCGAGAAGGTCTCGCTGGGCCTTTATGCCTACCCGTCGCTGATGGCGGCCGACATTCTGCTGTATCACGCCACCCATGTGCCGGTGGGCGAGGATCAGAAGCAGCATGTGGAACTGACCCGCGACATTGCGCAAAAGTTCAACCATGACTTCAAGGCGGGCGAGTTTTTCCCCTCGCCCGAACCGATCATCGACGGGCCGGCGACGCGGGTGATGAACCTGCGCGACGGGTCGAGGAAGATGTCGAAATCGGGTGAAAGCGACATGGAACGCATCAATATGACCGATGATGCGGACACGATCGCGAAGAAATTCAAGAAGGCCAAGACCGATCCCGAGCCGCTTCCGGAAACGCTGGACGGGTTGAAGGACCGCCCCGAGGCGAAGAACCTTGTGGATATCTACGCCGGTCTGTCGGGCCTGTCGGCAGAGGCCGTCATCACCGAATATGCCGGTGCGGGTTGGGGCAGGTTCAAACCTGCGCTGGCGGATCTGGCGGTCGAGAAGCTTGCGCCGATCTCGGCGGAAATGGCGCGGCTGATGAATGACAAGGCCGAGATTGACCGGATCCTGGGTGAAGGGGCCGACAAGGCCGATGCGATTGCCCAGCCGATCCTCGAGAAGGCTTATGACATCACCGGGTTCCTGCGCTCGCGCAAGCGGTGACAGCTGGGGGCGCTGCCCCCAGACCCCCGAGGTATTTCTGGCAAGAGGAAGAGGGCGCGGGGTTTTCCGTGCCCCTTTTTTTCTTTTTTTGTTTCGCTTTGGGCGCGGAGGATGGGTCGCCCGCCCTGGCTAAAAAGTGGTCTGCGGCCGATGGCACACACGCGGCCTGACGGTTTAGCCGCCAATCCCCAGCATTGTGGTGAGCGTTTTCAGAGCGGGACGTTCCGCCTCGCCCCAACGGGCTTTGCGTGACTTGAACAGCGTCGCCTGGCTTTTGTGTACCGGGCCGCCTGACAGGATTTTCAGGTGGTTCGCGCGGAGCGTTTCGCCGGTTGAGGTGATATCAGCAATCGCCTCGGCCGTTTCGTTTTTCACCGTGCCTTCGGTCGCGCCCTGGCTGTCGACCAGTTGGTAATCGGCCACGCCATGATCGCGCAGGTGATCGCGGATCAGGCGGTGATACTTGGTGGCGATGCGCAGGCGGAAACCGTGATTGGCGCGAAACTGTGCGCTCGCGGCATCAAGATCATCCAGCGTATTCACATCGACCCAGCATTTCGGCACCGCGATGATCAGATCGGCATGGCCAAACCCCATCGGCGCCAGTTCGGTGACCTTGTCCGCCCAACTGGGCAATTTCTCCCGCACCAGATCGGTGCCGGTCACCCCCAGATGAATGCGCCCAGCAGCCAGTTCGCGGGGGATTTCGCCCGCAGACAGCAGCACCAGTTCGACCCCGTCAATGCCGCGCACGGCGGCGGCATATTCGCGGTCCGACCCGGTCCGCGCCAGTTCCACGCCGCGCGCGCCAAACCAGTCAAAGGTCTTTTCCATCAACCGCCCCTTGGACGGCACACCCAGTTTGATCGTCATGACGCGGTCTCCAGCAACAGGGTAAGCTCGGGGCGGATCACGCCGCCAACGGCCGGAATGTCCCGCCGCTCGCCGTTTTGATGGCCCAGCACACGGGTCAGCGCATCATAGCGCCCCCCCGTGGCGACCGGTTGCAGATCGGGGCGGGTTTCAGCGTAAAAGCCAAACACGAACCCGTCGTAATATTCCATCGAGGTGCGGCCATAGCTGCCTTCGAAATCCAGGTGGTCCACATCGATCCCACGTTTCGCGAGCGCCTCTGTGCGCCGTTCCATCCGGTCCACCGCCTCGGCAATCGCGGGCATATCCACGGACAGGTCCCGCAGATGTTCCAGCACGTTGGTGGAGGTTTCACGCAGCGCGAGAAGATCGTCGAGCAATTCCACTTCGCTGGCGGATATTGGCGCGGCGTTTGCGTCTTCGCGCAGGGCCTCGACACGGGCGGCAATTTCGGACGCGGACCGCAACCCGATTTGCGGGGCATTCCCCTCCATCGGGTCGTCCTTGGCCAACAGCGCCGCGCGGCCCTCGGGCAACGGGGTGCGGCCCGCGAACCGATCCAGAAGCGCGCGGAAACGGCGCGGACGCCAGATGTGACGCTCCAGCGCAGCCTTGCGCCGGTCGGTGGTTTTCAACCCCCGAACGGCGGCGAGCAGCAGGCCAAGGTCGCCTGTGGCCGCGCGCAGGTTCAGGGGCGCAAGCACCTGTTGCAACAGGGCAAACACTTCGGCATCCGCCTCGACCGGGGCGTCGCGATCAAACACCTCGTACCCCACTTGGAATTGCTCGGGTGCACGGTTGGTGATGTCGTCCTGGGCGCGAAACACCTCGCCCATATAGGCATAGCGCGCGGGTTCCGCCCCCTCGGCCATATGCATCTGCACCACCGGGACGGTGAAGTCGGGGCGCATCATCACCTCGCCCATCACCGGGTCTTGCGTCACATAGGCGCGCGCGCGGATGTCTTCGCCGTAAAGATCCAGCAAGATCTCGGCAGGTTGCAAAATGTCTGCCTCGATGACCTGCGCGCCCTGGGCCTCGAAAAACCCTAGGATTCGGGACGCCTCGGCGCGAATAAGGGCCTTATCCATTGTCGGCCCCATCATCCGCCTCAAGGATCTCGCGCACCTTGGTGACCATATCGGCGCGGGCGCATTCAAACTGGCTCGGGCGTTCCTTCCATTCCTCAAGCGTGGCGCTTTCGGCAATCTTCGCGCCCAGCACCAGATCCTTGATCTGGATCTTGCCCGCCTCAAACTCGTCCGACCCGGCAATGATTGCGACCGGCGAATTGCGCTTGTCGGCATACTTCAACTGGTTGCCAAAGTTCTTCGGGTTGCCCAGGTAAACCTCGGCCCGGATCCCCGCCTGACGCAGCTCTCCCACCATGGCCTGATAATCTGCGAGCCGGGTTTTATCCATCACCGTGACCACCACCGGCCCCTGCCCGTCATTGGTCAGACGGCCCTTGGCTTCGAGCGCGGCAAGCAGGCGGTCCACGCCGATTGACACGCCCACGGCAGGCACTTTCTGCCCGGTGAAACGCGCAACAAGGTCATCGTAACGCCCGCCCCCGGCCACAGACCCAAACTGGCGCTTGCGGCCTTTCTCATCAAGGATTTCAAAGGTCAGTTCAGCTTCAAATACCGGCCCGGTGTAATAGCCAAGGCCGCGCACAACCGAGGGGTCGATCTCGATCCGGTCTGGGCCATAGCCTTGGGCGGCCAACAACTCGGCGATCTGTTCCAGTTCGGCAATGCCCTCGGCCCCAATGGCACTGTCGCCCACGGCGTTGCGCAGATTTGCGAGCGTCTCGGCGGCATCCGCGCCTTTGGAGGTGAGGAAGGCAATCACCGGTTCAATCTGTGCATCAGTTAATCCAACACCATCAATATAGGCTCCCGAGGCATCAAGCCGGCCTTTGCCGAGTAGCTCACGCACACCGGCCTCACCCACCTTGTCGAACTTGTCGATGGTGCGAAGGACTTGATCTTGAAGCGACTGATCAACGAAATGCTCAACTGCTTTCCGCGTTGTGTCGGATTCATCCAAAGGCCGAACAGGAGCAACATTTTCCAGCACGCCATTCATGACCTTGCGGTTGTTCACCCGCACCAGATAGTCGCCACGCGGAATGCCGACGGTTTCCAAAGTGTCCGCGAGCATCGCGCAGATCTCGGCATCTGCCGCCATGGACGAGGTGCCAACCGTATCCGCATCACATTGATAGAATTGACGGAACCGCCCCGGCCCCGGCTTTTCATTGCGCCACACCGGCCCCATCGCATAGCGGCGATACGGGGTGGGCAGGTCATTGCGATGCTGGGCATAGACCCGGGCCAAGGGCGCGGTCAGGTCATAGCGCAGCGCCATCCAATCCCCGTTGTCTTTCTCGTCAAACTCCTGCCAGGCAAAGACGCCTTCATTCGGGCGGTCCACGTCGGGCAGGAACTTGCCCAGCGCCTCAACCGTTTCCACGGCCGAACTTTCCAGCGCATCAAACCCATAGCGATGATAGACCGCCGCAATCTGATCCAGCATATGTTTGCGCCGCGTTACCTCGGTGCCGAAGTAATCACGAAACCCCTTGGGCGTCTCTGCCTTGGGGCGGGGCTGTTTCTTTTGCTTGGCCATCGCTCTGGTCCCATCATTTGCTTACGCGGGCGGTCTAGCCGATGGGGGGCGGTGGGGCAAGGTGGCGCAGGGCGAAAGCCTTTGGCAAGCGCGCCTTTTCGTCAGGCGCGCGCCCAATACGTCACGGTGCGTCACGTTGTGTCAGGGATAGTCGATCCGGCAGATATATTTCCCGTACACCCACCCCGACGGCCCGTCATAAGACCAATCCTGAATGCTGCGTTGCACGATCACTTCGCGCCAGCCCTTGGTGGCCGAAGGTTCCATCGTGATCAAAAACGTCCCTGGTCCCAATTTGTCCAACATCGCGCAATCAGACGAGCCGCAGGCGCGCAGGGCCAGGAAATTGTCGCCATCAGGGTTCAGGTTGCACACCACAAATTGCTCGCCATCATAGGCCGCCGCCGCCCCTGCCATCGACAGGCACACGCCCGCCGCGATCAAAGTTGCCGAAATCAGTTTTCTCATAACACCCCTCCTTTCCCCCACATCGAATGCTCGGCGGTGGTTTAGGTCTTTGATATGGGTCAGAAAGGGGCTATCAGGACATCATGTCACACGATCGCCTTACCCAGTTGGAAGAAACCGTCGCACACCTCACCAAACAGGTTGAGGAACTGTCGGATGTGATTGCCCGTCAGGACGTGGAACTGGCAAAAATGACCCATCGGGTGCAGATGCTCATGGAACGTGAAGCCCAACGCGAAGCGGGCGGCACCGGCGGCGTGATCTTAGGGGACGAACGCCCGCCGCATTATTAACGCCCGCGCAGACCTTCTCTCATTTTCTGGTCATAAATATCCCGGGGTGAGCACGTAGTGCGAGGGGCAGAGCCCCATCAGGCTCACGAAGTGAGCCACCAAAAGCGCCGAGCGACGCGAGGCCACCGCCAAGCCGGGGCGCCCCCTTGGGGCAATCCGGCGCGGCAGCTATACCTCTTCCACGTCAATCACGCCGTCTTGTGATTTCAACGCGCCCTTGATCTGCGGGTTCAACGGATAAGTCCGGCCAAGCGTCATTTCAACCTCGCCGGGCAGGGTCGGATCCATCAGGCACAGGCTCACCTCACCGGGTTTGACCCCCTTGGCCTTTTCAGCCGCGTCATTGAGCAGATTGGCCACACGCGACACCGCCTCTGCCTCCTCAAGATATATCTTCAACGCCATACCCCCGGCATCCGCGACCACCCCCTCAATCGGGGCCACGGATCGCGCAACCGGGTCAAACTGCCCTTCGTTGAACCGCCCTTCCAGTGTCATCACCACCTGCAGTGTTTCATCAAACACCTTGCGGCAGGCCTCAAAATCCTTCGGGAACAGAGCAATGCCCGACACCTGTCCGGTGGGGTCCGAAATGTTCATGCGGAAAAACTGCGTGCCGCGCCCGGATTTGCGCTGCTGCAAGCCCCCAACGATCACCGCGACCTTATCCACCACCGCCCCGTTGCGCTCGGCCTTTTCCTGCAATTCCTGCAGGGTAATCACCTTTTTGCGTTTCAGCGCGGGCAGGTAGTCATCCAGCGGATGACCCGACAGGTAAAACCCGATGGCCTTGTGTTCTTCGGCCAACCGCTCATTGGGCAGCCAGTCGTTCACCGGGGGCATTTTCGGTTCCGGCAGATCCTCGCCCGCCTCGCCAAACAGCGACACCTGGTTGGAATTGCGCTGCTCATGCACCGCGCCCGAATAGGCCACCAACCCGTCCAGCGCGTCAAACACGCGGCGGCGGTTCGGGTCGAGCTGATCAAAGGCGCCTGCCCGCGCCAGCATCTCCATCGGGCGTTTGCCGACCTTTTTCAGATCGACCCGGCGGGCGAAATCGTAGAGCGTGGCAAAGGGCTTATCGACCCCGTCCACCTTGCGCCCCTCGACCACCAGCTGCATCGCCTCGAGACCCACGTTTTTCAGCGCGCCCAGCGCGTAAACCACCGCGCCGTCCTTCACGCTGAACGTGGCAATCGAGCGGTTCACGCAGGGTGGAATGATCTCGATATCCAGCCCCCGGCGCACCTCTTCGGCGTAGATCGACAGCTTGTCGGTCAGGTGGATATCGCAGTTCATGACACCGGCCATGAATTCAACCGGGTGGTTCGCCTTGAGCCAGCCGGTCTGGTAACTCACCACCGCATAGGCGGCGGCGTGGGATTTGTTGAAGCCGTAGTTGGCAAACTTTTCGAGAAGGTCAAAAACCTCGGAGGCCTTCTTGGCATCCACCCCGTTTTCGGCGGCCCCCTTTTCGAACTTGGGCCGCTCGGCGTCCATCGCTTCTTTGATCTTCTTACCCATCGCGCGGCGCAACAAATCCGCGCCGCCAAGCGAGTAGCCCGCCATGACCTGGGCGATCTGCATCACCTGTTCCTGATAGACGATAATGCCTTGGGTTTCCTCAAGAATATGGTCAATCAGCGGGTGGACAGACGTGATTTCCTTCAGGCCGTTCTTGACCTCGCAATAGGTGGGGATGTTTTCCATCGGTCCGGGACGATAGAGCGCCACCAGCGCCACGATGTCTTCGATACAGGTGGGTTTCATGCGCCGCAGCGCATCCATCATGCCCGAGCTTTCCACCTGGAACACCGCAACCGTTTTGGCCGAGGCGTAGAGCTTATAGGTGACCTCGTCATCCAGCGGAATAGCGTTGATCTCATTCACCGCACCTTCGGGCGGATCGTAAAGCTGCGTGCCATCCGGGCCGATGTGAATGTCGCGCCCCTGCCCTTTAATGAGGTCCACGGCGTTTTGAATGACGGTCAGGGTTTTCAGACCCAGAAAGTCGAACTTCACCAGCCCGGCCTGCTCGACCCATTTCATGTTGAACTGGGTGGCCGGCATGTCAGAGCGCGGGTCTTGGTAAAGCGGCACCAGTTCGTCCAACGGCCGGTCGCCAATCACCACACCCGCTGCGTGGGTCGAGGCGTTTCGCAAGAGGCCCTCAACCTGCTGGCCGTAATCCAACAGGCGCTGCACCACCTCTTCTGATCGCGCCTCTTCGCGCAGGCGCGGCTCCTGCTCAATCGCTTCCTTGATCGACACGGGCTTTACGCCCTCAACCGGGATCAGTTTCGACAGGCGGTCCACCTGCCCATAGGGCATCTGCAGCACACGCCCCACGTCGCGCACGGCGGCCTTACTGAGAAGCGCACCGAAGGTGATGATCTGGCCCACCTTGTCGCGGCCATACTTCTCTTGCACATATTTGATCACCTCCTCCCGGCGATCCATGCAGAAGTCGATATCGAAGTCGGGCATCGACACCCGTTCGGGGTTCAAAAACCGCTCAAACAGCAGCGAATAGCGCAACGGATCAAGGTCGGTGATGGTCAGCGCATAGGCCACGAGGCTACCTGCACCGGACCCCCGCCCGGGCCCCACCGGGATGCCGTGATCCTTGCCCCATTGGATAAAGTCCGCCACGATCAGGAAGTAACCGGGAAAGCCCATGCCCTCGATGATGCCCAGCTCAAAATCCAGCCGTTTCTGATATTCTTCCACGCTGACCGCGTGCGGGATCACCGCAAGCCGTTTTTGCAGCCCCTCATTGGCGATGCGGCGCAGTTCGGCCACCTCGTCATCGGCAAATTTCGGCAGGATCGGCGCGCGTTTATAGGCCTTGAACGCGCAACGGCGTGCGATTTCCACGGTGTTTTCAACCGCTTCCGGAAGGTCCGCAAACAGGGTAACCATTTCCTGCGGGCTTTTGAAATAATGCTGCGGGGTCAGGCGGCGACGGCCATCGGCCTGATCCACATAGGCGCCTTCCTTAATGCAGATCAGCGCATCATGGGCTTCGTACAGCTCGGATTTCGGGAAATACACGTCATTGGTTGCCACCAGTGGGATGCCCATCGCATAAGCCATGTCCACAAAGCCGCGTTCGGTGGCCCGTTCGCCCACCGTGGGCTGGCCGCCTTCCCCGGGGTGGCGTTGCAGCTCGACATAAAGACGATCCTCGAAGGCGCGGTGCAGCCGGGCCATCAGCGCCTCGGCCTTGTCGCGATTGCCCGCTTGCAGCAACTGCCCCACCGGACCCTCCGCGCCGCCGGTCAGGCAAATCAACCCATCGGCATGCGCCTCCAGCTCGTCCAGTTGCACCTGTGGCAGCTCGCCATGCTTGTCCAGATACAGGCAGGAGTTCAGCTTCATCAGGTTTTCATACCCGCCCTCGTTTTGGGCCAGCAGCACAAGGGCCGCCGGGTCGCGGGGTTTTTCCCCCGGCACTGGGGGCGCGTAACACACATCCACCTGACAGCCGATGATCGGCTGAATGCCCGCACCCGCGGCGGTTTCGGAAAACTCCAGCGCGGCAAACAGGTTGTTGGTGTCGGTCACGGCAACAGCGGGCATGCCCATATCGGCGCACAGCCCGGGCAGTTTCTTGACCGGAACCGCGCCTTCGAGAAGCGAATATTGCGTATGGGTGCGAAGGTGGATGAATCGGGGTTGGCTGCTCATTTGGGCAGACTAACCTGCGGTCTGAGATTGCGAAAGACGATCGTTGCAGCATTTCCCCCGGTGCCCAGACTTATCCCCAGAAAACCACCTATCAGAAGAAATCCTTGCCAGATCAATTTTTCTGCGCTTACCTTGTTAACAATATCTCCCGCGCGCAATCTACGCCGCATCGAGGGCGCGCAGATCGGGATCACAACAGGGTAAGGCGGCAGGATTATTCCATGGATATCACCTTTCTTCTGAACGGAGAGAGTGTGCATGTGTCGGGTGTGGATCCGACGCAAACCGCGTTGGACTGGCTGCGCGACACCCGAAAGCTCACCGGTACCAAGGAAGGCTGCAACGAAGGCGATTGCGGGGCCTGCACCGTGATGCTGGCCGATGAAGAAGGCGCGCGGGCGGTCAATGCCTGCATCCTTTTCATGGGGCAGCTTGACGGCAAATCCCTGACCACGGTGGAAGGGCTGGCACGTGATGGCAGGCTGCATCCGGTGCAGCAGGCGATGGTGAATGAGCATGGCTCGCAATGCGGTTTCTGCACGCCGGGCATTGTCATGTCGCTTGTCACCGCGCACCTGACCGGGGATCGCAGTCATGACGATGTGCTGGCTGGCAACCTGTGCCGCTGCACAGGCTACGCGCCGATCATTCGCGCCGCAGAGAAAGCGTGGCAGGAGCCAATCCCCGAAGGGTTCGGCGTGCCGAACACCTGTTTGCCGGATCCGGGACATTCGGCCACCCGCCCCGCGGATATTGATGAACTGGCCGCGGCTTATGCCGCCCAGCCCGACGCCACCCTGATCGCCGGGGCGACCGATGTGGGGCTTTGGGCCACAAAACAACTGAAGGATCTGGACCCGGTGATCTTCCTGGGCGGCGTGAAAGAACTGCACAACCTTCACGTTGGCGACGAGGACATCACCATCGGCGCAGGCGTCACCATCGAACGCACCCGCGCCTTGATGGCCGATCACCACCCGCATTTTGCCGAAATGTTGCGCCGGTTTGCCTCGACCCAGGTCCGAAACACCGCGACCCTGGGCGGCAATATCGCCAATGGATCCCCCATTGGCGACGCCCCCCCGCCGCTGATCGCGCTGGGGGCGACGCTCACCCTGAACAAGGGCGGCACCCGGCGCACGCTACCGCTCGAAGATTTCTTTATCGCCTATGGCAAACAGGACCGCGCCCCGGGCGAGTTTGTTGAGGCGATCACCCTGCCCCGCAGCGCAGAGGGGCTTCGGGTCTACAAGCTTTCGAAACGGTTTGATCAGGATATTTCCGCCGTGTTGGGCGCGTTTAACCTGAGCGTAGAAGGCGGACAGATCACCGCCGCCCGCATCGCCTTTGGCGGCATGGCCGCCACCCCGAAACGCGCCGTGGCCGTGGAACAGGCGCTGATCAACCGGCCCTTCACCCGTGCCACAATCACCGCCGCGCTTCCCGCCTTCGGGCAGGATTTCACCCCGATGAGCGATATGCGGGCCAGCGCCGGCTATCGCCTGAAAACCGCGCAAAACATGCTGGTCCGCTACTACGAAGAGGCCACCGGCACCGCCACCAATGTGCTGGAGGTGACACCATGAGCATCGGCAAACCCCTTCCCCATGACGCGGCCCACCTGCATGTCACCGGGGCGGCACGCTACGTGGATGATATCCCGACGCCCAGCGGCACGTTGCACCTTTGCTTTGGGCTGTCGGATGTGGCGCGCGGCAAGATCACCGCAATGGATCTGTCTGCCGTGCGCGCCGCGCCGGGTGTGGTCGCCGTACTGACCGCCGACGATCTGCCCTTTGACAATGACGTCTCGCCGTCCATTCATGACGAGCCCCTGCTGGCCGTGGATGAGGTGTTTTACCTCGGCCAGCCGATCTTTCTGGTCATCGCCGACAGCCATCTGAGCGCCCGCAAAGCAGCCCGCCTTGGGCAGATCGACATAGATCCCCTGCCCGCGATCCTGAGTATTGATCAGGCGCTGGAGGCCAACAGCAGGTTCGAGGATGGCCCGGTGATCTGGTCGCGCGGCGACGCTGCAAAAGCAGTAACCAGCGCGCCCCATATCATCGAAGGCCAGTTCGAAATGGGCGGGCAAGAGCATTTCTATCTGGAAGGGCAAGCCGCCATGGCGCTGCCGGGTGAAGATGGCGATATGCTGGTGCATAGCTCGACCCAGCATCCAACCGAAATCCAGCACAAGGTGGCGCACGCGATTGGCGTTCCCATGCATGCCGTTCGGGTGGAAACCCGGCGCATGGGCGGGGGGTTTGGCGGCAAGGAAAGCCAGGGCAATGCACTGGCCGTGGCCTGCGCGATTGCCGCGCGTCACACGGGCCGCGCCTGCAAGATGCGCTATGACCGCGATGATGACATGATGATCACCGGCAAACGGCATGACTTCCGCATCGCCTATCGCGTCGGCGTGGATGAGGCAGGAAAAATGCTGGGGCTGGAGGTTACGCAGATGGCGCGCTGTGGCTGGGCGCAGGATCTGTCTTTGCCCGTGGCCGACCGGGCCATGCTGCACGCCGACAACGCCTATCACCTTGAAAACGTGGAGATCACCAGTCACCGCCTGAAAACCCACACCCAATCCGCCACCGCCTATCGCGGATTTGGCGGGCCGCAGGGCGTATTGGGGGTCGAGCGCATTCTGGACCATATTGCCCGCGCCCGGGGGCTTGACCCAATCGCGGTGCGGCAGGTGAATTTCTATGCCGAGGGGCAGACCACCCATTATGGGCAAGAGATCGAAGGCTTTCACGTGCCCGCCATGCTGGACGCGTTGCTGGAGCGGGCCGATTACGCCAAACGTCGCGCCGAGGTGGACGCGTTCAACGCGGAAAACACAGTGCTGAAAAAGGGGCTGGCGTTCTCGCCGGTCAAGTTTGGAATCAGCTTCACGCTGACGCACCTCAACCAGGCGGGCGCGCTGGTGCATGTCTATCAGGACGGGTCGATCCATCTCAATCATGGCGGCACGGAAATGGGGCAAGGCCTGTTTCAAAAAGTGGCCCAGGTGGCTGCGAGCGTGTTCGCCGTGGACATGTCAGCGATCAAGATCACCGCCACCGACACCGCCAAAGTGCCCAACACATCGGCCACGGCGGCCTCAAGCGGATCGGATCTGAACGGGATGGCCGTGCGCGCCGCCTGCCTGACCATCCGCGCCCGGATCAGCGCCCACCTGGCCGAATACTGGTCGGTCGCGCCCGGTGACGTGATTTTCACCGGCGGCAACGTACGGGCCGCCGGGCGCGCGCCGATCCCCTTCGCCGAGGCCGCACAAATGGCCTATCTCGCGCGGATCAGCCTGTCGGCCACCGGCTTTTACAAGACGCCCAAAATCACCTGGGATCGGGTGGAGGGACGCGGTCGGCCGTTCCTGTATTTTGCGCATGGGGCCGCGCTGAGCGAGGTGGTGATCGACACGCTGACCGGCGAAAACCGGCTGCTCCGCACGGACATCCTTCATGACGCCGGATCGAGCCTGAACCCGGCGATTGACATCGGCCAGATTGAAGGGGGCTTTGTGCAGGGGGTGGGGTGGCTGACCACCGAAGAACTGGTCTGGGACGACACAGGCCGCCTGCGCACCCACGCGCCGTCAACCTACAAGATCCCCGCCAGTTCCGACCGCCCGCGCGTCTTTAACGTGGACCTGTGGCACGCCCCCAACCCCGAGGACACGGTGGGCCGATCCAAAGCGGTGGGCGAGCCGCCCTTCATGCTGGGCATCTCGGCCTGGCTGGCCTTGGCGGACGCCATTTCGGCCTGCGGCCCCGCGACGGGGCACGCGTTTCACGACCTGAACGCCCCGGCAACCGCCGAAGAGGTTTTGGCCGCCATCGACCGGGTGCGCGGATGAGTTTTGATCTGTGCACCCTGCGCCAAGCCATTTGTGATCACGGCCCGGTGGTGCGCGTGGTGGTGGCCGAGGTCAAGGGCTCTGCCCCGCGCGACGTAGGGGCCTCGATGCTGGTTTGGGCAGATGGGCAATCCGGCACGATCGGCGGGGGTGAGTTGGAGTGGCGCGCCGCGAGAGAGGCCCGCGAGATGCTGTCGGGTGGACCACGGCTGGACCGTTACCCGCTTGGCCCTGCGCTGGGGCAATGCTGTGGGGGCGCGGTGACCTTGCTGACCGAAGCCTTTGACAAAGAGCGACTGACCTTATTGGAAAATCAACAGGTTTTCGCACGCAGCCTTGATCACAACGAACCTCCTCTCTCCGTGCGCCGGGCGTTGCAACACGCCCGGGACCGAGGAGAGCTGCCCACGCCCCAACTGGTGCAGGGCTGGATGATCGAGCCGATTTCCCCGACCCGCAAACCATTGTGGATCCACGGCGCGGGCCATGTCGGGCGCGCCTTGGTCGCGGTGCTTGCCCCCCTGCCGGACTTTGTGATCACATGGGTGGACACCGCGCCGGACCGCTTTCCTGATCAGATCCCGACGGGCGTCACGGCCCTGCCGGTCACCCATCCCGCAGAGGCGATCAAATACGCACCCAAGGATGCACAGCATCTGGTGCTGACCTATTCGCATACGCTGGATCTGGATCTGTGCCATGCGATTCTCTCGCATCGGCATACGGGGCTTGGGGTGATCGGATCCGCGACAAAATGGGCACGGTTTCAGGCGCGATTGGGGGCGCTGGGGCACACCCCAGAGAAAATCAACGAAATAACCTGCCCAATCGGCGACCCAGCCCTGGGCAAACACCCGCAAGCCATTGCGATTGGGGTGGCGACCGCGCTAGTTAAAGATGCGGCGAAAAAAACGAACCACGACAGGGGGATACCTACCGATGGAGGAGATACGCGCGCAGGACGCGCTGTTGACGCTTGACGGTCTGACCAAGGCCTATCCGGGTGTCATCGCCAATAACAATGTGTCCTTTTCCATTCTGCCGGGCGAAGTCCATGCCCTGCTGGGGGAAAACGGCGCGGGGAAGTCGACCCTGGTCAAGATGATCTATGGGCTTGTCAAACCCGACCAAGGCGAGATGCGCCTGAAGGGTGAGCTGTTTGAGCCATACAACCCCGCCGCAGCGCGCGCCGCCGGTGTGGCGATGGTGTTTCAGCATTTCTCGCTGTTTGATGCGCTGAGCGTGGCCGAAAACATCGCCCTTGGCATGGATAATCCGCCCAAGCCGCGCGCGCTGACCTCGCAGATCCGGCAGGTGAGCGAGGCTTACGGGCTGCCGCTGGACCCGAATCGTGTGGTCGGTGAATTGTCGGCGGGCGAGCGGCAGAGGGTTGAGATCATTCGCTGTCTTTTACAAAATCCCAAGCTCTTGATCATGGACGAACCCACCTCGGTTTTGACCCCGCAAGAGGTGGAGGTCCTGTTTGAAACCCTGCGCAAGCTGACCGCCGAGGGGACGGCGATCCTCTATATCTCGCACAAGCTCGAAGAAATCCGCGCGCTCTGTGAACATGCCACAATCCTGCGCCATGGCGAGGTGGTGGACACCTGCGATCCGCGTGAAAAATCCGCCCGCGAGTTGGCCGAAATGATGGTGGGCACCAGCCTGCATGTGCCTGAACGTGAACCTGCAGAGCCCGGCGATGTTGTGTTGGAAATGGATCATGTCAGCCTGCACACCCACACCGCCTTTGGCATTGACCTGAAGGACGTTTCGCTGACCGTGCGCGCGGGCGAGGTTGTGGGGATTGGTGGCGTGGCCGGCAATGGGCAGGATGAGTTTCTGTCGGCCCTGTCTGGGGAAGCGTGGCTGAGCCACGGCGAGGTCCGCCTGAACGGCACCTGCATTGCGAAACTGCGCCCAAATGAGCGCCGCGCTTTGGCGGTTCTGTCCGCCCCCGAAGAACGGCTGGGCCACTCCGCCGCGCCCGACATGAGCCTGACGGAAAACGCGCTTCTGACCGCCGCCGTGCGCCAGCGCCTGACCAAACGGGGGTTCCTGCGCTGGGGCAAAACCGAAAGCTTCGCCAAGGACGTGATCAAGGAATTTGACGTGCGCACCCCCGGCCCGGACAACGCGGCGCGCTCGCTGTCCGGTGGCAACCTACAGAAATTCGTGATTGGCCGCGAGGTTTTGCAAAAACCCGAAGTGTTGGTGGTGAACCAGCCCACTTGGGGGGTGGATGCCTCGGCCGCCGCTGCGAT
The DNA here is from genome assembly GCF_049803815.1 of Aliiroseovarius crassostreae. Classification (GTDB taxonomy): domain Bacteria; phylum Pseudomonadota; class Alphaproteobacteria; order Rhodobacterales; family Rhodobacteraceae; genus Aliiroseovarius; species Aliiroseovarius crassostreae_A. The sequence goes on from NZ_JBNAGI010000001.1 coordinate 641,857, forward strand.
CCGGCAATCTCTGTTGGATCTGGCGGCGGAAGGCGCGGCTGTGATCGTAATCAGCCAGGATCTGGACGAGCTTTTGGAAATCTCGGACCGGTTCACCGCGCTTTACGATGGCACATTGGCGACCCCGGTGCCGACCAAGGGCCTGACCGTTGACACCATCGGGCTGATGATGGGCGGTGGGGATGACAGTGGCGAGAAGGAGACTGCCGCATGATCCGTTTGGAAAAACGCCCCTCGCCTTCGCGGGTCTGGGCGGCGATGACGCCTGTTCTGGCGGTTGTGGCAACGATGATCGCGGGCGGGGTGCTCTTCTGGATGTTGGGCAAGGACCCGTTGGAGAGCATACGCACCATTTTTTGGGACCCGTTGTTTCACGAGACTTTTGGCCCCTATTCGCGACCACAGCTGCTGGTGAAGGCCGCGCCGCTGATCCTGATCGCCATTGGCCTGTCGCTGGGCTTTCGCGCGGGCGTCTGGAACATTGGCGCTGAAGGGCAATACATCATGGGGGCGATTTGCGGTGCGGGCGTGGGGCTTGCCTTTTTCCCCACGACCAACCCGCTGATTTTCCCGACCATGATCATCGCAGGCGCGCTTGGCGGCTGGGCCTGGGCGATGATCCCCGGGCTTTTGAAGGTGCGATTTGGCACCAATGAAATCCTCGTCTCGCTAATGCTGGTTTACGTGGCCGAGGCGCTTTTGGCGTCGGTCAGTCAGGGGCTTTTGCAAAACCCGGACGGCATGGGCTTTCCCGGCTCGCGCAATTTCCGGGATTTCCCCGCCGCCCATAATGCCGAGCTGATCGCGGGCACCGGAATGCACTGGGGCGTGGTCTTTGCCTTCATCGCGGTGATCTTTGCCTATGTGCTGCTGACCCGCCACATGCTGGGCTTTCAGGTGCGCCTGACCGGCGAAGCCCCCCGCGCGGCGCGCTTTGCGGGCGTGAACCCAACCCGGCTGATCCTGTTTTGTCTTGGCACATCCGGCGCGCTGGCGGGCATGGCGGGTATGTTCGAAGTGTCAGGTCCGGCGGGGCAGATCTCGATCGACTTCAACTCGGGCTACGGGTTCACAGCGATCATCGTGGCATTTTTGGGCCGGTTGCACCCGGTTGGTATCCTGCTGGCGGGTCTTCTGATGGCATTGACTTATATCGGCGGAGAGCTCGCGCAGTTGATGCTGGGTCTGCCCGCCGCGGCGATCCAGATGTTTCAGGGGATGCTGATGTTTTTCCTGCTGGCGATGGACATGCTGACCAATTACCGCATCCGCTTTTCCACGAAAATGGCGTAAGGAGGACAGATCATGGACCTTTCACAGATCAACCCGATCCTGCTTTTGGCCTCGCTCATGGTGGCGGCGACACCGATCATGTTGGCGGCCATTGGCGAAGCGGTGGTGGAAAAGGCCGGGGTACTGAACCTTGGCGTCGAAGGCATGATGATCACCGGGGCCGTTGTGGGCTTTGCGGTGACAATCAACAGCGAAACCCCGGCGCTGGGGTTTGTGGCCGCGGCGCTCGCCGGGGCGGCGCTGTCGATGTTGTTTGGCTTTCTCACGCAATATTTGCTGTCAAACCAGGTGGCAACGGGGCTTGGGCTGACACTTTTCGGACTTGGCCTGTCATCCCTGATTGGCAAACCATACGAGGGGATGAAGGTCGAGACGCTGGCGAAATTCGAAATTCCGCTGCTCAGTGACATCCCGGTGCTTGGTCCGATCCTCTTCAAACATGACCCGATGGTTTACGTGAGCATCCTGATCATCGCGGCCACCTGGTATGTGCTGACCCATACACGCGCGGGGTTGATCCTGCGCGGCGTGGGCGAGAACCATGATGCGGCCCATGCGCTGGGATATAAGGTCATTCGCGTGCGCCTGATGGCGATTGCCTTTGGCGGGGCCTGCGCCGGGATGGGCGGGGCCTACATTTCGCTGGTGCGGGTGCCGCAATGGGTGGACGGGATGACCGCCGGGGCCGGCTGGATTGCCTTGGCGATTGTGGTCTTTGCGTCCTGGCGGCCCTGGCGGGTGCTGCTCGGGGCTTACCTCTTTGGTGGCATCACCGTGTTGCAGCTGAACCTTCAGGCGGCGGGTGTTCCGGTGCCGGTCGAGGTGCTGGCAAGTTCGCCATACATCATCACCATCCTCGTGCTGGTGGCCATTTCGATGAAGGGCAACCACGGGGCGCCCGGGGCCCTTGGCAAGATCTTCCATGCCACACATTAAAGGGACATCCACCGCGTGACACGACACGAGATCATCGACATCCTGGATGGCAGCCACCCGGTTTTTGGCGGGATCGTGGCGCGCGGCATGGATGCGTTGATCCTGTTGTCCGCGCTGGCGATTGCGCTGGAAACGGAACCCGGCCTGCCGCAGGGGCTGCGCCGCGTTCTGTTCGGGTTCGAGGTTCTGGTACTGGGCATTTTCACGCTGGAATACCTGCTGCGCCTGATCTGTTCCCCGCGCCCGCTGCGCTATGTCTTCAGCTTCTGGGGGCTGGTCGATCTTCTGACCATCCTGCCCGCCATTGCGCTGTTGACCCCGCAATTGCAGGCGGTGCGCATCTTCCGCCTGTTGCGGCTGGTGCGAATTGTGAAACTGTTTCGCGGCAGCCATGCGATGGAACGTCTGGTCACCGCCTTTCAACAGGTCCGGGGCGAGCTTGCGATCTTTGGCATTATCGCAGCCCTCATGCTTTATGTCGCCTCCGTGGGCATCTACATCTTTGAACATGACGCCCAACCCGAGGTGTTCACCTCGATCCCGCAAAGCCTGTGGTGGGCGGTCGCCAGCTTTACCACCGTGGGCTATGGCGACATGGTGCCGATCACCAATGGCGGGCGGATCTTCACCACCTTCGTGCTGTTTTTAGGCCTTGGCGTGATCGCCGTGCCCAGCGCGATCATCACCACTGCGCTTCTGGAAGCGGACACCAACATTCAGAAAAAACTTGCGAATTCTGCCCCTGAGGCGGAAAAAGAAACCCAAACAAAAACTGCTCAATCCACCAAGGGAGACTAATATGCGTGCATTGAAATCACTTCTGACCGGCGTGGCGCTGGTTGCTGGCCTGACCGGCGCCGCCCAGGCCGAAGACAAGACCAAGGTCGGTTTTGTCTATGTTGGCCCGATCACCGATGGCGGCTGGAGCCAGGCCCACCACCATTCCGCAACCGAGATGGCAGAACATTTCGGCGACAAGGTGGAACTGATCTATCAAGAAACCGTGCCGGAAGGGGCCGACGCGGAACGTGTGATGTCGCAGATGGCGCTGTCCGGTGCCGACATCATCTTCGCCACCTCGTTTGGCTATATGGAACCGGTGCTGAACGTTGCCCAGAAATTCCCGGACGTGAAGTTTGAACATGCAACCGGGTACAAGACCGCGCCGAATGCTGCCAATTATTCGGCCCGCTTCTATGAAGGTCGCGCCATTGAAGGCCACATCGCGGGCAAGATGACCAAGTCGAACATCATCGGTTACATCGCGTCATTCCCGATCCCGGAAGTGATCCGGGGCATCAACTCGGCCTATATCCACGCCAAGAAGGTGAACCCGGACGTGCAGTTCAAAATCATCTGGGCCTACACCTGGATGGACCCGGCAAAAGAGGCCGACAGTGCCAAGGCGCTGATTGAACAGGGCGCTGACGTGATCCTGCAGCACACCGACAGCACCGCACCTCATGCCGCCGCAAAAGAGGCTGGCAACGTTGTGACCTTTGGTCAGGCATCAGACATGATTGAATATGCCCCCTTCCCGCGCGTGACCTCGATCATCGATGATTGGGCGCCGTACTATATCGCCCGCGTTCAGGCCGTGATGGATGGCACCTGGGAAACCGGTTCCACCTGGGACGGCATTGGGCCGGGCATGGTGGGCATTGGCGAGATCACCGACGCTGTTCCCGCTGATGTGAAAGCCGAAGCCGAAGCCATGCGCGATGCGATTGCCGCGGGCGAATACCACCCGTTCACCGGCCCGCTGAACAAGCAGGACGGCTCGGTTTGGCTTGCGGAAGGCGAGGTCGCAGATGACGGCACGCTGGCCGGCATGAACTTCTACGTGGAAGGCATCGACAGCGAGATCCCGTCGAACTGATCCCCTTCACATGTGACACGAAAAGGCCCTGCCCCGCGCAGGGCCTTTTTCTTTGCCGCAGACCTGCCCCAAATCGCACTTTTCGAGCTCGACGCAAAAAAACAGCGGTATGCGCGACGGAAATCCGAACCCATTCCGTTTCATGAATAAGAGGACATGAAACGGAGTACACATCATGCGCGCCCCCATCATCACAACCGCCACCATCGCCCTTGTTGCCGCCCTGTCGGCCCCGGCCCTGGCGCAAAACCAACCCGGTGAACATTTCATGGAAATGTGGGATCTGAACGAAGACGGGCAGGTCACTCTGGACGAAGCCACCGAACGACGCAGTGACATCTTCTATATGTTCGACAGCGACGAAGACGGTGTTCTGACCGCCGAGGAATATGTGAATTTCGACGAGACCCGCGCCATCGACATGCAAGAACACGGCATTGGTCAGGGTATGGGGCAAGGCCAGGGTCAGGGCAAACGAAACGGTCAAGGCAATGGTCAAGGAAAAGGAATGGGCCAGGGGAATGGTCAGGGCAAAGGCATGGGCCAAGGTCAGGGCCAGGGTCAGGGCAAAATGCGCGGCAATGGGGCAGCCCCCGGAGAACATAGCGCAGCCCGTTCCATGGAACGGCAAAACGCCGATCTGAATGGTGACGGCAACGTATCGCGGGAAGAGTTCCTTGAGGGTGTCGCCCCCTGGTTCACCCGCCAGGACCGCGATGGTGACGGCGTCATCACCTCGGCCGATTTTGGCCGCGGCTGATCTAAAGCGTTTCCGCATCGTGTCGAAACAACGTGATGTGGAAACGCCATACCGCACGTCCAAAGCCCGGGTGCTTCCCTCACTGACCCCGATATTCCAGATTGGGGTCAGTTTTTTGTGACGGAAATTCGATCCTGATGCGTATCACCTTCAATGACCACGCAACACGGAGGATCGGATCATGAAAAAAGCATTGCAGCTTGTTGCCCTCATGCTCATTGCTGTCCCGTTCAAAGCCATGACGGAAACACCCCGTTCTGACACCTACGGATGCAGCCGGACCCAGGCTGCAGAATCTGAGGCCGCAGAAGGTGTGATGATCCAACCCTCATCCCCGGCATCCGCGCCCTTACAACGCCCCTATCGCTACGGCCCGGATCACAGAACCGACTTCCTGATCTGACCCCGGACCAAAGGTGGCGGCGCGTCATGTCCGTCTTGTTCCCTGCTCCGCCGCCTTCGCCTCCCCCGTGCTTTGCGCACAGGGGAGGATTTTTGCCTTTTCCTTCCCACCCCTCCTATGCAATCTCGCGCCATGACGGACTTGATTTCACAAAACGGAACCCCGGCCAGCCGCTTTGCCTTTGGCACGATGCAATTTGGCGGCACCGCCGATGAGGCCGCATCAGCAGCGATGTTCGAGGCTTGCCTGGACAGCGGGATCACCCATTTCGACACGGCGCATCTTTACACCGGTGGCGCGTCGGAACAGATCCTCGGGCGGCTGATCAAACCCCATCGCGACCGTTTGGTGATCGCCACCAAGATCGGCTATCGCGCGCCCGACACCCTGTCCGCCCTGCGTGACGAATTTGACCTGTCGCGCGAACGGCTGGATGAAGAGATGGTCGATATCCTCTACCTGCACCGCTTCAATCCGAACCTGTCGCTGGAGGCGCAAATCACCGCGCTGGCCGCGATGCAGGACGAGGGCGCGGTGCGCTATCTGGCGCTGTCCAATTGCGCGGCATGGCAGGTGATGAAGGCACAGGCCATCGCGCAGGGGATGGGCACAAAGATCGACGCGGTGCAGCCCATGTATTCGCTGGTGAAACGTCAGGCCGAGGTGGAAATCCTGCCGATGTGTCTGGCCGAGGGCATTCACCCCGTGCCGTATTCTCCGCTGGGCGGCGGGCTGTTGACCGGGAAATATACCGCTGGCGGCACCGGGCGCCTGACCGAGGATCCCCGCTACGGCGCGCGCTATGGTCAGGATTGGATGCACGCGGCGGCCATTGGCTTGGGTGACATTGCCGCCGAGCTTGGCACCCACCCGGCCACGCTGGCCGTGGCCTGGGCCGCACACCATCCGTCGCGCCCCTCGCCCATTCTGTCAGCGCGATCCGTTGACCAATTGCGCCCCTCATTGGACGGCATGAATTTCGCACTGGATGGTGCGCTTTATGACCGGATCACCGCCCTGACCCCAACACCCCCACCTGCTACGGATCGGATAGAAGAACATGTTTGATTTCATCGTCATCGGCGGCGGCATCGCCGGAATTTCCGCCGGCGCGCGGCTGTCGCACCTAGGCCGTGTGCTGGTCTTGGAAGCAGAAAACGCGCTGGCTTATCACGCCTCGGGCCGGTCAGCGGCGATGTTCGAACAGAACTACGGCGCGCCGCGGGTGATCGAACTGAACCGCGCCTCCTATGATTACCATGCCACGGAAAATGGCGGTGTGCTCAGCCCACGCGGCCTGATGTTGATCGGCGGAATAGGTCAGGAAGAGGTGTTGGCCCAAGATCTTGAGGCCATGAACCTGCCCCGGATCACCACCGAAGAAGCGCTGGATCTGGTGCCGATCCTGAACCCGGGCAGCATGGTCGGTGTGGGTTATCACCCGGATGCCTGGGACATCGACACCGACCGCCTGTTGATGAACTTCGCCCGCGAGATCCGCGCCAATGGTGAGATCCGCACCGGCGCATCCGTCACCGCCATCACCCGCACCCCGTCAGGGTGGCAGGTGCAGGTGGGCGAGGACAGCTTTGAAGCCAAATCCCTGGTCAATGCCGCAGGTCCCTGGGCGGATGAGATCGCCAAACTCGCTGGCGTGCCGCTGATTGGCCTGCAACCTTATCGCCGGTCGATGGCACGCATTCCGGCCCCCGGCGACCACGATGTTTCCAGCTGGCCCATGTTCATGGGCGCCGCCGAAAGCTGGTACGCCAAACCCGATGCAGGTGCCTTGATTGTCTCGCCAGAAGAAGAAGACCCGGTGCCGCCGCAGGATGCCTGGGCCGAGGATATGGTGCTGGCCGAGGGGTTGGCACGCTATGAAGACCACGTCACCGAACCGGTGACACGGATGCTGGCCAATTGGGCCGGGCTGCGCACCTTTGCGCCGGATCGCAATCTGGTGCTGGGCCGCGCACCGCAGGACGAGGACTTCATCTGGTGCGCGGGCCAAGGTGGCTATGGGTTCCAGACCTCACCGGCGGCCTCTCAGCTTCTGGCGGATGTGGTGGCCGGGCGCCCAAGCGTGCTGGGCGCGGCGGCCGAGGCAGATGTCTCACCCGCGCGGTTTTTCTGATCCCTCGTCAGGCCCGCCCAAGGCGACGCTTTCCCATAGGAACCGACCCGGCGCCTGCAGGGCCAGCCCGACGCACAGCTCAAACCGGCCGGTTTTGGGGTCGGGTTCCGTGGTGGTCACCCGATAAGCCTGCGAAGGGCTGCGCCCGCGCAGCGCACCATCCCGCCACAGCTGCACCATCAGCGCCTCGGCAATCAACCGTGCCTCGGACCGGCGCCCTTCGGGGGTGTCCTCATCCATAAGGCGGGCAAGCTCTGCGCGCAAAGTCAGCCGGGTTTTGCGCAGCACGCGCAGGAACCGCAGGCGCGGCGCATCCGGGCCCGCAAAGCTGAAAATCCCTTCGTCGCCGAACCGCGCACCACGGTCATGGTCAGTCAGGCAATTAAGATAGGTCGGGCATTCTGCATTTTCCTGATCGCAGGAGGAGGACGTCTGCAAACCAAATAAACACGCCTGACCGCCGGTGGGCGGGGTCCAGATCCCGCCGCTACAGGCCACACGGTCCAGCAACCCGGCCACCGGACCGGAAGGGGCGATGTCCTGCCCTTCCCCGTCCGCCGCAGTCAGGATCGGGGCCAGCGCCACCGCGTTCGGGCTGCTCTCAAGCCCCAGTGCGTCGAACCAACGCGGGATCCAGTCTTGCGGCGGCAAACCCTGCGGCGGATCGATCAGCAGAAACATGTCTTTGTCGACGGCGAGCCTGTGCAGCTTGCGATAAACGTCGCGCGCCTTTGGCATATCCAGCTGTGAAAGGATCGGGGCGACCAGCATTTCCACCCGGCCTTTGGACATATCGCGCAGCGGGGCCAGACCATCTTGCGGCCCAAACGCCGCGACAACCGCTTTGGCCCAGCCCGCATCCTTCGACGTGATCGGATCCGGACCGGGGTCAAATTCGCGCCCGGCCCCGGTTACCTCACATAGGGCTTCGGCATGCAGAAGGAGCGGGCGATTTTGCGACAACGGCGCATCCCGGCCAATCGCGATGCGAAGCACCATGGCGGTTTGCCCGCCCTGTTCAAAGAACTGCTGCAATGCCTCCGCCGTGACACATCCGGGAGCATCCGCCCCGAACACGTCGCGCGCCTGATCGCGTGATTTGACCAGCACCGGCACCCCGGCCGGACCTTGTTCAAACGCTCCGACAAACAGCATCACCCCTTTGGCCTGCCATTCCGGCGGGCGGCGGTGATCTTGCAAAAACACACCGGGAGAGATTGGAAAGGCCATATCTGTTGTCCTTCTGTTCAAGGCCCGTGAAGGCCGGTCAAATGCGCTTTACCCCAACAGCACATTCAAATGTTTGATCACGGATCGCGCCAGCACGTCGGGTTCATACCCCCCTTCGAGCATCGACAGGATCCGCCCCTCCGCATGGGTGTCCGCGACGTGTTTGAGCTTATGCGTGACCCATTCGTAATCGGCATCCACCAGGTTCACCGATGACATGTCATCTGCGGTATGGGCGTCGAACCCCGCCGAAATCAGCACCATTTGCGGCTTGAAGTCATTAAGGTGCGGCAACCAGTGATCGCTCACGGCCTCGCGAAACTCTTCGCTGCCCGCGCCTGCGGACAGGGGAATATCGACGAGGTTGTCGGTTTCCTTCTCATGGCCCGTAAAGGGATAAAACGGGTGCTGGAAGCTGGAGCAAAACAGAACGCGCGGCTCGTCCTTGAAGATCTCTTCGGTGCCATTGCCGTGGTGCACGTCGAAATCAATGATCGCGACACGCTCCAACCCATGCGCCTCGAGCGCGTGGGCGGCGGCGACCGCGATATTGTTAAAGAGGCAAAATCCCATCGCCTCGGCCCGTTCGGCATGATGCCCCGGCGGGCGCACGGCGCAGAAGATCGGGTTGGCTTCGCCCGACATGATCAGGTCGACCCCCATCACACCCGACCCGGCGGCGCGTTCCGCGGCCTTGAGCGTCCCCGGGCTCATCACCGTATCGCCATCCACCTCGATCGACTGCATCCCCTCCCCCGGTGCAATCGCATAGACGCGATCAAGATATTCAGCCGCATGGACCCGTTCCAATTGTTCCCGCGTCACCAGCGGCGCGTCGCGATGGCGGATCACGTAATCCAGCCCTGACATGATCAGCTGGTTCATGATCGCATCCAGCCGCTCTTTTGTTTCCGGGTGCAACGCCCCCGCGTCATGATCCCGGCATTCCGGGTGTGAAATCATTGACAGCATATGTCCTCCCTACCTCTCTATCCCTCTTGTCCCTACCGTTTGCCGTGCCTTCACAGCCACCGCTCCACGATCACCAATTCGCGGTCATCGGGGTCGGGGCGCTGGGTAAAGCCCAGCTCTTTCATCAGGCGCAGCATTGGCGCGTTCTTTTTCAGAACCGAACCTTCGATCACCTCCAGACCATGCTGTTCCTGGGCCGCGTGAAACAGGCCTTTCATCAGCTTGGTGCCCAGCCCCTGGTGCTGGATCCGGTCCGACACCACGATGGCAAATTCGCAGGATTTTTCGTCCGGGTTGATCACGTAGCGCGCCACGCCAACCTGCACCTCTTGCCCGTCCAATTCGGCCATCGCCACCAGCGCCATTTCGCGGCGATAATCGAGCTGGGTAAACTGCATCAGCATCTCGGGCGACAGTTCATTGACCTGCCCCATGAACCGCATCAGCCGCGCCTCTTCCGATAGGTTGCGGGTGAATTCCTGCACATGATCCGCGTCATCGGTACGGATCGGGCGGATGGTCAGCGGCGTGCCGTCCGACAGGTAGGTGGTGCGCATCAGGTGGCGAGGATAGGGATGGATCGCCATGTGGTCATAGAGGCCATCATCGGCCGGCGGGCGGGCCACTTCGATCCGCGCATCCACGGCAATCACCCCCTCGGGGCCGGCCATCAACGGGTTGATATCAAGCGACATAACCTCGGGCAGTTCGCTGACAATCTTCGAGACACGTTTCAGCACATCGACCACGGCGGCGCGATCTGCGGGCGCATAATCGCGAAACTTTTCCAACGCCTTTGACACCTTGGTGCGGTTGATCAGGCGGTTCGCCACGACCGAGTTGATCGGTGGCAGCGCCACGGCGCTGTCGCGCATCACCTCAACCATCGTGCCGCCTGCGCCAAAGAGGATGGTGGGTCCAAAGACCGGATCCCGGCTGGCGCCAATCACCAGCTCGCGGGTCTGTTTCAGCCGCGCCATGGGTTCGACCGTGACGCCGTGAATGGTTGCCTCGGGCAGCGCGCGTTTGGCATTGGCGACGATTTCATGAAAGGCGCGCTTCACGCTGGTGGCGTGGGCGATGTTGATCTTTACCCCGCCGACATCGGATTTGTGGCTCACGTCGGGCGAGTTGATTTTCATCGCGACCGGAAAGCCCACGGTTTCGGCAGCCACAAGGGCCGCGCGCGGGTCGGCGGCCTCGATCGTCATGTTCACCGGCACGTGGAACGCGCGCAGCAGCGCCTTGCTTTCGGTGTCCGACAACATGGTGCGTTTCTCGGCCAGGGCGCCTTCGATAATCATCCGCGCGCCGTCGTAATCAGGCTGTGCTTCGGGCGGCAGGGCGCGGGGCATTTCCAACGCCAGCTTGCGATTGCGGTGATGTTTCGCGAGATAACTGAACCCTTCGACCGCGCGTTCCGGGGTCTGGAAGTCCGGCACGGCGTTTTCGCTGAGCAGGCGGCGGGCCTCCATGACCGAGCTTTCGCCCATCCAGCACGCGAGAACCGGTTTCTTGCGACGTTTCGGCAGCGCATCAATCACCGCGCGTGCCACGGCGGTCGCGTCGGTCATCGCCTGCGGGGTGAGCAGCACCAGAACACCGTCATTGTCCGGGTCATTCACCGCCGCCTTCACCGCCATCGCGTAGGCATCCGGCGTGGCGTCGCCCAGAATATCAACCGGGTTGGCGTGGCTCCAGAAGGGCGGCAATTCCTTGTCGAGCGCGGCTTTGGTCTTGTCTGACAAGGGGGGCAGCTCCAGCCCCAGATCCGCTGCGCGGTCAGCCGCCAACACCCCGGCCCCGCCGCCATTGGTGACGATGCACAACCGCTTGCCGCTCGCCTTCTTGGTGGTGGCGAGGATCTCGGCCGCGGCAAAAAGCTGTCCCAGCGTATCAGCCCGCACCGCGCCCACCCGTTCAATCGCCGCATCAAACACGGCGTCCGATCCGATCAGCGCGCCGGTGTGGGTGTGCGCGGCTTCGGCGCTGGCCACGTGGCGGCCAGATTTCACCACGATCACCGGTTTCATCCGTGCCGCATGACGCAGGGCTGACAGAAAGCCGGGCGCATCGCGCACCCCTTCCACATACAGCAGGATCGCATCGGTTTTGGGGTCTGTGGCCAGAAACTCCACCACATCCCCGAAATCCACATTGATCGAATTGCCCAGCGAGACCATGGCGGAAAAGCCGGAATGATGCGGCCCGGCCCAGTCGGCGATGGCCGAGAGGAGCGCGCCCGATTGTGACACCAGGGCCAGACGCCCTTTCGGGGCCTGCGTGCGCAGGAAAGACGCGTTCAGCCCCAGCCACGGGCGGGTCAGCCCCACACAATTTGGCCCCATGAACCGGATGCCATATTTGCGCGCGGCGGCAAGGGCCTCAGCCTCCAGCCGTTTGCCGCGGGTCTCATCCGCCGCCCCTTCGCCAAAGCCCGCCGACAGGACAATCGCCTGTTTGATCCCGGCCTCGCCCAGGTCGCGCAGGATGCCGGGCACCACGCGGGCCGGTGTGGCGATCACGGCAAGGTCCACCCCGTCGGGCAGGTCGCTTGCGTGTTTGAAACAGGGGGTTGTGCCCAGCGTGTCATGCTTGGGGTTCACCGGATAGATCGCGCCTTCAAATCCCCCGTCCACAAGGTTCGCATAGGTCAGCGCACCGACAGAGCTTGAGGTCACGCTGGCGCCAAAAAGCGCAACGGAGCGCGGGTTGAACAGGCCGAAAAGCGGGTGGGCGTCCATGAGGGTCTCCTTGATCGACGCAGCTGAAAACTGCGCCGATAGTTGCCAACATGAACGTGATACCGCGGTGACAGGTTTCTGCTTTGATGTCTATCAACCGAAAAGCGTTTCCCCGGTTTTTTGGATCAAATCAGCGGCTTCACAAACCGCAGCCGCAGCGCGTTTGTCAGTACCATGACCGAACTGGCCGCCATCGCAAAAGCCCCCAGCATCGGCGACAGAAGCACACCCCAGAGCGGGTAGAGCAGCCCGGCCGCCACCGGGATCAGGATCACGTTATATCCAAACGCCCAGATCAGGTTCTGGCGGATGTTGGCCATGGTGCGGCGGCTGAGTTCAAACGCGTTGGCCACGCCCGACAGGCTGTCTGACGCCAACACCACATCCGCCGCCTCGATCGCCACATCGGTGCCGGTTCCGATGGCCAGCCCCACATCGGCTTCGGCCAGCGCGGGGGCGTCATTGATGCCGTCGCCCACAAAGGCCACCGCGCCATGGGTCGCGCGCAGGTCTTTGAGGGCGTCCACTTTGCCGCCAGGCAGGACACCCGCCACCACAATGTCAATATCAAGCTGGTCCGCAATCGCCGCCGCCGTGGCCGGATCATCCCCGGTAATCATCGCCAATTGCTTACCCTGAGCATGCAGGGCTTTCAGCGCGGATTTGGTATCCGGTTTGATCGGGTCCGAGACGCCCAGAAGCGCCACCATCTGCCCTTCGATCGCGGCGAAAAACACCCCATGGCCTTTCGCGCGCAGGGGATCTGCCTGATCGACCAGATCGGTCAGCTCCACGCCTTCGCGGGCCATGAACGTCTGCGATCCCACCAGCACGGTCTGACCGTCGACCTCGCCGCGCGCGCCCATGCCAATCACGGCCTCGAACCCGGTGACCTTGGCGGGCGTGATCCCCCGCGTATCCACCCCGCGCAGGATGGATTGCGCCAGCGGGTGTTCGCTTTCGGCCTCGACGGCGGCCACCTTGGCCAACACGTCGGCCTCGTTCTGGCCGTCGGTCAACAGCACCTCGGTCAGCTCCGGCCGGCCAGCGGTCAGTGTGCCGGTCTTGTCAAAGGCCACCACTTTGGCGTCCTGCAGGGTTTGCAGGGCATCGCCCCGGCGAAACAGCGCCCCCAATTGCGCGGCGCGTCCCGTGCCCACCATGATCGAGGTCGGCGTGGCCAGCCCCATCGCGCAGGGACAAGCGATGATCAGCACCGAGACGCCCGCCACCAGCGCAAGGCCAAGCGCCGGGCTGGGACCGATCAACAGCCATGTCAGCACGGTCAGCGCGGCGATGCCCATCACCACGGGCACAAACACGGCAGTTACCTTATCGACCAGCGCTTGAATGGGCAGCTTCGCGCCCTGCGCGTCTTCGACCATGCGGATGATCTGGGCCAGCATGGTGTCGGGCCCGGTATGGGTCACGCGGACGCGCAACACGCCCGCCCCATTGACAGTTCCGCCGACAACCGCGTCCCCGGGCGCTTTTGCCACCGGGTCCGGTTCGCCGGTGATCATCGCCTCGTCCACATGCGATGTGCCGTCGACCACCTCGCCATCCAGCGGGATCCGGCCACCGGGTTTGACCAGAAGAACTTCGCCCGTGACCACCTGCGCAATTGGGCGGGTGACGGGTTTGCCATTGGTTTCCACCACGGCCTCATTGGGTTGCAGGGCCACCAGAGCCCGGATCGCTTCGCCCGTGCGGCCCTTGGCGCGGGCTTCCAGGACGCGGCCCAGAAGGATCAGCACGACAATCACCGCCGCCGCTTCGAAATAGACATTTGCCGTGCCTGCGGGCAGCAAGCCGGGGGTCAGCGTGGCAATGACCGAATAGAGATAGGCCGCCAAGGTGCCCAATGCCACGAGCGCGTTCATGTCAGGCGCACCGCGCAAAAGTGCCGGGATGCCCTTGGTGAAGAACAGCCTGCCGGGGCCAAACAGCACCAGCGTGGTCAGCACCAGCTGGATCATCTGGCTGACACGGACGCCGATATTGGCCGCCACCCAATGGTGAAAGGCTGGGAAAAGATGCCCCCCCATTTCCAGAACAAAGACCGGAAGGGTGAGCAGCGCGGCCAGAAGGGCGGCGCGGGCCAATCGGCGGGCGTCATCCTCTTTCGTGTCCTTGCGCGGCGCATCTTCGCTGCGCGGGCGGGTGGGGAAGCCTGCCTTGGTGGGTTTTGCTGCCATTTCATCGGGCGTCACGGCACCGGGCAGATAGGTGACAAAGGCGCGTTCGGCTGCCAGGTTCACACGTGCCTCCAGCACGCCTGGGAGTGCGGCCAGCATCCGTTCGACCCGCCCAACACAAGCGGCACAGGACATGGCCTCGACGTCCAGAACCGCCGTGGCCCGGCGCGCCGGGTAGCCGGCCTGATCCAGTGCTTTGGCAAGCGCATTGGTGTTGGCGGGGGATGAGAACGCGACACGCGCGGTTTCCGTGGCAAGGTTGACCGTAGCGTCAGATACACCCTCGACTCCTGCCAGCGCCTTTTCCGCCCGTCCCACGCAAGAGGCGCAGGACAGGTTTTCAATCTCAAGCGACAGGTGTTTCAGCGCGGCCATTTTGGGGGTTCCTTTCGGCGCAAAGCGATGCTTCACATAAGGGCGCGATGTGACAAAAGGTCAAGGGGAAGCGGGGTCTGCTCCTTGCCATCCAACGCATAAGATTGTCACGCTTGCCGCAGCGCCTGAAGGAGAAAAACATGACCACATTCAACGTCCCTGACATGAGCTGCGGCCATTGCAAGGCGTCTATCACCGAAGCCCTCGACGCGGCGGGCGACGGGGTTGAGCTGAGCTTTGATATGGAGGCGCGGAAAGTGTCTGTGTCCGGGCTTGAGGCAGATCAGGTGATTGAGCTTCTAGATGAGATCGGGTTCCCCGCGTCTGTAGCGTGAGGGATCTCCGGGGGGCCTCAGCTGACGCTTCGGCCCGCTTATGGTGGCTCACGTTGTGAGCCTGTCAGGGGCGTTGCCCCTCGCGCGCAAGCTCGCTCACCCCAGGATATTTTCGACCAGAAAATGAAGAGCTGGCGTCGAATGAAAAAGGCCCCGACCGAATTGGTGGGGCCTTTCGAGTTAATGTTTCTTGCTCAAATCACGTGGCAGGCCACTTGCTGTCCGTTTCCGCGATCTGTGAGACGCGGTTTTTCCTGGCCGCAGATCTCTTTGGCGAGCGGGCAACGGGTGCGGAACACGCAGCCCGAGGGCGGGTTCAGCGGTGAGGGCAGATCGGCATCGAGGATGGTGACTTCCTTTGACGCCTCGGCCTTCGGGTCCGGGATTGGCACGGCCGAAATCAGCGCCTTGGTATAGGGGTGGCCGGGCGCGCGATAGAGCTGATTGGCCTCACTGATTTCCATCACATTGCCGAGATAGAGCACCATCACGCGGGTCGAGATGTGTTTCACCACGCTGAGGTCATGCGCGATGAAGATCAGCGACAGGCCCATCTCTTTTTGCAGATCCATCAGGAGGTTAATCACCTGCGCCTGGATCGACACATCGAGCGCGGAAACCGGTTCGTCACAGATGATCATCCGCGGTTTTACCACCAGCGCGCGGGCGATACCGATGCGCTGACATTGCCCGCCCGAGAACTCGTGCGGGTAGCGGTTGATCATGTTGGGCAGGATGCCGACGCGATCAAGCACTTCGCGCACACGCTGTTTGACCTCGGATCCGGACAGGTCCGGGAAGTGGGTTTTCAGCGGTTCCGCCACGATCTGACCGATGGTCATGCGTGGGTTCAGGGAGGCCAGCGGATCCTGGAAGATCATCTGCATCTCTTTGCGGCGTTTGTTCATGTCCCGCCGCGACATGGTCAGCAGGTCATCGCCCAGCCACAGAACGGTCCCGGCCTCGGCGGGCACCATGCGCATGATGGCCCGCGCCAGCGTGGATTTGCCACAGCCGCTTTCGCCCACAATGCCCAGGGTTTCGCCCGGCATCAGGTCAAAATCCACCCCATCCACGGCCTTGAGCGTATCAGACGGCGTCCAGGGCATGGCCCCGTCGCGCTTGATCGAGAACCAGACTTTCAGGTCACGCACGGTCAGGAGCGGGTCTTTGGCGTTCATATCCTTCATGCCAGTTCCTCCAGCGTTTTCAGGCAGGCGCGGCGGCGCACCTTGCGGCCCGCCACACCATCCAGGGTCGGGCGGGTGGTCGAACAGCGGTCATCGGCAAAATCGCAACGTGGCGAGAAGGGGCACCCTTTAGGCATGTTCATCATGTTGGGCGGGCTGCCCGGAATGGTGGCCAGTTGCGCGCTTTCCACATCCAGGCGTGGCACCGCCTTCAAAAGGCCCATCGTGTAGGGGTGGGTTGGCATCTCAAACAGGCCCTCGGTGGTGCCATATTCCATCTGCTGCCCGCCATACATGACCAGCGTTTCCTTACAGGATCCGGCGACAACCCCGAGGTCGTGGGTGATCAGGATGATCGCCATGTTAAAGTCGCGCTGCAGATCTGACAGCAGATCCATGATCTGTGCCTGCACCGTCACATCCAGCGCGGTGGTGGGTTCATCCGCCACCAACACGTCGGGTTTGCACAGAAGCGACATGGCGATCATCACCCGCTGGCGCATCCCGCCCGAAAACTCGTGCGGATACATGGTGATGCGCTTTTTCGCCTCGGGGATGCGCACAGCATCCAGCATTTCGACCGCGCGTTTGATCGCGTCTGATTTCGACAGGCCATGGTGATGGGTCAGCACTTCGGCCATTTGGTCAGAGACCCGTAGGAACGGGTTTAGACAGGTCATCGGATCCTGGAAGATCATGGCGATCTTTTCTGCCCGGATCTTGTTGAGTTTTGGAATGGGCAGGTTCAGGATTTCCTGTCCATCCAGTTTGACCGAGCCAGTTGCCCGGCCATTTTGTGCAAGCAATCCCATGATCGCGAAAACGGTCTGGGACTTGCCCGAGCCACTTTCGCCCACCACGCCAAGGGTTTCCCCCTTATTGAGGTCAAAGCTGATCCCGTCCACCGCGGTGACGGTGCCATCGGGGGTGTCGAACTGGACCCGCAGGTCACGTACTTCTAGTAGTGTCATATCGCGGCCCCCTTAGCGATCTTTCGGGTCCAGCGCATCGCGCAGACCGTCACCGATGAAGAAGAAACAGAAGATGGTGATCACGAAGAAGGACAGCGGGAAACCGAGTTGCCACAACGTGCCGTAGTTCATGCTTTTCACCCCTTCCGAGATCAGCGCACCCCAGCTTGTCAGCGGTTCTTGCACGCCAAGGCCAAGGAACGAAATGAAGCTTTCGGTCAGGATCATCTGCGGCACCAGCAGCGTGGCATAGACCACCACCACGCCCAGAAGGTTGGGCACGATATGGCGGAAAATGATCTGCCAGGTGGGCACGCCGATGGCCACGGCAGCCTCGACAAATTCCCGGTTCTTGATCGAGAGGGTCTGGCCGCGCACGATCCGGCTCATGTCGAGCCAGGCGGTCAGGCCGATGCCGACAAAGATCATGGTGATCGAGCGACCGGCAACAACCAAGAGCAGGATTAGCACGAACATGTAGGGGATCGACATGAAGATATCGACGAGGCGCATCATGATGCTGTCGGTGCGTCCGCCAATGAACCCGGCGGTGGCGCCGTAAATTGTGCCGACAATCACCGCCACAAGGGCGCCAACGACCCCCACGGCCAGCGAGATGCGCGAACCTTGCACCACGCGGTTATAGAGGTCACGACCGTTTTCATCAAAGCCGAAGAAGTGGCCGTTTTCGATCGAAGGCCGTCCGGCCTCTTTCACATTCCCCAGCACGTCCCAATCGATGGTTTCAATATCGAACTGGCTGAAGGAATGGCCGAAGACCGAAAACAGGAACACCAAAAGCAGCACAAGGACCGAGGTCATCGCGGCCTTGTTGGCCATGAAGCGGCGGCGCGCATCGGTCCAGGGCGAGCGGCCCTGCACGTCTTCTTGCGCCATGCGGTCGGCCATTTCTGCGGTTTTGGCTTGCGTAAAGGGTTGAACGAGCTTGTCTGTCATGTCTCGATCCTCACAACCGGATTTTCGGGTCGATCCAGGCGTACAGGATGTCGACCACCATATTGAACAGGATCGTCATAGACCCCAGAAGGATCGTCAGCCCCATCATCACCGCATAGTCGCGGTTGAAGGCCGAATTGACGTAGAAATAACCAATGCCGCCGGTCCCGAAGATCGCATCAATGATGAAGGACCCGGTGACCATGCCCACAAAGGCCGGCCCGAGATAGGAAATCACCGGCAGAAGCGCGGGTTTCAGCGCGTGACGGAAAATGATCGTACGATCCGGCAGGCCCTTGGCGCGGGCGGTACGGATGAAGTTCGATCGCAGCACCTCGAGCATGGACGAACGAGTCAGACGGGCAATCGACGCCATGTAAGAGGTCGACAGCGCAATCACCGGCATGATGATGTTTTCCCATTGGCCGCCATTCCAGCCACCCCCGGGCAACCAGCCCAGCCACAGCGTGAAGATCAGAATGAGGATCGGCGCCATCACGAAGTTCGGCAGCACCTGCGCGCCGATGGTCACGCCCACGGCGAAATAATCCAGCCAGCTGTTTTGCCGAATGGCCGCCGCCATGCCCAGAATGCCGCCCACAATGATCGCCAGCACAAACGAGATCACCCCATAGGTCAGCGTGACCGGGAAGCCCTGCGCGATGATGTCATTGACCGACCGGTCCTTGTATTTATAGCTCGGGCCAAAGTCGAACTGGGTCACGATGCCCACGACATAATCCCAAAGCTGTTTGTATATCGGTTGATCGAGCCCGTATTTGGCCTCGATATTGGCGAGCACCTGCGCGGGCAAGGGTCGTTCAGACGTGAACGGGCCACCCGGCGCGGTCTGCATCAGCCAGAAACTTGCGATCAAGAGAATGATCAGTGTTGGGATCGCGACGGCGACCCTGCGTAAGATGAAGTTGAACATCTTGTCCCCATGTAACAGTGGCGCACGACGTGCCTTGATGAAGGTCAAGCGCGGCCCAAACTGTCCCCAATTGTGAACGAAACGGCGCTGCCACACCGATACACCCACCAGAAATTTGCGGAAATTCCGCCATCTGACCCTATGATACCCCATGAATTGCTGGGATGTCGCGCGTCAGATCGCGGGCATTTGTCAGATTCTCAAGGATTGTTCAAGCTCTGATCCGCAAAGGGAGGGGGCACCGCAACCGCGATGCCCCCGTTTCGGTCAGAGGGTTACTCGGCCACCTTGTAAAGGTCTTTCGAGTACCAGTTCTGTTCCACGTTCTTCACCGGCCAGCTGCCAATGAGGTCCGGTTTGATCATGAAGCTGCCGGCATAGTGGTAGATCGGAATGATCGGCATGTCGGCGGCAATGATCTCCTCAACCTTGGTGTAGTTCGGTTGCGGGTTGTCCATGGTCTTGGCGTCTTTCAACAGGCCATCAACCATGTCGTTTGCGTATTTGGCGTCGTTGTAACCCGAGCCCGACTGAACCAGATCCAGGAAGGTCGAGGCTTCGTTATAGTCACCACACCAACCGGCACGCGCGATCTCATAGTTCTGCTCACCACGGGTGTTCAGGAAGGTCTTCCATTCCTGGTTTTCCAGGGTCACGTTCACGCCCAGCGCCTGTTTCCACATCTGCGACACGGCGATGGCCACTTTCTTGTGGGCCTCGGAGGTGTTGTAGATCAGGGTGATGTCCAGCGGGTTCGACTTGTCATACCCGGCTTCGGCCATCAGGGCGGCGGCCTTTTCGTTACGCTCGGCCTGGGTCCAGCCCGAGTAATCCACCGACGGCACTTCGAAGTTCGCAGTGGCAGCCGGAGTGAAGGTATAGGCCGGGGTCTGGCCGCCCTGCAGCACCTTGTCGACGATGATGTCGCGGTTGATCGCGTAAGACAGGGCCTGACGCACACGCACATCTTTCAGGAATTCCGGCGCGTTATCCGACACGTTCACAGTGTAGTAATACGAGCACAGACGCGGGAAGGCGGTGGCCTCGTCCGGGTTCGACTGCGACAGGGCCGGATATTGACCTGCCGGGATCTCGGTCCGGTCAAGTTCGCCCGCCTGATACCGGGTCAGGGCCACGTTTTCATCGTTGATCACCAGGGCAACGGTCTTGTCGATGATGGTGTTTTCATTGTCCCAATACATCTCGTTGCGCTCGCGCACCGACCGTTCGTTGGGCACGTGTTCGGTCAGCTTATAAGCGCCGTTCACCACGATGTTTTCCGGCTTGATCCAGTCGGCCCCATGTTCGTCAATCGCCCATTTCGGGGTCGGGAAGGTCGAGGTGTGGGTGGTGGTCAGCGCGAAATACGGCAGCGAGCTTTCCAGGGTCACTTCCAGCGTGTGGTCGTCGATGGCTTTCACACCCAGATCGGTCACCGGTGCGTCGCCTGCCATAACAGCCGAGGCGTTCTTGATGTTCATCACTTCCATGTACCACTGGTACTCGGACGCGGTTGCCGGATCGGCCAGACGCTGCCAGGCGTAGACGAAATCGCCCGCGGTCACAGGTTTGCCGTCAGACCACTTTGCGTTGTCGCGCAGCTTGAAGGTGTAGACAGTTTTGTCGTCATTGGTGGTGTGGCTTTCCGCAACACCCGGCACCAGGTTGCCATCCTTGTCCTGATTGTACAGACCTTCGAACAGGTCGCGCACAATTTCGGAACCCGTCACGTCTTCCACGATCTGCGGGTCGACCGAAGTGTGTTCATCCAGCACGCGATAGGTGAAGGTCTGCTCGTCGGCCAGTTTTTCGCCGGTCACCGGGTGGGTGCCAGCAGCAAGGGCCGGGCTGGCAAGCGCAAAGGCCGAGCCCAGTAGGGCAGCTTTGATCGTGAAGGTCATTTAGGGTCTCCCATTATCAGTTTCACTTGCGCACCCATCGGAAGATGTATCCGGGCTCCGGTCCTGCGGAACAACTCCCCAAACATCTCAACCGATCCGAGACTCAGTCTCAGGATGGTACGCAGATGGGGCATCCTAAGCGGACAATGTTATCGGAAACAACTCTTTCCCGCAGGGCAGGCACTCCGTCGCTCTGTTCGATCACAACGCGCGCATTGCACCATGATCCAGGTCAAATTCACGGAGCATTTCGCGAAAATGACTGCAGCAACCGGATGATTATTTTACCATCTGGTAAATCTTGCCATTTCTAATCGCCCATGCCACCCTTGCACGGCAAAAAAATCGACACGGTTTTTCTGCCCTGATTGACCAGACCAACCACAGGACAAATCACAGACAGATCACGCAAAGGGATCAACCGTGCTTAGTGAACAACGACACGACCAAAAACAGGGACACAGCGTGTCTCAGGGTCAGGCGCCAGCTCAGCTGCCCCAAATCGCCGACATTCGAAATCCCGGGATCCCCCTGGACATGGACTGGGTGCGTGCCGCCCAGGCCAACACATCGGCCATTGAACGACGCTGCGCCACCTTGCCCGGTCGACGTTCGGTGAAGAAAACCCATCAGGCCGCGTGGCTTTTGAAGGCGATCAGCATGATCGACCTGACCACGCTGTCGGGCGATGACACCCCCGGTCGCGTGCGCCGGTTGGTGGCAAAAGCCGTGCAACCGGTGCGCCCGGACCTGCTGCAAGCCCTTGATATGGAAGGGCTGACCACCGGGGCCGTCTGTGTCTATCATGACATGATCGAACCGGCCGTCGCGACGCTTGACCAATTGGGCGTCACCCTGCCCGTGGCCGCCGTGTCCACCGGCTTTCCGGCGGGCCTGTCGCCCTTTCACCTGCGGCTGGAAGAGATCCGCGAAAGCGTGAAGGCGGGCGCAACCGAGATCGACATCGTGATCTCGCGCCGCCATGTGCTAACCGGCGATTGGCAGGCGCTCTATGACGAAATGAAGGCCTTCCGCGAGGCCTGTGGCGACGCGCATGTCAAAGCCATCCTGGCAACCGGCGAGCTCGGCTCTTTGCGCAATGTCGCCCGCGCGTCGCTTGTCTGCATGATGGCGGGGGCCGATTTCATCAAGACCTCAACCGGCAAGGAAAGCGTGAACGCCACCCTGCCCGTGTCGCTGGTGATGATTCGCGCCATTCGTGACTATTTCGAGACGACCGGATACCGCGTGGGCTACAAACCTGCGGGCGGGATTTCCAAGGCCAAGGACGCGATCACCTATCTGGCTCTGATCAAGGAAGAGCTGGGCGATGATTGGCTCACCCCGCACCTGTTCCGCTTTGGCGCATCTTCCCTTCTGGGTGACATCGAACGCCAGCTTGAACACCATCTGACCGGCCACTACTCCGCCGGATACCGTCATCCGATTGGATAAGATCATGACCGTGAAAGAAATTTTCGACACCATGGACTACGGCACCGCGCCGGAAAGCGCCAAGGAAGCCCAAGCCTGGATCGCCGATAACGCACCCTTTGGCCTTTACATCAACGGCAAAATGAGTGCCGCAGGTGACACGTTTGCCGCCAGGAACCCCGCCAATGGCGAGGACCTGGCGCAGATCACGCAGGCCTCTGCCGATGATGTGGACGCCGCCGTGCGCGCCGCGCGCAAGGCCCAGGGCAAATGGGCTGGCCTGCCCGGCCATGCCCGCGCCAAATACCTTTATGCGCTGGCCCGTCTGGTGCAGAAACATTCCCGCCTGTTTGCCGTGTTGGAAACGCTCGACAATGGCAAACCGATCCGCGAAAGCCGCGATGTCGATATCCCCCTCGTCGCGCGCCACTTTTATTACCACGCGGGCATGGCGCAGCTGCAGGATGCCGAACTGCCGGATCGCGAGGCCCTTGGCGTTTGTGGCCAGATCATCCCGTGGAACTTCCCGCTGTTGATGCTCGCGTGGAAGGTCGCGCCTGCGATTGCCATGGGCAACACCGTGGTGCTGAAACCCGCCGAATACACCTCGCTGACCGCGCTTTTGTTCGCGCAAATCTGTGACGAGGCGGGTCTGCCCAAGGGCGTCGTGAACATTGTGACCGGCGACGGGCGCGTGGGCGAGGCGATCACCAGCCACGACGATATCGACAAGATCGCCTTTACCGGATCCACCGAGGTGGGCCGCTTGATCCGCCGCGCCACGGCAGGCACCGGCAAATCTCTGACACTCGAACTGGGTGGCAAGTCCCCCTACATCGTGTTTGACGACGCGGATATCGACAGTGCCGTCGAAGGGCTGGTCGATGCGATCTGGTTCAACCAGGGTCAGGTCTGCTGTGCGGGCTCGCGCCTGTTGGTGCAGGAAGGCATCGCAGATCGGTTTTACAAGAAGCTGAAGGCCCGCATGGCGAAACTGCGCGTGGGCGACCCGATGGACAAATCGATCGACGTGGGAGCGGTGGTCGATCCGGTGCAACTCAATACCGTGACCACTCTGGTTGAAGCGGGTAAACACCAAGGCGAGATTTATCAGGCGCCCTGCGATCTGCCCGCCAATGGTTGTTTCTACCCGCCCACGCTGATCACCGGCATGTCGCCCGCCGCGACACTGATGCAGGAAGAGATCTTCGGCCCGGTTCTGGTCGCCACCACCTTCCGCACCCCTGCTGAGGCTGTGGAGGTGGCAAACAACACCCGCTATGGGCTGGCCGCCACCCTTTGGACCGAGAACGTGAACCTCGCGCTGGACATCGCACCGAAACTGGTGGCCGGTGTGGTCTGGGTCAATGGCACCAACATGTTCGACGCGGCCGCCGGGTTTGGCGGGGTACGCGAAAGCGGCTTTGGCCGCGAAGGCGGTTGGGAAGGGCTGATGGCCTACACCAAGCCGAAGGGCGAGGCGAAACCGCTGAAACCCATCGCCGCCGTGCCCGCGCCCAAAGACGCCAAGGTAGACGCGCTGGATCGCACCGCGAAATTCTATGTCGGCGGCAAACAGGCCCGCCCGGATGGCGGATATTCGCAAGCGGTCTGGTCGCCGAAAGGCGCGCTTTTGGGCCATGTGGGCATCGCCAACCGCAAGGATGTGCGCAACGCGGTCGAGGCCGCCCATGCCGCCAAGGGCTGGGCCAGTGCGACCGCCCATCTGCGCGCACAGATCCTGTATTATATCGGCGAAAACCTCTCGGCCCGCGCGGATGAATTTGCGGCCCGTATTGACGCCATGATGGGCGGAAAATCCGGCGGAAAAGAAGTGGAGGTCGCGGTCAGCCGCCTCTTCACCTATGCCGCCTGGGCCGACAAATACGATGGGGCCGCGAAACCCGTGCCGATGCGTGGCGTCGCGCTGGCCATGCACGAACCGGCGGGTGTGATCGGCGGGTTTTGCCCGGATGAAGCACCGCTTCTGGGCCTCGTCTCGCTGATGGCGCCCGCCATTGCGATGGGCAACCGCGTGGTTCTGGTCGCATCCGAACCCTATCCGCTCGCCGCCACCGATTTCTATCAGGTGCTGGACACATCCGACCTGCCGGCCGGCGTGGTGAACATCCTGACCGGACCCCACGCCGACCTCGCAGCGCCGATGGCGGGTCACCTGAATCTGGATGCCGTCTGGGCCCAGTCGGGCGCGGACATCTCGGCCATCGTCGAGACAGAAAGCGCGGGCAATCTGAAGCGGACCTGGGTCAACAATGCCCGCGCCCGCGATTGGATGGGGGCCGAGGGCAAAGAGTTTCTCGCCCATGCGACCGAGGTGAAAACCGTCTGGGTGCCCTACGGCGAGGGCTGATCTGCAACGCTAAACCAGAAACAAAAAAAGCCCCGCTGACTGCGGGGCTTTTCATTTCCAGAGACGGGTTTACTTCCCCCCGAACCAGCGGCGGAACCGCCCGCGCGCCTGATCGGCGCGATCGTCAATCAGGTCCCATGTCTCGGACGCATCCTCCAGTGCCGGGTCAATTGACCGCTGCCGAAACTGCCGCCACAGCGCGCGCAGAAACAGCCAGCCAAGGATCAGGAAGGTGAAGAAGAAGATATTGAACCATGGGATGATCGTCACATCCGGGCCGCTGACCGGGCGAATTTTCACCGCGTTCGGAAAGGCAGAAAACAGCTCGTTGCGCCAGCCGTAATGGGTGATCACCGCCCATTTCGGGTTCTCCGGGGTCGAACGCAGATCGTCCACCTGGGTCTGCAACGTGGCGGTGTCAAATTTCAGGTAAGGCGGCCAGGACCAACCGGTGTCCTCGTTCCGGTATACCATCACGCCCTCGGCATCCCGCCGCCAGAACCCCAGCAGGAAGGTCTTTTTGCGCACGGTCTGAATGAACTGCACATCGCGGTTGATCAGCCCGGTCGACTGATCATCGGGTTTGGCCCAGAACATGCGGGTCCAGTCATCCAGATCCTGCCGTTCCTGATAGGTGTTCACCACCCGCACCACATCATGCTGCGGCAGCGTGTAATGCGCCCAAAGCCCCAGCACGATCAGCAGAAAGATCTTGAGTGTTCGTTTCACCATTTGCATCAAAAAAACCTCAATTCGTGTTGCGCACAAGCAGTGCGACGATGACCACAAGGGTCGGGATAACATAAACAAGCCCGATCAGTTTGGGCCGGAACGACGCGTGATAGGCCTTCATCCCGGCGTCCAGATAGGCCTGACGCACCGGGTTGTCCTCGTCATTGACACCATCAGGGGCGTCCTCGGGGTGCGCCTCGGCCCATTCGTTTTCCAGCCGTTCCAACCGGACCGACCGAGAATAGACCGAGATGATCCAGTACAGCACGGTCAGGCCCAGATAGCCGAAAATGACCAGTCGCAGAAATGCCATTACCTTCTCCTTCCCCCACCGCGCGTGGATCGCCCTGACACGCTGCCCCAGGGGCCAACCACGTCGATCAGATCTTCCCGGACCTTATCACGCGCGGATCTCTGCTGCGCCCACGGGTTGCGCGCCGCAGGTGTTGTGCGCTCCGGGATCGGGTCCTGGGTGCCGCCAAACAGCCGTTCGCGCGCGCCAGCCTTGTTTGCCATATAATCACGATGCAGGAACTCTGCCACAAACGCGCGTTTTTCATCAGGCCATGTGGCATATGCGTCATAAAAGGCCTGTTTGTGACAGATGAACAGCTGGCGCACATCCATCGGTGCAAGCTCTGCCAGAAGCTGGTTGATCAGGTCGCGATCCGGGTGATCGGGCCGTGCGCGCAGCGTGTAGAAATAGGACGGGTGGCGGCTGTCGATGCGCGGCCACCTGCCCCCGGCTTCGGCCCAGCGCACCATGGCCGCAAGCCCCCGGAACGCCTCGGGCAGGCGATCGCCCAGATGGGTTGCCACGCGCCGCAGCGCCCGGTCAGACATGTCGCCCAGATCGACCCCGGCGCTGGTCGCCGCATCCACCAGCATGAACTGCATTTTCTGCCGCAGGATCCGCGCGCCATCCACACCGCGTGCCTTAATCACCGGCTCCACCAGATCGTTTTTCTTCAGGAAAGACGCGATACCATTCACATCGCCCAGGTCATAGACCCGGTCAAATGGCGCGCCCTTGAGCAAGCCCCGGTCGCCCGCCGTGATGATCGCGGGGGTTTGCGCATCGCGAAACACGTAGACGCCGCCAAAATGGCTGGTCCAGAAATTGCCCTGCTCGTACGTGGGCGCGCCCAGATCCACCGGCACGCGGGTCACGTCACCGGTTTCGCGGGCCAGGTCAATCATCTCGTCAATCAGCTGATCATCATACCAAGCACCCTCGGCGGTCTGAAAATGATCAATCTTTTCCGCAAGCTTGCGCGCGTTGGCCACATGACTTTGCGTCGTATCCGCATTGATCCGGATCTTACGGATCGCCAGCACGTCACGCATGTCATCCACCGCATAGACCGAGTTCTCCAACTCGCCCGCAACCGCATCATGGGCGGTGAGCGCAAAAAGCTTCGCCTCGTTTTCCGCCATGAACTGTTTCAGAATGCCCCGTGAGGTGGAGAAAGACGCGTTCAAAAGCGGCGCCTTTTTCTGGTCGACGGTGAGGATGATAAACTGCCGATTGCAGCCCCCGGGGTTGAGGTAGGCGTCATCTTGGAATTCCTCGCCCACCTCCGGTGAAAACCCGGAAATGTCGATGTGAAACTCGGTCAGATCGGTGGTTTTGCCCGTGAGCTTCAAAAGCGCCCGATTGTACCGCGCAATCAACGCCGGACTGTCCACCCGGATCAGATTGCCAAACATCAGACCGCGTTTAATGAGGCGTTTCATTGCGAGACTTTCCTGAAAGCAACAAGTTTATCACGCAAATGACTAGCTCCGATCCTTCTAAGCCGATGACATTCAGCTCGAGAAAGCCGTTCTTTTAGTTTCTCAAGTTCTTGAAGGTCTTCCTCAAGATAATAAAAGCCGTGATAGGCTCGATCAATGTTTAGACCGGTGGGTTGCTTAGGAAACTGGAGATTGATGTCTTCATCGACAAAAAGTTCCAATCGAGAAGCAAATTCTTTGATCACACCTTCATCGTCCAAGGAGGTGATGTCGCGATATCTCTCATCCAAATAGCCTTCAGGAACTTTATAGACGTCTTCCTCATCAGAATTTCCCATCCACAACCAAAAACTGTACAAATACTGACTCCTAAAAACTGGGCTAGCATCCGTGTAACGCCTGATGGTTTTCCCAATTAGCTTGATCAGCTCATCCAGTTCTTCTTTTGCTGCAAGCTCATTTCTTTGCTTTTGCTCATCCTCAAAGATCTCTCTTTGCTTTTCGAGGACTTTGACTTGCTCTGCCTGAGCATCTGCCATCTTCTCAAATTCCAGACGCTGCTCCCTCAGCTCCTGTCCTTGCAAGACCACGGTCGCAATCAACCAGACAAAAGCAAGCGCCCCGGCAAACCCCGCGAGCGTATCCCCCACTTCATTTGGCGAAGCGGCGAGGAAAGCGGACCACTTGGTGCCGGAACAACTGCGATTGCCCCAGAAGTCAAAGCCACACACTTCCTGAGACCCAGCCCAAATGCCAAATGTTGCTACCAAACCTGTTGCCAAGATCGCCCAAGCAATTGGGTTCTTCCAAAGCGCACGTCTTGTTTTCGTTTCTTGACTCACGTTCGCACCAAACGACAAAGGTTCACGCCCGACCCCGAGGGCGGTTCAAATCTTGGCGACCGAGCCGATAGGCCCGCTACGCCGCTTCCGCAGGCATCCACAGAGTTTTCACGCCCGCCCTGGGGGGCGGGGTCGGGCGTGAACCGGGTCTGCGCCCCGGTGGGACAGCGCAAAATGCTCACCCTTTCCCCTCCAAATACCGCCGCTTCGCCTCTTCTTGGCGACCAAAGTCGCGCACCATATTTTCAATCGCCACCTCGTCCGATTTATCGGCGTAGCGGAACTCGCTGTCGGCGTAGCGGTTGATCTCCTGTATCACCATCTCCACGGTGATCGGCACCCGCAACTCGGCAATCATTGCTTTCTTCTCATCGTAGGATTTGAACAGGAACAGATCGGGGCTTTCCATCCACTCATCCGGCAGTTCAAAATCCATCGCGCGCACCTTCACCGCGTCGGTGATGTTCTTGATCGCGCGCCCGGTGAACCGCGGGTCAGCTTCCTGAATGGCCTTAAGATAGGTGCCCATCTTGGCAATGGTGTCCAACTCACCGATTTGCGCCTGTACCCGGTCAAACACGTTCAAAAGCGCCGCTTCTTTCGGGCGGCTATGCGCCTCGAAACTCGCCGCCACCGCGCGCTTGATTTCCTGCGCTGCAAAGGCCTCATGGTCCCCCAGCGGGATCGCGTGGTTCTTGCCCATCAGAAGGTTGAGGATGTCGACATAATCCTCGCGCGTTTGCGGCCCATCAACCAAAAACCGCGCCCCCGCCCGTTGGCGCAGCGCGTCGTCGACATTCTCGGGATAGTTCGAAAACATACCAAAGGTGCAATTGCCGCGCACCACGGTATTGGCCCCCGCAAAGGCCTCCATAAAGACCGCGGTGACCTCCTGCTGGCCTGCGCTCGATTGCCGGTCGCCACGCTTGCCCGCGATCTGGTCGATGTCATCGATTGTACCAAAGCCAATCACCTGCGGGTCGAGCACGTTTTGGATAAATGCCTTGGCGTTTTGCCCTGATTTGCCCTGATAGCTGTCGATATTATCGATGCCGAAATTCTGGTAGCGGAACGGATAGCCCACCACCTGACAATAGTCATTCACCAGCCCGGCCATCATCTGGATCAGAGTGGTTTTCCCGGTCCCCGGTGCGCCATCGCCCATGAAGGTGAAGATGAACCCGCCCAGTTCCGCAAAGGGGTTCAGCTTGCGCTCAAAATCATAAGCCATCAGCATTTTGCTGAGCTTCATCGCCTGATATTTCGCGATGTGGTTGCCCACCACCTCGTTCGGTTTCTTAAACGCCATGGTGAGCTTACTGCCCTTGGCCGCACGCGCAGGCGTGAAGCCGGAAATGGTCAGATCATCCGCCTCAACCCGGTAATTCACCCCGGTGAACGCGGCCAGATGCCCGGCGTTTTGCGCCCGCAACGCGACCTTCTCCATCAGTTGTTCGGCAAAGGCCAGGACGGTGGCGACCAGCTTTTCATCACTGTCCGCAAACACCGCCAGATCCTGATCCAGCTCCCACAGGGCACCATTCAAGGCCAGCGGCGCATTATCCGTCAGCACCTCATCCACCGTGCCCACCTCGACCGCCACCTCACTGCTGTGCGGAGCCAGCAAAAACGCGGTGGCATTGGCGAAGACATGTAGCACAGCAAGGCTTTCCGCGGCCAAAAGCTCGGCAAACGCCGCCTTCTTGTCCGCCCCCAACGCGCCCTGCAAATTGGCCCGCTTCAACCCGGCAAGCTCCGTCGCCTCGGCAAAGCCTTCCCCCACCGCCAGAGCAATCGCAATCGCCCGGCGCAAAACATACAACACCGTCGCCTGTTTGGGGGACACCAGTGGGTCGTCCCCGTCCGCGCCTTCGATCCGCGCCACCAGATGCACCCCTTCGGGCCGCGCCGTCGACCGCGTCACCAGACCGGGCGTGGTCGAGCGGAACCGCCGCCGCGTGCCAATCCCGCTGGATCGCTCCGGCGCTGATGACACCTCTTTCGGCTTGGCAATGCGCGGCGTGTGATCAAACCCATCCAAGAGCCCCGCCGCCGCGCCATAATGCGCCCGGACTTCCTCTTCGCGAAGCTCCATCAAATCAGCTGGCATCGACATTATTCACTCTCCCAAACCAGAGGTCACACCTCTTTTCCTCTTGCTACAAATACCTCAGGGGGTTTGGGGGACAGCGTCCCCCAGCCAACCTCACCGGTAACTCAACACCTGCCCCCCGGGGCGCACCACAAATTTCCGCACGTCCCGGAACCCCGGCGGGTTCTTCTCCGCCAGCACCTGAAAGGGCCGTTCCGGCAGGATAATCGACCGCTCCATCCGGGTCGCCCCAAGGTCCGCCCCGCGCCCGGCAAAGGGGTCAAGCTGAAACACCTCGCGTTCCACCGTGCCAAACCAGCCCGACCGCTCTTCCTTCACCTCGCGGCTTTCGAGCTCTTCCAACGTCCAGGCCAGCGCCCAGTCTTCACCGGCGGGCGATTTCGCCTCCTGAAGCACCTCGCGCAGCGGCCCGGTCTGTTGGGTGAAGGTGTGGCTGTACATCGGGCCAATGTGAAAGCGGCGCAGGCGTTTCGGGTGAAGATTGTCAAAGTCGCGGTCAAACCCAGTGGCAATGGTCACCAGCTTCAGCCCCGCCATCGATTGTGCCATCAGATGTGCCTGCACCTGCGGCCAGCGTTCGTCATCTTTCGGCAGCGCATATCTGCCGGTGTCTTCGACCTCCATCAGATAGATCGTCGGCAGGTTCACCTCGCTGTCATAAACCGCCCAATGCATCAGGTAATGGCGCCGTGTGTGCCGACCCTCGCCTTCATTGCGGCGCCAGATCACATCCGGGTGCATCTGCGGCCAGAAAAGATCGCCCTTGACCAGTTCTTCATAATAGAGCCGCTGTGACAGGCTGTATTGCAGTTTCACCGGCTTGCTCAGCTCGCCAACAATCTGGCTCACCATCTCGCTTTTGAGCTTGTCCGTAGACGGCATCCCGGCCAGATGCGCACCCGCCTGCGCCGCATCTGCCGCCATCTGCAAAAGCTCCGCCGCCACCGGAAACCCGCTTTCGCGCCGATCAAAGGTCAGCGTCTGCGCGGTCAGCCCATAGGCCCCGCCCGAGAAATGATACTTGTTTGCCAGCGTCTTAAAGGTGAAGCCCAGCTTGACGAGGTATTCTGCCAAGACCTGAACCTCATCCCGGCCCATCCGCCCCTCAGCCTCCATCTGGCCCGCCACACGGGCAAGATGGCCGGTGATGGCATCAAACTTGGCAAAGTAACGCCGGGTGATCGCCGTGTCGGTCAGTTCCGCATGGTCACGCGGCGCAAACCCCGCGCTGGCCTGTTCGGTGGGTTTGATATCGTCAGTCACGGATCACCTTTGCGTTTGATACCACCAACTTGCTTCGAATTTTATGCGCAAATGATCCTTCCCCACCACTCAGCATCCAAGTTGTATCACTAAGCAAACCTTGATGTATGGCGTCCCTTAAACGCTTGAGATGAGGCAACGGCGCCAAGCAAGTAACCACGAGGATATAGTGCCAGAATATCCAAATACATATTGGGAACCAGATCGTGAACATTAACCAAAACGAAAATGCTGTTCCAACGGGCATAACAACCACGGAATAGAATAGAAGCCCTATCAGTTCCCAATTTATTGCAGTCTCGCTAACAAAGCTGACACTGACTAAAACTGCGGAAACAAGAAAGAACAGTACAAGCAACGACAAAAGCGCCAAGAAGAGTACTCGCCAAGTCGCATTTGTCTGCACTTTGCGCTTATTGCCCATACGCGTTTTTGTCATGTTTCTCGACAATCGCCGCAAAGCGCCGGGCAAAGCGTTCGTCCGCCTTGGCCTTGGCCTCAAGCACCTCGCGGGCAAAGACCATCTGGTCTTCGTGGGCTTCCATCATGTCGGCCATACGCTGGTTGGTGGCCGTGCCAATCGCCGCCATCGCGGCCTGCGCTTCCTTGTCGGTCTCAACGCCAATTTCGTTGATCCGATGCGCGACGTCCTGCTGCTGCGCGGTTTTCAGCGATTTCGTCAGCGCATCGTAAAGCACCACCCGTTGCTTGGTGTCGGTCTGCAGCTTGTTGATCAGCACCATCTGCGTCGCTGCCTGGTTTTGCAGTGAATCGACCCAGGTTTTTCCCTTCTCGATATAGCGCTCCAGCGTCTGCGACTTCGCCACCTTCACCTGCTCGTCCTGAACCAAAGCGTTGTATTGCTTGTTCAAATCAGCGAGTTCCGTTTCCAGAGCGGTCCGTGCTGCGGCGTCGGTCTCATTGGCAATCTTGCCTTCAAGCTCGATAATCTTCGGATCCATGCCCAGGATTTCCGCGCGCACAGTTTCCAGCTCACCCACCGTAAACTCGCGCTCATCCAGCGTCTCGGTCAGATTGCCTTCCACCTTCTCCTTCTGCTCGTTCAGAACGTTCAGCTGCCCTTCCAGAAGGCGCACAATGGTGTCGGACTGGCCAATCAGCTCTTGCAACTTGTCATCAATGGATGCCGAGCGCAGACGTTCCTGTCGCATCGCTTCAGACCGGCCTTTGGCAAAGATCCCGATAAAGCCTTCCCAAGCGGTCTTTGATCTAAGCTGTTCAAATTCCGAACTAAATCCAGCGGTCACATCGTCCAGCCCCATGATCAGCTCGGCAATATTTGCGTTCATCGCCTCGGTATGGGCATGCACATCATCCAGCGTCGCGTTCTCGATATCAATCGATACATCCTCGCCCGATTTCATCTTGGCGCGTGCGGTTTCAATCCGCGTGGTCAGTTCGGAAATCTTCGATTGCGCCTCGGCCACCTGGGCCTGACTTTCGCGAAGCTGCGTTTCAAATTTGGACATGTGCCCTCCCGTAAATCTTTCCTGTCAGTCGCCTCATTTGAAATCCCGTGAAGCGAAAGTTAATCGGCATAACATTCAGTTGGGTCGAGTGTAGCGCGATTTCAAGATCGAACCTAGGCAAATTGCTCCGCTTCGGGTGGAAAATCACAAGAATACAATGCAGTGCCGTCCGACCGGAAGAGAGCATTGCCCGCGGGCCCATTCCCCCCTAACGTCTTGCCATGACCAACCCTGCCGACACCCCGCTTCTGACGGAAATCGCCGCCCGCCGGGACGGACTGATTTCGCTCACTCAGGACCTGATCCGCATCCCCACCCTGAACCCGCCGGGGCGGGATTATCGTATGATTTGCAGTTACTTGGCCGAACGCCTGGGCAAGCGCGGCTTTAAGGTCGACATGATCCGCGCCGAGGGCACACCGGGAGATTGCAGCGACTATCCCCGCTGGAATGTGATTGCCCGACATGAAGGGACTGCGCCCGGGGATTGCGTGCATTTCAACTCGCATCACGACGTGGTTGAGGTGGGCCATGGCTGGACCAAAGACCCGTTTGGGGGGGAGCTGGAAGACGGGCGAATTTATGGCCGTGGGGCCTGTGATATGAAGGGCGGATTGGCGGCGTCGATCATCGCGGCAGAGGTGTTTGTTGACCTTTACCCGGATCACAAGGGCACCGTCGAAATCTCGGCCACGGCGGATGAGGAAAGCGGCGGCTATGGCGGCGTGGCGTATTTGGCCGAGAAAGGGTATTTCGACCCGGATCGGGTGCAGCATGTGATCATCCCCGAACCCCTGAACAAAGACCGGATCTGCCTTGGCCATCGCGGCGTCTGGTGGGCTGAGATTGAAACCAAGGGGCGCATCGCCCATGGCTCCATGCCCTTCCTCGGTGACAGTGCGATCCGCCATATGGGGGCAGTGCTGGAAGAGATGGAACGCCACCTCTTCCCGCTTCTCGCCAGCAAACACACCCAGATGCCGGTGGTGCCGGAAGGGGCGAAGCAATCCACGCTCAACATCAACTCGATCCATGGTGGCGAACCGGAGCAAGACGCGGATTTCACTGGTTTTCCAGTGCCTTGCGTGGCCGACCGCTGCCGCATCGTGATCGACCGCCGCTTCCTGATCGAAGAAGACATTAGTGAGGTGAAAGCCGAAATTCACCGCATGCTCGCCAAGATCAAAGCGGAACGCCCCGATTTTGACTATGAGGTCACCGACCTGCATGAGGTGATCCCAACAATGACCGACCAGGACGCGCCGGTGGTCAGATCCACCGCCGCCGCGATCGAAAAAGTGCTGGGCGCAAGGCCCTCATACGTGGTCAGCCCGGGCACATACGACCAGAAACATATCGACCGGATCGGGCGGCTGAAAAACTGCATCGCCTATGGGCCAGGGATCCTCGATCTGGCGCACCAGCCAGACGAATGGGTGGGGGTGGATGACATGGTGGACAGCACAGGCGTCATGGCGCTGGTGCTGGCAGAACTGCTGCTGTGAAAGTTTAAAGTTTTCACCCACAGAAAATCGAAAGTTTAAAGTTTCACACGCCCGAAAGGTAAAAGTTTAAAGTTTTACAGCCCACAAATCCTGCCCCACACCGCCAAGATCCGCCGCTCTCCGACTTCATTTTCTGGTCAAAAATATCCCGGGGTGAGCGAGCTTGCCTCGCGAGGGGCAGAGCCCCTCATCGCGACGCGCAGCGGCGCAAACAACACTGACCGAGCGCAGCGAGGCCACCAGAAGCACCGAGCCGAAGGCGAGGCCCCCGGACCGACAAAAAACTTACACAGCGATGTTATCAATCAGCCGTACGTCACCGAGCATTGCGGCAGCAAGCAGACGGGTCGGACGCGTGAGGTCAGCAACCGGGGCCAGCGTTTCGGCATCGCGCAGCTCAAGATATTCCACCGCGCCGTAGCCCGCATTTTCGATCTGCTGTTTGGCACTGTCGAGCACCACGCGGATCTCGGCACCCTTACGAATGGCTTTTGCCGCCCGGTCCATCTCGCGTTTGAGCGCCGGCGCAATCGCGCGTTCCGTGGGCGACAGGCGCACATTGCGCGAGGACATGGCCAGCCCATCTTCTTCGCGCACGGTCGGGCAGCCGACCACCTCGGTCTCAATATCCAGATCGCGCGACAGGCGGGTGACCAGCAACAGCTGTTGATAATCCTTCTGCCCGAAATAGGCGATGTCCGCGCGTGACTGCAAAAACAGTTTCGACACCACGGTGGCCACCCCGTCGAAATGACCGGGGCGATGCGCGCCTTCCAGGTCTTCGGTCAGGCCGGACACCCGCACATTGGTGGAAAACCCGTCGGGGTAAATCTGGTCTGGCGTGGGCACATAAAGCGCGTCGATGCCGTAAGGGGCAAGCTTGGCCGCGTCTTCCATTTCGGTGCGCGGGTATTTGTCCAGATCATCGGGGTTGTTGAACTGTTTCGGGTTCACAAAGATCGTCACGATCACCCGGTCCGCGCCCTTCTTGGCGGCCTCGACCAGCGACAGGTGCCCCGCGTGCAGCGCGCCCATGGTCGGCACCACGGCCACTTTTTCGCCTGCGAAAATCCACTTGCGGCGCAGGGTGCGCAGCGCGTCCTTGGTGCGCACGAGGGTCACATTCGCCGCCGCCTCGCCCAAGTGTTCGCCGATCCGTTCGCCCGCCATTTCACCCGTGATGTCACCCGTCATTTCTGCGCCACCTCGTCAGCAAAGACATGTTCTGGCGCGGGGAAGGTCCGTGCGCGCACTTCGGCGGCGTATGCCTTGATCGCCGCTTCGCCGTCAACGCCCAATGTGCCGAAGCGCTTGACGAATTTTGGTTTGAACGCGGTGAACAGACCCAGCATATCATCCACCACCAGCACCTGCCCGTCGCAGCCTTCCGAGGCGCCGATGCCGATGGTCGGGATTTGCAGCACCTCGGTGATCTCATCCGACAGGCCCTTGGGGGTCTTTTCCAAAACGACCGCAAAGGCCCCGGCCTCTTCCACCGCGCGCGCATCCGCCATCACCCGGTCACGATCTTCGCCGCGCCCCTGCACCTTATAGCCGCCCAGCGTGTTGATCGCCTGGGGCGTCAGGCCGATATGCGCCATCACCGGGATCGAGCGTGAGGTCAAAAAGCGGATCGTGTCGGCCATGCTCACGCCACCCTCAAGCTTCACCGCGTCCGCGCCGGTTTCGCGCATGATGCGCGCCGCGTTGCGAAACGCCTGTTCCGGGCTTTCTTCGTAAGACCCAAACGGCATGTCGATCACCAGCATCGGGCGGGTCAGCCCCCGGCGCACGGCGGCACCGTGCAGGCACATCATCTCCATCGTGACGCCCAGCGTGTCGGGCAGCCCGTGCAGCACCATGCCCACGCTGTCGCCGACCAGCACCACATCGACGTGGTCATTCATCATCTGCGCGGTGGGCGTGGTGTAGGCAGTCAGGGTGACAATCGGCGTGCCCCCTTTCATCGCGCGGATGTCGGATGGTGTAAGCGCCTTTGACTGGCTTGTGGCTGACATGGTGGCCCCCTCCCCGGGTTCTCGTGTCCTGTGACCCCCGGTTATACATGCCGCAGCGCAGAAAATCAAAAGCGACGTTGGGGGATAGGCGCGCGCGCCGTTGGTTTGGCCTGTCGGTTGACCTGTGGGTTGACTTGCACAAGGCGGGCTGGGACAAGGCGGGGGCCCAACCGATAGCGATAACATGACCCAGGCGCACGCCCCTTTCCCCCCCCAAGACGGCCCCGGCGCAGGGCGCGACCGGCTGGCGGGCATCGGCTTGCGCCTGTCGGCGGTGTTTCTGATGACCGGCATGTCGGCGGCCATTCATGCGGTGGCGGATCGGATCCCGGTGGGGCAGATCATGTTCTGGCGCGCGGGGTTCGCCATCCTGCCGATCCTTCTTTACATGATCTGGCGGCGGGAGTTTCCACAGGCCCTGACCACGCGCCGCCCGATGCTGCACCTGACCCGCGGGATTTTCGGAGCCATTTCAATGGCCTTGTCCTTTGTGTCGCTGGCCTATCTGCCGGTGGCCAACGCGCAGGCGCTGGCCTATCTCGCGCCCATTCTGGCGCTGCCGCTGGCGGTCGTGCTGTTGCAAGAGGTCTTGGCGCGCGTGGTGTTGGTGGCGGTGGGGATGAGTTTCCTCGGCATGATCGCCCTGTTGTGGGAGGCCTTTGCCCTGCCCGGCGACGGTGCGTGGATCGGTGTGGCCGCCGGGGTGGGCTTTGCCCTGACCATGGCGTTCATGCGGGTCCATGTGCGGCGGATGACCTTTACCGAGCGCCCCTCGACCATCGCGCTGTCTTTTGCGTTGATTTCGGCGCTTGGGGGATTGGCCACGCTGCCCTTTGGCTGGGTGGCGCTGGATCCGGGGCTTTTGACGTGGCTGGCCCTGGCCGGGGCGGTTGGCGGAGTCGGGCATATTCTGGCGACCGAGGCGATGGCCCGCGCGCCGGTATCGGTGCTGGCCCCGTTTGAATATACCGGGCTGATCTGGGCGCTGGGTTTTGACGCGGTCTTTTTTGGGCACCTGCCGGGCCTGTGGGGGTGGATCGGCACGATCACCATCACGGTGGCGGCGCTTTTGGTGACGTTTTTCCCCACCGGCACGTCGCCGGGCCCGGGCCGCCTGCGCGGAAAATGACGGCACCTGCGCGGACTTCCCCTTGCTTTGCCTGCCCCCCTCACGTTTCATGAGGGCGACCCACGCGCCTTTGCGCCACAAGGAGGACCGTCATGATCAAACGCACCCACACCCTTCGCACCACCGCTTGCGCTTTTGCGTTGATGGCGGGGTCGGCCATGGCCGGTTCCGATGCCATCACCCTAGGCATGGTGCTGGAACCCCCCAATCTGGACCCGACCGGTGGCGCGGCTGCGGCGATTGACGAGGTGGTTTACGCCAATGTTTTTGAGGGGCTGACGCGCTTTGGACCTGATGGATCCGTGCAGCCCGCACTGGCGCAAAGCTGGGACGTGAGCGAGGATGGCACGGTCTATACGTTCAAACTGCGCGAAGGTGTCACCTTCCATGATGGCAGCGAGATGAACGCGGACGACGTGGTGTTTACGCTGGATCGCGCGCGGGCCGAAGACAGCACCAATGCGCAAAAGGCGCTGTTTTCCGGGATCGACACGGTGCGCGCCGTGGACCCGCTGACGGTCGAGGTCACACTGTCCAAACCCAACGGCAACTTCCCCTTCAACATGGCCTGGGGCGACGCGGTGATCCTGGCACCTGAAAGCGCAGATCAAGCGGCCACCGCCCCGGTGGGCACCGGGCCGTTTACCTTTGGCAACTGGGCCAAGGGCGATCATGTGACCCTGGCGCGCAACCCGAACTATTGGGGCACGCAACCCGCGTTGGCCAAGGCGACTTTCAAATTCATCTCGGACCCGAACGCCGCCTTTGCCGCGATGATGGCAGGGGATGTGGACGCGTTTCCAAACTTCCCCGCGCCAGAAACGCTGGCGCAGTTTGAGGCCGACCCACGGTTTAACGTGATTGTTGGGTCGACCGAGGGCGAAACGATCCTGGCGATCAACAATAAGGCGCCGATGCTTGATGATGTGCGCATCCGCAAGGCGATTTCCCATGCGATCAACCGGCAGGACATTATTGATGGGGCGATGTTTGGCTATGGCACACCGATTGGCACCCATTACGCCCCGCATCAACCCGCCTATATGGACCTGACCGCGAACTCGGCCCACGACCCGGACCAATCCCGCGCGCTGCTGGCCGAGGCGGCACCCGACGGGGTGAAACTGCGCCTGATGCTGCCGCCCCCCGCCTATGCGCGGCGTGGAGGTGAAATCATCGCCGCCCAACTGCGCGACGTGGGGATCGAGACCGAAATCACCAACCTGGAATGGGCGCAATGGATCGAACAGGTGTTCAAGGGCAAGGATTTTGACCTGACCATTGTCAGCCATACCGAACCCGCCGACATCAATATCTATGCCCGGCCCGACTATTATTTCCAATACGACCGGCCCGAGTTCCAGGAGCTGAACGCCACGCTGGAAGTGACATCGGACCCCGACCAGCGCGCAGGGCTGCTGGCTGAAATGCAGCAAATCATTTCTGAAGATTACGTGAACGGATACCTCTTTCAATTGGCGAAAACCGGTGTCGCCAATGCGAAAATTCAGGGGCTTTGGGAAAACGCACCCACCCAGGCCAATGACCTGACCGGGGTCAGTTGGGCGGAGTGATCCTCTCCCAAAAGCCATAAACGGGGCGGCATCTGCGGCCCCGTTTTTTTCATCCGGATCGTTCATTCGGCTCAAGGGCGCTTTCGCTCGTGCTCAAGCGCGCTCAAGGTGGCCTCGCTGCGCTTGGAAAAGGGGCGCTGCCCCTCGGACTTCGTCCCTGGGCTCCGCCCGTTCTTCGGGCGAATTGATCCTCCGGATCAATTCCTGAAAGCCCTCGAACCCCGGGATATTGCGGGACCAAAGATGCCCCATGCGGCTTGCCATCTTTGGTCTTAAAATATCCCCGCCGGAGGCATTCCCGAGCCAGCGGCGCAGCCGATGGGGAGATCACATGTGCGCCGCAGGCGCTCCGATGATCAGGTCTCAGGCGCCGGTGGCGTCGGCGGGGGCCGCGCGGCGTTTCAGCATCGCTTCGCGCCAGGTGATGTAGGACACGGCGGACATGATCATCGCCGCGCCAAAAATCACCCAACCATCCACCGGTTCGCCAAAAAGCGTGTAGCCCATGATCACCGCCCAGATGATCTGGGTGAACGCCACCGGTTGCGTCACCGACACCGGCGCTTCGGCAAAGGCGCGCGACATGGCGTAATGCCCGCCGGTGGCAAAGCCTGCCACCGCGAGGAGCCAGATGAGCTGGGTCCAGCTTGGGGGCACCCAGACCATCCATGCAAACGGGATCAAGGCGACGGTCACGGTGATCGACATCATCGCCACCACCACCGCAGCCGAGGTGATCGAGGACAGGCGTTTGGCGATCAGGTAGGATCCGCCCAGCGCGATCGCGGTAAAGATCATCGCCAAATGCCCGGGGCCGAGCTCTCTCACCCCCGGGCGCAAGATCACCACCACGCCAAGGAAGGCCACCACGACGGCGACCATGCGGCGCCAGGAAAAGGTCTCGCCCAAAAACAGCGCCGCGCCCAGCATGACGTAGATCGGGTTGAGGTAATTCATCGCCGTCACCTCGGCCACGGTGATCTGGGTCATCGCGTAGAACCAGCACAGCACCGCCACCGTATGCACCACGCCGCGTCCGGCAAACAACGCCCATGTGCGGCGGTCAAACCGGGTGCGCACGACTCGCCCCAGCACGGGGGCGACGAAGATCAGCCCGAAGAGAAAGCGCAGGAAAGCCGCCTGGGTGGACGGCAAGGACTGCCCCACATGCTTCACCATCGCGTTCATGGCGACAAACAAGAGGCCCGCAGAGATCATCCAGGCGATACCATGAAGGGGGCGATGATTTTGGGTCATCCCGCGACATGACCTGAAGGTCAGGCAAAGCGCAAGCCCCCGGGTCCAATCGTCGCCGCGCCCTGTGGCAAAATGCGGGCCCCTCGGCCTCGGCAAGATTTGCTATCGTTCCCTCATCCGGCACCCCTCTGCGTTGCCACTTTGTGATAAGGAAGCCCCATGCGCCAGATTTCCCTAGCCGCCGCCAGCCTGATTGCCAGCTTTGCCCTTGTGGGCCACGCGTTGGCAGATGCAGACGACATTGCCACGTTGATGCAGGACACCTGCGCGCATTGTCATGGCGAAACGGGGGATGCCTCAAGCCGAACCTACCCGCGTCTTGCCGCCCAAAACCGGGCCTATCTGGAAAAGCAGCTGCGCAACTTTCGCGATGGCACGCGGGTCAGCGACATTATGAACGGCATGGCGGAACCGCTGACGGACGGGCAGATCGTAGCGCTGGCCGAGTTTTTCAGCGCGCAACCTGCGCAGAAGCACCGGGTGCGCTCGTCAAAGCAATCGCTCGCTGCGGTGGGGGCGTATATTTATCACGAGGGCAATGAGTTCACGCAGATCCCGCCCTGCGCCGATTGCCATGGCGAATTTGCCGCGGGGGACGAAAACCTGCCCCGGCTGGCCGGCCAGCACCGCCATTATGTGCTGGAGCAATTGCAGGCCTTTGAAAGCGGCACCCGCACCAATGACCACGCGATCATGCATTCGATCGCCAAGAACCTGACCGAGTTGGAGATGAACGCGGTGGCGCTTTATGTGAGCGGGTTGGGGGAGGAGTGAGCGCGCAACCGCCCCGCGCGTGGATGGGAACGGGGATATTGACTTGCCGCCCGGTTCTTGGTTCTTTGGGGCCGCAACAGATTGGGCGCTGAGCGCGGTCCGCATTGGGCAACCGCAGCGCTTCGGCCCTTTCGTGTGACCTGTTGCCGCGATCTCTTTTGGGCCGATCATAGGAGCCCAGAGATGAAAACCATCATTGAACCCTTTCGCATCAAATCCGTCGAACCGATCCGCATGACCACGCGGGCCGAGCGCGAGGCCCTGATCCGCGACGCCCATTACAACCTGTTTGGGCTGCATTCGGACGACGTGTTGATCGACCTTCTGACCGACAGCGGCACGGGCGCGATGAGCACCGCGCAGTGGGCGGCGGTGATGCGCGGGGATGAAAGCTATGCCGGGTCGCCCTCGTTCTACCGGTTCGAGGCGGCGGTGAAGGACCTGACCGGGTTTGCAAATATCATCCCCACCCATCAGGGCCGCGCGGCCGAGGCGATCTTGTTTTCGATCTTCGGCGGCCCGGGCAAGAACATCCCCAACAACACCCATTTCGACACGACGCGCGGCAATATCGAGGCCTCAGGCGCGGCGGCGCATGATCTGGTGATTGCCGAGGGGCAGGACCCGTCGAACCTGCACCCGTTCAAGGGCAATATGGATCTTGGCAAGCTGAAAACCTTTCTTGAGGCGCATGGCGACAGCGTGCCCTGCGTGATGATCACGATCACCAACAATGCGGGCGGCGGGCAGCCGGTCAGCCTGGAAAACATCCGCGCCACCGCGGCGCTGGCCCATGAATTCGGCAAGCCGTTCATCATCGACGGTTGCCGGTTTGCCGAAAACGCATGGTTCATCAAGCAGCGCGAACCCGGTCAGGCGGGCCGCTCGATCCCCGACATTGTGCGCGATTGCTTTTCGGTGGCTGATGGCATGACCATGAGCGCCAAAAAGGACGGGTTTGGCAATATTGGGGGCTGGCTTGCGCTGAACGACGATGATCTGGCGTTAGAGGCGCGCAACCACCTGATCCGCACAGAGGGCTTTCCAACCTATGGCGGGCTGTCCGGGCGCGATCTGGACGCGCTGGCGCAGGGCCTGACTGAAATCGTCAACGAGGATTATCTGCAATATCGCATCCGCACCAATGAATATATCGTCGAGCGGTTAGACGCGATGGGCATCCCGGTGGTCAAACCCGCAGGCGGGCACGCGGTGTTCATCGACGCGCGCGCCTGGTTGTCGCATATCCCGCCGCTGGAATACCCCGGTCAGGCGCTGGCTGTGGCTCTTTATGAACTGGGCGGCATTCGCGGGTGCGAAATCGGCACGGTGATGTTTGGCAAGCACCCGGATGGCCACGAAGCCCCCGCACCGATGGATCTGGTGCGCCTGGCCATCCCGCGGCGCACCTATACGCAAAGCCACGCGGATTACATTGTCGAAGTGTTCGAAGAGCTTGCCACGATCAAAGACGATCTGAGAGGGTATCGCATCACCCGGCAGCCCGATCTGATGCGCCATTTTACCTGTCGGTTCGAAAAGCTGGGGTGAGGGCCGCCCCGCGATCAACACGCGTAAACATCAAAAAACCCCGACCAATGGCCGGGGTTTTTATCTGTCGTCTGGTCGGCGCGATTACAGCTGCGCCAGCACCTCGTCCGAGGCTTCGAAGTTTGTGGTCACGCGTTGCACGTCGTCGTCATCTTCCAGCGCGTCCACCAGTTTCATCAGCTTCTGCATACTGTCCAGATCCAGCTCGGTGGTGATGTTGGGCTGCCAGATCAGCTTGGTCGATTCACTTTCGCCCAGAACCGCTTCCAGCGCGGTGGACACGTCGTTCAGGTCGGTATCGGCGCAGGTGATGCGGTGGTTTTCCTCGTCGCTTTCGCAATCTTCGGCCCCCGCTTCAATCGCGGCTTCCATCACCGTGTCTTCGTCGCCGACCGAGGCCGGATAGATCACCTCGCCCTTGCGGTCGAACATGAAGCCCACCGACCCGGTTTCGCCCAGGTTGCCGCCGTTTTTCGAAAAGGTCGAGCGCACGGTGGAGGCGGTGCGGTTCTTGTTGTCAGTCATGGCCTCGACAATCACCGCAACACCGTTCGGGCCATAGCCCTCATACCGGATCTCGTCATAGTTTTCGGCGTCGCCACCCTGCGATTTCTTGATCGCGCGATCGATCACATCCTTGGGCACCGATTGCGATTTCGCTTCTTTCACGGCCAGGCGCAGGCGCGGGTTTTTATCCGGGTCCGGGTCGCCCATCTTGGCGGCCACGGTGATCTCTTTTGCCAGTTTCGAGAAGAGTTTCGAGCGCAGCTTGTCCTGGCGACCTTTGCGGTGCTGGATGTTTGCCCATTTTGAGTGGCCCGCCATGGCGACCTCCGTAAATCATGCATGTCTGTATCAGTTGACGCGTTCAATACCCCATGCGGCGGGCGGGGGGCAAGGGGGGCATGGTCGCACAGGGATGGCCCCGGTCCTCAGGCCCTGCGCGCAAGGGCCTGACGGCGCTTCGCCGTCATCCGCCGCCCATCGCGAATGTTCAGCCCCATCAGGGTCAGGTTCATCCCACCGGCCAAGAGTTCGATCCCCTGCACCGTGTAGAACAGCGCGTCAAATTCCCCGGCATGGGCCTTGTGATCAAGGAAGAAAGCGGCGGGCAAGAGAACCCCCAGCCCGGCCAGCGCAATCACCGGCATCCGTTTCTGCTTGACCGCGATGATCGGCCCTTTGCGGGTTTTGCCCAGGGCCATGCCGGTGGCCCCCACGGTCGCCATTGCGGGGATCAACACGATCAGCCCGTAAAGCACAAAACGTTTGACCAAGGTGACGGTGTCATGGCCCGCGAACAGCTCGGTGATCAGGGTCGAGGACCAGAAGGTCAGGATGCAAAGGAAGGCGATGGTGCCTGCGGCGGCGTGCAATTTCGGTGTCATGACGGATCCTTTCCTATCGTGCACGATTCTTTTACATAGCTTGCTATATAATATTGCATAGCAGGCTATGTAAAGCTAAAACCCGTACATGCGGTTTCAAAAAGACATCTCGGCCGGCTATCTGGTCAATCACGTGGCGCGGCTGTTCGCCAAAGCCCTGCAACACCAGATCCGCGATCTGGGGCTGAGCGTGGGCCAGTTCCCGATCCTGTTGGAGCTGTGGGAACAGGACGGGCAAAGCCAGAAAGAGCTGGTGCAAAAGCTGGATCTGGAACAGGCCACGGTCGCCAACACGCTAAACCGCATGGAACGGGACGGGTTGTTGCGCCGGATGAAAGACCCCAGCGACGGGCGGGCGCAACGGATCTGGTTGACCGATCCGGCCAAGGCGCTGCGGGACCCGGCCTATGCGGCGGCCCACGCGGTCAACGCGCAGGCGCTTTCGGATTTGTCCGCCGACGAACAAGCGCAGTTTCTGGCGCTGACCCAGCGCGTTGTCACCCGGCTGCGTGAGGCATCCGATTAATCTGTTTTGGTTTTCCCGCGTGTCCGGTGAACCCCGCCCCCCCTTAGGCGCGCTCATCCTTGGGGGACCCCATCA
Organism: Aliiroseovarius crassostreae; assembly: GCF_049803815.1. GTDB lineage: Bacteria > Pseudomonadota > Alphaproteobacteria > Rhodobacterales > Rhodobacteraceae > Aliiroseovarius > Aliiroseovarius crassostreae_A. The sequence goes on from NZ_JBNAGI010000001.1 coordinate 686,848, forward strand.
CCACATGGGTCACAATCTGGTGGACCTGCGGCAGGGTGCCGAGCTTTTCGGTGTGAAAGAGTTTGTAACTCGCCAGATCCTCGGTCTCGACCCGGAGCAGATATTCAACGGTGCCGGTGATATTGTGGCACTCGCGCACCTCGTCAAACCGGGTCATTGCCCGTTCAAACGCGTCCTGTGACGCCTTGGTGTGGTCATTCAGCCCGACGGTCACATAGGCGGCAAAGCCGTGGCCCATCGCCACCGGGTCCAGCACCGCGCGATAGCCTTTGATCACCCCTGCCCGTTCCAATTCCTGCACCCGGCGCAGGCAGGCGGAGGGCGACAGGCCCACGCGATCGGCAAGGTCGGTATTGGGCAGGCGACCATCGCGGGCGAGTTCACGCAATATTCTGCGGTTTATCTGATCAATCTTCGTCATCAGTTGCAAAGATAGCGCCATACTGCACAACTTTGCAATTCAGATGCGCGGGTTTTCCTCAACACTGATGTGGCACTCCAACAGCAAGGTCTTCCCCGTGAACTTCGACCTCTTTTCTGCCTTCCTCGCCTTCGCCTTTGTCTCGTCAATCACGCCGGGGCCAAACAACCTGATGCTGATGTCATCGGGCGCGAATTTCGGGTTTCACCGCACCATCCCGCATATGTTGGGCATCGGCATCGGGTTCACGGTGATGATTGTGCTGGTGGGCGCGGGGTTGATGCAGGTGTTTGACGCGGTTCCGGTCAGCTATCTGGTGCTGAAGGTATTGTCGGTCGCCTACCTTCTGTGGCTTGCCTGGAAAATCGCCCGCGCTGGCGAGCCGGGCCGGGGCAGCGCCGGGGCAAGGCCGATGACATTTTTACAGGCGGCGGCGTTTCAATGGGTCAACCCCAAGGCCTGGGCGATGGCGCTGACCGCGATTTCGGTCTATGCGCCGGACCGGTCGCTGCAGGCGGTGCTTCTGGTGGCGGTGATCTTTGGCGCGGTCAACCTGCCCAGCGTGTCGACCTGGACCCTTCTGGGCCAACAGATCCGCCGCGTTTTGACCAACCCCACGCGCCTCACCGCCTTCAACATCACCATGGCGGCGCTTCTGGTGGCATCGCTCTACCCGGTGCTTTTCGGCTAAGGTGTCACCTGCTGCCGCATTTTCCCCATGGTCAGAACTTCCCCCCGCGAGAAATGCGCAGTATCCCTAGGGCATGACCACAGATCAGATCATTCTTTTTTCGCTTTTCACCGCCGTCTTTGCCCTGCTGTTGTGGGGGAGGTTTCGATATGACCTTGTCGCCTTCAGCGCGCTGATGTTGGGGGTGGTTTTGGGGGTTGTGCCCACCAAAGACGCGTTTTCCGGCTTCGGGCATCCGGCCACCCTGGTGGTGGCGCTGGTCCTGGTGGTGTCGGCCGGGCTGGTGCGATCGGGGGCGGTGTTTCTGATCACCCGCACGCTTGTGGATGCCAGCCGGTCTTTGGGGGCGCATATCGCGCTGATGGGCGCGATTGGCGGCATCCTGTCGGCCTTTATGAACAACGTGGCGGCCCTTGCGCTTTTGATGCCGGTCGACATGCAAACCGCCAAAAAAGCCAAGCGTGCGCCGGGGTTATCGCTGATGCCGCTGAGTTTCGCGACCATCCTTGGCGGCATGGTCACCTTGATCGGCACGCCGCCCAACATCATCATCGCGTCGATACGTGGCGAAGCCCTGGGCGCGCCGTTTTCGATGTTTGATTTTGCCCCGGTGGGTGGGGTGACCGCCATTGCCGGCCTGATCTTTGTCGCCCTCATTGGCTGGCGCATGATCCCGCAGCCCGAGCTGGGCAAAGGGGGCGCTGACGTGATGGAGGGGTTTGGGCAATACGTGGCGGAACTGACCCTGCCGGACGACAGCAAGCATATCGGCAAACGCCTGAAAGAGCTGACAGAGGTGGCCGAGAAGAACGATGTCGCGATCCTGGGGCTTGTGCGCGGCGGCACCCGGCGCTACGGCACCCAGCGCAACACGATGTTGGAGGCGGGGGATGCGCTGGTCCTGGAGGCGCGGCCAGAGGCGCTGGACGAGTTTCGCGCGGCCCTCGGTCTGGCCTTTGCCGAAGACGCGCGTCAGGACAAGGTGACCGCCGAGGGGGCGGGTCTGTCGAGCATCGAAGTGGTGGTGCCGGACGGCGCGCGCATCGCGGGTAAGACGGCGCAGAGCATTGGCCTCAACTGGCGGCGCAACACGGTGCTGATGGGCATTTCACGCGCGGGCAAACGGATCACCAAACAGGTGCGCAAGACCCCCGTGCAGCCGGGCGATATCCTGCTGCTTCTGGTGCCTGCGGGCAAAGAGGGCGATGTCACCGACTGGCTGGGCTGCCTGCCCCTGGCAGAGCGGGGCCTGACGGTGACGCAGGACGAAAAGGTCTGGTGGGCCATTGGCATGTTTGCCGCCGCCGTGGCCGCGGCGAGCGTTGGCCTGATCTATCTGCCCGTGGCCCTGGGGCTGGTGGTGGTGGGGTATGCGCTGACCAAGATCCTGCCGATTTCCGAGATTTACGACCATATCGAATGGCCGGTTGTGGTGCTGTTGGGGTCAATGATCCCGCTCGGGGCGGCGCTGGAAACCTCGGGCGGCACCGAACTGATTGCCGGAACTCTGGTGGGGCTGACCGATGGCTTGCCCGCCTGGGCGGTGCTGACGGTTCTGATGATCGTCACCATGACGCTCTCGGATGTCCTGAACAACACCGCCACCACCATTGTCGCCGCCCCGGTGGGCATCCAGATGGCGCAGACCCTTGGCAAAAACCCCGATCCGTTCCTGATGGCGGTCGCGGTGGCGGCGAGCTGCGCGTTCCTCACCCCCATTGGCCACAAGAACAACACGCTGATCCTTGGGCCGGGCGGGTACAAATTTGGCGATTACTGGCGCATGGGCCTGCCTTTGGAGGTGTTGGTGGTGGCGGTTTCGATCCCGGCCATTCTGGTGTTCTGGCCACTTTGAGGGGGCTAGGGGTCTTAGGCACTCCCGCGCCTTTACGACCTGTCGGTCGACTGGCTTGGGGAACGCCATTCCGGCACAAACCCAAAAGGGACAGGCAACTCGCGTTTGAGCCGTAGGCGAAAGGCAGCGAATTGACTGCCCAATTTGCCGGAATGGCGTGGCCTCGCTTCGCTCGGCAAGACAGGGGCGTTGCCCCTCGGACTGCGTCCTCACCCCAGGATATTTCCGATTAGAAAATGAAGAGGAGGGCACCCTCTTTTCCTTGTTTCAAATATCCCGGGGTGAGCGAGCTTGCCTCGCGAGGGGCAGCGCCCCTTCAGGCTCACAACGTGAGCCACCGACGGCGCGGCGGAGCGCAGCGGATGCCGCCCCTGCCCCTGCCATTTGACCTGTGGATCTTATCCCGCCAGCCCTGTGGGGAGTGGGTGGCTGGTCAACCAGTCCTGCGCGGCAGCGGTGAGCCGTTCGCTCCAATTCTCGCGTGTCAGCCCCGGCACATGACGCTGCTGACCCGTCAGCTCCACCTCGCGGATCGCGTGTTTCAACCGGTAAAACACCTCCAGATCCGGTGTTTCGTGGTCAAACCACAGGCGCGAGACTTTCTTGAGTGCGGAGAAATCATCGCCATTTGTTGCCACAACATCACTGAGGTGACCATGGGCGAGCCAGCGCGTGGCAGCGGCCTCCCCCTCTGGCAGGGGCCAGGCAAAATCGCGGGCGATCTGGTCGATCAGGCCATTCAATTCAGCCCAATGCACAGGTGGGGTCAGCGCCGTCAGGGCGTAAAGCGCATCGCTTTCCCGCCGCGCATCCATCAGAGCCCAGCCCCACGGGATCGCCTCGGTGCTCATCTCGAAATTCAGCACGCGTTTTGCGAGGATTTCGGCCGTCTGGCGCGCCTGTGTCATGGTGATGTCAAAGCGGCCAGATGAACGGGATGATGGCCGAGGCCAGAACACCGATGGACAGGTTCAGCGGCACCCCTACCTTGAGGAAGTCTGAGAACTTGTAGCCCCCCGGACCGTAAACCAGCGTGTTGGTCTGATAGCCAATCGGCGTGGCAAAACTGGCCGACGCCGCAACCATCACCGCCACCACCAGCGGGCGCGCATCAAAGCCCAACGCATCGGCCAGACCGATGGCAATCGGTGTCACAACCACCGCAACCGCATTGTTGGACACCAGTTCCGTCAGCACCGATGTGAGCAGATAGATTGCCCAGACGATCAGGAAGGGCGGCAATTTGGCCAAAATCGGCGCCAACGCATTGGCGATCAGCGCCACCGCGCCAGAGCTTTCCAGTGCGGCCCCAATCCCAAGCATCGCAAAGATCAGCGCCAGAAGCCGCCCATCCACGGCGGCAAATGCCTCATCCGCATCAATACAGCGGGTGATCAGCACCAGCGCCACAGCCAGAACCGCCAGCAGAAAGATCGGCGCAACGCCAAGCCCGGCCAGCGCCACTAACGCCACGAGTGCAACGATGGCAACGGGCGCATGGCCGCGGCGGTATTCGCGTTCTGACGGGTGCGAGACATCCGCAAGATCCATTTCCTGCGCCAGGCGCGACAGGTCCTCGGGGGCGCCTTCCAGCAACAGCGTATCCCCCACTTTGACCACCAGCGTATCGAGCTGCCGGCCAATGTTTTGATTCTTACGATGCACCGCCAGCGGATAGACCCCAAAACGACGCCGCAGGCGCATCTTGCCCAGCATTTTGCCGACCATCTTGCAGCCCGGCGTGATCAGCACCTCAACCGTGGTGGTTTCCACCGCCGACACCTGATCAACCCGTTTCAGGCTTTTGTCTCGTTGCAGGGACAGAAGCTCGGTCATCGCGGTGCGCAGCACCACCCGATCCCCGACCTGAAGCGTGACCCCGGTCAGATCGCGGCGCAACGAGGCATCACCGCGAATAACGTCCACCAGCCGCACCCCTTCGCGTTTAAAAAGCTGCACCCCGGTGACTTCGCGGCCAATCAGATTTGACTCTGGCGGGATCACCGCCTCGGTAAAGAACTTTTTACGCGCCTTATCCCCGCCCAGCATCGCCGCCATCGAGGTGCGGTCGGGCAGGATATTGGGCGCGATGAAATAAAGATAAACCATGCCCCAGGCGACCAGAACAATGCCCAGCGGCGTGACCTCGAAAATCGAAAACGGTTCCATCCCATGGGCGCGCGCCACACCATCGACCAGCAGGTTGGTGGACGTCCCGATCAACGTCAGCGTGCCGCCCAGAATGGCGCCGTAGCTGAGCGGGATCAGCAGCTTCGACGCCGACTGGCCGATCTTTTTCGACAGCTGCACAAAAACCGGGATCATCACCACCACAACCGGCGTGTTCGACACGAAGGCCGAGGCGACAATGACAAAGCCCATCAGGGCGGCCAGGGCCTTCATCGGACTGCCCTCGGCCTGTTTCTCTGCAATTTGCGTGAACCATTTCAACGCCCCGGTCCGCACCAGCGCACCCATCACGATGAACATGCCTGCGATGGTCCAGGGGGCCGGGTTGGACAGCACGCCCAGCGCAGTTTCATAGGGCAGGATCCCGGTGACCAGCATCACCGCCACCCCGGCAATCGCCACCACTTCGGTCGGAAAAGTTTCGCGGATAAACAGCGCGAACATGCCCAGAACCACAAAAAGCGACAGGATCGCCTGTGTGGTCTGGCTCAACTCGAATAACCCCATACCCTGTCCTTATCCCGGTTCTTTTCAGGCGTCTTCACACCAGTTTTGCCCATTGCAGCCCATGGGGGCAAGCGTGACGTTCATTCCCGTGCGGTTTCGCGGGTAGTCGGGGGGCGTGGCGGAGGCACGGTTGCATCAGAAACAGCCCCAAAACCATCTCGGCAAGGGACAGGTACACCCAGCCGGAATACCGCGCGCCCCACAAATCCATGGCCCGGATCACATTAAACCCCGTGAGAAGAGAGCTGACCTAGGCAGCGCAGCTGACCCCGGCCCGCCCCGAGGAGCGCCAGAAACGCGGTCAGGCGCAACTGCAGCTCAACCGTCCAGCGGGGTGGATTGCGCCAACCGCCCGCCCTCGCGCACCATTTGCACGCGCGTCGCCAGACCGGTTCGGTCGTCGGTTTCCACATATAGGCCAGACAAGGTCGCTTCGCCCGCCGCCGGTTCGAACCGCCCCTTGGCCATACCGGTAATGAACCGGTTCAGCGGCTCGTCCTTTTTCATGCCGATGACGGAATTATAGTCGCCGCACATGCCCGCATCCGATTGGAACGCCGTGCCTTTGGGCAGGATCTGCGCGTCGCCTGTTGGCACATGGGTATGCGTGCCGACGACAACACTTGCGCGCCCGTCACACCAATGGCCCATACCCATCTTTTCCGAGGTCGCCTCGCAATGAATATCAACCAGCGCCGCCTGTACCGCGCCGCCGATCCGGTGCTTGTTCAGCACCAGATCAATGGCGGAAAACGGATCGTCAAAGGCGCGTTTCATGAAAACCTGCCCCAGAACCTGCGCCACCAGGATCTTGCGCCCGCGCGCATCGGTGAACACCCGCGCGCCCACGCCCGGCGCGCCCTTGGCAAAGTTCAGCGGCCGGATGATCCGCTTGTCCTGTTCGCAAAAGGTCAGCATGTCACGCTGGTCAAATGCATGATCGCCAAGGGTGATCACATCCACCCCCGCGTCAAACAGCGTCTTTGCGTGCCCGCCCGACAGCCCATGACCCGAGGTGGCGTTTTCGCCATTGGCCACAACAAAATCCAGCTTCCACGCCGCGCGCAGCTTTGCCAAACGTTCCGTCACCGCCCGGCGCCCGGCGCGGCCCATAATATCGCCAAGAAAGAGTATTTTCATGAAGGATAGCCCTAGGCGTCTTGCGCCAAAAGGGCAAGGGCGAAGCGGCAGAGCTGATGCTCCCGCCCATCGTTGATCCCTGCGGGATTGCCTCTGGTTGGGGGTGGCCTCGCTTCGCTCGGCAAGAAAAGGGGCGCTGCCCCTCGCGCTTTCGCGCTCACCCCGGGATGTTTAAAGACCAAAGATGACAGGCGTTCTATCTTTGGTCGTCAAGTATCCTGGGGGAGCCACGCCCGAAGGGTGGGGCGGGGGCAAAGCCCCGGCGGTCAGGCTCACGTCAGTGAGCCACCGACAGCGCGGCGGAGCGAAGCGGATGCCGCCCCTGCCCCATGTGTGAGGTCAGAAGCGGATCACGCCTTCATCGGTCACGATCATATCCAGTGGCTGGTCGGTGGGTTCCAGCGGCAGGTCTGTTGCCTCTTGGGCCGCATAGGCGTACCCGATCGCCAGGGTCGGACGCTTGGCACGCAGGCCTTCCAGCGTACGGTCGTAAAAGCCGCCACCATAGCCAAGCCGCCCGCCATTGCGGTCGAACGCCACAAGGGGGACAATCACCACTTCCGGGTCAAAAAACTCAAGCGTGGCGGGCACCTGCGCCCCAAACGGGCCTTCCACCAGATCACTGTCCGGGCGCCATTTGGCGAATTTCAGCGGCATCCCCTTCCCTTCGATATAGGGCACGCCAAGGGTGGACCACGCCGCCATCGCGGCCATGGCGGGCTGCGGATTGATTTCGGTCCGGATCGGCATATAGCCCGACATGGGTTTGCCTTTATGGGCAGTGAGTTCGCCAATCAGATGCGCCACCCCCAGCGCGGAGCGCGTTTCGCAATGGGCCTCTTTGCGGCGGGCAAATGCGGCTTTGCGAGCGGCCGCTTTCAATTCGGTCAGGTCGGTCATGTCGGATCCCATGGTCAGGAAGGGTCAGATAAGCATCACGGCAGCAAGGCCCAGGAACGCGAAGAAGCCAACCACATCCGTGACCGTGGTCACAAACGCGCCAGAGGCGAGCGCCGGGTCGATGTCCAACCGTTCCAATGCCACCGGGATCATAACCCCTGCCAGCCCGGCCACCACAAGGTTCACGACCATCGCAACGCCGATGACGACGCCCAGCAGCGGTGTGCCAAACCAGATCACACCAACGATGCCCATGACCACGGCAAAGATCACCCCGTTGACCAACCCCACAATCGCTTCGCGCCGGATCACGCGCCACACGTTCCCGGTGGTCAGGTCTTTGGTGGCCAGCGCGCGCACCGCCACGGTCAGCGATTGGGTGCCCGCATTTCCGCCCATCGAGGCGACAATCGGCATCAGGACCGCCAGCGCCACGAACTGCGCAATAACCGCATCGAACTGGGCAATCACCAGCGAGGCCATGATCGACGTCACCAGGTTCACGGCAAGCCAGGGGAAGCGCCGTTTGGTTGTTTCGATCACCCGGTCCGACAGCGAGCTTTCCTCACCCACACCGGCAAGCCGCAGAATGTCTTCTTCGTGTTCTTCGTCCAGGATCCCCATCGCGTCATCGATGGTGATCACGCCAACCAGACGGTCATCTTCATCCACCACCGGGGCGGAGATCAGGTGGTACTGGTTGAACGCATAGGCCACTTCGCCTTCGTCCTGCAGCACGGGGATGGTGCGGAAACTGTCTTCGATGATATCGGTCATCGCGGTTGCCCGCTTGCTGCCCATCAGGCGACCAAGGGTGACGTAACCGGTGGGTCGCATGCGCGGATCGACCAGAATCACGTGATAGAATTGCTCCGGCAGGTCGTCCTGATTGCGCAGGAAATCAATGGTTTGACCGACATTCCAATGTTCCGGCGCCACCACCAGTTCGCGTTGCATCAAACGGCCCGCGGATTCCTCGGGGTAGGACAGCGACTGTTCCACCACCACCCGGTCATCATCATCCAGCGCCTCAAGGGCGGCCTCGGTATGGGGCTCGTCGAGGTCTTCGATCAGGTCGACGACATCATCGGTTTCCAGCTCGCGCACCGCTTCGGCAAAGACCTCGGGCGCCATGTAGGAAATGATGTCTTCGCGCAGCCCCTCTTCGAGTTCGGTGAGCACTTCCCCATCAAACTCGCTGCCATACAGGCGCACAAACGCTTCGCGGTCATCCGACGACAGCTGTTCCATAAGGTCGGCGATATCGGCGGGGTGCAGCGGGGCCAGCGCCAGGGCCAGCGCGCCGGCATCTTCGGCATCCAATGCGGTTTTGACCGAGCCAAAGACGCCACGGTCCAGCCGGTAATCGCCATCCCCGGGCTGCACGTCATCTGTGGTCTGGTCATCCAACATCTGCTGCCCTCCTGCCGGTTTGGCCTGACCATAGGGCATGGGCGGGGGCAAGTGAACCAGCAAAGGGGGCAAAGCGGACCATTGCGGTGTTAATTTTTCGGGCGTAGGTTGGTGGGCGCCGATTGTTAACAATGGACATCATATTGGGAAGCGTGCCATGCAGCTGCTTTTGGGCCAGACCCTGAGTTTTACCGAGGACCCGTTCACCACCCGCCCGACCGAGGCGGTGACCCATCACGAAAGGGGTGCGGTGCTCGTGGAGGGCGGCAAGATCGCCGCGGTCGGCCCGGCCGATGATCTGCGCGCAGCCCACCCGGACGCCCACGTTCAGGATTACGGCAACGCTTTGATTTCACCGGGGTTTATCGACGCCCATGTGCATTATCCGCAGACCGCCATCATCGCGTCCTGGGGCAAGCGGTTGATTGACTGGCTGAACAGTTACACCTTTCCGGAAGAAAGCCGGTTTGGCGACCGGGCGCACGCGGATGACATTGCGAACACCTATTTCGACCTGGTGACCGCGGCGGGCACCACCACCACGGTCAGCTATTGCACCATCCATCCTGAAAGCGTCGACGCCTATTTCACCGCAGCACAGGCGCGCGGGATGCGGGTTCTGGGCGGCAAGACCTGTATGGATCGCAACGCGCCTGACACGTTGATCGACACGGCGCAGTCCGCCTATGACGACAGCAAGGCGCTTTTGGTCAAGTGGCATGGGGTGGACCGGTTGTCTTATGTGATCACGCCGCGATTTGCGCCGACCTCGACACCCGAACAGCTTGAGGCGCTTGGCGCGCTGTGGGCGGAACACCCCGAGGTGCTGATGCAGACCCATATCAGCGAACAGCACGAGGAGATTGCCTGGGTTCAGGATCTGTTTCCCAAAGCCCGCGATTATCTGGATGTGTATGAAAGCTTTGGACTGGCCCGCGACGGGGCGCTGTTTGGCCATGCCATCCACCTGACCGAACGCGAACGGGACCGGCTGCGCGAAATGGAGGCCAGCCTGATCCATTGCCCCACCTCAAATATGTTCATCGGATCGGGGTTGTTTGACATGTCAGGTCTGATGGCGTCAGGGCACCGCATCGGGCTGGCCACAGACACCGGCGGCGGGTCGAGCTTTTCGATGCTGCGCACCATGGCGGCGGCGTACGAGGTCGGGCAGCTGGCGGGCACCCCTCTGCATCCGGCGCAATTGTGGTGGCTGGCCACCGCAGGATCTGCGCGGGCCATCCAGATGGGCGATACCATCGGCACCCTTGCCCCGGGATATGAGGCGGATCTGACGGTGATTGACCTGGCCTCCACCCCGGCGATTGCCCAGCGTGCCGCGCGGGCGGAGGATCTGTGGCAGGCGTTGTTTCCCACCATCATGATGGGGGATGACCGGGCGATCCGCTCGGTCTGGGTCGGTGGGAAAAAGCTCATCTGAACCGGATCCCTCCCGCGCCTTTACGCCCTTCGGGCGACAGGCTTGGGGGTGGCCTCGCTTCGCTCGGCCTGTCATCAATACAGCGTTTCGGGGTTTGCCCCGGGAATAGGGGCTTTGCCCCCGGGCCTTCGGCCCTCCCCCAGGATATTTTCAACCAGAAAATGAGCCTATCCGTAGGGACGTGATCACGGCGCTCAGGCCCTGGAGAGGGTTTCCAGCGCGGCGGCGTGGATGTCGGCATTGGCGGCGGCGACCACGCGCCCGCCTTGATGCGCCGGGCCGCCCTGCCAGTTGGTCACGATGCCGCCCGCGGCCTGCACCACGGCCATTGGTCCCTGAATGTCATAGGCTTGCAACCCCGCCTCGACCACCAGATCCACTTGCCCGGCCGCAACCAGTGCATAGCCATAGCAATCCATACCATAGCGGGTCAGGCGGCACTGGGCCGCGAGATCGTGAAAGGCGGTTTGTTCGACGGTGTCACCGACTTCGGGGAAGGTGGTGAGGATTGTGGCCTCTGCCAGCGGGCGGGCCCCGCGGGTTTTCAGGCCACGACGCCCCAGCGGGCCATCCACCCAAGCGGCGCCGAAGCCGCCGAGGAACCGCTCTTTGATATAAGGCTGGTCAATCACGCCGAGTTTCGGGCCAGTGTCATCGCCCACCGCGATCAGCACGCCCCAGGTGGGGGTGCCGGAGATAAATCCTCGTGTGCCATCAATGGGATCCAAGACCCAGGTCAGGCCAGAGCGGCCCTGGGTGGTGCCAAACTCCTCACCCAGAATGCCATCATCGGGACGCAGTACAGCCAACAGCTCCCGCATGGCCTTTTCTGCCGCGCGGTCGCCTTCGGTGACGGGATCAAAACCTGCATCAAGCTTGTTATCGGCATCAAGCCCGTCGGCACGGAAATAGGGCAAGACAGCCAAACGCGCCGCATCAGCCAGGGCTTCTGCGACGCGTGTCAGGTCTTTGCGGGTCTCATCATTCAACATCGTCATCCCGGCCCTTCCAGCGTGATCTTATGATCCGATACGGGGACGGGCGGGGTGCGTCAAGCGGCACCCGCTCGGGATTGGGATCACGCGGCGTCGGACAGGACACGTGCCAGTTCAAACAGGCGACGGCGCTGGTTTTCCGGAATGGCGTAATAGCTGCGCACCAGTTCCAGGGCTTCTTTATCGGCCAGAATGTCGCTGGGAAGGTTCTGTTCCCCTTCTGCAGCGCTGTTTTCCAGCCCTTCGAAATAAAAGCCGATCGGCACCGACAAAGCGGCCGAGATATCCCAAAGGCGGGAGGCCGACACGCGGTTCATACCGGTTTCATATTTTTGAATTTGTTGAAATTTGATACCAACTTTTTCGGCCAGTTGCTGTTGGGTCATCCCCACCATCCAACGACGGTGACGAATACGTTTACCAACATGCACATCCACAGGATGTTTCATCGGCTTGCTCCTCGTTACTTAGATTGCGTATATTCAAGAACCATAATGCGGCCCACAACCACAACCTGTCTTTTTGGACAGAACGCTCAACTCGTGGCCTTGTTTGCGTGGGGTTGATACAGGGCCTGGATATGCAATCCATTGATATTTAATACCTATTCAGATGATTTCTATACTCTACTTTTGCGTGTTTTGCATTTTGCAAAACATCCCCCAGGGTGATCACCATTCAGTGAGCGCGCGCCCGATCCGGCAAATCCGAGTGGCAGATCAAATCTTCTCGCACCTGCAGCATTGATCCGATAGGATCCTGCCAAAACAGGTTCAGCATTGCAGGAGGGGACATGCGCGCCATTCAGATCACCGACCATACGGGACAGCCTCAGCTGGTACAGGTTCAGCCGCCCGCGCCTGCCAATGCCGGGCAGGTGCTGGTGGAGATCAAGGCCTGCGGGTTGAACTTTGCCGACCTCCTGATGTCACGCGGCAAATACCAGGAACGGCCCGACCTGCCGACCGTGCTGGGCATGGAGCCCGCAGGTGTGGTGCGTGCGGTTGGACCTGACGTGGATGGGTTTGCCGAAGGCGACCGGGTGGCGGTGTTTTCCGGCTTTGGTGGGTTGGCTGAGCGGGGTGTATTTGACGCAAACCGCTGTGTGCCCCTGCCTGATGGGATGAGTTTCATCGACGCCGCCGCCTTCCAGATCGCTTATGGCACCAGCCATCTGGCGCTGGACTACAAGGCGCGGTTGCAACCGGGTGAGACGCTATTGGTGCTGGGCGCTGCGGGTGGCGTCGGCCTGACCGCGGTTGAGATCGGCAAGCTGATGGGCGCCACTGTGATTGCCTGCGCACGCGGGGCCGAGAAGCTGGCGATCTGCAAAGAGGCCGGGGCCGACCATGTGATCGACAGCGACAGCGAAGACATTCGCGAAGTGGTGAAAACGCTGGGTGGCGCGGATGTGGTTTATGACGCGGTGGGTGGCGCGCAGGGCGAAGCGGCGTTTCGCGCGATGAACCCGGATGGGCGGTTCCTGTTCATCGGCTTTGCCTCGGGCGACATGCCCAATCTGAAACCCAACCACATGCTGGTGAAAAACATCACCGCGATCGGGCTTTACTGGGGCGGCTACCTGAAATTTGCCCCCGACGTGGTGGTGGACAGCCTGCGCCAGCTGTTTCAATGGCATGTCGACGGCAAGCTGAAACCCCATGTGGGCCAGACCTTCCCGCTGGAGCAAGCACTGGACGCGCTGGAGCTTTTGCGGGCGCGCAAATCAACCGGCAAGGTTGTTGTGACGATGGGGGAGGAGTGAGGATAAGTTGTTTTGTAGTCAGTGCGAGTCAACGTTGTGTTAGGGATGCAGTCTGAAAGGGGGCAAAAGTCAGTGATAAATTTACCTTTCTTGGCCGCAGCAGTCTTGGGCTTGTATTTGAGCGGTTTTCGGCTGCACCCGATATGGCCCTGGCGTCCCCCAATGTTTGTGGGTCTCACCGATCCATTGCTTGCACTCAATGATTTCTTTTGCGAGCTAGCCAAAATACCAACTCTTTCAGAACGCGTCGCAGATGATCACAATCCTCAAGATCTTATGGGGAGATTTGTTCAGCTTTTCCTGCGACACGATACAGACGGCTATTCAACGGAACAGAAAGCCGCGCGCTTTTTATACGCAGTAAACTCAATTGGCCTATTTGTGATGTTTGTGCTTCCAAATATCTTTCCACCTCAATAGGCTGCGCCCTTTCGGCCCGGAACTACTAGCCCTCTGGATCGATGCCCCCCTCACAAATCCAAAAACGCCGTGCGGATCAGCGCGAGCAGGTCGGTGGACGCCTGATCCTTGGTGCTTTCGGCGGCATACATGTTCACATTGGTGGTTTTGAGTTCGGGCAGTGCGCCGCCATGATCGATCACCTCCAGTTGGGCCGAGGTTGTGCCGTCGATCACGGCATGGACGGCAAGGTCGGCAGAAAGCGACGCCTCGATGGTGCGGGTCGAATCGCTCTCGACCGCCATTTCCCAGGCAATCCCCACATCATCCAGCGCCTTCTGTGCGCTGGTGCGAAAGATGCAACCATGCTGAAACGCCAGGCGCAGCGGGCGCATTTTCCACGCCAACCCATCGGGGGCACCAACCCAGACCAAAGGCAGGGTTGTCAGGGTTTCTCCGCCCCCATCCAGTGTGTCTTCCGTGGTCAGGATGATGTCACATTCGCCGCGCGCGAACATGGATTTCAACCGGCTGGTATAGGATGAAATCAGCTGCACCTTCATGCGCGGATATTCCGCGTGGAAGGTTTTCAGCACTTTGGGAATGGCCGGATAAACCACGTCTGACGGCACGCCCAGGACAATCTCGCCCTCATAGGCGTGGTCGGTGAGCCGCGAAAACACCTCGTCATTCAGGTTGAGCATCCGGCGGGCATAACCCAGAAGCTGCTCGCCATCCGCGGTCAGCGTCACCCCCCGGCCCGAGCGATCCAGAAGCGCGCGGCCCAGGCTTTCCTCAAGCCGCTTCAGTTGCATCGACACCGCAGATTGCGTGAGGTTCAACAGCCCCGCCGCCCGCGTCACCCCACCGGCATCCGCCACGGTGGCGAAGCTGCGCAAGGCGGTCATGTCCAGATTTCTCGGCATATCACACTCCTTGATATGTCATTCCATAAACATTCATTTCCATTATCTATCGCAATGAGTCATAACGATCAAGAAATGTGATGCTAACGGGTCAAATGATCCGTTTCAAGAAAGGAGTAGAGAAGATGTCTGCTGTAACCTGTACCAATGCCCCCACCCAAAAGCGCAGCTTCTCGTTGCTCGCTTGGATCTCTTACGTCCTGCAGATCCGCAGCGAACGCAAAGTGCTGGCCGACATGAGCGATACGCAGCTGAATGATATCGGCGTGACCCCGGCCCAGGCGCACCAGGAATCGCAAAAACCGATCTGGGACGTGCCGTCGCACTGGGTGTGCTAAGCAAATATCGCCCATAATTTCGGCATTTCGCCTTTGCCCCTGCACCCTTTCCCCCTGCACAGGGGAAAACCGAAACAGGGCGCGTGATATCAATGGTATAGGTGTTTCTGCCGGCCCTTGGGACACGTGTTAATCCAGAAACAATTTAACGCGTCAAACACACGCCAATCCCCTTGAAAAACCCGCCGCCCTTGCCGATATTGGGGTTAAGGGCGGTTTCCGTTTGGGGCTGCCGACATGAGATTTGTTGGAGGCAAATATGGCTGAATTTGACACGATTCGTTCCGGCGTCGGTACACGCGCCGCGATCGACGAAGGGCTGCGCGCCCATATGAACAAGGTGTATGGCACCATGTCAGTGGGTCTGTTGCTGACCGCCGGGGTTGCCTGGGCTGTTGGGTCAAACGACGCTCTGCTGTCGATTTTCCGCGATCCGGTGACCCTGTCGCCGAATATCCTCGGCTGGATCGTCATGTTCGCGCCGCTGATCATGGTCTTCGCATTTGGCGCCGCGATCAACCGCCTGTCGGCGGCTGGGGCCCAGACCTTCTTCTACCTGTTCTCGGCCGTGATGGGCCTGTCGATGGCATGGATCTTTGCTGCCTTCACCGGCATTTCCATCGCCCAGACCTTCCTGATCACCGCGATCGCCTTTGCGGGTCTCAGCCTCTATGGCTACACCACCAAGCGCGACCTTGGGCCGATGGGCACGTTCCTGATGATGGGTCTGATCGGCATTATCATCGCGTCGATCGTGAACATTTTCATCGGCTCGTCGATGATCCACTTCGCCGTATCGGTGATTGGCGTTCTGATCTTTGCCGGCCTGACCGCCTATGACACGCAGAAGATCAAGACCGAGTACCTGGCCCACGCCCATGCGATGGACAGCGAATGGCTGGCGAAATCGGCCATCATGGGGGCGCTCAGCCTCTATCTCGATTTCATCAACCTGTTCATGTTCCTGCTGCAGTTCCTCGGCAATCGCGAGTAAGCTGGACGTGACCTGACCGCGCCGGATCGCAAGATCCGCGCCGTTGATACGAAATTCACGAGGGCCGGTCACAACGACTGGCCCTTTTTTTGACCCACCTCTTTTGTGAGGCAAAATCATGTTTGCCATCCTGGAAACCATCGCCAAGCTGCTGCTCAGCCCGCTTCTGACGGCGCAGGCGCTGAAGGTGCGCAAAACCGCCCGCATCCTGCCCGAACCGAGGGGGCATCGCGCGGGAAGGTATGGGGCCGGGCCCGTGTTGAAACTGTTGATCGCCGGGGACAGTTCCGCTGCCGGGGTGGGGGCCCAACATCAAACCGAGGCCCTTTCAGGCCAGCTTGCCCATGCGCTGGGGGGGTCTTACACCGTTGACTGGAAATTGATCGCGCGCACCGGAAACACCACCCGCACCACCCTGCCCTTGCTGAAATCCCAAACGCCCGAACCTTTCGATGTGGCGCTGGTGGTGTTGGGGGTGAACGACATCACCAGCCAGATCCGGTTGCAAAAGCTGTTGCAACTGCGCACCGAACTCTATCGCCACCTGCGCGAAGACTGGGGCGCGCGGCGCGTGATTGTCGCGGGTATTCCGCCGCTGGGCCATTTTCCCCTGCTGCCACAGCCGTTGCGCTGGGTGCTGGGGCTGCAAGCCCGGCGATATGACCGGGCGCTGGAACGCCATGCCCGGGACCATGGGGCGGATTACATGCCCTTCGACCTGCCGATGACCGCCGAAATGTGGGCCGAAGACGGGTTTCACCCGGCCCCGAACACCTATTATGTCATGGGGCAGCGCGTGGCCCACCAGATCCTGCACCGCTGATCCGCAGACCGCAGACCGCAGACCGCAGACCGCAGACCGCAGACCGGTCGGCGGCGCCCCAAAACCCAAAAATCGCAACCCCAAAACGCAAAAAGCCGCCCCAGCGGGACGGCCTCTTCCGTAGGATGAGCAGATCTTACTTGATCTTGCCTTCCTTGTATTCCACGTGCTTGCGGGCAACGGGGTCATATTTGCGCACAACCATTTTCTCGGTCATGGTGCGTGCGTTTTTCTTGGTCACATAAAAGTGGCCGGTATCCGCAGTCGAGTTCAGGCGGATCTTGATCGTGGTCGGCTTCGCCATATCAATTGCTCCTCATCGGGCACGGGCGGGTGCCCGGGTGTATCTCTGGAACCCGCCTTTTAGCGCCCCCAGCCCGCGAGTCAACCGCAAAGCCCGGTACAATTCACGGAAAACCCGCCCCCTTCCTCATTTTCTGGGTAAAAATATCCCGGGGGAGGCTGAAAGCCGGGGGCAGCGCCCCCACCGAGCGAAGCGAGGCCACGCCCAAGGGCAATGACCAAAGGGAAGACGCCCGCGGGAGCCCCGGCCGGCGAGAATCAGGGTGTAAACGCGGACGGCCTGTAAGCCGGATTCTGTCCGGGTGCCGGATCTTGCGACCCCACACCCTGGATGACCATTCCTCTAGGCGGCCTGTTGCCAGGACGCTCAAGCTGCCAACCCGAATCTGCAAGGGCCAAGGCAGCCCCGGAACTTGCGTTCCTTGCGATCCCTATTTGGCATTGCTCCCGGTGGGGCTTGCCGTGCCGCCGCTGTTGCCAGAAGCGCGGTGGGCTCTTACCCCACCGTTTCACCGTGACCCGGACATGCCAGGCCGTCTGATCTCTGTGGCGCTTTCCCTGGGGTTGCCCCCGCCGGGCGTTACCCGGCACCGTTGCCTTATGGAGTCCGGACTTTCCTCGCGTCACGATGAGGCACGCCCCACCAGTCACCCGCGGTCATCCGGCCATCCGCGTGAGGGAGGGGATAGGAATATCGACGGGCCGGGTCAAGCCTGAACGCGGGAAAGGGGCGCAGCCCCTCGCAGCAATGACGGCTAGGGCTCCGCCCGTTTATCGGGCGAATTGATCCCCCGGACCAATTCCAAGAAGCCCTCAAACCCCGAGGTATTTAAAACAAGAAAAAGAGGCGGGCGGGTCAAACGGGCAGCGCTGAGAGGTCTTCCGGGGCAAGTGGACCTTTGGCCCAGGGACGATGGCGCAGGCGCACGGTGGCGAGCAATGTGTCGTCGTCTGTGTCAGCAGTGTATCCGGCAGCGCGGGCATGGACGCGGAAGGTTTCCCAGGTGGGTGGCTCTGCGGCGGGTGTTTTTCTGGTCGGGGCTGCAAGGCCTTGCCGGGCAAGCCGCGCCCAGTCAAAGCGCGGGCCGGGGTCGGCCTTGCGGCCCGGGGCCATGTCACTGTGGCCGATCACGCCTTCGGGTGGGATGGTCCAGCGGGCCATGATGCCCGGCATCAGCGCCTCAAGCGCTGCCATCTGCGGCTCAGAAAAGGGCGTGGTCCCGTCATTATCGAGTTCGATCCCGATCGAGCGCGAATTGATGTCGGTGTTTCCATCCCATTCGCCCGCGCCCGCGTGCCAGGCGCGCATCTCTTCGTCGACGAGCTGATACAGCGCGCCAGTGCGGCAGATCAGGTAATGGGCGGAGACTTCGAATTCCGGCGCGCATAACCGCTCCAACGCGGCCTTGGCGCTGCCCATCGCGGTGTAGTGCAGGACGATCAGCGTGGGGCGCAGCCCATCGCGCCGCGGCCCGAAATTGGGCGACGGGCGTGGAAAAACAGTCAGGGTGGTCATTTTACTCGGACGAGATATTCAGCGCCTCACCCGGCAGCGGCGCGGGGGGCACCGCGGGGGCGGTGGCGGGGGCCTCTGGTGTGCCGGTGATCCCGGCAGCGGCCAGATCCGCCGCGCTGACCGCGCCCGTGCTGCTGGGCACGGGGGTCGGGGCTGCACGCACATTGCGGAAGGGGGCCGGGTTCCAACCACAGGCGAAGCCGTCGCCATCCGGGTCAATGCCGTACCG
Source organism: Aliiroseovarius crassostreae (assembly GCF_049803815.1). Taxonomy (GTDB): domain Bacteria; phylum Pseudomonadota; class Alphaproteobacteria; order Rhodobacterales; family Rhodobacteraceae; genus Aliiroseovarius; species Aliiroseovarius crassostreae_A. The sequence continues at coordinate 705,694 of NZ_JBNAGI010000001.1, forward strand.
GTCACGCTGCGGGCCTCCTGCATTTAGGAACGCCTCTTGCGCGATATCAGGCGAGCCATAGCTGGCGCAATTGCGATCAAATCGTTTCTGCCCGCCGAGGCTGAAGCGTTTATACTGCGACTCACCCACAGTGTTGGTGGTGGAGAGGGCGTAATCGACGATGGACACCCCTGCCCCTTTCGGGCGATCGGGCACAGCGGTGGGCTGCACCTGTTCGTATTGGGCACGGTTGCTGGCGATGCGGGCGGCATCGCTTTCGATGCTTTCACGCGCGGCCACGGCCTGGAAATCCTGCTCGTCCGAGATGCCGGTGCTGTTGGGCGCGGGGCTGGTTGGGGTGGGGGCAGCGGACGTTCCGTCAGCGGAAAGCGCCACCACCGCCCCGTTTTGCAGCGGCTGCGTCGACACGGTGCTGCCTTCGACCATCGCCGAAAGCGGCACGGTTGTATCAACCGGTTTGTTGGGCAGATGTGCCGCACTGTCAGGGATCCGCGTATCGACACAGGCGGTCAACGCCGCCATGGAAACCGTTACGATGACCAGACCAACATGTTTGCGCATCAGAGCCGTCCTTTTTTAAAGCGTTTCGGCATAAACTTGAGACACATGTTTATTCCGAAACGCCCACAACATTGATATCTCTTGCTGCGTTTCGACTTTCCTCTGCCTCAGATTAAAGTCGAAACGCTTTAGCGTCACATCCTGTGAGGGGCGGTATTTACCACCATTTCGAAGGCTTCGCCACAAACCCTGCGCGGGCCTCGACCTCATGAGCGATATTCAGCAGATCGCCTTCTTCCCACGGCCGACCAATCAGTTGCAGCCCCAGCGGCAAGCCCTGGGCATCCAGTCCGGCAGGGATCGAGATGCCGGGCAGGCCCGCAAGGTTCACGGTCACGGTGAAGACGTCATTGAGATACATCTTCACAGGATCGGCGTTTTCCATTTCGCCCAGGCCAAAGGCCGCCGACGGGGTCGCCGGGGTCAGGATCGCGTCAATACCGGCGGCAAAGACATCATCGAAGTCTTTCTTGATCAGCGCGCGCACGCGGCGGGCGCGGTTGTAATAGGCGTCATAGAAACCGGCGGACAGCACATAGGTGCCGACCATCACGCGGCGCTGCACCTCGGCCCCGAACCCTTCGGCGCGGGTCTTTTCATACATGTCGTTGATGCCGTCGCCCGCCTCCAGCGTGGCGCGGTGGCCGTATTTCACCCCGTCATAGCGCGCAAGGTTTGACGATGCCTCAGCCGGTGCAATCACGTAATACGCCGGCAGCGCGTATTTGGTGTGCGGCAGCGAGATATCGACAATCTCGGCGCCCGCATCGCGCAGCATGTCAGCCCCTTTGGCCCAGAGCGTTTCGATTTCCTCGGGCATCCCGTCCATGCGGTATTCTTTCGGGATGCCGATTTTCTTGCCCTTGATGTCGCCGGTCAGCATGGCCTCGAAATTCGGCACAGGCAGGTCGGCGCTGGTGCTGTCTTTCGCGTCATGGCCGCACATCGCTTCGAGCATGATCGCCGCGTCGCGCACTGATTTGGTCATCGGACCCGCCTGATCCAGCGACGAGGCAAAGGCCACCACCCCCCAGCGCGAGCAGCGCCCGTAGGTGGGTTTGATCCCGGTGATGCCGGTGAAAGCGGCGGGCTGGCGGATCGAGCCGCCGGTGTCGGTGCCGGTGGCGGCCAGACAGAGATCCGCGGCCACGGCAGAGGCCGACCCACCCGAGCTGCCGCCCGGCGTGAGTGCGGTGTCTTCATTGCCACGACGCCACGGGTTGACCGCGTTGCCGTAACAGGAGGTTTCGTTCGACGAGCCCATGGCAAATTCGTCCATGTTGAGCTTGCCCAGCATGACGGTGCCATTGTCCAGCAGGTTCTGCGAAACGGTCGATTCGTACTCGGGCGTGAAGCCGTCGAGGATCTTCGACGCGGCCTGCGAGGGCACGCCTTTGGTGCAGAAGAGATCCTTGATGCCCAGCGGGATGCCGCACATGTCCGGCGCGTCCCCGGCCTGAAGGCGGGCGTCCGCCGCCTTGGCCTGTTCGCGCGCCAGATCGGGGGTGTTGTGCACAAACGCGCCCAGCGCACCCGCGCCTTCGATCGCCGTCAGACAGGCGTCGGTCAGCTCTGCCGAGGTCAGGTCGCCCTTGCGCAGGGCGTCGCGGGCGTCGGCAATGGTCAGTTTGTTCAGCTCGGTCATTATTCCACCACCTTCGGCACGGCAAAGAACCCTTCGCGGGCATCGGGGGCGTTGGACAGCACCTTTTCGGGCATGCCCCCATCGGTCACCACATCTTCGCGGCGTTTCAGGCGCATCGGCGTGACCGAGGTCATCGGTTCGACGCCTTCGACATCGACTTCGTTCAGCTGTTCGATAAAGCCAAGGATGGCGTTGAAATTTTCGGCAAGCTCCGGCAGGCGGTCTTCTTCCACCTTGATCCGGGCCAGATGCGCAACCTTGCGCGCGGTTTCGATGTCGATCGACATGGGGGACCCCCGATGAGTTTCGCGAGATATTTGGCGACCCGTTTAGCCCGTGGGGGGCCAAGGGGCAAGCGCCTGCGACCTGTTAGACGGGTGACAGGGGCGGATTAGGCGTTAGTCTGGTCTGGCAGATCGGAGTTGGGAGGATATCATGAAGATCACATGGCTGGGCCATTCAGGCTTTCGGATTGAAATTGGCGACGCGGTTTTGCTGGTCGACCCCTGGCTGACCGGCAACCCGATGTTTCCCGAACACCGGCGCGACGAGGCCCTGCAGGGCGCGACCCATGTGCTGTTGACCCACGGCCATGGCGATCACGCGGGGGATGCGGTGGACATCTGCCGGACGCTCGAAATCCCCTGCGTGGGCATTTACGACCTGATGAGCTGGTGGGAAGGCAAGTATGAGATCCCGGTGGTGGGCTTCAACAAGGGCGGCACGGTGGATCTGCTGGGGGTCAAGGTGACCATGGTAAACGCGGCCCACAGCTCGTCCATGGCGGGGGCGAACGGGCCGATTTACACCGGTGGCGAAGCGGGCTTCATGATCGACGGCGGCGGCCATGTGACCTATGTGTCGGGTGACACGGATATCATGGCCGACATGGCGTGGATGGGGGATCTGCACAAACCCGATATCGGCATCCTATGCGCGGGCGGCCATTTCACCATGGATATGGCGCGTGCGGGATACGCGGCAAAGCGGTATTTTGATTTCAAGACGGTGATCCCCTGCCACTATCGCACCTTCCCGATCCTGGAGCAGTCGGCAGAGGCGTTGATAACGGCGTTGCCCGATGTGAATGTGGTGGAGCCCGAGGTGATGGGGGCAATCGAGATTTGAGGCAAGGGGGCTCCCGCGCCTTTGCGACCTGACGGTCGACAGTCTTGGGCGTAGCCTCGCTTCGCTCGGCAGGGGCGCTGCCCCTCGCCGCCTACGCGGCTCACCCCGAGGTATTTGGCGCAAGAAAAAGAGGAGGGCCATTCTTTTACCCCCAAAGATCCTGGGGGGAACGAGCCTCGTAGGGGACAGGTGGGGGATAGCGCCCCTGCTCGGTTTCACCGCCCGGAGACGGTCGTTATCAGGGCAGCAACCAGATTGCCGTGGCGGGAAGTAGGATGAGGGACAGCACCGTCTGCCAGGTCATCACATCCGCATAGAGGTCGGCGTCACCGCCCATCTGCCGCGCCACTACATAGCCGTTGGTGGCGCAGGACACACCGAAGACAAAGATTCCGGCCAGGGTTTCTTCGGGTGTAAGGCTGAAGATGGGCGCCAGAACAAGGAAGACCCCGGCGGTCAGCCCGGGGCGCAGCATGACCCCCAGCAGCGTGCGCCAATGGGGCAGCAACAGACGTTTAAGCGAGATCCCTGCCCCGATGGCAAGGATCCCAACGCCAAGCCCCGCCCGGCCAATCAGTTCCAACGTGTCATCAATCGGTTTCGGGAGAGCCAGACCGGACAAGTTGATCAGAAGCCCCAGCGCGCCGCCTTGCACCAGAGGGTTTTTCGCAATGTCGAGCGCGATTTTACGGGCAGAGGCCTTGCCCGGGCCAAACGCGGCCAGGACCGACACGTTCACCACATTCAAAGGCGCGACCAGCACCGCCATGGCCAGCGCGATCAGCGCCACGCCTTCGGGGCCCAGAAACAGCTCTGCCGCCGCAAGCCCGACAAACCCGTTCCAGCGCGTGGTCGATTGAAACAGCGTGGTGAAAGACGGGTTGGGCAACAGGCGTTGCGGCAACAGGCGCAGGGCAAGCACCACCCCGCCCGCAACGCTGACCGTGCACATCAGTGCCAGCGCAAAGGGCCCGACACTGGCCGCGCTGAAATCGACCTGCGAGATGATGCGCAGCAAGATTGCCGGGATCAGCAGGCGGAAGGACAGGGTTTCGATGGCGGGCCAATGTGCGCGCGGGATCGTCCCGGTTTGGACCAGCACGTAGCCGGTCATCAGGGTCAGAAGGATCGGCAGGATTGCCAGCGCCAGATCCATGCCTATCCCCGCCTGGCTTTGAAGAACCCGGTCAAAAGCGCCGCACATTCCGCCTCGGAAATACCCTCATAGACTTCCGGCACATGGTGGGACTGCGGATGGGCAAAGACACGCGGCCCCTGCGCAATGCCACCGGATTTCGGATCGGACGCGCCGTAGTAAAGCCGCCGAATGCGCGCGGCGGAAATCACCGCGGCGCACATCGGACAGGGTTCCAGCGTGACGTAAAGATCATGATCGGGCAGGCGTTCTGACCCGGCAGCGGCACAGGCCGCGCGAAGGGCCAGCATCTCTGCATGGGCCGAGGGGTCATTCAGCTCCCGCGTGCGATTGCCGGCCTGGGCGACGATCTGTCCGTCAGGCGACACCACCACAGCCCCCACCGGCACTTCGCCCCGCGCTTGGGCGGCGCGCGCTTCGGACAGGGCGATTTGCATATGGGGTGCGAAGGGTGTCATGGCGCCTTGATGCCCGCGAAATCCCGCTTTGCCAAGCCCCGCCCACGCCAATCAGTTGGCTCAGCGCCGATTTCCATCTGGCCCTTTCGGCCCGCGCGCGCTATGGCGGGGTATGAGCAAAGAACCCGAGAAAACCCCGGCCACGCTAAAATCCGGGCCAAAATCCGGCGACCGGATTGCCAAAGTGCTGGCGCGCGCCGGTGTCGCCAGCCGCCGCGACGCCGAACGCATGATCGAGGCCGGGCGCGTCAGTGTGAACGGCAAGGTGATCACCAGCCCCGCCCTGAATGTGACCGACAAGGACCGGATCATCGTGGATGGCAAACAGCTGTCTGACCCGGAACCCGCGCGCCTGTGGCTGTACCACAAGCCCACCGGCCTCGTGACCACGGCGAAGGACGAAAAGGGCCGCGAAACCGTGTTCGACGCCCTGCCCGAGGATCTGCCGCGCGTGATGAGCGTGGGACGGCTCGACCTCAATTCCGAGGGGCTGTTGCTCTTGACCAATGACGGCGAGATCAAGCGCAAGCTGGAACTGCCCTCGACCGGGTGGGTGCGCAAATATCGCGTGCGCGTCAAAGGCGCCCCGACCGACGATATGATCGCGCCCATTCGCAAGGGGATCACCATCGAAGGTGAACGGTTTCAGCCGATGACCGTGTCAATTGACCGGCAACAGGGATCAAACGCCTGGCTGACCGTGGCGCTGAAAGAGGGCAAAAACCGCGAAATCCGGCGCGCGATGGAGGCGGTCGGCCTGTCGGTCAACCGTCTGCTCCGGGTCAGCTACGGGCCGTTTCAACTGGGCACACTGAAGGCCGGAGAAGTTGAAGAAGTGCGCCGCCGCGTGCTGCGCGACCAGCTGGGGCTGGACTCCGAAACCGACCAGTCCGGCACGGCGAAACGCACGCCCGTCCGCAACCGCAAGGGCAAGGCCGCCGCGCTGAACCAGAAAACCGACCGCGCCAAAGAACGCGCCGATGCCCGCAGCGGGCGCCCGGTGTTCAAAGGCAAAGGCAGCGGGAAACCGGGCGGCACGCAAGGCGGCAGACCCGGCAGTCAATCCGGGGGCAAAACCGCGGGGAAACCCGGTGGCAAACCGTCCGCCAAAGCGGGTGGGAAACCAAGCGGGAAAGCTGGCGGTAAACCTTCTGGCAAACCGTCAGGACCGCGTGGACCGAAACGGTAAAGGGGCGCTGCCCCTCGCCGCCTGCGCGGCTCACCCCGGGATATTTGACGACCAAAGATGTGAGGCCGCGCTGCCTGTGTTCTATCTTGGGTCCGCAAATATCCCGGGGGAGGCGAAGCCGGGGGCAGCGCCCCCTACCACACTCTCAATCAAAACAATGACCCCTGATCGGGGCTCTCTTTGGGCGGTTTGGAGGACATTGTCTTCTTCGACACCTTTGATGGTTTGGAAGCGGGTTTGGAAGCGGCCGGTTTAGGGGGCGGCGGGGACCCATCCCCAGCGCCCTTCAATGCCAAACGCCCATCGGCAAATTCGATCTCCAGCGCCTGCGCCGCGCGGGCTGTGGCGGCGCTTGTGACCAATGCCCCATCCCCACGCACCACGGCATAGCCACGCTTTAGTGTTTCCGTATAGCCCAGCGTCTGGCGCATCCGCTCCAATGCAGTCAATCGATCGCGGTGGCGGCTGGTGTTGGCGTCAAAGGCGCGGGTCAGGCGGGTGGACAGCTCGGCCAGGTCGTCGGCGTGGCGCGCGGCGGACGCGCCGATCCGTTCGGTCGACAGCCGGGCCGCGACCCGCGCAAACTCGCGGCGTTTTTCCGCATTGGTGCGGGTCAGCGCCGGGGCCAGACGGTGGCCCAAGGTGGCCAGCCGGTCGCCCTTTTGCGTCATCATTCCGGTTAGGGTCTGGGGCCGCAGCCCCGCCGCCACCTGCGTCAGCTGCACCTTGCGGCTTTGCGCCACGTGTCTGAGCGCCGCGGGCAAAAGCGCCTCTGCCCGGTCCAACCGTTGACGCGGCGCATCCAGCAGCGCCTCTGGGCGCGGCAGCGCACGAGACAGATCGCGCAACCGCTGGCCACGTTGCGTCACCCCTTGCCCGATGGCGCGGGACAATCGCGCGCCGGCCTCATCCACCCAGGCCATCAGCTCCAGCCGCACCGGCACCGCGTGTTCGGCGGCGGCGGTGGGGGTGGGCGCGCGCAGGTCGGACACGTAGTCGATCAGCGTGGTGTCGGTTTCATGCCCCACCGCCGAGATCAGCGGGATGTGCGAGGCCGCCGCGGCGCGGGCCACCTCTTCTTCGTTGAACCCCCAGAGGTCTTCGATTGACCCACCGCCCCGGGCAACAATCAGCAGATCAGGCCGGGGCAGCGCACCACCCGGCGTCAGGCGATTGAACCCTTCGATGGCGCGCGCCACCTCGGGCGCGCAGGCCGCGCCCTGCACCGCCACCGGCCAGATCAACACCTTGCGGGGAAAGCGATCGCGCAGCCGGTGCAGGATATCGCGAATGACCGCCCCCGAGGGCGAGGTGATCACCCCAATGATCTCCGGCAGGAACGGGATTTTCTGTTTGCGGCCTTCGTCAAACAACCCCTCGGCGGCCAGTTTCTTCTTGCGCTTCTCCAGCATCGCCATCAGCGCGCCTTCGCCCGCCACGACCACGTCGTCCACGTTCATGTTGTATTTGGACTGGGCGCCAAAGGCGGTGAGCTTGCCGGTGACGATCACCTCCATCCCTTCTTCGGGCTGGACCGACAGCCGCGCCGCCTGCCCTTTCCAGGTGGTGCAGGCCAGCACGTTTCCATCATCCTTGATGTCGTAATAGAGGTGACCCGAGCGCGCCTTGAAGACCCGCCCCACCTCGCCGCGCACGCGGATCCGGCCAAAGGCGCCTTCGATGGTTTTCTTCACCGCGCCAGAAATTTCCGCCACGGAGTATTCGGGTGTGTTCTGGCCGGGAACGGGATCGTCGATCAGGTCGGACATGGGAATTCTCGCGCGCTCGTTTGGTTCCAGGTCAGACCTTAGCCGGGGTGTCGCAGGAGGGAAAGCGGTCAGTGACGGCGCGCCCCTTCCTGGTGCAATGCGCAATGTGATCTTTCCCCGGATGATAGCGCCGCAACAGACTTGTTTCGAAGGGCGATGGCCGTTATGCCCCCGGTAACAGACGCGACTTGAGGGGACAGCCATGAACATCCTTATTCTCGGCAGCGGCGGGCGTGAACATGCGCTGGCCTGGGCGGTGAAACAGAACCCGAAATGTGATCGGTTGATCTGTGCACCGGGCAATGCGGGGATGGCGGCGATTGCCGAATGCGCGTCGATCAATATCGAAGATGGCGGTGTTGTGGTGCAGTTCGCGCAGGAAAACAGCGTGGATTTCGTGATTGTCGGCCCCGAGGCCCCGTTGGCGGCGGGGGTCGCAGATCGTCTGCGCGAAGCGGGCATCAAAGTGTTTGGCCCGTCTGCCGAGGCGGCCAGGCTGGAAGCCTCGAAATCTTTCACCAAGGAAATCTGTGACGCGGCGGGCGCGCCGACGGCGGCCTATGGGCATTTTACCGATCCCGGGTCGGCCAAGGCCTATATCCGCAAGCAGGGCGCACCGATTGTGGTCAAGGCCGACGGGTTGGCCGCGGGCAAGGGCGTGATTGTGGCGATGGACGAACAGACCGCTCTGGACGCCATCGACGACATGTTTGGCGGGGCCTTTGGCGGCGCGGGCGCCGAAGTGGTGATCGAGGAGTTCATGGAGGGCGAAGAAGCGTCCTATTTCATTCTCTGCGACGGGAAAACCGCGCTGGCCGTGGGCACGGCGCAAGACCACAAGCGCGTGGGCGACGGCGACACCGGGCCGAATACCGGCGGCATGGGGGCCTATTCCCCCGCCCCGGTTCTGACCGACGAAATTGCCGCCAAGGCGATGGACGAGATCGTGATCCCCACCGTGGCCGAGATGGCCAAACGCGGCACGCCCTACCAAGGGGTGCTGTATGCGGGGCTGATGATCAAGGACGGTCAGCCGCGCCTTGTGGAATACAATGTGCGCTTTGGCGACCCGGAATGCCAGGTGCTGATGATGCGCCTTGGGGCGCAGGCGCTGGATCTGCTGTTGGCCTGTGCCGAAGAACGGCTGATCGACGCGCAGGTCAACTGGGCGGGTGACCACGCGATCACCGTGGTCTATGCCGCGAATGGCTATCCGGGATCTTACGAAAAAGGCACTGTGATCAAGGGGCTGGACGACCTGCCCGAGGACAGCAAGAACATGGTGTTTCACGCGGGCACCACCGAGAAAGACGGGGTGATCACCGCCACCGGGGGACGCGTTCTGAACGTGACCGCACGCGGTGACAGCCTGGCCGAGGCCCGCGACCGCGCCTATGCGATGCTGGACGGGATCGACTGGCCGGAGGGGTTCTACCGGTCGGATATCGGTTGGCGCGCCCTGTAAGCGGTCCCAGGACAAACAAGAGTTCACACCCCGCACCAGATGGTTGCGGGGTGTTTTTTTGTCAGGCCTGTTTTTTATCGTCAGGCTTAGGCCTCGCTGTCGCTCGGCGCTTTCGGTGGCTCACGTCGTGAGACATTTTTGTCCGCGCCGCTGCGCGTCGCGAAAGAGGGGCTTTGCCCCCGAGCCTTCGGCTCTCCCCCAGGATACTTACGGGCCAAAGATGGGATGCCGACAAAGCGTTCTTCTTTTTCTTGCCAAAAATACCTCGGGGTGAGCCGCACATGCGGCGAGGGGCAGCGCCCCTTCGGACGGATCAGTTTTGGCAGGACAAGGCGGATCGAATCGAGGCAGTTCCGTCAAATGGTGCAAGCGCACGGGAGGAGAGTTTTCCGCTGGCTAGCCGGGTCACCATGATGTTTTGCCAGCTCGCATCCACGGTGACCATCTGTGGCCCATCCCCGCAATCGCGAATGCCGCCGGTGATGAAATCCTGCCCGATCTTGTGGTTGGTCAATCCGGGTTTTGAGGCAATTTCGGTAAGGCTGGCACCATCTCCATCCCGTTCAAGCCGCCAAACGCGCAGGGTTTTGACCAGATGCGGGCGGTCGATATAGGCGATTTCAACGTGACCGTCGCCGTCGAGGTCCGCCGCCCCGATGGGGGCAAGCCAGCGAAAACGGGTCCCGATGAAGGGGGTTGCAGCGATTTTTCCCGTCTGGTCATAAATCGCCAGCTGCGCGCCCTTTTGGGCGTCACTTTCCACCACCAGCACTTCGGGGCTTTGGTCCCCGTCCAGGTCAACAAGACGCGGTGTCAGATCTTCAAACACGCGGTGGTCTGGCAGGGTCATCCGAATGAGCCGGGACGTGCCCCCGACATCCGTGGTGATCAGGAGTTGCCCCCATTCCAGATCATCCCCCAATACGCCATGTGGATATCGGGCGGTGGGGCCTGAAAATCGTGCCTCGGTGATGCGTTCTGCGACGGCGGCCTGCCCGGCCACGAGCGCCATCGCCAGCACCACGCCGCGCACGCCCCATCGCCACAGGCGGGCGGGCAGACGCGGCGCTTGTGCGCTCATCAGATCTGTTTTTCCGGCAGATGCACCACCAGACCGTCCAGCGCGTCGGTGACTTTCAGCTGACAGGTCAGGCGCGAGCGGTTGGGGTCGGGTTCATAAGCGAAGTCGAGCATATCCTCTTCCATCGCATCCTTGGCCGGCACTTTCTCGACCCAGGCTTCGTCCACATAGACGTGGCAGGTCGAACAGGCGCAGGCGCCGCCGCAATCGGCTTCGATGCCGGGCACATTGTTGTCGCGCGCGCCTTCCATCACGGTCAGGCCGGGGGCAACATCGACGACATGTTCGGTGCCGTTGTGCTCGATATAGGTGATCTTTGCCATCTGGCTCTCTCTCCAATTTGCTGTGGCGGATCTCGCGTCCGGATTATTCCTAATCTGCCCATATAAGTCACGCAACGCGGATTTGCGACTTAAGCGTAGAAAACGTCAGGAAACGCAGCATGATTGGCCCGGCGCGCGCCCGTCAGGCCGGTCGCAGCTTCTTGCCGGAGCTATGCCGCGGGCTATCATCCCAGGGTCAAACCCGCTAGGCTTCGCCCAACAGGCCGTGAACGCGGCAGATAACCAAGAGCAGTCATGACACGCACCATTCTTTCCCTGATGTCCGTCACCGCCCTGATTGCGATCCTGTCGGCCTGCACCCCGCACCCTGCCGCCACGAAACTGCCCGAAGGGGCAATCCTGATGAAACCCGGAGAGCGCCCGAAAGGGGGTCGCATCGGGGCCTGCTATGGCAAGGACATGACCCCTGCGGTCATCGATACGATCACCGAGACCAAACAGGTGGCCCCGGCCAGGTTCTCGCCCGATGGCAGCACCATCATCACCCCGCCACAATATGAAACCACCACCCGACAGGTGGTGCGTGCCGGGGGGCAGGTCTATTATTTCGAAGTCCCCTGCCCGCCTGCCTTCACGCCAGAGTTCATCGCATCCCTGCAACGTGCCCTGCAGGTGCGTGGGTTTTATTCGGGAGAGATCAACAGCCGGATGGATGCCCCTACCCGGGCCGCGATCCGGGCCTTCCAGCTGCCGGGGTTCAACAGCGATATCCTGACACTTGAAACTGCCCGCAAACTGGGGCTGGTCGCTTTTGCCCCACCACCGATCTACGAAGACAGTGACACGTAGAAAACTCCCGGCGAAAACCCCCGGCCTGACAACAGGTCGAGGGTTCACACAGATCCTGCTCCTGGCCCCACCAGAAGCCCTCTTCCGGGCGGATCTATCTTAGATCCAGGTTTTGATCTGCTGTGCAATCCACTGGGAAATCGGGTCAGTGCGCATGACCCAGGCGCCGATTTGTTCCACCTGTGATCCGGCAGACAGTTTCGCCACACGCTCGTCATAAATGGACGTGCCAAGCTGCACCATCAGGAACCCTTTGAACACAAGGAACAGGGCCAGCAGCATGGCCAGCCCGCGCACTGGAAATTTACGGTGAAGGGTGCGGCGCGATTTCGGGACCAGTATCCCTTCACGCTCGACCAACTGCACATAGCCGCGCGACAGCTTGCGATGCTGTTTTTCAATGGCGCGCGTGCGCTTGCTGAAATTCGCGTAGTTGGCATCAGCCATAATTCTACCCTCGTGTTGGCCCCCACCAACAATCGAACACGTTCAATTTATCAAAAAAAGGCAGATTTCGCGAGGAAACGGACTGTTTCCGCCACAATTCAGTCCAATTTGCGCAAAATCAGCGTGGTCCAGTCAACAATCTCGTCGCGCGACACCAGATTGAACCCGTTTTCGCGATAAACACGGATCACCTCGTCCGCCTGCGGGTTCAGAATACCGGACAGAATCGCATAGCCACCGGGGCGAATCGCCCCCGCCATATCCGGAGCCAGGCCAATCAGCGGACCTTTCAGAATATTGGCGAACACCAGGTCAAAAGGTGCCGCGGCGCGCAGGTCCGGCGCGTCGAACCCGGCGGCTTCCACGCAGGTTACACGCCCGTCAAGCCCGTTGGCCGCCACGTTGGCCCGCGCCACATCCACGGCCACCTCGTCGATATCCGAGGCCAGAACCGGGTTGGGCCAGATCTTGGCCGCGGCCATCGCCAGCACCGCAGTGCCACAGCCAATATCGGCGACGCTCTCGCCAACGAACCCTTCGCCTGCCAGCCGGTCCAACGCGCGCAGACAGCCCAGCGTCGTGCCATGGTGCCCGGTGCCAAAGGCCATGGCGGCGTCGATCAGCAAGCCGATCTTGCCCTTGGGCAGTTGATCCGCGTCATGGGTGCCATGCACAAAGAACTGTCCGGCCTCAACCGGGGCCAGCTCGCGTTTCACATGGGCGACCCAATCGGTTTCCGGCAGTTCGGATACGGTGAACTCCTTGGCATGGTGCATCGCGGCCAACAGCGCCAGCCCGGCGGCATCGGGTTCTTCGGTGAAATAACCGCCCACTTCCCACAGACCGCTGTCATCCTCGACCTCAAAGACGCCAACCCCGGTGGGTTCCGGCATCAGGTTTTCCATCGCAGCGCCCAGCGCTTCGGCGGCCTCTTGGCCAGAGAGGGTGGTCAGGGCGGTCCAGGTTGGCATGATCGGTCCTTTCGAATGACAGGACGGGCCTAGCCTTGGATCCGCGCCGGGTCAAGCGCTCCCGCCCCCCGCTGCCCCGAAGGGGCACCTTGGGTTGGGGGTGGCCTCGCTGCGCTCGGCAGGGGCTTTGCCCCCGAGCCTTCGGCTCTCCCCCAGGATATTTATGACCAGAAAATGGAGAGCCTGCTCACCTCTATTTTCTGGTCAATAATATCCCGGGGTGAGGGCGTAGCCCGAGGGGCAGAGCCCCTGTCTTGCCGAGCGAAGCGAGGCCACCGCCGCCAAAAGATCTCGGGCACAGCCCGGGGGCTTTTGGCGGCCGCCCTCCTGCGTCCTAGGCGCCGGTTCCAATCGGGCAGGTCACGCCGGTGCCACCGATCCCGCAATAGCCCCCTGGGTTTTTCGACAGGTATTGCTGGTGATAGGCCTCCGCCGGGTAAAACGCCCCGGCCATCTCGATCTCGGTCGTGATGTCCCCGTATCCCTGTGCGGCCAGCCGTGGGCCATATCCGGCGGCCGACGCGCGGGCCGCGGCCAGTTGCGCCTCGGTCGTCGCATAAATCGCCGAGCGGTATTGCGTGCCCCGGTCGTTGCCCTGCCGCATCCCCTGCGTCGGGTCATGGTTTTCCCAGAACACTTTCAACAAGGCGTCATAGCTGGTTTTTGCGGGGTCATAGACCACGCGCACCACTTCGGTGTGACCGGTCTGGCCGGTACAGAGTTCGTCATAGGTCGGGTTGGGCGTAAAGCCCCCCGCATTGCCCACCATGGTCAGCCAGACGCCGGGTTGCTGCCAGAAGATCCGTTCGACGCCCCAATAACACCCCATGCCAAATACCGCGACCTCGTGCCCCTCTGGCACCTCAAGCGTCAGCGGGCGGTGAAACACGTGGTGGGTGTCGCCAAAGACCAGCGTATCCTCACGCCCCGGCAGGGCGGTGGTGGCATCAACCATGACCTGTTTCTTCTTTTGTCCAAAGAGCATCGCGCGTCCTCCTTCTATACCCCGAAAAGGTGGGGCTACTCGGCCGGGTTGGCAAGGGGGCGGGCAAACACGGTCTCGTGACCTTTTTCCGGGTGGCGTGGGATCAACAGCGCAAGCCCGAGCGAGACGCAGGCCATGCCCGCCGCCAGCCCAAACACCGCGCCGGGCGAGACGACCCAGAGATAGCCCAAAAGCGCGGGCAGGAACACGGCGGCGATGTGGTTGATGGTAAAGGCCACGGCGGCGGTGGGGGCAATATCCTGCGGATCGGCGATCTTCTGAAAATAGGTTTTCAGCGCGAAGGCCAGCGCAAAGAACAGGTGGTCGAGGATGTAAAGCCCCATCGCCAGCATCACCCCCCAGCCAAAGAAATAGATCCCGCCATAGGCCAAGAACACGCCCACCAGCCCGACATATTCAAACACCAGCGCACGACGTTCGCCCCAGATGGCCACCGCTTTGCCCATCAGCGGTGCAAAGACCATGTTGGCCACATAGTTGATCAGAAAAAGCGCCGTCACCTCATGCACTTCAAAGCCAAAGCGTTCCACCATCATGAAGGCGGCAAAGACGATAAAGATCTGCCGCCGCGCGCCCGCCATAAATTGCAGCGCGTAATAAAGCCAATAGCGCCGGCGCAGCACAAAGGTTTTCAGCTGCGGCTCCGGGCTTTCGATCTTGGGGTAGGCAAACCAGCAGAACGCGGCAATCGCCAGCGTCAGGCCACCCGACAGCAGGTAGACAAAGTTGTAACTCAGCCCCAGGGTCTTCCAGGTCAACACCAGGAACCCATAAGCCAGAAGCGACGCGCCCGAGCCCACGGCGGTGATCCAGCCCAGCATCTGCGGCGCGCGTTTCTTGTCGATCCACTGCAGCTGCAACGACTGCGCCACCGTTTCATAATAGTGAAACCCGATCGAACTGAGCATGGTCACGATGAGCAGACCAGAGAAGGATGGGAACCAGGCGGTGATCGCCGTGGCCGCCCCCAGCAGCGCCAGCGCCCCCACCGCCAGCGTCTGTTCGCGCATGATCCAAAGCAGGGCAATCACGCCAATGGCCAGAAAGCCCGGGATCTCGCGCACCGTGTGCAGCCAGCCGATTTCGACCCCGGTGAACCCCGCCTCGCCAATCACGAAATTGTTCAAAAGCGCAAGCCAGGTGGAGAACGCCAGCGGCATGGCGGCGGTCATCAACAGCAGCAGAAAGATCGGACGGCGCCAGAACGGCAGCGCGCGGGTTTCTTCAAGGGTCAGGGTCGTGTGTCGCATGTCCCCGCCATACGCCTGTTTGATAGTTAACACCACAAGTAATACACATTCATTAAACATGTTTTGTTTATGATATAGGTCAAGGCGCGGGCTGCCCCCTGCGGGTAGAATCGTCGAAACCCTAACAAACCCGCCAGAACCCACCGCAAATCCGGAGGTCCAGCCTTGTTTGATATCGTTCCCCTGATGGATCGCATCGGCGAAAGCCCAACCGCCGCCCTGTTTGGCCTTCTGACCGGGCTGGTGTTTGGCGTGGCGGCGCAACGGTCGCGGTTTTGCCTGCGCGCGGCAACGGTGGAATTTGCCCGGCGCAGCATGTCGTCCAGCGTGGCGATCTGGCTGTTGACCTTTTCCACCGCGGTGGTCTGGGTGCAGGGCGCGGCGATGCTGGGGCTTTTGCGAACGGAAGACGCTCGGATGATGGCAGTGACCGGCAGCTGGTCGGGGGCCATTATCGGTGGTCTGATGTTTGGCGTCGGCATGGTGCTGGCGCGCGGCTGTTCGGGGCGGCTTTTGGTGCTCGCGTCCACCGGCAACCTGCGCTCGGTCATGTCCGGGATGCTGATGGCGATTGTGGCGCAGATGTCGCTGCATGGCTATCTGGCGGATATGCGCACCTGGCTGGCGTCCTTGTGGATGACCAAAGGCGGCACCAATGTGAACCTTTTGACGCTGGTGGGTCTGCCCGAATGGTTTGGCCTTGCGATGGGGTTGTGTACGGCGGTGTTGGCGCTGTTTTTGGCGCGGCGGTCCAACTTGGGCGCGCGGCGTCTGATCTTTGGATCGGGCGTTGGCTTTGCCGTGGCACTTGGCTGGGTTCTGACCTTTCAATTGTCGCAAGCCGCCTTTGACCCGGTCACGGTGACCTCGGCCACCTTCACCGGCCCCTCGGCCAACACGCTGATGTTTTTCCTGACGGCAGACCCAGTGTTGGAATTTGACGTGGGCCTGATCCCCGGCGTGGTGATCGGTGCCTTTGCGGCAAGTTACTTGTCGGGCGAGTTCAAGTTCCAGGGCTATGAAGGCGAAGCCGTGATGCGCCGGTCAATGACGGGCGCGGTGATGATGGGCTTTGGCGGCATGCTGGCGGGCGGCTGCGCAATTGGCGCAGGCGTAACCGGCGGGTCGATCTTTGTCGCCACCGCCTGGCTTGCGCTTTTGTGCATGTGGATCGGGGCGATGGTCACCGATTACCTGGTGGACCAGCCCAAAGGCGGCGGCGTGGCGCAGCCGGCGGAGTAAGAGGACAGAAGGGGCGCTGCCCCTCGCGAGACAAGCTCGCTCACCCCGGGATATTTCTGATTAGAAAATAAGCTGTCAGCACAAATTATTTCAGACTGACTTCGGCTTCGGTGGTGCCACGTCGGATGTGGTCAAAGTAAACCAGCTGTGTCGGGACCTTGCGCCCGATGCTACGCAGCTTGTGCAGGCCCGAGCGATAGACACCGAACTTGAAGCTGGGCGCGACATTTCGGTTCAGGTTGCGGCCGCGATGGTCATGGACCTTCCGGCCATCCACCCAGACCCGGATCATCCCATCCTGCTGCACCGACCAGATCGCTTGCACCTTGAGGTCAATCCAGCGGCCACGCAGGCGCGACGGTGGGGTGACG
This sequence comes from Aliiroseovarius crassostreae, assembly GCF_049803815.1. Lineage (GTDB taxonomy): Bacteria > Pseudomonadota > Alphaproteobacteria > Rhodobacterales > Rhodobacteraceae > Aliiroseovarius > Aliiroseovarius crassostreae_A. The sequence continues at coordinate 722,566 of NZ_JBNAGI010000001.1, forward strand.
ATCTTGATCACCATCGGTTTCGGCGGATCCATGTCATCCACCTGTTGCGTATTCGGGTTGTCCTGGCTCAATTCGAGCCCTTCTTTGAACAGGTTGAAGCCGAGGGTGATTTCGCCCGATCCCTTGGTGTCCTGAAACTGCGCCAGGATTGTGGTTGCAGGGTCAATCGACGGGGTGGATTTCGGGATAAACAAGGAAAACGCGTACCAGTATTCCTTGCCGGTTCTGATCTTGGAGCGGTCGACAATTTCGGACCGTTCACGCGAACCTTTGCAGTCGTTATAGCTCCGGTTGCCTTTGCACTGCCCATCTTTCACCTGAAAAGCCAGAGCCGTATCGCCACTGCGCACGGGGTGCGGGGCCGAAACCGATATGGCTTTGTTCTTGCGATTGGCGTGTTCAACCTTGAGGCCGGAGATATCCGTCGCCCCTGCGGTGTTTGCAGCAAGTCCCAACGCCAAAATGGCCCATAGAATCCGCGTCATGTTGCCCCCTAAAAAGAACTTGCGACATAATCTGTCGATGGGTGTCAGATTGGCGGGGGGAGGCGGCTTCCGTCAAGGGGGGCTACAAAGGTCGCCCCGCCTCAATAAAAACTCTGCGGGTCGATATCGACCTGGATGCGCAGGTCGCCTTTGACCGGGAACTGGGTCAGCCATTTGCGGATGGCGTTTTGAATGGGCGCGGTTTTGTCGGCCTTGATCAGCAGCCGCACCCGGTGGCGGCCGCGCACGCGGGCGATGGGGGCGGGCGCGGGGCCGTAAAGCTGCGCGCCGATCTCTTGCAGAGGCGCGGACCGGCGCGCCATGTCTGCGCCGAGGTCGAAGACGGCTTGAATGTCCGTACCTGAGAGCACAATCCCGGCCATGCGCCCGTAAGGCGGCACGCCCGCGTGGCGGCGCTCACCGGCTTCGGCGCTCCAGAATTTCTCTTCATCGCCTGACAGGATCGCGCGGATCACCGGGTGTTCGGGTTGGAAGGTTTGGAGGAGCGCGGTGCCGCGGGCCTCGGACCGCCCGGCGCGGCCTGCCACCTGCCGGATCAGTTGGAAGGAGCGTTCGGCGGCGCGCAGATCCGACCCTTGCAGACCCAAATCTGCGTCGACCACCCCCACCAGCGTCAGATGCGGAAAGTTGTGCCCTTTGGCGACCAGCTGCGTGCCGATGATAATGTCAGCCTCGCCCGCCGCGATCCGTTCAATCTCGGCCTTGAGCGCACGGGCGGAGCCAAAGAGGTCGGACGACAGCACGGCGATGCGCGCATCGGGGAAGGCCAAAGTGACCTCTTCCGCCAGCCGCTCGACCCCCGGGCCAACCGGGGCCAGCTTGCCTTCGACTTCGCATTCGGGGCAGACCTCTGGCATCGGTTTTGTTTCGCCGCACTGATGGCAGACGAGGCGCTTTTGAAACCGGTGTTCGACCATGCGCGCGTCGCAGTGGTCACAGCCGATCTGGTGGCCGCAGGCGCGGCAGATAGTGACGGGGGCATAGCCGCGCCGGTTGATGAACAGGAGCGATTGTTCGCCCTTGGCGATCCGCCGGGTGATCGCCCCTTTCAGGGTGGGAGAGATCCAGGAGTTCGACGGCAGGTCCTCGGCGCGCATATCAATGGCGCGCATGTCCGGCAGCACAGCGGGGCCGTAACGGCTGGTCAGTTCAATCCGCTGGTATTTCCCGGCCTCGCAATTGGCCCAGGTTTCAAGCGACGGCGTGGCTGAGGCCAGCACCACCTGCGCATCCACAATCGAGGCACGCAGCACCGCCATGTCGCGGGCGGAATACAGCACGCCATCTTCCTGTTTGTAGGAATTGTCATGTTCTTCATCGACAATGATCAGACCAAGGTCGCGAAACGGCAGGAACAGGGCGGACCGCGCCCCGACCACCAGCTGCGCTTCACCCTCACCGACCATGCGCCAGCAGCGCCGGCGTTCGGTCATGGTCACGCCGGAATGCCATTCGGCGGGGCGTGCGCCGAACCGCTCTTCGACACGTTTGAGAAATTCAGAGGTCAGCGCGATTTCCGGCAACAGCACCAGTGCCTGACGCCCTTTGCGCAGGCAGTCCGCCACCGCCTCCATATAAACTTCGGTCTTGCCCGCGCCCGTGACGCCGCGCAACAGCGTGGTGCCGTAGGTGCCGGACCGCACGCCCTCGCACAATTGGCGCGCGGCGGCGGCCTGATCTTCGGTCAGGGTTTTGCCGGGTTTCATGGGGTCGAGGAACGAATATGGCAGATCGCGCGGCGCGTCTTCTTCGCGCAGCGCGCCCAGTTTGACCATGCCCTTCACCACCGACGTGGACACATCGGCCAGCCCCGCGAGTTCGGATTGCGTGAACGCCGCCCCCGCATTGTCATCCATCGCCGCCAGCACCTTGGCGCGCGCATCGGTCAGCCGGTTGGGGCGAAACCCCGTGGCGCGCAACACTTTGCGCATCGAGGGCGGATCCATCAGGCCGGGCGCGCGGGTGGCCAGCCGCAGCATGTGGGTCATCGGCGTGATGGTGTAATCGCCGACGCGGGTCAGGAACTGCGCCATCTCCAACCGCATCGGGGCCACGTCGATCACCTTCGCAACCTTGCGCAGCTTGGACGCGTCAAAGCCCCCCTCGCCCGGGCCCCAGACCACCCCCAACACCTTGCGCGGACCCAGCGGCACCTCGACATAAGCGCCCTGCACGCACCCCCCTTCCGGGGCTTTGTAGGTCAGGATACGGTCCAGCGGTTGGGTGGTCAGCACCCCCACCCGTTCACCTTCCGCAAAATGGCGCACATCCATGCTCATGGGGATTTCCTGCCTTGTCCCGATTGCCGTGAGGGGTTTCTGCCCGTTCCTTTCTGCGCTATGAGAACGCCAAGAACAAGCCACCCGGGCCAGGTTCCGGGCCAAACCACCTTAAGGAAACGCGCATGAAATTCTTTGCCGATACCGCCGACATCGACGCCATCAAGGAACTTGCCGCCACCGGCATGTTGGACGGGGTCACCACCAACCCGTCGATCATCAAGAAATCGGGCCGTGACATTATCGAAGTGACCAAGGAAATCTGCACCATCACCGATGGTCCGGTTTCGGCCGAGGTGACCGCCACGGACGCAGAGACCATGATTGCCGAGGGCCGCAAACTGGCGCAGATCGCAGACAATATCGCGGTGAAAGTGCCGCTGACCTGGGACGGGCTGAAGGCCTGTAAAACCCTGTCGGACGAAGGCACCATGGTCAACGTGACCCTGTGTTTCTCGCCCAACCAGGCGCTGCTGGCGGCCAAAGCTGGCGCCACCTTCATCTCGCCCTTCATTGGCCGTCTGGATGATATTTCGCTCGATGGGATGGAGCTGATTGCCGATATCCGCACCATCTATGACAACTACGGGTTTGAAACGCAGATCCTGGCCGCGTCGATCCGCAATGTGAACCACATGAAGGATTGCGCCATTGTCGGCGCCGATGTGGCCACCGCGCCCCCGTCGGTCATTCAGGCGATGGCGAAACACGTGCTGACCGACAAGGGTCTGGACGCGTTCCTGGCGGATATCGCAGCAGCCGAGATCAAGATCCTGTAAGGGTAGCGCCCCATCTGGGGCAAAAAACATGTCGCGGTGGGGCCACGGCCCTGCCGCATTTACGTTATTTTAACCAAAAACATGCGGTAATCGCCGCGAACTTCGTGTATACACACGGGAAACTATAAAACAAAAATACCTGAGGCAGTGATGGCAACTTCTCTTTCCATTGCGGATGATTTGCGCGAGGCGTTGATCTCGCAACCCGAAGTTATTCTGGACGATCAAGACCTTATGAACGCTCTGATCGCGGCGAACGAACGCGCGATGGGGGCCAATATCGTGGACCTGCGCGGCATCGCGATGGAGCGGCTGGAGACACGGCTGGACCGGCTGGAAGACACCCATCGCTCGGTGATCGCAGCGGCTTATGAAAACCTTGCGGGCATGAACCTGATCCACCGCGCCGTGTTGCGGATGCTGGATCCGGCGGATTTCGAAGATTTCATGACCGATCTGGGTGGTGAAGTGGCCGAGATCCTGCGCGTGGATGCGGTGCGGCTGGTGCTGGAAACCGTACAAAGCGAGACGAACCCCGCGGTGCAGAAACTGGGCAAGGTGCTGGCCACCGCGCAGCCCGGGTTCATCGACGACTATCTTGGCGGGCCGCGCGACCAATCGGGGCGCACGGTGTTTCTGCGGCAAATTCAAGAACAAGAACCCGCGATCTACGGCGATAGCGGGTTCTGGGTCCGGTCAGAGGCCTGCATTCGCCTTGACCTTGGCCGTGGCCGCCTGCCCGGCATGTTGGTGATGGGGGCCGAAGACCCACATCAGTTCAAACCGGGCCAGGGCACGGATCTTCTGCAATTTTTCGGCGGGGTGTTTGAACGCGCCATGCGCCGCTGGTTGTCGTGAGCGGCGACGGGATCCTGATTTCCCCCGGCGCGCGTGATGCGCTGTCCAATTGGCTTGACCATCTGCGCGCCCTGGGCGGCGCGTCTGAAAACACACTGGCCGCCTATCAAAACGATCTGACCGGGTTTCTGGCCTTCATGGCGACGCATCTGGGCGGGTCACAAGGGCGGGCGGCGCTGGCGCGGGTGACCCTATCCGACATGCGCGCTTGGATGGCACATGAACGCGGACGCGGCGTGGCGGCGCGGTCTTTGGCGCGATCTTTGTCCGCGGTGAAAAGCTTCTATCGTTGGCTATCAGAGCGTGACGACTTTGACGCGACCGCCGTTTTGTCGGTGCGCAGCCCGAAGTTTTCCAAGAAACTGCCCCGCCCGCTGGCGCAGGATGCGGCGAAGGCGGTGCTGGATCTGGTCGGCGATCAGGCGCGGCAGGACTGGGTTGGCGCGCGTGACATCGCCGTGGTCACACTGCTTTACGGCTGCGGGCTGCGGATTTCCGAGGCCCTGTCGCTCACCTGTGCGGATGCCCCCCTGCCAGACATGCTGCGCATTCGCGGTAAGGGTGGTAAGGAACGGCTGGTGCCCGTGCTGCCCGCCGCACGTGACGCGGTCGAGGCCTATCGCCGGATCTGCCCGCACCCCGAAACCCCTGACGGTGCGCTGTTCAAAGCGGTGCGTGGTGGGGCGCTGGCCGCACGCGCCGTGCAAAAAGTGATGGAACGGACGCGGATGCAGCTGGGACTGCCCGCAACGGCCACCCCACACGCGATGCGCCACAGCTTTGCGACCCATCTTCTGAACGCCGGTGGTGATCTGCGCGCCATTCAAGAGCTGTTGGGGCACGCATCGCTTTCCACCACACAGGCCTATACCGCTGTCGACACGGCCCGCCTGATGGAGGTCTATGACGCCACCCATCCGCGCGCCGACCGCCGATCCTGAGCCGCCCCACGCTTTCCCCTTTCAACCTAAGGCAATTTCCGGCAAAAGGGCGCAATGGATATTCGGACAAAAGCCCTTCTTGTACATCTGCTCACCGCCACCGGTGCCGTTTTCGCCATGCTGGCCATGCTGGCCGCTGTGGATGAGGAATGGGGGCTGATGTTCATCTGGCTGGTGATCGCCTTTGCGGTGGACGGAATCGACGGGCCCCTGGCACGTCATTACGAGGTCAAGGTCAATGCCCCGCAATATGACGGCGTCTTGATGGATCTGATCATCGACTATCTGACCTATGTGTTCATCCCGGCCTATGCGCTGTTCAAATCGGGCCTGATGCCCGGCTGGACCGGCTGGGTGGCGATCATTGTGATCACCTTTACCTCTGTGGTCTATTTCGCCGACACGCGCATGAAAACAAAGGATAATTCCTTTTCCGGCTTCCCCGGGTGCTGGAACATGCTGATCATCGTGCTGTTTGCGACCGAACCGAGTTTCTGGCTGATGCTGGGCTTGATTGTGGCGCTTGCCGCCGCGATGTTCCTGCCGCTGAAATTCATCCATCCGACCCGCACCAAACGCTGGCGCATGGTGAGTTTTCCCGTTGCGTTGGCCTGGACGTTCTTTGCCGGCTGGGCCGCCTGGGTTGAATTCCATCCTGAAAGCTGGGCCCATTGGGGGTTGGTCGTCACATCGATCTACCTGCTGGTCGCTGGCATCGCCCAACAGATCATCCCCGAACGCGCATAGCCCAGCGCCTCTCGGGCATTGCTGCGCAATACCCTGACGGAGCGAAACTGCGTTTCACCTTTGAAAGCTGGGCCCATTGGGGGCTGGTCGTCACGTCGATCTAGCTGCTGGTCGCGGGCATCGCACAACAAATCATCCCCGAACGCGCATGATCCTGCCGGACAGCGCCCAAGACCCATCAGTCATCTTATCCTTTCGAATACCATGTCGCCAAACGCGAATTCATCATGTAAGATGCAACCTGATCACGAGATAAGACGCTTTTTGAAAGAGTACCAGCCGGAGAACCGCATGTGCCGCCTGTTTGTAGGAGCCGACAAGTCACTATGGGACAAGATCAGTCGCAGCTTTCGTGTTGATGGCGTCGACCTGACCTTGGATATCGAACGGTTCTATTGGGATGTGCTGGACCGCATTGCCCGACGAGATGGGATGAGCACCGGAGAGCTGATCAACACACTTTATTTCGAAGCCATCGAGGCCGATCACACCGAGGGCAGTTTCACTGCGTTTTTGCGGGTCTGCTGCGGACGATTTCTGGATCTGTTGCAACGCGGAGAGATCCCGGATGATGACACTCCGATCCGCGAGTTGGATGCGGACGCGATCCTGGAACGTGAAATGAACAAAACCCCAAATCTGCGCATTGTACACACTGCGTCCGGGGCCGATCAGGACTAGCTGATCAGAAAACGGGTGTCATTCCGCCCAGCGTTTCAACGCCTCTTCATCATTGACCTTGGCATCGACCCAGGAAGTGCCGCCCGCTCGCGTGAACTCCTTTTTCCAGAACGGCGCGCGAGATTTCAGGTAGTCCATCAGGAATTCGGCAGCTTCAAACGCGGCCACCCGGTGTTTGGCGGCGGTGGCCACCATCATGATCTGATCGCCGGGGCGCATGGCCCCGTGGCGGTGAATGACCAGGCAATCCGCCAGATCCCAACGCGCGGTCGCCGTATCCACCATGGCGGCAATCGCCTTTTGTGTCATGCCCGGGTAGTGTTCGATTTCCATCCGGTCGAGCGTGCCGTCATCGTCACGCACCACACCGGTAAAGCTGACCACGGCGCCCACATCATTTCGACCCCGGCCAAAGCCCTGCAATTCGGCAGACGGGTCAAATTCTTCGGTCTGCACGCGCACGGGCATATCAACCCCCGGTCATCGGCGGGAAAAAGGCCACTTCGCGCACGCCTTTCAGGGGGGCGTCGAAATCGGCCAGTTCCTGATCCAGCGCCACGCGCAGCGCCGACAGATCCTTGAACGCCTCGGCGTAACGCGGTTCGCGCGCGCGCAGCTCGTCCACCAGTTCGGCCACGGTGCTGGCTTCGGTCGCCACCTGTTCGCGGGGTTCCCCCACGCGTTCACGCACCCAGGCGAAATACATTACGTCAATCATCGCACATCCTCCTTCAGATGTGGCAGCGCCTTGCGGAAGTAATCCAGGCCGGTGATCAGGGTCAGGAACCCGGCAATCCACAAAAGCAAAAGCCCCACGCGCCCGGACCAGATCATGCCATTGTAATGATCCCGCAGACCGTTCACGTCTTCGACCTCGCCTAACATGATCTGATCGACCATGATTTGATCCATGCCAAACGACCCCATCACAAGGTGGTGTTCAAAGATACCGCGTGAAAACAGAACGGCAATCGCCACCATCTGCGCGGTTGTCTTCCATTTCGCCAGCTGCGTGACCTTCAACGTGCCGGCCGTGTCGCCCAGAAACTCGCGCAGGCCGGACACAAACACCTCGCGAAACAGGATCACGGTCGCGGGCAGGACCAACCACGGGATCCAGTAGACATCGGAATAGCCGACGATGACCATCAGCGCGATCACCACCATGGCCTTGTCGGCGATCGGGTCAAGCATCGCGCCCAGCTTGCTTTCCTGCTTCCAGGCGCGCGCCAGATAGCCATCCAGCCAATCGGTCACCGCTGCGCCAAGAAACAGGAACAGCGCAAGCCAATCTGCAAGCGGGCGCGAAAAATACAGGAACATGATCGCCACTGCCGGGGCCGCCAGCAAACGCGCAATGGTCAGGATATTCGGGATCGTCCATTTCATGGCTTAACCCTTACCGCGTCAGGCCCGGTCATGGAAGAAGCCATAAATGGTTTCCGCCAGACTTTCTGAAATCCCGTCAACAGCTTTGAGATCCTCAAGCCCCGCGCGGCTGACCGCCTTGGCCGATCCGAAATGCGCCAGAAGCGCGCGTTTGCGGGCTGCGCCCACGCCGGGCACGCCATCCAGCGGGGTGGCGCCTTGGGCCTTGGCGCGTTTCGCGCGGTGGGTGCCGATGGCAAAGCGGTGCGCTTCGTCACGCAGACGTTGGATAAAGTAAAGAACAGGGTCATTTCGTTTTAACGCGAAGGGACGTTGATTCCGTCGATGAAACTCTTCTTTTCCGTGGTCACGGTCCACGCCTTTGGCCACACCAACCATGGGGATGTCGGTCACGCCCAACTCTTGCATAATCTCATGCACGGCACTGACCTGCCCGGCCCCACCATCGATCAGCAAAAGATCCGGCCACAGCCCGTCTTCACGATCCGGGTCTTCCTTCAACAGCCGCTTGAACCGGCGGGTCAGCATCTCTTTCATCATACCGAAATCATCCCCCGGGGTCAGATCCTGGCCCTTGATGTCGAACTTTCGGTACTGGCTTTTCATAAAGCCCTCGGGACCTGCCACAACCATCGCGCCCACCGCATGGGCCCCTTGGATATGGGAGTTATCATAGACCTCGATCCGTTGCGGGGGGCCGTCCAGATCAAACGCCTCGGCAAGGCCCTGAAGCAACCGCGCCTGGGTGGCGCTTTCCGCCATCTTGCGGCCCAGGCTTTCGCGTGCATTGCGCTGCGCGCCGGCCACCAGTTCGGATTTTTCACCCCGGAGCGGCACGGCGATTTCCACCTTGCGACCGAGTTTTTCCGACAGGGCCTCTTGCATCAGGTCCTGATCTTCCAGCGGATCGGACAGCAGGATCAGGCGCGGCGGGTCTTTTTGGTCATAGAACTGACCCACAAAGGCCTGCAGCACCTCGCCCGCGCTGACCACATCCTTGCCATTTCCGACGCGCGGATAAAAATCACGGTTGCCCCAGTTCTGATGCGCGCGGATGAAAAAGACCTGCACACAGGCCTGCCCGCCCTCCAAATGCAGCGCAATGACATCCGCCTCGCTGACCCCCTGCGGGTTGATCCCCTGCGACTGCTGCACCTGGGTCAGAGCGGCGATCCGGTCGCGCAGGGCGGCGGCACGTTCAAACTCCATCGCGTCGGATGCGATTTGCATCTCTTTCGCCAATCCGGCCTGAATATTGCTGCTGCGCCCGGACAGGAACGCATCGGCATCCTTGATCAGCGCCTGATACGCCTCGCGCGAAATCCGACCCACACATGGCCCCGCACATCGTTTGATCTGATATTGCAGACAAGGGCGGGTGCGGGTGGAAAAATCAATGTCGGAGCAATTGCGCAGCAGGAAGACACGTTGCAGATGCTGCAATGTCCGGTTGACCGCCGCCGAAGAGGCAAACGGCCCGTAGAACCGCCCCTTCCCCTTGCGCGATCCACGATGTTTCTTGATCTGCGGAAAATCGTGATCGGTCACCAGAATATATGGGAAGCTCTTGTCGTCGCGCAGCAAGACGTTGAAATGCGGCTTTAACTGTTTGATCAGGTTCTGCTCCAAAAGGAGTGCTTCGGTCTCCGTTTTGGTGGTCAGAAACATCATCGACGCGGTCTGGCTGATCATCCGCGCGATGCGGGCCGTATGGCCGGTTGGTTTGGCATAGTTCGAGACGCGTTTCTTCAGGTTGCGCGCCTTGCCGACATACAACACCCGCCCCTTTTCATCGAGCATCCGGTACACCCCCGGCGCCCCGTCCAGCAGGCGCAGATAGGACTGAATCACCTGATGCCCTGTGGGCACCGGTTCCGATGTGGCGTCGGCTTTGTCGCTCGGCAGATCTGTGCTCATTGACGTGTTTCCCGATTCTCTTCTTGGCTGCAATCTTACCGGGTAGGTGGCAAGAGAAAACATGCCCACAAAAACTGTGGATAAGTCTGAGGATTTATCCGCATGGTACAGGATTTTCCCTTGTTTTCGGCCCCGTTCGTTGATTTGCCTAATTTTTAGGCACTATTGCAAGACCTTGTTTTTAAAGGATAAAAATATGTACATTTTGTAAACTCATGATTTCATTGCAAAAAACATGATTAACCTTAGGGAAGAACTGAACAGGTGTACAACTTTACGCGGATTGGTCAGATCCGGGGGGATGTCAGGGGGTTTGCCCTTCCACCCCGCGAACATCCGGGGTCTTCCATCCCAGGTGCTGACCGCCATCCACGGCAATGATCTGCCCGGTCACGGAAGGCGCGTTCAAGAGATACGAGAAGGCCGCCACGATATCCTCTGCCCCGGCCCCTCGGCCCAAAACAGTGCCCGCGCGCTGACCTGCAAAATGTGCCTCGGACTGGCGGTGACCGATCAGGGTTGGCCCTGGCGCGATGGCGTTCACCCGCACATGGGGCGCAAGCCCTTGTGCCGCCGTTTGGGTCAGGGTCCACAGCCCCGCTTTGGCCAGCGTATAGGTCATGAATTCCGGTGTCAGTTTCTTGACCCTTTGATCTACCATATTGACCACAAGAGCCTGCGCCTTGGGTTCTTCATTTTCATCGATCACCGCGTCCGGTGCCTGATCTGCAAAAGCCTGGATCATGAAAAACGGCGCCCGCAGGTTGGAATTGATGTGGCGATCCCACCCGTCCTGCGTGGCGGTGTGGATATTGTCATACTCGAAAACGGACGCATTGTTCACCAGGACCGTCAACGCCCCCCCCAGCGCGTCCGCGGCCTGTGGCACCAGAGCTTCGGCGGCCGACATATCCAGAAGATCCGCCTGCAGGGTCACGGCGTTCTGCCCCAGATCGCGGATCATCGCAGCGGTTTCCTCGGCCCCATCCGCGGATGAGGCGTAATGCACCGCAACGTCATATCCCTGACGGGCGAGCTCCAGCGCCATGGCGCGGCCCAGCCGGGCCCCCGCGCCCGTGACCAAAGCCCGTTTGTCCGATGCGGATTTTACCATGATGCTCTCCTTCGCGGTGCGCCCCTTAGTGGATCAGCACCACCGAAACATAGACCAGATAGAGCAGCGTCAGAACCCCGCCCCAGATCCGGCCCATATGCCATTTCCAGAAGACGAAGGGCGCCAGCATGGCTGACACGGCCAGCATGACCCAGATGTCAAATTGCAGGATACCCGGTTCCACCGGGATCGGCCCCACCAGAGAGGCCACGCCGATGATGGCCAGAAGGTTGAACATATTCGACCCGATCACATTGCCCAGCGCCACATCCGCCTGATTGCGCAGGGCGGCCATAACGGTGGTGGCAAGTTCCGGCAGCGACGTGCCCAGCGCCACAAGGGTCAGCCCGATCACGGTTTCCGACACGCCCACTTCGCGGGCGATGTTGGTGGCGGCATCCACCAGCAGGTCCGCGCCCAGCGGCAGGCCGATCAACCCCAACAGAAGGAACATGATGACCTTCCACCAGGCCATATCCGGGTCGGCCCCTTCGACCTCTTCTTCGTCCTCATCGACGCAATCCACGGCCTCGCCCGCCTTGCAGGCGCGACGGTGGCCCATGGCGTCGCCAAAGGCCGAGAACAGGATCAGACCAAGCGCCGCCAGCAGCACAAGCCCCTGCACCCAGGTGATCACATTGTTGAACGAGAAGAAGCACAAAGCCGCAAAAAGGACCGATGCCGCCATCATCTGCTTATAGCTTTTGCGCGTGTCGCAGCTGCCGGTCGACAGGCCCCGCATCAGGGCAGGCACGCCCAGCACCAAAAGGATATTGGCGGTGTTGGACCCCACCACGTTGCCCAAGGCCAGCCCCGGCACCCCTTCCATGATTGCCTGCACCGAAATCAACAGCTCTGGCGCCGAAGTGCCAAAGGCCACGATGGTCAGCGATACAATCAGCGCAGGCACGCCAAGGCGCAGCGACAGGTTGACTGCGCCGCGCACCAGACTGTCGCCCGCCAAAAGAAGAATAAGCAGGCCAAGGGCCGCAAGTATCAGATCCAAGGCCTAGCCCCTTCCCCTACAGTCACATCCGTTTTTCCGGGCCGATTTGCCCAGAAGAAACCGCCCGCAGCGGGGGCATTTCATCGCGTCCACCTGTTTTTGGCCCGGGTAGCGCAGCTTGCCAAACATGGCCAGCACGCCCATGGCGACCAGAAACAGGACAACAATCTTGATCACCATCTAAAGACCAAAGCGCGCAAACTCGGCCCGCTCCTCGATCTGGGTGATGGCATCATTCACAACATTCAGGCCAAAGCGCGACAGGATCCCGCGCCGCCCGCCATAGACGCGAAAGCGCACCTTGTCGCCAAAGCGGTCTTTCATGGTGGGCACCAGATGGCCGATCCCATCGGCCAGCCCCTTTTCCACCGCTTTGCGGCCCAGCCAGATTTCGCCGGTAAAGAGATCTTCGCCCTCGGGCAGTTTGCCCGCCCGCCGGGTTTCCACATGGGTTTTGAAATTGACGTGGATGTCGTCCAGCAGGTCCTTGAGGCGCTCCACATCCTCGGGGTTTTCCGGGCGGAACGGATCGAGCTGTGATTTCGACTTGCCCGCGGTATAAACCCGGCGATCCACGCCCAGTTTTTCGATCAGCCCGGTCAGGCCAAAGCCCGCGGATATCACCCCAATCGACCCAAGGATCGAGCTCTCGTCCACCAGGATTTCATCGGCAGCGGTCGCCAGCCAATAGCCCCCCGACGCGGCCACATCTTCGACAAACGCCACAACAGGCACGTCTTTTTCGGCCGACAGGCGGCGAATGCGCGCGGCGATCAGGCTGGATTGCACGGGCGATCCGCCGGGCGAATTGATCACCAGCGCGACGGCCTTGGGTTTGCCCTTTCGAAAGGCGCGCTCAATCGCCGGGGCCAGGGTGGCGTCATTCAGCTGGCCGCGATTGCCCGACGCAATCATGCCCTGTAGGCGGATCACCGCAACCGTCGGCGGTCGTTTCATGAAGGGGATCAGGTTTACCATGGGGGTGATGTAGTCTGCCTTAGGTCCGGTCTCAAGGGTCACGACGGGGCATTTCTCCCCGTTGTGACAAGCGTGTCATCAGGACACGGTCAGCTGCGCAGCCGCCACCCGGTGCGGAAGATCCATCCGATGGCCAAAAGGCAGGCGGTCATGAAGCCGCCGATCGCCACCACCGACCAGACAACCGACACATCCGCCACGTCAAAAAACGCCCATCGGAAGCCCGAGATCAGGTACACGACCGGGTTAAACAGCGTGATCGTCTGCCAGACCGGTGGCAACATCGAGATCGAGTAGAACGATCCCCCCAGAAACACCAAGGGGGTGATCACCAGAAGCGGCACCAGTTGCAGCTGTTCGAAATTGCCGGCCCAGATGCCAATGATGAACCCCAACAGCGCAAAACTGAGGCAGGTCATGACAAGAAAGGTCAGCATCCAGACCGGGTGCGCGATGGTCAGATCGACAAAGAAATGCGCCGTGGCAAGGATGATCAACCCGATCATCAGCGCCTTGGTCGCCGCCGCCCCGACATATCCAATCACGATCTCGATGAAAGACACAGGGGCCGAGAGGAGTTCATAAACCGTGCCGATAAACTTCGGGAAATAGATCCCGAAGCTCGCGTTGGTGGTGGCCTGCGTCAGCACCGTCAGCATGATCAGACCGGGCACGATGAAGGCACCGTAGCTGACCCCCTCCACCTGGTCGATGCGCGACCCGATGGCCGCGCCGAACACCACGAAATAGAGCGAGGTGGACAGGACCGGCGAAATCACCGACTGCGCCAGCGTGCGAAATGTGCGGGCCATTTCAAAACGATAGATGGCCTTGATGGCGTTCCAGTTCATGCCCCATTCTCCTTCACGAGGTCGACGAAGATCTCTTCGAGCGAGCTTTGCTTGGTCGACAGATCCACCATATGCAGGCCAGCTGCGCGCAGGTCAGCCAGAAGACCGGTGATCCCGGTGCTGTTGGCCTGGGTGTCGTAGGTGTAGACCAGATGACCGTTTTCCAGCGTAACGCCCTTCTCGGCCAGCGACTGCGGAAGGTCTTCAATCGGGTCGGACAGTTCGATCTGCAATTCCTTTCGGCCCAGCCGTTTGATCAGCGCGTCTTTCTCCTCGATCAACAGGATTTCCCCGCTGGAAATCACCCCAATCCGGTCGGCCATCGCCTCGGCCTCTTCGATGTAATGGGTGGTGAGGATGATGGTCACGCCGGTCTCTTTCAGCCGGGCGACAATCTCCCACATATCCTTGCGCAATTCGACGTCGACGCCCGCGGTGGGTTCATCCAGAAACAGAATACGCGGGTCATGGCACAGCGCCTTGGCGATCAGCACCCGGCGCTTCATACCGCCCGACAGGGTCATGATCCGGTTGTCTTTCTTGTCATGCAGGCTGAGCAGTTTCAGGATCTCTTCGATCCGCGCATCATCACGCGGCTTGCCAAACAGCCCACGCGAAAACCGCACCGAGTTCATCACCGTTTCAAACGGTTCCAGATTAATCTCCTGCGGCACCAGCCCAATCAGGTCGCGGGCGGCCCGGAAATCACGCGCATGGTCATGCCCGCCCACCGTGATGGTGCCGGACGTGGCCGTCGCAATGCCGCAAACAATTGAAATCAGGGTGGTTTTACCGGCGCCATTCGGGCCAAGCAGGGCCAGGATCTCGCCTTCTTGGATCGACAGATCCACACCTTTCAGGGCCTGATGCCCACCGTCATAGGTCTTGGTCAACCCGCTGACCTTCAAGATCTCGGTCATGGTCCCTCCTGTCTTCCCCATCTGCCCGTCTTTGTGCGCGGGCCAAAGGCTTCAAATAAGCAATCCGGCGGCACCTTCAAGGCGCAAAAGCTGAACTTTTGTCTCCACCCCGCCCGCGCCGGAAAATCCAGTGAGTTTTCCGCCCGCGCCCATGACCCGATGACAAGGGATAATGATCGGGATCGGATTGCCACCGCAGGCGTTGCCCACAGCCTGGGCAGAGTTACCGGTGATCTTGGCGATCTCGCCATAGGTCCGCGTCTCACCATAAGGGATTGCCGTCATGGCATCACAAACCACGCGCTGGAAATCTGATCCCTTCACCCGCAGCGGCAGATCAAACCGCGTCAGCCGCCCGTCGAAATAGGCAGAGAGCTGCGCGCGGGCTTCTTGCAAAAGAGGGCTGTCACCCACCTGCGCGGCGTGCCCCCACCCAAGCCGTACAATCGCGCGCTCGTCTTCGGTGACAAAAAGCGGCCCGACCGGCGAGGAAATAGAGATCAAATTCATCCTGCCACCCTGCCCCATCGTCCCCGCTCAGACAATCCGAAGCCTGCGCATTTGGGGCGTCGCCCCCGAGCCTGCGGCTCTCCCCCAGGATATTTTTGACCAGAAAATGAGGGGACACCTGAAAGCGGCCGTTTTTTCTTGTCTCAAATATCCCGGGGTAAGCGGCGCAGCCGTGAGGGGCAGCGCCCCTGATCACGCGCAGCCCAGCGGCGCAATACCACAAAAAAGGGCGCGCCGCGGCGCGCCCTTTCGAAAGATACCTAGTGGGGTCAGTCCAGCGCGTCGTCGCAGCGCCCACAGGTGCCGGCGTGATCGTGGCTCCCCACATCCGGCAGGATCTTCCAACAGCGCTGGCATTTCTCGCCTGATGCTTTTTCAAACACCACCCCCACGCCTTCAACTTCCGGCAGGCGGAAGGCCTCGGCGGGCAGCGGGTCACCGGTCAGCACGATCTGCGAGGTGATGGCCACATCTTCAAACGTCACGGTTTTCAGCGCCTCCAGCACATCGGCGTCCCGCACATGCACCACAGGCGCGGCTTCCAGCGAGGCGCCGATCACCTTGTCGCGACGCTGCACCTCCAGCGCGGCGGTGACCACACGGCGCACGCGGCGGATGCCAGCCCATTTTGCGGCCAGCGGTTCATCCAGCCAATCGGCCGGCGTGTCCGGCAGGTCGACCATATGGACCGAGCTGTCATCCCCCGGGAACCGTTCCAGCCAGACCTCTTCCATGGTGAAACACAGCACCGGCGCAAGCCAGGTGGTCAAGCGGTGGAACAGGATGTCCAGCACGGTGCGCGCCGCACGGCGGTTCAGACTGTCTTCGCCGTCGCAGTAAAGCGCGTCTTTGCGGATGTCGAAATAGAAGCTCGACAGATCCACGGTGGCAAAGTTGAACACGGCCGAGAACACGCCCTGGAAGTCAAAGGTTTTGTACCCTTCGCGCACGGTGTGATCGAGTTCCGCCAGACGGTGCAGCACCCAGCGCTCGAGCTCGGGCATATCGGGCACATCCACGCGCTCGGCCGCGTCAAACCCATGCAGGTTGCCCAGCATGAAACGCATCGTGTTGCGCAGGCGGCGATAGCTGTCAGCCACACCCTTCAGGATCTCGTCGCCGATGCGCAGATCGACCGAGTAATCCGATTGCGCGACCCACAGGCGCAGAATGTCCGCGCCATATTGCTTGATCACCTGTTCCGGCGCGATGGTGTTGCCCAGCGATTTGGACATCTTCATGCCCTTCGCATCCAGTGTGAACCCGTGGGTGATCACGTTCTTATACGGCGCACGGCCTTTGGTGCCGCAGGCTTGCAGCAGCGACGAGTGGAACCAGCCGCGGTGCTGGTCGGTGCCTTCCAGATAGACATCCGCGATGCCATCTTCGGTGCCATCTTCGCGGTCGCGCAGCACAAAGGAATGGGTCGACCCACTGTCGAACCACACGTCGAGCACATCGAAGACCTGTTCATACTCCGACGGGTCGGCGGCATTGCCGATAAAGGCTTCTTTCGCGCCCTGTTTATACCAGGCATCCGCCCCCTCGGCCTCAAACGCGGCGGCGATGCGCGCGTTCACCTCTGCGTCGCGCAGCAGGAAATCCGGGTCCGTTGGCAGCGCGCCCTTTTTCACGAAACAGGTCAGTGGCACACCCCAGGCACGCTGACGCGACAGCACCCAGTCGGGGCGCGCTTCGATCATCGAATAGAGGCGGTTGCGGCCGGCCTGCGGCCACCATTTCACCAGCTTGTCGATTGAATTGAGCGCGCGGGTGCGGATGGTTTTGCCCATCTCGTCCTGCCCATCCCCCACGTCGCGGTCCACCGACGCAAACCATTGCGGCGTATTGCGGAAAATTACTGGCGCTTTGGAGCGCCACGAGTGCGGATAGCTGTGGGTCACGCGACCGCGCGCAATGATACCACGCCCCCCATTTTCGTTGACCTCAACCAGCTTGGCGATCACCGCGTTGTTGGCCTTGCCCTCTTTGCCCTTGCGGTCAAAGACCTGAAGGCCTGCGAAGAACGGCACATGGGGCAGGAACTCAGATTCCTCACCCACATTATGGGTCATCCGGTCGATCCAGTTGCGCTTGACGAAACATTCATAGTCGTCGGCACCGTGGCTGGGCGCGGTGTGGACAAAGCCGGTCCCGGCGTCATCGGTCACGTGGTCGCCGTCGATCATCGGCACGTCGTAGTCCCAGAAGCCTTCTGCTCCGTCGAGACCGGCAAAGGGGTGCTTGAGGATCATACCTTCGAACTCGGATGGGTCCACGTCGCGTACGCGGGTAAACTCTGTCACACGGGATTTACCCAGCGCATCCTCGGCGAGATTGTCCGCAAAGAGATACAGGTCCCCCGGTTTGGTCCAGCTTTCGTCCTCGGTCGCGTCCACGCGGTAAAGCCCATAGGCCACCTTGTCATTATAGGCCACGGCCTTGTTTGACGGGATGGTCCAGGGGGTGGTGGTCCAGATCACCACGCGGGCGGCTTCGAGGTCGCCCTCGGCATTGGCAAACGAGAACGGCACCCAGATCGTGTGCGATTTATGATCGTGATATTCGATTTCGGCCTCGGCCAGCGCGGTCTTTTCAACCGGCGACCACATCACGGGTTTTGAGCCCTGATAAAGCGTGCCGTTCATCAGGAACTTCATGAATTCCTCGGCAATCACCGCTTCCGCGTGGAAGTTCATGGTCAGGTAGGGATCGGCCCAATTGCCGGTGACGCCCAGACGTTTGAACTCCTCGCGCTGGATGTCGATCCAACCCTCGGCGAACTTGCGACATTCCTGACGGAAATCGACCACGTCGACCTCATCCTTGTCGCGGCCCTTCTTGCGGTATTGCTCTTCGATCTTCCATTCGATCGGCAGACCGTGGCAATCCCAACCCGGCACGTAACGCGCATCAAATCCCATCATCTGATGCGAGCGCACAATCATGTCTTTCAGGATCTTGTTCAGCGCGTGGCCGATATGCAGGTGGCCGTTGGCATAGGGCGGGCCGTCATGCAGCACAAAGGGGGTGCGCCCTTCGGCCTTGCCCTTTTCACGCAGGCGATCATAGACGCCGATCTTGTTCCACCGCTCCAACCAGCCGGGTTCGCGTTTTGGCAGGCCCGCGCGCATCGGGAAATCGGTCACGGGAAGGTTCAGCGTGTCTTTATATTCGGGAGTGTCGGCACACATGTGTCCGGTCCTTTTCGGAAACTTTACGAATGTCTGGGAAGGAGCGGCGCGGCAGGTCCATACGCCTTGTCCCGGCGTCTCAGTTCGCGAGCGCCGGGCTTATAATTCGAATAATGATGATCGCCTGATGGTACATCATGAGGGCGTTATAGGCCTGTGCGCCTGCGGCGTAAAGCCATGATGGCGGGCCACCCTGCGCTGAATTGTCCGCGCAACACCACTTGGCGGGCGCCGCATTTCCACCTATTTCTATCGGGAAAGAGGTGCCCCATGACACAAGCCACATCCCGGCCCAACCCGATGCAGCTGTTTGACATCACCGGCGATCAAATTGACCAGGTGCTGACCCGGTTCTATGCCCGTATCCGCACCCATCCGGAGCTGGGCCCGATCTTCAACGGCCATGTGGGCATTTCGGACGCGGAATGGGACGACCATATCGCTCTGATTTCGCGCTTTTGGCAGGGCGCAATCCTGCGGGAACCCGGCTATGACGGGAACCCGATGCGCGCCCATATGCAGGCGGGCAATGTGATGGCCGAACATTTCGACCCCTGGCTTGCGCTGTTTGAAGAGGTGGTGACAGACACTTTGCCCCCACAAACCGCCCGCCCCTGGATTGCGCTGGCGCACCGGATCGGGCGCGGCTTGCGGCTGGGCGTCGAAGACCTGCATCGCCCTAAAGATCAGGCGCCATCGTTGTTTTAAACTGCCTGCCTCCGGCGGGGATATTTAAAGACCAAAGATGATACGCCGCATGTCGCCATCTTTGGTCTCGAAATATCCCGGGGTGAGCCTCGAAGAGGCGAGGGGCAGCGCCCCTTCACCACAGGTCAGGCCGCGCATTCATCACCCAGAAGATCGCAAGCATCGCCGCAAAAGCAGGCCAGCCGAAGGCGAACCAGATACGGTAAAGACGGTGATATTGCTCCGGCAGATCCGCCCCATCACGTGCGGCCCCACGCGCAAGGTCCCGTAATCGGATCTGGATCCAGACCACGGGGAGCCAAAACACGCCCACAAAAAGATAAAGCCCGATCCCAACCAAAAGCCATGGCTCGCGAAGGCTCCACCCTAACTCCCAGGCCAAAAGCGTGCCGGTGATCGGTTGCAGCACCGCCGCCGTGGTGGTGAATACCATGTCGGCAACCACCACGATCCCGGCCACATGGGCAATCAGCGCCGGATCGCGAGAGCGTTGTGCCATCACCATGAAAAACGCGATGCCGGCCCCGGTGCCCATCAGCACCGCGGCCCCCAGAACATGCGCCCAGCGCAGGAAAAGCGCCCACTCGATCCCCTCCATCACCGCTCCTCCAGCAGCACGCGCAACAACATGGCGGACAGGATCACCGGGATCACCTTGACCAGCGGCCCCAGCGGATCGAACCAAAGCTGCGGGGTGAGAAGACTGGCCGACACAAGGTAGATCAGGCTGACCACAATCATCGCGATGCACGCACGCGCGGCGTGACGACGCCACAAAAGGGCCAATCCAATGGTGATGTCCACGGCAGACCAGAACAGCACCGCGGTTTTGGCGGCCATGTCGGACCATCCGACTTGGGTCAGAACCCCTGCGGCTTGCGGCAGCGAGATGACCCCCATCACGCCAGAGAGGATCCAGAAGATCGACAGGCCCAGCAGGATCAGCGGCATCAGCAATGCCAGCCGCGCCTGCAGCCGATGTTCGGTTCCAACAGGAATTCGCGTCAGGATTTGATCAAGTGAAGCCACCTGCCCACACGCTTCCCGAAAGGCGGTGGGGTCGCCGGTGATCCCGTCGCGCAATACGGCCAGAGCGGTCGAGCGCAGCGGCGAACGCCAGCCAAGCCGCCCCAGCCCGTCCGCCATCCGCCCAACCAAAGGCAGCAGGATCCGGGGCATTGGCAAGGTCAGGCGCGCGGGCGCAAAGCCCAGCCAGAGTCGATGCGCGGCCACAACCTCGCGCAGGGGGTGCGGTGTGTCCTCGACCAGATCTATGGGCTGTCCTCTGGGCAGGCGCCCGGCCAGCGCATCCTCCACCGCCTGACACAGATCACCCAAGCCAACGCATTGCACCGGAGCCTTCCCCAGGGCCATCGGCTGCACCCAAGGCACGGCGGACAACATGCGCAACAGCTGTGTGCCGCCATAGGCCTGCTGCGCAATCACCAGCCCCGGGCGCAAGATCCAGACCGGCGCACCAGACGCGAGCAATGCCGCATCCCCGTCCGCCTTGGTGCGGAAAAACGCGGTGGAGGCATCTGGGCGGACGCCTGCCGCCGAGATCTGCACCACTTGCACCCCTCGCGCGGCGGCCTCTTTGCCCAAGGCCACCAGCATATCGTGATGCACGGCGGCAAGATCATCCTCGCCGCCGTCTTGCAGGGCGCCCGCGCAGTTCACCACGGCATCGATGCCCTGCAGCACCTCGTCCCATGCGGTCGTGTTGGTCAGCCCCCTAAGATCGGCAATGCGCCAATCCAAATCCGGGAAACTCCGCCGTGCCGTTTTGGCATTGCGGCCCAGTCCAATCACCTCATGACCCATGGCCTGCAGGTGGCGCACAACCCCGGCTCCGATCAGCCCATAGGCCCCAAGAACGAGAACGCGGCTCATGGTGCGCGCTCTGGGTTGACCCCCTCGGGCGTGCCGTCGCGCGCCTGCATTGCAGCCCAACGGTTGAGCCACGCAAGACCCGCCAGCGACAGGCCCAGAGCCAGGAAGGAAAACACCCGCATCAACCCGTCGAGCCCTGAGATATCCACAAGGAACACTTTGGCCACGGTCAGCGCAATCACCCCCATCGCCACACGGCGCAACAGATCAGATCGCCGCGCGATGGCCTGATACAGGAGCCCCGCACCGAGGATCAGAAGCGCAACCGTGTAGGTGTAAAGCTCTGGCTGGCGCATGGGTTCGGCGACCAGCACCGGGCCACGCCAGAAATGGGCAATCTCGGATGTGCTCCAGAACAGAAGCAGCCCCGCCCCGCTGGCCAACAGGCCAAGTCGCAGGTGTTTGTGAAGATGTGCCATCTGTCTGGCGACCACCAACAAAAGCAGCGCCGGAAGGGCATAGGCCACAGCCAAGGTGCTGATCACCGGCCAGCCGTGGATTACCTCAGACACGGTGAGGAACGGGTTATCGATCATCAGAGCGCGGGCAATATAGGCCACCCCCAAAACGGCGTAGATTCCGCCCAACCCCATACGCAGGGCCGCCAATCGCCCGCCCAATTGCAGACGCCAGCCCTGCACAGCGGCAGCCACCAGCCAGATCAGTGCGTTCAGACCCGCACCCCAATGGCGGTCGCCATGATCCCCGGTCAGATGCTCGATCCCACGATCCAAGATCAACGCGGCGTAGATCGCAATCAAAGACAATACCGCGCTTTCCAGGGTAACAAGCGCATTTATGCGATTGCGCGGTTTCGCCTGCACCCAGGCGGCCCCAAGCGCGAGGATCGACCCGAGATAGGCGAAGCTGACCTGCCAGATCGGGGCATGTTGTGCCCAGGGCAGGCCGGGATCCAAAACCAGACGGGCCGAGGTCAGGATCGCGCCGATGACGGCAAACCAGGCCAAAAGCGGCAGGTCGAACCGCCGGTCGACCTCAACCGCAACCAACACCGTGATCGCAAGGGCCACGGTCAGGGCCGAGGGCGACAGGATCAGCATCAGCGCGAAACTGATCAGCCCCAGCGCCGAGATCAGCACAAGCGACAGGCGCATCCGGTCGTCGTCCCCCGCCCGCGCAAACCGCTCCAGCTTCAGCACCATCAGCGCCGCAAGCGCCAGCGCGGTCAGCGCCCAGGGGTAGGCGCCGATGATCTGGACCGGTTGCCAGGCGACCTCTAGCGAGATCAGCATGGCCGGGGCCATCAGCGCCGACGCCCCCGCCCAAACACAGGGATGACGGGCCTGTGTCAGGCTGCGCCAGGCGGCAATCACACCAAGCACGGCGGCCAACCCAACCAGCAGAAACGGCGCGTTCTGGCTGGTGGTCGCGGTCCCATCAGGCAGATCTTCGATCGCGCCCTGATATGCCGTGCTCCAAGTCCCTTGCTCAAGCCAGACCAAGGCAATCAGGCCCAGCGCGGGAAGGATCGGCAGGTCTTCCATCGCCTGTGACCCACGTCCCCAGATGGCCATGCCGCCGGAGAGGGCCGTTAAGGCAAAAGCGGCCAGCCAGAACTCGGCCTGACCGGCCTGCGCCGCCGCCAACAGCCATGCCGTGCTGCCCGCCATTGTCAGATGCAACAGCGCCATGCGGCGGGGCAAGCCACTGGCGGACCGGGTTCGGATCAGATGGGGCACAAGTGCCGCGCCCGAAAACGCGGGCCACAGGCGCCACCCCATCACGAGGATCGCGGCAAAGGGCATGATCAGCGCAAATCCGATCACCCATTCCGGATCCACATCGGCCGCCATCACCAGCACAAACAACAGCGCGTATCCCAATCCCAACGACAAGGCAGAAAGCCAGTGCCAACGGCGATAGGTGTCAATGCTCAGCCCGACAAGGGTGACGATGCCAAGGTATCCGACAACCGGGGTGGCGTCGCTGTTCCCGCCCAACAGGAAGGGGGTGATAAACGCGCCCACGATGCCCAGCACGGACAGAAGCGGGCCGGTCAGCCAGCCCAGAAGGATCGCCCCCCCGGCCACGGCCAGAAGCCCGGCAAAACAGGTGGTTGGGCCTATCAGATCATACAGGTGGCGCGCCGACAGGACGGCCCCGAACAAGGTGACAATGCCTGCCCCTGAAAAGACCGAGGGCAGGAAGGCCACCGGGCTGTCCTCGCCATCGCCCCAACGCTTGCGCAGATATTCGCCCGCGCCGACCAGCGCAGCCCCAAAGCCCAGGGCCGCAAGCACCCGGGCGGTGGGCGGCAGCAGGCCGTTTTCGATCCCATATTGCACCAGAAAGATCCCGGCCAGCGCCAACGACACGGCCGCCACCGCATAGACCCAGTTCTGGGTGATCCAGGTGGTGAACTGCCCCATCGCCTTGTCAAAGGCGGACGGTTTGCGCACGGCTTTCGGCTTGGACACAGCGGCACTGGCAGAGGCGCTGGCCGGTTTCGCCGTCGCCGGACGCGGGGGTTTGGTGGGTGGTTCAACCCGCCCTGCCCCCCAAGGATCAGGGGTATTAGTGGGGGATGAAGGGGGCACAGCTGGTGCGATTGTGACCTCACTCTCCTCCGCCGGTTCAGGAGAAGGCGCAGTTTTTTCCGCGAGTGCCTCGCCACGCATGAGCCCTGCCAAATGGGCTTCGGCCTTCCCTATCCGCGCGGACAGATCAAGGTTTTCGCGCGACAGCTTGCCCGCGCGCACCAAAAGGTAAATCACCGCAATCGGCAGCCCCAGACCGTAAAGCCCTGCCAGTAAAACCAAAACCGCTTCCATCACCCACTCCTTACATTTGCCCTGACCTTATCGGGCAATCAGGAATGAGGCCATAATGGAATACCTGACCGGCTTAACTCTTGCCGAACAATCCGGTCAGGGCGCGTTTCACGATACCCGAAACGGCGGGGCGTTTTCTGGCCGTAAAAGGCAGCGGGCGGCAGGTTTCGATGGCGGCCACCCCAACGCGGGCGGTCAGCGCACCGTTCACCACGCCCTCGCCGAACCGGCGGGAAAGTTTTGACAGGATGCTGCCCCCGGCAAGCGAGCCCAAAAGGTCATCCCCCACGGCGACAGCGCCGGTGGCCACCAGATGGGTCATCACCGCGCGCAGCAGGCGCCAGCTGCCCATGGTGCCCGCGCGCCCGCCGTAAATCTCGGCCACGCGACGGATCATGCGGATGTTTGAGGTCAGCGCCGCGATCACATCGGCCAGCGCCACGGGGACGATGGCGGTCACGGTGGCCACCTGCCGGGCGGCGGCCTCGACCTCGCGCAGGGCGGCCTGATCGAGCGGCGACATCAGCTCGTTTTCGGCCAGCGCCACAAGACTGTCGGCGTCAAACATATCGTCGCGCCGTTCGGCCAGACGATCCAGCCCCCATTTCAGCTCGGCCCGGCCGCGATAGAACCGGGTCAGCTGATCGACGGCCCGGCGCGCCTCGCCCAGATCCTGGTGGGCAATCGCTTCGCTGACCGCATGTTGCAGACGGTCGACGCGTTTCAGCCGCACCAGCGCGAGCATTTCCTTGACCGCCAGCGCCAGCGCCACCGCAAGAAACGCGACGAGCAGCGCAAGGGCCACGACCCCCAAAGCCGGGTTTCGGTCGATCAGCCCGGTCACGAAATCATAGGCTGCCACCGACAGCATAAAGCCCACAATCGCCAAAAAGAGCGACCAGAACCACCGCCTGAGCCGCGACGGTTTGCGTGCGGTCATCATCGCCACGCTGTGCATCGCGGCCCCGGTCGGGGCCACCTCCTGTTCCGGCACCGGGGGCACATCCGCCGGAGACATCGCCTCGGCCTCGTCCAGTTCAATCAACACCGGGCCCTTGGTGTCGCGCGCCTTATCGGTCATGGCGTGGCCCTCCATTCAAATCGGATGTCCGGCAGGCCTTCGTCATTGTCCTGCCCATCGGTGCGGTGGGTTTCGATGAACCCCTCACGCAGGTAGAACCGCCGCGCGGGATCATTTGCGACGAAGGTGTAAAGGCCCAGATGGTCACAGTGGGCCTTGGCCTGATCCAACAATGCCTTGCCCACGCCGCGCCCGCGGGCGTGCGGCGCGAGGTAGAGCGCATGGATTTCAGACGCGTCACGCGCCAAAAACCCCACCACACGCTGCGGATCGCGCGCCACCTGCACCCAGCCTTTGTCGACCAGCATCCGGGCGAACCCCCGTTCAGCCCCGCGCGAATGGGCGCGCGGCATCCACGGTGTGGACGCGTTCCAGGTGCTGAGGATATTGGCGATGGCCGGGGCATCGGCAGGGGTCGCTTGGGTGATCCTCATAACCGATCTCCGATCAGGAATTCCGCCGCTTTATCAAGCCGGATATGCGGCGGGCCTTCGCCGGGTTTGAGGGAAAGCTCGGCGGGCGCAAAGCGCATCACCTCGTAATCGGCATCCAACCACGCCTCGGCCCCCTTTCGGGCCGGGGCAAGCAGGCGGGCGGGATCGTCGGGCAGGGCACCCGGATAAAAGGCCGCGGTTTTGCCGGTATCGAGCAAACGCCCGCGCACGCAGTTCAACATCTCGCCCTTATGGTCGATCTGCGCCTCAACCGTGGTGCGCAGGGACGCAAGCGACAGGGCGGCGGTTTTGGCACCCGCAAAATCCGCACGATCCTTGGCGTCGCGCAACAGCGCTTCGGTGATCGCGGTCAATTGGGGATGCTGCGAATGGTGCAGATGGTCGGCTTTGGTGGCCGCAAAGAGGATGCGCTCCACCCGGCGTCCCAGAAACAGTTGTGACAGGAAGGCGTTGGAGCCGGGGCGGAAGGCGGCGAGGATCTCGGCCATGGCGCGGCGCAGATCCTCCAGCGCGGCGGGGCCCGCATGGATCGCCCCCAACACGTCGACCAGCACCACCTGACGGTCAATGCGCGAGAAATGATCGCGGAAAAACGGTTTCACCACGCGGGATTTATAGGCCTCGAAGCGGCGGTCAAACTCGCGGTAAAGCGACCCGCGCGGCGGGCGATCAAGCGGGGGCAGCGGCGCGAAGGTCAGCGCGGGTGAGCCTTCCATGTCGCCCGGCAGCAGAAAGCGACCGGGCGTACAGTCGGAATAGCCCTCTTCGCGCGCGGCCTTGAGGTAGGTGGCAAAATGGTCGGCCAGCGCCTTGGCCTGGGGTTCATCCAGCTTGGCAGAACTGTCGGTCCCGGTCGCCTGCGACAGGTAGGCCTGCGCCGGCGGCCGGTGTGCGATGCGGGACAGCGTGTCGGCGGACCATTCGGCAAAGCTCTGATCCAACAGGGCAAGGTCCAAAAGCCACTCGCCGGGGTAATCCACAATATCCAGATGCACGGTGCGCGGGCCGCGCAGCCCGCCCAAAAGCCCGGTGGGTTGAACGCGAAACGACAGGCGCAGTTCGGAAATCGCGCGGGTGGAGGCGGGCCAATGCGGGCTGGGGCCGGTCATCGCCGCAAGGTGGGTTTCGAAATCAAACCGCGGCACCAGATCGTCGGGTTGCGGTTGCAGGAACGCGGTCTGGATGCGGCCATCGGCAGCGGCCAACAGACCCGGCATTCGCCCCCGGTTCATCAGGTTCGCCACAAGCGAGGTGATGAACACGGTTTTGCCCGCGCGCGACAACCCCGTCACGCCCAGACGGATCACCGGTTCAAACAGCGCCTCGGACGTGGCATCGCCCACCGCCTCGATCTGGCGCGAAATACTGTCTGCGATATCGCCAAGCCCCACAACCGTCTCCTTGCCGGGTTTCTTCTGTGAATTCAGATAGAAGATAGGCGCGCGCGGGGCGATTTGGTAGGGGGGAGCTTTCAAAGGCCGCTCCCCCCCAATCACGGTTGGGCCAAGATCAGGCCTGCTCTTCCAGCTTGTCTTGGGTGCGCAGGTCAAAATCCGAGGCGTCGTGGCGTTCGCGCAGTTGCTGATCCAGCGGCCCCCAGGTGCGGTTCACGATCCGGCCCCGCTTCACCGCCGGACGGTCCGCGATCTCTTCGGCCCAGCGCATCAGGTGTTTGTAGCTTTTCACGTCCAGAAATTCCGCCGCATCATAGGCCTCGCCCAGCACGACATTGCCGTACCAGGGCCAGGTGACCATGTCGGCGATCGTGTAGTCGTCGCCGCCCAGATAGCGATGATTGGCCAGTTCACGATCCAGCACATCCATCTGGCGCTTGGCTTCCATGGTGAAGCGGTTGATGGCGTATTCGAATTTCTCCGGCGCATAGGCGTAGAAATGGCCGAACCCGCCGCCCAGATAGGGGGCCGATCCCTGCAGCCAAAAAAGCCAGTTCATCACCTCGGTGCGATGGGCCAAGTCCTCGGGCAGGAAGGCGTCGAATTTCTGCGCCAGATACAGCAGGATATTGCCGCTTTCAAAGACCCGCACACCCGTGTCGTGATCAAACAGCGCCGGGATTTTCGAGTTCGGGTTCACGGCGACAAAGCCGGACGAAAACTGATCCCCCTCGCCAATCTTGATCAGATGCGCGTCATATTCCGCCCCCTTGATGCCCCGCGCCAGCAGCTCTTCGAGCATGATTGTGACCTTCTGGCCGTTGGGCGTGCCCATGGAATAAAGCTGCAAGGGGTGGTCGCCCACCGGCAGGTCTTTGTCATGGGTGGGGCCGGCGATCGGGCGGTTGATGCTGGCCCATTCGCCACCGTTTTTGTCCTCCCAGGTCCAGACCTTCGGGGGGGTGTATGCGTCGCTCATGTCAGTTCCTTTTTACGTGTTGTCCTGATGGTCAGGTGTTTGATTTCAAATTTTCGATTTCGGTTGCCATATCCTCGGCCAGATCCGTGAGCTCCTGCGGGGCCATCCCCTGCATCAAGGCCAGGCGCAGGGCCGACAGGTTGGCCTGATACCGCCGGGCCAGACGTCGCACATCGGCAGTTGCGGGCAGCAGCCCCAAATCACGGGCGCGGGCAAAGACCGCGGCGAACTCGGCCTCCATATCGGCAAGATACCTGCGGGTGGTGGTGGCCAGCGCCGGATCGGTGGCATTGGTGTCCACCAGGCTGCGGGTCAGCATACAGGCGCCACAGCCCAGATCACCGGGGGTCAGCCGGGCCAGGCTGCGTAGGTGGTCGGCAAGCGCCGCCAGCGGGTCCGTGGCGCGGGCAAGCTGCGCGCGCACCCCTTGGCGGGACTTGTCGAAGTAACGCTCCAGTGCCAACAGATAGAGGTTCTCCTTGCTGTCAAAGGCCGCGTAGATGCTGCCCGGTTTCATCGCCAGCGCGGCTTCCAGATCCTTCAGGGATGTGGCGTGAAAGCCCTTTTCCCAGAAAAGTGCCATCGCCGCGTCCAGCGCGGTGTCGCGATCATATGGGGCGGCGCGAGCCATGGTCACACACTCTCTTTGGTCAGTTCGGTCAGGATTTTGGCGTAAGTGTCGACGCCTTGCGCGCCGGTCACCAGATGCTGGCGGTCAAAGATCATCGCGGGCACGCCTCGAATGCCGTGACCGGCCCAGAAGTTTTGCACAGCGCGCACGTCACTGGCATAGCGCTGATCGTCGAGCACTTTTGCGGCCTCGTCCCGGTCAAGCCCAATCTCACCCGCCACATCAACCAGCACCGATGGGTCTGACAGGTTGCGCGCTTGGGTAAAATGCGCCGCAAACAGCGCCTGTTTCAGATCGTGCTTCCGCCCCTGTTCGTCCGCCCATTGCAACAGCTGATGGGCGTTGAACGTGTTGTGCATGCGGGTCTCATCGGTGAAGCGGAAGGCAAAGCCCAGATCGTCGCCCAGCGCGGTCAGCCGCGCCCGGTTTTCGCGCGATTGTTCCGGGGTTGATCCGTATTTCTCGGCCAGATGCTCCGCCAGGTTCTGCCCCTCCGGCCCCATATCGGGGTTAAGCTCAAACGGGTGCCAGTGGATCTCATGTGCAACCCCGGTGCCCTTCAGGGCCTGGGCGAGTTGGCGATAGCCCACGACGCACCAAGGGCACATCACGTCCGACACGATATCAATGCGCAGGGGGGCGGGTTGATCTGACATAGGTCACTCCTTCTTTCGACCCGATATTGGGGGTGCGCCGCGCAGAAACAAGGGGCAGCTTGAGTGATCACTCAAATGTGAGCGAAACGCCCCTCTTGCCCTGCCCCGCCGGTGCGGATATGCCCGACCCATGCCCAGATACGCTTTGAAAATCGAATATCACGGTGCCGGATATGCCGGCTGGCAGCGCCAGAAAGATCAGCCCTCGGTGCAGGGCGCGATCGAGGCCGCGCTGGCGCGGTTGGAGCCGCGCGATCACACGATTGCGGCGGCCGGCCGGACCGATGCGGGGGTTCATGGGCTGGGGCAAGTGGCGCATTGTGACATGGAAAAGGCGTGGGATCCGTTTCGCCTGTCAGAGGCCCTGAACTATCACCTGAAAGACGCGCGGGTGGCGATTGTCGATTGCGCCCGCGTGGACGAGGATTTTCACGCGCGGTTTAGCGCCACCGAACGCCGCTATCTGTTTCGCCTTGTGTCCCGCCGCGCGCCGCTGACCCATGACCGGGGGCTGGCCTGGCATGTGAAACACCCGTTGGATGCAGCGGCGATGCAGGCGGGGGCGGACCAGCTGATCGGGTTGCATGATTTCACCACTTTCCGATCGTCGATCTGTCAGGCGGACAGCCCGGTGAAAACGCTTGATGAGCTGCGGGTGGAAGAGATCAAGCGCGCCAATGAGGTGGAATATCGGTTTTACGTGCGCGCCCGGTCGTTCCTGCACAATCAGGTGCGATCCTTTGTCGGCACGTTGGAGCGTGTGGGCGCCGGGGCCTGGTCGCCTGATGATGTTCGCGAAGCGCTGGAGGCAAAATCGCGCGCTGCCTGTGGCCCGGTCTGCCCGCCGGAAGGGCTCTATCTGGCCGGTGTCACCTACCCCACAGACCCCTTCGCCTGAATCACGGCATCCAGCGCGGCAAGGATATCATCCTCGGTGGTGCGATGATTGACGATGGCCGCACGCAGGCAGGTCACGCCGTTCACATCGGTGGTGGAAAACACGGCCTCGCCGGACAGTTGCAGCGCCTGCGCGATGCGCGCGTTCAGAAGGGATTGGTCCACCGGGGCGCGGCCCGGATCAGCAGTGAAGACGCAGATGTTGGACGTGACCGGGGCCAGCACTGCCATCCCGCGCGCGGTGGCTTCGCGCCCCATCAAGGCGGCCTGCTGGCAATTTCGGGTGATCGCGGCGGCGAAGGCCGCTTCGCCGAACATTTCCAGCGCGCACCAGACCTTGATCGCCCGGTTGCCGCGCGACAGGTCGATGCCATAGTCACAAAACCACGGGTCGCCCCCGGCCAACCCATGGTCCGCGCCCTGCAAATAGGCGGGACGGGCGGCAAAGGCCGCGCGGTGGGTGGCCTCGTCGCGGATCAGCGCCAGCCCACAATCATAGCCCACCGACATCCACTTGTGGAAATCCAGCGCGATGCTGTCCGCCCGGTCGATCCCGTCGGACAAGGCGCGCCAAGGCTGATCCGCCAACCGGGTCCAGGCGCCAAAGGCCCCGTCGACGTGCAGCCAAAGATTTTCGCCAGCCGCGATATCCGCCAAGGCATTCAGATCATCAAAGCCACCCAGATCCACCGATCCGGCGGTGCCGATAATGGCCAGCGGACGGTGTCCATTGGCACGGTCTTTGCGAATGCGCGCCAGAAGCGCGGCTGTGTCCATCCGACCATCCGGGGCCGGGATCAGGCGCAGGGATTTGTGCCCCATGCCCAACAGCTCCACCGCCTTGCGCGTGGCGTTATGCACCCCCTCGGCGGCGTAGCAGGTGAACCCCAGAATGGTGCCTTCGGCGCGCAGAGTGTCCTGCGCCTGGACCCGTGCGCATTGCAGCGCGATCACCGTGGCCTGCGAGGTGCCGGCGGTCAGCACGCCGCTTGTCCCCTCGGGAAACCCCATCTTGCGGCGGGTCCAGTCGATCACCGCCCGTTCCATTTCATTGGCCCCGTGATTGCGCCCGCCGCCATTTGTGTTCAGCGCCGCCGCCACCATGTTTGCGAGGAAATCTGACGCAAGCCCCGTGCCCTGCACCCAGCCCCAGAAACGCGGATGGGTGTTGCCCCCGTGAAATGGCAGCACGTCGCGGGTGATCCGCTCGATCAGGTCGCCCTGCCCGCCAATCGCATAACGCTCTTCTGCATCTTCAGGCGGGGCCTGCCACGGGTGATCGCGCGCGGTTTCCATTTGCGACATGCACCGGTCCAGAAGGTCATGGGCCTTGGCACGAAAGGCGTCCCAGTCCTTGGGGTCAAGTTTGGATGGTTCGAAACTGGTGGTCATGGTCGGCCCTCCCTGCCTGGTCGGGTTACCCCCAGGGGGTGGATAGCAGCTTACCTAGCGTCAACTCAATACACTTGATGTCGCAACCATCAGATTAGCGCAAACGGAACCCCGCCAAGCATCTGCCCATTCACCTGCACCATCAGATAATGCGTGCCGGGATAAAGGCGAAATGTTGTGGCGTTTCCCTTGAAGAAATGGGATTTGCTCAGACGCAGGGTCTGTCCGGGCGTCATGGTGAGGTTTTTCAGCTTGAACACTTTCTCGCGGATTTTTCCCCCGGGCCGCTGAAACCGGATCACATAATCGACAATCACCGGTTCTTCGCGGGTGGCGGTCAGGTCGAAAGCAAAATCCAGCTTGGTGTCAATCGGCACCTGCCCGTCCGCCGGGGTCAACGTGATCTCGCCCATCTCCACCTGCGCATCTGGCCGAAACCCCAGCAAATCAAGCGCGCCGGGATGGCCCTGTTTGATCAGGGTGCGGCAGGCATGGCGGGTCATCCAGGCCAGCTCTTTCGGGTCCTGCTGTGCCACATCCCGCCAGCGCGAAAGCGTATCCACCACTAGATCAGGGGCGGTTTTGGCAATGTCATTCAAGTGATTTGCCACGGATCGGGTCACATAACGGGTCGGATCGGCATGCAGCGCATTAAGGATCGGGATCGTCTCTGCGACATTCCAACCGATCCGCGCGCCCCAGGGCAGGTTCGGGCGACACCCTTCGCTGGCCAACCGCCGCACGTGATAATTCTCATCCCGCGCCCATTCGGACAATACGCCCTGCATCCGCGCCTTGTGGCGGATCAAAAACGGGCGGATGGCAAACTCCATCGAAAAGCGCCGGGTCAGCGCGTGCAAAAGCGGCAGGGCGGCATCGAGATCGTCCAGCCCGTTGCGCGCCACGAACTGACCGAAGGGATCAATGATAAAATCGCCAAAATCATCATCGCTGTTGGTGGGGTCCAACTCTGGTGGAAGCGCCTTGTGGATCACCTCTGCCGCTGCAGAAAAATCATCCGGCAAGTGATCTTCCAACACCTCGGCAATCCACAGGATCCGCGCCTTCAACTCCAGTTCCGGCAAGCGGGCCATGACCTGCGCCTGAAACGCAGCCGCCTCAAACCCCGGCGCGGCCCGTTGCAGCCATCCGGCCAACAGCGCCACTTTCTCGGCATTGATCAACTGGTCCTTCAGGCTGAACCCTTCACTCATACCATCCTCCCACGCCGATTTGTTCACCTTTCACCCCACACTACCCACACCGCGATATGGCGCAAGGGAAAAAGGGGCGTTGCCCCTCGCGAGGCAAGCTCGCTCACCCCAGGATATTTCCGGACCAAAGATGGCACCAGCCCTTCATCTTTGGTCAGCAAATATCCCGGGGTGAGAGCGGAGCTCGAGGGGCGGAGCCCCCTCCCCACTTATACACAGCTATTTCCACCCCAACCCGAACGGGGGGCTTCCCCCCGCCCGATGCCTCGGCCATAATACAGGACCAACGAGCAGCACAGCATTTCAAGGCGGCATATACATGAGCGAAGACCTTCTGGCCGAGCACACCCCAACCCCGGGTCACGACACCTATGACGCATCTTCGATCGAGGTGCTTGAGGGCCTTGAACCGGTGCGGCAACGCCCGGGCATGTATATTGGCGGCACCGATGAACGCGCGCTGCACCACATGGTGGCCGAGATCCTTGACAACTCGATGGACGAAGCGGTGGCCGGGCACGCCAATCGGATCGAGATTGAGCTGCACGCCGATTACGCCGTGACCATCCGCGACAACGGGCGCGGCATTCCAATTGATCCGCACCCGAAGTTTCCCGACAAATCCGCGCTGGAAGTGATCCTGTGTACGCTGCACGCGGGCGGCAAGTTTTCCGGCAAGGCGTATCAGACCTCGGGCGGGTTGCATGGCGTGGGGTCATCGGTGGTGAACGCGCTGTCGGACAGCATGGTTGTCAAGGTCGCCAAGAACAAGGAAATGTTCGAACAGCGCTTTTCGCGCGGGTTGCCTTTGGGCGGCGTTGAAAAGGTGGGCGCGGCCCCCAATCGGCGCGGCACCGAAGTGACGTTTCACGCGGACGAACAGATTTTCGGCAAGCATCGCTTTAAACCGAAACGCCTGTTCACGCTGGCGCGCTCCAAGGCCTACCTCTTTTCCGGCGTCGAAATCCGCTGGAAATCCCACATTGATGATGGCGAAACGCCGACCGAAGCCACGTTCCACTTCCCTGGTGGGTTGGCCGATTACCTGCGCGAAACCCTGGGCAAGGCGAGCGTTTACGCAGAGGCGCCTTTCGCGGGCAAGGTGGAGTTTCGCGAGAAGTTTGGCGCGCCGGGATATGTGGAATGGGCGATCAACTGGACGCCTTCGCGCGACGGCTATATCCAATCTTACTGTAACACCGTGCCGACCCCCGAAGGCGGCACCCATGTCACCGGGTTCTGGGCCGCGATCCTGAAGGGGATCAAGGCCTATGGCGAGCTGGTCGGCAACAAGAAAGCCGCCAATATCACCCGCGATGATCTGTTGACCGGGGGCTGTGCGCTGGTCAGCTGCTTCATCGCGGATCCGGCTTTTGTCGGTCAGACCAAAGACCGCCTGTCGACCGAAGCCGCCGCCAAGATGGTCGAGCAATCTGTGCGCGACCACTTTGACAACTGGCTGGCGGCGGACACGAAATCGGCGGGCGCGATCCTTGATTTCCTCGTGCTGCGCGCCGAAGAACGCCTGCGCCGCCGTCAGGAAAAAGAAACCCAGCGCAAATCGGCCACCAAAAAACTGCGCCTGCCCGGCAAGCTGACCGACTGCACCTCAAAAGACCGCTCCGGCACCGAACTCTTCATTGTCGAGGGCGACAGCGCGGGCGGATCCGGCAAGGGCGCGCGCAACCGCGAAACACAGGCGCTTTTGCCTCTGAAGGGCAAGATCCTGAACGTGTTGGGCGCGGCCTCATCCAAGCTCGGGTCCAACGCCGAGATCAACGACCTGTGCGAGGCGCTGGGGGTTGGTATGGGCACCAAATTCCGCGTGGATGACCTGCGGTATGACAAGATTATCATCATGACCGACGCGGATGTGGACGGGGCGCATATCGCGTCACTGCTGATGACGTTTTTCTTCACCCAAATGCGCCCGCTGATCGACGCGGGGCACCTCTATCTGGCCTGCCCGCCGCTGTTTCGTCTGACGCAAGGCGCCAAGCGTGTTTACTGTCTGGACGAGGCGGAACGTGATGAATGGCTGGAAAAAGGTCTGGGCGGCAAAGGCAAGATCGAGGTGTCGCGGTTCAAAGGTCTGGGCGAAATGGACGCGAAAGACCTGAAAGAAACCACGATGGACCCCAAAACCCGCACCCTGATCCGCGTGACGATTGACGAGGACGAACCGGGTGAAACCGCGACATTGGTGGAGCAACTGATGGGTAAAAAGCCCGAGCTGCGGTTCCAGTATATTCAGGAGAACGCCAAGTTCGCTGAGGATTTGGATGTTTAACAGGATCATTGAAGGCCTGCGCATTTCACTTTTTTTTCTAGTTGCTCTGTTCATATGGGCGATCTGGAGTTTGGAACCGCTGCTGAAGAACAATCCAGCTGACTTTCAAGCCGCAGGTTCGATTGTCGTTGCTTGGGCAATATTGTTTTACGGTCGCGACCGGCTGGCGCGGGAGAACGCAATCCATTCTTCAAACAAAGCTCTTCTCGTGGCCGCGCACAATTCCATTGAAGCTCGGCTGGAACTTCATAAGTCAATTGCAGAAAACACGCAAAATATGAACATGATGGCTTACGCGAAGCTAATACGGCTACTCGGCATACGAGACAGCGAACTAGGTTGCAATGATGAAGCAATCGAGAGGCTGGAGCTGACCGTGAACGATACCAAAAAGCATATTGAACTACATGAAGCCGCTGTCGATGCGGACGGCGAGTTATCAAAGCAACTAGAGCTAAGCAACGACGTGGAATCAACCCAGAAACCTTGGACCAAGCTTCTCTACCGAGCAGAGCTTGGTTTCGCAGTATTCGGGACGTTGCAGTGGGGCTATGGTGACAAGTGGGTTGGCGCGGCTCATGTTTTAGTCCCAGGACTAAAGCACTGGTGGTACTGAGTGGAGCGGAGCTGTCTGATGGTGCAGAGGATGAGGAAAGCGCTCGTTCGTACAATTGCAGAATTCTTAGCACGTGCGCAGCACGGGCCACGCCCGACCCTCCCCACGGGAGGGCGTATTGCGACGGTTCCGGGTGATGCTACGTTGAGGTTCTATCACACCACCCGCCAAGCCCCATTGTTCCGAACGCCCACCCAGGGTCGGGCGTGGCCCTTCGGTCGCGCAGTGTGAGAGGGCGCTGTCCGGCCTTCGACCGGACGGGGTATTTGTGTGGAGCGCAACGCTACTTAAGCCAAGGATCAGGTGTGGCCCTTGACGCCTGCTTTAAACGGTGGGGGGAGCATTCACCCGCGCCAAATCACTCCAACCGCAGCCCTTCAATCACACCCATCATCTGCGCATTCGTATCGTCGCTATCCGCCGACAGGGCCAGTGCCACCAGCGCACCCGGCTGCCCACCAAATGCACGTTTATAGTCGGCGGCGAGGTTGATGCTCTCGGAAGACGTCCCCGTCCCGGAGGGGCGCAGAACCACGGTTTTCCCGCGTGGGCCAAGGTAGGGTGAGGGCAGGACGGCCCCGCGTTTATGGGCGCCGCCATGCACGTAGACCAGCACCCGGCCATCGGGGTTTTTCAGAAGTTTGCGCAGACTTTGTTTGCTCGCCTGTGCCGCCTGATCTTTGGGCAGGAAGGCGAAGTAGAGCGCCAGGTTGCGGTCGTCGCCGCCTTTGCGGGTGAGGTCGGTGGGCGGCACGGATTGCGCCACGTTCCAGCGCCACGCGGCGCGGGTCGCATTCCATTCCGAGGTTGGCAGGATCTTGTAGGTGATCGACACCGATCCATCCGCCGACACCGCCATGCGATTGGCCGAGCCCGCGAAATCAACCCGCGCGAAGATCGACGCGAACCAGTGGGTTTTCCAGTTGGCAAAGCTGATCGGGCCAGCGGTTACAGGCGTGGCAAGGGCGGCGATCAGGGCGGGGGCGAGGAG
The DNA here is from genome assembly GCF_049803815.1 of Aliiroseovarius crassostreae. Lineage (GTDB taxonomy): Bacteria > Pseudomonadota > Alphaproteobacteria > Rhodobacterales > Rhodobacteraceae > Aliiroseovarius > Aliiroseovarius crassostreae_A. The sequence goes on from NZ_JBNAGI010000001.1 coordinate 759,225, forward strand.
GAAACGTGTCAGCATATCCCCGTCCTACCAGCCCCGGCACGACGCGGACAATCCACCCTCACGCGCTTGTCAGATGGCGTTACGTGCGGCCATTGGTGATCACCCCGTCATCCAGCCGCAGCACCCGGTCCATCCGCGCGGCCAGTTCGAGGTTGTGGGTGGCAATGAGCGCTGACAGTCCGGTGTCGCGCACCAGTTCCATGAGCGCCGCAAACACCGTGTCGGAGGTTGTGGGGTCAAGGTTGCCGGTGGGCTCATCCGCCAAAAGGATCGCGGGGCCATTGGCCAGCGCGCGGCAAAAGGCCACCCGCTGCTGTTCGCCGCCCGACATTTCTGCGGGCCGATGGTCAGCCCGCTCTGCCACGCCCACGCGGGCCAGCAGATCCCGCGCCCGGTCGCGCGCGGTGCGCTCGGACACGCCGGCGGCCAGTTGCGGCAGGACCACGTTTTCCAAGGCGGTAAACTCCGGCAGCAGGTGGTGGAACTGATAAACAAAGCCCACCTGATCGCGGCGCACCTCGGTGCGTTTGCGATCGGACTGTGTGCCCATATCGTGCCCGTTGATTTTCACCTGCCCCGCATCGGTCGCATCCAGAAGCCCCGCAATGTGCAAAAGCGTGGATTTGCCAGAGCCGGAGGGGGCGACCAGCGCCACCACTTCACCGCGCGCCAGCGTCAGATCGGCCCCGCGCAGCACGCGGATTTCACCGGGAGTGCCGGGGTTGAAGGTCTTTTCCAGACCGGTCAGTTCAAGGACGGGAGCGTTCAGATCGTTACTCATAGCGCAGCGCCTCTACCGGGTTCATGCGGGCCGCTTTGCGGGCGGGGAAGAGGGTCACGATGAAAGAGAGCGAGAGCGACAGGGCCACGGCGGAAAACACGTCCCAGAACTCCAACTTGGCGGGCAGTCGATAGATGCCGCGGATCTGCGGATCCCAGACGCCACCGCCGGAGATCCAGTTCACGAAGGAAAAGACCCCGTCGATGTTCCAGGCAAAGAGACAGCCGATAATCACGCCCGCGATGGTGCCGACCACCCCGGTCAGCGATCCGCACAGGAAAAACACCCGCAGCACGGCCCCTTCGGTCAGGCCCATCGTGCGCAGGATGCCAATGTCTCGGCCCTTGTTCTTGACCAGCATGATCAGGCCCGAAGTGATGTTCATTGACGCGATCAGCACCAGCACCGACAGGATGATGAACATCACGTTGTCTTCCATATCAAGCGCGCGCAGAAAGGCACCGGAGCGGTCGCGCCAGGTCCAGGTGGTCGACGGTTCCTGCGCGGCCTCCATGATCGGCAGCAACAAATCGTCGACCCCTTCCGCATCCTCGACCATCACCTCGACCTCATCTGCCGTGCCTTCGCGGTTGAAAAAGGCCTGCGCCTCTTCAAACGGCAGATAGACGCGGGTGCGGTCGATGTCCCAGCGGCCGGCGGTGAAGACATAGGTGACCTCATAGGCGTTCACGCGTGGACTGGTGCCGAAGGCGGTTTTCACCCCGTTGGGCGAGATGATCTTGATCTTGTCACCGGGCACCACGCCCAGTTCCTGCGCCACCCCCGATCCGATGGCGATGCCTTTTTCGAATTGCGAGATATCCCCCAGATGGCTTTCAGGCCGGGCGATGCGCGGGATGGTCAGAAGGTCATCATACCGGATGCCGAACAGCTCGACCCCGGCATTGGTCTGCCCTTTGTTGGCCATGACCTGCCCTTTGATCAGGGGGGCGGCTCGGGTCACACCGGGCACCTCGGCGATGCGTTCTGCCCAGCCGTCGAAATCGCGGATCTCGCGGGTGACCTGGCCGATCTCGTTCACATGGGTTTGGGCAAATACAGAGACGTGGGAGTTGGCGCCCAGAATCGTGTCGACAAATTCGTCCCGAAACCCGGTGCGCACGGCGAGCGTGATGATCAGCGCAGCAACTGCCAACGTGATGCCAATCAGGCTGATCCAGGTCATGGTGCTGACACCACCTTCGGTGCGGCGCGCGCGCAGGTAGCGCCACGCGATCATCCATTCATAGCGGGAAAAAGGGGCGGTACGGGCCAAGGGGCTCTCCGAAATTGGGGCAGGCAGATTGTGGGTCAGGCCAATTGCCGCCCGATCATGCTCGTTTTCTTACTTGATCGCAAAGTGGGGCTTCCACCCAGCAAGGTCAAGTCGGAGACGACATGTTGATCCCGAAGCGGGCCTGATCGGCCTTTCCCCGCCCATAATCCCAATTAAGCCACGTCGCGCTGATCCACCTCAGATGCCAGCGGGGTGAGCGCAAACTCCGGAATGGGCATTTGCAACACGCGATAGCGCCGATCATCTTCCATCCCCAAGAACACATCCCCAACCGGGCTGGGGTCATACCCCAATCGCGACAAGACCCGCTGAAACAGGATGGGAGAGAGTGACATCAGGCTGTGCCCCCCTTCGCGTGCAGCGACCTGACACAATCCACGCACCACAAGGGACAGCGCCAGATGACGCCCGGGCCCATCCAGATCATCCGACACCACAAGGCGCGTGCATTCCCAGACGCCGGGATCATTGATCGGGGTCGGCACCGCATCTTGCGGGATGCCTTCCAACCGTCCGGTTGCCGCATCACCAATCATGTAGGTCCATCCGCCCCATTGCGCGGCTGTTGAGGTTGCGCGCGCCCCGGCAACAACCTTGTCTTGATCCGTCACCACCACATATCGCGCGGTCAGATTGTCATATTGGTCCATCTCCGCATGCCCGTTGGTTGGCACATTCCAAGACAGCCCATCGACAAAATATCGGTGGCGCAATTGCAGAAAGTCGCTGAACACCTGCCCGTTTTCGCCAAGCGCATCCAGTGAAAACATATGTGTTTTCATCTGCTTGATCTCCTTCACACCAGTTCGTTGACCGATGTTTAGGAGCATAGAGGTTAATACCACTCTAACTAGAATCAATTTTTTGGAGGATTTGAGTAGAATTTTCTCTTTTTAGGCGAGTTGCCGATTGCCGTGCGAAAAACCAGTTGATTTTGCCGAAGCTCAGCCGCGGAAACGCAATTGCACATGCATTTCCAAAAACAGAGGACAAGCCGTCCTCGCTCTGTGGAGAAGCCACAGATTTCTGTGGACAAGTGAGGTTATTTCACAAGTTCCTCTTTACAGGTTAACCGAAAGCGGACACCATATCTAGTAAGGAAACGGCGCAAAGACCGCCGGACCTAGTACAGGCATCAAGATCCGGGTCTGCATCTTTGGGGCGATGCGAAGGGATCTGAAACCGAGAAAGGGCGCGTCATGGCTGCCACCGAGCAATATCTCGAAACCGACGACATGCATCCGATCGACATTGTCGAGCACATTGCCGAACATCACGCCTGGGAGTTTGACCGGGTCGCAGATGATCAGATCGCCATGGCGGTTGAAGGGCAGTGGCGCACCTATTCGATCACCCTCGCCTGGTCCGATTACGACGAAACATTGCGGCTGATCTGCACGTTTGAGATGGAGCCGCCGGAAGAAAAGCTTCCGAAGATTTACGAGACCCTGAACAGCATCAATGATCAGTGCTGGAAAGGGGCGTTTGCCTATTGGCATGAACAACGGCTGATGGTGTGGCGTTACGGGCTGGCCCTGACCGGTGGCGGCATCGCCACGCCGGATCAGATCGACCACCTGATTGCCACGGCGGTCGCCACGTCAGAGCGGTTTTACCCGGCCTTCCAACTGGTATCCTGGGGCGATCAATCCGTGGAAAGCGCGATGCAGGTTGCCATCGCCGAAGCATACGGGCGGGCATAGACCAAGAAACGAGCAGTTCTCCCGAGGCGTTTCGTCTTGTTGCTAAAGTGACAGCAATGGGGCGAAGCGCTTTGTTTGCATGCAGGATTTGCGACGTTTTTCAGAGGCGATGTCATGTCAGGCGCTGGGACGGACGGTGAAAAGGGGCTCTGCCCCTCGGGCTGCGCCCGTTCTTCGGATGAAACGATCCCCCGGATCATTTCCGGGAAATCCTCAAACCCCGGGATATTTATGACCAGAAAATGAGCTAAAGCGTTTCGGTCTTACTTGACACGGGGGGAAACCGAAACGCCGTGAGAGATATAATTGTCGTGGGCGCCTCGGAATAAGCACATGACGCAAGCTTATCCCGAAACACTTGGATTAAGAGACTGGCGGAATGGATTGCCCATTGCCGCCCTGCCCGGAGCTTTCTAATCTCGGCGCAAATCTCGGGAGGAGAGAAGATGGATGAACTGAAAACGCGCGGACTGGTGTTGCTGGGCTGCGGCAAAATGGGGTCGGCCATGCTGGAAGGCTGGTTGGGTCAGGGCCTGCCGGCCAGTTCGGTTTGGGTCAAAGACCCCTACCCGTCTGACTGGCTGAAAGGGCTGGACGGGTTGAACCTGAACGCGGCACTTCCCGAAAATCCGGCCATTGTCCTGATCGCGGTCAAGCCACAGATGATGAGCGACGCCCTGCCCGAGCTTGCGCCTTTGGGCAACAGCGACACTTTGTTCTTGTCGGTGGCGGCGGGCACCCCGATTTCCGCCTATGAAGCGATGCTGGGCGACCAGACCCCAATCATCCGCGCCATGCCCAACACGCCTGCCGCCATTTCGCGCGGGATCACCGCGATTTGTGGCAATGCACAGGCCAGCGCCGACCACATGGATCTGGCCGAGGCGCTTTTGTCTGCCGTGGGCCAGGTGGTGCGCCTTGAAGGTGAACATCAGATGGATGCGGTGACCGCCGTGTCCGGTTCTGGCCCTGCTTATGTCTTTCACCTGATCGAAACGCTTGCGGCGGCGGGCGAAGCGCAGGGGCTGTCAGCAGAACTCGCCATGCAACTGGCCAAGGCGACGGTCGCGGGCGCGGGCGCGTTAGCGGAAGCGACTGAGGAAAGCCCATCACAACTGCGCGTGAATGTCACCTCGCCCGGCGGCACCACCGCCGCCGCGCTGGAGGTCTTAATGAATGAAACCGACGGCTTCCCCGCCCTTCTGCCCCGCGCGGTCAAAGCCGCCGCAGACCGATCAAAGGAGCTTGCAAATGGCTGATCACACCTCAGACACGACCCCCGAAATCACCTTTGACGACTTTATGAAGGTCGACATTCGCAAAGGCACCGTGCTGCGCGCGGAACCCTTCCCCGAGGCGCGCAAACCGGCAATCAAACTTTGGGTCGATTTCGGGGAAGAGATCGGCACCCGCAAAAGCTCGGCCCAAATTACCCAGCACTATTCCCCCGAAGATCTGGTCGGAAAATCCGTCCTTGGCGTGGTAAACTTCCCCCCACGCCAAATCGGCCCGATGCGATCCGAAGTCCTGATCCTTGGGCTTTATGATGTAGATGGAAATGTCGGGCTGATCACACCCGACAAAGACACACCGGACGGGGCACGCCTGTGCTAAGTCTGTTCATTTCTCGCCCCCTTCCCGAGGCTGTTCTGGACCGCGCCCGCGCGGGCTTTGACGTCACCATCCGCCCCGATACCACCGCGATGAGCGAGGCGGAAATGATGGTCTCGCTCACCGATTATGACCTGGTGCTGCCCACTTTGGGGGACCGCTACACGGCGGATATCTTCGCCAAGGCCGGCAAGATCCGCGCCCGACTGCTTGCCAATTTCGGGGTGGGCTACAACCATATCGACGTGGACGCCGCCAAGGCACATGGGGTTGCGGTCAGCAACACGCCGGGGGCGGTGACGGACGCCACCGCCGACACCGCCATGACCCTGATCCTGATGACCGCACGCCGCGCGGGCGAAGGTGAACGGATGCTGCGGGCCGGTAAATGGGAAGGCTGGCACCCGACCCAGATGCTGGGCCTGCATGTCACCGGCAAAACCGTGGGGATCATCGGCATGGGGCGGATCGGTCAGGCCATCGCCAAACGCAGCCATTATGGGTTTGGCATGGATGTGGTGTTCTTCAACCGATCCCCCAAACAGGTCGACATCCCCGCCACGCAATTGGATAGCATCAAAGCCGTGGCCAAAGCCTGCGACATCCTTGTGATTGCCACGCCCGGTGGCACGGAGACCCGCCACCTCATTGGCGCTGAAACCTTTTCCGCGATGCAACCCCATGCGCTGGTGATCAATATTTCACGCGGCGAAGTGGTGGAGGAACGCGCCTTGATCGCTGCCCTTGACGCCAAAGAAATCGGCGGCGCCGGACTGGATGTTTATGAATTTGAACCCAAGGTGCCGCAGGCGCTGATCAACCGCGAAAACGTAACCCTTCTGCCACATCTGGGGACCGCAACCGAGGAGGTGCGCACAGAAATGGGGATGCTCGCCATGGACAATCTAGAAGCTTTCGCGCGGGGGGACGCGCTGCTCACACCCGTCTAACCCTTTGGGGAAACACGTCACCCCCTCCATTTTCTGGTCAAAAATATCCCCGCCGGAGGCAATCGCGAGGCAGCGGCGCAGCCGGTGCCGAGACATCGTGCGCGCCGCAGGCGCTCCTTCAGGTTGGACAATCACCCACCGCTTCGCGCCAATGTTTGCGACAGAGCGACACATAGGTCTCATTGCCGCCGATCTGAACCTGATCGCCATCCACCAGCACCCGGCCGCTTTCATCCTGGCGCACCACCATCGTGGCCTTCTTGCCGCAATGACAAATGGTGCGCGCCTCGCGCATTTCATCTGCCAGCGCCAACAGCGTCGCAGAGCCCGGAAACAGGTTGCCCTGGAAATCCACCCGCAGCCCGTAACACATGATCGGCACGTTCAGATCATCCACCGCGCGGGCCAGTTGCCAGACCTGTTCATGCTCCAGGAACTGCGCCTCGTCGATGAAGATACAGGCGCAGGGGCTCGCCTCCAGCCGCGCCTTGATCTTGGCAAACAGGTCCTCGCCCCTGCCAAACGTATCCGCCTCTGCCCCGATCCCGATCCGTGACCCGATCCGCCCCGCGCCTGCACGGTCGTCAAGCCGCGCGGTCATCAGGTAGGTCTGCATGTCACGTTCATTATAGTTGTAGGACGCCTGCAACAGCAGGGTGGATTTCCCCGCATTCATGGTCGAATAGTGAAAATAAAGCTTGGCCATATATCCGAAATACGCCGCGCCCGTTGCAGGATCAACCGGCAATTCCCTTGCAGTGACCCCCGGGTTTGCCGCCCGGATTGCCACCATCCGGCGATCCCTTCAAATGGTCGAAGAATGGGGGCGAAGCTGTCGGCACAAACACCCGAGGTCAGCGACACCTAAGTGTCTTGGGGATGGAACAGACCTCATCACTCATACGCGCCAGGCGCTTCACTTTGTCTGGCATAAATTGCCGGACTTTCCCGCTCTTACGATCGGACCCCCACCCTATTCAGCGCTGGGGACGCTGAAACCTTCAACCCTTCAAATCACTGAAATCATAAAAGCCATTCCCTTACGCGCAGATTAATGGGAAAAGGGGGACGGAATTCCCCGTGGCCCGTGTAGGTGGGTCACGTCACGAGGTAGAAGACGGGTTGGACGCATGGCGAGCATTGGCAGCTATTTGAAGAAACACACCGAGGCGCTGGTCAAGGATGTGGGGTTGGAGGCAGCCTGTACGCTGACCGGAAAATCCAAGGCCACACTGGGGCGCTATTATTCCGACAGTGAAGAACACAGCGACCGCTTTATGCCCATTGATGCGGTGGCCGCGCTGGAAGAGGCGTCGAAATACCCGCATGTCACCAGCGCCCTGGCAGAGCTCAAGGGCATCACCATGTCCTATGACGTTGAACGCAAAAACACCCCGTCCGGCGGCGTGAACGCCGATGTTATTGCGCTTTCTCAACGGTTTGCGATGTTAATGGCAGAATATCAACAGTCGATAGAAGATGGGATCATCACCATCAACGAAGCCAAACGTCTGCTGCGCGAGACGCTGGCGCTGCAACATGTGCTGCTGGATATGAAACTGCATCTGGAAGAGGAAGCGGGCTGACATCAGCCCCTTTTTAGACCCGCTTTCGGGTCCGCGACCTTACCCCAACAGGATCACCGCCCAGGCGATCCCCACAGCAATTGCCGTCAGCGCGACAAAGGCGCTGGCCGCATCCTTGGCGCGGCCAGCCAGATCATGATGTTCCTGCGTGACCAGATCCACCGCCCGTTCAATCGCCGTATTGATCAGCTCTGCTGCAATCACCAGAAATCCCAGCGAGAGAATCAGTGCGCGCTCGGTTGTGCTCAGGTCCAGCACGAAGGCCAAGCCGGACGAAACGATCCAGGCATAGCCCCATTGGCGCACGGATTTCTCGTTGCGCCAGCCGTCACACCATCCATTCCAGGACCAGATACAACGGTCCCAAAACCGCCCCATTTCATTCCCGATCCACACCTGCCTTAATCCTCTCGCCGTTCCAGATAGTAGTCGACCGCATCCTGCACCCGGCGAAACCGGTCGCCGCCCAGCTTGACCCCGCCATACCAGCGGGTCACAACAACGATGTGATTGGTCAGTCCTGCGCGTTCCAGCATCCGCGTGATCACGATCCCCGCACCGCTTTCCCCATCATCCCCCTTTTGCGGACCGTCGTCGAACAGCACGCCCCAGGTGTTGTGGGTTGCCTTGGCGTATTTCTTGTTGCGGGTCAGTTGCTTGAGGAACTCTCGCACCTCTTCACGCGACGCAACGGGCCCCCCTGTGACCGCGTATTTCGAACCGCGATCGGTGAGAAACCCGGTAAATTGTTGCATCTTCATCCGCGCCATAAGGCCGTTATAGGCGCGCGCCCCGGCGGCGACTAGCCCAGCCGTTTGAAAAGCGCGCGGTTTTGGCAGATTTCCGGCGCCTCATGGGATCCGCCCTGATGCTCATCCAGCCACAGCGTACACCCTTCCGGGTCGGAACATCCCATGCAGCGATGCACCGCATCATCCATTCCATCAAAGCTGATCCGCCCGGCTTCCAACTCGCGGGTCAGATCCAGGCCCAGCTTGCCTGCCATCCGGCGCACCAGATCGGCGTGAAAGGCAAAGCCCTGTTTTACAGTATCCTTCATTGTTCTATCCTCCATGTCCGAGTGTGGCGGCCCTGCCCTGCCTGCGCTTTGACCTCTATCAAACCAGCAATCGGCCCAAATCCAGATGGAAGATCGGGTCACTCCGCCCTTCACCTCGCCCGGAATTGCCCTTAGGCTGGTCCTATGTTTACAATCGAACACGATTTTGACGCCTCCGTCGTCACCTTGGTGGATGAAGGCGAAACCCCTCTCAAGGAAGATGTGATCATCACCGCCTTTGCCAGTTGCGTGACGGTGGAACAATGGGATCCGCGCACCGATCAGGTGCATAAGATCACCCTGTCGATGACACAGATCACCGATCTGGTGGCCGCATTGGACCTGCCGGAAGGGATTTATCGCACCGTGCGTTCGGGGGCAGAGGAAGGCTAACCCCGAAGGCCAGACCGGCATCGGGGATCGGGTCAGGGGCTTTGCCCCTCAGAGCCTGCGGCTCTTTCACCCCAAGGTATTTTGGGCAAGAAAAAGAATGGAGCGCAAAGGGATCAGGCGCTGCCCTGGGTGCGTTCGATATAGCTGCGCAGCTCTTCCGCCTCTTGGCGCGCATCGCGCAACCCGTCCATCGCCGCGCGCAACTCCGCCTCGGTCTGTTGCAGCTGGTTCGACATCTCCGCCTCGCGGCTTTGCAGATAGGTGATGGCCTGATCGCGGGTTTCCTCGGCCTCGTGCAATTGCTGCGCCATGCGGTCAATTTCGCCCATTTCGTTGCCGGTCACCTTGGCAAAACGGTGGATCATCCAATGGGCAAACCAGCCCAGCGCAAAGGCGACAAACAGGATGATCGCGGTGACGATGATGAATTCGGTGCGGTTCATATCTGGTTTCCTTACTGCGAGGCGTCGCTGTTGGATGTATCGCCATCCGACCCTTCCGGGCGCGGGGCCGGGCGTGGATCGTCATCTTCCGGGGTTTGGGCCACCACGCCGGTGGGGTCGGCATCATCAGCCGCGTCAGGTGCGGGTGCTGTGCCCGCTGCCGCATCGGCGCTGTCATCCGGTTGGGTCGCATCAGCCGGCGCATCCCCCGGCGGGTCCTGCCCCTCAGCGGGGCGATCATCTGCGCCCTCCCCCCGATCCTGTGCCACCGGCTCCGCTACCGGATCCGCCGGCGCATCGGCCTGATCCCCGGCGGGCGCCTCCAGAAGATGGAACTCGATCCGACGGTTGGCTTCGCGCCCTTCCTCGGTGTCATTTCCGGCAATCGGATCCTCTTCGCCATAGCCTTTCGCAGCCAGGTTCGAGGTCAGCACCCGGCGCGCCAAGAGCGCGGTCAGCACGGCCTGGGCGCGGCTTTGCGACAGGTTGCGGTTCATCTCTTCGCGGCCCTGACTGTCGGTATAGCCGGCAATTTCCATCCGCACGTCACCGCAGGTCTTTAGCAGTTCTGCGATCTTATCCAGCGTATCTGCGGCACTTGCTTCGATATTGGCGGATCCCGGGGCAAAGGTGATTTTGCTTTCTGCCAGCATCAGATTGATCTCGGCCACACATTCCTGCGGGGTGGGCAGGCCCAGCACCGGATCCAGCGCCTCCTTATAGACCACATTGACCTGATAGTTCTGCGACGCCCCAAGCTTTTCGGCCAGAATACGCGAGATGGTGGCGCTGGCGTCCGGATCACCGGTATTGCCCCGGACGACCACCACGTCGGGCTGCACCACAACAGCACCGTTGTTCAGATGCCCCAATGCCTCAAGCCCGGCCAGAACACGGGTAGGCCAACCGGCGGGCAGTTCGGGATCCAGCCGTGTGGCGGCATATACCGCGCCGACGCCAAACTGCGCCCGCGCCACACTTTCGGTGGCGGCGCGCTGAATATCATCGGTCAGACGACCGCGCAGTTGCACCTGCCCTTCGGGGCTCAGGGTCGCCACAAATTCAGGTGGGCCATCCCCTTCGCCGGATCCATCAATCTTCACGACCTCAGGCAGGACAGAATGCAGGGAATAAAGCGACGGAAGATCCGCCTCCAGCTCGCCCACCACCCGATCAAACTCGGATTGCGCGGTGCCTGCAGGGGCCACCAGGGTCACATCCGCGTCCGAGAAGGTGATCGAACCGCCCTCAAGCTTTGCCACCGCGTCAATCCCGGCCTGAACCGCTTCGGGCCAGTCGGCCGAGGGCACACCCAGACCAATGGTGCATTCCGTGCCTGAGATCAGCCCCGCGCGCACAGCCGCCGAAACGATCTTGGCCCGCCCCACAGTGTCATGGGCGGAGCAGGCATCAAATCGCGGCCCCTGTTCGTCGATGATAAAGCGCAGCGTAAACGGGGTGATCACCGGGCGCGGGGCCGAGATATCCATCAACAAAAGCAAGTTGCGCGGGGCGGCGCGTTTCAGCGCCCGCTCCCATGTGGTTTTCTGTTCAATACTGTCAGCTACGGCGGTGATCGACACACGGTTTGCATCCATCGAGATTTTGGCGCGGGGCAAGGTTTCCAGCGCCGTCACCGCAAATTCCAACGCCTCTTCCCAGTTCTTCGGCACCGGGTGATCCGCCACCCCCATCAGGTCGGTCACGCTGCCGCGCCCGGCGATCCCTTTGATCTCGGCGTTCAACCCGTCGCGGTCACTGTCCGCCGGGATCAGCCCGATCAGGGAAATGCCACTGTCATTGCGCAAGATTTCCAGCGAAAACTTCGGCGGTTGGATCGCTTCGGCGGCCGGCACCTGCATATTGTCAATGACCCGTGCCGCATCCACCACAGTGCCCGCGGCCGAAATGGCGCGGAAGCGGTCGGTTTCACTGGGCGCGGTGCCAGAGACGACAACCTTCAAACCATCCGCCTGCACCTGTGACCATTCATAGCCCTGCAACACCAGTTCGTCGCGCACGCTGTCCGCCGAAATACTTTCAATCGCCGTCACCGCGACGCGCGCACCAAAGAGCGACAACAAAGCGGCAATGGCGAACAGGCCGGGGGTCAGAATGGTGGGGGTCAAGCGCATATGGAGTTCCGGGTTGCGATATCTGAACGGTAAGTTCCGGGTGGGTTTCCCTGTCTTAGGCGACAGGTTCGCATGGTGCAATCACACGAGCGCGGAAACGGCAAAAAACAGCACGGGAATCAGGCCCGTATCGCGATTTGCGCGGAAAAGCCGCAGGCAGGTTTCGGTGTCATCAATATCCAGCATCCGCATCTGCCAGGCCAGGTGCCAGCCCATCGCCCAGGCCCCGCCCAGCGCAAGGACCAGCGACAGGATGTTACGATCCCCCAGCGCCTGAATGGTCGCCAGCGCCATCATCACGATGGTCAGGATCATGAAGAGCATCAGCCATTGGCGCGTCTTGGCGCCAAACAGCCGCGCCGTGGATTTCACCCCGATCAGCGCATCATCCTCTTTGTCCTGATGGGCATAGATCGTGTCGTAAAACAGCGTCCAGCTGATCCCCGCCAGATACAGCGCCACGGCGGGCCACTCCAATGATCCCGTATGCGCCACCCAGGCCAGAAGCGCGCCCCAGTTGAAGGCAACACCCAGAAACATTTGCGGCCACCAGGTGAACCGCTTGGCAAAGGGGTAGATCAGAACCGGGATCACCGCGATGAACCCCATCGCGATCGCGGCGGTGTTGAAGGTCAGAAGGATCATCAGCGACACCAGCGCCTGAAGCCCCATCCAGATCACAGCCCCACGCACGCTGACCTGCCCCGACGGGATCGGGCGGCTTTTGGTGCGTTCCACCGCCGCGTCAAACTTGCGGTCTGTGATGTCATTCCAGGTGCAGCCGGCCCCGCGCATCAAAAACGCGCCCATGGCACAGCCCAGCGCAATCCAGATATCGTCCCAGCCAAAGCTGTTTGTGCTGCCAATCGCCAACAAAAGCCCCCACCAGCACGGGATCAGCAAAAGCCACGTGCCAATCGGACGATCCGCGCGCGACAGGCGCAGGTAGGGCCGCGACCAGGCCGGGGCCCAGCGATCCACCCAATTGCCCTGATAGGCGTCGGCCACCTGTCCGCTTGGGTCTGGCATCTCGTCTCGTTGGGTCATAGGGTGCTCGTGAATTGGAGGGCGTGCGATGAAGCAGGCGAAAATCAGGCTCTTTGTAGAGCAGCCTTTGGGCGCGGGGCAAACCGTTTTGCTGGATCGCGACCAGGCGAACTATCTTTTTAACGTGATGCGCCTGTCGGTGGGCGACCTTGTGTCGCTGTTTAACGGGCGTGATGGCGAGTTCACCGCCGAGGTGGCCGAAGCGGGCAAGCGCAAGGGGGCGCTGGTCTGTCGCGACCAGACGGGGCCGTTGCAATTGCCACCCGACCTGTGGCTATGCTTTGCGCCGATTAAAAAAGCGCGCACCGATTTCATCGTGGAAAAGGCGGCAGAAATGGGGGCTGCGGTGATCCAGCCCATGCAGACAGAGTTCACCAATTCCGAACGGATCCGCCGCGACCGGTTGCAGGCCCACGCTGTCGAGGCCGCAGAACAATGCGGCGGAACCTATGTGCCCGAGGTGCGCGACCTGACCCGCCTCGATCGCCTGCTGGCCGACTGGGATCCAGAGCGCCAGATCATGTTCTGCGACGAAGCACTGGTGGGCGCGGCGGAAACGCTGGGCCATGCGGGCGGCGACAAATGGGCGATCTTCATCGGCCCGGAAGGCGGGTTTTCCGAAGGGGAACGCGCCAAGCTGCGCGACATGGGCCACGCCGTCAGCCTCGGCCCCCGCATCCTGCGCGCCGACACCGCCGCCGTCGCCGCTCTCACCCTCTGGCAGCAACATCTGGGGGATTGGGGATGATCCGCCCAGCGCGTTCGGGTGACGAGAGGCCCATGGCTACTTTCCTCTCGCGCCACGCGGAAACCACCATGTTCATGCGCGCGGGGCTGGCGCGTTTTGGCCTGTCCGGGTCGGACCACCCCCATGCGGCGCAATTTTGGGTCGACGACAAGGATGGCGAGATCATTGGCGTGTTCTCCCGCTCCAACGCTGGTTTCCTCAACGCCTGCGGGGAAGGGGCGATGTTCTGGCAGGGATTTCACGACGCAATGCAGGGGCAGCAGGTGGCCGGGCTGAACGGCGCCGCGAAACTGGTCGACGGGATGAAGGCGGTGCTGGGGCTGGACGGGGCCGCCTATGATCTGGACCGGGTGGAGCCGCTTTACCGCCTGTCGCTGGATCAGTTGCACGATCCGGGGGCAGCTGAGATCCGCAAACCCACCGGAGACGACACAGCGCTGCTGACCCGTTGGTTTCGCGCTTACCATATCGAAGCGCTTGGCGCGGCGGATGATGCGGCGCTGACACAGGTGATTGCGGACCGCGTGGATACCACCATTGCCACGGGCCATGTGCGCCTGTTGACCGAAAACGACACCCCGGTGGCAATGACCGCCTTCAACGCGCAACTGCCCGACATGGTGCAGATCGGTGGGGTCTACACCCCGGCCGAAGCACGCGGGCAAGGGCTTGCACGCCGGGTCGTGGCCGCCCATCTGAAAGAGGCACGCGCAGCGGGTGTAACAACCGCAATCCTTTTCGCCAGCGGCGAGGCCGCCTGTCGCGCCTATGAAGCCATCGGGTTTGAACGGATCGGGGAGTATACGCTCGCCATTCTGTCGACCCCCGTCACAATCGGAGCCCGCCCATGATCCGCCCCGACGCACAGACCCAGATCCTGCGCTATCGCGAAGCCCTGATCGGGACAGGGATAGCAGCCCTTGGTCTGTGGTGGGCCATTGGGTCGCTGGGCCTGTTGAAATGGATGGGGGTTGCGCTGACGCTGATCGGCGCGGCCATCACATGGCAGGGGGTGCAACGCGCGCGCATCCGCACCGGAACCGGGGGCGTTGGTGTGGTGCAAATCGACGAACGGCAGGTGATCTATCTGGCCCCGGCCCATATTCCGGGGGGCGGTGGTTTTGCCTCGCTGGATCTGGTCCATGAAATCAGCCTGTCGCGCGACAGTGCCGGGCAGCCGGTTTGGCGGTTTCGCACGGGGATGGAGCTTTTGACCATTCCGGTGTCTGCCGAAGGGGCCGAACAGCTGTTTGATGCCATGGCCGTGCTGCCCGAAATGGACATCTCCGCCGCGATCCGCGCGGTAAACGCTGCTATTGATGGCCACGATGCACAAGGGGCCTCTGACAGGATCGTGATCTGGTCGCGCAAGGTCGTCCCACTGCTTTGATCCAAGAGGGCATTCGGACGGATTGACACTCCCGGTGGTTTCCCCCACCTAATGCGGGTCCGAGATACGCGCGCGAGGAGTGCCCTTCATGTCCATCCCCCAATCCGGCGGCGGCCCGATCACCGACCATGCCCAACTGGCCCAATACCTGGAAGACGGGTGCAAGCCGCGCGAGGCGTGGAAGATCGGCACCGAGCACGAGAAATTCGGCTATTGTCAGGACACGTTCAAACCGCTGCCCTACGCGGGCGACCGGTCGATCCTGCACATGCTGGAAGGGCTGCGCGATGAATTTGGCTGGGAAGAAATTCGCGAAGGCGAGAACCTGATTGGGCTGAAGCGCAACGGGGCCAATATCTCGCTTGAACCGGGCGGGCAGTTTGAACTGTCTGGCGCACCCTTGGACAATATTCATCAGACCTGCGACGAGGTGAACGAACACCTGCGCGAAGTGCACCAGGTGGCCGACAAGATCGGTGCGCGGTTCATCGGTCTGGGCGCGGCCCCGGAATGGACCCATGATCAGATGCCCGTGATGCCCAAGGGGCGCTACAAGCTGATGACCGACTATATGGATACGGTCGGCACCCACGGCAAACAGATGATGTACCGGACCTGCACCGTTCAGGTGAACCTCGATTTCGCGTCCGAGGCCGACATGGTGCAAAAGTTCCGCGTGGGTCTGGCGCTGCAACCTGTCGCCACCGCGCTCTTTGCCAATTCACCGTTTTTCGAAGGCAAACCGAACGGGCACAAAAGCTGGCGCTCGCGCATCTGGCGCGATCTGGATGCGTCGCGCACCGGGATGCTGCCCTTTGTGTTTGAAGAGGGCATGGGATTTGAGCGGTATGTGCAATATGCGCTCGATGTGCCGATGTATTTTGTCTATCGCGACGGGCAATATATCAACGCGTTGGGGATGAGCTTCCGCGACTTCATGCAGGGCAAGCTGCCCGCGCTGCCCGGCGAGACGCCCACGCTGTCGGATTGGGCCGACCACCTGACCACCGCCTTCCCCGAGGTTCGCATCAAGCAGTATATGGAAATGCGCGGGGCGGATGGTGGCCCGTGGCGGCGCATCTGCGCCCTGCCCGCCTATTGGGTCGGCCTGATGTATTGTCAGGACAGCCTGGATGCGGCCTGGGATCTGGCCAAGGGCTGGGACGCGGAAACCCGCGAAGCGCTGCGCGTGGCGGCCTCTGTCGATGGGCTGCAGGGCGAAGCGAACGGCGTGAAGATCATCGATCTGGCTCGCGAGACCATCGAGATCGCCAAACAGGGCCTGAAACGCCGCGCCCGTCCGGGGATCGGCGGCATGGTGCCCGATGAGCGCCACTTCCTGAACGCGTTGCAAGATAGTGTGGAAGAGGGCAAAACCCCCGCCGATGAGCTGTTGGAGCATTACCACGGCGACTGGAACGGCGACCTGAAACGGATCTACGCGGACTATAGTTACTGAAACTGGAAAGGCCCGCGCATTAAAGCTCGGGCCTTTTTTGAACGTCAGGGTGAAGGGGGATCCGGGGTCAGGTTTTCGGACGAAGCTGCATCGCTGCTAATTCCGCAAGACATCTCAGCATCTGCTTTCGCGCGCATCGCTTGCTTTATCACCGCCTGAAATCTCCACGGTTACATGCTCGACGCCGGACAATTCCTGAACACGTTCCTTCACTGCACGCCGGACAAAGTGATGATCCGCGCCAGCCTCAAGATCAATCTCTAACGTCGCCATCGGGCGTTCTTGCGTAATCGACCAAGCGTGGAGATGATACGCGCGCGCCACACCGGGGACGTTCGTTTCAAGGTCGGATGCAATCAGGCGCGCATCAAAGCCGCGTGGTGCACCTTCAAGAAGAATGTGTCCGCTCTCGCGCACGACGGCCCAGGCCGAACGCAGAATAAGCACCACGACAAGCACTGAAAGGATTGGATCTATAGGTGTCCATCCGGTCCAGATGATGACCACTGACGCAATGATGGCGGCAACCGACCCCAAAAGATCCCCCAGCACGTGGAGCGCCGCCGCACGGACATTCAGGTTTTCGCCCTCGGCGCGTGAGAGCACCCAGAAGGCCAAAATGTTTACGATAAGGCCACCGACGGCGATCCAGAGCATAAGCCCGCCCAAGACGTCGGAAGGGTCTCGCAATCTCTGCACGGCCTCGATAAAAATCCAGATGGCGATGGCAAATAGACTCAAACCATTGACGAAGGCGGCAAGAACCGAAAAGCGGTCAAACCCATAGGTGCGCTTCCAATCTGCGGGTCGCCGGGCAAGCCGGAATGCGAGCCACGCAAGAATGAGCGATGCGAAATCCGTCAGCATATGTCCCGCGTCTGCGAGAAGTGCCAGGCTTCCTGAGATCAGACCTCCTACGACTTCTGCAGTCATGAAACCGCCAGTCAGGAGTGCCGCAATGGCAATTGCGCGCTCTTTGGACCGACGTTCCACTTCGGGCGCATCGTTTGTCAATGTTGGCCCGTGAGAATGGCCATGGCTGTGATCGTGACCTGAACCCAAAACTCACACTCCTTATATATTCTATAGTTATAGTGGGCAGATTTGCGCAGCGCAGCATATGTCGATGAAGCCATCCGCCCCGGGCAGCGCACGCCTATTCCGGCAGCAATTTCCCCGGGTTCATGATGCCTTTCGGGTCCATCGCATGTTTGATCTGGCGCATCACCTGAAGAGCCGCAGGCGATTTTCGGCGGCGCATGGAGGGGAGTTTGGACAGGCCAATGCCGTGTTCAGCCGAAAAACTGCCGCCCAGCGACAGGACCACATCTTCAACCGCTTCCATCACCGGGTCACATAGGGCCGCGTTGCTGGGGTAGACACAGTAGTGAATGTTGCCATCCCCCAGATGCGCGACCGAGAGCGTGTCGGCCCCCGGATCCAGATCCTGTAGCACCTCCTGCATCCGGGTGAAAAACCCGTCGATCACATCCAGCGGCAGGGCGATATCGTTGTTCACAATGGGGTTGCGCGACAGCGACACCTCGGCGGCGGCTTCGCGGCGCGCCCACATCTCGGCCCGTTGCGCATCGTTTTGGGCGATCACCGCGTCAACCACCTGCCCGTCTTCCATCCGCTCGGCCAGAAGCTCCTCCAGGTAAGACACGATGGGCAGGCTGCCATCCGCTGCGGGCGTGGCATCGCGTGTCGCCAGCGCGCCCACCTCGATCAACAGGTTGACCTCGTGACGGTCGGCAAAGGGCGGGCGGCTGTCCGGGTGCATTTCCTGCAACCGGGCGACATAGGCGGCGGGCATATATTCAAACGCCTCCACCGCGCCGCCGGTGCCGGTCTGCAGGTGATTGAGCAGATCCAGCGCATCCGTCAGCGTGGGCACCGCCACCATCGCCGTGGCAAAGGCGCGCGGCGCAGGCACCAGTTTCAGAACCGCCCCGGTGATCACCCCCAGCGTGCCTTCCGCGCCAATGAACAGGTTTTTCAGGTCATAGCCCGAGTTGTCCTTGTGCAGTTCGCGCATCAAATCAAGCCGCGTGCCGTCGGGCAGCACCACCTCCAGCCCCAGGCAAAGATCGCGCATATTGCCGTAACGCAGCACGTTCGATCCCCCCGCATTGGTCGACAGCATCCCCGCGATCATCGCAGAGCCCTTTGCACCGAAGGTCATCGGAAAGCTCAGGCCATGCTCGGCCACCGCCCCGTGCAAGGTTTCAAGCACAACGCCCGCATCCACAATTGCCAGATGGGCCTTGGGGCGAATGTCACGGATCCGGTTCATCCGATCAAGCGACAGGATCAGCGCATCCGGCCCCGCCTGCCCGCCGCCGGTCAACCCGGTGCGGCCAGAAACCGGCACCACAGCTGTGCCGTGATCATGGGCGATCCGCATCACGGCAGAGACCTCATCCGTGCTGCCGGGCCGCAGCACCGCCAGCGGGTTGCTGGTATATTTCCCGGTCCAGTCCGTGACCCAGGGGGCACAATCCGCCCCGGTCAGCACGTATTTCGTCCCAAGGGCACCGAGAAGCTCGTCCAGAAGGGTCATGTCTGCTCTGTTGTTTGTATTGTTGAAACCGTTACGCCGGTTCAGGCGTTTTCGGATGCAGCCCGTCCAGCGCGAGCGCCGCCCCGTCATGCGGTTCCGCCATCACCCCCTGTGCCTTCAAGGCCTGGGTGTAGATGGCGACAGGTCCGGCATCGCCGATCACCGCCACCCGTTGCCCCAGCCAATACGGGCGCATCGCGGCAAGCTCTGCACCAATCAAGGCACCGCTGAGTTCCGCCTGCGCCGCGGCCTCATCCAACTGCCCCAGAGTTCTGGCGGAACGCAGGCTGGCGATCCGTGTTGCGAGCTGTTGCGGGCGGGCAATCACATCCGACATCGCATCGTCAAATCCGGTCCCAGTGCACAGCTTGGCCCCAAAAAGATGGGCCATCTGGCTGGTGGCGGCGGCCTGGAAACTCACGACTTCCTCGGCGCTGATCTGTGCCCAGACAGTTTGACTGCCGATCAGGCAGGCGACCCCGTCAAACCCCGGGTCACGCGCCAACAGCCCAGCCAGACGCGCCACGTCATAGCCGATCAGCCCGGCAGGCGCGTCCTGTTTCACAGCGGGATAGACGTAAAGGCGCGGATCCACCTCGGGTACATGGCGCGGTTCGGCCAGTTTGCACGGCACCGTGACAGGGGCACCAACCCGCACCCCGGTGGCCAGAATGCGCGTATGGGGCTGCAAGGACACCGTGTGTTCAATCTCCGGCACCAAGGAGGCCAGGGTCACACCAACATTCAGCCCACGGCGAATCTCGTCCCCACCATCGGGCCACATGCGCAACACATGCCCCTTCACTTCAACTGCAATCCATTCCATATTTATTCCCCCGAATACGTTTCGAGCCGTTTTTTGCTCGCATGTTTCTCTCGAAACGATCAGACTTTGGTAGCCTTGCCGACGTTTTCAAATCAACTCGTGTCTCACGTTGTTTCGCGAACGCCTAAGGTCATACGCACAAACCCGGTCAGACCCCTGCCTGACCCATTTCCGGCTGTTTATACCATAAATTCCGGGGCTTCACCCACCAAACCCGTCAAATCCGGCTTATCTCAGCAAAAAACCTCTTGATCTTGTGGGGTTGAATGGGGAAATCACGGCATGGCCTGCAAGAGGGATGGCTGCAAATTTCTTGGGTTTTCCCATTTGACTTGCGCCCCAATGCCCCCTATAGACCGGGCTTCGAAGAAACACCTGCCCGAATCCGTTTGCATATGCATCGGCGGCTGCTTGATCTGAGAGATCAGAGCGCGGATCGCCAGACCGGACACAGGGCCCAAACGGAGACGGGCGATGAAACGCACCTACCAACCCTCGAACCTGGTTCGCAAACGCCGCCACGGCTTCCGCTCGCGCATGGCCACCAAAGCTGGCCGCAAAATCCTGAACGCGCGTCGTGCGCGTGGCCGGAAGTCGCTGAGCGCATAAGCCTTGGCTGCAGTCCGATCTGTGACTGCACCGGACAAGACAAGCTGCAAACCGCCGAGGCCCCGCGCCTGCGGCGGTTTTTGCGCGTGATCTTATGAGATTGAGCGATGTTCATGCCCCTGACCACCCTGACCCAAAGACCGGATTTCCTGGCCGCCGCCCGTGCGCGCCGCGCACCGCAACCAGCGTTTTTGTTACAGGCCCGCAAGCGACGGGAGGGGGAAGCGCCCGGGGATGAGATTCGCATCGGTTATACCTGTTCGAAAAAGGTCGGCAACGCGGTGGCCCGCAACCGCGCCAAGCGCCGCCTGCGTGAAATTGCGCGCGAAGTTCTGCCCGCCCATGGGCACCCCGGCTGGGACTACGTGCTTATTGGCCGCAAGGACGCAACCGCCAGCCGCGCCTATACTGATCTTGTCGCAGATTTGATTCGTGCCGTGAAAGAGGTCCACACCCCGCGCAAGCCGCGCCCGAAACCGAAAAACTAGAAAACTAGAAAACTAGAAAACTAGAAAACTAGAAAACTAGAAAACTAGAAAACTAGAATCCAAAGTGAAAGCCCCGTCAATGACCCCGCTTGCCCATATCGCCGCGCTGCCCATCCGGGCCTATCGGCTGATTTTTTCGCCCTGGGTTGGGTTCAATTGCCGGTATCAACCCACTTGCTCGGCCTATGCGCTGGAAGCTTTGGAAAAACACGGCGCGATCAAAGGCAGCTGGCTTGCCGCCAAGCGCATTGCCCGCTGCAACCCTTGGGGGTCATGTGGCTATGACCCGGTTCCCGACGGAAACCGCGATCATTCCCATTGCGATCACGGCTGACGTGCCCTTTTCGTCACATATTTGATTTTCATACAACTCTTCCTTGATTGGTGTTTTGGTTGCGCTAAAACACCCTCATCCGCAACGCATGAAAGAAGGAGGCGTTACATGACGAATATCAGCGTATGTCTCCGCCGTGCAGCGGATTTCCCGGCCTCTCACGCCTCGTAATGCACCGCATTACCGCCTGACGGCCCCGTCGCCTTCGATGATCAGACAAGATTGACCGCAAGACAGGTGTGTTTTGCGCGCTGATTTTCGGAATTTCCTGACACCTCACCATCAAGATCAATCCCCTCAGCGTTGCGCCCGGCGCCTGCTTTGGTCGATTGCACTCTTTTCGGTGATCTCCACCCACAATCCGCGCGGCCCCATCGGGCCCTTGCGCGTTCAAGAAAGGGAACCGGCGAAGACCGGTCATAAAGCAATGATGGACAGTAATTTTCACCCTGGGGCGCCTCGGCTTCAGGATCTGATCAACGATCTCGTCACCGAATACGGGGCGGGCCGCGTCACACGCGTGCTGCTCGGCAATCTGCTGGCGCGGCTGCGTCGGCCGAGGGGGAGTGAGCTTAGCAATCACCTGCGCCGCGACATTGGCTTGCCGCCGCACGATCCGCCCCCAGGGTTCCGAGATCTCATGATGTAATCATCGGGGGCCATCGCGCCCCCACCCCAAGGACTATGCCTGACAGAACGGTGTGCGTTTCCACGTCACCGAACGGGTTTCTGCGGCCCCATGCTGTCTGCATTTCAAGGATTGAGCTAAAGCCGGCTTGAGGTCGCAGACTGCCCCCGAATCGAAAAAAGGAACAGGTTATGACATTCTTTTCAGACGCTCCCGTCCCCCCGCGTCCCGCCAACCCGATGGCACAGGTCATTGCCGCGTTGGTGAAACGCCATGGGCGCTGGCGGGTGCTGCGGGCGGCCTTGTTTGCAGGACGCCCTCTGCCCCGTCGCAAGAAACGCGCGCCGGTCCCGGATCAGCTGAGACGGGACCTTGGCTTGCCACAAGGGCGCGCACGCCAACCTGGCTCAGGTTTTCGCGACCCGATTTTGTAACTTGCCCCGCCTCCGCCTGCCGGGGGCGGCCCTTCCCTGCCATGCGCTCCGCCCCGGTTCGTACCTTGGTGGGCGAACGGCTTGTCACATGGGCGAAAACCCAATAAAGGCGGGGCCATGACTGACACGCTCGACGATATCCACCCGCTTTTTGCCGGCGCCCCCTCAACCACCGAGTTCAAGAAACTGCGCAAGCGGATCATCCGCAATGTGCGCGAGGCCATTGACCAATACGGCATGGTCGAACGCGGGGCCAAATGGCTGGTTTGCCTGTCGGGCGGCAAGGACAGCTACACCATGCTGGCCGCGCTTTACGAGCTGAAGTGGCGTGGTGTCCTGCCCGTCGAGCTTCTGGCGTGCAACCTCGACCAAGGGCAGCCGAATTTCCCGGCCACCGTGTTGCCGGAATTTCTGGACCGTATGCAGGTGCCGAACCGGATCGAATATGAAGACACCTTTTCGATTGTCATGGACAAGATCCCGCAAGGGCGCACATTCTGCTCTCTCTGCTCGCGCCTAAGGCGCGGAAATCTTTATCGAATTGCGCGCGAAGAGGGCTGTTCCGCCGTGGTGCTGGGCCATCACCGCGATGACATTCTGGAAACCTTTTTCATGAATCTCTTCCATGGCGGTCGCCTGGCCACCATGCCCCCCAAACTGGTCAATGAAGAGGGTGACCTGTTTGTGTATCGCCCGCTGGCCCATGTGGCCGAAGAAGATTGCGAGAAGTTCGCCACCCAGATGAACTACCCGATCATCCCCTGTGATTTGTGCGGCTCCCAGGATGGGTTGCAGCGTCAACAGGTTAAGGGAATCATCGATCAATGGGAAAAGAACTTCCCGGGGCGCCGTCAAATTATGTTCAAAGCGTTGATGAACACCCGCCCAAGCCACCTTCTGGATCCCCAATTGTTCGATTTTGTTGGGCTTTCGCGCGATGCAGCGGCAAATAGCGAAAATTAAAACAAAATTCCTTGCCGCCATTAACGATCGATTGACTCCATGTTCCTAATTTGTCCGAGCCGGGGCACTGTCGCGCCGGGTTAAGAGGACGAAGATGTATGGCTGCCATCGGTACTTCCAGTTTCGCTAAACGGGTCAAAGAGACCATTCGTGCCGCAATTTTGGGGCCGCAATTGGCAGCATTTCTTCCAGCGGCAGCCCTCGGGGCGTTCTGGTTTGGCGGAGAAGGGCTGCTTGTGGTGTTTGCAGTCATCTTTCCAAGTCTTCTGCTGGTGGCCGGCCTTTTGACCAAACCCGCCCCGCAAATCAACCATGGCCCGGTGGATCCGATAACGGAATTGCCCATGCGCCCGCGGTTGGTAAAATCATTGGATCGCGCGTTGAAACGGGAAGATGTGCCGCCCAAAGCCTGCGTCGTCGTCGAGGTGGATCATTTTGAAGACGCGCGCAGCAATCTTGGTGATCCGGCGGCTGACAAGCTGCTTTTCAGCTGCGGGGAACGAATCAAGGAAGTCATGCGCGCATCGGATCTGGTGACGCATTTGGGGGGCGCACGGTTTGGGTTGTGTCTGGACAAAACGCGCCGCGCCGATTTGGAGGCGCTGATCCAACTTGCCGGTCGCCTGCAAGCCGCTTTCGATCAGCCCGTCATTATCGACAATCTTCAGGCGCATTGCAGCCTGTCGGTGGGTTTTGCGATCCCATCTCGGGTGAAAGAACAATCCGGTGAGGCCATTTTGAATGCCGCGGAAAGTGCTCTTCGCGAAGCCATGTTCTCGGGTCCCGGATCCATCCGCGCCTATTCGGCCGATACCCGCGTGCGTGCTGACACGTCTGAGCATTCGATCAAAGAAATCCTGAACGCGCTGAACGATGGTCAAATTGTTCCCTGGTTCCAGCCACAACTCTCTACCGACACCGGTGCCCTGTCCGGCTTTGAAGCCCTGGCACGCTGGAACCACCCGGAAAAGGGGCTGATTGCCCCAGGTGCCTTCTTGCCCGCCCTGGTCCAGGCCGGATTGTCGGAGCGACTGGGTGAAGTGATCCTTTATCACGCGCTGACGGCCTTGAAAGATTGGGACAAACTTGGCCTGGATGTCCCGTCAATTTCGGTTAATTTCTCCGCTGATGAGCTGCGCAATCCGCGCCTGTTCGAGAAGGTGAAATGGGAACTGGACCGCTTCAACCTTGACCCCAGCCGACTGACCATCGAGATCCTTGAAACCGTCGTGGCCCGGTCGGATGACGACGTTACCTCGCGCAATATTGCGGCCTTTTCACAGCTCGGCTGCGGCGTGGATCTGGATGATTTCGGCACCGGACACGCCTCAATTTCCAGTATCCGCCGATTTGATGTCAGCCGGATCAAGATTGATCGCAGTTTTGTAACCCATGTGGATTCGGATCGTGATCAGCAAAGCATGATCGCCGCGATCCTCACCATGTCAGAACGCCTCGGCCTGGAGGCCATTGCCGAAGGGGTCGAAACCCATGGTGAACATGCCATGTTAGCCCAGCTTGGCTGCACCCACGTTCAGGGATACTCGATTGCAAAGCCCATGCCGTTTGATGCCACAGTGGGCTGGTTGCAAACGCTTGAGGAAAAAGTCGCCGCGTCGGCCATCTTGCCCAAGCGCGCCTGAGTGTTTCCTGAGTATTCCTTGGTCTTTTCCGGGAAAACTGCTTGACCTTTTGCCTCAGGCCCGCTTGAACCACTCTGACCAATTTCCTCAAGAGCGGTGGGCCTGATGGACGACCAGAACAAGAACCTGATCCTGGCAACAGTACTGAGCTTTCTCGTGATCACCGGATGGCTGATCATGTTTCCCCCGGCGGAACCTGTTCCCAGCCCGGAAGCTCAGCAAGCAGGTTCCGAACAACTGACCCCACCGGCGTCCTCCACACAAGACGACACGGCATCAGCCCCACAGTCCACCACCGAGGACATGTCGGAAGCTCAGGCTGAAGCAGGCCGAGTCGATATCGACACGCCGAAGCTGGAGGGATCCATTTCACTTCTGGGAGGCCGCCTTGACGACTTGCGCCTGAAATCCTATCGCACCTCGCTTGCGGATCAGAGCCCGATCGTCACCCTGCTCAAGCCTACCGGCGATGCTGGTGCGTATTACGCGCTTTATGGCTGGACGCCCGGTGGTCAGACCGCAATCGAAGATGTTCCCGGTCCCTCAACCATCTGGGCTGTGGAAGGTGGTGAAAAACTCACTCCGTCAACTCCGGTCACCCTGCGTTGGGACAGCCCCAATGGTTTGATCTTCCGTCGTACGATCTCGGTTGACGAACACTATATGTTCGACATTGCGCAATCGGTTGAAAACACTGGCACCGAAGCCCATCGCGTCGCGCCTTACGGTGTTTTGGCGCGTCACGGCGAACCCTCTGACTTGAAAGGGTTCTTCATCCTGCACGAAGGAATCATTCGCCAGACGGATACCGAGTTGGCGGAGATTGACTATGATGATGTTGTCGATCTTGATTTTGACAGCCGCGAAGGTGCCCGAGCCGAGGTTGCCGAAATCGAAGAAAACGGCTGGGTCGGATTTACCGACCACTACTGGATGACCACCATGATCCCGGCCTCGGGCCAGCCTTTCACGTCGGCTGTGCGCTATGCGGAGAACTCCGACATCTTCCAAACCCAGATCCGCTTGCCGGTTCAGGATGTCGCCCCCGGAGCCACAATCGAAGCAGAGACCCGTTTGTTTGCCGGCGCCAAGGAATGGGAAACCATCCGGAACTATCAAAACAACGAAGGCGTTTACAAATTCCTCGACTCGATTGACTGGGGCTGGTTCTTCTTCCTCACCAAACCGATTTTTGCCCTGCTGCATTGGTTGAATGGCGTGATTGGCAATATGGGCTGGGCGATCATTGCCCTGACCCTGGTGATTAAGGCCGTGCTCTTCCCGCTGGCCTACAAATCCTATGTCTCGATGGCGAAGATGAAGGAATTGCAGCCCGAGATGGAGAAAATTAAAGAGCGCGCAGGCGATGACCGCCAGAAGGTCCAGCAAGAAATGATGGAGCTTTACAAGCGCGAAAAGGTCAACCCGGCCTCGGGTTGTCTGCCGATCCTGCTGCAGATCCCGATCTTCTTCTCGCTCTACAAGGTGATTTTCGTCACGCTGGAACTGCGCCACGCACCGTGGGTAGGTTGGATCCGCGACCTGTCTGCACCGGACCCGAGCTCGATCCTCAATCTGTTTGGCCTGCTGCCCTACGCCGCACCGTCACCGGAAAGCTTCCTCGCGATCATCTCGCTGGGCGTGCTGCCGATCCTTCTGGGGATCTCGATGTGGCTGCAACAAAAGCTGAACCCGGCGCCCACCGACCAGACCCAGGCGATGATCTTTGCCTGGATGCCGTGGGTGTTCATGTTCATGTTGGGCGGATTTGCTTCGGGCCTTGTGCTGTACTGGATCGCCAACAACACGATCACGTTTACGCAGCAATATCTGATCATGCGCAGCCATGGGCATAAACCGGATGTGCTGGGCAATGTGTTGAAAAGCTTCAAACGCCGTGCAAAGGACGCCGGATGACCGGGCAGATCGCCCAGATCTGGCGCCACCCGATCAAGGGACATGGGCGCGAAGCAATGGTAAAAGCGCGGCTCGAACCGGGTCGCGCTTTGCCTTTTGATCGGCAGTGGGCGGTGCTCCATGAGGCGGCAAAACTGGAAGAAAACCTGGATGGTTGGCAGGAATGCCGCAATTTTTCGCGGGGCGCCGGGGTGCCACTTTTGCAGGCGATGGAAGCCCATTTCGACATGCCGACCGGGACGGTGACCCTGACCCACCCCAAAATGCCCGGCCTGACGTTCAACCCGGACAGGCCGGAAGACCAGGCACGATTTATCGACTGGGTCCAGCACCTGACCCCGGCTGGGCGGCCAAAACCCGCGCGTATCATCAAGGCGGAAAATGCGATGACGGACAGCCAAACCGTGTCGCTTTCCCTGATCAACCTTGCCAGCCACCAGGCGGTTTGCAACCAGATCGGGCGCGACCTCTCACCGTTGCGGTGGCGCGGTAACCTGTTGGTATCTGGACTTCTTCCTTGGGAAGAGCGTGGTTGGGTCGGTAAATCAATCCGCATAGGAACCGCCGAGTTCACCATCCGAAAAGAGATCACCCGCTGCCGCATGACCGAAGCCAGCCCCCGCACCGGAGAGCGCGACGCCAACACGCTTGGCGCGCTGCGGGATGGGTGGGGCATTCAGGAAATGGGTGTGCATGCGGTGGTAACAAAAACCGGTGAAATCACCGTGGACGACAAGATCGAGGTGCTGGAATGACGCAACTGCCTTTCCCGATGGCTGAGGAGCCGGATGAGATTTCTCGCGAAAAAGGGCGCAAGCTTTTTGCCGGTCAAACCGACTTTCTGAAAGGGGTCGTGGCCATGTCGGGCCTGCCCGATGCCGACCGGTTGGAAGTCTGCTTTGCCGGCCGCTCCAACGTTGGAAAATCTAGCCTTATCAACGCCCTGACCGGTCGCGTCAAGCTGGCGCGGGCGTCCAATACGCCGGGGCGCACGCAAGAGATCAACTTTTTCACCACCACGGATGGGCCCTATCTGGTTGACCTTCCGGGCTATGGGTTTGCCAATGCACCGGTGGCGGTGGTCGAGAAATGGCAGCGCCTGTTGAAGTCGTATTTGTCGGGTCGTGCCAATCTGCGCCGGGCGTTTGTACTGATTGACTCGCGCCACGGCGTGAAGAAGGTCGATGAGGAGATTATGACCCTTCTCGACAAATCTGCCGTTACTTTTCAAGTGGTTATGACCAAGGCGGACAAGGTGAAGGAAAAGGATCGGGCAAAGATCCTCGATCAGGTGCGCAAGGCCCTGTCGAAACACCCGGCCGCCTATCCCGAGATGGTTTTAACCTCGTCTGAAAAAGGTGACGGGATTGCCACCCTGCGGGCGATCATTGCGGGGCTCGACTAAGGGCCTGAGACCCCACTTAGGTCCGAAACTTTAAACTCTTTACAGGTCTGCAGGTGAAAACTTTAAAGTTTTCGCCGTCAGAAACGCGAAAGTTTAAAGTTTTTAAAGCCCCGCCGACCGCCCAGATCAGACGTGCTGCGCCCCGTTCACCTCGATCTCGGTCCCCGAGATGTAGGAGCTTTCGGGCGAGCAGAGAAAATAGATCGCAGCGGCCACCTCTTCGGGTTGGCCCAGACGTTGCATCGGCAATTTCTCGACAATCTTCTCGGTCCCCGGCGACAGGATGGCGGTTTCCACTTCGCCCGGCGCGATGGCGTTCACGCGCACGCCCAGCGGGCCAAAATCATGGGCCATTTCGCGGGTCAAAGCGGCAAGCGCGGCCTTGGAGGTGGCGTAAGCCGCCCCCGCAAACGGGTGCACGCGCGACCCGGCGATTGAGGTCACATTGACCACGGCGCCTTTGGCGGCGGCCAGTTCGTCTTTCAACCCGCGCGCCAGAACCACCGAGGCGAAGAAATTCACGTGAAAGACCTTGCCCCAATCCATCAGGTCGGTGTCGAGCGTGCTGAGCCGCGCGCCGCCCGGCCCCTTTGGCGAAATGCCCGCGTTGTTGACCAGTGCATCGAGCCGCCCATCCAGTTTTTCCTGAATGACGCCCACCGCGTTGATCGTGTCGGCGGGATCCGAGAGGTCGAGCACCACGTGGTTTTCCGACCCGCCGCCCCAGGGACATTCGTCCGGAAAGGGTTGGCGCGAACAGGTGATCACCCGCCAGCCTTCGCGGTTGAACCGACGCACGGTGGCGTGGCCGATCCCACGGCTGGCCCCGGTCAGTAGAAGGGTTTTGCGGTCATCTGCCATGATAGGTTCCTGTCAGGTTGAGGGCATTTGTCTCTCGGGCTCACCCTATCACCGGGGCGGCGGGGCGCAATGCCCTCTTGGCAGGGCGGCGTGCAGCGCGTAACAGAAGGGGGAACAAGGACAAAAAGATGAAGACGCAGAACATGAACCGCGATTGGATCGCCACCGCCCGTACACTTTCCCAGGCCCTGCCCTATCTGCAGCGCTATGCCGGCGCGACGGTTGTCATCAAATTTGGCGGCAACGCCATGGGCAGCGACGAGGATATGGCCAGTTTCGCGCGCGACATCGTGTTGATGCGCCATGTGGGCGTGAACCCGGTGGTGGTGCATGGCGGCGGGCCGATGATCAACGCGATGCTGGACAAGCTGGACATCCAAAGCGACTGGGTGAATGGCAAGCGGGTGACCGATGCGGCCACGGTGGAAGTCGTGGAAATGGTGCTGTCGGGCGTGGTGAACAAGCGGATTGTGCAGGCGATCAATGCCGAGGGCGGCAAGGCCGTGGGCCTGTCGGGCAAGGATGCGAACCTTGTGATTTGTGATCAGACCAACCCGGATCTGGGCTTTGTCGGCACGCCTGCCGAGGTTGATGCCACGATCCTGAGCGACCTTGCAGCGGCGGAGACCATTCCGGTGATTGCGCCCCTGGGCGCGGGCCGCAACGGCGAGACCTTCAACATCAACGGTGACACGATGGCGGGGGCGATTGCCGCCGCGCTAAAGGCCGATCGCCTGCTTTTGCTGACCGATATCGAGGGGGTGAAGGGCGCAGATGGCGAGGTTTTGACCGAACTTTCCGCCAGCCATATTCGCGAATTGATTGCCGAGGGCGTGATTGCCGGCGGCATGATCCCCAAGACCGAAACCGCATTGGCGGCGGTCGAGGGCGGCGTGCGCGCCGTGGTCATTCTGGATGGTCGTGCGCCCAATGCCTGTCTTCTGGAGCTTTACACCGATCACGGTGCGGGCTCGATGATCCGCGCTTGAGGGGGGTGTGAGCGGGGGTGAAAAGGGGCGCTGCCCCTCGGCCCCGCTCTACGAGCGGTCCCTCACCCCGAGGTATTTACGACAAGAAAAAGCGCGCAGATCACGTGGTGGCCATCTGTCGCGGCAATGTGACTTGTCACCGCGCGGAGGGGGCGTAGAGTTTCGGAATGGAACATGAAGCCCTTATTCGACTGACGGCCTTTTTGGGTCTGTTCGTGCTGTTCACCGCCCTGGAAACCTGGGCGCCGCGCAAGCGCCGTGTGCAGGGGCGGGCGGCGCGCTGGACCACCAATTTTGCGATCATCGTGATTGACGCGCTGACCACGCGGGCGATGGCGGTGTTTCTGCCGCTTTTGGCGGTTGGCGCGGCGATGGATGCGGCGGCGCAGGGGTGGGGATTGTTGAACTGGCTGGCGCTGCCCGGTTGGGTGTCGGTGGTTCTGGCCGTTTTGATTTTGGATTTTGCCATTTGGTTTCAGCACCTTGTCTTTCACAAAGTGCCGCTGTTGTGGCGGTTGCACCGGGTGCATCACGCGGATCGGGACATTGATGTGTCAACCGCGCTGCGCTTTCACCCGGTGGAGATTGCGGCCTCGATGCTGATCAAGATCGGGGTGGTGTATCTGATCGGGGCGCCCGCCTTGGGGGTGGTGCTGTTCGAGGTGATTCTGAACGGATCGGCCATGTTCAACCATGCCAATATGCGCCTGCCGCTGGGGGTGGATCGGGTGCTGCGACGCGTTTTGGTGACGCCTGACATGCACCGGGTGCATCATTCGGTGCATCGCCATGAGACCGACAGCAATTACGGGTTTTGCCTGTCGATCTGGGATCGCCTGTTCGGCACCTATACCGACCAGCCGCAGGATGGGCATGACGGGATGGTGATCGGATTGCAGTGGCAGGACGCGCGGCCATCGAAGCTGGGCTGGAGCCTGATGCTGCCGTTTCGGGACAAATGACGCTGGAGGAGCTGACCCGGGCGGCCCGCGCCGCGCAGTTGGACCTGTTCGGGCATGTGGCGGACGGCGCGGCGACGGTGCTGTTGCTAGGGCCTCATGAGCCGGGGTTCTGGGCGGTATTTTCATCGGCGCCGGAATATCTGGATGGGCGGCCCGATCCGCTGGATCGCTGGTCGAAGCGGGTGATTGGCGGGTTGGCGGCGGCATGGGAAGGCGAAGCGGTGTTCCCGTCCGACGGCCCGCCCTACCCGCCGTTTTTTGCCTGGGCGCAAGAGAGCGGGCGCGCGTGGTCCTCGCCCGTTACGCTTTTGGTACATGACCGGGCCGGACTGTGGGTGAGTTTTCGCGGCGCAGTGCGCCTGCCCTATGTGCTTTCCCCAACCGCCCTGCAGCCCCGCCCCTGTGACGCCTGCGCCAAACCCTGCGAAACCGCCTGCCCGGTGGGGGCCCTGACCGCAGACGGGTATGACGTGCCGCGCTGCCACACATACCTCGAGACT
Organism: Aliiroseovarius crassostreae; assembly: GCF_049803815.1. Taxonomy (GTDB): domain Bacteria; phylum Pseudomonadota; class Alphaproteobacteria; order Rhodobacterales; family Rhodobacteraceae; genus Aliiroseovarius; species Aliiroseovarius crassostreae_A. The sequence goes on from NZ_JBNAGI010000001.1 coordinate 790,950, forward strand.
GAAGCGGGGCAATCCTGCCTAACGGGCGGTTGTGCAGTGCGAGTTGTTTGCCCTTTGTCACAAACCTATGGCAGGTTGAATGAGCAGTCCCATTTCCACATGAAAGCGTTCCACCCCAAATGACCCGCACCCTGATCCTGACCCGACACGCAAAATCCAGCTGGAATGACCCTGCGCTGGAGGACCACCAGCGCCCGCTGAACAAACGCGGCGTGGCCTCGGCCAAGGCCATTGGTCGCTGGATCGCTGATCACGGGGCAACGCCCGGCCAGGTGCTCTGTTCCGACGCCGAGCGCACCCGGGAAACCTGGGCCAATATCGCGGACAAACTGGTGGGTGCGCCAGAAGCGGACTATCGCCGCGCGCTGTATCTTTCAGATCCCGAAACTATGCTGGCGGAACTCAAAACCGCGGAGGCCGAGGTGGTGATGATGATCGCCCACAATCCCGGCACCGCCTATCTGGCGCGCCGTCTGGTGGCTGAACCGCCCGCGCATGAGAAGTTCCACCATTTCCCCACCGCCGCCACTGCGGTGATCCGGTTTGACGTGGACAGCTGGGCGGATGTGACCTGGCACAGCGGTCTTGTGGACGGGTTCGTGGTGCCGCGCGAGCTGATCTGAGGCATATCGCCGGAAAGGAGACCCAGATGGACACTCACTCCGGCGGCTGCCTCTGTGGCAATATCCGCTTCACGACAACCGGAAGCCCCCTGCGGGTGGGCATCTGCCATTGCGTGAACTGCCGCAAGCATCACGGCGCGCTCTTCTATGCGGCCGCAATCTACCCGCAGGATGCCGTGCAAGTTGAAGGCAAAACAAACGCCTATCAGGGGCGGCATTTCTGCCCCACCTGCGGCTCCTCGGCCTTTGCAATGACGGGCGATGAGATAGAGCTTCACCTCGGCGCGCTGGATCAGCCCAACCAGTTCACACCGGATTACGAGCTTTGGACCGAGCGGCGTGAAAACTGGTTACCAGAGTTTCCCGACATACCGTCTTTCCCGCGCAATCGTTAAGGCGTTTCGGGATAAACTTGAGACACATGTTTATTCCGAAACGCCCAAGACATTGATATCTTTTGCCGCGTTTCGGTTTTGCCCTGTGTCAGGTTAAAACCGAAACGCTTTAAGGAGATACGTCAGGGGAAGCGTGGGGGAAGGGGCGCTGCCCCTCGCCTCTCCGAGGCTCACCCCGAGGTATTTGAAGCAAGAAAAAGAGGGCGCCGAAGCCCCCTCTTCCTCCAAGAGATCCGGTCTCTTTTCCTTGCACGGTCATCGGCGCCTCCGCCTGTCCCGTATGATCATGCTGGCAGATTTTGGTTAACAACCCGTTTCTTTTTCTTGCTCCAAATACCTCCGCCGGAGGCAAGAAAATGCCGAGCGAAGCGAGGCCACGCCGTTCCGCAAAGAGGCCGCCGCAGGCGGAGGATGGCGGGGCGGAACACCCCTGACCAAAAGAAAACGCCCCGGCGACACAGGCCGGGGCGTTTCCACGTTTGTTTAAGCAAAGATCAGAGGATCTGGCTGAGGAACAGTTTGGTGCGTTCCGATTGCGGGTTGTTGAAGAACTCTTCCGGTTCGTTTTGTTCCACGATCTGGCCCGCATCCATAAAGATCACGCGGTTAGCGACCTCTTTGGCGAACCCCATTTCATGGGTCACGCAGAGCATGGTCATGCCCTCTTCGGCCAGTTCCACCATGGTTTCCAGCACTTCCTTGATCATCTCAGGGTCCAGCGCCGAGGTGGGTTCGTCAAACAGCATAATGCGCGGCATCATGCACAGCGAACGGGCGATCGCCACGCGCTGCTGCTGACCACCCGACAACATGCCCGGATATTTATGGGCCTGTTCCGGAATTTTCACCTTCTCAAGGAAATGCATTGCGCGCGCCTCGGCCTCTTTGCGGGGCTCTTTACGCACCCAGATGGGCGCCAGCGTACAGTTTTCCAGGATGGTCAGATGCGGGAAGAGGTTGAAGTGCTGAAACACCATCCCCACTTCTGAGCGCACCTTGTCGACGTTTTTCAGGTCCGAGGTGAGCTCGGTCCCGTCCACGATGATCTGCCCTTCCTGGTGTTCTTCCAGCCGGTTGATGCAGCGGATCAGGGTCGATTTGCCCGACCCTGACGGCCCCGCGATCACGATCCGTTCGCCCTGATAGACGGTCAGATCGATGTCGCGCAGCACGTGAAACGCGCCATACCACTTGTTCATGCCCCGAATTTCGATGGCAACTTCATCCGACACCTGCATTTTCGAGCGGTCGGCGTGATGGTCGAGAGTAATAGAAGACATACTCTACTCCTTTAACGATGGTCCGTGCGCAGACGACGTTCGAGATACATCGAATAGCGCGACATGGAGAAACAGAAGACGAAGAACAGGAGGGCGATGAAGCCGTAAAGCTCCCATACCAGTCCAATCCAATTCGCATCTGCACGGATCGAGTTTGACAGGCCCAGCGGGTCGAGAAGGCCGATGATCGACACCAGCGTCGTATCCTTGAAGACGCCAATGAAGGTCGACACGATGCCCGGGATCGAGATCTTGAGGGCCTGCGGCATGATGATCAGCCGCTGTGCCTTCCAATAATCCAGACCCAGCGCATCCGCCGCTTCATACTGACCCCGCGGCAGGGCCGCGAGACCGCCCCGGATCACCTCGGCCATATAGGCGGAGGCAAACAGGGTGACCATGATCAAGACGCGCAGGATGATGTCGAAATCGGTTCCCGGCGGCAAGAAGATGTTCAGAAGCGTCGAGGCGACGAACAGAAGCGTGATCAGCGGCACACCGCGGATGAACTCGATGAAGCCCACGCAGAGCGTCTTCACGATGAACAGATCCGACTGACGCCCAAGGGCCAGAACGATGCCGATCGGCAGTGAGCAGCCAATGGCCACCACACCGATGGTGATCGACAGCATGAAGCCGCCAAAGTCACGGCTGACAACCTTGACCAGATCCAGCGGAATGATCGACGCCATCGCGTTGCCAAAAGGCATCGCCATAAAGAACCACCACCCCAGCACAACAAGCACTGACAGGATCATCCCGATCAGGCTGCCCAGGGCCGCGGACAGGTATTTGAAGGCAAAGAAGCCAATCACGAACCCAAGCGCTGCGGCAATCGGCATCCACAAGCTGCCACCCCAAAGGAGCCACGGCGTGAGGAAGGGGAAGATTGCAGTGAAGATCAGCGGATTGGGCAGGCGTTTTGCGCCCTGTTCAATCTCGGCCGCGCGGGCCGTTTTGTCGGTGGACAGGGCTTTATAGCCCAGCGCCGCACCGGCAAGGATCAGGGCCGCGCCCAGAACCATGCCCATCAGGCCACCCAGATAGAGGCCGGTTACGCCCAGCACCAGGCACAAGAGCACCCAGTTCATCCGGCGCGAGATCATATTGAACAGCACCGGCGTCACCGCCACAAACAGAAGGGCAAAGGCCAGGATCGGGCGCCAGTATTCTGCCGGCGGGTAGAAGCCGAACAGAAGCTGGATCCAGCGTTCCCGGATCACGCCCCAACAGGCGACGTGGCCGCCCCCCGTCAGTTCGCGACAATGGTTGACCGAGGTGCCGGACCAGGTGGGCGCGATGGCCCAGCCCAGGAAGGCCGCGATAATCCAGATCACAAAGACCAGCGACAGGATCGACAAGATGGAATTCAGAACCGAGCTGAACAGGTTGGCCCGCATCCAGCCGATCACCCCAACGGATGATGCGGGCGGGGCGCGTTCGGGCAACATGTCAGAGCGGACATAAGACATATCGGACATATCAGCGCTCCTTCAGCTTCACGGATTCATTGTACCAGTTCATCACCGCCGAAATGGTCAGCGAGATGGCGAGGTAGACCAGCATCAACAGAAGAACCGTCTCAAGCTCGCGCCCGGTCTGGTTCATGGTGATGCCACCCAATGTGCCCGTGATGTCCATATACCCCACCGCAATCGCCAGGGACGAGTTCTTGGTGAGGTTCAGGTAGTTCGAAATCAGCGGCGGGATGATCACCCGCAGCGCCTGCGGCAGGATCACCAGGTTCATGGTCCGGTTCGGACGCAGCCCCAGCGCACCGGCGGCCTCTGACTGGCCTTTGGAAATGGCCATGATCCCCGCGCGCACGATTTCCGCGATGAAGGCGGCGGTATAGAGTGACAGCGCCAGCCACAGGGCAATCAGGGAGTTGCGCATATAGATGCCCCCCTTGAAGTTGAAGCCCTTCAGTTCGGGATAGCCAAGGTGGAAGCCCAGCATCACCAGAATGATGATGCTCGGCACAAACACAACGCCCAGACGCCAATACCAGGTGGTCGGGCGGTCGCCGGTGGCCTCTTGTATGCGATCAGCGCGGCGTTTGATGCGCGAAGAGATAAACAGCCCGCCGATGAACACCGCAGCCAGCACCAGCAGATCGATGCTGATGTCAAAGCGCAGGCTGGAATTTCCAAACAGGTGGATATTGCCCAGCGTGTTGTGAAACAGCGGTTCCGGAACATAGATGCCCCGGTTGGTGAAGGCCACGCTGTCAAACAGCTTCATCGTCGCTTCGGGGTTTTCACCCCGGAACGCTTTGGGCGCCGGCAAGGTTTCGATCAATACCGCCATGGTAAAGACGATCCACAGAAGGACCGGCACATTGCGGAACCCTTCGACGTAGACGGCGGACAGGCGCGAGACGATCCAGTTGGGTGACAGGCGCAGAACGCCGATGATCACGCCAAGGATGGTGGCCGTGATACAGCCCATGACAGCCACCAGAAGCGTGTTCAAAAGCCCCATGAAGGAGGCGCGCAAATGGGTGTCACGGCTGGTATACTCCAGCAGGCGTTGGTTGATGTCATATCCGGCCGGTTCGCTGAGGAAGCGGAAGCTGGGCTCTTTGCCCAGATCGGCCAGGTTGTTGGCTGTGTTGGAAAACAACCAGCCCAGAAGGGTCAAAAAGCCGATCAGTGCGATGATCTGGATCGTCATCGACCGATAGCGGCTATCATATAGAAGCATCGACAGGCGGAAAGACGCCTGAGGCTGCTGGTCAGGTATGGTGGTCATTTGGGACATCCCCGTTGCCTCTGGCGATTATCTTGAGGAGCGCGTCTTTTGCGCGCGTGGCCAGAGTGCAGTCGCTTGGTTGGGAAAAAGGGCGCGGTTTCCCACGCCCTTCTTCAATTGCTCTTACCGGAACGGCGGCGAGTAGATCAGGCCGCCATCACGCCACTGGGCGTTCAGGCCACGGGCCAGACCAATCGGGGTGTCTTCGCCGATATTGGTTGCAAAGACTTCGCCATAGTTGCCAACCGACGCAATAGCGCGGCGGGCCCAGTCAGCGTCCAGGCCAAGCATTTCGCCCAGGTTGCCTTCGGTGCCCAGCAGGCGGTTGATTTCCGGGTTGTCCCCCGGCGCCGACGACAGCTCGGCCACGTTGGTCGAGGTGATGCCAAACTCTTCTGCGGTGATCAGAGCGTTGAGCGTCCAGCGCACCACGTCACCCCATTCGTTGTCGCCGTGGCGGACCAGCGGGCCCAGCGGCTCTTTCGAGATGATCTCGGGCAGAATGATCGACGCCGACGGATCTTCAAAGGTCGAACGGGCTGCGGCAAGACCAGATGCGTCGGTGGTGTACACGTCGCAGGAACCGGCATTGTATTGCTGCAGGGCTTCGGCCTGGGTTTCAATCGGAACCGGTTCATAGCTCATGTTGTTGGCGCGGAAGAAATCGGCCAGGTTCAGTTCGGTGGTGGTCCCGGTCTGAATACAGACGGTTGCGCCGTCCAGTTCCTTGGCCGAGCTTACGCCCAGATCTTTCGACACCATGAAGCCCTGACCATCATAGTAGTTCACGCCAACGAAGGTGAACTTCAGGTCCACGTCACGCGACAGGGTCCAGGTGGTGTTACGGGCCAGCATGTCGATCTCGCCCGAGGCGAGAGCGGTAAAGCGGGTTTTGCCGGTGGTCGGAACAAATTCCACAGCGTCCGAATCGCCAAGCACGGCGGCAGCCACCGCGCGGCAGACAGAGACGTCAAATCCTTCCCAACGACCGTTTGCATCCGGCGCGGCAAAGCCCGGTACGCCGGTGGCAACGCCACAGTTCAGCTTGCCACGGGCCTTGACGTCATCAAGGGTGGCAGCCGCCGAAGCGCCAGCAGCGAGACCAGCAATGGTCAGTGCGCCAAGAAATACGGTTTTCTTCATATTTACCTCTTCCTGATTTTCCGCCCCTTTCATTGGGGCGATGCCCGGTTGTTCGGGCGTTTATATACGGCCCGGGGGCCGCAGGTAAGCTGGTGAGCGAGGACATCCCCCCCTCAACGTGCGGAGAGTGTGGGCGAATTCATCAGAATTCGTCAAGGGTTACATCGAAATTATCGATACGTGACCCCGGGGAAAGCGACAAATTCTGTCAGGCGCTAACGTGGGGGTTGAGATGATTTTCGGCAGGGCGACGGATTTATCCGGCACAATGTCGGAAAAACAGCGCTGCATGCAGAAATTCGCCGCGTTTGACGTCAGCCTGCTTGGTGGCCTCTTCGTCCTCGCCCCATTGCTCTTCTTGCCATTTTTCGTCCAGACGGGACAAATCCCAGGCCTCTTGTGCGCCCAAATGCCCCTCGGTCACGGCAAATCCCAGCACCAGCGACCCGGAAATTCCGACCAAATCGTGAAAGGCCGCCAGTTCAAACGGCGAAAAGGCGTGAACGCGGGTGGTCAGGCGGGCCAGGGCCGCCGGATCTTGGGGGCTGTGAATCACCCCTGACACCGGTTTCAGCCGCGCCCCAAGCGCGTCTGCCGCCCAGTCCAGCACCGGGTCCCATTTGGCGGCCTGACGGTCAATGAGTTCCTGCGGATGGGTCGCGCGGTAACACAGAAGATCGCTGTCGCCATACGCCGCGAGCATATCGGCCACCTCGGCAAATTGCGTCGCCACCTTGTCGATCGCGGAGTTGGCGGAGCGGGTCACGGGCATGGTGTTCGGGTCCACCTGGTCCTCTTGCGCCTCCCATTCGGCGGCAATCGCCTCGGCCATCGCGCGCGTCGGCACCGCGAAGGCGGTTTTCGCCGGGGTTTTCACCGCGCGCCCATCGAGGGTCACGGTAAAGCCACCCTCACACGGGGCGACCTCTGTCTGTTTCCAGAACCGTTTTGCTGCCCATCCGCTCATGTTGTCCCCCATAGTTCGTCCAGCGCCGGGATCAGCGCGTCAAAGTGATCGACCAGCCGGTCGGCGCCCGCCGCAATCAGCTGATCCGTGTCATGATAGCCCCAGGTCACGCCGATGGTTTTGAACCCGGCGGCGACCCCCATGGCAATGTCAAACGCCGTGTCGCCGATCATCACCGCCCGATGTGCCTCGGCCCCGGTGTCGGCCAGTGTGGCCTGCAACATCGAGGGGTGTGGTTTTGACGGGTGGTCGTCGGCGGTCTGGCTGGTCAGGAAGAAATGCCCAATGTCATGGGCATGATAGGCGTGGTCCAGACCGCGTCTGGCCTTGCCGGTGGCAACCCCCAGCAGCACCTCGTCGCGCTTGTGCAGGGTTTCGAGCGCGGCGCGCGCTCCGGAATACATCGGCGCGGCCGCCTCGCCGCCTTTTTCCGCCCGCAGCTTGATGAACATGTCCTTATAGCCGTCTGCGGCGCGCGCCACGTCCCGCTCCGCCATCTCCGGCACCAGCGTGGCAATGGCGTCATGCAGCGACAGGCCGACGATTGACAGGATCTCTTTGCGGGTCGGGACCGCGACCCCCATGTCGGTGAACGCCCGCGACATGGCTTCGACGATGAAATCCTGACTGTCAATGAGCGTGCCATCAACGTCGAAAACGGCAAGTTTCAGGTCAGACATAAGGGGCTCCCACACGGCGCCCGACACTGGGTGGGCGCATCATGACGTCGGTCAGAGGGGCACAGCCCCCCCCGGGCAATGCGGTGGTGCAATCGGCAACAGAAGAGATGCGCCCTCCCGGGGGGAGGGTCGGGCGCCGTGTGGCTTCGCCCCACGCGGTGCGTTCATGTCTTACGGCCCCCTTCAAGATCATCCCACTCACAGCGCCTCAAACGGGTCATCTGCGGCCAGATCCGGGGTCCAGCCCAGCGTGTCAAAGGTCTGCGCCATATGGTCAGGCAGATCGGCGGTCACGGTGACGGGTTGTTTGGTCACGGGATGCTGGAAGGTCATCGAACGGGCGTGCAGGTGCAGTTTCTTCGAAATCACCCCGCCCATCATCGCGCCCCAGCCGTCACCAAGGTTTTCCTGCCCGGACCCGCCATATTTGCCATCGCCAATGATCGGGTGGCCAATTTCGGCCATATGCGCGCGCAGCTGGTGGGTGCGCCCGGTGATCGGCTCCATCGCCACCCAGGCAGCGCGCGAGGCGACACGAAACAGCGTGGCATAAAGCGTGTGCGCGCGTTTGGCACCGGGCGTGGATGACATGTCGCGCGGATGCACCGCGTGCATTTTCTCGCCCTGCCCCGATCCTCCGCCACCTGCTTTGACCAGACCAAAGCGGATCTCGCCCAGATAGGGCACCGGCACGCCGGCCACCACCGCCCAGTAAATCTTGCGCGTTTCCTTGTGGCGGATCGCGGCGGTCAGGCCCGAGGCCGCCGCCTGCGTGCGCGCCAAGAGCAACACGCCCGAGGTGTCTTTGTCGAGCCGATGCACAAGGCGCGGCTTTTCCTCGTAATCGAACTTCAACGCTTCCGACAGCCCATCCACATGGCGTGTCTGTTTCGACCCACCTTGGGTCGGCAGGCCGGGCGGCTTGTTGATCGCGATGATGTGCTTGTCGCGGTAAATCACGCAGGATTGGATCAATTTCGCGTCGGCGTCGCTGACCTTCGGTTTCGCCTTGGGGCGGCTTTCGATGCCCCCTTCGGGCACGGGCAGCGGCGGAATGCGCACCTCCATCCCCGGCCCCACGCGGGTCGAGGGTTTGGCCTTGGCGCCATCGACGCGGAACTCGCCCTTGCGACAGCCCTTTTCGATGCGCCCCTGCCCCACATGGGGAAAGATCCGTTTGACCCAACGATCCAGCCGTTGTTCGGCCTCATCCGGGCCAAGGGTGATCTTCTGCACGCCGCTCATGCCAGCACCATACGGGTGGCAAAAACCCCCGCCACAATCGCCGCCAGCGACAGGCCCACGGACGCGAGCACATAGCCAAGCGCCAGCCCGTGTTCGCCGCGTTCATAAAGCGCAAGCGTATCGAGCGAAAAGGCCGAGAAGGTGGTGAACCCGCCCAGCACCCCGGTCATCAGGAAAGGCGCCAACGGCTGCCCGCCTTTCTTCGCGATCGTCACCATCAAAACCCCCATCAGGAAGGACCCCAACACGTTCACCACCAGGGTGCCCGCCGGAAAGCCCGGCCCAAAGGCGCGCATCGCGCCCACATTGGTCAGATAGCGCAGGGAGGCGCCGATTGCCCCGCCAAGGGCCACGTGCAAAAGATGTGTCATCATGGCGCCTGACTGCGCCGCCCGGCCCATATTGTCAAGCGTCGGGGGTGTTTTCACCCGGATCGCGCACCGCTTTCACGCCGGTGATCATCGGCGTCACCAGATCCTCGCGTTTCCAGATCCGGTAAAACAGGATTGCGGCCAGATGCAACCCGATCAACGCGATGACCAGATTGGACAGGCGGTGGTGCCAGCCATTGGCCCAGCGAGCCCATTCAAACTCCACCCAGCGCGCCAACGGCCCGGCATTGATGTAATCATCGGGATCCGAAAAGAGCCCGGTTGCCGCCTGCGCGGCCAGAACCGCCAGCAATGCAAAGACCGACAAAGCGCCCGCCGGGCTGTGCCCGGGCCAGAAACTGGGCCTGCGCGCGGGCAGATCGCGCAAATAGGCAAAGGTGGCGCGCGGACCAAACATAAAACTGGCAAACCGCGCGGGCTTCGGCCCCACCAGCCCCCAGATCAGACGAAACACCAGAAGGCCGATCACCAGATAGCCCAGGTAAAAATGCAACGTCATGATGGCTGGGCCGAACTTCGCCAGCACAATGGTGGCGATCACCGCCGCCGCCAACAGCCAATGAAACACCCGCAACGCCAGATCCCACACCGGAACCGCTTGCGCTTTGCTCGTCTGCTCTGACACTTCATTCTCCCTATGGCTTACCGATGTCCTGACCTTATTTTCTGGTCTTAAGTATCCCGGGGTGAGCGAGCTTGTCTCGCGAGGGGCAGCGCCCCTACCCCCTGCCCCGCTTGTCCCGCAGTTTGGCAAAGTAATCCGCCCGGCGTTTCAATTCGCGTTCAAAGCCGCGTTCCACCGGCAGGTAATAAACCCCGCGCTTCATCCCGTCCGGGAAATAGTTCTGGCCGGAAAACCCGTCAGGCGCGTCGTGATCATATTCATAGCCCGCGCCATAGCCCTGATCTTCCATCAGCGAGGTGGGCGCGTTGAGGATGTGTTTGGGCGGCGGTTCCGACCCGGTTTTCTTCGCCGCACGACGGGCCGATTTGATGCCCACGTAGACCGCGTTGGATTTTGGCGCAAGCGCCAGATAGACGGCGGCGTTGGCCAGCGCCAGCTCGCCTTCCGGGCTGCCCAGCCGTTCGTAGGTCTGCCAGGCATTCAGGCACACGGTGTTGGCCTGCGGGTCGGCCAACCCGATGTCTTCGGTCGACATCATGGTCAGCCGGCGCGCGAGAAACCGGGGGTCTTCACCGCCCTCTAACATCCGCGCGAGCCAATAAAGCGCTGCGTCCGGGTCTGACCCGCGGATGGATTTGTGCAGGGCGGAGATCAGGTTGTAATGCTCATCGCCCGACTTGTCGTAGACGGCGGCGCGTTTCATCAGCCGTTTTGACAGGGTTTCGGTGTTGAGCTTGCCGCCCTCGGCCGGCAGTGTCCACGCCATGACCTGCTCGATCAGGTTCAAAAGCGCGCGCCCATCCCCATCGGCCATCTCCAGCAGCGCCTCACGCGCCGGGCCATCCAGCGGCAGGGCACGGTCCAGTTCCTTCTCGGCCCGCTGCGCCAACCGTTCCAGATCAGTCAGCGTCAGCCGGGTCAGCACCAGAACCTGCGAACGCGACAGCACAGCGGCATTGAGTTCAAAGGACGGGTTTTCCGTGGTGGCCCCCACCAGCAGAATGGTGCCGTCTTCCATATAGGGCAGAAACCCGTCCTGCTGGGCTTTGTTGAAACGGTGGATCTCGTCAACAAACAACAGGGTGCCCTGCCCGTTCTGGCGTCGGATCTTGGCGGCCTCGAACACTTTGCGCAGTTCGGGCACGCCGGAAAAGATTGCGCTGATCTGCACGAAATGCAGGTTGGTTTCATGGGCCAGCAGCCGCGCGATGGTGGTTTTGCCCACGCCGGGCGGCCCCCAGAAGATCAACGACCCAAGCGCGCCTGCGGCCAGCATCACGCCCAGCGGAGCCTCCGGGCCCAGCACCTGTTCTTGCCCGATCACCTCCCCCAGGGTTTTGGGGCGCAGCCGGTCCGCCAGCGGGCGCGGGGCCGTGGTGGCCGGGGTGTCGGCATCCGGGCCTGCCGGGTCTGGAGGGGTGTCAAAGAGATCGGTCATGGGCGAAGACTAGGCCGCTGCCCGAAGGGTGAAAAGAGCAAAACGTTCACAATGCCACCGCGACCCCGACGATGGGGATCACAACAGGTTGTATTCCTGCGCGCGCTGTACGGCCTCGGCAGTGGTGCGCACAAACAGCCGTTCGCGGGCCGAGCGCAACCGCGCCTTCAGTGCACTTTCCGAAATGCCCAGAAGGGCCGCGGCCTCGGCGTGGCGGCTGCCTTTTGCAATCAGGCGAAGCGCCATGCGCTGCGCGGAGGTCAGCTGTTCGGGGGGGGTAGATTTTTCGTGCAGCTCGGCGACAATGTCCTGGATCCTGGCGATCTCGTCATCGGTAAATTCGCGGTCATCCCGGGCGAACCCGCCGATTGTGCGGGACGAGGTCGGTCCATAGGATACGACCAACCCGTAGGTCAGCCCGAAACTGGCGGCCTGATCCAGAATGCCATGCGGGTCTGGCAAGTCCACGTCGCTCCAGCGAATCGCGCCTTCATTGCCAAATCCCCAAAACACGGTAGGGTCCCCCAGCATATACCCTTTTTCCGTATAAAGTTCGGTCCAGCGGGGATCATAGGTCTGGATCATCAGATGTGCTGAGGCGTACCGGATATGAAGCCCGAGCGCATACCCTTTTGGGGACAAGTCAGCCAACTTGGCCAACCCCTGATCGAGACCTTTCACGTGATTTTTTCCCTGTGACTTTCGCGCATATTCTGGATGCACATCATTTTGGACGGCACCCGCATTGTCAAACAACTTAACGGCGATTGCAAGCGTCATACGCTTTCCTTAACCGTGCAAAACACCATGAAAAGAAAAGAAAAACAGCGCATTCCCAAGGGGGAAATATTTTTCCAACAAGTCAGAATTTGTCGCAGCAAGCTTGTAGAAAGCAAGGTTATGCAGGCAATAAAAAACCCCGCCAAAAGGCGGGGTTTTCACCGGGTCAAATGAGCCGGGTTTATTCTTCGGCAGCTGCTTCTTCAGCTTCCAGGCGGGCGCGGTCAGCGGCACCTTTGGCGTCGGCATCACGGTCCACGAATTCGATGATCGCCATCGGGGCCATGTCACCATAGCGGAAGCCAGCTTTCAGAACGCGAACATAACCACCGTTGCGCTCGGCAAAGCGCGGGCCGAGAACGTCGAACAGTTTGGCCACGTGCTGGTCCTGCTTCAGGCGCGATGCGGCCTGACGGCGGGCGTGCAGATCGCCGCGTTTCGCCAGGGTGATCATTTTCTCGATGATCGGGCGAAGCTCTTTGGCTTTCGGCAGGGTGGTTTTGATCTGTTCGTGTTCGATCAGCGAACCGGCCATGTTGGCAAACATGGCTTTACGGTGTTCATGGGTGCGGTTCAGGCGGCGGTAACCACGAGCGTGACGCATTTTCTTTATCCTTCTTTGGTGCCCTTGAATGAGCGGTGCTTTGTCTGAGAACCGATGCGTGTCGGTCCCTCTCCTTGGGGCAGGATTGCCCGGGTGTGAAATCCTTGTGATCTCGCACCGGCCGTCAGGTGATTTTCACTGAAAATCGCCGAGAGGCCATTTCCCCACCAATGTGGGCATTCTTATGTCGCATTCCCGAACCGCAAAACCGGTACCCATTTTTACTGGGAATGCTCACGGGGGCCGCTCTACGCCGCCCCCGCAAACTTGTCAATCTTAGAACTGGTCTTCGAATTTCTTCGCCAGCTCTTCGATGTTTTCAGGCGGCCATTCTTCGACATCCATGCCAAGGTGCAGGCCCATGCCGGACAACACTTCTTTGATTTCGTTCAGCGACTTGCGGCCGAAGTTCGGGGTGCGCAGCATCTCGGCTTCGGTCTTCTGGATCAGATCGCCAATGTAAACGATGTTGTCGTTCTTCAGGCAGTTGGCCGACCGCACCGACAGTTCCAGTTCGTCCACTTTCTTCAGGAGAAGCGGGTTGAACTCGAGCCCATCATCTTCGTCCTGGCGACCCGCAGCTTCCGGCTCGTCAAAGTTCACGAAGATTGACAGCTGGTCCTGCAGGATGCGGGCCGCAAAGGCAACCGCGTCATCCGGGGTCACGGACCCGTCGGTTTCCAGCTTCAGGGTCAGCTTGTCATAGTCCAGAACCTGACCTTCGCGGGTCGGCTGCACGTCGTACGACACTTTCTTGACCGGCGAATAGATCGCATCCACCGGGATCAGGCCAATCGGCGCATCTTCCGGCTTGTTCTTGTCGGAAGCGACATAGCCTTTGCCGGTGTTGACGGTCAGTTCCATGAACAGATCCGCGCCATCGTCAAGGTGACAGATCACGTGGTCTTTGTTCAGGACTTCGATGCCAGCCGATTCCGAGATGTCACCAGCGGTCACAACCATCGGGCCTTTGGCGGAAATCGACAGGCGCTTGGGGCCTTCCACTTCCATAGACAGGGCCACACCTTTGAGGTTCAGGATCACGTCGGTCACGTCTTCGCGCACACCGGCGATCGAGCTGAACTCGTGCAGAACGTTGTCGATCTGAACGCTGGTGATGGCCGCACCTTGCAGCGACGACATCAGAACGCGGCGCAGCGCGTTGCCAAGCGTCAGACCAAAGCCACGCTCCAGCGGTTCTGCCACAACGGTGGCCTGACGCGCGGGATCATTGCCCGGCTTGACGTCCAGCTGGGTCGGCTTGATCAATTCTGCCCAATTCTTATGGATCATGTGTCCCTCCATTCCTGTCCGTGCCCCATGTTCCGTATAGGCAGGACGCCCGAGGTTGAAAAACGACAAAAGCCGGGGGGCAGGCGTGCTGCTCCCCGGCGGTAATTTTGGTGCTTACACGCGGCGGCGCTTCGGCGGGCGGCAGCCGTTGTGGGCAATCGGGGTCACGTCGCGGATCGAGGTGATGTTGAAACCGATTGCGGCCAGGGCGCGCAGAGCCGATTCACGACCCGAACCGGGGCCCTGAACTTCGACTTCCAAGGTTTTCACGCCATGTTCCTGGGCTTTTTTGCCAGCGTCTTCCGCAGCCATCTGAGCGGCATACGGGGTCGACTTGCGCGAGCCTTTGAACCCCATGGTGCCAGCCGACGACCACGAAATGGCGTTGCCTTGCACGTCCGAGATCAGGATCTTGGTGTTGTTGAACGACGAGTTCACGTGGGCAACGCCCGACGCGATGTTCTTGCGCTCTTTGCGCTTCATGCGGGTCTTATCACGAGCCATTGGTCAAACCCTCCCTTACTTCTTCTTACCGGCAATGGCCTTTGCGGGGCCTTTGCGGGTGCGAGCGTTGGTGTGGGTGCGCTGACCGCGAACCGGCAGGTTGCGACGGTGGCGCAGGCCACGGTAGCAGCCCAGGTCCATCAGGCGCTTGATGTTCATGGTCACTTCGCGACGCAGGTCACCTTCAACGGTGTAGGTGGCGTCGATGTGCTCACGAATGGCCAGAACTTCGGCATCCGACAGTTCGTTCAGGCGACGAGAGCGGTCGATGTTCAGGGAGTCGCAGATGGCTTCGGCCGAAGTGTGGCCAATACCAGTGATATAAGTCAGGGCGATCGGGACCCGTTTGTGGGTCGGGAGGTTTACGCCGGCGATACGTGCCAAGTGTATTTTTCCTTTTCGTTGCGGTTCCGTAGTTCCGGAACCTTTTTTCACAACCAAAGCCCGCGGAGTTTTTTCCTGCGGGCTCGTGCTGAACTCTGGTCTGGTGGCTTCCGGGCGCGACCCGTAAAGACTCACCGATTCCCGTAAGGGATGGGGTGACTTAGAAGGGTTTTAAAGAAAGGTCAAGGCAGGAATTCCGGCGGGTGGTTTCAGCCGGGAAAATCCCGCGCGGGCCACGGCTGGCGCGCGGGGCCCGGTGCGGTGGCTTGCGTGCGGAGCTTCGGGGGTCTGGGCGCAGCCCGAGGTGGTGCCCGCCTGCCCCAAAGCGAAACGCCGCGCGGTGGCGCGGCGTTCAAACAAGTGCCGGATCAGCGAACGATCAGCGGTCCAGAAGCCCCGCAATCGACGCTTTTACTTCGTCGATCGTGCCCAGACCATCGATGGATTTCAACCCGCCCTTGGCCCAGTAGTAACCGATTAGGGGCGCGGTCTTCTTGTAGTATTCCATCAGGCGGAAGCGCACGCTTTCTTCGTTGTCGTCGGCGCGGGCTTCTTTCCCGGCGGCGACCGCCTCGGCGGCGCGGTTGACGATGCGCTTGACCAGCGTTTCGTCATCCACCTGCATTTCAATGACCATATCGAGGCTCTCGCCCTGCTCTTCCAACAGAGCCGCCAGTGCGTCGGCTTGCGGCAGGGTGCGCGGGAAGCCATCAAAGATGAAGCCCCCCTTCTTGTCGCCCTGCAGCTTTTCCTTGATCAGGCCGATGACGATTTCATCGGTCACAAGCCCACCGGCATCCATGATGGCGGCGACCTTGAGACCCATCTCGGAGCCCGAGCTTTTGGCTTCGCGCAGCATGTCCCCGGTGGAGAGCTGGATCATGTCCCGCTCGTCTACCAGGATTTGTGCCTGTGTGCCTTTACCGGCGCCAGGTGGTCCGAGAAGAATGATGTTCATCGTCTGGCTGGTCCTTTTTTCTTGCGTTTTTTGCCCCGCAGTTGGGATTTCTCGATCAGGCCTTCATACTGGTGCGCCAGCATGTGCGACTGAACCTGTTGGATCGTGTCCATGGTCACCGAGACCACAATCAGAACCGAGGTGCCGCCGAAGTAGAACGGGATGGCCAGCTGGCTGCGCAGCACTTCCGGCAGCAGGCAGACCGCGGCCAGGTAGGCCGAGCCCAGCACCAGGATGCGGGTGACGATATAATCCAGGGCAGCGGCGGTTTTCTTGCCCGGTTGGATGCCCGGAATGGACCCGCCCTGGTTCTTCAGATTGTCAGCCACATCGTCCGGCTTGAACGCAACTTCTTTGGTGTAGAAGAAGGTGAAGAACACGATCATGGCGGTGAAGAACAGAAGATAGAGCGGCTGGCCGGGGCCGAAATAAGCGAGGATCGTCGACATCACCGGGCCGTGCTGGCCGGTCGAGAAGGTCGAGATTGTGGTCGGCAGCAGCAGAAGGGCCGAGGCGAAGATCGCCGGGATCACGCCCGCCGGGTTCACCTTGATCGGCAGGTGCGAGCTGTTGGCCTCATAGACTTTCATGCCCACATTGCGGCGCGGATACATGATATGCACCTTGCGCAGCGCGCGTTCCATGAAGACCACAAAGGCGATCACGACAGCAATCATCACCATCACACCGATGATCACTCCGGGGCTGATCGCGCCTGAGCGGCCCGAGGCCAGGAACTGGCCCAAAGCGGCGGGGATTTCGGCGACGATGCCGACGAAGATGATCAGCGAGATGCCGTTGCCGATACCGCGTGCGGTGATCTGTTCGCCCAGCCACATCAGGAACATGGTGCCGCCCACAAGGGTGATCACACAGGAGGCGAGGAAAAACAGGCCCGGCGTGGTGACCAGGCTGCCCGCCTGAAGCGAGTTTGCCAGCGCGAAGGCCTGCCCGGTGGCCAGCAGAACGGTGCCATAGCGGGTGTATTGGTTGATCTTCTTGCGACCTTGCTCGCCTTCTTTCTTGAGCTGCTTCAAGGGTTCCCACATGGAACTGAGAAGCTGCACAATGATCGAGGCCGAGATGTACGGCATGATGCCCAGGGCAAAGATGCCCATCCGGGACAGCGCGCCGCCGGTGAACATGCCCAAAACGCCGGCAATGCCCGATTGCGCCTGTTCCATGAACTCGCGCAGGGCGCCTGCATCAATGCCGGGCACCGGGATATAGGTGCCGATGCGATAGATGATCAGCAAGCCGATGGTGAAGAAAATGCGTTGGCGCAGCTCGGTTGCTTTGCCAAAAGCCCCCCAGCTCATATTTGCCGCCATTTGTTCTGCTGCAGATGCCATAAGGCCCCCTCATTCAAGTAAAACACCGCCAGACCGTTCCCGGCTCTGGCGGCGCTTGAAAACGTAGGTAGACATGTAAGGGGCAATTGCGCCCCTCACAAGGTCTTATTCGGCCGCAGCCGGAGCCGCCACGGTGAGTTTACCGCCAGCTTTTTCGACGGCTTCAACAGCCGATTTCGAAGCGCCGGTCACGGTGATGTTGGCTTTGGCGGTCAGGTCGCCTTTGGCCAGCACGCGGATACCGTCCAGCTTGCGGCGCACCAGACCCGAAGCCACCAGCGTGTCTTCGGTGATGTCTTTGGCGTCGAGCTTCTTCTCGTCGATGAATTTCTGGATCAGACCCAGGTTGATCACAGCAAACTTCTTACGGTTCGGTTTGCTGAAACCACGTTTGGGCAGACGTTGATAGAGGGGCATTTGGCCGCCTTCGTAACCATTGATGGCCACACCCGAACGCGATTTTTGACCTTTGATACCACGGCCTGCGGTTTTACCCATGCCAGAGCCGGGACCACGGCCAACGCGTTTTTTCGGTTTGGTTGCGCCGGGATTGTCGCGCAGTTCATGAAGTTTCATGTCGCTTCTCCTTTGCCGGAACTGACCCACGAAGCGGAAGGGGCCAAACACGGCGTTTCTTGATTTTGATTCTGCGGGCGGATGCCCACCGGGGGCGTATAGAACAGCGTGGGGGCTGGATCAAGTGTGGATTGGGAAAAGGGGCGCTGCCCCTCGCCCGCCCGCTTTGCGGGCGCGCTCACCCCGGGATATTTCGGGACCAAAGAGGGCAGATGGGCTGATACGCAAAAACCGGCGCGGGAGGGGCGCCGGTTTTTGGTTTGCAAAGTGAGCGGGCTTATTTGCCGCAGTTGCACTTGTGCATATATTCGGTCCAGGTTGGGGTCGGTTCCGACGCGAGGAATTTTTTCACGGCCACGAGGATGGTGGCGAAGAGAACGGCAACAAGGCCAACGGGTGCGGTGATCACGGCCATATCGGTGTGTCCTAGAATTAGATGTCTGTTGCGCCCCTCTTAGGGGTGAACATGTTAGATAACCATTCGAGTCTTCGAAGCCCTGGGTTGCAGAGAATGCATGGGTCACGTCATGGCAATGTCATGACGGGCTGACAGGCACACACGGGACTCCGGGGAATTGCGATACGTATGCGGTCAGCGATGTTTCCCGTCGCGGTCATCTTGTTGCGACTTTGGCAGTACCGGCTGGAACAGCCTGATGATGTCTGTGGTCATGTCTCACGCCTCTCGCCCCCAAGGGAAGCGTGGCGGGGAAGTGTGAGCGTCGGGTGAAGATGCGGGGTGGATGTGGGGGAGTGGTTAATGATGTGACGAGCTGGTCAATGGTGAGGGCAGCGCCCGACCCTGGGTGGGCGCATGAGAACACTCAGTTGAGGGGTAGCATCGCAACCAGCAGTACCGGATTGTAATTTGAGCCGTTGCCAAAGCGCCCTCCCGTCATGCCAGAGGCATGCCGCCAAACAAAAGCGCACCTCCGGTGCGACGGGAGGGTCGGGCGCTGCCCGGCCTACGTCCGGGTCCGAACAGATTGATCGGGGTTACTCTTTTCTTGTCAGCCGATAAAGCAAGTGGACAAAATCAACACCCCAACTATTGGCTTCTCTCATTTCCTCAACAGGCACCTGATACATAGCCAGCCTGTTTTCGCCAACGCGCTCAAAAGTAAGAAATACTATACAGTTAGGATCAACCTCACTCGCTCCTATGCATCGTGAATGAGCTATATGGTCACGAAGTTTAGAGTGCTTCTCATATCGCCTCTTGATCTTGCATAACTTTCGAGCTGCTTCAGCTCCGTTTTCCAGATCCTTCAACGCACGAATAACCTGTGCAAGCTTATTGGACCCTCGGAGCTTTCGGATTTCATCAGCGGCATCGACCCAGCTTTTCGATCGCACATTTGCGAGCAACATACTCAGCGCGCCATCGATTGTTGCCCAAGTGAGCACTAAATCCAGCATGGCATCCCGGTGTTCGGATTTCAGCTCTACAACAGCTATGGACAATTCTTGGGTCATAGTCCGTTTCTATGCAAAACACCCCGGCCTTTCCAGACCGGGGTGTTCCTAGCTCTCAAAGGGAAAAGAGGGTTACTCTTTCTCTTCGATGATCTCAACCATGTGCGAAACCTTGTTCACCATGCCGCGCACGGCGGGGGTGTCTTCCAGTTCACGGGTTTTGTGCATTTTGTTGAGGCCCAGGCCGATCAGCGTCTGGCGCTGTTTCGAGGGGCGACGGATCGGGGAACCGATCTGTTTTACAACGATGGTTTTAGCCATTGGTCAGATCTCCTTACGCGTCAGCGGCTTCGGCCGGGGCAGCGTCTTTGTTGCCCAGGATGTCAGCCACTTTTTTACCACGACGCTGTGCGATTTGACGCGGGCTTGCTTCTTTTTGCAGGCCGTCAATGGTTGCACGGATCATGTTGTAGGGGTTCTGCGAGCCGATCGACTTGGAAACCACGTCTTTCACGCCCAGCATTTCGAACACGGCACGCATCGGACCACCGGCGATGATCCCGGTCCCTTCCGGGGCGGTACGCATGATCACCTTGCCGGCACCGTGACGACCTTCGATGTCGTGGTGCAGGGTGCGGCCTTCTCGCAGCGGCACGCGGATCATCTGGCGCTTGGCTTGCTCGGTGGCTTTGCGGATGGCTTCGGGCACTTCTTTCGCTTTACCCTTGCCAAAGCCGACGCGGCCTTTTTGGTCACCAACAACCACGAGAGCGGCGAAGCCAAAGCGCTTACCACCTTTTACGGTTTTCGACACGCGGTTGATCGCGACCAGGCGATCGGCGAATTCCGGTGCTTCTTCTTCGCGGCGGCCACGGCCACGGCGATTTTCACGTTCTGCCATTTGGCATTCCTTTCTGAGTGGCGTTTAGGACGCCGAAAAATTCAACCCTGGTGAACCGGACGAGAGGATCCCCTGCCCGGCCCCCGGATCATCGGGAGGGCACCGGGAAACCCGATGCCCGCCACAAGTCTTAGAACTTCAGGCCACCTTCACGCGCAGCGTCGGCCAGGGCCTTCACTTTGCCGTGGAACAGGAAGCCACCGCGGTCGAAGTAGCATTCTTCGACGCCGGCTTTTTTCGCACGTTCGGCAATGGCGGCGCCCACTTTGGCAGCGGCTTCCACGTTGTTCTTGCCGAAAACACCCAGGTCCTTTTCCATCGAGGACGCGGCGGCCAGGGTTTTGCCCTGAGCGTCGTCGATGATCTGCACCGAGATGTTTTTGTTGGAGCGGTGCACCGACAGGCGCAGCTTGCCAACATTGTGCTTGCGAAGTTTGTTCCGGACGCGCAGGCGGCGCTTGAGGAACAGGGTCCGTTTGCTGTTTGCCATCTGTCTGGTCCTTACTTCTTCTTACCTTCCTTGCGGAAGATATACTCGTCTTTGTATTTGATACCTTTGCCTTTGTAGGGCTCGGGCTTGCGCCATTCGCGGATGTTTGCCGCAACCTGGCCGACGAGTTGTTGATCAATGCCTTCAACGATGATGACGGTTTGCTTGGGGGCGGTCACGGTGACGCCCTCGGGTGCAACATAGTCAACGTCATGCGACAGGCCCAGGTTCAGTTTCAGGGTGTTGCCCTGCATCTGAGCCCGGTAACCAACACCGTTGATCTCCAGCTCTTTTTTGAAGCCTTCGGTCACGCCGGTAACCATGTTACCGATCATGGTGCGGGTCATGCCCCACTGTTGACGGGCGCGTTTCGATTTGCCGCGAGGCTCTACCGAAACAACGTTGTCTTCAACAGTGATGGTCACATCGTCGGTGGCGGTGAAGGTACGGGTGCCTTTCGGCCCCTTTACCTCGATGGTCTGACCTGAAACCGAGGCGCTTGCGCCAGCGGACAGCTCGACCGGTTTTTTACCAATACGAGACATTCAGACCTCCTTAGAAGACGGTGCAAATCACTTCGCCGCCAACGTTCTGGCTGCGAGCATTTGCGTCCGACATCACACCTTTCGGGGTGGACACGATCGACACACCCAGGCCCTGACGGACTTGCGGGATGTCTTTCACGCCCATGTATACGCGACGACCGGGTTTAGAGACCCGTTTCAGTTCGCGGATCACCGGGGTGCCATCAAAATATTTCAGGCTGATTTCAAGGGTCGGGTGACCGTTGACATCAGTGCCAGCCTCATAGCCGCGGATGTAACCTTCGTCAGAAAGCACATCCAGAACCCAGCCGCGCAGTTTCGACGCGGGGGTCGAAACAGTGGATTTCCCACGCAGTTGAGCGTTACGGATACGGGTGAGCATATCGCCGATAGGATCGTTCATATCTTCTCTCCCTTACCAGCTCGATTTCACCAGACCGGGGATCTGGCCGTTCGAGCCCAGTTCCCGCAGTGCGATCCGCGATACTTTCAGCTTACGATAGTAAGCGTGCGGACGACCGGTCAGCTGGCAACGGTTGTGCAAGCGTGTGGCCGACGAGTTGCGCGGCAGTTTAGCCAGTTTCAGACGCGCTTTGAAACGCTCTTCCATCGACTTCGATTCATCGTTTGCGATCTCTTTCAGCGCGGCACGTTTGGCGGCGTATTTTTCCACCAGCGCCTGACGCTTCTTCTCGCGTTCGATCATTGCTTTTTTAGCCATGTCTTTTCCTTCCCGCGGATCAGCTGTTGAAGGGCATGTTGAAGTGCTTCAACAGGCTCTTTGCTTCCGCGTCGGTGTTCGCGGTGGTGGCAATCACGATGTCCATGCCCCAGGTTTCATCAACTTTATCAAAGTCGATTTCCGGGAAGACGATGTGTTCTTTCAGGCCGGTGGCATAGTTGCCACGACCGTCGAACGACTTGCCCGAAACGCCGCGGAAGTCGCGGATACGGGGCATCGCGATGGTGATCAGACGGTCCAGGAATTCATACATCCGGTCCCCGCGCAGGGTCACTTTCGCACCCAGCGGCATGTCCTCGCGGACACGGAAACCAGCGATGGATTTCTTGGCTTTGGTCGTCAGGGCCTGTTGGCCCGCGATCAGGGTCAGGTCAGCCACAGCCGACTTGGCTTTTTTCGAGTCTTTCACAGCCTCGGCACCACACCCGATGTTCAGAACGATTTTGTCCAGACGCGGGATCTGCATGTCGTTCTTATAGCCGAACTCTTCTTTCAGAGCGGCACGGATGCTGTCGGCGTAGGCAGCTTTCAGACGAGGGGTATAGTCAGCCATCAGATGGTCTCCCCGGTCGATTTGGCGAAACGCACTTTCTTGCCGTCTTCCTCGCGGAAGCCAACACGGGTCGCTTTGCCGTTCTTGTCAAGGATTGCCAGGTTCGACAGGTCGATCGGCATCGCCTTGGGGATGCGACCGCCTTGCGAGTTTTGCGACTGGCGGGTGTGGCGGATGGCGATGTTCACGCCGTCAACCACGGCTTTGCCGGCCTTCGGGTCTACGGAAGCGATTTCGCCTTCTTTGCCCTTGTCCTTGCCGGCCAGAACGACAACCTTGTCGCCTTTTTTCAGCTTAGCAGCCATCTTACAGCACCTCCGGAGCCAGCGAGATGATCTTCATGAAGTTCTTCGCGCGCAGTTCGCGAACAACCGGGCCAAAGATCCGGGTGCCCACGGGCTCGTTGTTGTTGTTCAGAATAACGGCCGCATTGCGGTCGAAGCGGATGGCGGTGCCGTCTTCACGACGGACCTCTTTGGCGGTGCGCACGACGACGGCCTTACGGACGTCCCCTTTTTTAACGCGACCGCGCGGGATGGCTTCCTTAACCGAGACGACAATGATGTCGCCAACGGATGCGTATTTACGCTTGGAACCACCCAGAACCTTGATGCACTGAACACGGCGGGCGCCGCTGTTGTCAGCTACATCCAGATTGGTTTGCATCTGGATCATGTGGTTTCTCCCGACCTTTGGGGCGCCGATGCATGGCGGAACCCCCAGGGTTTCGACTTGTTAAGTCGTCCGGGAAGGTAAGTAGAACTTAGCCTTCCAGAACTTCCCAACGCTTGGTTTTCGACTTCGGCGCGCATTCGATGATGCGGACGGTGTCGCCAGCCTTGTAGGCATTCTTTTCGTCGTGAGCGCGATATTTCTTCGACTTACGAACGGTCTTTTGCAGCAGCGGGTGCTTGAAACGACGTTCCACCGAAACGGTGACGGTTTGTTCGTTGGCGGCGCTGGTGACGACACCTTGCAGGATACGCTTGGGCATGCTCTTGGCTCCTCTTATTCAGCTGCTTGCGCAGCTTTTTCGTTCAGAATGGTTTTAACACGGGCCGCATCGCGACGTGCCTTACGCATCTGAGCCGAGTTTTCGAGGGTGCCGGTGGCCTGCTGAAAGCGCAGGTTGAAGGCTTCTTTCTTCAGGTCTGCCAGAGCAGCACGCAGCTCCTCAGGCGACTTCTCACGAAGTTCCTTGGCGTTCATTTCGCCTTGTCCTTTCCTTGCACCAGAGAGCGCTGTCCTTATGACGACAGGTAACCCTGAACCTGGTGGGTGAATGTCAAAACACACGAATCCCGTGACCGGAATCCATGCGATGCGCCTCTATAGGGGGGATGGCGGTTGGGGGCAAGGGAAAGTTTGGGCTTTCTGCGTGCCGACGATCCCGGATGGTGTTTGCGACGGGATCCAAGCGTTATCGGACGCGCGCGCCCCACAATCCAACACCTATGGCGCTTTGATATCAGACGAATTGACAGCTGACAAAACCAGAAAACTAGTTTTCTAGTTTTCTAGTTTTCTAGTTTTCTAGTTTTCTAGTTTTCTAGTTTTCTAGTTTTCTAGTTTTCTAGTTTTCTAGTTTTCTAGTTTTCTAGTTTTCTTCGAAATGCGCGCGCACGGGCGTCACGTCAATCCGCCCAACCCGCGCCCCAAGTTTACGCTCACATCTGTGCTCCCATTTCCCCTCGCACGCAGATCGAGACTCAGCTATCAACAGCCCATGGCCAATATATCCTCTCTCTTCGTGACCCGCCTTTACCACGCTCAACTGTCCGAACATGGCCCCGCCATTGATCCCGACGAGCTTTATGACAGCTGCTATTCCATCGCCGAGGATGACGAGGCGGGGCAGGAATGGTGTGAGAGTGAGGGCTATCCCGGCTACACCTCTTATGCCTCGCTGACCGACCTGCCGTGGCGGTTCCCGATCTTCAAGGATCTGGTCGACAGCCTTGATAAACATGTCGCCGCCTTTGCCGAGGATCTGGAGTTCAATCTGGATGAGCGCGAATTGGTGCTGGAAGACATCTGGATCAATATCCTGCCCCCCGGCGGCTATCATTCCGCCCATATCCACCCGCATTCGGTGATTTCCGGCACCACCTATCTGGCGCTGCCCGAAGGCGCCGGCGCCCTGCGCTACGAAGACCCGCGCCACGCCCGGATGATGGCCGCACCGCCACGCCGCAAAAACGCGCGCGAGGATCTGCAACCCTTCATCACCAAACGCCCGGCCGAGGGCGATGTGCTTTTGTGGGAAAGCTGGCTCAGACATGAGGTGATGCAAAACACCGGCGAAGAAGAACGCCTGTCGGTGAGCTTTAATTACAAGTGGTCATGACCTGATCCCTTGAACGCGCTGTCGCGAGTGTCCGAAGGAAACGCGCGGGCCGCGCCATCTCACTGCGAGAAACCACGCACCGCGCCCTTCGGCGCGGTTTTGCTTTTCACCTGCAGAAATCGGCAAATCCTCGCGCCAGATCCCGGTGATATTGGATAACACTGGCCGCGCATCTAACCACATGCTCAACAGGCGCATCAGCCATTGAGGCGTCGAAACACACTGCATGATGGAAGTGAGAATGAACGCACCTATCAAAGCCGCCCTGATCCTCGCCCTTGTGCCGCTGATGGCCACGGCCACGCTTGCCGGGAAGGGGCATGGCAAGGCGAAAGGATACGGTGTTGGCGGCTGCCCCCCGGGGCTTGCCAAAAAGAACCCGCCCTGCGTGCCGCCGGGTCACGCGAAACCGAAACGAGGCGATTATCTGTACGATCAGCGGTTTGAACGCATCACCGATTATGATCGATACAGGCTCGATCCCCGCCACAGTTATTACCGCGTGGGCGAGCTAATCTACCGCGCCGATCCGACCACATTCAAGGTGCTGGAGGTGATTGGGCTGGTGGACGAGCTGCTGCGGTAGGGGGCGGACCTCAGGGCCACGCCCGACCCTGGGGGAGCGTTTCGGCTAGGTCGCACTCTACGCTGAGATCGCCCCGCCCAAAACGAACCAGCATTCTGATCCGTTGCAGAACGCCCTCCCATGGGGGAGGGTCGGGCGTGGCCCGGCTGCGTCGCGCCTGGGTGGACCGCTGGAGTTTCATCGAGTTTACTTCTAGGATCGAAAAACTCGAAAACCTTGAAAGCAAAACACGTTATGAAATGCCACCAATGTGATCGACCAGCATTTTACGATCTTGGAAAAGAAAGCAACCATATACACCTATGTCTCAGCTGCTATTCGACGTGGCATCACGTGCAGAGCATCGACTTCCTCAAAAATGTGGTAATGCTAAATAAGGCCGAAAGCGATATGGCCGCCATGGTTGGATTTTCAGCTTCGAGCAGCATGATTCCGGTGGAACATATCGCAAGAGCTATACAAAGGGCGCCAACTTTGACCAACATTCAAGTATCCAATTCACAAGTTGGAGTTCTGAACACCGGCTCCATTCAAAAAATTGATGCCGCAATTACGCTGTCCAAAGGCTCAGAGGTTGAGGCCATCGCAACTCAAATTGAGCAGATTGTTCAGACACTGTTAAACAGTTCGGAATTAAGTGATCCCGACAAAAATGAGGCACTTGAGCTAACGGAAACTATTGCCGAGGAAGTCGTCGGAAAAAGGCGATTGAGCGCAATTACGGCTATGGTGAAAGATCTTCGCGAAAAAGTCAGTGGTGTGCTTGCGCTGTCCGGTGCGACCGACAAGCTGCTCCAGCTAATCAAGGATCTGATCTGACACTCCCCACCGATCACTCGACGGATGTGCAGTTTTTCTGCCGGGGTGCGAACCGTCAATTGCAATCCATCACGTTGTCCCGCCAGCAAAAGAAAAGGCCCCGCCATAGGCGGGGCCTTCTAAGTTTGAACCGAGGTGCGGCCCGCGAGTTTCTTTCAGAAATTCGCTACACCGCACTCATGAAGATTGGTTTTACCAATCTTCACGTACCACGATGCGCGATTTGATCGGCAGTTTCATGGCGGCCAGGCGCAGGGCCTCGCGTGCCACGTCGTCATTGACGCCGTCGATTTCGAACATCACGCGGCCCGGCTTCACTTTGCAGGTCCAACGGTCCACGGAGCCTTTACCTTTACCCATACGAACTTCGATGGGTTTGGCGGTCACCGGGGTGTCCGGGAAGATACGGATCCAAACACGGCCTTGACGTTTCATGTGACGCGTCATGGCACGACGTGCAGCTTCGATCTGACGTGCAGTCACACGCTCGGGCTGCAGGGCTTTCAGGCCATAGGAACCGAAGTTCAGGTCAGAGCCGCCTTTGGCTTCGCCCTTGATCCGGCCTTTGTGCATCTTGCGGAATTTTGTACGCTTTGGTTGAAGCATCTTTCAGGTCTCCTTAGCGACGGCCGCCGGCGCCACGGGGCGCGGGACCTTCCTGGAGCTCGGCCTGACGACGATCACGAGCCGCGGGATCGTGCTCCATGATTTCGCCTTTGAAGATCCAGGTTTTGATACCGATGATGCCGTAAGGCGTCATTGCTTCTGCATGTGCGTAATCGATGTCAGCGCGCAGGGTGTGCAGCGGCACACGGCCTTCGCGGTACCATTCGGTACGTGCGATTTCGGCACCGCCCAGACGGCCAGCAACGTTTACGCGGATGCCCAGGGCACCCATGCGCATGGCGTTTTGCACGCCACGTTTCATGGCACGACGGAACGACACACGGCGTTCAAGCTGCTGTGCAATCGATTCAGCGACCAGGGCTGCATCCAGCTCGGGCTTGCGCACTTCAACGATGTTGAGGTGCAGTTCGCTGTCGGTCATCTTGGCGATTTTCTTGCGCAGGGTTTCGATGTCTGCGCCTTTCTTGCCGATGATGACACCCGGACGTGCAGTGTGGATCGTCACGCGGCACTTTTTGTGCGGACGTTCGATGATCACACGGCTGATGCCGGCCTGTTTGCACTCGGTCTTGATGAAGTCACGAATTTTCAGGTCTTCCAGAAGAAGATCGCCGTAATCTTTCGTGTCTGCATACCAGCGGCTGTCCCAGGTGCGGTTGACCTGAAGACGCATGCCAATCGGATTTACCTTCTGACCCATTAGGCTTGCTCCTCAACTTGACGCACCTTGATGGTGAGTTCCGAGAACGGTTTGATGATTTTGCCGAAACGACCACGGGCGCGCGGACGACCGCGTTTCATGGTCAGGTTCTTGCCCACATAGGCCTCGGCGACGATCAGTTCATCGACGTCCAGGTTGTGGTTGTTTTCGGCGTTGGCGATGGCCGACTGAAGGCATTTCTTCACGTCTTGGGCGATACGCTTGTTCGAGAAGGTCAGATCGGTCAGAGCGCGATCCACCTTCTTGCCGCGGATCATGCCAGCAACCAGGTTCAGTTTCTGCGGGGACGTGCGAAGCATACGGGTTTTGGCCATAGCTTCGTTGGCGGCCACGCGGCGGGGATTTTTATCCTTACCCATGGCTTACTTCCTCTTCGCTTTTTTATCAGCCGCGTGACCGTAATAGGTCCGGGTCGGCGAGTACTCACCGAATTTCTGGCCGATCATTTCTTCGGTCACATTCACGGGAACGTGCTTTTGACCGTTATAAACCGCAAAGGTCAGGCCCACGAACTGGGGCAGAATGGTCGAACGACGCGACCAGATCTTGATGACCTCGTTTTTGCCCGATTCACGGACTTTTTCGGCTTTTTTGAGGACGTAAGCGTCAACAAAAGGGCCTTTCCAGACAGAACGTGCCATATCTTAACGACCCTTCTTCTTGGCGTGACGCGAGCGGATGATAAGCTTCGACGACGCCTTGTTCTTGTTGCGAGTGCGCGCACCTTTGGTCGGTTTGCCCCAGGGGGTAACCGGGTGACGACCACCGGACGTCCGGCCTTCACCACCACCATGGGGGTGATCAACCGGGTTCATAACAACACCACGGACCGACGGGCGGATGCCTTTGTGGCGCATACGACCGGCTTTACCGTAGTTCTGGTTCGAGTTGTCGGGGTTCGACACGGCACCAACGGTGGCCATGCATTCCTGACGGACCATGCGCAGTTCACCTGACGACAGGCGGATCTGAGCGTAACCACCGTCACGACCAACAAACTGAGCATAAGTACCGGCTGCACGGGCGATCTGGCCGCCTTTGCCCGGTTTCATCTCGATGTTGTGGATGATGGTACCAATTGGCATGCCCGAGAAGGGCATGGCGTTGCCCGGTTTCACGTCGGCCTTGGCCGATGCAATCACGGTGTCGCCAACAGCCAGACGCTGCGGTGCCAGGATGTAAGCCTGTTCGCCATCTTCGTATTTCACGAGCGCGATAAAGGCGGTGCGGTTGGGGTCGTATTCGATCCGCTCAACAGTGGCGGCGACGTCAAACTTGTTGCGTTTGAAATCCACGATACGATAGAGACGCTTTGCCCCGCCACCACGGCGGCGAGAGGTGATCCGTCCGGTGTTGTTCCGGCCGCCCGATTTCGTCAAACCCTCGGTGAGAGATTTGACAGGACGTCCTTTCCACAGCTCCGAACGGTCGATCAGAACCAGCCCACGCTGGCCCGGCGTCGTCGGTTTGTACGACTTAAGTGCCATGCTTTCTGTCTTCCGTTTAGCATAAGCGATGCCCCGAGTTTGCCCGAGATCACCGCCTTGGTGTAAAGCCCCCTGAGCGCCATTGGCTGAACAGGTGACCAGTTGAAGGGCCCTTTTGCTTTGGCTTGCACCGCACCACGAGGTCCCCGAATTCCAAATATCAAAAGGCCGCAGAACGAATCTGTGGCCTCTCGACTGGGGTGCAGTATCAGGGATGGGGGGAGGTGTCTATAGGGGGACGCCGTTTCTTCCTATAGACTGATCAGTCAACCTTTAAGAAGTTGACCTCAGCATAGCGGATGCCATCCTTTTCATAGAAGTTCTCCGGCTGAATTCTATACCGCATCCCATCCTCTTCTGAGCCTAAGTAGCAAGTACTTCCCCGAGAACAAGAATAGCTTTTGCCGCCAACATAGCGATATTCAAACCGGCTAGAACCAATACTCGTAATGTCAAACCATAACACGGAAGGCTTCCAACAGAACTCCTGCCCTGACCTGAATTTCAGCGTGAATTGCTTGGGCATGGACTGCAGATAAACACAGTCCTTTTCCACAAAATGGATCCGCCGCTTGGTGGCGATGGGAATGCCATCCCCTGTTGGACTGGGCAGACTTGCCATCTTCTCTTCCACGACCGGGGCAATCTTGGATGCAAGCTGCCCTTCAAATGCAGTCAGCATCTGCTGGACCTGCGCCATGCTGACACCACCGCCTGAGGCTTGCGGGCGCGCAGCCAGCCACTTCTGAAATTCACCCGACAAATCAAGCTTTACCTGCTCAATCGCTTTATTCAGCGCAACGCTATCCACACCACCGCCCGCAGTTTTGGGCAGGGTTTCGATCTTGACCGTTAAAGCCTCCAACCTTTTCGCGAACTCTTGCATGGCAACCTTATTGCGCTCACTGCCATGCACCAAAGCTTCTTTGCGAAGGACCTCTTGTTCTTTCTTCACATCGGCAACAGCACCGCTCAATCGGCGCTCCAGAGTATCCAATTGCCGCTGCTGCGAAGCCAGTCTTTCCTGCAAAGACGTCATCGCAGACGTTTCAGATACCGCTTTGTCCACGCTGCCCTGATTGAAGGCAATTAAGAACCCGACGACACTTACAACGCCGCCAGCAATACCGCCAAACAAATTGGCGCGCGTAAAAATACTTCCAAGAATGCTCATTGAAACCCTCAACTGTCCAAAGCCTCAGTCTTTTTATACAACCGAATTCCCCACCATCCAACACAATCGCAACGAGAGATCGAAAAGTATCACCTTCCCGTCCCACATCTGAGAAGCGGCATAGACCCTCTCGATGGATTTTTGAGACACTTCAACAACGCGAAACACCAGAACCTATTGACGGTGTTTGCATTTCCCAATCGACTTGTGCCGAGTTCATCTCAAAATGCATCAGGGGTATCTATTCTGAGAAGATCGGGCGTTTTCGCCATGGGGGCCATGTTGGCGCTCTCGATCTGAGCGTCACCGTAGCGCCGCGCGTTCAATGCTCAGGCCGGGTTATTCCAGGGGCCAATCGTCCGGCATGGCACCGCGCCGGATGGCTTCGGTCACGGCGGCGGAGCGGCTGCAGGTCTCGAAGATGGCATTCAGGCGTTTCAGGTGATATTTCACGTTGTTTTCCGACGTGCCGAGGATCTGGCCGATCTCCCAATTGGTTTTGCCCAGCCCAATCAGATAGAGGATCTGTTTCTTGCGCAGATCCAGCGGCATGTCGGTCTCGTCATCCAGGTCCGCCCAGGACAGGTCGGGCGAGCGTTGCATTTTGAAGATGGACGAGGTTTCACTGGCCGCGCGCACCAGCGCGTTGTGCAGATGGGGCATGGTCAGCGACACAATGCGCTTTTGCCGCTCGGTGATGGTGCCCTCGATCCGCGTGAAGGTCACATAGGACATCTGCTTGCCGCCCGGATGGACCTGACCGTGGCACAGCATATTGAAGAACCCGAACCGGTTGGCGTCATGGGCGGCGCGGCGGGTCACCTTGCTGCCGCTGCCACCCGAGAAATCAAGCGCCAGCGGCTGACGTTTCTGCGCCCAAAAGCGCAGGGTTTGCGGGCGCAGCCGCCCGTGTGAGGTGATTTTCGACAAGTAGTCTTCGGGGAAGTCATGACCCAAGACCAGCGACGGCACCAGCCCGTCCGCCTCGCAATCGCCAATGCCCCCCAACACCCCTTCATAACCGATCAGGGATTTCAGCCGGCCATTGATACAGTGCAGGATCTGATCTTGCGACGTGATCGACAGCAGCTCGTCACAGACATCAAGCGTCGCGTCGCGATCCCGGGCAGACAATTGCCTCACATTGAAACTCCAACATACCTGTCCCCGGACCCGGGAACGTCAACTCGTACCATGCAACCGGACACGGCGCCCGGTTCGCATGACATTTAACTCAACCATAACAATTATGGCAAGGACAACACTAATCCCAAGGAGGATCGGCGTTGCCCCCTGCCAGACCGCCCAGACCTGACACAGGATCAGGGCGAGGCGATAGAAGATGTCGATCTGAAGGGCCTCGAGGCTGGGGGCTTTCAGGCGGATCAGCGCCCAGGCAATGATCCCGGCCGCGGCGAGGTTCACAAAGAACACGCTGGTTGGATCCAACGGGGCAAAGCCGGTGCCAAAGCCCAGCGCGGCGTCAAGCCCGGCAATCCCCCCAAAGACCAGCGGCACCAGGGGCGGCACGATCAGGGCGCCAGTGACGATCAAGTCGTAGATCGCGGCCATCCGCAAAGTGTTGTGAAAAGAAGTCTGTGTCATGAGAATATGCCTGTTCAAGAGGGGGAAGACGAGGGCAGCATCGCCCCGGTCTTGCGTTCAACAACCGCCAGGATGCGGTTGCGGATAAAGCCGCTGGCCAGGCGAATGGCCAGCCAATAGGGCAAAAACATGAGGTGGCTGATGCGATCCGGGCAGCTGACCGCGGTGTGGGTCACAAGCATCTGGGTGCCGTCGTCATCGCGTTCCACCGCATAAAGCATCACAAGCTTCGGAACGCCCGGCCTGTCAAACGCCAAAAACGCATCGGCGCTGTCCAGATGCTCCAACCCGAAATCCAGCCGCCAGAAGCGGCCCACCAGACCATAGGCCAGACAATTGTCCGCCCGCTCCAACCGGCAAAATTCATGCAATCCGAACGGCGCGCGCCCGGTCAGCCCGGAGCGCCCCCCCAGCCTGCCCCAGATCCGCGACGGGGCTTCGCGGATTTGCAACAGGCGGCGCACGATCACGTCATCCTCGACCTTCAGCGCCTCGACCGCGTCCAGAATGTCGTCAGGGCGCCCGTCAATCGCCACCGCATGGGTTTCGCAAAACTGCGCCTTGCGAAGCCAGCGCCCCGCGATCACCTTGGCCCGGCGCGCGGTCATTCGGCCGCCGCGCTGAGGCGGGCAAACATCTTTTGCAAACTGTCTTGCGTAAAGATCTCGTGGTCGCGTTCCGGGTCAATATCCATATTCAGCGCATGGGCCAGCAGGTCACGTGCGCTCTGGGCCAGCTCGTCATTCTCGGCAGCGATCGAGCGATAGAACAGGAACGGGGTCAAATAGCGGCCCCGCAGATAGTTCACGGTCTGCTGGAACGGGCGCAACAGCTCGTCCACCGAGAAATGATTGTGCCCACCGGCGCGGTAATCTTCCTCGGTGGCCCCGATCGATGTCGCCACCATGAATTCTTTGCCCTCCAGGCGATGCGCCCCGGCATAGGCAAATCCCGGTGCCAGAACCAGATCCTGCCACTGCTTTAGAATGGCCGGGCTGGAATACCAGTACAGGGGGAACTGAAAGATGATCCGGTCATGATCGAGCAACAGCTTTTGTTCGGCAATCACGTCGATATCCATCTCGGGATAGGTGGCGGCCAGATCATGCACGGTGACATCCGGGCAGGCGGCAAAGGCCGCGGCCCAGGCGGCGTTGACCCGGGAAATTTCCATGGTGGGATGCGCCACCAGCACAAGCGTTTTCATCATCAGAACCTTTCAGTGTCTCTCGTTAATTGACAGTTTGAGGGGGCGAAACCGGCGCGGCGTCCTGTGTCAGCAACGCGCGGATTTCAATAAACTGGCCCGAGGTGATCCGCGGGTCGGGCTGTGGCAAGAGGAGCGAGATCAGGTGATCCGCCCGCGCCGCCGCCGTCACCGCGTAGCCATCCGTCACCGCGCGTTTGCGCAGGGCGGCCTGGGCGGCAAAGACCGGGTCATCGGGCAAGGGCAAGGTGCCGATCTTGTTCGACAGGAACGTATCAACCACACACAGGCCGATCACCGCAAAAAAGCTTTGCGGGTGTTCCAGCGCGTAAAGCCCCATCAGCGCATTGAGCGTGGCCTTGGACAGGGCATACCCGCCATTGCCCGCCCGCATACGTTGCCCGGCAATCGAACTTGAGACCGCACAAAGCGGCAGCGCGATCCCGCGTTGGAAAATCGCATCCAGAATAACCTTGTTGGCAAAGCAGTTCAGGCGCTGCAGAGAGAGCAGCTCGTCCATCGGGGTGTCGCTGGTCCGGCGCAACGCGTCACAAAACTGGCCCGCATTCAGGAACGCCACATCAATGCGCCCGCCAGAGCGCGCATCAGGGGCCGCTTGGCTGACCTGTTCCGACAACAGCCGGTTGATGGTCTGATCCAGCGCGTCGAAATCGGACAGATCGCAACTATAGTGGTGATAGTTGGGGTTGGCGGACAGGTCCTCAGGCAGCTCCGTGGTCGTGGCGCGGCTCATCCCAAAGACCGTATAGCCCATGAAAAGCAGGCGGCGGGCCAACATCAGCCCGATGCCGCTTCTGGTGCCGGTGATCAATGCGGTCTGTGTCATAGCCCCCCCGATCAGAACTTGCCGGCGGCCGCACCGCCATCAATCGGAAGCACAGCCCCGGTCACGTAAGATGCGGCATCTGACAGCAGCCAGGCGACGGTCTGCGCCACCTCTTCGGGTGCGCCAAGGCGGCGCATCGCGGTGACGCCGATCTTGCGCTTTGTGCGTTCGGGGTTGGCCGCCAGGGCCTCTTCGGTGTTCATGCCGCCGGAAATCGGACCGGGCGCAATGACATTGACCCGGATCGCCGGGTCGCGCGCATATTCGATTGCCGCGGCCTGGCTCAGACCGATCACGCCGAATTTCGACGCCACATAGGCCGGTTGGCCGGGAATGGCGGTGATACCGGCAAGCGAGCTGTTGTTCACGATGGCCCCGCCGCCCGTGCGTTTCATCGCGGCGATCTGTGCGCGCAGGCAATAATAGGTGCCGGTCAGATTGATATCGATCGCACGGCGCCAGGCCGCCGGATCACTTTCGGCAATCGGCGCCACGGGGACGGTCACACCGGCATTGTTGAACGCATAATCCAGCCGCCCGTGACGGCGCAACACCTCGGCCACCAGCGCCTCTGCCGCGCCCTCTTCGGCGATGTCACAGGCGATGAAATCGCCACACAGGCCGTCCTTTTCCAGACGCGCCAGTGCGGCCTCCCCGGCAGCGGGACGCCGTCCGCAGATCACAACCTGATGCCCCTCTCGGGCCAAATGTTTCGCGGTCACAAGGCCCATGCCTTCCGTGCCGCCGGTGATTAGGGTTACCCTGTCGTGCTGGGTCATGTGGTCTCGCTTTCGATGGGAATGTTGCCGGGGCCTGGGTCAGGCCGGGCGCAGGTATTTCGGGTTCACGCAGCAATGCACGCGTTGAAATCGCGGGTTGTACTTGTCTTTGAAACACTGGCCGTCCCACAGGCAGCGATGGACCTCGTCCTCGCGCCCGGCCAATTCCTTGGCCACCAGATCGTTATCTGCCAAAAGCGCGCGCGCCATGGCGATGAAATCCACCACCTCATCCTCGATCAGGGCACAGCCCTCGGCGAGGCTGCCGACAAAGGCGGCAAATCCCACCGGCACGCGGGCACGGGCGCGAAACCGTTTGACCTGGGCGGTCAGTTCGGCGCGCAGCTCTGGCGTGTTGTTCGACAGCTTCGAAAACGTGTCCGCCACGCAGAAAGACGCTTCGAACAGGTCTACCCCGGCCTCTTCCAGCATCGGGATCACCGGGTCGAGATCTGCAGGCACCAGCCCCTCGTCCCCCAGATAATCGTTCAAGCCGATGCGCAGGCCCAGCACCACGTCATCCCCAATGGCGGCGCGCACTCCCTGAACCACGTCGATCACGAAACGGGCACGTTTGACGGCGTCACCGCCATAGGCATCGCTGCGTTGATTGGTGGCTTTCGACAGGAAACTGGACAGAAGATAGCCGTTCGAGGCCTGCAACTGGACAAGCCGCGCCCCTGCGGCGACCGCCCGTTTCGCGGCATCGACGAATTCCTGCCGGACAATGTGAAGATCCTCTTCGGTCATGGCGCGGACCCGGTAAAACGGGTCCAGTTTGCGCAGCGAATTGCAGCCGATCCCACTGGGGCTGAGGGTGGGGCGGCGGCGGGTCAGATGGGTTGTGCCCTGGCCACCGTAATGTTGCAGCTGCACGCCAATCACCACATCCTGCCGGGCGGCCTCGGCAATGAAGGGCGCAAGCGCCTGCACGTGATCGTCATTCAAAAGCTTCAACGCCTTGGGCAACAGGGCCGATTGCGCCGAGACCGAAGCGTTGGACAAGATGATGGTGCCGGTTCCCCCGGCAATCACACCGCGATAGAACGCCGCCAGATCCTGCGAGAAACTGCCGTCAATTTCCGCCATATCCAACCCCATCGCCGCCAGAACCACGCGGTTCTTGAGCGTCACGCCCCGCAGCGTCAGCGGGGCCATGGCCCGTGCATATCGGGTAGGGTCTTTGGCACGCGCCACGCAAGACGACATCTCAGACCCCCGCAGTGGTTTCGACATGGGCGTAATTCTTGATTGCTTCCAGCCATTTGCGTTTGCCTTCGCGGGTCAGATCCACCAGATCCAACCGTCCCACCACGCCATCCGGCCCGGTTTCCAGCGCAGCCGCATGGGCCTTGCCGTCGATATAGCCAATGCCATCCACATTGATCACGAAATCCAGGGGCGCATCCGTTTCGGGGGAGTGCTGAAACACGATATCCATGCCGGTTTGCGACACTTTGCGCAGCTTGCCTTCGATCCGTTTGCCCTCTTCATCACGAAACAGAACCGACGGGGCAAAGCCCTTGATCGGAATGAACCAATCGCCGGGTTCCGGTTTGATCGTCCGCAGCCGCTCGAACAATTTCATCTTGATCGGCACACCCAGGATATCCACCGCGGCCACCTGCCGCCCGCGCTGATAGAACCGGGCGATGCGGCGTTCAAACATCGCGGCTTTCGGCACATCCGGGGCCAGCGTATCCACGGTTATGCTCACCGGGTAATTGGCATCCACATAATCTTCAAATTCGCTGGTCAGGGTCTTGATCGACAGGGTGATTTCACCGCGCCGGTGGGAAGAGGTGTGATAATACTGGGCATAGATCGCCTGCCGCGCCACTTCGATCAACATGATGCCGGGCACATGTTCATGGTGTTTGCGGTAGAAGAAATAGTTTTCCAGATCGTTGATCATATTCATCGTGTGACGATCTGATCGTATGTTGCAGGCAAGGCTGTCTGTGATCAGAGCAATACGGTGCCGGGTCGCCGGGGTCAGTTGATCGCGGGTCGGGACAAAACGCGCGGCCAATGCCTCTTCCAGATGCTCGGGCAGATATTTGGCATCCAGCACCAGCCCATCCGCCCCCTGGGCGTAATACGCGCGGATCCAGTCAAAGCCCGGCTCTTTCGCAAGTTCGAGCGGCAGATTTGTGGGGATCGAGCGCCGGACCAATACCCCCGCCGGATCCGAACAGGGCACACCCGGCTGCCCCGGCTGCACCGGGTGGTAATGGGTCGCCAAGAGACCGCGTGCCTCGGCGGTCAGGCCATCGTCATGCGCGTGCTCCTCCAACAGGTCGGCCGGCAGCCAGGTTGGCAGCTCGCCCCTGAAATTCGACACAAGCACATCATCCAGATGCTCTTTGTGGATCAGGCGCGCATTGACGGGGACATGTTCAAAAACAGGCATGGCGGGTCTCCTGGTACGGGGCAAGGAAGGGGGCCGATGGTATGGCGTGCGACACGGCCCGGGGGCGTTTGGTAACTTGGGTGGCTTTGGAAACCTGGGCACCGAACACGAAACCGCGCAGCCGATGACACCATTTCCAGACCTTAAAAAGCTGCCGATCAAATCGATTGGTTAACGGACTGGACGTTACGTAAAGCGGATGGGCGACGCGATCCACTACCCTTTCGGGTTGTGGTTGACCCTAGGTCATTCGCCTATCCTGTGCGGTGGTGCCTGCGCCCCCTATGTCGCCGGTCCACGCCAATACTCACGACAACAATTTTGTGCCGGGTGCCCGATGACACGCTTTTCCAATGACACGCAGGACAGGGATAAACCGGCCAAGCCCGGCAAGACCAAAATCAAGTTGGCGCTCGCGCGGCGGCGTCGACGGCGAGGCCTGTTCGCCATTGGCGGGCTTCTGGCGGCGTTGGGCACAACCACGTGGTTGGGGTATCTTCCAGAGGGCCTGACGCAGGTGGCGCCGCGCCTTGCCAGTTCCGTTCCGAATATCGCGGACGAGCTGATGCCGCCCGCCGTGGCATCAGGGACGCTGAATGACCCCGCGCGCCCGGTGACGGTGCTGGTGCAACACGCCCAACCGGTCTCCGGGGCGATCACCCGTCACTTTGTGGCGGTGTTGCATCCGCGTTCTGACACGGCCCTGTCCTTTCAGGTGCCCGGGCGGATCCAGGACCGGCTGGTCGACACCGGGGACGTGGTGCGCAAGGGGCAGGTGCTGGCGCGCCTTGAGCAAACCGATTTCGAACTGGACCGCGCCAAGGCCGAAGCAGAGCTGCAGGCGGCGCGGCGGTCTTTGGCCGTGGCATCGGAAGAGCTGGATCGCGTGGCACAACTTTACCAAAGCAATGTCGTCTCCCAAGCCAAGCTGGACATCGCCCAAGGTGCCAGACAAGAGGCGGCCTCGCGGTTGGAGCAGGCCGGGGCGCAGCTTCACATTGCAGAAAACGCCTTTGGATACACCACCCTTGTGGCGGAAGAGGACGGGATTGTCCTGTCGGAAATGGCCGATCCCGGTCAGGTGATCGCAACCGGCCAGCCCGTATTGCGCCTGTCCCCCGGTGCCACGTTCGAAGCCGAGGTGGCGCTTCCGGAAAACCTGACCCTGCCCCGGCCCGGGGCAATGGCCCGGTTTGCGCCATGGGTCGATCCCGGCCGCACCATCCCCGCAAGGTTGCGCGAAATCAGCCCGATTGCGGACACCCAAACCCGCACCTTCACCGCCCGGTTTGCCCTGCCGCCCGAGGCAGCCGCAGGCCTGAGATACGGCATGACGGGGCAGATCATGCTGGATCAGGATGACCCGGCAGGGGCGGCGCTGCGCCTGCCCTCCAGCGCGGTGTTTGACCCCGGCACGGGCGAAGGCCCCGGCGTCTGGCGGATCACCGGCGAGGACCGCCTGGAATTTGTGCCGGTCCAGATCCACGAAATGTCCGGGCGGGATGTGCTGATCCGGTCCAGCCTGACCCCCGCAGATCGCGTGGTTCGGCTGGGCGCCAATCAGCTGCTGGCCGGTCAAGTGGTATCGATCCGCGAAACGGAAGAGTAAGGAGCAGGACGGTGGAGCGTTTCAACCTGTCGACCTGGGCCATTCGCAATGGCGCAGTGGTCGGGTACTTCCTTGTGGCGCTTTGTGTCGCCGGATTGGTCAGCTATCTGCAACTGGGGCGTTCCG
This sequence comes from Aliiroseovarius crassostreae, assembly GCF_049803815.1. Taxonomy (GTDB): domain Bacteria; phylum Pseudomonadota; class Alphaproteobacteria; order Rhodobacterales; family Rhodobacteraceae; genus Aliiroseovarius; species Aliiroseovarius crassostreae_A. The sequence continues at coordinate 829,937 of NZ_JBNAGI010000001.1, forward strand.
AAGACCCGAATTACACGATCAAAGTGGCCAATGTCGTGTCGCTTTGGCCCGGGGCCTCTGCTGCGGACATGCGCGACAAGGTGGCGGACCCGGTGGAAAAGAAGCTGCAGACCGTGCCCTATTTCGACCGGATCGAAACCTATGCGACCCCCGGATATCTGGCGATGCAGGTCTGGGTGAAGGATCACACGCCCTCGCATGAGGTGCCGGAAAGCTTTTATCAGATCCGCAAGAAGCTGCTGGATATGAAGGGGGCGCTGCCCGCCGGGGTGCAGGGGCCGTTTGTGGATGACGAATTTGGGGACGTCGACAGCATCCTCTTGTCGATTTCCGGTGATGGGGCCAACTATCGCGATCTGGAGATTGTGGGCGAAGAGCTGCGCAGCGCGTTGCTTTTACATGACGAGATTTCGAAAGGGCGGCTTTACGGGCAGCAGGATCAGCGGATTTATGTGGAATATGATGATGCCCGGCTGGGCACGTTGGGTGTGCTGCCAGAGATGATCTTGCAGGCGCTGCGCGATCGCGCCCTGACCCACGATGCAGGCACGCTTGACAATGGCGCACAGCGGTTGCGCATCGCCCTGCCGGAACCGGCCACGACCCTGGACGAGATCCGCGCCATTCCGATCGCCATCGAGGGGCGGGTTTTGCAACTGGGGGACATTGCCACGGTGCGGGCAGGCTATGATGACACGCCTGCGCTGCTGGTGCGCCACAACGCCGCCCTCAGCGTCATCCTGGGCGTCGTCATGGCCCCGGGCGAAAATCTGACCCAACTTGACCAGATCGTCGACAATACGCTGCGCCAGTTTCCCTTGCCCGCCGGGATCCGGATTGATCGGGTGGCGGATCAGCCAAAGGTCGTCAAACACGCGATTTTCGAGTTCATGCGCGCCTTCGCCGAGGCCCTGTTGATTGTGTTGTCCGTCTGTTTCGTCGTGCTGGGCTGGCGCACCGGGCTGATCGTGACCATGATCGTGCCGGTTGTGCTGGCGATCACCTTCATCGCGATGAAGATGATGGGGATCGAGCTGCACCGGGTGTCGCTGGGCGCCCTGATCATTTCACTGGGGCTTTTGGTGGATGACGCGATTATCGCCATTGAAAGCATGTTGAAGGAAATGGAAGGCGGCGCCGATCCTGAAACCGCTGCCGGGGCCGCCTGGCGGTCCACCGCCTTTCCGATGCTGGCGGGCACCATTGTCACCGCCATCGGGTTCATGCCGGTAGGGTTTGCGCCTTCTTCAACCGGGGAATACATGCAATCCATGTTCTGGGTCATCGCCATTGCGCTGCTCGCCTCCTGGGTGGCGGCGGTGGTGTTCACGCCGTGGCTTGGCACCAAATTGCTGCGCAACCATGGCACGGGCGCAAGCAGCGGTATGAAAGCCCGGGTCGGGGTCTGGCTGATGGGCCTGGCCAAACGCATCATCAGCTGGGCGGTGGATCACGCCCGCCTGGTGATCTGTGTGATCCTTCTGTTGTTTGGCCTCGCGGGCTATGGGTTTGTCACGGTCCAGAAGCAGTTCTTTCCCATTTCGGAACGGGTGGAGCTGTTTGTCCAGCTGCGCCTGCCGGAAGGCAGTTCAATCCAGGCCTCCAGTGCGGTGGCCGAAGAGGTCGAGACCTTTTTGCAGGGGGACACGGATATTGCCGCGCTCAGCACCTATATCGGGCAGGGGCCGCCCCGGTTCTGGCTGGCGCTGAACCCGGCGCTGCCCAATCCGGCCTATGCCGAACTTGTGGTGCAGGGGGTGGATCTGGAGGCAAGGGAGCGCCTGAAAACCAGACTTGAAACAGCCTTTGCCAAGGGGCTTGCGGCGGGGGCGCGCAGCCGTGTCATTCGCTTTTCCTTTGGCCCGCCTGTGGGCTTTCCGGTGCAGTTCCGCCTGTCCGGGGAAGACCCGCAACAGCTGCGCCGCATCGGGCACCAGATCCGCGCGGTGATGGCCGAAGATCCAAGGTTGGTGGACCCCCACCTCAACTGGAACGAACGCAGCCCGACCCTGTCCTTGCGTATTGATGCCGACCGCGCGCGCCTGCTGGGTGTGGGCGAAGCCGAAATTGCGCGGCGACTGAGCCTTGCCGTGCAGGGGCAAACCGCTGCGGTGCTGCACAACGGCGCCCATAACATAGATGTCGTCTTGCGCGCCGCGCGTGCCCAGCGGGTTGACCCCGCCACCCTGTCGGATCTGGTGATCGCCACCCGCGCGGGCCAGCCAGTGCCCCTGTCGCAAGTGGCAAGAATTGTGGTCACCCACGAAGATCCGATCATATGGCAACGCAGCCGTGCCATGACCCTGACCGTGCGCGCGGACGTGAAGGATGGCGTCCAGCCCCCCGATGCCAGCGCCGCGATCTGGCGCGAGCTTGCGGCGATCCGCAACAGCCTGCCCCCCGGGGTGCGATTGGAACATGGTGGCGCATGGGAAGAATCGATGAAGGCCAATATCTCGATTGCAAAGGTCTTTCCGATTGTCCTTTTGCTGATGCTCAGCGTGATCATGATCCAGGTGCGCAGCACGTCGCGCATGGTTCTGGTCCTGCTCAGCGCGCCTTTGGGTATGATCGGGGCGTCTTTTGCCCTGAACCTGTTTGGCGCGCCCTTCGGGTTTGTGGCGCTCTTGGGTTTGCTGGCGCTGTCGGGCATGGACATTCGCAGCTCTTTGATCCTGGTGGAAAAGGTGGACGCCAATCTGCGCAGCGGCATGGCCCCGCGTGAGGCGATCATTAATGCCACGCTGGTGCGAATGCGCCCCGTGGTTCTGACGGCGGCGGCGGCGGTTCTGGCCATGATCCCATTGTCGCACTCCCTGTTTTGGGGGCCAATGGCGCTGGCGATCATGGGGGGGCTGTTGCTGGCCACCTTCATGACCCTTCTGTTCCTGCCGGCGCTTTATGCGATCTGGTTTCGTAAAGAGGTAAAACAGACGGCCCAGGCGGTTCCCGCGTGAAGGGCACGGCGGGGAGCGCCCCCTCCCCGCCACCAAGACACCACATGGCCGGACACAGGTTGATCTGGGGCAGGCAAAGGCGCGCTCACGCCGTTTGCTCGGGCCCCACCTTTCGGCAGTTTGGCCACATTCCCGGATCTGCTCTGTCATCCGGTCAAAGCCCCCTTCCCATCCCCAGCAAAATCCACCATCCTCTCAAAAAAGAACTGTAGGGGGTCACCATTATGAAAAGATTGGGAGTTGTCGCGGCCGGGGTCATGGTTGCACTGGCCGGATGTGTATCGCCCGAGGGCGGCGCGGCTGTGGCGGTGGATCCAAATCTGCGTCCTGTGGCACAGGTCACCAAAGATGCGCTGCGCGAAAAGGCGGCGGGGTATCAGGATCTGAGTGACGTGCGGGTGGATCAGCGCGATGGCTGTCTGGTCTATCTGCATCGCGGCCCGGTAGAGACGACCTATCTGCCGCTCAGAAACCGCGCCGATCGCCCGATCTGCACCGAACTGGAAACGCCCGCGGAAACCTAATCCACGGGCGATCCAAGAGTGCGTAAGCTCTGAAACGATATGGCGGTGTCAGCTTTGCGCCGTCACCCCCTCAGCCGGGTAAAGATGCGCGGTCACGCCGGTGTTCACCTGGTCGTAAAGCCCGATGATATGGGCCATCACCATCCGCACGCAGCCAGAGCTGGCGCGCGTGCCGATGGACCGCGGCGCGGGCGATCCGTGAATGCGCAGATAGGTGTCGCGCTTTCCAGCGTAAAGATAGAGCGCGCGCGATCCCAGCGGGTTGCGAGGGCCTCCGTCCTGACCATCTTCGTATTTCTTGTACTTATGCGGTTCACGCTCGATCATATCCTTGGTCGGCGTCCAGGTCGGCCATTTGGTTTTGCGCCCGATGGTGTAAACGCCGGGTTCATATAACCCATCGCGCCCAATCGCTACGCCATAGCGCATCGCGGTGCCGTCACCACGGATGTGGTAAAGATAGCGCGCCACCGCATCCACATGGATGTCGCCCGGCGTCAGCCCATCCCGCGCCTCAACCACTTGCGGCAGAAGACGCGGATGCAGCCCCCATGGGTTCGATGTGGCCGGGTCATAATTGGCGGGCGTGACCCGCGCATCATAAGACGCCCATTTTGCGGGGTCCGAGACCGGGCGCCGTTTGGGTTTCTCGGCCTCTTGCGCCAAAACCGGGCTGACCGCGCCGACGATGGGGGCGGAGAACAGGGCGGTAGAGGTCATTACAAAATGGCGGCGGGTCAACATGGCAGGCTCCTCGTCACGAAATGCAGATGTGATCTAAGGGGATATTGTTAAGCTATTTCACGCAAATGACGAGTCAAAATACTGTGGGTGGGGGTTCAGGCCCCGACAAAGCTTTTGTAGATCACATAGAACGCCCGAAACGAGGTCAGAAAGCTGACATTGCCGGCAAGAACCAGTGTTGCAAGGTTCAACACAGCGATCACCGCATAGGCCATGCGCAACAGCTGGGCTTTCCAGATCCGGTGGATGTTGCCCATCAGGATCAACGCTGCAAATGTGAGCGCCACCGGCAGGGTCCAGAATATGTCGGGCAACAGGGCCTGCAACGCGGTCAGCACCAGCGACAGGCCGACATTCAGGACCAGAAAGATAATCAGCTCTTTTTTCATCACGCTTTGCGCACAAACTGCGACTTCAGGCCCATCTTGCCAATGCCGGGGATCTTACAGTCGATGTCGTGATCCCCGTCGACCAGACGGATGCCGCGCACCTTGGTGCCGACCTTGACGGTCAGCGACGATCCCTTGACCTTCAGATCCTTGATCACGGTGACGGTGTCGCCATCGACCAGCACATTACCCACGCTGTCACGGATTTCCGATCCGGCCTCGTCAGTGTCATCGGGTGACCATTCATGGGCGCATTCGGCACAGACCAGAAGCGCGTCCATTTCATAGGTGAGTTCAGAGGCACAGGCGGGGCATGGGGGCAAAGTATCAGACATAAGGCGCATATAAGCATCCCTACCCCGACGCACCAGCCCCAATGAAAAAGGCCCCCGCGTTTGCGAGGGCCTTTCTCAATGCATAAGCCTTACAATCAGAGCCCGGTGGACACGTCGATTGCGTTGCCCTCTTCCAGGGTCACATAGGCTTTCTTGACGTCTTTACGCTTACCGATCTGACCACGGAAGCGTTTGACTTTCCCCTTGGTGATCGTCGTGTTCACGGCTTTCACCTTCACGTCGAACAGAGTTTCAACGGCTTCTTTGATCGACGGTTTGTTCGCATCGATTGCCACTTCGAAAACATAAGCACCGTTTTCCGATGCGAGGGTTGCTTTCTCGGTGATGATCGGCTTGCGGATCACGTCGTAGAGTTCTGCTTTAGCGGTCATTTCAGGCGAGCCTCCAGAGCTTCGACCCCTGCTTTGGTGATCACCAGGGTGTCACGCTTCAGGATGTCATAGACGTTGGCGCCAATGGTCGGCAGGATGTCCAGGCCTTCGATGTTCTTTGCAGCGCGTGCAAAGTTCTCGTTCACCTCGGCACCGTCGATCACCAGAGCACGTTTCCAGCCCAGGTCCTTGACCTGTTTGGCCAGGGCGGCGGTCTTGCCTTCCGAAGCGGCTTCGTCGATCACAACCAGTTCACCAGCTTTCAGCTTGGCGGACAGGGCGTGCTTCAGACCCAGCTTGCGGAATTTCTTCGGCAGGTCGTGGCCGTGCGAACGTGGCGTCGGACCTTTGTAGATACCACCTTTGCGGAAGATCGGCGCGTTACGGTCACCGTGGCGGGCGCCGCCGGTGCCTTTTTGGCGATAGATCTTCTTGGTCGAATAGGAGGTTTCCGAGCGGGTCTTCACCTTGTGGGTGCCTTGCTGCGCATTGTTGCGCTGCCAGCGAACCACGCGGTGCAGGATGTCCGCACGCGGCTCCAGACCAAAGAGGGCTTCGTCCAGTTCAACCGAACCGGCTTTGCCGCCATCGAGTTTGATCACGTCAAGTTTCATGCTTCACCACCTTCCGCGGGGGCTTCTTCAGCCGGGGCTTCAGTAGCAGCCGATTTCAGAGCCGTCGGGAACGGGACGTTCTCGGGCAGCTTCTTTTTCACGGCGTCTTTCACGGTGACCCAGCCACCCTTCGAGCCGGGCACAGCGCCCTTGATGAACACCAGGCCACGGTCGGCATCGGTCTTCACGACTTCGAGGTTTTGAGTGGTCACACGAACCGACCCCATGTGGCCGGCCATTTTCTTGCCTTTGAACACGCGGCCCGGGTCTTGACACTGACCGGTCGAACCGTGCGAACGGTGGCTGATCGACACACCGTGGGTGGCGCGCAGGCCGCCGAAGTTGTGACGCTTCATGGCACCGGCAAAACCTTTACCGATCGAGGTACCGGCAACGTCCACCTTCTGACCTTCAACAAAGTGTTCAGCCGAGATTTCGGCGCCCACTTCGATCAGGTTTTCGGCAGGCACGCGGAACTCAACCAGCTTACGCTTGGGGGCCACGCCAGCTTTGGCGAAGACACCGCGCATCGGCTTGGATACACGTTTTGCTTTTGCGTCCCCGGCACCCAGTTGAACGGCGGTATACCCGTCGGTCTCTTCGGTGCGTTGGGCCACAACTTGCAGATTGTCCAGCGAAAGAACGGTGACAGGGATCTGTTTACCGTCTTCCATGAAAAGGCGGGTCATGCCGACCTTTTTTGCGATTACACCAGAGCGCATCTGAGATACCCTCCTTAAACCGAGATCTGGACGTCAACACCAGCAGCCAGGTCGAGCTTCATCAGCGCGTCCACGGTCTGCGGGGTCGGGTCTACGATGTCGAGAAGACGCTTGTGCGTACGGATCTCAAACTGATCGCGGGATTTCTTGTCGATGTGAGGTCCACGCAGAACGGTGAATTTCTCAATCTTGTTCGGCAGCGGAATGGGGCCGCGAACGTCTGCACCCGTGCGTTTGGCGGTGTTGACGATTTCTTGTGTGGAGGCATCCAGCACGCGATAGTCAAACGCCTTAAGACGGATACGAATGTTTTGACTGGTCATAGCATTCGCCCTTTCAGGCAAAGAGTTGATAGGACGACAGGTGGCTCATTCCCCCTGCCCTCGTCGAACCCAAAGCGAATTTAAGGGAGTTCTCAGCGCACCATCAGGCAAAACCGAATCTTCCCCATTGCAAATTCACAATGCGAACCCGCGCGATATACGGGGGAATGGGGGATGTGGCAAGGGGGATGCCACGAAAAAGGAAATCTATAGGAGACATTTTCAGGCGCGAACGGGCGGAGCCATTGTCACTTACAGAAATATGCCTCAGGAAAGCGTAGCATACACAAGATAAAGATTTGCAATCGTAGCGATCGTCACAATGATTGTCGCGACTGTAACAACCCAAATCAATCCAATCATCTTCCTGTTAAGGCGTGATAATTCGCGGTTTCGAAGCTCATCATATAAGAAACCGATGCCAACTACAGTGTTCTGGCTATGGGCATCAATTTTAGCAACCAACTCTGCGTCAGACATCTGCTGTAGTTCATTTAATTTCGGTGCAATCATTACAAGCCTCAATCCTCAACTTCATTGAATGGTTGGCTACGGTATCATCTAATAGTCTACCCGGCACGTGCGCAGCACGGGCCACGCCCGACCCTCCCCACGGGAGGGCGTCTTGCAAGGGATCAACACACGATACGTTTTAGCCTAAGGGCCGTGTGCACCCCGAATAGATCGTGACAAACGCCCACCCAGGGTCGGGCGTGGCCCTCACGCTGCCCTCTCCTCTCTAAGCGCCGCAAACGCGTCCGACCCGAAAAATGCATCCAAGATCAGCCGCGCATAGGCCGGGTTCTTGTGGGAAAAATCGGCGTCGTCTGCGGCACCTTCGACAACATAATCAGGGTGCGAGAAGCCCCCTTCGGTCACGGTCTCTTCGGGCTGTTCAAACAACCCAATGCCCGCCGCATCCAGCCGCCTGCGCAGCCCGGCCCAGATCTCGGCCCGTGTTTCGGCGGTGGCCTGCCGCATCAGATCGTTGTCCACCATGCGATAGCTGCGATCCACGCCCGCGTTCAGGAAGCTGGCGGGGGTAAACCCCACCACCGGGGTGCCGCGCCGCCTTAACATCATCGCCATGCGTGCCGCGCGGCAGCTTGTGACAAAGCGTTCGGTCATCACGTCGCGCAGCGCGCTTGATACAAAGCGCGTAGGGTCCAGAACCCCCGGCAACATCGCCTCGAAATAGGTCACAGACCGCAGCCGCGCGCCGGTAAAAAGCACCGCGTCATAATCCTCGGCGGTGATTTCATCCTTGCCGTCGGTTGCAATCAGCCCACCGCTTTCCGCCAGTTTGCGGTCTGGTCGGATCACCCCGCCCCCATAGCCGATCTTGCGAAATTCCGGCCCGCTTGCGCCATAAAAGCTGATCTTCACATCCGGCCCGGCGTCATAGCCTTCATCCACGGCCTTTTTGAACGCGGCCAGATGGCTGTCGCCGATCAGGCAGACGCGGATCGGGGGGTGGGCAGATTTGGGCGACGTGCTTTTGGGTTTACTTTTTGCCGAAGGCATCGAGCATCTCCTCTTCGCATTTCACCGCCTCAGTCCCTGATGTTGCGGGCCCGGATGCGCCTGCCGCGTCCGGTTTTCTCGCCCCCTTCGGTTTGCCCGCTGGTTTCACCTTGCCAAAGATCCGTTCCTGATCGCTAAAGAAGGTCTTCATCACGAAACCCACCCCTTCCGGCACCACCGAACGCTTGTTGGGCGCGTAAAACTGCCCGCCAAAGGCCGCATTGGTGATGATCTCGTAGGACGGGAAGTAATCCACGTGGTCAAACTGCGCCGCCATGGCCCCCGCCACGGCCCGCAGGATGGATTTGGAATGGGTGGTGGCCACAAGAACATGGTCGCCAGTGGCGGTGGCGGTCAGCGGCACGGGCGAGACCGTCAGAAGGATGCGGATGTCCGGGTTTTCTTCCGTGATCAGACGGATCGCCGCGCGCATGTCACGCTGGATATGGTCGTAATCCTGATTTTCGAACTGGTCACGCCCGGGATCAAATTTGCCCGCCATCGTGCCGGGGCAGATCGCATATTCAAACCCGCCCTCCACGTTTTGCCAGCTTTCGGTCAGCCCCATGGTGAAAACGAAAACGCCCGCCTCTTTCACCGCACGGCGGATCGCATGACAGGTCACCGCGCGCGAGGCGTGCAGTTCTTCGGGTGACGCAAAACCGTTTGGTTCAATCGCCGGGCGCAGCGGGTCATAAAACCGCCCGTCCTTTTCCCAGACATCGTCAATCGGGTCGCGTTTTTCAAAGGCCAGTTCCAGCCACTGAAGCAGGATGCGGGCGGTATAGATATTGCCGGTGCGGAAGCTGAAGATCCCGTAATTATACGCCGCCTCATCCTCGGGCTTCAAAAGCGCCGGTGCCGGTTCGGCGTTCAGCCAGGTATAGCCCCGGGCCACCAGGGCGCGGCTGAAATGCTGGGCGAAACACGACCCCGCCGTCACAATGTGATCTTCCGGCTTCACCTGAAACTTCGGGGCCCAAAGCGTGTCGATATGCAACGGATGGCGTTCGGCCACCGCAGAGCGCCAGAACGCCTGGGGTGGCAGGTCTTTATAGGGATGGGCCATTGGCGGACTGTCCTGATTTCAAAAACTGCTCATCCCAATCTTCGCAAACCAGGCCAGAGTTGCAAGGGGCATGTCTGTGCAGCCTTCCCCGCACGGTGGTTTTTTTCAATTCTCCGGCGACCTATCCAGCGGCCTATTGGAACGAGGGGGCAGCCCAAAAACCAGAATACTAGTTTTCTAGTTTTCTGGTTTTGTTAAGGATCCGTTCATAATAAGCCAGCCCCTTGTTACGATCCGGCGTGCTCTATTGTCCTCGCCGCCGCCGCCGCCTACCCTGCCCGTCATGGAATCACCCGCGCTCTCTGATCTCGACTGGCACATCGCCCGTGCCCATCTCGACTGGCAGGTCGAATTGGGGGTGTCCGATGCGATTTGCGATGCGCCGATCAACCGGTATGAGCTCGAGGCGACCAAGCCCAAAGCCGCCCCCAAACCACAGTCCTCACTGCCTGCGCGCGAGGTCGAGCCTGAGGTCGACTATGTGGCCCTGGCGAAAGAGCAGGCCGCGCGGGCGCAGGATCTGGACGCGTTGAAAGCCGCGCTTGAGGCATTTGAAGGCTGCGAGCTGAAGAAAGGCGCGCGCAATACCGTGCTGGCCGATGGCACCCCCGCGGCCCGCGTGATGATCATCGGCGAGGCCCCGGGTCGGGACGAGGACATTCAGGGCAAACCTTTTGTGGGGCGCGCGGGGCAACTGCTTGATCGGATGTTTGCCGCCATCAATCTGGGGCGCGCAGCACCGCTGTCGAAAGACGCGATCTATATCACCAATGTGATGCCCTGGCGCCCGCCGCAAAACCGCGAGCCGACACCGCAGGAAATGGCGATGATGGTGCCGTTTCTGGAACGCCATGTGCAGCTGGTTGCGCCCGACGTGATTGTGCTGATGGGCAATACGCCCTGTCAGGCGGTGCTGGGCAAGCGCGGCATCACAAGGATGCGCGGCTCATGGGACGAGGCGTGGCACAAGCCGGTCTTGCCCATGTTTCACCCCGCTTACCTGCTGCGCAACCCGGCTGCCAAACGCGAGGCCTGGGCGGATTTGCTGAGCTTGCAGGGCAAACTGCGCAGCCTCTGATTACTGTCTTTTCTTCGCCCTCTTGATCCACGTCAGCGACGGCGCGATATGTTCGGGGCAGAACCGCATGACACGTTGCGAAAGGCCACCCCCATGTCCCACATCCCCGCCAATAACACCCGCGAGTTCATCCCGGTGCGCATCGCGATCCTGACCGTCAGCGACACGCGCAGCATCGACGAAGACCGTTCCGGGGACACGCTGGTCAAGCGGCTGGAAAAGGCCGGGCATCAGCTCGCGGATCGCAAGATCATCCGTGACGAACGTGGCGAGATCGCAGATCAGCTGCGCGCCTGGTCGCTCGACCCCGAGATTGACGTGATCATTTCCACCGGCGGCACCGGCCTGACCGGGCGTGACGTGACGGTTGAGGCGCATCGCGATGTCTATGAGAAAGAAATCGAAGCTTTCGGCACCGTGTTCACCATGATCTCAGTGCAGAAAATCGGCACCTCCGCCGTGCAATCGCGCGCCACCGGCGGCGTGGCCAATGGCACCTATCTGTTTGCCCTGCCCGGCTCCACCGGCGCCTGCAAAGACGCCTGGGACGAGATCCTCGAAGCGCAGCTGGATTACCGCCATCACCCCTGCAATTTCGTCGAAATCTTCCCGCGTCTGGACGAACACAAGAAACGCAAGAAATAGGCGGCCGCCACCTGCTGTCTTTGGGTCATCTTTGGTCGGCAAATATCCCCGCCGGAGGCACTCCCTCACAACCAGCACATTCATCCGGAACGCAGCGCCCCCGCCGCAGAAAAAGTGACGGAAATCACCGACCTGCGCGTATCACCTCCAAGACATGTGACCATCCGCACCTTGCCACCGGCCAAAAGCCGGGCAAGATGGGGGCAGATGAAACGGAGTGACCTTCATGCGTTTTCTTGGCCGCAGCCTGACCGGGCTGTTCCTTCTTGCCGCCACTTTGGGCCTTCTGGCGCTGGCCGGGTTGCAGATCTCCTCCGCCATACAGGCGCGGGCCGATCGTGAAAACGCCCAACCGCGCGGGCGCGAACGGTTGTTTTCGGCGAATGTGATCCCCTATCAGGCCGGGCGCGACGTGCCGATCCTGACGGTCCATGGCGAATTGGCCGCGCGGCGCGTGCTGGACCTGCGCCCCCTGGCAGGCGGCACCGTGGTCGAAATGACCGAGGCCTTTGAAACTGGCGCGCGGGTGACCGAAGGCCAGCTTTTGTTGCGCATCGACCCAACCGATTTCCTGCGCGCGCGCGAATTGGCCGAAACCGATCTGACCCAGGCCGAGGCCGAGCTGCGCGATGCCAAGGCGGCGCTGGATCTGGCCCGCGATGATCTGACCAACGCCCAGCGGCAGGCGGATCTGCGCGAGGCCGCGCTGACCCGGCAACAGAACCTGGTGTCGCGCCGGGTCGGCACCGAGGCCGCCGTGGAAACCGCATCGCTGGCCGCGGCCGCGGCGCAACAGGCGGTGTTGTCGAAACGTCAATCCGTGATCACCGCCGAGGCGCGCGTGTCCACCGCCGAGGCCGCGCTCACCCGTCGCAAAATCCAGTTGGATGAAGCACAGCGGCGGCTGGAAGAAACCGAGATCCACGCCGAGATCTCCGGCACGCTGGCTGATGTCTCCGCGCTGATCGGCGGGGTCGTCACCGCGAATGAGAAACTTGCCCGGATCATTGACCCAACCTCGCTTGAGGTCAGCTTTCGTCTGTCGAACGCGCAATATGCGCGCCTTCTGGATGAGGCCGGGGATTTGCCGCCCTTGCCGCTTAAAGTATCGCTGGACAGCGGCGCCGTGGCGCTGACCGCCGACGGGCAGATCAGCCGCGAGAGCGCGAATGTCGGCGAAGGACAGACCGGGCGTCTGATCTTTGCCACGCTAGACCGCGCCAAGGGCCTGCGCCCCGGCGATTTCGTCAAGGTCGAGATTGCCGAGCCCGCGCTTGCGGATGTGGCCCGCCTGCCCGCCTCCAGCCTGGGCGCAAATGGCACATTGCTGGTGCTGGGCGAAAACGACCGGCTGGAGGAACATCCCGCCACGCTTTTGCGCCGCCAGGGCGACGATATTCTGGTGCGCGCCGAGGGGCTTGATCGGCGCGAGGTTGTGGCCGAACGCAGCCCCACATTGGGTGCGGGCATTCGCGTGAAGCCGCTACGCCCCGGCGGGGCCGCTGAGGCGGCGGAGCTGGTCGAGCTGAGCCGCGCACAGCAAGACGCGATCCGCAGCTTTGTTGAAACCAGCGAGAAGATGCCGGAGGACGCCAAGGCGCGTATTCTGAAACAGGTCGAGGCGGGCAAGATGCCGGCCCAGACGCTCGCACGCCTGCAATCGCGGATGGGGAGCTGACCCATGCGTGACACGCCCGCTCCGGCCACCAGCATCCTGTCTTATTTCACCCGCCACGCGACCTTGGCAAACCTGCTTCTCGTGATCCTCGTGGCGCTAGGCCTTCTGGCCTATCCCAACATGCGGGCGCAGTTTTTCCCCGATGTGGTGGTGGAAAGCGTGAGCGTGAATGTCGGCTGGGACGGCGCCGGGGCCGAGGATGTGGACGAAGGGATTGTCCAGGTGCTTGAACCCGCGCTTTTGGCGGTGGACGGGGTGGAAAGCGTGACCAGCCGCGCCACCGAAGGCCGCGCGCGGATCGAGATGGAGTTTGAACCCGGCTGGGATGTCTCGGTCGCAGCGGACGATGTGCAGACTGCGGTGGACGGGGCGACCGACCTGCCCGAAGACGCAGACGCGCCCACGGTGCGGCGCGGCGTGTGGCGCGATAGCGTGACCGACATTGTGATCACTGGCCCGGTGGGCATTGATCAGCTGGGGCGGTTTGCGGATGAAATGGTGGTGCGCCTGTTTGATCGCGGTGTGACGCGCACGACCATTCGCGGCATTGTTGCCCCGGAGACCCTGATCGAAGTGCCGTCCATATCGCTTATTCGTCACGACGTGACCATGGCCGGGATCGCCAGTGCCATTGCCGAAGAGGTGTCAACCGACCCGGCGGGGGATGTGTCGTCGGGGGCGGCGCGGGTGCGCACGGGGGTTGCCAAACGATCCGCCGACCAGATCGAAGCGATTGTGCTGCGCACCCACGCGGACGGGTCCACCCTGACGGTGGGTGATGTGGCCCGCGTGTTGGTGCGCGGGGTGGATCGCGACCGGTCCTATTTCGTGGGCGATGCGCCTGCGGTGGCGCTGAACGTGTCACGTTCGGCCGCGGGCGACGCGATTGCGTTGCAGGAAGAGGTGGAAACGGTGCGTGCCGAGATGCTGCAGACCTTGCCTGACGGGGTTGAGATCACCCTGATGCGCACGCGGTCAGAGCTGATCACGGCACGGATTTCCATGTTGATGGAAAATGGCGCGATGGGGTTAGGGCTGGTGTTGATCCTGCTCTTTCTGTTCCTCAACACCCGCACCGCGCTTTGGGTCGCGGCGGGCATTCCGGTGGCAATGCTGACCGCGATTTTCCTGATGTATATGGCGGGGCTGACAATCAACATGATCTCGCTTTTTGCGCTGATCATCACGCTGGGGATCGTGGTGGATGACGCGATTGTGGTGGGGGAACACGCCGATTTCCGCGCGCGCCGGTTGGGGGAAAGCCCGGTCGAGGCGGCGGAAAACGCAGCGCGACGGATGTTTCCGCCGGTGTTTTCCGCAACCATGACCACGGTCATCGCCTTTTTTGGCCTGACGGCGATTGGCGGGCGGTTTGGTGACCTGATCATCACAATCCCCTTCACGGTGATTGTGGTGCTGATTGCATCCCTGGTCGAATGCTTCCTGATCCTGCCCCACCACATGTCCCACGCGTTGACGCACACCGCGAAGGAACATTGGTATGACTGGCCGTCCCGTCAGGTGAACCGGGGGTTTCGCTGGGTGCGTGACCACGCCTTCCGCCCGCTGATGGGCTGGGTGATCTGGGCGCGATACCCGGTGATGGCGGCAACCATCCTGCTTTTGGCCAGCCAGGCGGCGGTGTTCATTCGCGGCGACCTGACCTTTCGGTTTTTCAACGCGCCAGAGCGCAGCACCATCACCGCCAACTTTGCCATGCTGTCGGGCGCCACACGCGACGACACCACCGAGATGATGCGCTTTGTGCAAGACGCGACCGACCGCACCGCTCAGGCGTTTCGCGACGAATATGGAATGGAGCCGCTGACCGTGGCACTGGCCCAGATCGGCGGCAATTCCGGGCGCGGCCTGTCCGGCGTAGACAGCAAGGACACCGACCTTCTGGGCGCCGTGATCATGGAGCTGATCGACGCGGATCTGCGCCCCTATGCAGTCAGCGATTTTGTCACCGCGCTGCAAGACAATGTGACCCGCCACCCGATGCTGGAAACCCTCAGCTTCCGGGGCTCGCGCTATGGCCCGGGCGGCGACAGTCTGGATGTGGAGCTTTATGGCGCGGATGCCGACACGCTGAAAGCCGCCGCCGAGGCGTTGAAACATCAGCTGGAACGGTATCCAGAAGTGTCCGCTCTGGAAGACAGCATGGCCTATGACAAGGACGAGCTGATCCTGGATCTCACCCCGCAAGGCCAGGCCCTGGGGTTCACCATTGACGGGTTGGGGCGGGTGTTGCGCGCCCGGCTGAACGGGATCGAGGCTGCCACCTACCCCGATGGCACCCGCACCGCGGCGATCCGGGTGGAACTGCCCGAAGGTGAGCTGACCGCCGATTTCCTTGACCACACGCAGATGCGCACTGCGGCCGGGGCATATGTGCCACTGTCCGACATCGTATCGGTGCAAACGCGCACCGGGTTTTCATCGGTCGAACGGGAAAACGGCATCCGCCTGATCAATGTGACCGGCGAGCTGGATGAAAGTGATCCGGCGCGCGCCGAGGAGATTTCGCGCACGCTGGAAGACGAGCTTTTACCGGCCTTGAGCGAACAGTTTTCGGTGGCGTTCAAACTGGGTGGGCTGAGCGAACAGCAGGACGAGTTTCTGGCCGATGCGCGGATCGGTCTGGTGCTGGTGCTTTTGGGCATCTACCTGACCCTGTCCTGGATCTTCTCCAGCTGGACCCGGCCCATTGTGGTGATGGCGATCATCCCGTTTGGGCTGGTGGGGGCCATTATCGGCCATGTGCAATGGGGCGTGCCGCTGAGCATGTTTTCGGTTGTCGGGTTGATCGGCATGACCGGGATCATCATCAATGACAGCATTGTTCTGGTCACCACCATCGACGATTACGCCCGGGATCGGGGGCTGGTGCCCGCGATCATCGACGGGGCGGCGGACCGGCTGCGTGCGGTGATGTTGACCACGGCGACCACGGTGTTGGGGCTGGCGCCGCTGCTGTATGAGACCTCGCGCCAGGCGCAGTTCCTGAAGCCGACGGTGATCACGCTGACCTATGGCCTTGGTTTCGGAATGATCCTGGTGCTTCTGGTGGTGCCGGCGTTGGTGGCGATGCAGTCGGATGTGGGCCGCATGGTGGCCTCGCTCAGCCGGCTTTGGCGCGCGCGCCACCACAAGGCGGTGCGCAAGGTGATGGGTGTCATGGCAACTGTGGTCGCGCTGATGATCGGTGCAGCGATCGGCGCCGCCTTGTTGTTCGGCGCCACCCCACTGGCGGTCGGCGCCTTTATCGCCAGCGCGCTGGTCATCACGCTGGTCGTGACCATCGGAACTTTTGTCGCCTGGCACCCAACCGGCAGCTAACCCTCTTATTTTCTAATCATAAATATCCCGGGGTTCGAGGGCTCCCCGGAAACAGGCTGGGGGTCTGTTTCGCCCGATGAACGGGCGGAGCCCAGCCCCGTAGGGGCAACGGGGCGGCACCCCAGCCGAGCGGAGCGAGGCCAGGCCCAAGCCTGTCGACCGAAGGGAGAAAAGGCGCGGGAGCGCTTTCGCTGACGCTCAAGCGCGCTGTCGGTGGCTCACGTTGTGAGGCTTTTTTCAGTGCGCCGCTGCGCGTCGCGACCAAGGGGCGCTGCCCCTCGCGAGGCAAGCTCGCTCACCCCGGGATATTTGTGACCAAAAAATGAGGGGAAGCGCGTCAGTCGGCCGTGTCAGTCAAACGTACCGGTTACGCGCCCCAAAAGCATGAAGGCACGGGCGGTGCGGGTGTCGGATAGTTCAGCAATGTCAGCGTCCGATGCGTTTTGTTCAAACTCTACAAAGATCCGGTCAAATTTGCGCAAGAAGTGGTGGGCCGCGTCACGAAAGATCGGGTCTTGCCGCATCCGCCCGGCGGTGAGCGCGAGGGAGGACCGATCCCGCACGCCCCCAAGGGCCGCCACTGTACGGCCACGTTCCCCCACGGCAAACTTGCGCCAGACTTCGGGTTTGGCGCGGTCCGGGCGCAGGTCATCCATATAGATCCCGTCCTGAGACAGGAGCGTCAGCACGTCCTGCGCGGCCTGCACGAGGCCCGACACCTGCCGGTCGGAAAGCGCGCGGCGCAGGGCGCGGAACCCTTCGGCGTCATTTTCGTTTTCCGGGAAATGCAGGGCGCGGATGAAATCTTCGATCGACAGGGGCGGCGTCATGTCCTCGGGCGGCGTGCCCAGCGCGAGGCTGGCCTGATCTTCGGGCACCGGCGTGTCGCTGCCCGGCACCATTGCGGGGGTCGCGGCCGGGTCGGTCTTGATCCCGCCGGGCCGGATTGAGGTGAACGTGGCCAATGCTGTTTCGGTCTTTTTGCTGACCTCGGCGATTTCCTCGATCTTCTTTTCCATCTGCGAGGGGTGTTTCACACCGCCCACCTGCTGTTGCAGATAGCTGTGGCGTATCCCGTCGATGGCCGCCTGCAACCGTGCGCTTTCCTCGCGCATGATGCGGGCAGAACGCATCGCGGCGACAGCCACCCAGATCAGGGCCACCGGCATGAACACCGCCAGGAGGGTCATGACAAAGCGCAGGGGATCAGATCCGCCTGCCGCCCCGCCGCCCAGCACGATGAAGAAGGCTGCGCAGGCGAACAGCCACACCGCCGATATGGCAAGGCCAATCACCTCGCCCGCACTCAGCGATGTGGGTTCAGGCGCAGGCAGCGGGCGCGGAACGTTGTGCTCCACCCGTTTTACACCTGGCTGTTGTTGCGTCCCCATGCCCTCACCCCTGACATTTGCCTGACCCTGTCACACGGTCAGATATACTCGATCTTCAGGATTTCATAGGCGCGTTCCCCACCCGGGGTGCGCACTTCGATACTGTCGCCTTCTTCCTTGCCGATCAGGGCGCGGGCTAGGGGCGATTTGATATTAAGCTTGCCGCGTTCCAGATCCGATTCCGGTTCGCCGACGATTTGATAGGTCTTTTCCTCGTCGGTGTCTTCGTCGACCAGGGTCACCGTGGCGGCGAACTTGATGGTGCCGGACATGCCCGCCGGGTCGATCACCTCGGCCAGTGACAGGATGCTTTCGATTTCCTTGATCCGGCCCTCGATAAAGCCCTGCTTTTCGCGCGCCGAATGGTATTCGGCATTTTCCTTCAGATCGCCCAATTCACGCGCCGAGGCGATCGCCTCGATGATTGCGGGGCGTTCGACGGTCTTGAGTTGTTTCAATTCCTCACTCAGCGCGGTATGGCCCGCGCGGGTCAGCGGTATCTTTTCCATGAAGTCTTACTGGTCCTGTTCATCCCGGCATCGTGCCGGGGTAGTCGTGTCATAAGATATAGATGCAACGCGCCAGTTGGGGCGCTGGGTCGGACATCAAAGAATAGCAAAAACAGATGGTTTGCAATGCCCTTGTTCCTTAGCCGGCCATTGCTGCGGCATGTCGCCCGGTGCCGCGGATCGAATCTGGTTCTGCACCACAGCTGTCCATTCTGCATTGCAGCAGCGCGGAAAAGCCGCGTTGACGGGAAACGCGCGGATGACAGCGCAAACAATACCAAAAAACCGTCAGATAAGTCGCAAACGTCCGGAATGACGCCGTGTAGCGATTGACCCTGCCGGGGTGGCGGGCTAACGATCTTGCCGAAACGGTCACTCCGGGGAAAAGATTATGAGCGAGATTGAACGCGAAAGCATGGAATACGATGTGGTCATCGTGGGCGCTGGTCCCGCTGGTCTGTCGGCCGCCATCCGTTTGAAACAGCTGAACGCCGACCTGGAGGTCGTGGTTCTGGAAAAAGGCTCGGAAGTGGGCGCGCATATCCTGTCGGGGGCTGTGCTGGATCCCTGTGGGCTGGATAAGCTGATCCCGGATTGGAAGGAAAAAGGCGCGCCGCTCAATGTGCCGGTGAAGGAAGACAACTTCCTGATGCTTGGGCCGGCAGGGTCGGTGCGCCTGCCCAACTGGCCGATGCCGAAGCTGATGGACAACCACGGCAATTACATCGTGTCGATGGCCAATGTCTGCCGCTGGATGGCGGAACAGGCCGAAGAGCTGGGTGTGGAAATCTTCCCCGGCATGGCGGCGTCTGAACTGGTGTACGGTGAAAACGGCGAAGTCAAAGGCGTGGTGGCCGGTGTGTTTGGTCTGGAAGAAGACGGATCTTACGGCCCCAACACCGAGCCGGGCATGGAGCTGCACGGCAAATACGTGTTCATCTCCGAAGGCGTGCGCGGGTCGCTGGCGAAAGAGATTATCGGCAAATATGACCTGCAGGCCGGGCGCGACGTGCAGAAATTCGGCGTCGGCATGAAAGAGATCTGGGAGATCAAGCCGGAGAACCACAAGGAAGGCACCGTGACCCACACGATGGGTTGGCCGCTGGGGTCCAACGCCGGGGGGGGCTCGTTCCTCTATCATCTGGACAACAACCAAGTTTACGTGGGCTTTGTGGTGCACCTGAACTACAAAAACCCGCACCTCTACCCCTATATGGAATTCCAGCGTTTCAAACATCACCCCGAGATCGCCAAGGTTCTGGAAGGCGGCAAACGCATCGCATACGGTGCCCGCGCAATTTCCGAAGGCGGCTATCAGTCGATGCCGAAATCGGTCTTCCCGGGCGGCGCGCTGCTGGGCTGTTCCGTAGGCCTGGTCAACGTGCCGCGCATCAAGGGCAACCACAACGCCATGTTGTCGGGCATTGCCGCGGCTGAGGCGGCTGCGAAAGCGATTGCCGCGGATCGTTCCGGCGACGAGCTGGCCGATTACGAGATCGAGCTGCGCAATGGCGAGATCGCCAAGGACCTGAAAAAGGTGCGCAACGTCAAACCGATCTGGTCGAAATGGGGCCTGACCGCGTCGTTGATGCTGGGTGGTCTGGACATGTGGACCAACTCGCTCTTTGGCTTCTCGTTCTTTGGCACGGTCAAGCACGGCAAAACCGATGCCGAAGCCACCGAGGATGCGTCGAAGCACAAGGAAATCGACTATCCGAAACCCGATGGCACCCTGTCCTTTGACCGCCTGACCAATGTCAGCTTCGCGGCCACCAACCATGAGGAAAGCCAGCCCTGCCACCTGCGTCTGGCCAACCCCGAGACACCCATTCAGGTGAACCTGCCGAAATATGCAGAACCCGCCCAGCGGTATTGCCCGGCTGGTGTGTATGAGGTGATCGAGGAAGAGGGCACCGAGCCGCGTTTTGTCGTGAACTTCCAAAACTGCGTGCACTGCAAGACCTGCGACATCAAGGACCCGAGCCAGAACATCACCTGGACGGTGCCGCAAGGTGGTGACGGGCCGAACTACGGCAATATGTAAATCACCCGGGTCGGCAATAAATGACCTAAATGACCTATATGTGAGGGGCTGCAGCTACGGCCCCTCATTGTTTTTATGCAGTGGCCTCGGTAGGGTCGGGCCAACCGCTTCGAGCCAACAAGAAAGAGAGAAGCCCTTGCGCGTTTCCCGAGCTGTCCCCCTGCGTTTTGCCAAGCTGGCCCCGCTTGCCCTGGCCCTGTCCTTCAGCACCGCCCTTGCCCCCGCCGCACAGGCCGATAGCGGGCTTGGCCCCTATCTGGCGACCCGTCTGGCGGATTACCAAAGCGACTTTGAGGCGACGCTGGAATATGGCACGCGTGCCATCGCCGAAGACCCGGAAAACGCGGGCATCCTGGAAGGGGTGACCATCGCACAGCTGGTGCTCCATCCCCTTGAAGACGCAGCCCCCTATGCCCGCCGGTTGGAAGCGCTGACCCCGGAGAACCGGGTGGCCCGCCTTGTGTTGCTGGGCGAGGCCCTGGGCCAGGAAAACTGGGAGGGCGCGCTGGAGCTTTTGGAGCAGGGCGTGTCTGTTGGCCCGCTGATGACCGATATGCTAAGCGCCTGGGCAGAACTGGGGCGCGGGCGCATGTCGCAGGCCCTGTCGATCTATGACGAGCTGGCCAAGGACGAGGAAAGCAAAGGATTTGCGCTTTTTCAAAAGGCGCTGGCGACGGCCCATGTGGGGGATTTCGAAACGGCTGCCGGTTTGCTGGCGGACCAGCTTGCCGAATTTCGCCTGAACCGGCGGGGCGTGATCGCTTATGCTCAGATCCTCAGCCAGTTAGAGCGGTTTGACGAGGCGATTGCCCTGATCGAAGAGGCCACCGGTGGCATGCCCGACGAGGAGATGACGGCGCTTATCGACAAATTAAAAGCGCAAGAGCCCCTGCCCTTCACCGCAATCACCTCTGCCCGCGACGGCGCGGCAGAGCTGTTTTACATGATCGCAGAAAACCTCTCGATCGATACGGGGCATTCCACGGTATTGATCTATTCGCGCATCGCCGAACATCTGGCCCCGCAAATGCACGCGGCCACATTGTTGACCGCGCAGCTGCATGAAGAACTGCGCCAGTATGATCTGGCCGTTGCCGCCTATGCGCGCATTCCGCAAGACAGCGAGATCTACCTGCAAGCCGCGCTTGGCCGGGCCATTGCGCTCAACAATTCGGACCGCCGTGACGAAGCGATTGGCGAGCTGCGCGCCCTGTCCGCCCAATATCCGGACCGCGCCCGGATCCCGACCCTGCTGGGGGAGTTCCTGTCGCGACAAGACCGCTTTGCCGAAGCGCGGGATGCGTTTGATCACGCGGTGTCCCTGTTTCAGGGCGAGGTCGAGACCCAATGGCGGGTCTATTTCCAACGTGCCATCGTGCTGACCAAGCTGGATGACTGGCCCGCGGCAGAGGCCGATTTCCGCAAGGCGCTGGAACTCAGCCCCGAGCAGCCCAATGTGCTGAACTATCTGGGCTACAGCCTGGTGGAGCGGCGCGAAAAGCTGGACGAGGCGCTGGACATGATCGAACGGGCCGTCGCCGCGCGCCCTGACAGCGGATATATCACGGACAGTCTCGGTTGGGTCTATTACCGGTTGGGGCGCTATGACGAAGCGGTCGAACAGATGGAACGCGCGGTGGAGCTGTTGCCCATCGACCCGATCCTCAACGACCATCTGGGCGACACCTATTGGGCCGTGGGGCGCAAGCGCGAGGCCGAGTTCCAGTGGAAACGTTCGCTGAGTTTCGTCGTTGATGACACGGATCTGGAAGAGCTGAACCCGGATCGGATCCGCCGCAAGTTGGAAGTTGGTCTGGATCAGGTTCTGGAAGAAGAAGGGGCTGAGCCGCTGCACGGGGCCGAGTGAGAGGATGGATCTGAACAGCCTGCAGATCAGCAAGATCTTTGCCCCGGCCAAAGTGAACCTGACCCTGCACATCACCGGGCAACGCCGCGATGGCTATCACCTGCTGGACAGTCTGGTGGTGTTTGCGGATGTGGGCGACCGGATTTCGATCCGGCCTGCTGCCGCCAACAGGCTTGAGGTGATTGGCCCCCGCGCCGCGGGGGTGCCGGTGGACGGATCAAACCTCGTCTGCAAGGCCGCGGATCTTTATGGGGTGCCGGTCGAGATCACCCTGTCCAAACACCTGCCCGCGATGGCCGGGATTGGCGGCGGCAGTTCGGATGCGGCGGCCACGGTGCTGGCGCTGGCGGATCTGACCGGAGACACGCGCCTGCCGGATGTGACCGGATTGGGCGCGGATGTGCGGGTTTGCCTGATGCGGCAGGCAGCGCGGATGCGCGGCATTGGCGAGGATGTGATGCCTATCGAGGGGATCCCGCCGCTCTTTGCCGTGCTGGCCAATCCCGGTGTAGAGGTCCCCACACCCGCGATTTTCAACGCGCTGGACCGCAAAGACAATGCGCCCATGCCCAAGGCATTGCCACGCTGGAAAACCGCACGCGTGCTGATCGACTGGCTCGCAACCCAGCGCAACGACCTGGAAGCCCCCGCAATTGCCAACGCGCCAGTGATTGCGGATGTGCTGGAACAGCTTGCCGCCCTGCCCGGCGCGGGTCTGGCCCGCATGTCCGGATCCGGGGCCACCTGTTTTGCGCTGTTTGACAGTCGCGAGACTGCGGAGAAGGCCGCAGAGCAACTGCGCGCCGCGTATCCCGATTGGTGGATCGAGGCCTGCGCTCTGTCGTAACTTCAGAGGGGGCGCTGCCCCCGGCTTCGCCTCCCCCGGGATATTTGGAACAAGAAAAAAGCCGCAACGTTTTATTAACCAAACATTGCCATTTTCAATATGCGGTACAGGCGGGGACGCCGATGACCGCACAAGGAAAAAGCGTCACGCTTTGAAAAGAGAGGGTACCCCCCTCTCTTTTTTCTTGTTCCAGATATCCCTGCCGGAGGCATGGGGCGTCAGCCCCAACCAGCGTTAATTCACCCGCGCCACCACGTAATCGGCAATGTCGATCAGCATGTCGCGGATCGGATCTTCGGGCAGTTTCGCCATGGCGGATTTGGCTTTTTCGGCCCAGGCCAGCGCCTCTTGCCGGGTCTCTTCCAGCGCGTCGTGCTTGTTCAAAAGCTCCAGCGCGTGGTCCAGATCGCCTTCTTCCTGACGGCCTTTTTCGATGGTACGGGTCCAAAAGGCGCGCTCGTTATCATCGCCTTTGGCCACGGCCTTGATCAGCGGGAGGGTCAGTTTGCGTTCGCGGAAATCGTCGCCGATGTTCTTGCCCGTGGCATCCCCGCCCCAGTAATCCAGCAGGTCATCGACGATCTGGAACGAAATGCCCAGCGCATCACCGTAGTCGTAAAGCGCCTGCACATGGACGGGGTCTGCATCAGCAATCACGCCGCCCACTTCGGTCGCGGCGGAAAACAGCGCCGCTGTCTTGCCGCGCACCACCTGCAGATAGATGCTTTCATCGGTGTTCAGATCCTGCGCGGCGGTCAGTTGCAGCACTTCGCCTTCGGCGATGGTGGCCGAGGCGTTGGACAGGATGCGCAGCACGTCGATCGAGCCGGTTTCGGTCATCAACTGGAACGAACGCGAAAAGAGATAATCACCGACCAGCACGCTGGACTTGTTGTCCCACAGAAGGTTGGCCGTGGGACGGCCACGTCGTTGCGCGCTTTCATCCACCACATCGTCATGCAGCAGGGTCGCGGTGTGAATGAATTCGACCGTCGCGGCCAGATGCACATGATACGGCCCGTCATACCCACACAGCCGCGCGGCGGCCAGGGTCAGCATCGGGCGCAGGCGTTTGCCGCCAGCGTCGACCAGATGGGCGGTGACCTCGGGGATGCGCGGGGCGTGTTTTGACGCCATACGGGTGCGAATCAGCGTGTTCACCGCATCCATTTCTGCGGCCAGATGAGCGCCCAGGCGTTCATGCGGCTTGTAACTTGCGTCTTTCATCTTGCTCACGTTCCCGTCACATGGCTCGACAAACCCACCGGTCTGCCCTTAAGTCTCTGACTATGAAAGAGCTTATCCGAACCACAGACCCAACCATGATCCCGTTTATAACAGCCCTTCTTGAGGGCGAGGGTATATCCTTATTTGTCATGGACGTCCATATGAGCGCGCTTGAGGGATCAATAGGAATTTTACCTCGTCGCTTTATGGTCCGCGATCAGGATCTGTTCCGCGCGCAGGCTATCTTGCGCGACAATGATATTGATATAGAAGGTTAACGGGATGAGTGTAATGCAAATGGGATTGAGCGACGATAAGTTTTTGGGCGGACAGTTGACCCTGACGCAACCGATCAACGGCTACCGGGCCGGGGTGGATCCGGTGTTTCTGGCCGCATCGATTCAGGCCCATGCAGGGGAATCGGTTCTGGACCTGGGATGTGGCGCCGGGGCGGCGGCGCTTTGCCTTGGCACCCGCGTTGACGGGCTGCGTCTGGTGGGGGTGGAACGACAATCTCAATATGCGGAGCTGGCTCATCAAAATGCCGAAAACAATGGGATTTCCTTTGACGTGCATGAAGGGGACGTTGCAGACCTGCCCAGCGAGGTGCGCGATGAAACCTTTGATCACGTGATCATGAACCCGCCTTATTATCTGCGTGATCGTGGCACTGCGTCCCCCGATGCGATGCGTGAAGGTGCCTTGGGGGAGGATGTGCCGCTGGCCACCTGGATCGATCAGGCGACGCGACGGGTGAAACCACGGGGCTATATCACCATGATCCAGAAGGCCGAACGCCTGCCGGAGATCATGGACGCCCTGGATGACCGGCTTGGCTCCGTGCTTGTGAAACCACTTTGTCCACGCATTGGCCGCGTGACCAGCCTGATCATTGTGCAAGCCCGCAAAGGCGGCCGCGGCGCGTTTCGACTGGCTGCGCCGTTGATTTTGCACGAAGGGCCACAACATGTAGGGGACGTAGAGCATTACACCCCCGAAGTTTCGGCCATCCTGCGCGATGGCAGCGCCCTACCGCTTTGGTGACACTCCACCTGGCGGGTTAACAATATTTCGCGACGGGCAGAATTATGCCAAGAATTGCAACCAATTCGTGACAAGCCCGTAATTTTGTGCTGCACTCGGGGGGTAATCACGTTTCAAAGGAGGATCGCCATGAGCGTCAGTTCGCATGTGGAAGAGTTGCGTCGCAAACATCAGACCCTGGAAGGGAAGGTTGAGGCAGCACAACGGTCGCCGGGCGCCAGCGATCAGGAAATCACCGAACTGAAAAAGCAGAAACTGAAGATCAAGGAAGAGATTGCGCGGCTCGAAAGCGCCTAACTCAACTTGACCTCCATGCGCGCGCCAATCTGGCCGATCTCAATCGGCACCGGCGCGCGCCGCCAGCACGGCCCCCGCCGTGATCAGGAGACCTGCAAGCAAAAGCGACACGCTCGGCGTAGCCATCCCCGCTAAAATCAGCACCAGGGTCGACAGCAAAGGCGCGCCGTAAGAGGCGACGCCCAAGAGCTGAATATCGCCCTGTTTGACCCCCACATCCCAGACGTAAAAGGCCAGCCCAACGGGGCCGAGGCCAAGGCCAAGAATCGACAACCAGCCCACGGGTCTGTCCGGCCAGACCGTGTCTTCGAGCAAAAGATGCGCGCCCGTTGCCAACAGCGCTGTGGCCAGACAAAACACCACCACCGACGCGGTGGGGGTATCCCCCAAACGGCGGCTGAGCACCGAGTAGCCCGACCAGGTCAGCGCACAAAGAAAGGCCAACCCGTAACCAGGCAAGGCTTCGATGGAAAACCCGGCGGCCCCGCCCAAAACGATCAGCGCCGCCCCGGCAAAAGAGATCAGCGCGCCAATGACATGCATAGGTCGTAAATGCTCGCCCGGCAGCAGACCGGAAAACAGCACGATCAACAACGGCCAGAGATAGGCAATCAACCCGGCCTCTGCGGCAGGCGCCATGCGCAAGGCGGAGAAATACAGCGCGTGATAGCCAAACAGCCCCAATGTGCCAAAGGCGTAGACCCGCCACGAGATCCCGCGCAAAACCGAAAAGCCGCCTGTTGCCCCGATCCAGACCAGACCGAGCACCCCGCCAATGGTGAAACACAATGCGGCGAGCTGAAACGGGGGCACCGGCGACGACCCGACGGTGAACACCGCCAGAAGCGCCCAAAGAAGCACCGCGACAAAGCCGACCGAGGTGGCCCGCGAACGGGTCATGTCAGCGTCTCAACCGGGATGATTTCCATCCCATCGGACACATGCGCCGTCTTGTCGATCTCGTCCAGCATCCAATCGCGCAGCGCCCGGATTTCGGGGCGGGTTTCCCGACCCAACGCGCAAAGAAAGCGGAAATGGGCGCGGGTGGAAATTGCGATCCCATAGGGCGCAACCAGACGCCGCTCCATCAAATCCTTGGAGACAAAAAACCGGCGTCCCAGCGCCACCCCGGCGCCTGCCAACGCCGCATCCAGCGCGTGATCGGCCTGGTTAAAGCGCAGGGCAGGTTGTGGATTGGCTGACATACCTGCCGCACGAAACCAGGCCGCCCAATCACACCGCGGTTGCAGGAAATCAATCGAGTGGTCCGTGATCAAAGGCGCCTCCAGCAGCGCGTTAGGCGTCGGAAATTTCGCCGCCATTTCCGGGGTCATGACTGGGGTGATCCATTCTTCGGATAGCGGGTGCGAAAACAGCCCACCATCAGGGCCGTACCCGAAACGGATTGCCACATCCACCTCATCGCGCGACAGATCCACCATGTTCAGGCTGGCCGCAAAGCGCAGTTCGACCTCGGGATGGGCCTGGGCAAAGGCATACATGCGCGGGGCCAGCCATTTCGAGGTGAAGGCCGGGCCGGCGGTGACGGTCAGCACATTGGTTTCAAGGCTACGCCGCGCGGCGCGCCAGGCGGCGGAGAGGGTTTCGAACCCTTCCTGCGCGCCGGGGGCCAGCGCACGGCCCGCCTCGGTCAGCTCCACCGCGCGATTGAGGCGATAGAAGAGCGGCCCGCCCAGGTGTTCCTCCAGCGATTTGATCTGAAACGAAAGCGCGGCCGGGGTCACGTGCAGCTCGCTCGCCGCCTTTTGAAACGACATGTGGCGGGCGGCGGCATCAAAGGCACGCAGGGCGGTCAGCGGGGGAAGACGATCGGACATATCAGGTCAATATCACTTAACTGAACGGCGAGAAAGTCTCGTTTGTTACTTTTTATACAATCGTTCAATGTGGGTGCAGATAAGTGAAACTTGAGGAAACACCATGCTGGAAACACCCGATCTGACCGAGATGCATCACCACTACCAGCGCGCCCATGCGCTGCGGGCACAGGCGTTTCGTGACCTGTTCACCCTGCGCTGGCTGCGCCTGTCCACGTGGACTCGGCCCATAAAAAAACGGGCCGCGACATCGCGACCCGCAGTGCACTCTTGTCCGGCGTGATCAGACGAAAAACTGTGCGCCGTTCGCGCTGATGGTCGAGCCGTTGATGAACTCGGATTTCTCATCCGCCAGGAACGCCACACAGCGGGCGATCTCTTCCGGTTCCCCCAGACGGCCGGCCGGGATCTGGCCGATGATGGCTTCGCGCACTTTTTCCGGAACTGCCATCACCATTTCGGTGCCGATATAGCCCGGGCAAATGGCGTTGGCGGTGATGCCGAAACGCGCGCCTTCCTGGGCCAGTGATTTCACGATGCCCAGGTCACCCGCCTTGGTCGCCGCATAGTTCACCTGGCCAAACTGGCCTTTCTGACCATTGATCGAGCTGATCACGATCACGCGGCCATATTTGCGTTCGCGCATGCCGGGCCACAGCGGGTGGACGGTGTTGAACACGCCGGTCAGGTTGGTGTCGATCACTTCCTGCCACTGTTCCGGTGACATCTTGTGGAACGGCGCGTCACGGGTGATGCCGGCATTGGCAACAACAACGTCGATCGGGCCAAGGTCGGCTTCGACTTTTGCCAGACCCGCTTTCGAATCTTCATAGCTGCCCACGTTCCATTTGTAGGTTTTGATGCCGGTCTCTTCGGTGAAAGCGGCGGCTTTCTCGTCATTGCCTGCGTAGGTTGCAGCAACCTCATAGCCTTCGGCTTTCAGGGTTTTCGAAATTGCGGCGCCAATGCCGCGCGAGCCCCCGGTGACGAGTGCAACTTTTGCCATGGTGTGATCTCCCAAGATGAATTTCCTCTCGGTAATGTTATTACTTTGGGAAACAGGAAAGAGCAACAATATTACTGCACATTTTCTGCATTGCGGCTATTTTACTGCAATTGCAGCGAGATTTCCGGCAAATTGCTCTTTTTTCAACCGTTTTGGTCCGCTGCCACCGCAAGATTCTGCCCCATCCTGACGAATCAATCGTAAGGTGCAAGCCTTGGGTAAAACAATTGTAACAGCCCCCGGACTATCCCTGTCAGGCACAAAAAAAGGGCGCCGAAGCGCCCTTTCTGCGGGGTAATTGCGCGGCTTACGGGCGCTCAAGGCACATGGCCACACCCATACCACCACCGATGCAAAGCGTGGCGAGGCCCTTCTTGGCGTCGCGGCGCTTCATTTCAAACAGCAGCGTGTTCAGGATACGGCAGCCCGAGGCGCCGATCGGGTGGCCGATGGCAATCGCCCCACCGTTCACGTTCACAATCGACGGATCCCAGCCCATATCCTTGTTCACGGCACAGGCCTGCGCGGCGAAAGCTTCGTTGGCTTCGACCAGATCCAGGTCCCCCACGGCCCAACCGGCTTTGTCGAGCGCCTTGCGCGACGCGTAGATCGGCCCAACGCCCATGATCGACGGGTCCAGACCGGCGGTGGCGTAGGAAGCGATGCGGGCCAGCGGCTCCAACCCACGTTTTTCAGCCTCGTCTGCCGACATCAGCAGCACGGCCGCGGCGCCATCGTTGATGCCCGAGGCATTGGCCGCGGTCACCGACCCGCCGTCGCGCACGAACGCCGGGCGCAGTTTCTGCATGGCTTCGATGGTGGCACCGTGGCGGATGTATTCATCGCTATCAACCACGATGTCTCCCTTGCGGGTTTTCACGGTGAACGGGGTGATCTCATCGGCAAATTTGCCCGCTTTCTGGGCGGCTTCGGCTTTGTTTTGCGAGGCCACGGCAAATTCATCCTGCATATCGCGCGAAATCTGCCATTCATTGGCAACGTTTTCCGCGGTCTGCCCCATGTGATACCCGTTGAACGCATCCCACAGGCCATCCTTGATCATCGAGTCGATGAACTTCATGTCACCCATTTTGTGACCGGCGCGCAGATGGGCCACATGGGCGGACAGCGACATGTTTTCCTGACCGCCAGCGGCCACGATACCTGCGTCGCCCAGTTGAATGTGTTGTGCGGCCAGTGCCACGGCGCGCAGCCCCGAACCACAGACCTGGTTGATGCCCCAGGCTGCCGATTCCTTGGGCAGGCCCGCATTGATATGCGCCTGACGCGCGGGGTTTTGCCCTTGGCCGGCAGCAAGGACCTGGCCCAGAATGGTTTCATCCACTTCGGATTTTTCGATCCCGGCACGCTCGACGATGGCTTCCAAAACGGTCGCCCCCAGATCATGCGCCGGGGTGTTGGCAAACGAGCCAGAGAAGCTGCCAACCGCGGTACGTGCGGCCGATACGATTACGACATTGGTCATGGTCTTCCTCCACCTGATGCGTGTCGATCCCGGCTGTCCCCAGCTCTTTGTCGACCGCGTTCCTAAATCTATGCGTGCGGGTCACAGGCCACCGCCCTCCCCAAGGCAGGCCAACCCGCACGGCTATATTACGGTGCGGGCATCCTGTGCTGCATTGCAGAAAAAAGTCAAGCGTGGGAAATATTATGTTTTCATGGCCGCACAAGGCGCAATTTTCCATCGCCGCAATCACGTCACTGCCAGCCCCGCGATTGCCCGCCCGGTATAAAGTTCAGGCGGATTTCCCGAGAATCTGATTGACCTGCCAATAAGGGGTCAACGTGGGCACGCCGAAATAGTAGCCTTGCATACAGTCCATACCGATGGAGCTGAGAAACTCTGCATCTTCGAAGGTTTCGACATTTTCGGCCACGGCAAACATGTCCAGCTTATGCGCCAATTCTAACAAAGCTTCGGTCAGGACCTGCGCATCGGGATCACCATGCACCCCTTCGATCAGTTCGCCATCAATCTTGATCAGGTCGAAGTAGAAATCTTTGAGGTATTTGAAAGATGTATATCCCGCCCCAAAATCATCCAGGGCAAAGCTGATCCCCTTCATCTGCATGTCATCCATGAAAGATCGCACCAAATCGGGCTGTGTCAGCGCGGTGCGTTCGGTGATTTCGATGATCAGCCGTTCCCCGACGGTTGGATCCTCATGCAGGGCCCGCAACAACGCTTCGTTCCACGGGGCATAGCCGATGGTCAGGGCGGACATGTTGATCGACAGGCGCAGACTTGGTTCTTCCAGTAGAGAGGCGAGGCCTTTTTCGATTGCCAATGCATCCAGCTGCCGCCCCATATCGGTGTCTTCCACCACATCAATGAAATCCTTGGCCGGAATGACCCGCCCCTGTTGGTCGGTGACCCGCAACAATCCTTCGTAAAACGCCATGCGATCCGGTTGTGCGGTCTGCACCACCGGCTGATACGCCAATTTCACCTGTTTGTGGGCCAACGCCACCCGCACCATATCAAGCGTTTCGCTTTGACGTTTCTGCATCGCGAAATCCAGCGGGTTGCTTTTGCGTTTGTTGCTCATTTCATCCCCATTCGGCGAACCAATCCGCCTGCAGTGATCACTTTCCCAGTGTCGCCATTTTGGGAACAAACGTGCTAACAAGCTGTAAAAGGTGAACTTTGCCTAAAATTCGAACGGCTGAGGACCAAGCATTTGATATCAGGGGAAAACATGCAGCGCTGCAGCTGGTGCGGAGAGGATCCGCTTTACCAACATTATCACGACACCGAATGGGGTGTGCCCGAACGGGATGGCCGCGCCCTGTGGGAAAAATTGATTCTCGACGGGTTTCAGGCTGGTCTCAGCTGGATCACCATTCTCAGAAAGCGCGACAATTTTCGCGCGGCTTTTGAAGGGTTCGACCCCGAGGTGATCGCCACATGGGGTGAAGATGACGTCACCCGCCTGCTGAGCGATGCTGGCATCATCCGCCATCGCGGCAAAATCGCGGCGACCATCACCAATGCGCAGGCCTATCTGGATCTGGGGGGCCCTGATGCATTTGCCAAAATGATCTGGGACTACGTCGATGGGCAGCCCCTTGTGGGGCATTACGCAACACAGGCCGAGGTCCCAACCGCATCCGACCTCAGCACGCTAATCTCTAAAGACCTGAAAAAAGCCGGGTTCAAATTTTGCGGCCCCACCATCGTTTATGCCTGGCTCGAGGCCTGCGGTGTGTTCATGAACCACACACAAGACTGCCACCGCTACCCGACCCTCAGCGCAACCGGCTAAGCAACGCCCCGCTGGGCACCCCGGTTTCCCGCATCCCCTGCGCCCGTTCATAGGCACGGATCGCGGCGCGGCCCTTTTCGCCGATCACCCCGTCGGGCCGCCCGGCCTTGAACCCCGCCGCGTTCAGGCGCTTTTGCAGCTCAACCCGTTCGCCCGTGCTCATCCCCCAGGGGTTGCGGGGATAACCGGCACGCAACGGGCCTTCGCCCGCCAAACGGTCCGCCAGATGACCCACGCTGATCGCGTAACTATCGGCATAATTGTAGGTCTTGATGACGTGGAAATTGGGATAGATCATCAGCGCAGGCCCCTTTGGCCCCGCAGGCAGGATCACCGCCCCCGCGCGCGCCCCTTTCAAGGCTCGCCCGCCCGGGCGCGTCACGCCAAGCTTGGCCCAATCATCCGCACGCCGGGGGAAAACCCGCCCGGTCAGCGCCAGGTCAAACCCTTGCGGCAACACCACTTCCTGCCCCCAGCGCGGCCCCTTCGACCACCCATTGGCCTTTAGGAACGCCGCGGTCGAGGCCAGCGCATCCGTGGGATCATCGCCCCAAATGTTGCGCCGCCCATCCCCGTCATGATCCACCGCATGTTTCAGAAAGGAACTGGGCATGAATTGCGTGTGCCCCATCGCCCCCGCATAAGACCCGTTCATCCGCGCGGGCGACACATCCCCCGCCTGCAGGATTTTCAGCGCAGCCAAAAGCTCCGCCTCGAACTGTTCGCGCCGACGTCCTTCATAGGCCAGAGAGGCCAGCGCCGACAGGGTGGGCGTGCTGCCGCGAAACCCGCCGAAACTGCTCTCCATCCCCCAGATCGCCACCAGAATATAGCGCGGCACGCCGTATCGCCGCTCCAACCTGTCAAACAGACCGGCATATTTGCGCAGCATGGCTTTGCCCGTGTTGATCCGGGACGAAGAAGCCGCGGAGGAGATGTAAAACTCCAACGACTTGGCCGTTTCCGCGGGCTTGCGATCCGAGGCCACCACCTTGGACAAATAGCTGACCCCCTTCAGGTGCTGCGTCGTTGCAGAGGAAATCCCCGCCGCCCGCGCCCGGCGCTCGAACCCAGACAGCCACGCGCGAAACCCGGCATCCGCCCACGCCATGCGCGGCGCCAACGCGCCGCCCACCAAACCTGCCAACATCAACCGCCTTGAAACCATAAAAAAATCTCCCTTGAATGGGACTACAATACCCACTCACTGCCGCGTCTCAAGCACCCAAGACGCGTTCAGCATGCGCCCGCCCATCCTCTTTTCCTTGTTGGAAATATCCCGGGGTGAGGACAAAGTCCGAGGGGCAGCGCCCCTTTAGGCTCATCGCAGATGAGCCACCCCCAAGCGGCGGCGCCCTCGTCAGAGGGCAACACAGCGCGGGAGCTTACCCCTCGCCCGCAATCAAGGAAGACAGAATCGCCCTGGCGCTGTCGGAATTCCAGTCCGCGTCCCCGGTCATGCGGGCAATTTCATTGCCCTCGCGATCCAGAATAATCGTCACCGGAAGACCTAAAACCCCCATTTCCCGCGACAGGGTTTGCGGCAGATCGGTGTAGATCGGCAGAACCTCAACCCCGGTCTCGGCATAAAGCTTTTCAATCGCGGGCATCCGGTTGCGCCCGGTGGCAATCGGCAGCACGGTGAAGTCGTCCCCGCCCAATGCCTGTTCCAGCGCATCGAGCGACGGCATCTCCTTGCGGCACGGCGCGCACCACACCGCCCAGAAGTTCAAAAGCGTGACCTTGCCTCGAAACTCTTCCAGCGTATGTTCGCGGCCATCCGCCGCCAAAAACGCGGTGGTGCCTGCGGGTTTCGGCTCGGCATGGAACACCAGCTTCTTCATCTCGCCCTCACGCATCGCTTCCAAAGCCGCGGTATCGGCCAAGGCAGCATTTGCACCAAGCACAAGGGACGCGTATAGCAGGGCGGAACGCAAGACAGACATAAGACCTCCGAAGGGCAAGACCATGAGTAACGACAAGCAAGCCAATGCCATGTGGGGCGGCCGGTTCTCTGCCGGACCCGACGCAATCATGGAAGCGATTAACGCATCGATCGGCTATGACCAGCGCATGGCCCGACAGGATATCGACGGCTCGCGCGCCCATGCCGCCATGTTGGCCGCCACAGGCGTGATAAAAGATAGCGATGCGAAGGCGATCCGTGAAGGGCTTCTCACCGTCTTGTCAGAGATCGAGAACGGTTCGTTCCAGTTTTCGACCGCCCTCGAAGACATTCACATGAATGTCGAAGCCCGCCTGAAAGAGGTCGTGGGCGAACCCGCAGGTCGTCTGCACACGGCGCGAAGCCGCAATGATCAGGTCGCGACCGATTTCAAACTTTGGGTGCGCGGCCAGATGGACGCCGCCATCGAAGGGCTGACCGCGCTGGTGCGCGCCCTTCTGTCGCAGGCCGAGATGGGCGCCGATTGGGTGATGCCTGGCTTTACCCACCTGCAAACCGCCCAGCCGGTGACATGGGGCCATCA
Source organism: Aliiroseovarius crassostreae (assembly GCF_049803815.1). Lineage (GTDB taxonomy): Bacteria > Pseudomonadota > Alphaproteobacteria > Rhodobacterales > Rhodobacteraceae > Aliiroseovarius > Aliiroseovarius crassostreae_A. The sequence continues at coordinate 864,119 of NZ_JBNAGI010000001.1, forward strand.
TATGATGGCCTATGTCGAGATGTTTGGCCGTGACATTTCCCGTTTTCAGGACGCGCGCAAACGGATGAATGAATGCCCCCTGGGCTCTGCCGCGTTGGCCGGGACATCGTTCCCAATTGATCGTCACATGACGGCGCAGACGCTGGGGTTTGACCGCCCCACCGCCAACTCGCTGGATGCCGTGGCGGATCGCGATTTTGCGCTGGAGTTCCTGTCTGCCTCGACCCTGACCGCCATGCACCTCAGCCGTCTGGCCGAAGAACTGGTGATCTGGTCGTCGGCGCAATTCCGCTTTGTGCGCATGTCCGACAAATGGTCCACCGGGTCGTCGATCATGCCGCAAAAACGCAACCCGGACGCCGCCGAACTGCTACGCGCCAAGATCGGCCGGATCATGGGCGCAAATGTGGGCCTGATGACCGTGATGAAGGGTCTGCCGCTGGCCTATTCCAAGGACATGCAGGAAGACAAGGAACAGGTCTTTGACGCCGCCGACAACCTGATGCTCGGCTTGGCCGCCATGACCGGCATGGTCAGCGACATGGAAGGGCAGCGCGAAAATCTTGAGGCCGCTGCGGCCTCGGGCTTCTCGACCGCCACCGACCTGGCCGACTGGCTGGTGCGCGCGCTCAACATGCCGTTCCGTGATGCCCACCACGTGACAGGGTCGCTGGTGGCGATGGCCGAGGGCAAGGGCTGTGACCTGCCGGATCTCACGCTGGAGGACATGCAATCGGTGCATGACGCGATCACCAAGGATGTGTTTGACGTGCTGGGCGTACACAATTCGGTCGCCTCACGCACATCTTACGGCGGCACGGCCCCCTCTGAGGTGCGCAAGCAGATCTCCCGCTGGACAGAAAAACTGGGGCAGGAGAAGCTCGCATGATCCGCGCGGTTTTGATCGTTGCCCTTCTGGGGCTGGTGGGCTGTGGCGCGGATGGGGAACCGATCCGCCCTGGGTCACCCGAGGACACGGTGGCGCAGTAAGCGCCGTTCAGGTTGAAGACTGCAAACGCCAGCCCGTTCGGCTGGCGTTTTCTTATTGCGAGGCGCTGCCTCGCGCTCCGGGATATTTGCGGACCAAAGATGGCAGCGGTTCTTGTTGAAAGCGGGTTTCAGTTCCGCTAGGGCAGAGGGCAGCGCAGACAGACCAACAAGGACAGGGCGAAGCCGTGGATCATTTCCTTTACCGCGACGGTGTATTGCACGCCGAAGATGTTGCCATTCCCGAGATTGCGGCCCAGGTGGGCACGCCGTTTTACGTTTATTCGGCGGCGACGTTGAAACGCCACATCTCGCTGTTTACCGAAGCGTTGGCGTGGACGGATCATTTGGTGTGCTTCGCGGTGAAGTCGAATTCCAATCTGGCGGTTCTGAAACTGTTGGGGGACATGGGTGCGGGCATGGACGTGGTGTCGGGCGGCGAATTGCGCCGGGCGATTGCCGCGGGCGTGCCGGGCGAGCGGATTGTGTTTTCCGGCGTGGGCAAGACCCGTGACGAAATGCGTCTGGCGCTGTCGCAGGGCATTCGCCAGTTCAATCTGGAAAGCGAGCCGGAATATCGCGCGCTGTCCGAGGTGGCCAGCGAAATGGGGGTTGAAGCGCCCGTAGCTGTGCGGGTCAACCCGGATGTGGACGCGAAGACTCATGCCAAAATCTCGACCGGGAAATCGGAAAACAAGTTCGGCATTCCAATTGCCCGCGCGCGTGAGGTTTACGCCGAGATTGCCAAGCTGCGCGGCCTGAAAGTGGTTGGCATTGACGTTCATATCGGCAGCCAACTGACCGATCTGGAGCCGTTTCGCCAAGCCTATCAGAAGGTTGCGGAGCTGACCGAAGCCTTGCGTTTGGACGGTCATGACATCACACGGCTCGATCTGGGCGGCGGGCTTGGCATCCCTTATGAGCGTTCCAACGACGCGCCGCCGCTGCCGATCGAATACGGCCAGATGGTGCGCGAAACGGTCGGCCATCTGGGCTGCGAGATCGAGATTGAGCCGGGGCGGCTGGTGTCAGGCAATGCGGGGCTGATGGTGAGTTCCGTGATCTATGTGAAAGAGGGCGAAGGCCGCGATTTCCTGATTGTGGATGCGGCGATGAACGACCTTGTGCGCCCTGCCATGTATGAGGCGCATCACGATATTATCCCCGTGCTGGAAGCCCAGCCCGGCCTTGAGCCAAAAGGGTACGACATTGTTGGGCCGATCTGCGAAACCGGTGACACTTTTGCGAAGGGCCGCAATATGGCGCCGCTGAAATCGGACGATCTGATCGCGTTCCGCTCTGCCGGGGCCTATGGCGCGGTGATGGCGTCGGAATACAATTCCCGCCCGCTGATCCCCGAGGTTCTGGTCTCTGGTGAGCAATTTTCCGTTATCCGCGCCCGTCCCACCTATGAAGAAATGCTGGACCGCGATACGATCCCTGAATGGATCTAAGCAATACGGGGTGACATGACCCGGCCCAACCTTTCGCCCGAGCTGATGAAACAGCTGCGCTGGCCCCTGCGATTGACATGGGCCGCGATGGGGTTGGAACGGGGGTGGCGCGCGTTTTGGCCTTTGGTCAGCGTGCTGATGGTCGCCACGGCCTGGGCCCGGTTTGTGGGCTTTACGCCCCTGTGTTTCGTGGTGCTGGGCGTCTCTGTTCTTGCCACTTTGGTCTGGGGCATACGCCGGTTTCGCTGGCCGGTGCAGGGCGAGGTTGAAGCCCGGTTGGATGGTCAAATCCCCCAACGCCCCTTGGCTGCGTTGCGCGACAACACGGCAATTGGGGGCGACGACCCGGTGTCACAGTCCATCTGGCAGGCGCATCAGACGCGCATGGCCGCGCTCGCCGCGACGGCCAAAGCCGAAGCACCAGACCTGCGGGTGGCGGATCGTGACCCCTTTGCGTTGCGCCTGATCGCGACGGTGGCCTGCGTGATGGCACTGATGTTCGGCGTGGCCCCGCAGGCGGCGCAGGGCCCGGTTATCCCACCCAACCCTGACTGTCTGGATTGCCCCAGCCCTCTGGCCTGGGAAGGTTGGATTGAGCCGCCCGCCTACACAGGCCAGCCCAGCCTTTACCTGAATGATCAACCATCAGGCCCCCTGCCCGTGCCCGCGGGCAGCCGCCTGACCTTGCGCTTTTACGGGTTGGACACGGCGCCGATTGACTTGGGCGGTGACCTGATAGATGGCCCGCCCCAGGAGGTGATGGAGACCGAGATCACCCGAAACGGCACGCTGACCATTGGGCGGGATGGCCCCGAATGGAGCATTACAGCCATTGGCGACCTTCCCCCCGATATCCGCCCCGAAGGCGAGATGACGCGGCAGATTTCGGGCCAGTTTCAACAGGCGTTCCTCGCGGTGGACGATCATGGCGTCATCCTAGGGGCGGCACAGATCGACCTGGCATTGGAGCGGGTGGATCGCCGCCATGGGCTGGCCTTGCCCCCCGATCCGCGCCCGACCCTGACGGTGGACCTGCCGCGCCCCTATCGCGGCGATTTGCGTCTGATCGAAGAGGTATGGGAGGAAAACCTGGCCGAACACCCCTGGGCAGGCCTGCCCACCAAGATCACCCTGCTGGCCGAAGATGGTGCCGGGCAGGAAGGGCGCGCTACGCCCCTTGACCTGACCCTGCCCGCGCGCCGGTTTTTCGCCCCCGAAGCACGTGCGCTGATCGAACTGCGCCGAGACCTGTTGTGGGCAAGCGCGGGCGCCCCTCGGGTGGCCCAGATCCTGCGCGCCATCCTGCACCGGCCTGACGGGCTGTCGCTGCCCGAGGGCACTTACCTGTCGCTGCGCGCGGTGATCCGGGAGCTCGAAACGGCGATTGACGTCGGGCTGACCAGCAAGGATCAGAACACTCTCGCCGCAACTCTGTGGGACATTGCGCTGCAGATCGAGGACACCGGGCTCAACGATGCCCGCGAGCGGCTGGCGCGTGCGCAGGAGCGGCTGGAACAGGCGATGCGGGACGGGGCCACGGAAGAAGAACTGTCCGAGCTGATGGACGAACTGCGCGACGCGATGAAGGACTATCTGGATCGTCTGGCGCAAAACCCGGATCAGGGCCAGCAACAGCCCCTGCCGGATGGCGAGCAGATGGAAATGAGCTCTGCCGATCTGGACGCGATGATGGAACGGATCGAAGAACTGATGCGCGAAGGGCGCATGGACGAGGCGATGCAGATGCTTGATGCGTTGCGCCGGATGATGGAAAACATGCAGGTCACCCAAGGGGGCAGCGAAGGTGAGGGACAACAGGCGCGCGACGGGCTGGCAGACACTTTGCGCCAGCAACAGGGTCTGTCGGACGAAGCCTTCCGCGATCTTCAGGAACAGGGGGGTCAGGGCAATCAGGCGGGTGAAAGCCAGGGCAACACCGGGCGCGATGGTGGCCAGGGTCGCGGGCAAAGCCATTCGGGTGAAGGACAATCCGGCCAGGGTCAGTCGGGCGAAGGACAATCTGGCGAAGCGGGTGATCAGGGGGACACCGGACAAAACGGCGCAGGCCTTGCCCAGCGGCAACGCGAGCTACAGGATCAGTTGGACGCGCAACGCCGCAACCTGCCTGGCGCCGGATCCGAGGCCGGCAACGCGGCGCGCGATGCGCTCGGGGCGGCCGGACGCGCAATGGGGGATGCGGCGGACGCCCTTGAGGACGGAGACCTTGCCGGTGCGCTGGACCGACAGGCCGAAGCGATGGAAGCCCTGCGAGAGGGGTTGCGCCAATTTGATGACGCGATGAATTCTCAACAGGCCGGGCGCGAAGGGCAGCAAGGCCAGACCGGGCAGGATCAGGGCAGTCGGAACGCCCGTGATCCCCTGGGGCGTAGCACCGGCAGCCAGTCGGGAATGGGCGCCACCGATGGCGGTTATGTCACCGAAGAAGACCTGCGACGGCGCGCCCAGGAGCTCACCGACGAGCTGCGCCGCCGGTCAGGGGAAACCACCCGCCCTGAGGAAGAGCGGGAGTATATCGAACGGTTGCTGGACCAGTTCTGATGGTCCGACACTGAGCGAGAAGAAGGGGGCGCTGCCCCCTCGACCTGCGGTCTCACCCCCGGGATATTTCCAACCAGAAAATAACGGAATGTTAACCATGTTCTGAGAGGCTGGATGTGCGGTACAGTCGGGGACGCCGATGACCGCACCAGGAAATGAGGGAACTCATTGGGGGAGGTCGCTTGGCCTCCCTTTCCTATTTCTGGCCTCTCCATTTCCTGGGTGCAAATATCCCGGGGTGAGCGAGCTTGCCTCGCGAGGGGCAGCGCCCCTCATCCGCGTCGCATGAGCGGCGCTTATCAAGCCCGAGCGACGCGAGGCCCGCTTGGCAGCAGGGTCACATCCGTTTGCGGGCGTTCAAAGCGGCGGAAATGGTGCCTTCGTCCAGATAATCCAGCTCGCCGCCGACCGGCACCCCTTGGGCCAGCGTGGACACCACGCAGCGCCCTTCCAGCTCTTCGGCGATATAATGGGCGGTTGTCTGGCCATCCACGGTGGCGTTTAGCGCCAGGATCACCTCTTGCACCTCTTCATCCGCGACACGGGCAGCGAGGCGTGGGATGCCGAGGTCATCAGGCCCAACCGCATCCAGCGCCGACAATGTGCCGCCCAGCACGTGATAGCGCCCCTTGAAGATCCCGGCGCGCTCCATCGCCCACAGGTCGGCCACATCCTCGACCACGCAGATCTCGCCATTGGCGCGTTTGTTCGAGGTGCAGATGTCGCATTGATCCGAGGTCGAGACATTGCCGCAGGTCACGCATTCCCGCGCCGTTTCCGCCACCGCCTGCATGGCGTCCGCCAGCGGCATCAGGACCAGCGCGCGTTTGCGGATCAGGTGCAGCACCGCGCGCCGGGCGGAGCGCGGCCCAAGCCCGGGCAGCTTGGCCATCAACTCGATCAGGTTCTCGATATCGCGCGGCGCTTCACTCATCCCGGATCACATCCCCGCCGTTCAGAACGGCAGGTTCATGTCCTTGGGCAGACCAAGGCTTTCGGTCAGCTCCGCCATTTCGCGCTGCGAACGGTCCTGCGCCTTGGCCTGAGCGTCTTTGATCGCGGCCAGGATCAGATCCTCGACCACTTCTTTTTCATCGGGGTTAAAGATGGTCGGATCAATGTCCAACCCGGTCAGCACGCCCTTGGCCGTCGCCGTGGCCTTGACCAGCCCGGCGCCGCTTTCACCCACCACGGTGATGGTTTCCAGGCTTTCCTGCATCTCCGCCATGCGGGTCTGCATTTCCTGCGCCTTTTTCATCATCCCGGCCATATCGCCGAGCCCACCCAGTCCTTTGAACATCTGATGCTCCTCACGTTTCAACTTGGGTCTTAGATACGGGTCGGGGTCCGGGGTTACAAGGTCGGGTTACGCGCGCGCCCATACCAATGTTGCAATCGTCTTGAATTGAGACACCCCCATGGAGCGCCGTTCATTGCGCGCTTTCGACCCCGGCGCATCCAGTCGTGCAATAACGTCGGCGCGGCAGGCTTCCCAAATCTGGAACACCTCATAAGGCCCGTCCATCAGCACCAACATCACCATATCAAACTCCGCATCGGTGTTGATCTTGGACACCCGCCCCCAGTTTTTCCCGGCACGTTTCCAGCGCCCTTTGATCTGGATTTTTTCCGGCCCGCGCGCACCTTGGCGAACCGCATCAAACCCGGGCATCCGGGCATCGGCCAATTCCAGCCCGAGCAAACGCGCCGCTTCCCCTTCGGCGATCTCGCCCGTGACCCCCAAAGGTTTTCCGGTCGCCGCATAATACTCCACAGCCAGCGCCTTGACCTCTTCAAGGATGATGTAGGGGGAACGGAGTTGGGCCACCTCACTCCTCTTCAAACGGATCCCATTCATCTTCGACCTCTTGCAACCCCTCGGTGGCGGCTTCCTGCGCCAGGTCTTCGGCCGACCGGATCTCGGTCACTTTCGCCTTCGGGAAGGCCGCAATCACCGCCTGCACAAGCGGATGCGCCTCTGCCTCTTGCCGCAGGGCGAGCTTTTCACGGTTCTGGACCTCGTAAACCGTGGGTTCCTCGCAGCCATTGACCAGCGTGACGCCCCAGCGCACTCCGGTCCAGCCATGCAATCTCTGTGCGAGCCGCGCGGCGAGGTCTTGCGGGGCGTTGTGGGCCGGGGTGAATTCGATCCGCCCCGGTTGATACGAGGCGAGGCGCACGTGCATTTCCACATCCACCAGCAGCTTGGCGTCACGATTGGTGCGGATCAGTTCCAATACATTTTCGAACCGCGCGTAATGCGCGAGCGCGCTGGCAGGGGCGTTGGCCACGGCCAGCGCGGTGGGGCCGGATGCTCCGCCTGACCCGGATGGTCCCGACGCATAACCGCCCATCGCAGTGCCGCCGCCATTGCCATTTGGAACAGGCGCGCCCCCTCCGCCACCCGGCGCCGGGGGCGGTACTGGCACGTCTTTCAGCTTTTTCACCAGCTCTTCCGGGGTCGGCAGATCGGCCACATGGGTCATGCGAATGACCGCCATTTCCGCGGCCATCATCGCGTTGGGGGCATGGGCCACCTCTTCCAATGCGGTCAGCAACATCTGCCACATGCGCGACAGGACCCGCATTGGCAGCTTTTCCGCCATCGCCTGACCACGAGTGCGTTCATCAGGCGACACGGTGGGGTCTTCGGCGGCCTCGGGCGTGATCTTGATCACGCTGACCCAATGGGCCACCTCGGCCAGATCCCGCAGCACCGCCATCGGGTCCGCCCCATCGGCATATTGCGCCCCGATTTCGGAGAGCGCGCCTGCCGCATCGCCGCGCATGATCAGGTCAAACAGGTCCAGAACCCGGCCGCGATCTGCCAAGCCAAGCATCGCGCGCACCTGATCGGCGGTGGTTTCCCCGGCGCCGTGCGAAATGGCCTGATCAAGGAGCGATTGCGCGTCACGGGCCGATCCCTCGGCGGCGCGGGTAATGAGCGCCAGCGCGTCCTCGGCAATCTCGGCGCCCTCAGCGGTGGCAATGCGTTTCAGCATCGCCAGCATGTCTTCGGGTTCGATTCGTCTGAGATCAAAGCGCTGGCAGCGCGAGAGCACCGTGACCGGCACTTTGCGGATTTCCGTGGTCGCGAAGATGAACTTCACATGGGCGGGCGGTTCCTCCAGCGTTTTGAGCAGCGCGTTAAATGCGCTGGTCGACAGCATGTGAACCTCATCGATGATGTAGATCTTGTAGCGGGCCGAGGCCGCCCGGTAATGCACACTTTCGATGATCTCGCGAATGTCGCCCACACCCGTGCGCGAGGCGGCGTCCATTTCCATCACATCCACGTGCCGCCCTTCGGCGATTGCCACGCAATGTTCGCACTTGCCACAGGGGTCCACCGTCGGGCCACCGGTGCCATCGGGGCCGATGCAGTTCATGCCCTTGGCGATGATCCTTGCGGTGGTGGTTTTGCCCACACCGCGAATGCCGGTCATCACAAAGGCCTGCGCAATCCGGTCGCTTTCAAAGGCGTTTTTCAGGGTGCGGACCATCGCCTCCTGCCCCACCAGATCGGCAAAGGTTTCCGGGCGGTATTTGCGCGCAAGCACCTGATAGGCTTGGGGTTCCTGCGAGGTATCCATTGCGGTGTCGACGGGGGTATCGGACATGAGAGCTTTCTGAACCGGATTCGTATTCCCGGCAGAGTACGGGGCCTTGGCACATTCGTCCACCGCTCGTCGTCCTGAATGAGGTGGCCCCGCGCGCGGCCTCGTGGTAGGCCGGAGACATGACACAAAGCTTCGCCATCCACACTCTCACCGCAGGCAAGGGCATGCTCGGCATCTGCCCCCTGCCCGGCCTTTTGTCGCCCTATCACGCGGACCTTGCCACAATTGAGGAATGGTCCCCCGATCTGGTGCTGACCATGACCGAAGAGGCAGAGCTGAACGCGGTTGGGGCTGCGGATTTCGGCGACGATCTGCAGGACCTCGGGATCAGTTGGTACGCGCTGCCCATTCGCGATTTTGGCGCGCCCGGCGCGGATGTGGAGCTGACATGGCCCGAAGTGTCGATGCTCGCCCTCGCGATCCTGCGGCAGGGTGGCAAGGTGCTGGCCCATTGTCGTGGTGGCTGTGGCCGGTCCGGCATGGCGGTGATGCGGTTGATGGTCGAGCTGGGCGAAGATCCAGAGACAGCCTTGGCGCGCCTTCGCGAAGCGCGTCCTTGTGCGGTGGAAACACAGGCGCAGCAGGACTGGGCCGCTGCGCCTGCGTCTGATCGCGGTTAGGGCGCGTTACCGCCCCTTCTTGTAATGCGCGTCGCGCACCACGCTGTTGACCATTTTGCCAAACGCCTTGTCGCGCGCGCGGGCTTCGGCCAGGGTTTCGGTGTTGCGCCGATCTTCGGCCTGCAACTTGCGCCAGCGTTTCAGGCGGTCCGGATCAAGATCCCCGTCCGCGATGGCGTTTTGCACCGCACAGCCCGGCTCGCCCTCATGCTGACAATCGGAAAACCGGCAGGACGCGGCCAGGGTCACGATGTCGTCGAACAACGCATCAATCCCCTCGCCCGCATCGGCCAGACGCAGGGCGCGCATTCCCGGCGTGTCGATCAGCCACGCGCCATTCCGCGTCGGCCGCAGCGACCGCGCGGTGGTGGTGTGGCGGCCTTTGGCGTCATCTTCGCGAATGCCCTGCGTGGCATCCTGCAAATCGCACAGCCCGTTCATCAAGGTGGTTTTACCCACGCCGGATGACCCGACCAAAGCTGCGGTTTGCCCCGGTGGCAGCCAGCTTTCCAACTGGGCAATGCCATCCGGGTCGTGCGCATTGACGGCGAGAACGGGCAAGGCCGGGGCCAGCCGTTCCGCCTCGCGCGTGACCACGCGGGGGTCGTCACACAGATCCGCTTTGGTCAGCACGAGAACCGCAAAGCTCCCGGCGTCATGGGCCAGGGCGAGATAGCGTTCAATGCGTGCCGGGTTGAAATCGGCGTTGCAGGACGAGGTGATGAACAGCACGTCCACGTTGGCCGCGATCAACTGAATGCGGGCGTCGGTGCCGGCAGCGCGGCGTTTCAGTTCCGTCTGCCGGTCAAACAGGTGGGTGATGCGGTTGGCCTGATCAGCCAGCACCCAGTCGCCCACGGCAAAATCGCCGGTGGAATGGTCGGTGGTGATCAGGGTCACTTCGCCTTCTGCGCCCAGCGCCGTCAGTCGGTCGCGATGCACGTCGCTGATGCGAAACGGGGTTTGCGCGTTGGTGTCGTCCAGTTGGCGCGCAAAGTGGTTGGACCATCCGAGGTCCTGAAGAGTGTATGTCATTGGTTTGCCTGTGTAGAGAACACAACATTTCCGGGCATCGCGATGCGATGTCGGAAGGGTGTATCAGGCAGAGATCCGGTGCGGCCAGCGATGCCGGGGTGGATCAGGAACGACCTGCCTGAAGGGTGTTTGTCACAATCATAAAGTCCCTCCGTCTGGTGCGTTGTTGGCGTGTCCCATCTGGCGAATTGGCGTTCACCTGCTGGGGGTATTCTCCCTTTTGGTGAAACGGCATTTCACCTGTCGGGCTTGGTCGTAACCCTCGCGGCGATTGCGCCAATCACCTGCCGGGCTTGGATATACCCTCTCGGCGATTGTTCCAATCGCCTGTCGGGTGTTTCAAAATCTGCGATTTTGAAACGAGGTGAGAGGCTGAACACGACCCAAGCGGGGCTCGTTGTGGCTGCTTCCTTCCGGACCTGACCAGGTTGGCGAGGCGCCTGCCCGCGCCAACCTCTCGGGGATTCATATAGGCGGGTCGACGAAGGGATGCAAGCCTTGGGAAGCCCGCATATTTCATAGCATCAGCTCAAACATCGCAAATCCGCGCAGATCCTCTTCATTCATGTCCCGCACATTCAGACCGTCAATGGTTTCACTGTATTGCCGTGCCGCTGGCGAGGACGCAAAAACAACGCTCGCCCCATCAACGGGCGCAAATCGCCACTGCAATTCCGGCGTTAAATCAATATGTTCATGCTGTTCGATATGGTGGCGCACCAGATCCCGGATCGACATGGGGGTGACCGGAACAATCCGATCTGCTGCAATCGTTGGAAACCCGCCCCCGCCCCGGACGCGAAAATCGCTGGTGGCCAGAAGAAACTCGTCTTTATCCGTGACAGGGCGTCCGTTGAAATTCAGACCGCGAATGCGCGACGCCCCGGGATTTTGCAGCCGCCCCGCGGGCGAGTATCGCGCGGGCTGTGACAGGTCGACCTGATATCCAAGCCCCAACACGCTTTCCAGCAGATAGCCCGGCGTGCCCGCGTCCTTCAACATCTGCATCCGCCGTCCCGGCATCACCTGATTGAACACGCTGACGGCCCGTTCAAGCCAGTGTTTCAGATAGGCGCCGTTGGCGCGCACCAGGGAGATTTCATTGGGAAAGATATACAGGTCCGCAACCGACCGCAGGGTCAGCTCGCCCGCGTCAATGGCGGTATAATAGCCCGGCCCGCCCAGGCCGCCACATTTGAACGCAGCGGAAGAGGCCAGAACCGGCAGATCCGGCGCCGCCCCATAGCCGACCAGCTGCCGGGTGAAATCCACCATGGCCTGCTGCACCAGCCGGGTCGACAGATCCATCCCGGCCAGGGCGAAATAGCTGTAAAGATCCTGATGCACATACCCGATCCGGGTGCGCACATGCATCAAGGTGCTTTCGTGCAATGGGCCCAGAAGGTCGGATAATTCCGGCAAGGCCGTATCCGGTTGGCTTTCCGGCACTTCGCGCAGCTCCACCGGGCCGGTTTCCACCTGCCAGCCCTCGGGCGTTTCGAGGAAGTTCAGATCAATCACACCCAGATGAGATCCCCAGAACCCCGCAATCACCACTGGTTTTCCATTGATACATCCTGCGTCGGCATCCACCTCTGGATGCGCCAGCCAGGCGTGCTGCGTGCCCGAAGCCCCGGGTTGTGGCGGGTAATACTGGTGCGAATGCCCCCCGATGATGACGTCAATCCCATCAACTTTGCTCAGAGGGATGATCGCGTTTTCCATGCCTTCGCGGTGGTCTGCGACGCCGATGCCGCTATGGGCCAGCGCCACCACGACATCCACCCCCTTGGCCCGCAATTGCGGCACGAAATCACGGGCCGCGCGCAAAATGTCGCGCGTGCCCGGGGTTGGCGCGGCCTTGGTTCCCGCATGGATCGAGTTGGGCGGCAAAAAGCCAATCACCCCAATCCGCACCAGGTTCTCTTCGCCTTTATCGTCGATGAAATAGCGGTTCAGAATGGTGAAGGGCGGCATGAAGGTGCTGTCATGGGACGGTGTATCCCCTTTGTTCAGCACGATATTGGACGACACGATGGGAAACTCCGCCTGCTCGACGGCAGATAACAACACATCCACCCCCCGGTCGAAATCGTGATTTCCCAAGGTGGCGGCATCATAGCGCAGATGGTTCATCGCGGCGATCATCGGGTGCACCTGCTCGTCCGCTTTGCCCTGTTGGGCCTGTTCAACCACAAAATCCCCCATCGCGGTGCCATGCAGGAAATCACCCGCATCAAAGAGCAGTGTATTGCCTTCTTCGGTGCGGGCCTGTTGGATCAGCTTTGCGGTCTGTGACAGCCCCCAGCGGGCATTTGGCAGGTCTGTAAAATAATCATAGGGCAGGATATGCATGTGCAGATCCGTGGTCGCGAGCAACCGGACCCGCATCTGACGCGGTTTCGCTTCCATTTCTTCATCTGCCAAGGCATCTGTCATGCCCGCCTGCCTTTCACATCCACCACCGGAGGCAACATGTCATTGGATTTTCATTTGCACATTGCGTTGCGGTTTTCGGTTTTGCAAAAACAGCTTAACGTCGAAAAGAAGCACCCACCAGCAAAAGATGATATGCCGCTTTGAGTACTACCTAGAGACGAATTAACCCCACCTATGCACGGCCCGTCCGAAAATTGCACAACATATGGATATTTCAATGAAACTCTCAGAAACCGTTAGTTTTGGGGCAGGACAGCTGGATCGCGCAGCCCATCTGCGAAAGCACCCGGAGAAACTCGTTCAATTTCAACGCAATGGCGCATTCCTTCCTCTATGGCGCGGGAAACCCCTGGTGCGAGAGGCAAAGCCGGGTGATTTTCGGTTGGAACTGTTGCCGGGTGGGCATGAGATCATTGCAAACTGCAATGATGATCCGATCTTTCTGGGCCTCTCTGATGACACCCCGATATTTGCCTGCAACCTTCCCGATTGGGATGGTGTGTTGCAGCCAGACACAATGAGCTTTCTTGACACCGAAGCGCATCACCATCCCGGGGCACCAGAAGGGTCAGCGTTTCTAGAACTGCGCATGATGCTGACAGCTCTGTCCCCGAAAGAGGCCGAGATTGCCGCAACCGCCCGCGCGATCCTGGAGTGGCATCGCATCCACGGGTTTTGCGCCAATTGCGGGGCGGCGTCCGAGATTGCCGAGGCCGGGTGGCAGCGCAACTGCCCGTCCTGTGGGCGCATGCATTTTCCACGCACCGATCCTGTGGTGATCATGTTGATCACCCAAGGCAACCGCGTGTTGATCGGCCGCTCGCCGGGCTGGCCAGACGGGATGTATTCGCTTCTGGCAGGCTTCATGGAACCCGGTGAAACCATCGAGGCCGCCACCCGCCGCGAGGTGGTTGAAGAAACGGGCGTGAAGGTGGGGGCCGTTTCTTATCTTGCCTCGCAACCCTGGCCCTTCCCGGCCTCGCTCATGATTGGCACGCGCGGCGAGGCTTTGACGGATGAGATCACGCTGGACCCGAACGAACTTGAGGACGCGATCTGGCTGACCCGAGAAGAGATGATGCAAGCCTTCGCGGGTCAACTTGACGGTGTAAAGCCCGCGCGCGCCGGGTCGATCGCACATTTCCTGCTCAGAAACTGGCTTGCGGATCAGCTGGATTAAACGCAAATTAGCGCGCAACGATAAGTCCCGCCCCATGTCCGGGATGCGCCAAAGAGGTCGAGTATGAAATTCACCACCCGCGAAGATATTGCCGCTGATATCGAGTTTGTCTTTGCTTCTGTGTCGGATTTCGACGGAATGGAACGCGCGGCCCTGCGCCGCGGGGCCGAGGTGGTGCGCACCGACAATCTGGCTGCACCGGGCAAGGGCATGACCTGGAAGGCAAGCTTCATGTATCGCAATCGCGACCGTGACGCCAATCTGGAACTGACCGATTTTGACGCCCCATACGGGCTGACGCTGGTTTCCAAAGTGTCCGGCATCGAGGCCGAGGTGACGGTGGATCTTGTCTCGCTTTCGCCGCAACGCACCCGGATGAACCTGGATGTGGAGCTTAAGCCGAAATCCATCCCGGCACGGCTTTTGCTGCAATCGATGAAGCTGGCGCGGGCGAATATGGTGAAAAAATTCCGCCGCCGCGTCGCCGATTACGCGCAAAATATTGAAGACCGCGCCAAGCGGTAACTCCGCGCGGTCTTTCAAGTTCTCTGATCTTGCCCCTTAACTGTCGCGGCTTGGGTCGCGCGGATAGACGCCCAGAATATCCACCGTTTCGGTGAAGTGATCCAGTTCCTCCAGCGCCAGACGCACCCCCGGATCATCCGGATGGCCGTCGATATCGGCATAGAATCGCGTCGCGGTGAACGACCCGTCGACCATATAGCTTTCCAGTTTGGTCATGTTCACCCCGTTGGTGGCAAAGCCACCCATCGCCTTGTAAAGCGCGGCAGGAATGTTGCGCACCTGAAAGACAAAGGTGGTGATCATGCCGTGTTCGCCGCGCCGCTGGTGGTTCGGCTCGCGCCCCATGATCACAAACCGCGTGGTGTTGTGACCGTGGTCTTCCACATCCTCGGCCAAGACATCCAGCCCATAGATCTCGCCCGCCAGCGACGAGGCCAACACCCCTTCGCCAGCCACCTTGGTTTTCGCCAGCTTCGCCGCCGCCCCCGCGCTGTCGGCCGCCGCAACGCCCTTGATCCCGTGCAGTTTCAGGAAATTCGCCGATTGCGGCAAAAGCACCAGATGCGCCCGCACCAGGTTGATATCGTCAACCTTGCTGCCCGGCAGGCCCAGAAGGCTGATCCGCACGCGCACAAAGGCTTCGTCCAGAACATGCAGACCACTTTCCGGCAGCAGCCGGTGAATGTCGGCCACCCGGCCATAGGTCGAGTTTTCAATCGGCAGCATCGCCTGATCCGCAGCGCCCGAGCGCACGGCCCCGATCACCTCTTCAAAGGTCTCACAGGGCATCGCCTCCATATCCGGGCGCGCCTTGATGCAGGCCTCGTGTGAATAGGCTCCGGGTTCCCCCTGAAATGCGATGCGACCGGTCATTTGGTGCGTTCCTTCTGCGGCTAGGGCAAATTGTCCCTGTGAACTAGCGTCATATCGCTTGAAATGGCGGTTGGGAAGCGGCTAGAAGGCTTCTAACTTTATGATGAGACGGGACGCGACATGTTCGACACTATGACACTGACGAAAGCTGGCGGGGCCATCTGCGGTGCCCTGCTGATCCTTCTTTTGGGCAACTGGGTTGCCACCGGGCTTTATGCCTCGGGCGGCGACCACGGCCATGCCGGTGAAGACCATGCCGCGACCGGCTATGTGATTGCCCTGGCAGACGATGCCGGGGAAGAGGCCGAAGAAGTGGAAGAGGTTCCTTTTGCTGACCTTCTGGCCGCTGCCGATCCTGCCAAAGGGGAAAAGGCCTGGAGCAAGTGTAAAGCCTGCCACAAGCTGGAAGATGGCGCCAATGGCACCGGCCCGCACCTTTATGGTGTTGTCGATCGTCCGATCGCCTCGGTTGCCGGGTTTGGCTATTCGGACGTCCTGGCCGGCATGAGCGACAAGGCCTGGACCGCAGACGAGCTGAACGCCTGGCTGGAAAACCCGAAAGCTTACGCTCCGGGCAACAAGATGACCTTCAAGGGCCTCAAGAAAGAGACCGACCGCGCCAACCTGATCGCCTATCTGCAAACGATCGGCGGCTAAGCGCCCGGGGGTCCCCCAAAGACTTCGATAAAAGGCCGTCAGCCCGCGCTGGCGGCCTTTCATTTTGCGCATCCCCAGCACAAGCGGACAGCAAAACACCGCTTATCCCCACGCAGGTTTGATCCGGCGCGAGTTTCCTTTGCCAAGTTTGGGATTCACACAGTTCCTAAAACGCTTTAACGTCCCAAAGGAATACCACGCCTGTCCGGTTTCACGGCAGGTTGTGAACCTGCAACCAGATGACATCAGGAGATCCATCATGACCTCATCGCGCTTTGGCCCCGTATCCCGTCGCACGGCCCTTGGTCTGATCGGTGCGGGAACGGCGGTGGGGCTCGGCGGCATTCCACGCACGGGCTGGGCATCGGGCACGGCGGGGGCTGGCGGGAAACTGATCCGCAGCCATGGCTATTCCTTTTATGGGGATCTGCAATACCCGGCGGATTTCCCCCATCTCACTTATGTCAATCCAGACGCCCCGAAAGGCGGCACCATCACCCTGTCGGAACGCGGGACGTTTGATGGCTTCAACCGATGGTCTTGGAAATCAGGCGATCCGGAAGTGAACTCATCTGTTGTGGCGGAAAGCATGTTTGGAGAAATGCCCTTTGGCGGCGGCATTCCTGCGGATAATATTACTGACAGCTATGGTCTGATTGCAGAAAGCGTGGAATACCCAGAAGATCAGTCCTATTGCATCTTCCACATGCGCCCCGAGGCGCGGTTCCGCGACGGATCTCCGCTGACCGCACATGACGCCGCTTTCACGCATAATCTGTTTCTGGAACAGGGCATCCGGTCTTACGCGCGGTCGGTCAAGGAACGGATCACCGCGGTCGAGGTTCTGGACGATCACACCATCAAATACACCTTCGCAGACGGGATTTCCCGCCGGTCGCTGATTTCTCAGGTGGGCGGCACACCGATCTTTTCGAAAGCGTGGTATGAGGAAACCGGCGAACGGCTGGACGAGGGGTCATTGAAATCCCCCATGGCCAGCGGGCCCTACCAACTGGATGATTACGAGCTGAACCGTTTTGTGGTTTACAAGCGCAACCCCGACTATTGGGGCTGGCATCTGCCAATCAACCAAGGCCGCCATAATTTCGACTATGTCCGGTTTGAATATTACACCGATGACACTGCAGAATTTGAGGCGTTCAAGGCCGGCGAGGTCACGTTCCGCCCCGAAGGCAGCACCAAACGCTGGGCCACCGGGTATGATTTCCCAGCGGTGAAAAATGGCGATGTGATCCAGGAAGAAATCGCGCTGGCCAATCCGCCGACCAACACCGGCATCATCTTCAACACGCTGAAAACACCGCTGGACGACAAGACCGTGCGCCATGCGCTGTCGCTTTTGTTCAACTTCGAATGGGTCAGCAAATCGCTGCAATACGGCCTGACCACCCAGCGCCATTCCTTTTCGCAAGGGTCGGACGTGATGGCAGAAGGGATGCCGGAAGGCAAAGAGCTTGAAGTGCTGAAATCACTTGGCGACCTGGTGCCGGAAGAGATGCTGACAACACCCGCTGTTATGGCGCACAGCTCGAACCCAGCCAAACCATCTGACCGGAAAAACAAGCGCAAGGCCCTGAAACTGCTCAGTTCTGTTGGCTGGGAGGTCGATGATGCGGGGGTCATGCGCGATGCGTCGGGCGCGCCAATGGCGCTGGAGTTCCTGCTATCCTCGGCCACGTCGAACACCGCCGAGGCGATCATCACCGCCTATGTGAAGGCCTTGCAGGATACCGGGATTGAGGCGCGCGCTGAAAAGATCGACGCCGCCCAGTTGCAACGCCGGTTCCTCGACAAAGACTATGACATGCTGTTCACACGCTACCTGTCCTTTGAACAGGCGGGCACGGGTCTGCGTCAGCTCTTTGGGTCGGAAACCGCTGAGGTGTCGTCCTACAACCCGGCCACCCTGCGCAGCCCGTTGGTGGATGCCCTCATCACAACCGCGCTGGACACGACAACCCGTGAAGACGAGGTTGCGGCCCTGAAGGCGCTGGATCGCGCCCTGCGTTATGAACGCATCATGGTGCACGCGGGCTTTGTGCCCGAAACCTGGCTGGCCTATTTCGACTTTTACGAACACCCCGAAAACCTGCCCCCCCATGCCACGGGGTTCCTTGACTTCTGGTGGGTCAACGAAGAGAAATACGCCGCTTTGAAATCCAAAGGTGTGTTGAGGTAATCCCCTGTGGGCGCATATATTCTACGACGTCTTTTGCTGATCATTCCGACCCTTCTGGGGATCATGATCATCAACTTCACACTGACCCAGTTCGTCCCGGGTGGCCCTGTTGAACAGGTGCTGGCCAAACTGCAAGGCGAAGGGGATGTGACCCAACAGATCACCGGAAATGCCAATGATGTGGGCGAAGAGACGTTCGGCTCTGACAGCGAATATATCGGCGCGCGCGGCCTGCCCAAGGAGTTCATCGAAGAGCTGGAACGCGAGTTTGGTCTGGACAAACCGCCGGTCGAACGGTTCTTCCTGATGATGTGGAACTATATGCGGCTGGATTTCGGCGAAAGCTATTTCCGGTCAATCGGCGTCTTTGAACTTGTCGCGGAAAAGCTGCCGGTCTCGATCACGCTGGGGCTGTGGTCCACGCTCATTGCCTATGTCATCTCGATCCCGCTGGGCATCAAGAAAGCGGTCGGGGACGGGTCGCGCTTTGACACATGGACCTCGGGCGTGATCATCGTGGCCTACGCGATCCCCGGTTTCCTGTTTGCGATCCTTCTGCTGGTGCTGTTTGCAGGCGGGTCCTATTTCCAATGGTTCCCACTGCGCGGTCTGACCTCGGACAATTTCGAAGAGCTGAGCCTTATGGGCAAGATCATCGACTATTTCTGGCACATCACCCTGCCGGTGCTGGCAACAACTATCGCCAGCTTCGCAACCCTCACGCTCCTGACCAAAAACAGCTTTCTGGACGAGATCAAAAAGCAATATGTGGTCACCGCGCGCGCCAAGGGGCTGGCAGAAAACAAGGTGCTTTACGGCCATGTGTTCCGCAACGCGATGCTGATCGTGATTGCCGGCTTCCCCTCGGTCTTCCTTGGCGTCTTCTTTGGCAGCTCACTGATCATCGAAACGCTCTTTTCGCTCGACGGGCTGGGGCGGCTTGGGTTCGAGGCCGCGTTGCAGCGCGACTACCCGGTCATTTTCGGCACGCTCTTCGTGTTTGGCCTGATGGGCCTTCTGATCGGGATCCTGTCGGACCTGATGTATGTCTTTGTTGATCCGCGCATCGACTTCGAAGCTCGGGGAGGCTGATCCATGGCGCTTTCCCCGCTCAATCAACGTCGCTGGCGCAATTTCCGCCGAAATGGCCGGGCGTTCTGGTCGCTGATCCTGTTCTGCCTGCTCTTCGGCCTGTCCCTGATTGCCGAAGTGATCGCCAACGAAAAACCGATTTTGGTGAGCTATCGCGGCGATCTTTATGTGCCGATCCTGAAGTTCTACCCGGAAACCACCTTTGGCGGCGATTTCAAGACCGAAGCCCCCTATGGCGACATTGAGGTGCAATGCCTGATCAAATCCGGCGGGCTGGAGGCCTGTTGGGATGACCCGGAAGAGGTGATCGCCCAGACCGAAACCGGCATGGTGGACGGGGATAAGATCGAAAAGGGCTGGCTCCTTTGGCCGCCCATTCCCTACAGCTACACCACCATTGTCGACACCGGCGGCGCCGTGCCCTCGCCCCCCACGGGCCAGAACCTGCTGGGCACCGACGATACGTCACGTGATGTGCTGGCGCGGGTGATTTACGGTTTCCGCCTGTCGGTCTTTTTCACCATCGTGGTGACCGCCCTGACCTCGGTCATCGGCATCGCGGCGGGGGCTATCCAGGGTTACTTTGGAGGCAAAACCGACCTGATCTTTCAGCGCCTGTTGGAAATCTGGGGATCCACCCCGTCGCTTTACGTGATCATCATTCTCTTTGCCATTCTTGGGCGAAGTTTTTGGCTCTTGGTGTTCGTGACCGTGCTCTTTGGCTGGCCCGCGCTGGTGGGTGTCGTGCGGGCGGAATTCCTGCGCGCGCGCAATTTCGAATATGTCCGCGCCGCCCGTGCGTTGGGCGTCTCAGACCGGGTGATCATGTTCCGCCACGTGTTGCCGAACGCCATGGTGGCGACGCTCACCCTCTTGCCGTTCATCATCACCGGCACGATCTCAACCCTTGCCACGCTTGATTTCCTCGGCTTCGGCCTGCCCTCCTCCGCGCCCTCGCTGGGGGAACTCACCCGGCAGGCAAAGGCAAATCTGCAGGCTCCCTGGCTGGGTTTCACCGCCTTCCTCACCTTCTCGATCCTCTTGTCGCTTCTGGTCTTCATCTTCGAAGGCGTGCGCGATGCGTTTGACCCGCGAAAGACGTTCCAATGACCACTGACCGCGTTCTCAAGGTTGAAAACCTTCAGGTAAGCTTTCGTCAGGACGGCCGCCTGCACCCCGCCGTGCGCGGGGTCAGCTTTCAGGTCGCACGCGGCGAAACCGTGGCGCTGGTGGGTGAAAGCGGGTCGGGGAAATCGGTGACCGCCCTGTCGACCGTCGCCCTTCTGCCCGACAGCGCACAGGTTGCAGGTTCGGTGACCTATGACGGGCGCGAGATGATCGGGGCGTCGCTCTCTGATCTTCGCGACGTGCGTGGCAATGACATCAGCTTCATCTTCCAGGAACCGATGACCTCGCTGAACCCGCTGCACACGATCGAAAAGCAGCTGGCGGAAAGTCTGGAGCTCCACCAGGGCCTGCGCGGCGACGCGGCGCGTGCACGCATCCTTGATCTGCTGAACAAGGTGGGCATTCGCGACGCAGAACGCCGCCTGTCGGATTATCCCCATCAGCTCTCGGGTGGGCAACGCCAGCGGGTGATGATTGCCATGGCACTGGCCAATGGGCCCGACCTTCTGGTCGCGGACGAACCCACCACCGCGCTGGACGTGACCATTCAGGCACAGATCCTCGACCTCTTGGCCGATCTGAAAGAAAGCGAAGGGATGAGCCTTTTGTTCATTACCCATGACCTTGGCATCGTGCGCCGGATCGCCGACCGGGTCTGCGTGATGAAAGACGGCGAGATTGTCGAAACCGGCCCCACGGCCGAGATCTTTGACAATCCGCAACATGACTACACCAAGACCCTGATCAATGCCGAAGCACAGGGCACGCCGGACCCGGTGGCCCCGGACGCGCCGGTGATCGCCAGCGCCGAAGATCTGCGCATCTGGTTCCCCATTCAACGCGGCCTTATGCGCCGCACCGTGGGTCACGTAAAAGCGGTGAATGCCGCGAACTTCACCGTTCGGGCAGGCGAAACCGTCGGGATCGTGGGGGAAAGCGGGTCAGGCAAAACCACACTCGCACTTGCCGTCATGCGCCTGATCAGCTCGGAAGGGCCGGTGGTCTTTCTGGGCGAGAACATCCAGGGCCGCAAAGCGCGCCAGCTGCAACCCCTGCGCCGCGATATGCAGATCGTGTTTCAGGATCCCTACGGGTCGCTCTCGCCCCGTATGACCTGCGAAGAAATCATTGCCGAGGGCCTGACCGTGCACGGCTTGGAACCCGGCCGCAACCGCACCGAAATGGTCGCCGAAATCATGGCAGAGGTCGGGTTGGACCCCGCGATGATGCATCGCTACCCGCATGAATTTTCCGGCGGCCAGCGTCAGCGCATCGCCATCGCCCGCGCCATGATCCTGCGCCCGAAACTGGTGGTGCTTGACGAACCCACCTCGGCGCTCGACATGACGGTGCAGGTGCAAATCGTCGACCTGTTGCGCAATCTGCAAAAGAAATACGGGCTGGCCTATCTCTTTATCAGCCACGATTTGCGCGTGGTCCGCGCCCTTAGCCATCAGGTGCTGGTGATGCGCGCGGGCGACATCGTGGAAAGCGGCCCGGCGGATCAGATTTTCGATGCCCCCGCCACCGATTACACCCGTGCACTCATGGCGGCCGCTTTCGACATGCAGGCCTCAGAAGCGGTGTCGCAATAGAAAAGGGCGCCACGAAACCCGCGCCCTTTTCCTCTTGCCAAAAATACCTCGGAGCGCGAGGCAGAGCCTCGCATCCCCCTTCACCACATGCGGCGTCAGATCAGCTTGGCCCCAGCACCTTGCAATCCGATTTGCGCGCTTGCAGCCGGCGACAGGCCAGTTGCGCCTGATCTTCGGTCATGCCGACGAAATTGGCGTACCACCCTTTGGGTCGGTTCACCACTTTGCGCAGCGCGTCATCCAGCGTGTCGATCTCTTTCAGTGCGGTTTTCAACAGCAGCCGCTCTGCCTGATAACGCGACGCCAGGACGCCCACATTGATCCCCCAATGCCGCCCACCTGAGGTCGACATACGGGTGACCACCTCTTGCGGGGCAGGCTTGGCAGGTTTTGACACGCGAGACGCCAGGACAATGGCCGCCGGGCGCGGTGGCGGGGCTACCGCGGATACCGGGGCAATATCAGCCCCCACAAAGGGTTTTGCAGTGGATTTCGGAGCGGGCGGAACAGGTGCGGTGATCGGTGCCTGGGCCACCACGGCCTCCTGACGGGTCACTTCTTCTACCGCCTCGGCAATCCCCTCGGTCAGGGCTGCAAGCTGGGTGGACGTCACGGGTTCTGCGGCCTCTGCCCCCGGGCGCACCATGGGACGTGGGCTTTTCTTCACAGCCGTCACCAGGCGAATGGTCTTGCCCGCTGCACCCGGATCAAAACTGCCCGGCGCATAGGTCGGGCGGGCCGGTTTGCGCACGGCCACACGGGTGGGTGCGCGCCGGAACCCAAGGTTCATCAGCTCAGCCACCTTGGCATTTCGGGACGCTGTCGAGCGCCCGCCAAAGACGGTGGTGATGATCCGCTCGCCGCCCCGTTCAGCCGAGGCCACAAGGTTGAACCCCGCCGCGCGGGTGTAGCCGGTCTTGATCCCGTCTGCGCCGCGATAGCTGTTCAGGAACCGCGTGTTGGTATTGTTCACCTTGCGAACACCCGCATCCGCCGTGCGGCGCGAGAACAGGTTGTAATAATCCGGGTAGTCATAAAACAAATGCCGCCCCAGCGTGGTCATATCCCGCGCGGTGGACAGGTGGCCGTTCTCGGTCAACCCATGGGCGTTCTTGAAGTGGGTCCGGGTCATGCCCATCGCCTTGGCCGTGCGGTTCATACGGCGGGCAAAGGCGCTTTCCGACCCTGCGATCGCCTCACCAATCGCGGTGGCAGCATCATTTCCCGATTTGATGGCCGCGCCCCGGATCAGATAGCGCAGCTTGATCTTCTGACCGGTCCGCAGCCCCAGTTTCGACGGCGGCTCCGACGCTGCCTTGCGGGAAATGGTCACCACGGTATCAAGGCTGATCTCTCCGCGCGAAATCGCTTCGAACGCCACATAAAGCGTCATCATTTTAGTGAGAGAGGCCGGATGCAACCGCGTATCCGCATTGCGAGAATGCAGCACCTTGCCCGACCGCGCATCCATCACCATGGCCGCATAGGGCGCGGCTGCTGCCTGGAAAACACCAAGCATCGAGATACAACAAAATACTGCGAGAAATAGCCAGGGACTGGCCCACTGCCCAAGACGTGTCTGCACGTCGCTCACCTTTTCTGCCTCAAATCAGGATGTTACCTGAAATCGGGTCTAGCGCCCGTTGATTTGTTTGGCCCAGCGTAACACGGTGAGGGCGATCTGGAAAACATATTCTTTTCAAGGGGCTGACCCGTGGCTTACCGGCCACGCCACTAAATCATGTGGTCAATTCGCACCCTACCCCCAGATCTGTCTTAGATCGGCGAGCACCCCTGGCAGCTCGCCCCGATGATTGATCTGCCGAAATCGGAGGGATCGTTTGGATGTTCCACCTGTTCATAGATCCAGGTCAGGTCATGGGGCAGGTGTTCCCCCAGGCCCCTGCGGCAATTGCGGGCAGCACATCTGGCGTCACGCAATTGCCCACCATCATAGCGGCATCGCGGCCACCGCAAGGGGCAAAGGCTTGGGTGTAAATATCCGGTGTTTTGTCTGACACAGTCTCAACCACTTGGAACATGTCGCCCAATTCTGACTGGGCCAGTTTCCGCGCTTGGTCCAGCGAATACCCCTTGGTGATCAAGATGAGAGTGTGCCCTGACGCAAGCGCCCCAGATTGCGCGGCTCTGAGGCCAACAGCCGTTCAGCCAGGTGACCGGGTTTGGCAATATCCGCCGACAGCGCGGCAAACCGACCTTGGCTAACCCGAAGAAATTGTTCGTTTTGCCACAAGGTGTCATCCGCATCGAAACCAATTGTTGTGATTTTTGGGGTCATGATGCTAAGTGCCTCGCAATGCGCCCGCAATTGCGGGATGGGATCGGCCTTTTGAAACCTGGACCGGAACCCTATATAATCGCTTAAACCGAAACGAGGCCAGATCCTGGCCGCAAACCATGACTGCCCGGAGGATGCACGTGCGCATTGATCCCATCCTGATGTCTGCCCCAACCCGCAATGGCGCGGGTGATGAGGATGGCGAAGCTGGTGTGGCGCTGGCCACCAAGCCGAAAACACGCAAACCCCCGATGTACAAGGTCATGATCCTGAATGACGACTTCACGCCGATGGAATTTGTCGTGATGATTCTGGAGCGATTCTTTGGCATGAACCACGCCCAGGCGTTTGAACTGATGCTGACGGTGCACAAAAAAGGGTTGGCCGTGGTCGGTGTCTTCTCGTTTGAAGTGGCCGAGACCAAGGTCACCCAGGTGATGCAGATGGCACGGGAACATCAACACCCGCTGCAATGCACCATGGAACGGGAATGATTGGCCCCGGCAATCAGCGGCAAAGAACCGTCCCTGTATCTCCAAAGATTTGAAACAGCCCGACCCCCAACGCGTTGCGGACCCGACATGCTTCACACAAGACTGAATATCGCGCTGACCGATGGCATCCTGACCCTGCCCGACGAGGGCCAGATTGCCGTGTATGGCCCCGGGCGCGAAGCTGATCTGTCGGACCTGCCGAAAGATCGCGTGGTGATCGTGGCACCGGATTTTCCGCTGCATGAGCTGTGGCGGTCTCGGGGATGGTCCGTGGCGCCTGCGCTGCCCGATGACACCTATGCTGCTGCACTGGTCTGCCTGCCCCGCGCCAAGCCACTGGGCCTGGCCTGGTTGGCCGAGGCCAGTCGCGCCACCGGGAAAGGGTTGATCATCATCGACGGCCAAAAGACCGACGGGATCGACAGCATTTCGAAAGCCCTGAAAAAACGGACCGGCCTTCTGGGTGTGATCTCTAAGGCGCATGGCAAATTGCTTTGGGTTCAGGGGGGGGATCTGTCCGACTGGACCGCACAGGATCACAGCCTGCCAGAGGGGTTCATCACCCGCCCCGGCGTGTTCTCTGCCGATGGGATCGACAAAGGATCTGCCGCGCTGATCGGCGCGCTGCCTGCCACGCTGAAAGGTCGGATTGCAGACCTTGGCGCGGGATGGGGGCTTCTCGCCCATCATGTGCTCAGGCAGGACACGGTGACAGGGATTGACCTGATCGAAGCCAATGCCACCGCGCTGGAGTGTGCCCGCGAAAACATCACTGATCCGCGCGCCGCGTTCCTTTGGGGGGACGCCACCACCTATCGCGGCGGGCCTTATGATGTGGTCCTGTCCAACCCGCCTTTTCACACCGGGCGCGCGGGCGACCCGGATCTGGGCCGTGCTTTCATCACCACGGCCGCGCATATTCTGAAAGGGGCGGGCCAATTCATCATGGTCGCCAACCGGCACCTGCCCTACGAAGAACATCTGAGATCGCAGTTTCGCGAGGTGGATGAAATCGGCGGCACAGCGGGGTTCAAGGTGATCCGCGCCGCCAAACCCAATACAAAACCCGGGCGCGGCAGTCGCTGACCGTAGATCGCAAACAGGCGAAACACGGGCAAGGGAGAGGAGGACAATATGTCATTTTCCATCGCAGGCAAAACCGCCATTGTCACCGGCGCTGCCAACGGGATCGGCCTGGCGATCGCCCGCCACTTTGCCGATCACGGTGCCAATGTGATCTGCGCCGATATGGACGAAGAAGGGCTTTTGAAACAATGGGGGGATAACCCTGAGGACGAGGAAAACGCCCAGAGCAACACCCGTATCTTTGCCGGGGACCTGCGCGAAAAGCTGACCATCGCCAATCTTCTGTCCGCGACAATTGATGCCTTTGAGCGGGTGGACATCCTGATCAATGCCTCACGCCAGGTGATGTTGTCTGATCCGATGGACGCCGACAACACGGCCGTTCAGACCCTTCTGGATCAGAACCTGATGACCAGCCTGCGGCTCAGCCAACTGGTCGCCAAACGCATGATTCAGCAAGGCGAGGGTCTGAGCGAAGATGCGCAGCACACACCGCTGGGCGCCATTGTGAACCTGTCCTCCATCGCCGCCACCCGTACACAGCCGGGCCTATTGGCCTATTCCGTTGCCTCGGCAGCGGTGGACCAAATGACCCGCTCTTTGGCCGTGGCGCTGGCCCCCAACCGCATTCGTGTGAACGCGGTCAGTTTTGGATCAGTGATGAGCGCCAGCCTGCGTGACACGATCCGCGAGGCCAAGGAAACCCGTGACGATATTCTCGATGGTACCCCCCTGGGACGGATCGCCAGCGCCAATGAAATCGCCGAAGCTGCACAATTCCTCTGCTCTGACAGTTCCAGCTTCATGACGGGTCACATCCTGACCATTGATGGCGGGCGTAGCCTGTTGGATGTGGTGGGCAACCCATCCCACTGACCCCTAACTTGCGCAGGCTGCCTTGACCTTAATCATCTGGTCCCGCTCGGCTTTCAGGGCGGCAAGACGCGCGCGCTCTGCCTTGTAGTCTTCATAACTGGGCAGGGTTGACGTGACCTTGGGCTGCGGCAGGCAGGCCGAGACAAATGGGATCGGACTGGTGCACAGCTTGATCGGGTTGGCCACCCGGATCACGCCGCCGTTGGTGCGATATCCACGTGCCTGGCTTTTTTCCAAGGCCGCAATCTCTTGCTTCAGATCCGCCAGCCGCGCCGCTGCTTGCGGGGCACAGGGGGCTTTGACCTGCGCGACCTTGCTCGGCACAGAGTGCGACGCAGGAGGATGCGTCGTGGATTGACAGGCGGACAATACCCAGGTGGTGATGAGCACGGCACATGCCGTTTTGAACGCGTTTGATTTCCCCATATCCAATCCCCCTAAAACAAAGTCACCATGAAGCGTTTCGGTTTTCCCCTGTGTCAGGGTGTCAGGTTAAACCTGAAACGCATTCGCGTGCGTTGTTTGCACAGCCGACATCGGAGTTTGGACAATTGCCGCCTTGGCTTGTAAGGGGAAAACCTGCTAGCTCGTCCCATAAAGACGCGCAACAAGAGCAAGGACCCCGCGATGACAGACCAGATGCAAGATCAAAAAGCCCGCGCCAGCGCCTGGTTTCGGGAGTTGCGGGACGAGATCGTGGCCGCGTTTGAAGCGCTGGAAGACAGCCAGACCCAGGGGCCGCTTGCTGATCAACCCGCGGGCCGGTTCGACGTATCTGAGACCAAGCGCGAGGGTGAGGATGGGCAGGATGCCGGTGGCGGGCTGATGTCTGTCATGCGCGGGGGCCGCGTCTTTGAAAAAGTCGGCGTGAATATTTCGACCGTTTACGGCACGCTGGGCGAGGCCGCACAGGGCGCAATGGCGGCGCGCGGCGTTCCCGGCATCAAGGACGATCCGCGCTTTTGGGCGTCGGGCATTTCACTGGTCGCGCATATGCAAAACCCGCATTGCCCTGCGGTCCACATGAACACTCGCATGTTCTGGACCCCCGGCGCGTGGTGGTTTGGCGGCGGGTCCGACCTGAACCCCTGTATCGAATATGACGAGGACACAGCGCATTTTCACAACGTGCAAAAGGCGCATCTCGATCCACATGGCACGGAGCTTTATCCAGAGCTGAAGGCCTGGGCGGACGAGTATTTCTATATCCCGCATCGGGGCCGCGCCCGCGGTGTGGGGGGGATTTTCATGGATGATCGCAACAGTGGCGATTGGGAAAAGGACTTTGCCCTGACGCAGGATATCGGCCGCGCGTTTCTGCCCGCTTTCCTGCCGGTCACCGAAAAGCGTCGCAACACGGAATGGTCCGACGCCGACAAGGACACACAGCTGGTGCATCGCGGGCTCTATGCCGAATATAACCTCGTCTATGATCGCGGCACCAAATTTGGCCTGGCCACAGGTCATGACGCCAATGCCGTGCTGATGAGCCTTCCGCCCCTGGCGAAATGGGTGTGACGCACAAGGGCCGCGTCATCCCCTGCCGTCACCGGTGTCGCACCCCTTGCCACACAGGGATCAAGCGGGCAGATTGTTGGAAACCGAACGAAAGGCCCTGACGTGACCAGCTTCAAGCTCGACAAATTCCTGCCCTATCAAATCGCGGTCCTGTCCAGCCGGGTCAGCGCGGGCTTTGCGCGCCACTACCGCGACACCTATGGGATTACCGTGTCGGAGTGGCGGGTGGTGGCCCATCTCAGCCAGGCCGACAGCGTCAGCGTGCGCGAAATTCACAAACGGGTCGATATGGACAAACCAAAGGTCAGCCGCGCCGCCTCGCGGTTGGAGGCGGCGGGGTATGTGACCAAAACCGTGAACCCGCAGGATCGGCGGCTGATTGAACTGAAATTGACCGACAAAGGCCGTGACATGATCGAGGCCCTGACCCCGATCGCTAATGCCTATCAGGCACAGCTGGAAGAGATATTGGGCGATCCGACCGTTTTCCAATCCCAGATCGCCGCGTTGACCAAAGGGGTCGGCGGCGCGTAATGCCCCCTCGTGACGTGGCGGTTCGCAGGATCTGACGAAACGTAACAGACGACAGCCCCCTGCCCCAATGGCACAGTTTGCTGAACGAAACATCTGAAAGCATTGGGGATCACCATGACCGATATCGTCATTCTAGGCGGCGCGCGCACCGCCATCGGCACCTTCGGCGGAAGCCTGTCCGGCATCGCGCCCAGCGCGCTTGGGGCGCTTGTGACCCGCGAGGCCATGGCCCGTGCGGGGGTTGAACCGGGACAGATCGGCACGGTGGTGTTCGGCCATGTGATCAACACCGAACCGCGCGACATGTACCTGTCGCGGATCGCTGCGATGGATGCAGGCATTCCAGACACCACTCCCGCCATGAACGTGAACCGCCTGTGTGGGTCGGGCGCGCAGGCCGTGGTCTCCGCCACTCAGGCGCTGATGCTGGGGGACGCGGAGTTTGCCATTGCCGGGGGCGCCGAAAGCATGAGCCGCGCGCCTTACATCCTGCCCGCCACCCGCTGGGGTCAGAAAATGGGGGATGCCGGCGCGCAGGACATGATGCTGGGCGCGCTCAACTGCCCGTTTGGCACGGGGCATATGGGGGTCACGGCGGAAAACGTGGCGGCAGAGCATGACGTGAGCCGCGAGGCACAGGACGCTTTCGCGCTGGAAAGCCAGACCCGCGCCGCCAAGGCCATCGAAGCCGGGTATTTCGACGACCAGATTGTGCCGGTCGAGGTGAAGCAGCGCCGCGAGACCGTGGAATTCAAGCGTGACGAACATCCGAAAGCCACCACCCTGGAGGCGCTCGCAGGCCTGCGCACGGCGTTCGAGAAGGACGGCACGGTCACGGCGGGCAACGCGTCGGGTATCAATGACGGGGCGGCGGCGATGGTTCTGGCCCGCGCATCGGCCGCCGAAAAGGCAGGGCTGAAACCTCGCGCCCGCGTTTTGGGCTACGCCCATGCCGGTGTGCGCCCCGAGGTGATGGGCATTGGGCCGGTGCCTGCGGTCGAAAACCTGTTGGCGAGAACAGGTCTGACGGTTGGCGATTTCGACGTGATCGAATCAAACGAAGCTTTCGCCGCGCAGGCAATTGCGGTGAACAAGGGGCTGGGGCTGGACCCGGCCAAAGTGAACCCGAATGGCGGGGCAATTGCACTTGGCCATCCAGTGGGGGCCACCGGTGCGATCATCACCTTGAAAGCGCTTTACGAGCTGGAACGGATCGGCGGGTCAAAGGCCCTGATCACCATGTGCATCGGCGGTGGCCAAGGCATCGCCATCGCCATCGAGCGCTGCTGACGTCTCATTTGGACCACCAACAGTACACTCCACAAAAAAAGGGCGCCCCAACCGGCGCCCTTACTTGGTCTAAAAAACCAGAAAACTAGAAAACTAGTTTTCTGGTTTTGTTAACCGGCTGGAAACCAAGCAGGGCAGCGCGGACCGCACCACATGTGGGTCGCTTGCCTTATTTCCAGTCGAAGAAATCGTCATCCACGCGCGAGAGCAGATCCGCGGCCAGTTTGCGGCCCAGGTCAGGTCCATCCGCAATGGCCCCGGTGATCTGGTCCGATACGGCTTCCGACCCATCCACCCGCAGGATCTCGCCTTTCAGGGTGATCTGATCCCCGTCCAGCGTGGCCAGCGCGCCAATCGGCGTTTCGCAAGATCCGTCCAGCGCGCCAAGGAACGCACGTTCACAATCGAGCCGCTGCCCGGTGGTGGTGTCATGGATCGCGGCCAGCATGGTTTTGGCGCGGTCATCCGCAATCCGGCGTTCGATCACGATCGCACCCTGCGCCACGGCGTTCAGCATATCCTCGGTCGGGATCGCGGTTTTCGGCACCTCGTCCATGCCCAGGCGGTTCAGCCCCGCCATGGCCAGAAAGGTCGCTTCAGCCACACCTGCTTCGAGTTTCTTCAGGCGGGTCTGCACATTGCCGCGAAATTCCACCACGTTCAGATCAGGGCGTTTGTTCAGAAGTTGCGCTTTGCGGCGCAAGGACGACGTGCCCACAACCGCGCCCTGCGGCAGGTCAGCGATGGATTTGTATTTGAACGACACAAAGGCATCGCGCGTGTCTTCGCGCGGCAGGTAACAATCGAGGATCAGCCCCTCGGGCTGTTCCACCGGCATGTCCTTGCAGCTGTGCACCGCAATGTCGATGCGCCCGTCCAGCATCGCCTCTTCGATTTCCTTGGTGAAAAGCCCCTTGTTGCCGATCTCTTTCAACGGCTTATCCGCATCAATCATCGACCGGTTGTCGCCCGTGGTGTGAATGACCACCACCTCGAACGCCTCTTCCGGCAGGTCAAACGCCGCCATCAGGCGCGCACGGGTTTCATGGGCCTGCGCCAGCGCCAGCGGGCTGCCGCGGGTGCCGATCTTGAAGGGTGCATCGGCAGTGGGAACGGGGGTGAGTGTCGTCTGTGTCATGGGCTTCATTTACCACGCAAAACACCCATGTCCATAACATAGGTCAAACGCATGCGACCGAGAGTGTGCTTGACATCACGCGCCGGACGGGCGAGTGCCGTAGCAATTGACAGGAAAGGCGAAGAAGATGAGCGAGCAAAAGACGATCCTGCGGGCCCTTGCGGGCGAAACCCTGCCGACCCCTCCGATCTGGATGATGCGTCAGGCCGGACGGTATCTGCCGGAATATCGCGCCACCCGCGCCGAGGCCGGGGATTTCCTGTCGCTTTGCTACAATTCCGAACTGGCCGCCGAAGTCACCTTGCAGCCCATTCGCCGGTATGGCTTTGACGCGGCGATCCTCTTTGCCGATATTCTGCTGCTGCCCCAGGCCCTTGGCGCGGATTTGTGGTTTGTGACCGGTGAAGGCCCGCGTTTGTCGACCATCACCGAACAGGCGGATTTCGACAAGCTGGTCGGCAAAGATGACATCCACGACCACCTCGCGCCTGTGTATGAAACCGTGCGCATCCTGCGCCGCGAACTGCCGTCGGAAACCACTCTCATTGGCTTTGCGGGCATGCCCTGGACCGTGGCGACCTATATGATCGCGGGTCAAGGCACCAAGGATCAGGGCCCCGCACATGCGCTGAAGGCTGAGAACCGTCCGTTGTTTGAAGCGGTGATGGATCGCCTGACCGAGGGCACGATTGAATACCTGTCGAAACAGATCGAGGAAGGTGCTGAGGTGGTGAAGCTCTTTGACAGCTGGGCCGGGTCGCTGAAAGGCGAAGATTTCCAGAAATACGCCGTGGAGCCGGCGCGCGTGATCACGCAGGAGCTGAAAAAGCGCCATCCGGGCATTCCCGTCATTGGCTTCCCGCGCGAAGCCGGGGACGGTTATATCGGCTTTGCCAAGGCGACCGGCGTGGATTGTGTCGCGTTGGACAATTCTGTCAGCCCGGAATGGGGTGCGGCCAATGTGCAGGTCGATGGCTGTGTGCAGGGCAACCTGAAATCAAGCCACATGGTCACTGGCGGTCAGGCGCTGGTGGATGAAACCCGCGCCATCGTGGACGCGTTCAAAAACGGCCCGCATATCTTCAACCTCGGTCACGGGATCACCCCGGATGCGGATCCGGAGAATGTGCAACTGATGATCGACACGGTTCGCAACGGGTAACAGCAGGGGCTTTGCCCCTCGCGAGGCAAGCTCGCTCACCCCAGGATATTTAGGACAAGAAAAAGAGGCGCGGGTTTCAGCCCGTGCCTTTCTCGTTTCAGGCCTGGTTCCGGGGCTTGTTTTGGATGGCATTCCCGTGTCTTGTGGCCGGGTTGTGTTTTGAGAGGAGCGCGCCCATGCGGATCGGGATCATTTCGCTGATCATCGCCTATGTGCTGAGCCAGTTTTACCGTGCCTTTCTGGCGGTGATGACGCCTGCGCTGAAGGCCGATCTGGGGGCGAGCCCCGAAGATCTGGCGCGCGCGTCCGGCGCGTGGTTCCTGATTTTCGCCTTGATGCAAATCCCGGTGGGCTGGTTGTTGGATCATGTTGGCCCAAAGCGAGTGGCGTCGACCCTTCTGGCCCTTGGCGGCGGAGGTGGCGCGTTGCTCTTTGCCAATGCAACCAATCCTGATCACGTGCTTTATGCGATGATGCTGATTGGCGTGGGCTGTTCGCCCGTGCTGATGGCGTCTTATTTCATCTTCGCCCGCACCTATTCGCCCCGCGTGTTCGCCACCTTGGCGGGCATGGTGATCGGCATCGGTGCGCTTGGTAACATTGCGGGCGCCCTGCCCCTGGCGCTGGCGGTCGAGAGCTTTGGCTGGCGCGCTTGCCTGTGGGCCTTGGCACTGGTCACGTTTGGGGTCGCGGTCGCCATCCTGTTCACCGTTCAGGATCCGCCGAAACTGGCGCATGAGGACGGCCAGAAGGGGTCGGTGCTTGATCTGCTGAAGCTGCCCGCACTTTGGGCAATCTTTCCGATCATGTTCGTGAATTATTCGGCGGCGGCGGGGCTGCGCGGATCCTGGGCCGGGCCGTTCATGCGCGACATCTATAACATGGGGGCCACCGGGATTGGCTGGGTCACGATGGGGATCGCGCTTGCGATGGTCATCGGCAACTTTGCCTACGGCCCGCTGGACCGCATTTTCGGCACCCGCAAATGGGTGATCTTTGTCGGAAACATGATTGCGGTGGGGTTTGTCTTTGCGCTTTGGGCGCTGCCCACATCCGGCATCTGGTCGGTCGCGCTGTTGATGGCGGCGATCGGGCTGTTTGCGTCGAGCTTCCCGCTGATCATGGCGCATGGGCGCAGTTTCTATCCCCCACATCTGGTGGGGCGCGGCATGACGCTGATGAACATGGTGGGCATCGGCGGCGTGGGGTTCTTCCAGTTCAGTTCAGCCAGCGTGTTCAAATCAGCGCAAGCGGTGGAAGGGGCCAACATTGTGGCCCCCTACCAGGCGGTGTTTCTGTATTTCGCGGTGCCAATGTTGATCGGCTGCCTGCTGTATCTGTTCAGCCAGGATCGCACCGACTAACGGCCGAGATTACGCCGCGCGCGGTTTTCCGCGACGACGCGGAGCACGGCGTTTGCCCTGTGCGGCGTCGCCGCCCCGTGCGGGTTTCGGCTTGGCGGCTTTGGGGGTCCCCCCTCCGCGGCGCCCGGCACCGGGACGACCGCCGCCACCGCCACCACGCCCCTGACGGGTCGGGCGTTTTTCCTCTTGCGGGCGTTCACCGCCCAGCACGGGGATCGAGATTTTCATCAGTTTCTCGATGTCGCGCAACAGGCCCAGTTCCACGCCAGAAACAAAGCTGATTGCATCGCCATCGGCGCCTGCCCGCGCGGTGCGGCCAATGCGGTGCACATAATTGTCGGCCACTTCCGGCAGGTCGAAGTTGAACACGTGGCTCACGCCCGGAATGTCGATGCCGCGTGCGGCCACATCGGTGGCGACCAGAACACGTGCTTCGCCGGCGCGAAACGCCGCCAAGGCGCGGTCACGTTGACCCTGCGATTTATTGCCGTGGATCGACACCGCCTTGAACCCTTCGGCCACCAACTTTTTCATCAGGCGCTCAGCGCCGTGTTTGGTGCGCGAAAAGACCAGCGACAGCCCATCGGGTTCGCTGCGCAGATGTTTGATCAGCAGGCGCGCTTTGTCTTCCTTGTCCTGTGCGTAATAAACGCACTGGGTGATCTTGTCGGCGGCCTTGCCCGGCGGCGTCACCTGCACCTTGGCGGGATCGGTCAGATAGGCGCGCGACAGCTCTTCCATCTGTTTGGGCATGGTCGCGGAAAACAGCATGGTCTGACGCGGCGTGCCCAGTTCAGGCGCGATCCGACGCAGGGCATGGATGAACCCCATATCCAGCATCTGGTCCGCTTCATCCAGCACCAAAAATGTCGCCGTGTCCAAACGAATGGCCCGGCGGTCCATCAGGTCAATCAGGCGACCCGGGGTGGCGACCAGAATGTCGGTGCCACGGTTCAACTGCTCAATCTGGCGGTTGATCGACACACCACCCA
Source organism: Aliiroseovarius crassostreae (assembly GCF_049803815.1). Taxonomy (GTDB): domain Bacteria; phylum Pseudomonadota; class Alphaproteobacteria; order Rhodobacterales; family Rhodobacteraceae; genus Aliiroseovarius; species Aliiroseovarius crassostreae_A. Next base: position 898,836 of record NZ_JBNAGI010000001.1, read on the forward strand.
CAACGGTCATCACCTTCAGGTGCGTGCCCTTCACATAGTCGCGCAGGTTCACTGCAATCTGGTTCACCAGCTCGCGGGTCGGCGCCAAAACCAAGGCCTTAATCGATTTCGACTGGCGCTTGTCATGGTTGCCCAGCAGCTGATGGATCAGCGGCAGGCCAAAGGCGGCCGTTTTGCCGGTGCCGGTCTGCGCCAGCCCCATCACGTCGCGGCCCGCCAGAACCAGCGGGATCGCCTGGGTTTGAATGGGGGTCGGGGTGTCGTATCCGGCCTCGGAAACAGAGGCCACCAGCTTCGGGTCCAGCCCGAGCTCTGCAAATTTTGTCATGATCATCTTTCTGGCACGCAAATCGGCGCACCGTTTCACACGGGTGTGGGGCCACCCACGCGGGGGCCCATCGCATCGGTTGCGACCAGCGCTCGCGGTGGGGCATATCCCCGTGCAGTTGCCTGCCCGCCGATCCGGCCGTCAGCACCCCGCGTGATTTGGGAACTTTTCAATTGCACCTTCATGAGATCAAGGTGCGTCTCTCTGTCTGCCTCAGGTTTGGGCGGGCTGCTCACGCGTCAGCCGGACAGATTGCGCCCGTATCACAGCAATTTGGCGACAAGTCAACGAGAAATCATGGCAGATCGACGGGTCGCCCCTTCCCCACCGGTCTTTTTTGGTCTAAGCACCCTGCGTCTTTGGGTGGTTCAAAGACTGACTAAAAATAGGAGGCCGTAATGGGCTATAAAGTCGCCGTCGTGGGCGCCACGGGTAATGTGGGCCGCGAAATGCTGAACATCCTGGCGGAACGCCAGTTTCCTGTCGATGAACTTGCCGCACTTGCGTCACGCCGCTCGCTCGGGACCGAAGTCAGCTTTGGTGACAAGACCCTGACCACCCAGGATCTGGACACTTTCGACTTCACCGGCTGGGATATGGCGCTGTTTGCTGTTGGGTCCGAGGCGACCAAGACCTATGCGCCGAAGGCTGCGGCCGCTGGGTGTGTGGTGATCGACAACTCGTCGCTGTACCGTTACGACCCGGACATCCCGCTGATCGTGCCCGAGGTGAACCCGCAGGCGGTTCACGACTATAAAAACAAGAACATCATCGCCAACCCGAACTGTTCGACCGCGCAGATGGTTGTGGCGCTGAAGCCCTTGCATGACCGCGCCAAAATCAAACGCGTTGTGGTCTCGACCTACCAGTCGGTGTCGGGGTCCGGCAAAGACGCAATTGACGAGCTGTGGAACCAGACCAAGGGCATGTATGTGCCGGGTCAGGAAGTGGAGCCGTCGGTGTATCCGAAACAGATCGCCTTCAATGTGATCCCGCATATCGATGTCTTCATGGATTCGGGCGACACGAAAGAAGAATGGAAGATGATCGTCGAGACCAAGAAAATCGTCGACCCGTCGATCAAGGTGACCGCAACCTGCGTGCGCGTGCCGGTCTTCGTGGGCCACTCGGAATCGGTGAATATCGAGTTCGAGGACTTCCTTGACGAAGATGAAGCCCGCGACATCCTGCGCGAAGCGCCGGGCATCCTGGTGGTCGATAAACGTGAAAACGGTGGCTACGTCACCCCGGTGGAATGCGTCGGCGATTACGCCACCTTCATCTCGCGCATCCGCCAAGACGTGACCGTGGAAAATGGCCTGAACCTGTGGTGTGTCTCGGACAACCTGCGCAAAGGCGCGGCCTTGAACGCCGTTCAGATCGCCGAACTGCTGGGCCGTGAGGTTTTGAAAAAGGGCTGACCCTTGTTCACAATCCAAATCAGGAAAGCCCCGCCACATGGTGGGGCTTTTTTCATACGCGCCACCTGCTTTTTCTTGCTGAAAATACCTCCGCCGGAGGCGACCGAGCGCAGCGAGGCCACCCCCAACCCCGGGCAAGCACCAAAGGTGCGCAGGCACAGGGGGCGGGAGCACATCCGCTCACGGCCAAGATCCGCGCGTCCCAAAACTCCCCCTTTCAAATAGCCACCCGACATGTTCCTCTGACGACAAGATTGACCCCAAAAGGACATTTCCGATGCGCCGTGCCCTCCTCTTATCCGCCCTGACCACCCTGCCCCTGCCGCTTTGGGCCGAGGATTTTCACACCTCCGCCCCGGTGGTCGCGGCCATCCTTTATCCGCAAGGTGCCACCCAAACCCATCACATCACGGTGGACCTGCCCGCAGGCCAGCATCGCATCCTTGTCGCGGCCACACCGTTCCATGAAACCGACGGCGTGCCGGACCTGATGCTGGTGGAAGGGCAGGCAACACTGGGGGCTGTGACATTCATCGAAAACAGCCCCCTTTCAGACCCAGCCCTTTTGACCCCGGCACAAGCGGCGGCCAAAGATGTGCTCGACACGGCCAAGGATGCCCTTACCGCGCAAAAAGACGTAATGTCGGGCCTGACCGACAGCATCGCCGCGCTCAACAACGAACTGGCCTTCCTCGAAAGCATCTCTGCGCCAAACGATGCAACCTCGGTGGATGACCTCAAGGCGATGGCGGCACTGGTGGGACGCGAAAGCGAAGACGTGCGCAGCCGGATCGCGGAGAAACAGCTTGAGTTGCGGGATGCCAAAGACCTGCTGACCGAACGCAAAACGGATCGCGACCTGGCCCAGATCGCCTTTGACCGCCTGTCGCCGCCGCCCGAAATCGGACGTGTCGCCGCCCTGTCGGTTTCGCTGGCCGAGGCGCAAAAACTGGTGATTGCAACCCGATCAGATCACTGGGGCGGCGGTTGGGTGCCACAATATGACCTGCATCTTGCAGAACCCGCGCAAGACAGCTTGACGATCAATCGCAACGTTAACGTGACCCCGCCTCTTGGCGCGGTCTGGGATCAGATCGACCTGACCTTGTCCACCCAGCGCCCGTCAGATCGCGTGGACCCCAGCGCGCCGCAGGTCAATCGCGCCAGCATTCACGCGCCGCGCCCGGTTCCCTCCGCCGCCCCGCGCAGCCTGAAATCAGCAGATATGGCAGAGGTACTGGAAAGCGCCGTCGTTGAACCAGAGCTGATGATGGACGGGGCCGCAGGCATGGTGGTGGACACAGGTGGCGTCGCGGTCAGCTATCGCTATCCCACCAAAGTGTCCGCCGCCGGTGGCGACACACAGATCCTTGAGCTGGGCAATCTCACCCTGCCCGTCACCCCGGAAATCTACGCCGTGCCGCGCCGCGACACCACCGCGTTCCTTGTCGCCCAAATGACCAATGACACCGAAGAACCCCTGCTGGGCGGCGCGGCCAAGATGTATCGCGGCGACACGTTGATGGGGCGTTTCGCCCTGCCCTTCCTGGCCGCGGGCGACGACACCACCCTGCCCTTCGGCCCCATCGAAGGCATCCGTCTTGAACACGTGGTCGCCACCAATGAAACCGGGGATCGGGGCCTCATCTCGACAACGAACACCCGCGAACAGGACACGGCCTTTCGCGTGACCAACCTGACGAGCGAGGCACAAGAGGTGCGCGCCTTTTATCCGCTGACTTATTCCGAGCAGGAAGATCTTGAGGTGGAGATCACCGCCACCCCACGCCCGGATGAAACCGATCACGACGACAAGCGCGGATTGTCAGTCTGGAACCTGTCGCTTGCCCCCGGTGAAGAAACAGAGGTCACGATCAACACCCGTCTCAGCTGGCCCGAAGGGTGGGAGCTTAACTGGCGTCCTTGATCCGGCGCGCCCCTGAAAACGGCATCAAAAAGGGCGGCTCTGAGGGATCAGAACCGCCCGATAATTCTTTGATGCTGCGAGACCGGATCAGGTCGCGGATATATTGGTCCACGGAAATCCCTAGCAGATCTGCTGATCGTTTCAGATCAACCAGCATCTCCAGCGGCATTTCCAATCTCAATGTCACATCAGCCATGTGACCAGCATGACCCGAGATGGTTAACGCATCGTATAGCTTACGCGCCGTATATTGCCCGCGCCGTTAGACCTAAAGCGTTTCGGGATAAACTTGAGACACATGTTTGTCCCGAAACGCCCATGACATTGATATCTCTTACTGCGTTTCGGTTTTCCCCTGTGTCAGGTTAAAACCGAAACGCTTTAAGACCGCCTTACACCGGCTGGAACGAGTCGCTGGCAGCGTCGTAATATTCCAGCCCGCCTTCGCCGATATCGGTCCACAATCCATGCAGCGACAGTTGCTCGCTCTCCACCGCTTCTTGCACGAAGGGGAAGGTCATCAAGTTGTTCAACGACACAACAACGGCTTCTTTTTCCAGGTCACGGTCGGTGATATCCCCGTCTTTCGCCTCAAGCTTTTCATAGCCGGGCTTCAGCAGGCTGATCCATTTGCCGACAAAGCTGCTGCCATCTGACAAATCAGGGGCGTGACCTTTGCACATGTCATGAAACCCTTTCACCCCACCGCAGCTGGAATGCCCCAGTACGATCAGATGGGTGACTTTCAGCGCAGTTACAGCATATTCCACAGCCGCCGAGGTGCCGTGGTAATCACCTGCCGGTTCAAACGGCGGCACCAGGTTGGCGATATTGCGGTGCAGGAAAAACTCGCCCTGATCGGCCCCGAAGATCGACGTCACATGCACACGGGAATCGCAGCAGGAGATGATCATCGCACGCGGGCGCTGGCCCTCATCTGCCAGGCGGCGATACCACGCCTTGTTCTCCGCATATCCTGTGGCTTTCCATCCCTCGTAGCGCTGTACAAGATACGCGGGAAGCGGCTTGGCTTTGTCCATGTCATTCTCCTCCGATTTCGAACGGTTTTACCTATAATTCGCAGGGAATTCGAGCAATTTCTAATAGGTAGATATACGTTTTCTTGAGGGTTATTGCCCCAAGCTCTCTGGAACGAGGGAAAGTTTATGGGGTGTCGCCGTGAGCGCTGTCAAACTTATGCATCACAAGGAAACCGTCGGATTGGACCGGGATCAGCTGGAGGTATTGTTCCTGCAACACGGGCCGGTCGGGGCCGACAAAATTGTAAATCAGGCGTTGGAAGATCTGGCCGTCGGCCTGTCGCAACTGCGAAAGGCCGTCTCTGCGGATCGAAAAGACGATGCCACAAGGGAAATCCGCACATTGATCACTATCGCCCAGCAATTGGGCATGACCAAACTGGCCAGAATTGGGCGTGATGCCCTTGCGCTGGTGGGTCACAAGGATGTTGCCGCCTGCCACGCCGTCCTCGCGCGCCTGAACCGCGTGGGCGAGGGGTCATTGATTGCTGTGTGGGATCTGCAGGATATGTCGGTCTGAGCCACCGTTCAACGGGCGGTTCGCGGATCTGATCGCAAATGGGTTGCAGGCAGGTGGTGTGACGTTAGTCTGAGGGCAAACCACCCGTCAGCTCCAGCATACAGGTCCCCCATGACATTGCGATTTGCCCCCGAAACCGACACAAGCATTCCGTTGCACCTTCTTCACAAAGGGGATCCTGACGGGTTGGCCACCCTGCCCAGTACTGCCCGTACCTGGTGTGAAGCAACCGGATTTGCGCCCGGTTTGGGCAAGGCAATTGTCGTGCCGGGGTCAGATGGCAGGATTGAATGTGCGGTGGTGGGTTATGGCAGCGCACAGGATCGCGCCCGAAAACGGTTCGGCTTTGCCGCCGCACGTGCCACGCTGCCCCCCGGCACTTATACCCTGATGTCAGACCTTCCGGAACGAGAACTGGAAGAGGCGGCGCTTGGTTGGCTGTTGGCGGGGTACAGCTTTGATCGCTATCGCAAAAACGCAAGCAATCAGGCGCAGTTGACCGCGCCGGCGGGCGTGGATGCCGACCGGTTGGAAGCGATTGCAGCGGGAGAGGCGTTGACACGCGACCTGATCAACACCCCAACACAGGATATGGGTCCCGCAGAATTGCAAGCCGCCACCGAGGCGTTGGCAAGCCGATTTGGTGCCACGATCAGGGTCACATCCGGCAATGACCTGCTGTCCACAAACCACCCGATGATCCATGCCGTCGGTCGTGCTGCAGACCTGCCCGCCCGCGCGCCACGCCTTTTGGATATGCGCTGGGGCAAATCTGGCCCGACTTTGACGCTGGTCGGCAAAGGGGTTTGCTTCGACACGGGCGGGCTCAATTTGAAACCCGGCGGGTCGATGGCGCTTATGAAAAAGGATATGGGTGGGGCGGCCACGGTGCTGGGGCTTGCCCAGATGATCATGGCGCTTGAGCTGCCGTTGCAATTGCGGGTGTTGATCCCTGCCGTGGAAAACGCCGTGTCGGGCAATGCGTTTCGTCCGGGCGATATCCTGACCAGTCGCAAGGGATTGACGGTTGAGGTGAACAATACCGATGCCGAGGGGCGGTTGGTGCTGGCGGATGCGCTGGCGCTGGCGGATGAGGAAACCCCGGATCTGGTGATTTCGATGGCCACGCTGACGGGTGCCGCGCGCGTGGCGGTGGGCCCGGACCTGTCCCCGTTTTACGCCACAACCCCCGAAGACGCAGAGGCGCTGCGCAAAGCGGCCCGCAAGGTCGCCGATCCGGTGTGGGAGATGCCCCTCTGGGCACCTTACGAGGCGATGATCGAACCGGGCATTGCCGATCTGGACAACGCGCCGAAGGGCGGGTTTGCCGGGTCCATCACGGCGGCGCTTTTCCTCAATCGTTTTGTCACGGACACGCCGCGCTATATGCATTTCGACATCTATGGCTGGAACCCATCCGCCGCGCCCGCTCGTCCCAAGGGCGGTGTGGGGATGGGCGCGCGCGCGATCCTCGCGGCCTTGCCGGACCTTTTGAACCTGGACACCAAAGCATGAGCGATCCACGTCTGACACCCGCCAATCCGCGTGTGGCCCATGACAGTCTGCGTGGCAGGGTGCAGGCGGACCGCTTCTCCCCCGGCCTGCTGCGCCGGGTGGTCACGCCGGTTGCGGACATCCTGCGGGCGCCGGGTGGGGCACGGGACCGGCAGGCGCTCTATGGCGAGCAGCTCCTGATGTTGGAAGAGCATGAGGCCCATGCGTTTGTTCAGGCAGAGCGGGATGGCTATGTGGGCTATGTGGACGTGACCCAGCTTGGGGGGGCACAGCCCGCCACCCATTGGGTCAGCGCCGCCGCCACACATCTTTATTCGGAACCCGACTTCAAAACCCGAGACGTGATGGGGCTGTCATTCGGCGCCCGCCTGTCCATCGTGGCAGATCACGGGCGCTTCAGCGAAACCGCAGACGGGTATTTTGTGCCCAGCGCACATCTGATGCCCCGGGGTGACAAACTGCGCGACCCGGCCAAAACCGCAGAACTGTTTCTGGGCACGCCTTACCTGTGGGGCGGCAATTCGCGCGCGGGGATTGATTGCTCCGGCCTTGTGCAGGCGGCGCTTCTGGCCGCGGGGATCGAGTGCCCCGGGGACAGCGACATGCAAGAGAAGGTCGGGCGGGCCCTCCCGGCGGACGCCCCACTGGCACGTGGGGATCTTCTGTTTTGGAAGGGGCATGTGGCGATGGTGTTTGATCATGAGCGGCTGATCCATGCCAACGCACATCACATGTCGGTGGTATTGGAGGGGATCGACACCGCCATGTCCCGGATTGCCGATCAGGGGGATGGCCCGGTCACCGCGCGGCGGCGGCTGTGGTAACCAGAGTTTTCACAAAAATTCTGCGCCGAAGTTTTTTCGAAAGCTTCGGTTGCGCCATGTGGGCCTGATCAATCGATCGGACGGATCAGCTTGCGCTCCAGCACCCGCAGCACATTGCGCAGATCATCGCCACGTTTGAGCACCTGCCCGTCCATGGCAATCACCGAATACTGCCCTTGGCGCAGACGCAGTTTGGGGCGTTTTTCAATCCGATACAGCGGGTGCTCCGCTGTGCGGCGAAACACGGAAAACACCGCCAGATCGCGCAGAAAGCTCATCCCGTAGTCGCGCCAGTCGCCCGCCGCCACCATACGGCCATAAAGCCCCATGATCACGCCAAGTTCCTTTCGATCAAACACCACCTGATCCGATGTGCATTTGCTTGAAGAAGGCCCACCGGGGGTGTTGGTGTTGGAATGTTGGATATTCATAGCTCCAGCTTGCCTTGCCCGGCCGGTCAAATCAATCCCTAGCGGTTTCGAAGTTGCACCGCCGCAAGACCTGCCACACTCAAAGCGCCGCATTTTTGCCGCGAAATGAACTGCGAAAAAACCACTTGCCTCCCTTTTGCTGCCGCGTTGCCCCGTCAAACATGATCCTGTAGCGAGCGAATGCTCACCCCGGTGCCGTTTTTTACAGCCCCCACCCAGTATGCGGCACCGGGGCTACCTACACCTTCCCCGCGCCATACGCGCGGGTTTTTCATTTTCAGCGCCTTAACGGAACTATTGACCGCACGGTCGGTTTTGTGCATCCTCTCCCCATGGATCAGGACACAAAGATGACGCCAGAGATGCGGGCACAACGCTCGGCCGACGCCATGTGGGCGGATGACCCGGCCAGCCAGGCGCTTGGCATGTCGCTGGACGCGGTGGGGCCGGGCCGCGCGGTGATCTCCATGTCTGTACGCGCGGATATGGCAAACGGACATGGGATCTGCCATGGCGGCTTCATTTTCACCTTGGCGGACAGCGCCTTTGCCTTTGCCTGCAACAGCTACAATCACCGGGTGGTCGCCCAACACAATTCGATCACCTATCTGGCCCCCGGCCAGTTGGGGGAACGCCTGACCGCCACAGCGGTTGAGGTCAGCCGCGCCGGTCGGTCCGGCATCTATGATGTCACCGTCACAGGAGAAGACGGTCGGCAAGTGGCCTTGTTTCGCGGGCATTCCCGCCAGATCAAGGGCCATCATTTCGAGGAATAGTATTCGGCCAGGCGGAGGAAAGGGACCCCGCGCCGGCCACAGCAGCATTGGCATCTGATGGGAAGACGGATGCCGCGCGTCAGGGAGGAACGCATGGAAGATTTAACACCGAGCCGGGACAGTCTGGACCCGATCGAAATTGCCTCGCGCGATGAAATTCAGGCGCTTCAGCTGGAGCGGATGAAATGGTCGCTGCGCCACGCCTATGATAACGTGCCGTTTTACCGCAAAAGCTTTGACGATGCGGGCGTGCATCCCGATGATCTGAAATCTCTGTCTGACCTGGCGAAGTTTCCCTTCACGGTGAAGCAGGATCTGCGCGACAATTATCCGTTTGGTCTGTTTGCCGTGCCGCGTGAACAGATCGCGCGCATCCATGCCAGTTCCGGCACCACCGGGCAGCCTACCGTTGTGGGCTATACGAAAAACGATCTGACCATGTGGGGCAGCGTGGTTGGCCGTTGCCTGCGCGCCTCTGGCCTGAAACCGGGCGACGTGCTGCACAATGCCTATGGCTATGGGTTGTTCACCGGTGGGCTGGGCGTGCATGGCGGGGCGGAACAGTACGGCCTGACCGTGGTGCCCGTATCCGGTGGCATGACCCAACGCCAGGTGCGTGTGATCGAGGATTTCGGCGCCACCGGCATCACGGTGACCCCGTCTTATTCTTTGTCCATCCTCGATGCCTACAACAAGCAGGGGCTGGATCCACGCAAATCGCCGCTCAAGGTCGGGATCTTCGGCGCGGAACCCTGGACCAATGCCATGCGCGGTGAAATCGAAGACGCGTTCGACATGCACGCGGTCGATATTTATGGGCTGTCCGAGGTGATCGGACCCGGCGTGGCCAATGAATGTGTGGAAACCAAAGACGGGCTGCACATCTGGGAGGATCATTTCTATCCTGAAATCATCAACCCCGACACGGGCGAGGTCTGTGAGGATGGCGAGTTGGGCGAGTTGGTCTTTACCTCGCTCACCAAAGAGGGCTTTCCGATCATCCGCTACCGCACCCGTGACCTGACCCGCCTGCTGCCCGGCACCGCCCGGTCGATGCGGCGGATGGAGAAGATCACCGGGCGCTCGGACGATATGATCATCCTGCGCGGCGTGAACGTGTTCCCGACCCAGATCGAGGAACAACTGATGGACGTGCCGACGCTCAGCCCGCATTTCCAGATCGAACTGAACCGCCCCGGCCGGATGGACGAAATGCATGTGCATGTTGAAATGGCCGAAGGACAACCCGCCGAGGGGGCCGAAGCGGCCGCCCGCGCTCTGGCGGGCAAGATCAAATCCAATGTCGGGATCAGCGCAAAGGTTCATGTGGCGGATGCCGGTAAGGTTGCACGCAGCGAGGGGAAAGCTGTAAGGATCATCGACAACCGTCCGAAGGAGTAACCCATGCCGCGAGGGATTGCCCGCGATCACGAAGAAAAACGCGCTGCCATCCGCAAGGGGGCAGCCGCCTATTTCGCGGAGCATGGGTTCGACCGCGCCTCGATGACGGGCGCGGCCAAACATTGTGGCGTGTCAAAAGCGTTGATCTATCACTATTACGACAGCAAGGAAGCGCTGCTTTACGACATTCTCGACACCCATCTGTCGACCCTGGTCGCAGAGGTGGAAGCCGCGCCCGAGACCGATGGGTTGCGCGGGCTGGTCCGGGCCATTCTGGTGGCCTACAAGGGGGCGGATGCGGAGCATAAATTGCAGTTGGATGCCCTGTCCGTGCTGGAACCCGAAATGCAGGCGAAACTTTTTGACCTGCAGCGGCGGTTGATCGACATGATGGGCGAGGCGTTGAAATCAGCGGCACCAGAGGCTTTGGGGGATGGGGCAAAGCTGCGCCCGGTCACCATGTCTGTCTTTGGCATCCTGAACTGGTATTACATGTGGAACCGTCCGGGACAGGGTCTGAACCGCGAAGAATATGCCGATCTGGTAACAGATATGTTGCTGGGTGGGCTGGACGCCCTGTGATCTGCAATCTGCTGATCACAATTCTGTCAATTCCCTTTCACGACCCCACGGGTATTCTGGCCTGACAGAACCAAAAGCCAAAACAACCGTTCAGCCAAATGAGGGACCCATGAACCGTTTCACCCAAGTTATTTCTGCCACCGCTCTTGTCTTTGCCGTCACCCCGGCCCTTGCCCATGACGACGTAAAAAACCCTGCCGTAAAGGCGCGCATGATGACCATGGAAACCATCGGCGGCGGCATGAAAGTTCTGGCCGGCATGGCAAAAGGCGAGATGGAATTTGACAGCGCCAAGGCCGAGGCAGCCATGGCCACCATTGCCAGCGAAGGCATGAAGGTTCCTGCTCTTTTTGAGGCCAATGAAACCGACCCCAAATCCGAAGCCCTGCCCGCGATCTGGGAAAACTGGGATGATTTCGTGAAGAAATCCGAGGATATGGTGATGGCCGCCAAGGCCAATGCCACCCTGCCCGATCAAGGCACACTAGGGGCGTCGCTGGGAAAAGTCGGTGGCACCTGCAAGGCCTGCCACGACGAGTATCGCAAGAAGTGACCAGGGCCAAGCGCACTCATATGCAGATTGACATGTGATCAAGGGGGCAGATTTGCCCCCTTTTTCTTTATTCCGCGCCTCGGCCCCTATCGCCCCTTGATTGCACGCAAGAAGCAAAGCAAAACTTCCGGTAAACATCCCTGACGAACACCGGCCGCAAATTGACAATTCCCTGACATCGTTTCTCCTGTTTTGACGCCGCCTCCCTTTCAGAAGGCCAAACACCATGTATCTGCCCCATATTGACGGACTACGCGCGCTTGCGGTTTTGGGGGTCATGATGGCGCATTATGCGCTGCCCATCGGCAAAGGCGGGTTTCTCGGGGTGGATGTGTTTTTCGTGATCAGCGGGTTTCTGATCACAAGGCTGATTGCCCAGGAACACGCAGAAGGCCGGTTTTCCTTTCGGCGTTTTTATCTGCGTCGGGTGCGCAGATTGTTGCCCGCCGCACTGAGTGTGATTGCCGTCACATTGCTGGTCTTTCTGCCCATTCTGTCGGCCAATGACCTCGCCGATCTGCTGAAAGCAACCCCCGCTTCGATCTTGCCCGTCGCAAACATCTATTACTACGGAACGGTCGGCTATTTTGATATCAACGCCTGGGCCCGGCCATTGCTGCATTTCTGGTCTCTTGCCGTTGAAGAGCAGTTCTATTTCCTTTGGCCCGCGCTTTTGCTGCTGGCTTTGTCCCTGCGCCCCCGAACCGCACCGATCATGGGGGCGGTGGTGCTGGCTGGCAGCCTCGGTGCGGCAGAGCTTATCCGGGGGATCAATTTCAACGCCGCCTACTACCTGCTGCCGTTTCGTGCCTTTGAACTGATGGTTGGGGCCCAGTTGGCCTTGATCATGCGCCACAAGGCAGAGGCAAAGCACTATCTGCCCAAGTCCCAATCAGACGAGGTGCGCCCATCGGTTTTGGCGGCCATTGGGCTGATCCTTGTCCTGTCCAGTTTTGTGGTGTTCGACAAGACAACACCCCTGCCGGGGGTCTTGTCGCTTTTGCCCTGTCTTGGCACCGCGCTTTTGATCCGTTTTGGCGCACATGGCCCCATCGGGCGGCTGTTTCAGCACCGGATCACCGTATGGATTGGGCTGATCAGCTATTCGCTCTATCTCGTCCATTGGCCGATTTATGTCTATCTGCTCTATCGGCTGCCCGATGACCCGTCGCTGGCGCTGAAGCTTGGCCTGTTCCCGCTGGCCATTCTGATTGCCGCCGCCAATTATTACTTCATTGAACAACGGTTCCGAAGACCGGCACGGCCCAAAGCGCGGTTCGGCAACTGGCCGGTGCTGGCCGGGATTGCCGCTGCGGCCATGATGCTGACCGTGCCGACCTATCTGAAATACAAGGACCGCTCGTTTGGGATCCGCACCCAGGATGCCGAAATCCCGCTACATCCCCTCGGGGCAAGACGTAGCCAAGCCACATGGCATGAACTGCCCCAGGCCAAGGCCATCCGGATCTATCAACCACGCGACGAACAGGTCGATGGCCCTCGGGTTCTTCTTTTCGGGGACAGCCACGCCGAGCATCTGGAAACCGGCCTTGTGCACCTTCTGATCCCACAGGGTTTCACCCTTGAAGCCGCAACCCTGCCCGGTTGCCCTCCTCTGTTCGGGGTGGCACGCAATTTTGATCTCCCTGATCGCGATGCCTCCCGGAAGATATGTCTAGACGCTTCCTCAGGACTTAAAGAGAGACTGGCAAATCAGGAAAAATACGATGCCGTGATCCTCGCCGCGCGCTGGGTTGATATGGTGGAGCGGTCAGATTTTGGCGACCTGGCACGCCGTCGGGAACTTTTGATGCGACCAGAGGCATTTTCACGTGATGGCAAACCGCCCACCTCCGGGTCGGATGCCGCGGCCGTTCAGACCTCGCGAAACCTGTTTGCCCGGCAATTGGACAAAAGCCTTCGACAACTGAGGGCAACCGGCAAACCCGTTGTCGTGTTCAGCCAGGTGCCGGAACTGGGCAATGACCTGTCACGCTGCATGACCCTGTTTCCTTGGGTGCAGGACGCGGCGGGCTTTGCCAAATCCTCGCGGTGCGGACAAATGCCAAGCGACGCAAAACGCGCGCGGGCGCGCTTCACCGATCAACTTATTGAGGACACCAGCCAACGCCATGGGGCCTTGGCCGTACTGCCAACAAAACTGATGTGCGGGGCCAAGGACCAGCCTTGTTTGCAAGTGGATTATGCGGATGAATGGAACCTTATGTTTCGCGATTCCAATCACTTGTCCCGCAAGGGCAGTGTCGATCTGGTGAGGGCAGCGGAACAGCAGCTTGGCTTGTCCGCGTTCCTGTCAGACAAACCCGCAATCCGGCACGAGCTTGCGGCGCAAACCGAACCGCACAGGAGACATCAATGACATTCCGGGGCGTGCTTCAATTGCAGGTCAACCCGATAATCCGATCCCGATCATCCAGGGTCACCGTCAGGCGGTCTGCGCGATAGTCCATCGTCACCGCCTGATCAGGCCGCACCACCCGGGCGGGCCCCTGATACCGCAGCGCCTCATAGGCCGAGACATCTTTGCCCATCAAATGCGCCATGCCCGGCGCCGGGCAGTTCTGCACAAGCGGCGGTGCCGCAGCGTCCGACTGGCAGCCGGCCACGCCCATGCAGGCCAGCGCCAAGAAAATATGTAAGATTTTTTGCTCCATACCTGAGTTTTGTGTCCGATGTCGCGCCGAAGCAAGGACAGGTCGCCCATGTGTTGCTTTCGCGCTGGGTTTCGCTCAGGGTGAAAGCGCGTGCTCTCTCGGGCGGTTTTCGGCTGTCCTCCTGTTATACCCAGCAGGACAGCCGAAAACCGCTATTGATTTATTGGAGGATATCCCATGCGCACACGTGCTGCTGTTGCCCTTGCCCCCGGCAAACCGCTTGAAGTGATGGATGTGAACCTGGAAGGCCCGCGCGCGGGTGAGGTTCTGGTCGAGATGAAGGCCACCGGTCTCTGTCACACCGACGAATTCACCCGGTCCGGCGATGATCCCGAAGGCATTTTCCCGGCCATTTTGGGCCATGAAGGGGCCGGCGTGGTGATCGAGGTGGGCGAAGGGGTGACCTCTCTGGAAGTGGGCGATCACGTGATCCCGCTCTACACCCCGGAATGCCGCGAGTGTGACTATTGCCTGAACCCGAAAACCAACCTGTGCCAGTCGATCCGTGCGACGCAAGGTCAGGGGCTGCTGCCCGATGGGTCCACCCGGTTTTCGATGCTGGATGGTACGCCGATCCACCACTACATGGGCTGTTCGACCTTTGCCCAGCACACCGTGGTGCCGGAAATTGCGCTGGCGAAAGTGCGCAAGGACGCGCCGTTTGACAAGATCTGTTACATCGGCTGCGGCGTGACCACCGGGATCGGCGCGGTGATCAACACGGCCAAGGTCGAAATCGGCTCGACCGCTGTTGTGTTTGGTCTGGGCGGCATTGGTCTGAACGTGATCCAGGGCCTGCGCATGGCGGGGGCGGATCAGATTGTCGGTGTCGATCTGAACGACAGCAAAGAAGAAATGGGCCGCCATTTCGGCATGACCGATTTTGTGAACCCGTCAAAAGTGGATGGCGACATCGTGGCCCATCTGGTCGAACTGACCGGCGGCGGCGCGGATTACAGCTTTGATGCGACCGGCAATGTCAACGTGATGCGTCAGGCGCTGGAATGTGCGCACAAGGGCTGGGGCGAAAGCATCATCATCGGCGTCGCGCCTGCAGGTGCCGAGATTTCCACCCGCCCGTTCCAACTGGTCACCGGCCGGGTCTGGCGCGGCACCGCCTTTGGCGGCGCGTCGGGGCGCACGGATGTTCCGAAAATCGTCGACTGGTATATGGACGGCAAGATCGAGATCGACCCGATGATCACCCACAAGCTGACACTGGACCAGATCAACGAAGGGTTTGAGCTGATGCACAAGGGAGAAAGCATCCGGGCGGTTGTGGAGTTCTGAACCCCGATGACAAAACGCTTCGAACTCACACCTGAGTTTGTTGATACACAAGCTCCTCCGGAAACGGGGGAGCTTTGGTTTTCTGATAGCATCGTTCCCGGACTAGGGCTTCGATTGCGGGCAGGCAAAAAGGGCGGAACTGCCAGCTATTGTTTGCGCGCAAAAGATCAAAACGGGAATTGGACGCGACGACAGTTCAACACTTTGGAAGTTTTTCTAGACGTTCACAACGACGGCGACCCAACACCTTTCTTCTCTCGCAGTTTGGGATCTTTCCTGCCCCATGCCCGCAAATGGGCGAAGCGGCAGAAGAAAACTCTGTCCGGTGACATCAGCACACCAGAAGCTCGACGAGATCATTGGCTAGAAAAGCGCGAACTGGCGAAGCGTACTCATTTCGGAGATCACCTGGATGCGTTCTTTGCAGCGGTGCATCAAGACGCGAAACAGAAATCATCCCCGATTAACGCACAACGCAATCTCGATCAGTTGGAGCAGCTTTGTTGGCGAACCATTCCCCAAACATTGCGTGACCGTCCCTTTGGATCGTTATCGACAGTAGAATTGGTCAGTTCATTGACCATCAACGGACGGGACATCACACAATTTCAAGCCATTCTGGGGACCATTACACAACTTCAGCGCAAGCTTGGCATTCAAGGCGCGAACCGTGATCTGACTGCGGATGAGTTGTATCCCGCGTTTCGCGAGCTACGCGAAGAACAGATCAAAGATTGGTATGACGGGACCGGGGACAGATACCGGGCAATCCGCAAAGAAGTATACGACCAACTGAATTCCGCGCCTCTGGGGCATATCCCGTCAGCCTGTGTGGCACTTTACCTAACAACCGGAGCAAAGCTTCGACCAACACTCTCTGCCCGCTGGGATCAGTTCAAAGGGCAAAGCTGGTACCCATATCCCAAAGGCAGCCGGGCCAGTTGGTTTTGGGCAGAAGAACGTATTGATCCTGAAATGCAGGAATTCCTAGGCGCGTATCGCACCCAGCTGGAGAAACAGTTTTCGGACTCACCTTACTTGTTTCCATCCAGAATGAATGCATCAGGGCACATCACATCAGTTCAGCGGTACTGGCGAAAGATTGTCCGCGTAACGAGCTGGGATGAAGATACGCATGGACCTGCCTCGCTTTACCTCTTTGCATCTTCTGTAAAAGCCCGGCATTCCCCTTCCTATATTCGTAAACCAGGTACGATGCTATTCCATGCCATCGAGAATTCGAAACGACAGTTTGAGATTTAAATTTTGTCCCAAATGGGTAGCACACATCACCGCATTATGATTAATTTATTTGATTTCAGCAGCATAGAGACAGGTTCGAGTCCCTCACCAAAACACAAACGCTTTTCCAGTCTTAACCCAACATCTATGCAAAACCCGAACGGCCGTTCTTCTTCCAACTCTGAAGGAGACACAAATGAAACATCTCTCGGATGTCGAAATCGCGGTGATCAAAGCACGCATCCAGCGTGGTGATCGCTATCACGAAATTGCGGCAGACTACCGCATCAATATCGGTCGGCTGTCTGACCTCAAGTACGGGCGGCTTCGCCCGGATATCCAACCTGCGCGGTTAGTGTAACTCTATTGGCAAGAAGGTAAACTCTCTCTTGCCAATCCTGTCAAACCCTCTAAGTTAGAACCATTCTAATCAGGAGCTTCCCCATGCTGTCCGGCACATTGCAACGCCGTCGATTTTCCGACCTGTCCGAACAAGAGATCCTCGCGCTGGCGATTTCCAACGAAGAGGATGACGCGCGGATTTATCGGCAATATGCCGAGCATTTGCGAGAGGATTTCCCGTCCTCCGCCAAGGTGTTTGACGGGATGGCGCTGGAGGAAGACGAGCATCGGCGCATGTTGATCGATGCCCATAAGGCGCGGTTTGGTGACGTGATCCCGCTGATCCGCCGCGAGCATGTGGCGGGGTTTTATGCGCGCCGCCCGGTGTGGCTTGTCGAAAACCTCGGGCTGGAAGCGATCCGGGCCGAGGCGCGGGAAATGGAGCGACAGGCGGAGCAGTTTTACCGCAAGGCGGCGGACCGCACGCAGGATGCGGATACGCGCAAACTGTTGGGGGATCTTGCGGCGGCTGAGGCAGATCATGGCAATGTGGCCGGGCAGCTGGAAGCCCAGCACCTGACCGATGAGACACGTGGCGATGAGGATGCGGACGCCCATCGTCAGTTCCTTTTGACCTGGGTGCAGCCCGGACTGGCCGGGCTGATGGATGGGTCAGTTTCAACACTCGCCCCGATTTTCGCCACCGCCTTTGCCACCCACAACACGCACACCACCTTTCTTGTTGGGCTTGCGGCCTCGGTCGGGGCGGGGATTTCGATGGGGTTCACGGAAGCGGCATCGGATGATGGCGAGCTTTCTGGCCGTGGCAGCCCGGTCAAGCGCGGCTTTGCATCGGGGATCATGACCACCCTTGGCGGTTTGGGTCACGCAATGCCCTATCTGATCACCGATTTCTGGACCGCCACCACCATCGCGATCATCGTGGTGTTTATCGAGCTCTGGGCCATTGTCTGGATCCAGAACAAATATATGCACACCCCGTTTGGACGCGCCACGATGCAGGTGGTTCTGGGCGGGGCATTGGTGTTTGCGGCAGGGGCTTTGATCGGCGGAGGATAGGGGGTGGCAGCCCCCTTCATCCACCATTATCCGGATTTCCGTTGCCAAGCAGCGCGCGCTCGTGCTGGATGAGGCAAACGTAACGGAGACCCTCCATGTGCGCCAACCACGATCAGACCTGCACCGCCATCCCCACCACCCAGATCGACAATGACAGGGTGCGGGTGACCGAATGGCGATTTCCACACAAGGGCGCGCGCACCGGATGGCACCGGCATGACTATGATTATGTGGTGATTCCCCTGTTCAACGGCACGCTTCGGATCGAACTGCCGGGGGATGAGGTGGTGATTGCCGAACTGCGCCATGGCGAGCCCTATTATCGCGAGTTGGGTGTGGAACATGATGTGATCAACAACAATGATTTCGAATGTGCCTTTGTCGAGGTGGAGCTGCTGGAGGCCCCAAAACGCTAAGCCCCCTCGCCTTCCTGTGTCTTGCGTGATAGCCCGATTTCATGATTGACATGCTTCTTCAGACCCTGCCATTTTTCGCCCTGATCGGGCTTGGCTTTGGTGCCGCCGCGCGGGGGTTCTTTCCGCCGGACGCCACGGCCTATCTCACTCGGTTTGTGTTCTATTTCGCGCTGTCGGCGATGCTGTTTCGATTTGCCGCCAACCTGACCCTGGCCGAGGTGTTGAACTGGCCGTTTATCTGGGCCTATGCCGCGGGGGGCGCGGTGATTTACGTGATCGCCACAGTGGTGGCCTTGGTCCGCAAAGTGGGGCTGGAGGAAGCCGCTGTCGAAGCGCAATGCGCGGTGATCGGCAACACCGGGTTTCTGGGCGTGCCGATGTTGGCGCTGTTGTTGGGCGAAGCTGCAATCGGCCCGGTGATGCTGGTGCTGGCGGTCGATCTGTTCCTGTTTGGCAGCCTGATTGTGATCCTGATCACAGGGTCACGCGATGGGCGGGTCAGCCCCGCGATCCTGACCACCATCACAAAAGGGCTGGCGACCAACCCGATGATCGTGTCTATCGCGCTTGGTTTTGCCTGGTCGGCCACCGGATGGGCCTTGCCGGTGCCTGTTGATCGGTTTCTAGACATCCTGTCGGGCGCGTCCACCCCCGGTGCGCTGTTTGCCATCGGCGCATCCCTGGCCGTGAAATCCGCCGAACGCCTGTCGGTGGCCAGCTGGTTGAGCTTTGCCAAGCTGGTCTTGCACCCGGCCGCAGTCGCCTTCTTTGCGCTGGCTGTTTTTCATGTCGAACCCTATTCCGCCGGGGTGATGATTGCCGCTGCTGGTCTGCCGGTTGCGGGAAATGTTTACATCCTTGCGCAGCATTACAATGTCGCACCCCATCGCGCTTCTGCCGCCATTCTGGTATCGACCGTTTTGTCGATTTTAACCGTCTCTGCCATCATTGCCTGGATAAGCTCATGATCCTTCTGACCGGCGCCTATCGCCTGTTTTTTCCCGCCGCGGCTTTGTTTGCCGGGGTGGCTGTTCCTCTGTGGTTGGCGCTTTATATGGGCGCGGCTGACCTGATCAGCGATCCGTTCCTGTGGCACCAGCACGAGATGCTTTTCGGCTATCTGCCCGCCGCGCTTGCCGGATTTCTGTTCACCGCAATCCCGAACTGGACCCGGCGCCCTGGCCTGCCGCCCGTGGCGATTGCGGGCTTGTTTACCCTGTGGCTTGTGGCACGCGTGGCGATGTTCGTGGCTCCTGAGGCGTTGGTGTCAGATGCGATTTCTCTGGCCTTCCTGCCGGTGGTGGCGGGGCTGGCCCTTGGCAATTTGATCCTGGCAAAGAACAGCCGGAATTACGTGGTTGCAGCGGTGATCTTTGCCCTGTCGCTGTCCCAGGCCATGTTTCTGTTTGCGGATACCGATCTGGGGCTGACCGCAGGTTTTGCGCTGAGCTTCGTCTTAATGGTGCATATTGGCGGGCGGGTGACCCCGGCCTTCAGCCGCAATTGGTTGAAGAAACGCGGCGCTGCGAAAATACCCGCTGGATTTGGCCCGGTGGACCAGGTCGCCATCACCCTGTCAGCCGTGACCGCCGTCAGCTGGACCACATTGGGCATTGGCCCGATCACCGGGCTTTTGGCCGCGTTGACCACCGTCGCGCTCGCCTTGCGTCTGTCGCGCTGGTGCGGGTTGGCGGTGCGATCCGAACCCCTGTTGTTTGCACAGCACGCCGCCTATGCGTGGCTGGTCATTGGCGTGGCATTGCTCGCCCTGTCCGGCATCGCAGATTTGGCCTCAGGAAGTCAGATCCGTCACGCATTGGGCGCAGGCGCCATCGGCACCATGACGGTGATTGTGATGCTGCGCGCGGTCTTGGGCCATTCGGGGCGCCCGCTGGAGGGAGGCAGGCTCGACACCACGTTGCTCATCTCTCTGCATCTGGGGGCAGCCCTGCGCGTGACGGCGGATTGGTTCGGCGCACCGATGGGCATGATCCATGGCGGCGGGACACTTTGGGCCATCGGGATGATCCTCTTTGTGATCCGCACCCTACCCATTGTCTCCGCCCCACGCGTGGACGCCTGACACCCTGCAGATTTTCATCCCCAAGAGGTCGCAAACCGGTGCTCTTTGTCGAGGATTGTCGCTACACTTGCTGTAACACCATATTGCGGGCCATCGGCCCAAAACGCATCTAAAGGAGAGCGCGGATGGAAACCCAATCGGAAAACGCTTGTTTCGGTGGTACGCAGGGCGTCTATACCCACCGATCCAAAGCCACCGGCACCGACATGACCTTTGGTCTGTTCCTGCCCGCCGAAGCGCAGGACGGGCCAGTGCCGGTGCTCTGGTATCTCTCGGGCCTCACCTGCACCCATGAAAATGCCATGACCAAGGCCGGGGCCCAGGCCTGGGCGGCCAATGAGGGCATCGCGCTGATCTTTCCCGACACCTCGCCGCGTGGGCCAGGCGTTGCAGATGATGACGCCTATGATCTGGGCCAAGGGGCCGGGTTCTACGTGAATGCCACCGAGGCCCCCTGGGCACCGCATTTCAACATGTGGGATTACATCACCGAGGACCTGCCGGAACTGGTATTCAATACTTTTGCACTGGACGCAGACCGGCAGGGCATCACCGGCCATTCGATGGGCGGCCACGGCGCGTTGACCATGGCCATGACCCTGCCGGAACGGTTCCGGTCAGTCTCTGCATTATCCCCGATCTGCAACCCGACCAATTCGGACTGGGGCCAGAAACAACTCGGCGCGTATCTGGGCGAAAACAGTGCGGACTGGGAAGCCCATGATGCCAGCCTTCTGATGAAGAACAACGGGTTTGAAGGCCCGATGCTGATCGACACCGGCACCAAGGACCAGTTCATCGATCTTCTGAAACCCGAAGCGCTGGCATCCGCCATCGCCGCACGCCGCCAACAGGCGATCTTCCGGATGCAGCCGGGCTATGATCACAGCTATTTCTTCGTCTCAAGCTTCATGGAAGACCATGTGAGCTTCCATGCCGAGGCCCTGTACGCGTGATCTATGTCGACGCCGATGCCTGCCCGGTGAAAGCCGAGGCCGAAGCGGTGGCCACGCGCCACCGCCTCAAGATCTTTTTTGTCTCGAACGGCGGGCTGCGCCCGTCGCAAAACCCGTTGGTCGAGATGATCTATGTGCCCGATGGCCCGGATGTGGCCGACATGTGGATTGCCGAGCGCGCGGGCAAAGGGGATGTGGTGGTGACCGGCGACATCCCTCTGGCGGCGAAATGTGTCGAGGCGGGTGCGCAGGTGCTGCGCCCCAATGGCGAGGCCTTGACCGAGCGCAATATCGGCCAGACACTGGCCACCCGTGACCTGATGACCGACCTGCGCGCGGCTGATCCGTTTCGCCAGGGCGGCGGCAAACCGTTTTCCAAGGCCGACCGGTCCCGTTTTCGCGACGGATTGGAACGCGCGGTTCAGGCTGCCAAACGCGTCTGACGGGACCGATGCGCTTTGATCACCTGACCAAACGGGGCGAAACCCGGTTCTTTTCCCCTTATCCCCTGCACTTCCATCCTGTTGGATTCTCACACACCGGGGGCGACCCCAAAACCAAGTGAGGGTATTATGGAAGTTCTGATCAGTCTTATTGCAGGTGCCGTGGGCGGCAATGTGGCCGGCAAGGCCGTAGGATCCATCAACCAGGGCACGTTGATCAACTCGATCGCCGGGATTGTCGGCGGCGGCCTTGGCGGGCAAATCCTGTCGATGATGGGGGCCGGGGCACTGTCGGGAAGCGGGTTGGACCTGATGGGCATCATCGGGCAACTGGCCTCGGGCGGCGTGGGCGGCGGCGTGGTTCTGGCAATTGTCAGCGTGATCAGAAACGCAATGTCCAAGTGATTCAACGCGCTGCGTGACACCTGGATGTTGGCAAACGGCAGACTGGGAAATATCCCGCAGCTTTCCCCTTAAACGCAAAGGTGATTTCCGGGACACTATCCCTGCAGCACACCACGCAGATTTCTGCGTTTATCGGGTGGGGCCGAGCGTTCTAATGTTTGTGTTCTGAGTGCGGGGGGCGTTTCGCCCCCCATTTTCATGCCGCTATTTCATGCCACCGTAGGACCAGTTTTCCAGCTCAACTGCGTCGCGCCACTTCGGCCACGGTTTGCCCCAGGATCACCGCCCCCGCCGCACCAATGACCCCGGCCGCAATGCGGTTCAGGCGCAGCAAAGCCACCGGGCTTTTCATCAAGCCGCGCGCCTTGGCGGCAAGAAAAGCATAGGGCGTCAGGGTCACAAACAGCACAATCACCGTCAGGATCGACAGTTCAAACCAGGTCAGAACATCAATCTGCCCCAGATCCACAACGGTCGGCAGAAGGGCAAGATAGAACACGATGGCCTTGGGGTTGGACAGCGTCACCGCCACCCCGCCCACAAACGCCTTCAACGCCCCGTGGCTCTTTTCTTTATGAACTTTGGTCAGCCCCGCTTCGCTGCGCCAAAATTTGTAGGCCAGATAGATCAGGTACAGCCCGCCGAGGATCTTCACCACAACAAAGGCACCGGCAAACACTTTTGCAATCGCAGCCAGCCCGGCAATGGCAACGGTTAGGTAAATCACGTCCCCCAAGGCAATGCCCGCCAGCATGAACATGGCCACCCGGAACCCCGCTCCCAAAGATTGCCCGACAAGGGCTGCGATTCCCGGGCCGGGGATCACGGCGGCAATGGAGAGCGCCAGCGCATAGGTCAGAAGCGGGGTAATACTGTCCATGGGATGATCCTCTTTGAAAAACGATTGGATCATAAGCAGCGTAAGTCCGTCCCACAAGGAGATTTGATCCCTTTTCGCCGCATCACCCTTGCTTAACCCCGCGCCGCTTTGTAGGCATGATACGACGTATCAAAGAGGGCCTTCCTATGCCGCATAGCGACCCGAAAACCCTTGTTTCGACCGAATGGCTTGAAACCCATCTGAAAGACCCGGACCTGCGCGTGATCGACGCCAGCTGGTACATGCCCGATATGGGCCGTGACGCGAAGGCGGAATATGACGCGGCTCACATCCCCGGCGCGCGCTTTTTCGACATCGACGAGATTGCCGACCTGCGATCCGACCTGCCGCATATGGTGCCGCCGGTTGAGAAATTCATGTCGCGGATGCGCGCCATGGGGATCGGTGACGGGCATCAGGTGGTCGTCTATGACGGGATGGGCATGTTTTCCGCCGCCCGCGTCTGGTGGTTGTTCCGCCTGATGGGCAAGATGGACATTGCCGTGCTGGATGGTGGCCTGCCGAAATGGCAAGCCGAAGGCCGCCCGATCGAGGATCTGCCCCCGGTCATCCGCGACCGCCACATGACCGTGAGCCGTCAGGCCCATATGATCAAGGATGTGACGCAAGTTGCTGCCGCCTCCAAACTTGGCGATTACGAAATCATCGACGCGCGCAGCGCGGATCGTTTCAGGGGGGACGTGCCTGAACCGCGCGAAGGCCTGCGCCCGGGCCACATCCCGAACTCGAAAAACCTGCCCTTTGGCGAGCTCTTTAACGCCGACGGCACCATGAAGGACGAGGCCGGCATCCGCGCCGCCTTTGACGCCGCCAAAGTGGACCTTGCCAAACCCGCCATCCTGTCCTGCGGGTCCGGCGTGACCGCCTGTATCCTGGCCCTGGCCATGGAACGCATCGGCCACGACCGCCACGCCGTTTATGACGGAAGCTGGTCGGAATGGGGCATGTATAATGATCTGAAAGTCGCAACCGGAGAATAACGCGATGTTCAACACCCTCAAGGCGCAGCCCGTCGACAAAATCATGGCGCTGATGCAGATGTATCGCGAAGACCCTCGCGAGGACAAGATCGACCTTGGCGTCGGCGTCTACAAGAACGCGCAGGGCGTGACCCCGGTCATGCGCGCGGTAAAGGCCGCCGAAAAGGTGCTGTGGGACGTGGAAGGTACTAAATCCTATACCGGTCTTGCAGGCGATCCGGCCTATGGCAATGCCCTGTCCGGTCTGGTGTTGGGCGATGCCAAAGACACCACCCGCCTGTCGATGGCGGCGCAGCCCGGCGGCACCGGTGCAATCCATCAGGCGGTGGAGCTGATTAAAATGGCCAACCCGGATGCCACCATCTGGCTGTCCGCACCCACCTGGCCGAACCACCCGTCGATCATCAAGCACCTTGGCGTGGCCATGGCCGAATACCGCTATTTCGACAATGAAACCCGCGCGGTGGATTTCGACGGGATGATGGATGACCTGAAGGGCGTGAAAGCCGGTGACGCGGTGCTCTTGCACGGCTGCTGCCACAACCCGACCGGTGCCAACCTGAACCTTGAGCAATGGAAAGAGGTCGCAACCCTTCTCGAAGCCAAAGGCGCGATCCCCTTCATCGACATCGCCTATCAGGGCTTTGGCGACGGGCTGGAAGAAGACGCCGCCGGTGTGCGCCTGATTGCCCAATCGGTGCCCGAAGTGATGATCGCCGCCAGCTGCTCGAAAAACTTCGGCATCTACCGCGAGCGCACCGGGCTTTTGATGACCCTCTCGGCCAATGCCGATCAGGCCGGTGTGACCCAACAGAACCTGACCCACCTGAACCGCCAGAACTTCAGCTTCCCGCCCGATCACGGCGCGCGCCTTGTGACGATGATCCTGGAAGATGACGGTCTGAAAGCCGACTGGATGGCGGAACTGGAAGAGGTGCGCCTTGGGATGCTTGGCCTGCGCCAGCAACTGGCGGACGAGCTGCGCAACCGCACCAATTCCGACCGCTTCGGCTTTATCGCAGAACACCGCGGCATGTTCTCGCGCCTTGGGGCCACGCCTGAACAGGTCGAGAAAATGCGCGTGGATCACGGGATCTATATGGTGGGTGATAGCCGCCTGAACATCGCGGGCCTGAATGCCGACACCGTGCCAGTTCTGGCCGAAGCGATTGTGGCGGCTGGCGTATAAAGCCACCCGTCCTAGTCAAAATCAAACGGCCCCCAGTCTAAATACTGTGGGCCGTTTTCATTTTATTCCGATGGTGCCGAGAGGGCGGCGCAGACCCGTCTACGCTTTCACGTCCCGGCTGATCCCCTTGCCCAGTCTTTCCCGCCGACTGAACTAAGGGCAACTCAATGTAGCCAGGTGCGAAAAGAAAGAAAAGGAGGCTGACCGGCCCCCTTTCCACCCCTGTCGGACTTGCGTCCCCTTCGGTTCTTGGCTCTGGCTTTTTTCTTGTCCCAAATATCCTCGCCGAAGGCATTGCCGCGCCCGAAGGCGCGGCAAACACGTGTTAGCTGTTGGTGAACTCCGGATAGGCTTCCATGCCCAGCTCGGCCACATCCAGCCCGCGCATCTCGTCATCCGCATCCACCCGCAGGCCAACGATGCCTTTGATCAGGTTAAAGAGGATATAGCTGACCACGAAGGTAAAGCCGCCGATGGCTGCAAAGCCGATGATCTGGGTCACAAAGCTCGCGTCGCCATTGGTCCAGGCCACGATGAAAGTGCCCCAGAAGCCAGCGATCAGGTGCACCGGGATGGCGCCCACCACGTCGTCGATCTGCAGCTTGTCCAGCAGCGGCACCGCGTAGACCACAATCGCACCGCCCACGCCGCCGATGATCAGCGCCTGAAACAGGCTGGGGGCCAGCGGTTCGGCGGTGATCGAGACAAGCCCCGCCAGCGCACCGTTCAAGACCATGGTCAGGTCCGGCTTGCCAAAGCTCACTTGCGTCAGAATCAGCGCCACAACCGCCCCGGCCGCGGCGGCCATATTGGTGTTGGCAAAGATCCGGCTTACATCCGACACATCGCCAATGGTGCCCATCGCCAGTTGCGACCCACCATTGAAGCCAAACCAACCGAGCCACAGGATGAACGTCCCCAGCGTAGCCAAGGCAAGGTTCGACCCCGGCATGGCAATCACGCGGCCGTCCTTGTATTTGCCCAGACGCGGACCCAGCACCAGCACCCCGGCAAGGGCTGCAAATCCACCCGCCGCGTGCACAAGGGTCGAGCCGGCAAAGTCCTGGAAGCCCAGGCCATCGAGCCAGCCGCCACCCCATTTCCACGAGGCCTCAATCGGGTAAACCACGCCGGTCAGCAAGATGACGAAGAACAGGAACGGCCAGAGCTTGATCCGTTCGGCCAGGGTGCCCGAGACAATCGACGCGGTGGTGGCACAGAACATCAGCTGAAAGAAGAAATCCGACCCGACGGATGCATAGCTGATGTCGGCCACATCCGCGCCCACGCCGACAGGCTCAAGGGCAGCAGGCGCGATGGCACCAAGAACCCCCGGAATGATCCACGCATCGCCCGGATACATCAGCCCGTAGCCGACCAGCCAATACATCAGCGCCGCAAAGGAAAACAGCGACACGTTCTTGATCAGCTGCATGGTTACGTTTTTGGACCGCACCAAACCGGCCTCAAGCATTGCAAAGCCTGCTGCCATCCAGAAGACCAGAAAGCCACCGATCAGAAAGAGGAGCGTGGTGAAGATGAACTGGCTGTGGGCCATTGCCTCACCTTCCGCCAGTGCCATCGAAGGCAGGGTCACCAGCCCTGCTGTTAATAGTGCTTTTTTCATGTTCATCCCCTTAGACTGCATCCATGTCGGTTTCGCCCGTGCGCACGCGCATGGCACTGGCGACATCCAATGTGAAAATCTTGCCGTCGCCGATCTTGCCGGTCTGGGCCGAGCTTGCGATGGCCGACACCACGGCGTCGGCCAGATCGTCCGCCACCACGATTTCGAGTTTCATTTTCGGCAGGAAATTCACGTCATATTCCGCACCGCGGTAGATTTCGGTGTGGCCCGCCTGGGCCCCGAACCCTTTGATTTCGGTCACCATCATGCCGCTGACACCAAGCTCCACCAGTGCTTCGCGCACCTCGTCGAGCTTGTACGGCTTGATCGCTGCAATGATCAGTTTCACGCCTTTCTCCTTCATCTCTGGTTTCTTCATGGGCACGAAACCTGATCGCGCCATCCCCCACATGGGGCCGTGTTGCCCGGAGATTGGGCAGGGTCAGGTCCGCAATTTCAGTGATTTTCAGAGAAGAAAGCAGGGGATGCGGAAAAATGCTGCGGGTGCAAAATGCGCCTGCCACTTTTTTCATCACTGCGTAATCGGCGCGAAACCATGCCGATCCGCGGTGGTGCCCTCGCTCTGCTTGCCGGATCGGGCTACACAGAGGGCCGTTGATTCGTTATGTAGTGTTTAACGAGCAGATCTGGATTTGAACGATGAGCCAACCTGGCCGTAAACGCCCCACCCTGGTGGCGGACAAACGCTATTCCCCCACGAAAGCGGCGGCCAAAAAGCCCGCCCCCAGGAAAGCTGCGAAAAAACCTGCACCAAAACGTCGGGCCCCAAAACGCGGCGGTGGCGGTGGCGGGGGCAAAGGCGGTGGTTTCCTGATGTGGCCGGTGCATCTGGTGATGTGGATTTTGCGGCTCATTTGGCGCCTGATGTGGAAAGGCGCGGTTGTGGTGACCCTGATTGTCGGGCTGGCGGTCTTTTATGTCGCCTCAACCATGCCAGAGCTGAACACGATGCTGGACGGGCGCGCCAAGGGATCTGTCACCATTTTGGACCGATATGGCCAGGTGTACGCCTGGCGCGGCGATCAGCGCGGCGGCACCGTGACCACCAACACGGTCAGCCCCTATTTGCGTGACGCGGTGGTGGCGTCGGAAGACAAACGGTTCTATCGCCATCTCGGCCTGTCGCCCCGGGGCATCGCGTCCGCCATTCGCATTAATATGCGCGAAGGGCGCGGGCCCTTGTCGGGTCATGGCGGCTCGACCCTGACGCAGCAGGTGGCCAAGCTCCTGTGTCTTGGCGTGCCTTACGATGCGGACACCTGGGAAAGCGAGGCTGCTTACGAAGCGGATTGCCGCAAGGGGTCGTTGTGGCGAAAGATGAAAGAAGCGGTTTATGCGATGGCGCTGGAGGCGAAGTTCTCCAAGGCGGAAATCCTGACCATTTATCTGAACCGGGCCTATCTGGGGGCCGGGTCGCATGGGTTTGACGCAGCTGCCCGGCGGTATTTTGCCGTGCCCGCGTCGGACCTGAACCCGGCACAGGCGGCAATGCTGGCCGGGATGCTGCCGAAGCCGTCGGTTTATGCGCCAACCAACAACCTGAAACGGTCGCAGGATCGCGCCGCCACCGTGCTGCGCCTGATGCGCGAACAGGGCTACATCACAGCCGCCGAGGAAAAGAAGTATCAAGACAATCCTGCGGTCCTGTCCCGCGCGGCCAAGGCGCAGGCCGGGGGGTATTTTGCCGACTGGATCATGCGCGACATGCCGGCCTTCCTGACCCGCAAAACCACCGAAGACGTGGTGATCAAATCCACCCTCGACCCGGCGATCCAGTCCGCCGCCGAGGACGCAATTGATTGGGTCTTTGAAAACAAGGTCCGCGAAGGATCAGAAGCGCAAGCCGCGATTGTGGTGATGAGCGCCGATGGCGCGGTGCGCGCCATGGTCGGCGGGCGCGAGAAACGTGTTGTGGGCGCCTTTAACCGGGCCACGCAGGCCAAACGCCAGACCGGGTCCTCGTTCAAACCCTTCGTCTACGCCGCTGCGCTGGATCTGGGGTATTCGTGGGACGATTATGTGCTGGATGAACCCTACTGCCTGAACGTGGCCGGGTCGGGCGAATGGTGCCCGAAGAACTACACCCGCAAACATTATGGCAATGTCACCCTGACCGAAGCGCTCGCGAAGTCGTTGAACGTGCCAGCGGTGAAAGTGTCCGAAGCCGCCGGGCGTGAAGCGGTGAAAACCGTTGCGTCAAGTTTCGGGATCGAAAGTGATCTGGCCTCTGGTCCGGCGCTGGCGCTTGGCGCGTCGGAAAGCACATTGCTGGAAACCACCGGTGCCTATGCGGGCATTTTGAACGGCGGCTCTTCGGTGGTGCCCTATGGGCTGACCGAACTGTCGCTGGTTGGCGATAGCGATCCGCTGATGACGCAAACGGGCGGTATGGGAGAGCGGGTCATTTCCGCCGCTGCCGCGGAACAGCTGGTCTATATGATGAACCAGGTGGTCGAAAAGGGATCCGGCCATCGCGCCCGCATTGAAGGGCGCGAAGTCGCGGGCAAGACCGGCACCACGCAAGGCGCAAAAGATGCCTGGTTTGTAGGTTTCACCGCCGATTACGTGGCGGGTGTCTGGATGGGTTATGACGACAACACGCCGCTCAAGGGGGTGACAGGTGGGGGCTTGCCGGCCGAGATCTGGCAACATGCCATGGCCAAGATCCACGCCGAGCTTCCGGCCCGCCCCCTGCCCATGATCCGCCCGGGCCAAGCCCCGCGCTTTGAAGGCGAGACCTTCTCGTCTGATCCCAATGCGCAGCAAGCCCCCGGTCGCGCCCCGTCACAAGGCGGCGGCAACAATCTGGGCGAAGTGGTCGAGGACGTGCTGATCAATGTGATCCGTGGCATTTTTGGCCAGGGCAACTGACCCTCGTCATCGCACGAAACCCCCTCGCGACAATCGGGCGCAGTCCAGGATATCAGATCCGGATTGCGCCTTTTCTCTTCGCATGAGACATGAGCCGCGCCCCATCATGGGCGGTGAAATGAAACATGTGAGGCACTGATGAACTGGCTCATTGATATTGCGGCGCTGATGGTTATTCCCACCGTGTTGCTGTCATTCTGGCGCATTCGTGGCAACGAAGAGTTTCGTGCCCTTCAAGACAGCGGTCAAATGCCCGGCCTTCGCGTGAGCGCCTTGCACGCAGGTTATCTGCGTTCTGCCGATGACCCGTTGCGCGCCGCCCATATCAAGCTCGCACGCATTGGTTTTGTCCATTGGGCAATGATGCTGGGTGGATTTCTGGCGGTGTTTTTGGCCGGTGTTTTACTGCAGCTTTTCGGCTGATCGGCCGTGGGCATCGCCCTCCTGCGCCACTCTCCTCACGCGGCCTCGGCGACAGTTTCATCCAGCACTTCAAGGATCCGGGTCCATCCCCCCTTGTGCCCATCTCGTCTTTCTTCGTCCAGAAAAGTGACATGGGTCAGGCGCAGAAGCGTGCCCTCTTCCACATCAGAAAACTCCAACGTGACCGTGCTGTCTGCGGGGGAAAACGGGCTTTCCCAGGTGAAGACGATCCGGTCATGCGGTGTGATTTCGCGATAGGTGCCAGCATGGGGGATTTCCCCGCTTTGCGGTTTCATGACGATCTCAAATCGCCCGCCTTCTATCGCATCAGTCCTGGCAACCGGCACGGTCATATCCGGGCCGGGCATCATGAATTTGCGCAACATGTCAGGCGAAAGCCATGCCGCAAACACCGTCTTGCGCGGGGCTTTGATGACGCGTTCCACGCTCAGGGACAGGTCTTGGGGGGTGTCAGTCATCTTTCACTCCTTCGTCTGATAAGGCCGCATCCAGCGCATCCAATCGCAGCGCCCAGATCGAGCGCAATACGGCAAACCAGTTGTCAATCAATCGCAACGGGCCCATCTGCACTTCGATCATATGCTCGCGCCATTCGGTGCGACGCTGCACCAGACCGACGCGTTCCAGCATCTTGATATGCTTGGACACGGCATTGAGGCTGATGTCGAACTGGCGATGGATATCCGTCACCCGCATCGGACCGTGCTGTGCCAGAAGGGTCAGGATCCGGCGCCGGGTCGGGTCACTTGCAGCCTTGAGAATTTCGCTCAGTTGCTCTTCGGCGATTCGGTCACTTTGTCGTTCAACCATATGGATGAATAACACAACATCCCGCATCAATCAACCCAACGGGTGAATGATGCGATAAATGAAACCCCCAGCGCGTTTCGGCACCGGGGGGGGGCAGAAAGCTGTCAGAGGAAAATCAGTACTTGGCAAGATCCTGGATCAGCAGATCCAGATCCCCTTTGCGCTTGTCCAGCATCGCGCCGATTTCCTTGCGTTCGGATTTCACAATCGAAATACCTTCGACCTGCATGTCGATGAACTTGCCATTCTTGGCCGACACGATGAACACAACGTCAAACGGCGACTTGCCCGCCAGCTTGGTCTTGGTCAGCACTTCATAGCGGCTCTTGACCTGCTTCGAGCTGACAACCTCAATTGTACCGCCCACAAATTCGCGGAACCGGCTGCCATAACGGTTGGCAATGTAACCGGTAAAGGCCTTGGTAAAGGCGCGTTTCTGGCTGGCAGAGGCGGAACGCCCGTCCACACCCAGCGCAGCCAGCGCGATGAAGTTGGTGTCGGCGTATTTGGTAAACACACCTTCAAAACGGTTGATCATCTTGGCTTCGGACTGACCCGAATTGATGATCGAATTGATGTCAGACACGACTTTGTTGATCAGGCTTTCCGCCTGCCCCGCCGAAATCGCCGCCAGGGCGGCCCCGGGCGCAGCCATCACAGCCGCCAGACCAGCCACTACAAAACGTCGGTTCACCATAAAGTTCTCAGCCATCATATGCCTCATAAAGATCATCCAGCTCATCATCTTCGACAACCTGCCCCAGCTCATACCGGCGACTGTCGAGGTAATAGAGTTGCAAGGTCGAATAGCCATCGCCCTCGCTGTAAAGAATGCTGTCCACACTATCGGCAAAATCATAGCGATCCCCGAATTTGGACACAACCCAAGCGCCTTTCGGCACATGTTCCCAGCCCACCGGCAAGACATAGCCGAGCGGGTTCAACATGAAATCGCCAAGAATGCCGAACCCGTCACGCTCGGTAGAAGCCCCAAAGAACGGCAACACAACATAATCGCCTTCCGGCGCCCCCCAGACATGCAGGGTTTCACCAAAATCACTGCCGCGCTCTTCCAGGCCGATATCGGTGGCCACGTCAAACAGGCCCAGCAGACCCAGGGTCGAGTTAAAGAGGAAGCGTACCGAATTGTGCACCGCATCATCAATCTTGCCCTGAAGGAGCTTGTTGACCACCACACCCGGCAGGCTCGCGTTGTCCGAGAAATTGGCAACCGCAACACGGGCCGGTTTCGGCACCTGCCCGTAGGCATCCGCAGCCGGGCTGATCAGCATCCGGTCCAGTTTGATATTTGCCTCAAAGGTGCGACGGTTCTGCGCCTCATGCGGGTCCTCATAGCCAGACGGAACGGGCGCCTGCGCACAGGCCCCGGTCAGCAAAAGAGCCGTTGCGGCGAAAATCATCTTAATGTTCATGTTCAGCAGCCTGGCGGAGCCACCCAATTGGCAGGAACCCGCGTCTTTCGTGTGGAATATATCAGAGGTGACACATAATGTATGTCGAAAGAATGCCCAGAGGGTATCCGCTTTGCTTGAAAAATTGTGACTATTTGGCGACAGGGTTCTGCGGTTTTTTGCCGAAAATTAAGGCCGACCTGCCAGCTTGGAACGTAATGAACTGAGGCCGGACACGAATGACCGAATCTGACATTGGACAACAAGAGCTGCGCGAGACGCGGCGAAACGGGCGTGGCCTGCTGGGCGTGGTCGCGCTGTTTTCGATTTTTATCAACCTGTTGATGCTGACCGGGCCGCTTTACATGCTGCAGGTTTACGATCGTGTATTGGGATCGCAAAGCGTAGAAACCTTGCTGAGCCTGACCCTGCTCATGGGGTTTTTCTTCGCGGCAATGGGGGTGCTGGATTATGCACGGGGCCGCATTCTGGCGCGCCTTGGGGCGCGGTTTCAGGCCGGGCTGGAGCATCGGGTCTTTACCGCCGCCCTGCGCCGCACGGCCCAAAACAGTCAAGGCACCCCGAACAGCGGCAGTCTGCGCGATCTGGAGGCGGTGCAAAAACTGCTCGCAAGCCCCGCTTTCGCCGCCCTTTTCGATTTGCCTTGGACGCCCTTATTCCTGATTGGCATCACCATTTTCCACCCCTGGCTTGGGGGGTTGGCCGTGGCAGGTGGCGCGGTGCTGATTGCTGTCGCCATTTTGAACCAGGTCCTGACCCAACCCCCGATGGTTCAGGCCAACAGGGCAGCCCTGCGCGCAGATCACATGGCCTCGCAAATGCAATCCGAAGCCGAAATGGTGCGCGCGCTTGGCATGCAGGATGCCGCGTTTGAACGCTGGCACAAGGCCCGTGAAAAAGCATTGCTTCAAAGCCTGGATGCCGGGGACCATCTGGGGCGGTTTTCCACCCTGTCGAAATCGCTCCGGATGTTCTTGCAGTCCGCCATGCTTGGGCTGGGGGCCTATCTTGCCATCAAGGGCGAGGTGTCTCCTGGCGCCATGATCGCCGGGTCCATTCTGCTGGGGCGGGCCCTGGCCCCGGTGGATCTGGTGATTGCGCAATGGCAGATGGTGCAAAAAGGGCGGTCAGGTTGGAAACGATTGGCGGGACTGTTGTCAGAGGTGCCACCCGAGCAACCGCGCATGGCCCTGCCCCGACCCGCGGCAAATCTGCGCGCCGAAAACGTGACGGTTGTCCCGCCGGGGCGCAGCAACGCCACCTTGCGTATGGTAAATTTTCACGTGGCTCCCGGTCAGGCGCTTGGCGTGATTGGCCCCTCGGGTGCGGGCAAATCCACTTTGGCACGGATCATCACCGGGGCCTGGCAGCCTGCCGGCGGAAAGATCCGCCTTGACGGGGCAGCTTTGGATCAGTTTGACAGTGCCGCCCTGGGCCAACATATCGGCTATTTGCCGCAACGCATCAGCCTGTTTGACGGAACCGTGGCGGAAAATATCGCGGGTCTGGCCCTGACGCCGGATCCGGACCAGGTGGTCGAGGCCGCCCGGCGTGCCGATGCCCACGAGATGATCCTGCGTCTGCCCGATGGCTATGACACACCGTTATCGGGGTCGAACGGGTTGTTGTCCGGCGGGCAGATGCAGCGGATCGGGCTGGCCCGCGCCATCTATGGAAATCCGGTTCTTCTGGTGCTGGATGAGCCAAACTCCAACCTCGACAACGAAGGCACAATGGCCCTGAACCGGGCCATCCGCGATGTGAAATCAACCGGGGGCGCCGTGATCATCATGGCCCACCGCCCCGCTGCCATCGCGGAATGCGACCTGCTGCTGCATCTGGAAAACGGCATTGTGCGCGGATTTGGCCCGCGCGACGAGATTCTGTCGGATCATGTTCAAAACGCCCAGCAGATCCGCAAATCATCCGGGCAAGGAGGGATGCAATGAGCGCGCCTTTCCATTCAGCCGCGTCAGCGGTGCGCCTTGGCCTCTTGGCTCTGATCCTGCTGATCGGCGGATTTGGCACCTGGGCCGTCTTCGCCAATATTTCCGGCGCGGTTATCGTGTCCGGGTCGGTCGAAGTGGATCAAAACCGCCAGGTCGTGCAGCACCCCGATGGCGGCGTGGTGGCCGAAATCGCCGTCGGCGAAGGGGATCAGGTCCAGGCCGGAGACATTTTGTTGCGCCTCGACACCACCCTGCTCCGGTCCCGCCTGAATGTGATCGAAGGGCAGTATTATGAGCAGGTGACGCGGGCCGCCCGATTGGCGGCAGAACGCGATGGCGCCAACACCCCCACCTATCCAGCGGAGATCACCGACCTCCTGTCCCGACGCCCGGAAGTGGCGGAGCTGGTGGCCGGGCAGGATCGGCTCTTTTCCTCTCGCCGCGAAACATATGAAACCCAGGTCGATCAGCTTCGCAAACGCAGCGGGCAAATCGCGTCTCAGATCGATGGGATCATTGCACAGCGATCCGCCTTGCACAGGCAGCTGGAGTTGCTGCAAGAAGAGCTGTCTCAGCAAAATGAGTTACTAAACAAGGGCTTGACCCAAGCCAGTCGGGTTCTGGCCTTGCAAAGGAACGAGGCGGGCCTGCAGGGGAGTATTGGCGAGTTGGCAGCCTCTCTGGCTGAGGCCCGCGGCCGCGTAACAGAAATCGAACTTCAGATCACACAGCTGGCCGCCCAACGGCGCGAGGATGCAATCACACAACTGCGCGACCTGGAAAGCACGCGGCTGGACCTGGCGGAACAACGCCTTAGCCTGATCGAGCAGATCAATCGAATGGACATTCGCGCCCCTGTGTCCGGTGTGGTTCTGGGGCTGGAGATACACGCAGAACGATCTGTGCTGCGCCCGGCAGAGCCCTTACTGCACCTGGTGCCGCAAGATCGCCCCCTGGTGATCTCCGTTCAGGTAAACCCGATTCATGTGGATCAGGTATTCGTCGGCCAGGACGTGCGCGTGCAGTTTCCAGCCCTGTCGTCACGGGATATGCAAGATCTGAACGGGCGGGTTGTCACCCTGTCCCCGGATGCCTTTCATGATGAGGCCAGCGGGCATAGCTATTACCGCGCCGAAATTCATCTTATCCCAGGCGAAACCCAGAAGCTGCCAGACGGGGTCACCCTGCTGCCTGGCATGCCGGTGACCGGGTTTATCCGCACCGCAGACCGCACACCGCTGGCCTATCTGATCGAACCTCTGACCGACTATTTCAGCAAGGCGTTCCGGGAAAGGTAAGTGCCGCATTTGGCCTTTCCCCCTTTCGTGAACCGGGCTAGCGTCCGGAAACGAAAAGAGGAGAAACTCAGATGAGCGGATTTGAAAAACGACTGGCCGAAATAGGCGTCACCCTGCCCGACGCCCCGGCCCCGGCCGCCAATTATGTACCCTATGTCGTGATCGGTGACCTGGTGCATGTGTCGGGACAAATTTCGATGAAAGATGGCGCGTTCATTACCGGAAAATTGGGCGATGACCTGGACGCAGAGGCAGGTGCTGCCGCGGCACGCCAATGTGCCATTGCGCTTCTGGCTCAGGTAAAGGCCGCCTGCGGGGGGGATCTGGACCGGTTGGTGCGTGTGGTGAAACTGGTGGGGTTCGTGAACTCGACCGCAGAATTCGGCGATCAGCCAAAAGTGATCAATGGCGCCTCTGATTTCATGGTCGAAGCCCTGGGGGATGCGGGCCGTCACGCGCGCTCCGCCGTATCGGCCGCCAGCCTCCCCTTCGGCGTCGCGGTGGAAATCGAAGGGGTTTTCCAGATCAAATGACCCAATTGCCGCCTGCCTTCCTGTCCACCCCGATCGCCCATCGCGCGCTGCATGATGTTGAAAACGGGCGCCCGGAAAACTCTCGGGCGGCCATTCGCGCAGCCATCGAGCAGGGGTACGGGATCGAGATTGACCTGCAGTTGTCTGCGGACAATCAGGCCATGGTATTTCATGACTATGATCTGACCCGGCTGGCACATAGCACCGGCGCAATCCGGTTGCGGGCGGCAAATGAACTGGCGCAGATCGGTTTGAAAGGCGGGGATGAAGGCATTCCCACCTTTGCCGAGGTGCTTGATCTGGTGGATGGACAGGTGCCTCTTTTGGTTGAGATCAAGGATCAGGATGGTGCCATGGGCCCGCGCACCGGCGTGTTGGAACAGGCGGCGGCGCAGTGTCTGGATAGATATTCTGGTGACGTGGCGGTGATGTCATTTAATCCGCACGCGGTTGTCGAATTTGCCAAACATCGTGGCGATCTTCCCATGGGCTTGGTGACCTGTGGCTACCTGCAAGAAGACTGGCCCCTTCTGCCTGCGGCCACGCGGAAATATCTACGTGACATTCCGGATTTCGATCGGGTTGGGGCCAGCTTTATCAGCCACGACGTGACGGACCTGGGTGCGGCGGCGGTGAAACGGTTGAAGGATGCCGGCACGCCGGTTCTATGCTGGACCGTGCGCTCGCGAGAGGCCGAAGAGGCCTCCCGCAAGATTGCCGACAATATCACCTTTGAAGGCTATCTCGCTTGACCTTGCACCCCAAGATTGCGTGAATGATCCGGTGACTGACACCTCAGATACCCAGGTCGAAATCCGCGCCCATTCCAGCCTGTCCGCAATTCCCGCTGCGGAGTGGGATGCTTGCGCCTGCCCCGAAGCTGTTGATGGTCGGCCCTTCGACCCGTTCACCACATACCGGTTTCTTTCCGCGCTTGAGCGTTCTCAGAGTGTTGGCGGCGACAGCGGCTGGCATCCGCATTACCTGAGTGTTCATGCTGATGATCAGATGATCGCCTGCGCCCCGCTTTACGGCAAATCCCACAGCCAGGGTGAATATGTGTTCGACCACAGTTGGGCCAATGCATACGTACGCGCGGGCGGCCGGTATTATCCAAAGATGCAAATGGCCGTGCCGTTCACCCCTGTCACCGGACGACGATTCCTGACCCGCCCCGGATATGACACGATTGGCCGCGCTGCATTGGTGCAGGGCGCCGTGCAGATGACCGCAGACAACGACCTTTCATCCCTTCACATCACGTTTTGCACCAAAGACGAAGCACAGGCCGGGCAGGACATGGGGCTTTTGGCGCGCGCGGGACTGCAATATCATTGGGAAGATGACGGGTATTCGGATTTTGACGGCTACCTGGCCCGCCTCACCTCGCGCAAACGCAAGGCCATTCGCAAGGAACGGCGCACGGCACAGAATTTTGGCGGCGAGATTTTTGCCCTGACCGGGGACGATATTCAGCCCCGGCACTGGGATGCGTTTTGGACCTTTTATCAGGACACCGGCGCACGCAAATGGGGCAGCCCGTATCTGACCCGTGCCTTTTTTGATCTGCTGCAGGATGAGATGCGCGACGATGTGCTGCTGGTGCTGGCTCTACGTCACGGCACCCCAATTGCGGGGGCTTTGAATTTCATCGGACGCCAGACGTTGTTTGGTCGGTACTGGGGCGCCATCGAACACCATCCCTGCCTGCATTTCGAACTGTGTTACTATCAGGCCATCGAGTTTGCTCTGACCCACGGTTTTTCGCGGGTCGAAGCGGGCGCGCAAGGCGACCACAAACACGCGCGGGGGTATGTCCCGGTGCAAACCAATTCGCTGCATTGGATCCGTGATGAGGGATTTCGCCACGCGGTGGCGCAATTTGTGCACGAAGAAGCCGCTTTGGTCGGCGAGGACATAGAGGCGCTCATGGAGCTGGGGCCATTTCGTAGGTCCGAAGGCTGAGAGAGGATATCATGACACAATTGACCGACGAGGACCGCGCCACAGTGTTGCCGCCCCTTTTCGACAGCGGATGGCAGATGGTCGAAGGGCGCGATGCAATCAAAAAGACGTTCAAGTTTTCAGGCTTTGTCGAGGCCTTTGGCTTCATGACCCGCGCCGCAATCTTTGCTGAAAAATGGAACCATCACCCGGAATGGTTCAATGTTTACAATCGGGTGGACATAACGCTCAGGTCCCATGACGTCGGAGGCCTCAGCGCACGCGACGTGAAACTGGCACAAAAGCTTGATGCGCTGGCCGGGTAGGCGTATCGGGGATATTCCCGCGCAGGTCAGCAGAACCGTTGTCAGATACAATGACCTCGGTCTAGGCTGCAGCAATCGCGTGACAGGTAGGAGAGAGACATGAGCCATATCGTTGTGATTGGGGCCGGCCAGGCCGGATCGTCGCTGGTGGCGAAACTGCGCAATTCCGGGTTTGACGGACAAATCACCCTGATCGGCGAGGAAACCGCCCCGCCCTATCAACGCCCGCCCTTGTCCAAGGCCTATCTGCTGGGGGACATGGCGCTGGAACGGCTCTATCTGCGGCCCGAAAGTTTCTACGCCGAGAATGACATCACCCTGCGTCTGGGCACACGGGTGGATGCGATCGACACCGCCGCGCAAGAGGTTGTGATCGGGGAGGAGCGCATCGCCTATGACCAGCTTGCCCTGACCACCGGATCAACCCCACGCCGCCTGCCCGCTGCCATCGGCGGGGAGCTTGACGGTGTGCATGTGGTGCGCACCTTGGAAGACGTGGACCGGATGGAACCCGAATTTGCCGATGGGCGCCGGGTGCTGATCGTCGGCGGCGGGTACATCGGGCTGGAAGCCGCCGCGGTGGCCGCCAAGAAAGGTGTTCAGGTCACGCTGGTTGAAATGGCCGACCGGATCTTGCAACGGGTCGCCGCCCCCGAAACCTCGGATTACTTCCGCGCGCTGCATCAACGCCACGGGGTGACGATCATCGAAGGGGTCGGCCTCGAAACCCTAACCGGCGAGGGGCGCGTCACCGGTGCGCGCCTGTCGGACGGCACCGAGTTGGAGGTGGATTTCGTGATTGTCGGCGTGGGCATCTCTCCGGGCACGGCGCTGGCCGAGGTGGCCGGGATCACGCTCGACAATGGCATCAAGACCGACGCACAAGGCCGCACTTCTGCCCCCAACGTCTGGGCGGCCGGAGATTGCGCGTCTTTCCCCTATCGCGGCGGGCGGATCCGTCTGGAAAGCGTGCCGAACGCCATTGATCAGGCCGAGGTGGTCGCGCGCAATATGATGGGCGACGCGGTCGAGTATGTGGCGAAGCCCTGGTTCTGGTCGGATCAGTACGACGTGAAGCTGCAGATCGCCGGCCTGAATGTGGGTTATGACAACGTGGTCACGCGCGATGCCGGTGATGGTGGGATCAGCTTTTGGTACTATCAGGGCGACACGCTTTTGGCCGTTGACGCGATGAACGATCCGCGCGGCTACATGGTGGGCAAGCGATTGATCGAAAGCGGAAAATCCCCGGACAAGACCGTGATCGCCGACCCGGACACCGAGCTGAAGACGCTGTTGAAATGAGGATCATCGCAGGGCGTTTTCGCGGGCTGGCCCTGGCCAGTGTGGGCAAGGGCGATGCGGGCGCCCACCTGCGCCCCACCACCGACCGCGTGCGCGAAAGCCTGTTTTCGATGCTGACAGGCGGGCGGTTTGGCGACCCTATCGACGACGCGCGCGTGCTGGATCTCTTTGCAGGCACCGGGGCGCTGGGCCTGGAGGCCCTGTCACGCGGGGCGGCACATGCCACGCTTGTCGATGACGGGCGAAAAGCGCTCTCGCTCATACGCGAAAACGTCGCCAAATGCCGCTGCCAAGACGAGGTCACCGTGGTGAAACGCGATGCCACGCGCCTTGCAGACGGCTCGCCACACGACCTGATCTTCCTCGACCCCCCTTATGGAAAAGGCATGGGCGAAAAGGCGATGGGGGCCGCTATGGCGGGGGGCTGGATTGCCCCCGGCGCGTTGATTGTCTGGGAAGAGAACACCACGATCACCCTGCCCGACGGGGTCGAATTGCTCGACAGCCGTCGGTATGGCGACACGGTGATTTCGATCTGTGAAAATGCCACATAAAAAAGTTCACTTTCCCCCGCGACCAAGGCTCAAGGCGGTGGACAGCTGCTCCCCTTGCCGCCATCTTTGGTCCTAAAATATCCCGGGGGTCCGGGGGCAGAGCCCCCGGCCGACAGTCGCAATGGATCGACCCGCTCAGAGGCGCGCGCTCATCCCCAGGTGGGGTGGAATTTCCCCGCCGGGGACAGGGTGAAGATCTCGCACCCGTCCGCCGTCACACCAACCGAGTGTTCGAACTGCGCGGACAAGGATTTGTCGCGGGTGATCGCGGTCCAGTCATCGGCCAGGATCTTGGTGTCCGGGCGGCCCAAATTGACCATCGGTTCGATGGTGAAGAACATACCTTCCTCCAGAACAGGACCAGTGCCGGCGCGGCCATAATGCAGCACATTGGGCGGCGCGTGAAACACCTGCCCCAACCCGTGACCACAGAAATCGCGCACCACCGACATGCGCTGCGCTTCGACGAATTTCTGGATCGCGTGGCCGATATCGCCAAAGGTGTTGCCCGGTTTGACGGCAGCGATGCCTTCCATCAGCGCGTCATGGGTCACCTGGATCAGACGTTCGGCAAAGGGTTTGATCTTGCCCACCTTGAACATGCGCGACGTGTCGCCATACCAACCATCGACGATCACCGTCACGTCGATGTTCAGAATGTCGCCCTCGACCAGTTCGTCATGTTTGCGGCCCGATTTTTCGTTCTTCATCTTCGGGGTTTTCGACCCCGGAATGCCGTGACAGACCACATGGTTAAGCGAGATGCAGGACGCGTGTTTATAGCCCTTGTAGCCGATGGTTGCCGACACCGCACCGGCCTCATCCACCATATCCTCGATCGCCTTATCAAGTTCCGCCGTGGTCACACCCGGTGCCACCATTGGCGCCACGCGATCCAGGATTTCAGCCGCCAATTTGCCGGCCGCATGCATGCCCGCGAAATCTTCGGGGTTATAGAGGCGGATCCCCTCTTTCGTCACACGCATCTTGTCATCCATCGACATCATCCTTCAGCGATCATTCTGCCCTTTCGGCGGTTCTGGCCCTAAATAGGGCAGTCTCATTAAAACCGCCAGAGGCTTAGGCCAAAACGGCCAGAGGCTTGCCGATATTGACCCCAGCCGGAGTGATACGGGTATCATAGCACATCACCTCAACCCCGGCGGCGCGGGCCTTGGCGAAGGCGTCGGCATAGGTCGGGTCGATATCGCGGGCCAGGTCAAACCGGTCACAATCGGTGCGCTGCACCAGATAAAACATCACGGCTCGGTGGCCGTCACGCGCCATATTGGCAAGCTCTGCCAGATGCTTGGCCCCGCGTGCGGTCACGCTGTCGGGAAACTCGGCCAACCCGGTGGCGCGCGACAATGTGACGGATTTCACCTCGACATAGGTCAGGCCCACCCCTTCCAGCAGAAAATCAATCCGGCTTTTCTCGCCATATTTCACCTCGGGACGCACCCGGTCATAAGGACCAAGCTCGGGAAAGGCGTGCGCTTCCAAGGCGGCTTTCAGCGCGCGGTTGGGAACCGAGGTATCCACCCCGGTGAAATGACCGTTTTCGTGATCCACCAGACGCCAGCCGAATTTCAGTTTCTTTTTCGGGTCATCATTGGGTTCGAGCCAGATCTTCGCCCCCGGCTCCGCCAGCCCCATCATGCTGCCCGGATTGGCACAATGGGCGGTCACCTCGCGACCATCTTCCAGCGTGCAATCGGCCAGAAAGCGTTTGTAGCGTTTGATCAGGCGGGCGGGGATCAGGGGGGTGGGAAATTCCATATCCCCGGCCTATACCGAGGGGGAAGAAGGAGCAAGTGATGGCAAATCCAACCGCCGCCATGCTGGTGATCGGAGACGAGATCCTGTCGGGGCGCACCCAGGACACAAACACGCATTACCTGGCGGGCGAATTGACCGCCCGGGGCATTGATTTGAAAGAGGTGCGCGTCGTGTCGGATGACGCATCCGCGATTGTGGCAGCGGTCCGCGCACTGGCAGAAAGCCATGACCATGTGTTCACCTCGGGCGGAATTGGTCCGACCCATGATGACATCACCGCCGATTGCATTGCCGAGGCGTTCAATGATCATATCGACATTCGCAAGGATGCCTACGACCTGCTGGCCGCCTATTACGCGAAGGACGGTAAAGATTTCAACGCTGCGCGCCAGCGCATGGCGCGCATTCCCGACCGCGCCACTCTGATCGACAACCCGGTTTCAATTGCGCCCGGCTTTACTCTTGAAAACGTGCATGTGTTGGCGGGCGTGCCCAGCGTGTTCAAAGCAATGGTCGCCAGCGTGTTGCCCGGCCTGACCGGCGGCAAACCGCTGTTGTCAGACACGGTGCGCATCGCCCGCGGCGAAGGGGATCTGGCCGGACCATTGGCCCAGCTCGCTGCAAAATACCCCGACCTGTCAATTGGATCCTACCCTTTCATGCAGGAAGGGGTGTATGGTGCACATATCGTGTTGCGCGGCACCGAGGCGGCGCAACTCTCAGACGCAAAAAACGCCCTCAATCAATTATTCCCGGAGGAGACATGACCGCCAACGCCAAGCTGCACCAGGACCTTCCCAGCGCCGAGGCCCTGATTGAGGTCTGCGAAGCCACCTGGCCCCCCGCCGAGACCAAACGCGTGGGGGCCTGGATCATCCGGGATGGAAAGGGCGGTGGCAAACGCGTGTCGTCTGCGACCGAAAACTGGCCCACCACCGAAGCTGATCTGCCCGCTGCGGAAAAAGCGATGCGCGAGATTGGGCAGGAGCCACTGTTTCAGATCCGTGCGGGCGATGAGCATCTGGACGAGATGCTCGAACACCACGGGTATGATCGTGTGGATGAGGTGAATATCTGGGTGGTGCCAGTCGGTAAACTGACCAAGGAAACACCTCCGCCTGTCTCCGCCTTCTGCATCTGGCCAAAACTGGCGGTGATGCAGGAATTGTGGGAACGCGGCGACATTGGGGCGGGGCGGCAGGCCGTCATGGACCGCGCCGATTGCCCCAAGACCGCGCTTCTTGCCCGCACGGATGACAGTCCCGCCGGTGTTGGGTTTGTGGGCATCCACGATGGGGTTGCGATGGTTCATGCGCTGCATGTGGAAGAAAATCTGCGCCGCATGGGCACCGCGCAAAACCTGCTGCGCCAGGCCGCCCTCTGGGCCGAGGAACAGGGCGCGAAATTCCTGTCGCTGATCGTGACCCAAGGCAACCACGCCGCAAATCCACTATATGCAAACCTTGGCATGCATCTGGTTGGACACTACCATTACCGCATGAAACAGGCGTAAGGATCAGAACATGGGGCAGGAAAAAGGGCAGGAAAACGTCACGGTACTGGATCTTCCGATGGTCGATCCGCTGCCCGAGGACATCCAGAAATATTTCGACATTTGCCAGGACAAACTGGGGCTGGTGCCCAATGTGCTCAAGGCATACGCGTTTGACATGGAAAAGCTGCGCCCGTTCATGGCGATGTATAACGAGCTGATGCTGGGTGAAAGCGGCCTGTCCAAACTGGAACGCGAAATGATCGCCGTGGTGGTCAGTTCGGTCAATCGCTGCTGGTATTGCCAAGTGGCCCATGGCGCTGCGGTGCGCGAGCTGTCGGGCAACCCGCAGCTGGGCGAGGCGATGGTGATGAACTGGCGCGTGGCCGATCTGGATGACCGGCAACGTGGCATGCTGGCCTTTGCGGAA
The DNA here is from genome assembly GCF_049803815.1 of Aliiroseovarius crassostreae. Lineage (GTDB taxonomy): Bacteria > Pseudomonadota > Alphaproteobacteria > Rhodobacterales > Rhodobacteraceae > Aliiroseovarius > Aliiroseovarius crassostreae_A. Next base: position 942,972 of record NZ_JBNAGI010000001.1, read on the forward strand.
AAGGTCACAAAATCCTCGTCCGAGGTTGAGGAGCATGATCGTCAGGCGCTGCGTATTCTGGGCTTCTCGGATCAGGATATCTGGGACATTGCGGCGACGGTTGGCTTCTTCTCGATGTCGAACCGGATGGCATCCGCTGTCGGTATGAAACCAAACGAAGACTATCACGCCCTGCACCGATGATCCGCCCCTGGCTTCCCCTTGCCTTGACCCTCATCAGCGCGCCCGCATTGGCGCTGGAGTTGCCACCCGGCGCTATACGCACCGGCACATTGACCTCTGCTCCGGCCGAGTTCGCCCGTGACAGGTTTGATGGAAACCAGGTTCCCATGATCACCCTGCCCACCGGAATGCGGGTTGAGGCCTGGCGGATCACCGGGGATGGCCAGACCAACTACCAACTGCTGACGTCTCTGCTGACCCAACTGACCGATGACGGGTACGATATCCTGTTCCAATGCCAATCAGTCTCTTGCGGCGGGTATGATTTCCGATTTGCCGTCGGGCGATTTGCCGCGCCCGAGCTGTTCATTGATCTGGGCAGTTTTCAATACGCCACCGCCCGCAAAGGCGATGATATGGTTGGGCTTTTGGTCAGCCATGGCGGCACGGACGGGTTTGTGCAGATCAGCCGCACACAGGACATGGCAAACGCCGCCCCAGTTTCAGCCCCATCTTCAACAGCAGGCCAGGCGCACCCGGCCGGGGCTCTGGCGAAGCGTCTTTTGGAACAGGGTCATATGGTGCTTGATAAGGTGGAATTTGCCACCGGATCCGCGGAACTGGCCCCGGGGGCCGCAGACCAGTTGCAAGAGGTCGCAAGGTTCCTCACCGACACCCCGAGCGCGCGCATTGCCCTTGTGGGGCACACGGACACCCAGGGCCGGCTGGAAAACAACATCGCGCTATCCCGCAAACGGGCGCAAAGCGTGCGGCGGTATCTGATCGATACACATGGCATCGCGGGGGATCGTTTACAGGCAGACGGCGTGGGGTATCTGTCGCCCCTGACCAGCAATCAAACCCAGGAAGGCCGCACCGCCAACCGGCGGGTCGAGGCGGTGTTGCTGACCATCAATTGAAAAAAAGAGCGGCACAGGGAAACCCTGGCCGCTCAGCGTCCCATAGATCAGGACAGGCGATATTGTGAAGATCGATTTACCAGCTGTTTGGGCCTTTGTCGGCAAAGGCATGCACCAGGAAATCGATGAACGCGCGCACTTTGGGCTGGGTGAAGCGGCCCGGTGGGTAGATCGCATAGATCCCCTGGCTGTCCATCGGCAGTTCCGGGATCGCATCCTCGACCAGCCCCTGCTCCATCGCATCGGCATAAAGAAAGCTGGGAAGATAGGCGATGCCAAGGCCCGAGATGGCGGCATTCAGAAGCGACTGACCGTCATTGACCGAGAGCCATCCAGCGGACCGCACCTGGCGCACTTCGCCCGATGGGGCGGGGATTTTCCACACATTGCCCGAGCTCTGGCTCGAATAATGCAAAAGCTTGTGATTGTTCAGATCGTCAATCCGCTCCGGGCGGCCGTATTTTTCGAAATAGGCGGGGCTGCCGACCATGCGGCGCGCAGTTTCCGAGATTTTACGGGCACGCAGCGAACTGTCTTCCAGCTCGCCCACACGGATCGCCATGTCAAACCCTTCGCTGATCAGTTCGACGTACCGGTTGTTGAGGACCATGTTCACGTTGATGTCAGGGAATTCCTGCAGGAACTCACCCAGGATCGGACTCAGGTGATTCACTCCAAAATCAGTGGCGACCGAGATGCGCAGAATACCTGAGGGGGCAGATTGCATCGAGGTGACAAGACTGTCCGCCTCGCCCGCATCATTGAGCACACGGCGCGCGCGATCATAATAGGCCAGACCGATTTCCGTAGGGCTGACCCGGCGGGTGGTGCGGTTCAGCAGACGGGCCCCCAAACGCGCCTCAAGGCTGGACACATGCTTGGAAACAGCGGATTTCGAGATCCCCATTTTCTTGGCAGCATCCGTGAAACCGCCCTGGTCCACCACAGTGGCAAAGGCTTCCATTTCGGTCAGTCGATCCATGTTCTGTCTTTCTACAATACTGTCCCCAACGAAGGATTGTATCGCCTGCAAATGGGGCAAGACTGTGATGCTGAACGGACAATACCGGGGAATTTGAGCGGATCGTTTGCGGCAGGAAACAATCGGGACATCTGGAAACAATATGTTTCCAACCGAGAAACTCAGATTTTATTCGATTTTACAGCCAATTGGATGCTTTCATTTTAGTTGGACAATCTGCCCCTGCTTTTCCCCCTGATTTTCAGCCCCTGCACCCAGATATATAAGGCACCTCAAAGGGGCAGATCTGCCCGTCCCGCTGCCTGAAAGGTCACTCAAATGGCGATCTATTACATTTATGTCTACAGTCCGGATGATTTTATTGGCGGCCTGCCAAACGAATTCAATGGCGCAGCTCAGGGCAGCCCAACCTTCACGCTGACCCTCAAACCGGGGGCCACCCCGACGGCGATTGCAATTGATGACAATGACGGGCGGTTCCAGGAAATCGGAGACAGTCAAACTCTGGTCGGCGACACCACCATTGACGGGACAACCTATACCGATGGGACCGAGGTGCATACGGCTTATGACCTGATCAATACGGGCACAGGTCACAAAGTCACCTCTTTGCATTTTGGCGGCGACGGGTATCAGCAAGGGGTGGTGCAGGGATTGGCCTCGACCGTGCCTTTGGAACCCGGGCAAAGCTATAGCTTCAACGTCGAACGGTCCTCTTACCGTCAAAATAACCAGTATGATGAGTACGTCGCCTGCTTCGCCCAAGGCACCCGCATTACAACCGTCGCCGGTGAACGATGTGTCGAGCAATTGCAGGTCGGAGATCTGGTCCTGACGCGGGACAACGGGCTGCAACCCTTGACTTGGTTGGCGCAACGCACCGTTTCGGCCACCGGGGCATTTGCACCCGTGGTTTTACCAACCGGGGCCCTGGGAAACACCCGAGACCTTGTTTTGTCCCCACAGCATCGCGTTGTCATCAGCGGCGCGCGGGCAGAGCTGTTGTTTGGCGAGGCCGAAGTGATGGTGCCCGCCATACATCTGGCCGAACTGGGGATCGGATATCGCAAACCGGGGGGCAAGGTGACCTATTATCACCTGATGTTTGATCAACACGAGGTGATCTATTCTGAAGGCGTTGCCAGTGAAAGCTATCAGCCCCATGACGGGCGCGGGCTGTCGGCCTCTGCTCAGGCCGAATTCCAGGTCCTGTTTCCAGAGCTGGCTGCAACCGCCTCGCAAGGCTATGGCGCCGCGCGTCGCGTCTTGCGCCGCCACGAAACATCACTGCTGTTCGCAGGTTAATCCAAGAGAAACTCCGCCAGCGCAATCCATATCGGAAGTGAGATGGCCGACAGGAGGGTGGTTTGGGCAATCAACGTTGCCACCAGCTCGCGATTGGCGCCAAAGGCAGAGGCCAGAACATGTGCCGCCGAGGCGGTGGGCAGGGCCGCGAACAGGACCAGCACCGTGCCGATGGCCGGATCAAGCCTCAAGACAAAGCTCATCCCCATGGCCAATGCGGGCAGCAGCACCAGCTTGATGGTGCAAATTGCGCCGTTGAACCGATCAAGCCGCGCCAGGGCGGACCAGTTCATTGTCGCCCCGATCGACAAAAGTGCCACCGGGATGGCCGCACGGGCCAGCATGTCCAGGGGCGCAAAAACCGGAGCGGGCAGGTGCCACTGCATGATCCCAAAGATCACCCCACCCAACGAGGCCAGCAGAAATGGGTTTAACGCAATTTTGCGGATGGTCGCCCAAAATCCCATTGCGCCCCCACGCGACAAACCCGTCACGGCAAACAGGTTCGCAACCGGCACAGCCATGCCCACGGCGACCGCCATTTCGGCCATCGACCCACGGGAAAGAAGCTCTACGGCGACAAGGCCAACTGCGGTATTGAACCGCCACCCCACCTGCCACGCCCCGGCAAAATCCAGAAACCGTGCTGGCCCAAACGGGCGGGCAAGCCAGCCAAGCAACAGCCCGGCCAGAAGGATCGCCCAAACCGCGGGGCCGATCACGGCCACCTTGGACAGTTCAATCGGCCGGCTGGACGCCGCCACGAACAAGAGCGCCGGGAAAAGGATCTCGAAATTCAGCCGGTCCAGACCTTGCCATGCATTTTCCGACAGGCGCTTTCGCAGCACACCACCCAACCCAACCAGCAGGAACGAGGGCAGCAGGCCCAAAAAGATCGACAGGAACAGCATAGGGCACCTCGGTTGAAACGCGGCGCCCTGCCCTTGTCCTGCCTGAGATCAGACCAAAATCACTGGCTCAAAGCGATGCCGCCAGCCGCGATCCTTGGTCAATGGCACGCTTCGCGTCAAGCTCTGCCGCCACATCCGCCCCGCCAATCACATGGGCGGTGATGCCTTTTTCAGCCAACTGATCAGCCAATGTGCGGTTTGAAATCTGCCCGGCGCACAGGATCACGTTGTCCACCTCAACCACGCGCGGGTTTTCACGGGCCTCGCCCGAGGACACCATCAGGCCATCTTCGGTGATGCGTTCGTAGTTCACACCGCCCAGCATCTCGACCCCTTTCATCTTCAGGGTCGCGCGGTGGATCCAACCAGTGGTCTTGCCCAGCCCCTTGCCCAGCGCCTGTGCCTTGCGTTGCATCAGGGTCACCTGACGGGCGGGGGCTTCGGGTTTGGGGCCCTCGGGTGCCAGGCCACCGCGTGCATCTGCGGGGTCGGTCACGCCCCATTCGGCCAGCCATTCATCCAGGTTTTCGGTGGGGCTTTCCCCCGCCTGCGTCAGGAACTCGGCCACGTCAAAGCCAATGCCCCCCGCACCGATGATGGCCACGCGGTCCCCCACGTCCGCCCCATCGCGCAGAACATCAATATAAGAGAGCACCTTGGCATCCTCCTGGCCTGCGATGCCCGGATCGCGTGGGGTGACGCCTGTGGCAATGATCACCTCGTCAAACCCGGCCAGATCTTCGGCGGTTACCTCTTTGCCCAATTGCAGGTCGATGTCGGACAGATCGACCATGCGCTTGTACCAATCGACCAGACCAATGAACTCTTCCTTGCCGGGGATTTTCTTGGCCATGTTGAGCTGCCCGCCCACCTCGTGCGCGCGGTCAAACAGCGTGACATCATGGCCGCGCTCATCCGCGACCAATGCGGTCGACAGGCCCGCGGGCCCCGCCCCGACAATGGCGATGGATTTCGGCGTGTCCGTCATGTCATAACGCAATTCGGTCTCATAACAGGCGCGCGGGTTCACCAGGCAGGTGGAGATTTTGCCGCCAAAGGTGTGGTCCAGACAGGCCTGATTGCAGCCGATGCAGGGGGCGATCCGGTCTGCTTCCCCCGCTGCCGCTTTGGCGACAAAATCCGGGTCGGCGAGGAAAGGTCGGGCCATGGACACCATGTCGGCCGCCCCGCCTGCAAGAACCTCTTCGCCCACGTCGGGCGTGTTGATCCGGTTTGACGTGATGATCGGCACAGACACCTGCCCCATCAGCTTCTTGGTCACCCAGGTAAAAGCCGCACGCGGGACGGATGTGGCAATCGTCGGAATGCGTGCTTCGTGCCAGCCAATGCCGGTATTGATAATTGTGGCCCCGGCCTTCTCGATCTCTTTCGCCAGCTGAACAACTTCGTCAAAACTGGACCCGTTTGGCACAAGGTCGATCATCGACAGGCGGTAGATCACAATGAAGTCCGGCCCCACGGCGGCACGCACCGCTTTGACCACTTCGATCGGTAGGCGCATCCGGTTCTCATAGCTGCCGCCCCAGCGGTCTTCGCGTTTGTTGGTATGGGTCACAAGGAATTGGTTCAGGAAATACCCTTCGGACCCCATCACCTCGACACCATCATAACCGGCCTGTTTGGCACGCGCCGCCGCGGTGGCGAAATCGGTAATCTGTTTTTGAATGCCCTCTTCATCCAGCTCTTTTGGCGGGAAAGGCGAGATCGGCGATTTGATCGGGCTGGCCGATACGCAATCCGGACCATAGGCATAGCGGCCGGCATGCAGGATCTGCATCGCAATCTTGCCGCCTTCTTCATGGACCCGGTCGGTGACCGATTTATGATTGGCGATATCTTCGTCGGAAAACAGCCCCGCAGCGCCGGGAAAGACCCCGCCTTCGGCGTTTGGCGACATGCCGCCGGTCACAATCAAACCGGCCCCGCCACGGGCACGGGCGGCATAAAACTCTGCCACGCGGTTCCAATCCCCGCGCTCTTCCAGCCCGGTATGCATCGAGCCCATCAACACACGGTTCCGAAGCGTGGTGAACCCCAGATCAAGCGGGGCGAGAAGATTGGGATAGCTGGTCATGATGACTTCCTGTGGCTGGCTTTCGTGCCGCCACATTGACGTGCGCGTAAAGCTGTGTCACCCGGAACGCTGCGTAACCCCAGCGCCACTTTCCAGCGTCTTGATCAGCAGATCCGCCTGATCCGAGGCATAGGTGACCACACCTGCCGCCCGCAGCGCTGCGGTGGTAGCGCCCATCCCGGCGCGCCTTTGCCCATCATGATGCCCGCTATAGATCTGATAAGATCCACAAGAGGGGCTATTCTCGGTCAAAAGTGCAAAATGGCACCCGTTGGTGCGCGCAAATTGCACGGCCAGTTGCGCCCCTTTGACAAAGGGGGCGGTCAGGTCGGTCCCTTCTGCATCAAGGATCTTTGTTGAACCTGCCAAAACATCCTCCCCCTGCCCGCCCGGTGCAATCTCGGCCGGGGCGCGCGGTACGGGCAACCCTGCGGCCAGTTCGGGGCAGAACGGGAAGAGATCGGCAATCCCTGACAAAATATCCAATTGCCGCGCCAGCAAGGGTTTCGCCTGCCCGTTATATCGCACCGGCTGCCCCACCAGGCAGGCGCTGATCAGAATGCGGCGGCGCGATGTCATCTTACATGGTTTCCAGGCAATGCCTGCGGAACGCGCGTTTCAGCATATCCAGTTCGGCGCGCAACAGATCCATTTCCGCCATCACATCATCGCCAACGGCCTGACCGGTGATGATCGAGAAATGCGCGAGCTTTTCGCCGCTCTGTCTGTCGCTGATTACAAACGTCTGCACCCCGTCGGACAGAAGGTCAGCCGGGATCGGCACCCGGACAAGATACTGACCGCGATGGTCCGGGTCTTCTTCGATACTGTGCCCGGGAATGGGTTTGCCCAGATGCGAGACGTCCAGTTCCGGCAGGTTGGTTTGCGTGCCGGTGTCAAGAATGCCTTCCCAGACCCCCGCCATAATCCGTGCCTCGGTCAATGTCATGTCGGGCATGTCGCGTTCCTTCCCGCTATGCGTATCCTGTCTGTGCGTGTTCTTTCCGCGCGTGTTCTTCCTGCGCGTTAGACTTCGGCCCGGGGCCGGCGGCTGAAATTGATGTCCCGCAGGACAACCTGGCTCATTTCCGGGTTTTCAATCACCAGATCCACCCAGATCCGTTCCACGCGCTTTTCATTCATCTTTGTGTAGGCCAGGTCAAATTCCACTTCGACCTCGGTTCGCTCTGCTTCTCCCAAGTCACCAAAGGGCAGTTCGCGCACCAATTGTTCGGTGTTGGGGCCGTGTTTGATATTGAGCCGCGAGAAGATTTCCAGCTTTTTCTCCATCTCGATCACGGCGCTCATGCGCACCAGATGGCGTTGCTTCAATCCTTGTACCGCATCCGGCGGCAATGCGATCACCAGAGAGAGAAAAGACCCGTCAAATCGGAACACGTCCATGCGCAGGCCAAAGGGGGCAAGATCGCTTTCGCGCGTGTTGCGCACCTGGCGCATGGTCAATTCGGACGACCTGCAATCGTGAAACAGCGTCACCTCTTCGCCAAAGGTCGACTTGGTTTCGGCCGCCGCAATACCGATCGGAGTGATCGGCATGCGCCACATTTCGGGACGATAGGACCAGTCACAGTAAAGCGGCTTGGGAAAGGCGTTTGATCCGACCATGGGCAAGGCAAGGCGGCTGTCAGCCACGCGGATCACCTGATCCAACTGTCCACGCAACTGCCGGGCCGAACTGCGCAGCGCGCGCAATGTTGACAGGTTGAACCGGGTCACATTGCGCGACAACCAACCCCAATGGCGCAGGGCACGCCAATGAATGATGCGGTGTCGAAGGCCGGTTGCACGTTTGGACATGGGGATCAGATTCGGTTAACTCTTTGACAGTGCCATCTTTATGGCGATTGTTTCCATATTCAAACTGAATAGTTTCAATTCAGCAAACGACCAAGCAGGGATGGCACAGCTGTTCGGGCGGATTTCCCTTCGGGATTGGCCTTTCGCATGGCGGCAAGAAACGTGAACAGCGCCTTTTCACCATGCACCTCCTGCCCCTCAAACCCGGTCACGGTCAAGGCCACCACGTGATCACGACAGGCAAACACCGCGCGCCATTGATCCTGCGCCAGGCCGTCAGAGGACTCCGTGTGGTGCGAATGAACAATCAGGGCGTCATTTTCTTCGCGCACCTCCAGAACCTTATCCGCAAGCGTGGCGCGCACACTGTCAAGTTCCAAAGCTTTGAGAGCCGCGGGCACCACAGCCTCTTTCGGCATGTCTGGCGACAGGGGATTGACCACCGCGGACAGGAAGAGATGCCGCGAAGGCGCCCCATCCTTGATGCGACCCGTTATGGACGCGCACGCCCCCAGTGGCACAAACGCCCCCTGATCACCTTCCAGGACAGCACCTACATCAACGCAATACCCTTCGGGACCGGCAATCGTAACTTGCCCCTGAAAAACCGGATGCCGTTTTCTGGCCTCTGCTTTGGGCGCACCATCCGCTTTGCGGTCCCCATCCAGACCACCCCCAAGGCAGGCGGCCATACTCATCACCACAGAAATCATCAATAAAATTCGAAACATGTCCCCTCCGCTTTCCTCGACATATCCGACGCGACAACCGCTCACAAGTCACCAAGCCCCGACTTTTCCCCGTTGCCCCTGTCATCAGGTGCGATAGGTTTGGTTGATCCGATCAAACCTGGTCCAGACCAGATCAAGGCCCAAGAAGGACACTGACGTGCCCCAGACCAACCCACCTTTTGTACCGTTCTGGCAACCGGCCCTGGCCCGGCCCGAGATTTGGCGCAGCCTTCTGGGGCTGGTGTTGATCCATGTGGCCTTCTTGGCCGCCACCTTCATCGTCATTCTGATGGGCGGGAAACTATTGGGAGTGACGCCGCAATCCATCGTTGAGGGCAGCACACCGGCCAAGGCGATGATATTTTTCACGACATTTCTGGGCTATCATCTTGGCCTGTATCTGGTGGTGCGCTTCCTGCACAAACGCCCCTATCACAGCCTGTTTGGGCCGTTGATGCGCCTGAAATGGCGGCAGTTCTTCTATGGGCTTGGCGCGGCTTTTGCCCTGTCGGTTCTGACCGGAGTGATCGAGGCCACGGGTCTGATCCCCCCACCCGACACGGACGCCCCAGAAATTCGCCAAAGCCTGCCCATGGCCACCTGGGCCATGCTGGTCCTGCCTGCGCTTGCTTTGATCTTCATTCAGATCATGGCAGAAGAGCTGGTGTTTCGGGGCTACCTTCTGCAACAGCTGCGCGCGCGGTTTTCCTCGATCTGGCTATGGGCGATCTTGCCGTCCTTCCTATTCGGCATCCTGCATTTCGATCAGGCCACCTATGGTACAAATGCCTATTTCTATGTGCTGCACACCACCGCCGCCGGGATCATCCTGGCACTCGTCACGTTGCGCACCGGCAATATCGCGGCCGCCGCCGGGTTGCATATGGCCAACAATGCGATGCTGCTGATCCTCGGCAATGAAGGCAGCCTGGATGGGCTTTCGCTCTTTCTCACCTCCCCCGACCTGACCAGCCCCTATGTGGGCCTGTCGATTTTCACCCAAACCGTCCTGATGTGCCTGGCCTTTTCCGCCTGGTGGGTCTGGAGCCGGCCGCGCGCAAATTCCGACAAGCAATTGCAAATGCCGTCGGGGAAGACTAACTAGGGCCAAACGACGAAGGATTAGCTGATGAACTGGATCTCGAACTACGTCCGCCCCCGCATCAACTCTCTGTTTTCTCGCCGCGAAGTGCCGGAAAACCTTTGGACGAAATGCACGGAATGCGGCACCATGCTCTTTCACCGTGAGCTGGCCGAGAACCTGAATGTCTGCACCAATTGCGATCACCACATGGCGATCACCCCGCGTGAACGCTTTGAAGGGCTGTTCGACGGTGGTGTGTTTGCCGAGGTGGACGTGCCCGCGCCGATTGACGACCCTCTCCAGTTCAAGGATCAGAAAAAATATCCCGAGCGCATGAAAGGCGCCCGCAAAGCAACCGGCGAACGCGAAGCAATGCTTGTCGCAGAGGGCGAGATCGGGCGCACCCCTATCGTGGCCGCCGCCCAGGATTTCAGCTTCATGGCCGGGTCGATGGGCATGTATGTGGGCAATGCCATCATCGCCGCCGCCGAACGCGCCGTGGCCCTGAAACGCCCGCTGGTGCTGTTTTCCGCCGCCGGTGGCGCACGGATGCAGGAAGGCATCCTGAGCCTGATGCAAATGCCCCGTACCACGGTTGCCGTGCAGATGCTAAAAGAGGCAAACCTGCCCTATATCGTCGTGCTGACCCACCCGACCACCGGCGGGGTTACCGCGTCCTACGCCATGCTGGGCGATGTGCACATTGCCGAACCCAACGCGCTGATCTGCTTTGCAGGCCCCCGCGTGATCGAACAGACCATCCGTGAAAAGCTGCCCGAAGGGTTCCAGCGCGCGGAATACCTGCTGGATCACGGCATGTTGGACCGCGTCACCCACCGCAAAGATATGAAATCCGAATTGGTGACAATCTTGCGGATGCTGACCGGGATGGGCCCGGCTGTGGCAGGCGATCTGCCCGCGCCAGAGAAAGTGGCCAAGGATGCCGCCAAGGCCCCTGCCGCCACCCCGGCAGAAAACGACGCAAAAGAAAGCTGACCCAATCGCGCATGTTGCCCGGAATGGGTCGCAAACCTCCCCTCCTGTCCGCATGAAATCGGGTAGGGGGAGAAAACCGCCTGTTTGAACGAGACCTGTCATGACCGATGCCAAGCCCGCAGCCCAATCCGCCGCACAATCATCTGACGTTATCCTTGATCGCATGATGGCGCTGCACCCGAAGATCATCGACCTGACGCTGGACCGGGTCTGGCGGTTGCTGGACCAAGTGGGCAATCCGCAAGACAAGTTGCCACCGGTCATCCACCTGGCGGGCACCAATGGCAAAGGGTCAACCCAGGCCATGCTGCGTGCAGGTCTGGAAGGGGCAGGCAAAAAGGTACATGCCTATACTTCACCGCACCTGGCGCGCTTTCATGAACGCATTCGTCTGGCGGGCGAGCTGATCACGGAAGACGCGCTGACCGAGGTGCTGGATCGCTGCTATGCCCAAAACGGCGGCGAAAACATCACCTATTTTGAAATCACCACCGTGGCTGGCCTAATGGCGTTCGCCGAAACCCCCGCCGATTACACCCTCCTGGAAACAGGGCTGGGCGGGCGGCTTGATGCCACCAACGTGGTGGAGAAACCCGCCCTGACCATCCTCACCCCGATCTCGATCGACCACACGCAGTTTTTGGGTGAAACGCTCACCGAAATTGCCGGCGAAAAAGCGGGCATCCTGAAACGCGGCGTGCCCTGCGTGGTTGGCCCGCAGCCGGACGAGGCGCTAGAGGTGATCGAGGCGCGCGCCGCTAAACTGGGTTGCCCGCTTTTCGTGCATGGTCAGCATTGGCATATGTGGGAAGAACGCGGGCGGCTGATCTTCCAGGACGAAAACGGGCTGTTGGATCTGCCCCTGCCCGCCCTGATCGGCCCGCACCAGATCGAAAACGCAGGCGCCGCCATCGCCGCCCTGCGCGTTCTGGGGTTTGACGAAGCCGCGTGCGAGGCCGCCATGCGCGACGTCACTTGGCCCGCGCGGATGCAGCGCCTGAAAACCGGGCCGCTGGTCGAGGCCGCGGGTCAGGCGGAGCTTTGGCTGGATGGCGGACACAACCCGGCCGCGGGCGAAACCCTTGCCAAAGTGCTGGGCGACCTGCCCAAGCACCCGACCCACCTGATCTGTGGCATGCTCAACACCAAGGACATTGCCGGGTATCTGCGCCCGTTGGCGACCGTCGCAGACAGCCTGACCGCAATATCGATCCCAAACGAGGTCAACACGTTGCCTGCGGAAACGACGGCGGCGGAGGCCAAGGCGGTGGGTCTGGTTGCGCAGACCGCCGACAGCGCAGAGGCCGCGTTGACTGCCCTTGTTGCGCAAAATCCGACCTGCCGCATCCTGATTTGCGGGTCGCTCTATCTTGCTGGGGACATTCTGAAGCAAAACGGGTGATTTGCCCGTGCAAAGTGCAAATCACCTTGATTTGCGCTTTTTTCGCCATCGTGATCACAAAAAAATTTTCTGTTTTGTTTCAAAGGGAAATGAGCTTTGCGACTCATCCCACTGAAACGACTCAGTTTTTCGCCATTCGACGGAGCAGATATTGATGTCACCCCACAATATTGACGGATTACCCTGTTAAATTCTATATATGGGATATTCTACGGGCAATAAGTGCGCTTGAGCGAACAGGCCTGTCGAGCAGTACAGAAGACTGGGGGGTCTCATGGTTCGGTTGATGGTGGGGGCCTTCGCGGCGCTTGTGATCACAGGTGCGCCTGGCATGGCGCAGCAAGTCCAGATTACGCAGGACATGGTAAAAGCCAGCCTCGCAATCAAGGGACAAGAGATCACCATCGAACGTGACCAGGACCCCGCCTCTCGTCTGGATCCCGAATTCACCAAAACCGCCCGCGCCTGCCCGCCTTTTTGCATCACCCCGATGGAGGCCGCTGCTGGCGTGTCGACCGTGGGCGAACTCGAAGTGATTTCTTTCCTCGAAACGGACGTGGCCAGCGGCAAGGGCCTGTTATTGGACACGCGCACCCCGGAATGGTTTGCCAAAGGGTCTATTCCCGGCGCGCTGAACGTGCCCTCGGAAACGCTTGAGGCCAAGAACCCTTACCGTGATGAGATCCTGCGCGCCCTCGGTGGCGTGAAAGCCGGTGAAAGCTGGGATTTTGCCGGGGCAACCGAACTTTTGATGTTTTGCAACGGCCCGTGGTGCGACCAAAGCCCACGCGCCATTCGCGGGTTGATCGAAGCAGGCTATCCGGCCCAGAAAATCAGGTATTACCGCGGCGGCATGCAGGTTTGGAAAACCCTGGGCCTGACCACAACTGCCAGCACTCAATAAGGACCGACATGTATAAGTACTCGATCATTGCTGGCGGATTTTCGGTTGCAGTTGCGGCCCTGATCCTGTTGCAACCCGGCACGCCGGACGTTGAAACTGCCCTGCCCACCGCGCCGCAGCCTGCGCCGCAGGAGATGGCGGACCCGATCACCGAAGTTGCCCCTGTCTCGGCCACGGTCAGCGCCCCGGCCCCGCAGGTGGCCACAAAACCGGCGGGCAATGACCTGCTTGATCTGACCAACTCGGTCCTGGCCGGGTTGGGTGCCGAACTGCCGTCAGATCCGGCCCCGGCCACCAATGCGGGCACTGACGAGCTGCGGGCCATGACCTCTTCGGTCTTGGCGGGTCTTGGCATTGCGCCGACACCGCAAACGGCCCCCGGCACCGGTGTGGCGCAAGCCTCTGACGATCAGATCCGCGCGCTTCTCAGCGAGGCAATTGATCGGGGGCTGATCGCGGTTCCCAAGGCGCTGCGCACATCGGAAGGTGAGGTGGACAAGGACACATTGATCACCCAATTGGCACGCGCGGCCACTGGTGAAACCGCACAAGCCCCAAGTGATGACGTGATTGCCGGCGGCAAAGGGGTTGAAGTGCGTGTGGTTCAGCAGGCGGGTCAGACGGTTCAGTATCGGTTTTACACCGTCCAGCGCGGAGATAGCCTTGGGGCAATTGCGCACAAATTCTATGGGGATGCGGCGCAATACAGCCGGATCTACGAAGCCAATCGCCGCCTTTTGCCCAGCCCGGACCAGATCCGCGCGGGCCAGCGCCTGACCATTCCGGCGCTGACAACCGGCGTGTAAGGAAGACAATCGAATACAGGGTCGGACTCTATCGGGCAGACAGAACACCGACCGGGGCCGCCATCGTGCGGCCCCATTTTTTTCGTCTCATTATTGTGTCTCAACACTAAGTCGAAACGCTTTAGGACAGCACCCCGTCCACCTGCTTTGCCGGTGGCGGTGCGGGCCAGCCCAGCGCGTGACAGACCGACCGCTCCATCACCCGGCACAGGGCCGACAGCGGCAAGGCGTTGGGGGCATCCGCGAACGGGCGTTCCAGTTCGTGCGACACCTCGGAGAGACCAAAAAACACATAGGCCACAACGGCGCAGATCACTGGTTCAAACCACCCGGCGCTGTCGAGCAGCCCAAAGGGCAAAAGCAGGCAGTAAAGATAGGCCGTGCGCTGCACCAGCAACGAATAGACAAACGGCAGCGGTGTGGTCAAAAGCCGTTCATTGCCCGCCTGGGCCGCGGCAAACCCTGCAAGGCGGTCTGCCAAATGCCGCGCGCCAAAGCCGTCAATGCGCCCGTCGGCGCGCATTTCGGCCAACCGACCGGATACGGCGCGCAGGGCAACATCGGGCCCATCCGCGGTCAACAATGCATCCGCCGCGTCCCCCACCCATTTGCGTACATCCTCTTCAACAGCATCCCCGCGCAATTGCCGGCGATGAAGGTGATGAAAGGCCAGGATATGCGTCAGGATGAACTGACGATCCGCCTCGCTTGCGCCAAACACTTCCAGCTCTTGCGCGAAACTGCGCAGGCCGGACACCATCCCGCCCCAGATCCGCCGCCCTTCCCACCATCGGTCATAAGCTGCGTTGTTGCGAAACCCAAGAAACAGCGAAAGCGCAAGGCCAAACACCCCCATTGCCGGGATCGACAAGCGCGGCAATGGCGTCAGGGAGTGGTCCACCAGCAAGATCGCCACCGCCCACACCAGGGTAATCAGGATTTTCGGGGCGATGCGCGGCACGACCGAGCCACGCATGACCAGGAACAACTGCCAGGGGCGGGGCAAATCGCGCAGGATCATCCGGACCTCTCCTTATTCTTGATCAGGCGCAGGACGCTTCGCGCCCCCAATCCTTGTCCTGCATTTCGCGCAACCGACTGGCGGTGCGTTCAAATTCAAACGAGCCTTCGCCTTCGACATAGAGCATTTCGGGCTGGGCAGCGGCAGAGGCGATCAGGCGCACCTTGGCTTCGTACAGCGCATCGATCAGGGTGACAAAGCGCTTGGCCTCATTGAAGTTTGACCGCGACAGGCGGGGGATGTCATCAAGCACCAGAACCTTCAGCGCGTCCGCGATGGCCAGGTAATCCCCTGGCCCCAACATGGCCCCACAAAGATCATGGAAACCCGCCCGACCTGCCCCATTGCGATAGGCGGGTATAACCACCTCGCGCCCTTTGATGGTCAGGGTAAGCGGTTCGGTTGCCCCCCCGGTCAGATCCCGCCAGATCGCGTTCATTTCCGCACGCGCCGCCCCATCGGCGGGGGCAAAATAGACCTGCCCACCAGAGAGGCGATCCTGGCGATAGTCGTTCGGGCTGACCAGTTCGTGCACCACCATCTGGTCCTTGATCAGCTGAATGAACGGCAAGAACAACTGGCGGTTCAGCCCGTCTTTATAAAGGTCATCCGGGTGGCGGTTTGAGGTGGTCACCACAACCACACCAGCCTCGAACAGCTTTTCAAACAGCCGCCCCACGATCATCGCATCGGTGATGTCGGTGATCTGCATCTCGTCAAACGCAAAAAGCCGCACATCCGCCGCGATCTTATCCGCCACCGGGCCAAGCGGGTCGTCAACACCTGACTTGCGCGCCGCATTCAGCCCCTCATGCACCTCTTGCATGAAGGCGTGGAAATGCACCCGGCGTTTCCCGGAAATATCCAGATGCTCGACAAACAGGTCCATCAACCAGGATTTGCCGCGCCCCACACCGCCCCACAGGTAGAGCCCCTGCGGCACCTCAACCGGTTTGTGAAACAACCCGCCAAGAATACCGCGTTTGCGCGCAGGCGCTGCTTCGAGATGCTCACGTACATCCTGAAGGGCGGGCAGGACCAGTTCCTGTGCCGGGTCCGGGGTGATTTCGCCCTTGCGGGCCAGTTCTGCATAAATTTCCGAAAGACTGCTCATGCCAAATCCATAAAACGGGATGACAGATAAGAAAAGGTGAACTGACACATCAGAAACGAAGAATTGACCGAGGGGCCGATATTGTCATGGTGGTTCAATGACAAAAACGCGCGCGCCCCTCATCACCCCGGTCCTTGTGGTCGGCTGCCTTATCATCCTGATCAGTTTTGCGATCCGGGCCAGTTTCGGCGTATTCCAAATTCCGATTGCGCAAGAGTTCAACTGGCCACGGGCCGAGTTTTCCCTGGCGATCGCCATTCAAAACCTGGCCTGGGGCATCGGCCAGCCGATCTTTGGCGCAATTGCAGAAAAAATCGGGGATCGCAAAGCGATCATTCTGGGCGCGCTGACCTATGCTGTCGGCCTGGTGGCATCGTCTTACGCGGTCACCCCAGCCGCCCACCAACTTCTGGAAATCGCCGTGGGCTTTGGGATCGCGGGGACGGGTTTCGGGGTGATCCTTGCGGTGGTGGGGCGCGCGTCCTCTGACGAAAACCGGTCCATGTCGCTGGCGATTGCCACAGCGGCGGGATCGGCTGGACAAGTGTTTGGCGCGCCACTGGCCGAGTATCTTCTGGGCTTCATGACCTGGCAAAACGTATTTGTGGTCTTTGCCGCCGCGATCATCGCCACACTCGCGCTTCTGCCCCTGATGAAAACCGAAGAGGTTGCCAGCCGCAGCGAGCTGGAAGACACATTGGGCCAGATCCTGGTCAAGGCCTTTCGCGACCCGAGCTATACGCTCATCTTCCTTGGTTTCTTTTCCTGCGGCTATCAGTTGGCCTTCATCACCGCTCACTTCCCGGCCTTCGTGACCGAGATGTGCGGGGCGATTGACCCCTCCGGCACGCTCGCCTCGATTGGCGTCTCCACAACCTCGGCGCTCGGAGCGATCTCGATTTCGCTGATCGGATTGGCGAACATCGCGGGGACCCTGCTGGCAGGGTATCTGGGCAAGACCTATTCCAAGAAATACCTGCTGGCGGCGATCTATGCGGGGCGCACAATTGTCGCCGCGCTGTTCATCCTCATGCCGATCACGCCGACGTCGGTGATTGTGTTCTCGATTGCCATGGGGTCCTTGTGGCTCGCGACCGTCCCGCTCACCTCTGGACTCGTCGCGCATATCTATGGGCTGCGCTACATGGGCACACTTTACGGCATCATCTTCTTTTCGCACCAGTTGGGCAGCTTCCTTGGCGTCTGGCTCGGTGGACGGATGTACGACGCCTATGGCGATTACACCTTTGTCTGGTGGATCGGCGTGGCGGTTGGGGCGTTTTCAGCGATTGTGCATCTGCCGGTGAAGGAAACACCGCTGAAGGCGCGTGTGGCATAAGGACCGGCGGAAGCCTCGTATAAACTCGGCGCTTCTGGTGGCTCACTTCGTGAGCCTAAAAAGGGGCGCTGCCCCTCGCCTTCAGCTCACCCCGGGATGTTTTCGATTAAAGCGTTTCGGGATAAACGTGAGACACATGTTTATTCCGAAACGCCCGTGTCATTGATATCTCTTACTGCGTTACGGTTTAGAAGATGCAGGGCACACCTTCTCCTTTCCTGGTCTGAAATATCCCCGCCGGAGGCATGAAAATCTCCGAGCGCAGCGAGGCCACCGCCAAGCCTGTTGACCGTCAGGGAAGACCGGCGCGGCAGACCCGCCGCTGCATATCAGACCGGCAGGGCTGTGGTTTTAAAGACCGTCCTGAGCGCAAAGCTCGACTGCATCCCCTGCACCCCGGGCAGACGCGCCAGATATTGGCGGTGAATACGGGCGAAATCTTCGGTATTTTCCGCGACCACCTTCAATAGGTAATCCGACTTGCCCGCCATAAGGTGGCATTCCAACACATCCGGGATCAGGGCAACTTCACGTTCAAACGCATCCAGCACTTCGTCCGCCTGACCCGACAGGGTAATCTCGACAAATACGGTGGTTGGACATGACATCTTGCGCGCATCCAGAAGCGCGACGTAATCTCGGATATAGCCATCGCTTTCCAATCGCTGCACCCGGCGGTGGCAGGCGGAGGGTGAAAGATTCACCCGTTCGGACAAGTCGGCGTTCGAGATTCTCCCCGCCTTCTGCAACACCCCCAAAATGCGACGATCTATACTGTCGAGTTCCATCTTCCCACACATTTCTTGCTTGATTTGTTTAAATCGCAGGATTTCCTTCGAACTTAACATAGCAAACATGGGACAACTTACAAAACAATTGCACGCCCTTTCTGCACAAAATAAGGGCAGTTTAAAAACACCGGCACAGGGAAGAGGAGACACCCATGCTGATCGGATGCCCGAAAGAGATCAAACCCCAGGAATTCCGTGTGGGCCTGACCCCGGCCGCCGCTGGCGAAGCCATTGGTCGTGGCCACTCGGTAATCGTAGAGACCAACGCCGGTATGGGCGCGGGCTTCACGGATGAAGATTACCAGGCCGTTGGTGCCACCGTGCTGGCAACCGCCGAAGAGGTGTTTGCCAAGGCCGACATGATCGTGAAGGTGAAGGAACCCCAGGCGATTGAACGCAAGATGCTGCGCGAAGGTCAGCTGCTCTTTACCTATCTGCACCTGGCCCCGGACCCCGACCAAACCCACGACCTGATTGCATCGGGCGCGACTTGCATCGCCTATGAAACCGTGACCGATGATCGCGGCGGCCTGCCGCTGCTGGCCCCGATGTCGGAAGTGGCCGGGCGTCTGGCCCCGCAGGTTGGGTCCTGGACCCTGCAAAAGGCCAATGGTGGTCGCGGTGTGCTGATGGGCGGCGTGCCCGGTGTTGGCCCCGCCAAGGTTGTTGTGATCGGTGGCGGTGTCGTGGGCACCCATGCTGCCAAGATCGCTGCTGGCATGGGCGCGGATGTGACCGTGCTGGACCGCTCGTTGCCGCGCCTGCGTTACCTTGATGACGTCTATGGCGGCACCTTCAAGAACCAGTATTCCACCGCTGCAGCCACTGCCGAACTGATCCAGACCGCGGACATGGTGATCGGGGCTGTTCTGATCCCGGGGGCCGCTGCGCCGAAACTGATCTCGCGCGAACAGCTGTCGACCATGAAACCGGGTGCGGTTCTGGTGGACGTGGCCATCGACCAGGGCGGCTGCTTTGAAACCTCGAAGGCAACCACCCATGCCGAGCCGATCTACGAAGTGGATGGTGTGATGCATTATTGCGTGGCGAACATGCCGGGCGCCGTGGCCCGCACCTCGACCATCGCCTTGGGCAACGCAACCCTGCCCTTCATGCTGTCGCTGGCTGACAAGGGCTGGAAAGAGGCCTGCAAGGCCGACAAGCACCTCTTGAACGGTCTGAACGTCCATGCCGGAAAACTGACCTATGCCGCCGTAGGCGAAGCTCTGGGTCTGGATTGCATTACCCCGGAAGAAGCGTTGGAAATCTAATCTCTTCCGCAGATGAAAACCCAAAAGCCCCGCCAGCGCGCGGGGCTTTTTTTGTCAGCCCTTGTCAGAAAATCCTGCCCCGCTGTTTGACAGTCCCGCGAACTCTGCGCAGGGTGGGCGAATGACACCCACACCCGCTTTTGCCAATCAAGACATTGCCAATGCCTATGACGCCTTTGCAGGTGGCGCGCGCGACAAGGCGCTGAGGCTGCGTCAATTGATCTTTGAAACCGCAGAAATCACTTCAGGTGTCGGCCCGCTGGAAGAATGCCTGAAATGGGGACAGCCCGCTTATGTGACGGCTGAAAGCGGCACGGGCACGACATTGCGGATCGGCGCCCCTAAATCGGGTGGGTTCGGGCTCTATGTGCATTGCCAGACCACATTGATCGGTGATTTTCGCAGCCTGTTTCCGGACGGTCTGACCTTTGACGGCAATCGTGGCATTCTTTTTGCCGAAGGACAGGATTTGCCCAGCGGCCCGTTGCAGCTGTTCATAAAAGCCGCGCTGACCTATCACGTAAAGTAACAATCCCCCAACAAAAAACCCCGCCAGAGGCGGGGTCGTTTATCTGATATGGTAGCGTGGGGCGGACTTGAACCGCCGACCCCAGCATTATGAGTGCTGTGCTCTAACCAGCTGAGCTACCACGCCATCTCATATCGTGGGCGGTAAGTATTCCGGCGAAGGGGCGGTGTCAAATGGAAATGTGGCATTTCCGGCCCCCTGTAGCGGATTTTTTCACCGCTCAGGCTTTCTTCTGGATCTCAACCGAATGCGGGTAAGGGATTGAGATCCCCTTGGCGTCAAACGCCTCTTTCACCGCCTGGGTCAGCTGGAATTTCACATCCCAGTAATCCGCCGCCGCCACCCAGATGCGGGTGGTCAGATCCACCGAACTGTCGCCAAGATTCGTCACGCGCACCCAGGGTTCCGGGTCACTCATGACGCGGGCGTCGGCCTTGACCACATCCAGAATGATCGCCATCGCCTCATTGGCATTGTCGCCATAGTCGATGCCAAACACCATGTCGACGCGTCGGGTGTCATGGGCCGAATAATTGGTGATGATGGCCCCCCAGGATTGACCGTTCGGCACGATGATCTGCACGTTGTCGGGTGTCACCAGCTCGGTCACAAAAAGGTTCAGGTCTTTGACCGTGCCTGACGTGCCACTGATGTCGACGAAATCCCCCAGCTTGTAGGGGCGAAAGATCACCAGCATCACGCCCGCCGCCAGATCCGACAGGGTGCCTTGCAGGGCCAGACCAATCGCCAGGGACGCAGCACCCAGGACCGCCACGATGCTGGTGGCTTCGATGCCGAAAATGCCCAACACCGCCACCAGCACCATCGCCAGCACCGCCCATTTGACCAAGCTGGCAACGAAATTGCCAAGGGTCGGATCAATGCCTTCGGTCCGGTTCACCCGGTTTCGGGCCAACGCCCCCAACCTGCCGGCCACAATCCAGCCCACCACCAGAACGATCAACGCCTGTACAGCGTTCAGGATCAAGGGCCCCCACACGCCCGTCAGTATATCCGTCATGTCTTCTTCTCTCATTGATGCTCCATCGGCGGAGCGGGTTTGTCACGAAAAAGGGACGGCCCGCTGGCCGCCCCAAAAGATGCTTGCCACGCCAAACATGGCTGGCATTGGGCTTAGGTCTTTTTCAACGCATCGCGGATCTCGGCCAACAGCTCCAACTCGGTCGGACCGGCGGGCGCCTCTTCCGCCGCCTCTTCTTCTTTCTCGGCGGCCTCTTTGACCTTGTTCACGTAGCGCACCAGCATGAAGACCACAAAAGCGATGATCAGGAAATTGATCACGGCCATGATGAAGGCACCATAGGCAAAGACGGCGGCGCCCGCTTCGCGCGCTGCCTCCAACGAGGCCCCTTCGGGCACGCTGCCCGACAGAACCGCATACATGTTGGTGAAGTCCACCCCGCCCATGAACAGGCCGATAAACGGGTTGATCAGATCGCCCACCATGGATTTCACGATCGCGGTGAAGGCCGCGCCAATGATGATCCCGACGGCCATATCCATCACATTGCCCTTGGCAATGAAATCCTTGAATTCTTGCAGCATGACTGCCCCTTTCCTTAATTCGCGCCCAGGTTCCCCCGGCTTGTGTTTCTACACTAATGCGACGAAGCGCCGTTTGAGAACAGGGGAAATGGCGACGAGCACTCCCCTCAGCCGGGCAGAGCACCTGTCAGAACGTAGCGCAGGATTTCCGCCACCTGCCCGGGGTCGCGCGCGACGGCAAGGGCGGCGGCGTCGACCTCTTTCAAGGCGTGGTCATGATCGGGCTGTTGCAGAATGATCAGCGATTTGCCCTTGGCGGCCGCATAGCCCGCATCAAAAGCCGCGTTCCACTGGCGGTACTTTTCACCAAAGCGCACCACCACCACGTCGGCCTCTTCAATGCCCTTACGGGTGCGGATCGCGTTGATCATCGCGCCCTTGTGGTCATGCCAATATTTATTGGGTTCCTCGCCCAGGATCGCCACGCCGCAATCGTCCGATGCATCATGGTCGGTGACCGGGGCGGAAAAGCGCACATCCAGCCCGTCACAGGCGACAGTGATCTGGTCGCGCCAATCGGTGTGGATTTCGCCGGAAAGATAAACGGAAAGTGTCATGGTGCCTCCTCATCCCCAAATTGGTCCCCAAGGGCATCGCCCGAACCGAAGGGTGGGCGAAAAGCGCCCGTCCCGTGGGGGCGGTTCGGGCGCTGCCCGGCGCTGCCGCCGGGACAGGTTTTTATGGGCGGTTGGCGCGATCAGCCGCGCAAGGTGCCGCCGGTGGCCTTCTCCACCTTCTGGACAATCTTCTGGCTCACCGCCTCAATATCCTTGTCGGTCAGCGTGGCGTCTTTGGGTTGCAGACGCACGGTGATGGCGAGCGATTTCTTACCTTCGCCCAGCGACCCGCCGATGAATTCGTCAAAGACGTTCACATCGGTGATCAAGGCCTTGTCGGCCCCTGCGGCGGCGTTCACCAGATTGATGGCTTCCACATCGGCGTCCACCACAAAGGCGAAATCCCGTTCGACCGGTTGCAGATCCGACGCGCCCAGCGCCGCACGGCCCGTGCCTTTGGCTTTCGGGAACGGCACCTTTGCCAGATGCACGGCAAAGGCCACAACCGGGCCTTTCACGCCCATCTCATCGATGGTTTTCGGGTGCAATTCGCCGAACGCGCCAAGGATGTTTTTCGGCCCCAGACCCAGCTTGGCCGAACGACCCGGGTGCCACCACGCGTTCATGTCGCGCACGAAGGTCAGCTTGGCGGGGGCACCGATGGCGTTCAGCACCGCCTCGACATCCGCTTTCGCATCATAGGTATCCACCGGGCGGCGCGCACCAAACCGGTCGCGCGGGCCGGTGTGGCCCACGAGGATCCCGGTGACCATCTGCTCATATTCATCCGGCTCGCCTCCGTGGAACACGGGGCCAACTTCAAAAAGCGCCAGATCCATGAAACCCCGCGCCTGATTGCGGGCAGCGGCCTGCAAGAGACCCGGCAGCAGCGAGGGGCGCATATGGCTCATCTCGCTGGAAATCGGGTTCGCGAGGGCAACATCATCGCCACCGGTGCCGAACCGCGCGGCACTTGCCTGATCAATGAAGCTGTAAGTCACACATTCGTTGTAACCCAAGGCCGCCACGGTGCGCCGCGCAATGCCTTCGCGCTTTTGCATCGGCGTCAGGATTGCCTTGGGCACACCCACATGGGTCCGCGGCAGCGGCTTGCCCACCAGCTTCGTCAGGGACGCGACACGGGCCACTTCTTCGACCAGATCGGCCTCACCCAGCACATCAGGACGCCAGCTCGGCACATGGGCCATGTCACCCTCCAGCGTGAAGCCCAGAGCGGTCAGGGTCGCGCGTTGCTCATCGGCAGGAATGTCCATCCCCACCAGCGACTGCACCCGGTCGGTGTCAAGCTTGTAGGCGCGCGCCACATCCGGCACTTCGCCTGCGGTCACAACCTCCGATGCCTCGCCCCCGCAGAGATCAAGGATCATCTGGGTCGCGGCTTCAATCGCCTGCGCGTTATAGGCCGGGTCAATGCCACGTTCATTGCGATAGCGCGCGTCGGAGTTGATTTTCAGCGCACGGCCGGTTTTCGCGATCTGGATCGCGTCCCAGACAGCGGCCTCAAGAAAGACATTGGTGGTCTCTTCCGTGCATCCGGTGGGCAGGCCACCCATAATGCCACCGATGCTTTCCACACCCTCGGCATCCGAAATCACAACGGCGCCCTCGGGGAAGGTGTATTCCTTCTCATCCAGCCCCATCAGGGTCTCTCCCCCTGCCGCGCGATGCACGCGCAGGTCACCTTTGACCTTGTCGGCGTCGAACACGTGCAGCGGGCGGTTCATGTCATAGGTGAAGAAGTTGGTGATATCGACCAGCGCCGAAATCGGGCGCAGCCCAACCGCTTTTAGTCGCGCCTGCAACCATGCGGGAGAAGGGCCGTTTTTCACGCCTTTGATCAGGCGGCCCATGAAGACAAGCGCCTCGTCACGCGTGTCCTCATCAATGGTCACGTTGATCGGGCTGGGGCCATTGCCCTCGACTTTATGCTCTTTCAGGGGCTTCAGCGTACCAAGCCCCCGCGCCGCCAGATCCCGCGCAATGCCGCGCACGCCCAGCGCATCGGGGCGGTTCGGGGTGATCGCAATCTCGATCACCGGGTCGACCTTGGTCGGGTCATTGGCGGCGAGCCAGTCGACAAACCGTTCGCCCACTTCACCCGAAGGCAGTTCGATGATCCCGTCATGCTCGTCCGACAGCTCCAGCTCGCGCTCGGACGCCATCATGCCGTGGCTTTCAACACCGCGGATTTTGCCCACCGAGAGCGTCACGTCGATGCCGGGCACATAGTCGCCGGGCTTGGCCAGCACCACGGTGATGCCCTCGCGCGCATTCGGCGCGCCGCAGACGATCTGCTTTTCGCCCTCATTGGTCTGAACCGTACAGACCCGCAGACGATCGGCATCCGGGTGTTTTTCTGCGTGCGTCACCTTGGCCAGCGTGAACGCCCCCAGACGATCCATCGGGTTGGTGATCTCTTCGACCTCCAGCCCCAGATCGGTGCAGGCCTCGGCAATCTCTGCGACCGAGGCTTCGGTGTCGAGGTGGT
Source organism: Aliiroseovarius crassostreae (assembly GCF_049803815.1). Classification (GTDB taxonomy): domain Bacteria; phylum Pseudomonadota; class Alphaproteobacteria; order Rhodobacterales; family Rhodobacteraceae; genus Aliiroseovarius; species Aliiroseovarius crassostreae_A. Next base: position 967,785 of record NZ_JBNAGI010000001.1, read on the forward strand.
CTTTCAACCAGGAGAGTGTGAATTTCATGTTCGTATCCTCAGTCGTCTGCCCTGACGGCGTTCCTTCATGGCCCCGGCTTAGCGGTCGGCCAAATCCTCAATCAGTTCGAAATGCTCAAACACGAGCATCATGTTCGGGTCAAACCCGCCATTGCGGGCGAAATAGGCTTCGTGCCCTTTGCGCCACCCGGCCAGGTCGTCATCTTCGCCTTCCGCCAGCGCCATCTCTTCGGTCACGTCGCAGAAACGGATTTCCTCGACCTTGGTGGTTTTGATCACCAGAGCGGGGGTGCCATCCCAATTGGCGGCAATATCGGTGCGGCCCACCACGGGCATCGCTTCGGGTTCGTCTTTGAAATCGGCCAGCGCGCCGCAGGTGGCGCGTTTCTTGCCCGCGCGGACAAGGTCGATCAGGCGTTTGGACAATTCGGCGCTGTCGCCAAACTTGAACGTGCCCGCACCGGGATAGGTGACCTGCAGGTCTTCCATCTCATCGCTCATGTCTTGTCCCCTTTGTCCGCCGTGTCCGACGATGTGGATGTGTCATCGCTGTCCGCGTTCTCCATCGACTGATCAATCGACCGCGCCAGCCCGCGCATGCCCCAGAGGACAAGCAGACCCATCGCCAGAACCACAATGACATTCATCCAGATCGGCATTAGGAAAGGCTCCCGGTGTTACGACGCACTTTGGCATTAGCAGTGGTGTCGAGGTGGTCTTTCAGCCAGGAGATAGTAAACTTCATTGGGTTACTCCCGTTGATCCGATTGCAATATGGGCGAACACCGTAATCGCAAATACAATAGTTAGTCGCCAGAGCCATTGAGTACAGAAATCAAGCGTGTATTCGCGGAAAGCCACCTCAGAAATGTAGATCATTTCCTCTCGGTCATTCCAGAACTCTTCCGTCGCTTTATGTGGCTGGTAGCCCGTCATCTCCAGACCCGGAATGTGGTAAAGACACCGGATACAACCTAGTGCCAAGACCAAGTAACCAATGAGCTCGATGACAAGTATGGCCTTCTCAAAGTTGGATTCAGCAAAACCCGCCAGAAGCAATCCAATCGCGGCAATCATCATCGAGATATGTTGCAAGTAGGCCGCTGACTTTGTCTCAATTCGACTCAGGATGCTCCACGAAATCGCCAAAACCGGACGTTCATCCCGCTTTGAAGAACGCTCAAGGCGATTCTGAGTGAGGACATACGTTTGCTCGTCGACACTGGCGATACCCCGCAGTGAATCCCATAGCCTTTTAACGCGCAAATGACTGGCGTCTGGGTATAGGTTCTTCACCTACTCAACCCCCCGCGCATGGTCGGCACGTCCAGCGAGCTAAAGCCATAGTGGCGCAGCCAGCGCAGGTCTGAATCGAAGAAGGCGCGCAGGTCGGGGATGCCGTATTTCAGCATGGCCAGACGGTCGATGCCGAGGCCAAAGGCAAAGCCCTGCCAGTCGTCAGGGTTCACGCCCGCCGCAGACAGCACTTTTGGATGCACCATGCCGCTGCCCAGAATTTCCATCCAATCGTCACCCTCGCCGAGCTTCAGCGTGCCACCTTCCCAGGAACAGCGAATGTCGACCTCGGCCGAGGGTTCGGTGAACGGGAAATGCGAGGCGCGGAAGCGCAGTTCGATGCCGTCGATTTCGAAAAACGCGCGGCAGAACTCCTCCAGCGTCCATTTCAGGTTTGCCATGGAAATGTCGCGGTCAATCGCCAGCCCTTCGACCTGATGGAACATCGGCGTGTGGGTCTGGTCGTAATCCGAGCGGTAGACACGGCCCGGCGCAATCACCCGAATGGGCGCGCCAGTCTTCTCCATCGCGCGGATCTGTACCGGCGAGGTATGGGTGCGCAGCACGTGCGGCGGGCGATCATCGCCCTCATCGCGGTGCATGTAGAACGTGTCAAACTCCTGCCGCGCGGGATGGTGCGGCGGGATATTCAGGGCGTCGAAATTATACCAATCGCTTTCGATCTGCGGCCCTTCGGCCACCGAAAAGCCCATGTCGCCAAAGATCGCGGAGATCTCTTCGGTGACTTGGCTGATCGGGTGAATGCTGCCTTGGCGCTGCGGGCGACCCGGCAGGGTCACGTCCAGCCATTCGGTGCGCAGACGTTCATCCAGCGCCGCGTCGGCCAGCGCAGATTTCTTGGCGGAAATGGCCGAGTTGATCTCGTCCTTCAGCGCGTTCAGCTTCGGGCCCATGATCTGGCGTTCTTCGGGCGTCATCTTGCCCAGTTCGCGCATTTTCAGGGCCACTTCGCCCTTCTTGCCCACGGCCTGCACGCGGATATCCTCAAGTGCGGCCTCATCCGCGGCCCCGGCCACGGCATCGATGTATTTCTGCCTCAGATCGTCCATCTTCGTCCCTTGGTTTTCTGCCAACGCCGTCGCGCCGGATCACCCCCGGGATCGCCCCGGTTTGCACCCTGCCGTGCTACCCATTGGGGCGCGAAAACGCAAGTATGGTTGGGGGATCACAGGGGCAAAGCCGCCATTCGCCGGGTCAGGAAGGTCTTTTCCGCATCAGAGGTCGCGAGCGTGATGGCTTGGCGGTAGTGACAAGCGGCCTCTTCTGCGCGATCCAGACGCGCCAGCAGGTCCGCCCGGCAGGCGTGAAACGGTTGATAGCGGGCGAGCCCCGCATGGGTGGGCAACCCGTCCAAGAGGGCCAGTGCGGCGGCGGGGCCTTTGAGGTACGACAGCGCCACCGCCTTGTTGATATAGACTACCGGGTTGGCGTGCCGGGCCAGCAACAGGTCATAAAGCGCCACGATCTGCGCCCAGTCGGTGGCGGCAAAATCAGGGGCCTCGGCATGGACCGCGCTGATCGTGGCCTGAAGCGCATAGGGGCCGGGTGACCCCGTGCCCAGCGCCTGTTTCACCAGCGCGATGCCTTCGCGAATGCGGGTCTTGTCCCAGCGGGCGCGGTTTTGCACCTCCAGCGGGACATAGGCGCCGTCTTCATCCAGACGGGTCAGTCGGCGGCTGTCCCCCAGCAGCATCAGGGCGAGCAGAGCTTTCACCTCAGCGTCGTCAGGCAAAAGCCCCATCAGGATGCGCGCCAGCCGGATCGCTTCGCCCACCAGATCGGCGCGGGTAAGGGCCGCGCCATTGGAACGGAAGCCTTCATTGAAAATAAGATAGATCACCCGGAGCACCGCATCGACGCGGTGGGGCAGATCTTCTGTCTCGGGGATTTTGAACGGAATGCCCGCCTGTCGGATTTTCTGTTTGGCACGGGTCAGGCGGGCGGCCATAGTTTCGGGCTTATCCAAGAAGGCCGCCGCAATTTCCGCGGTGGTCAGCCCGCCGATGGCACGCAGGGTGAGCGCGGTGCGGGTCTTTTCCTCCAACGCCGGGTGGCAGCAGGTGAAAATCAATTCCAGACGATGATCAGGGATCACGCCCATATCCGCCCCTTCATCTGATCGTGTCTGATCCAGCCATAGCGCAAGTTCCGCTTCGTTGCTGCTGGCGGTCTGGACCCGCCGCAACCGATCCAACGCTTTGCGCCGGGCCACGGTCAACAGCCAGGCATCCGGGTGGCGCGGCAGAGATTGCGGCCAGCGGGAGAGCGCCTCGACCACGGCGTCCTGCAAGCTGTCTTCGGCCAGTGCATAATCGCCCAGCCGGGCGGTCAGCGCGGCAAGGATGCGCCCCCAGTCTTCGCGGATCAAACGATCAATACGGGCCTCAACCGGGGGCGTCATCAGGGATCAGTCGAAGATCATCACCGGGCGCACCTCAACCCGGCCGTAGGCTGCATCCGGGATCTTGGCGGCATAGTGCAGCGCCTCATCCAGATCTTTGCAATCGAGGATGTAAAATCCGCCCAACTGCTCTTTTGTTTCAGCAAAGGGGCCATCGACCACCTCGGTTTTACCCCCCCGAACAGAGACGGTGGAGGCGGTCGACACGGGCTGCAGCGCATCCCCCGAGAGCATCTTACCCGCGTCCTGAACCTCTTTGGTGAAGTCCACATAGCCCTGCATATAGGGGCCAAACTCTTCGGTTCCGGGCTGGGGGCCATTGTCTTCGGCGTTATAAATCAAAAGCATGTATTGCATTGGGTTTCCTTTCAGTAAATGGGAAAGGTCTAGGGCCTTTCTATGTACCAGACGTTTGAGAAACGGCCAAATCGACATCACCAAGTGCTTTTCGGTCAAAAAAGAAAAAAGCCGCAGGGTTTCCCCTACGGCTTTGATCTTAAAGCATGGTGCTTGGCTTAGGCCAGAGCAGCTTTTGCTTTCTCGACGATAGCGCCGAACGCGTCCGGTTCGTGCACGGCCAGGTCGGCCAGCACTTTGCGGTCTACTTCAACACCGGCCAGGTTCAGGCCGTTGATGAAGCGCGAATAGGTCAGGGCTTCGTCATGCGAACGCACAGCTGCGTTGATCCGCTGGATCCACAGAGCGCGGAAGTTGCGCTTGCGGTTCTTGCGGTCGCGGGTTGCGTATTGGTTCGCCTTGTCGACGGCCTGGCGCGCAACCTTGAAGGTGTTTTTGCGGCGACCGTAATAGCCTTTTGCGGCCTTGACGACTTTTTTGTGACGGGCGTGAGTTGTGGTTCCACCTTTAACGCGGGACATATTCTATACTCCTCTTAGCGGTCGTAGGGCATATAGCCCTTGACGATCTTGGCGTCGGGGGCGGACAGGGTGGTGGTGCCACGGGCGTTGCGGATGAATTTCTTGGTCCGCTTGATCATGCCGTGCTGTTTACCAGCTTGCGAAGCAATGACCTTGCCTGTTGCGCTCACCTTAAAGCGCTTCTTGGCGCTCGATTTGGTCTTCATCTTGGGCATTTCCGTCTCCTTACTTGGGTTCGGTTCGGACGCGACTCGGCATGCCACATAAGCCGGGCGCGCATGAAGTGCCGCATATAGAAGGGATTCCCACCTATGGCAAGGGGTTTTGGAAGGTCTTTTCAACGGCCCTGACCGCGCGTGTCAGCCGGATCAGTTGATCACACGGCCAATGACGCGCAGAAAGACATCGGGCACCTGCTCGATCGTATAACCACCGGGCTGGCGTGTCACAGCCGTGAACACCAAAACCCCGCCAATCAACAGCGACACTGCCGCCGCCCTGGGGGCATGACCATCCAGGATGGCACTAAGAATGGACGGAATCGTCAGCACCAGCACAACGACCCCGATCACAAGGAAAACATCATTGGTCATTATATTGCCCTTAGGTCAATCAATGGGATGATTATTCCTGATCTGTCGAGAAAATCAACCGTTCGTCGCAGGGGGCGACGCGCAAGATATTGGTGGTGCCGGGCACATTGAAGGGCACGCCGGCGGTGACCACAATCTGGTCCTGCTCTGAAGCAAACCCTGCCGAGCGCGCGGCGCGGGCGGCAGAAACCACCGCCGCTTTAAACCGTTCCACTTCGCCGGGGGTGACAAAACAATTGGTGCCCCAAGACAGGCACAGGCGGCGCGCGGTGCCCTTTAGAGGGGTCAGCGCGATGATCGGCACGCGCGGCCGTTCGCGGGCGGTCAACAGGGCCGTGGTGCCCGATTGGGTAAAGCAGCAGATCGCCTTGATGTCGGTGGTTTCCGCAATTTCACGTGCGGCGGCCACGATCGCGTCGTTGACACCGCTACGCGACGCCACCCGCTGTGCCTCGGCCTGATCGCGATAGGTGTCGTCATGCTCCACCTCGATGGCGACCGCGTTCATGGTCGACACGGCCTCAACCGGATAGGCCCCGGCGGCACTTTCTGCCGACAGCATCACCGCGTCGGTCCCGTCATAGATGGCGTTGGCAACGTCCGACACCTCGGCGCGGGTGGGCATCGGGCTTTCGATCATGCTCTCCAGCATCTGGGTGGCCACAATCACCGGCTTGCCGGCCCGGCGACAGGCCGTGATCAGGCGTTTCTGAATCGGCGGCACGGCGTGAACCGGCAGTTCCACCCCAAGATCACCACGCGCCACCATAATCCCGTCGGAGGCTTTGAGGATCTCGGCAAAGGCATTCACCGCTGCGGGTTTCTCAATTTTCGATAAAACGGCGGCGCGGCCATCGGCCAGCGCACGCGCCTCTTCCACATCCTCGGGGCGCTGCACAAAGCTGAGCGCAAGCCAGTCAACACCCAGCTGACAGGCAAATTCCAGATCTGCCTTGTCCTTTTGCGACAGCGCCGCCAGCGGCAGCACCACGTCGGGCACGTTCACCCCTTTGCGATCGGAAATCGTGCCGCCCACTTCGACCAGGCAATTGGCATGGTCAGCGCTGCAATCTTCCACCCGCAAGCGCAGCTTGCCGTCATTGACCAGCAGGGTTGAACCCGGTTTGAGCGCCGCGAAAATCTCGGGGTGTGGCAGGCACACCCGGTGGCTTTCGCCCGGCGTGTCCTCCAGATCAAAGCGGAAGGTCTGTCCTTCTTCGATCTCGGTTGCCCCGGCGGCAAACACACCACAGCGAAGTTTCGGCCCCTGAAGGTCGGCGAGAATGGCAATGGGGCGCTCCAGATCCTTCTCGACCTGACGCACCATGGCGTGGCGCGCGCGCTGTTCGTCATGGGTGCCGTGAGACATGTTCATCCGAAAGACATCTGCCCCCGCCTCGAACAGGGCGCGGATCGTGTCGTAATCATTGGAAGCAGGTCCAAGCGTGGCCACAATTTTTACATTTCTTTGGCGTCGCATGCTCTGTTCCTTTTTACGTATCGTCATCTGTCAGGGGTTCTATAGCCAGTTTTGCCACGATGTGAAATGAATTGTTAGCGCTCACAGTCAAATCAATGCGCCAGAGAACTGGTACTTTTCCCCACACTGTCTTAAATGCCTTTGATCGAACAAAAGCGTTTCGGAATCAAACTGAGGCTCATGTTTCTTCCGAAACGCCCACAACATTGATATCTCTTGCAGCGTTTCGGTTGCCCCCTATGACAGGTTGAAACCAAAACGCTTTTGATGACAGGCGGATGACAAACAAGCCATGAAAGACACGGTTTTGCACGACGCTTATGAAATCATTGGGGAAACGCGGGCGGGGCGTTGGTTGATCAGCTGCGATCATGCCTCAAACCGGGTGCCCGCCTGTGTGAACAACGGTGATCTGGGCCTGCCGGACGCGGACATGAACCGTCACATCGCCTATGATGTGGGGGCCGCCGGTGTCAGCCGTCATCTCTCACGCCTTCTGGACAGCCCCGCCATTCTGTCACGGTTTTCGCGTTTGGTGATTGACCCGAACCGGGGCGAAGATGACCCGACCGTTTTGATGAAGCTTTATGACGGGACGATTATCCCTGCCAACCGCCACGCGGATGCGGCCGAGCGTGAACGTCGGTTGGCCACGTACCATCGCCCCTACCACACTGCCATGGCAGAGCTTTTGGCCAGTCGTGACGCCCCGGTGCTGCTGGCGATGCACAGCTACACACCGCAACTTGTGGGTCGCGAACCCCGCCCCTGGCATATCGCGGTTTTGCATGACAAGGACAGCCGGGTCGCCACGCCGCTGTTGGAGCGGCTGGAGGCCGAAGGGGAATGGTGTGTGGGCGAAAACGAACCCTATGGCGGGCACCTCGATGGGGACAGCATTGACCGGCAGGCGTTGAAACTCGGCATTCCAAACGTGCTGATCGAGATCCGCAATGACCTGATCGAAACCGAACCCCAACAGGTTTGGTGGGCCGAACGGCTTGCCCCGATCCTGAGTGACGTGCTTGAGGAAAGCGGGTTGTAAGGGGCGTTGCCCCTCGGCCCCCCTCTTCGAGTGCGGCCTCACCCCAGGATATTTGTAACCAGAAAATAAGGGCGCGCGGAATGCCACATATCAGGATTGAATATGCCGGGACGCCGGACGTGATGCAGCCCGTTTGCGAGGCCGTGTTTGACGCGCTGGCGGAACATGCGGCGATCCCCCATCCGGAGAGTTTGAAGGTGCGCGCGCTGCGGTGTGAGGCGCATCGAATTGGTACCGAACCGGGCAGCTTTGCCCATGCGCATCTGGCGCTGTTGCCCGGACGCAGTGAGGCGGTGAAGACCGAGCTTGCGCAGCTGATCCTGACGGTGATGCGCAGGCTTCTGCCGGATGTGGGCAGCCTGTCGGTTGACGTTTCGGACCTCAGCCCATCCTATGTGAAAGACGTTTTGTAAATGGAGCCCAAGATGGACGACCAGACCCGCATCGAACTTGAAGCCGCCGCCTTTCGGGCGCTGCGCGAACATCTGATGGAAAAGCGCACCGATGTGCAGAACATCGACATGATGAACCTGGCCGGGTTCTGCCGCAACTGCCTGTCGCGCTGGTATCAGGAAGCCGCGAACGCGCGCGGCATCGACATGGACAAGACCCAGGCACGCGAGATTTTCTATGGCATGACCATGGACGAATGGAAGGCCAACTATCAGACCGATGCCAGCCCTGAAAAGCAGGCGGAGTTCAAGGTGGCCTTTGCCGAAAACGTGGGTGATGACATGGGTAAAGACAAGGCGTGACCCGCACGCTTTTGATCCTCGCGGCCCTGTCCGCCGCGCTGACGGTGGCCGGGTTTTATTACCACCCCGCGCTTGGCGTGTTCATGCTGGGCGGCATGGTTTTGGTCGGCGTTTCAATCTGGAATGGCGGGCAGAAAATGCTGGCGCTGTATCGGGCGCGCGAAGGCGAGGATTTTTCGACCTTCTTCGCCGCTTTGCCCAGCGCGGATCCGACCGTGATCCGGGCGGTTTATGACGAGATCCAAACCACTTGCTCGTCCCCCAACCATCCCCTGCCGCTCCGCCCCACCGACCATGTGATCGACGATCTGATGCTGGATCTGGAGGAGCTGTTTGCCGAGGTCCTACCGCGGATCATCGCGCGGGTCGGGCGGGGGTCACCAGAGGGGCTAACGGATCTGACGGTTGGCGGGATTGTGGGGCATTTGGCGCATCACAGATGTTAGATCTGGGAAGTCAAATAAATCAGGCATCGGTACGGATTACGGCATATAGGCAGTATGACGATGGTTTACGCCACCCCAACACTTCAACCTCAACCGGATTTTGGTGGTCGCACAACGAGGAACTTTACCTAATAACCAACTGGCACTGCGTGACTGGAAAAAACAACGACACTAGCAAAGATCTCGGCTCCTTTGCGCCGTCACACCTTTCACTAAGCTATAAAAGTTTTACTGACCTTAATCGATCCAAACGCGCAATCTATGGGCAATCATCAACTATCCCCTTGTTCGATTCAGATTACAAGCGGAACTGGATTGAGCATCCAGATGGCCAATCAATTGATTTGGTTGCAATCCCTTGCAAAATTGAGCTTCCACACTCGCGAACCATCCAGACACTAAACAATATAGAGTTTGAAGACCGCTATGAACCGAAGCTGGGAGATGACTGCTTTATTGTTGGTTACCCTGAGGGTTTCGTTGGCGAATTTGTCACCCCGATTTGGAAGCGCGGGTCAATAGCATCGGACCCAAATTTCAACCATGAAGGTAGGCCAATGCTGCTTGTCGACACTCTCGGACACAAAGGGCTCTCAGGCTCGCCGGTTATCGTTCGCTCAAGCGGCATTCACATCCCCAACGGAGGGACCGAAATTACATCAGATACCGTATTCGGTGAATGGTACACTTTTTTGGGTGTATATTCGGGTAGAGTATCAAACGAAGGCATAGGCGCGCAACTTGGTCGCACTTGGAAAGTTCGTTTGATAGCAGATCTATTTGAAGCATCAGCTTAGACAATGAAAAACCCCGCGCCTTTTTGGCGCGGGGTTTTCTTCACATATAATCGCCCCGATCACACCGCCTTTTTCAGGCTCTCATCCAGGTAAATCTCGCGCAGGCGGGCCATGACCGGGCCGGGTTCGCCGGTGCCCACCTTCACGCCGTCCACCTCAACCACCGGCATCACAAAGGCCGAGGCCGAGGTGAAGAACGCCTCATCCGCCTGTTGCGCCTCTTCGATGGTAAAGCTGCGCTCTTCCACTTCCATCTGCGCCTCGCGGGCAAAGCGCAGCACGGCGGCGCGGGTGATGCCGTGCAGGATGTCGTTTGACAGCGCGCGGGTGATGATCTTGCCGCCCTTGACGATATAGGCGTTGTTCGACGTGCCCTCGGTCACGTAACCATCCTCGACCAGCCACGCGTCATCGGCACCAGCCGCCTTGGCCATCATCTTGCCCATCGACGGGTACAAAAGCTGCACAGTTTTGATGTCGCGACGGCCCCAGCGGATATCGTCGACCGAGATCACCTTGACCGGTTTCACCGTCTCAGCCAGACCCGGCTTGTTCTGGGTGAACAGAACCACGGTTGGCTTGACCTTTTCGGCATCCGGGAACACGAAATCCCGGTCGCTGTCCGCCCCGCGCGAGATTTGCAGGTAGACCAGACCTTCGTCGATGCCGTTTTCCTTCACCAGATTACGGTGCACCTCCAACAGGTCCTCTTTCGAAATCGGGTTTTCAATACCCAACTCGTCCAGCGAACGTTGCAGGCGCACCGCGTGACCGTCGAAATCAATCAGCTTGCCGCCCAGAACCGACGTCACCTCGTAGACCGCGTCAGCAAACAGAAAGCCCCGGTCAAAGATCGAAACATGGGCCTCGGTCTCGGGCAGATAGTCACCATTCACATAAACGGTCCGGGTCATGGGTGTCTCCTCATTCGAAACGCCGCGTCACCAGGTCCTTCTTGGATTGACGGGGCGAAAGCTTGCTGTCTTGGCTGTTGTTACTTGTTTCGTCAGGACTGGCCTAACGGATGAATTGGAAAAGGGGAAGCCTTATGCCTGCCACGCAATCTGCCTTGATCATGTTGGTGGCCGGGATCGGCATCCCGGTACTGGCGGCGCTGAACGCGGCGCTGGGGCAAAGAATGGGTTCCCCCGTGGCGGCGGGGGTGATCCTGTTTCTGGTGGCATTGATCACCACGGCGGTGGTGTTTGCGGTCTCTGGCGGCTCGCTCAAGGGCGCGATTGGCGCGCCGCCGCATCTGTTCCTCGGCGGTTGCCTTGTGGCGTTTTACGTCCTGACCATCACTTGGGTCGCCCCCACCTTCGGGGTCGGCAACGCGGTGTTTTTCGTGCTGATCGGTCAGTTGATCTCCGCGGCGATCATTGACCATTGGGGGCTGTTTGGCGCCGCGCAACACCCGCTCACGTTTGCGCGGGCGGGCGGGATCGCGGTGATGGGCGCAGGTGTGTTCCTGACCCAGATCGCCGGGCGCGGTTGAAACCACTCCCAACGGGTCAGCCCCAAAGGTCCGCAGAGGGTGGGTGTACACCCTTCTCATCAAACAACAGCGGCGCGTCCCGGTCTTCGGCCAACAAAAGCGGCCCGTCCAGATCGGTCACCACCGATCCCTGCGCGACCAAAACGGCAGGCGCCATCGCCAATGACGAGCCGACCATGCAGCCGGTCATTACCTCATAGCCCTCGGCAAGGGCGGCCTCGCTCAGGCGCAAGGCTTCGGTCAGCCCGCCGGTTTTGTCGAGCTTGATGTTCACCACATCATATTTGCCCCTAAGCCCCGGCAGGCTGCTCCGGTCATGACAGCTCTCATCCGCACAAACCGGCACCGGGCGATCCATGCCAATCAATGCGTCGTCCTCTCCAGCCGGCAAGGGCTGCTCCACCAGCCCAACGCCAAGCCGCACCAGATGCGGGGCCAGATCGGCGTAAACCTCGGCCGACCAGCCTTCATTGGCATCCACGATGATCCGCGACTTGGCCGCGCCCGCGCGCACCGCTTCCAGACGCGGCATATCATCCGGCGTGCCCAGTTTGATTTTGAGTAGCGGTCGATGCGCATTCTTCGCCGCCTGTGCCAGCATCTCGGCAGGGTCTGCCAGCGACAGCGTATAGGCGGTGATCTCAGGCCCCGGTGCGGGCAGTCCGGCCAGCTCCCAAACCCGCTTGCCAGCTTGCTTCGCCTCCAGATCCCAAAGCGCACAATCCACCGCATTTCGCGCGGCCCCCGCGGGCAGCAGGTCATATAACGTCTCGCGGGTGATGTCACCGGGCAGCCCCATGATCTCGGCCGTCACACTCTCCAGCGTCTCGTCATAGCGCGCGTAAGGCACACATTCGCCCCAGCCCTCATGCGCCCCATCGCGCACACGAACGGTCAGCACCTTCGCCTCGGTCCGTGATCCACGCGAAATGGTGAATACTTGCGCCAGCTTGAACACATCGGGGGTAACAGAAATTTCCAAGCGCCTGCCCTCTTTTTCTTGTCAGAAATATCCCTGGGGGTCTGGGGGACAGCGTCCCCCAGCCTTGCAACAAGGCATGACCTATCAGATCGCCGCCAGCGCATCCACCAGCTTGCCCGCACCATAGCGGAACGGATCGGTGGCAGGCAGGCCCATATCGGCTTCCACCTTGGCCAGATAGGCCTTGGCCTCGTCGTCCGACATGTGCTGAGTGTTCACCGAAATACCCACAACCTGGCAATCCGGGTTGGCCACTTTGGCCAGGCCCAGCGCCATATCGCGCAGCGCTTCCAGCGAGGGTTGCGTGTAGTCCGGCAGTCCGCGCATATGCGCGCGGGTCGGTTCATGTGCCAGGATCAACGCATCCGGCTGACCCCCGTGAATCAGCGCCATGGTCACGCCCGAATAGGACACGTGAAACAGCGATCCCTGCCCTTCGATGTGATCCCAGTGATCGTCGTCATTGTCCGGGGTCAAATATTCGATTGACCCGGCCATGAAGTCAGCCACCACCGCGTCCAGCGGCACGCCGTCGCCGGTGATCAGAATGCCGGTCTGACCGGTCGCGCGAAAGGTCGATTTCATGCCGCGTTTGCGCATTTCCGCATCCATGCACAGCGCCGTATACATCTTGCCCACCGAACAATCGGTGCCCACGGCCAAGCACCGCTTGCCAGTCCGCTTTTTGCCATTGGCAATCGGGTAGTCCACTTCGGGGATCCGCACGTCATGCAATTCCTGCCCAGTCGCCTCGGCCACGGCCACCAGATCAGGTTCGTCCGTCAAAAGGTTGTGCAGGCCCGACGCCAGATCAAACCCTTCCTCCAGCGCCATCACCAGCACCTTCTTCCACTCTTTCGAGATCACGCCACCGCGGTTTGCCACGCCCACCACCAGCGTCTTGGCACCCGCCGCCTTCGCCTCTTGCAAGGTCATGTCGGTCAGGCCGAGATCCGCCCCACAGCCTTCCATCCGAAACTGCCCCACGGCATTTTCCGGGCGCCAGTCGCGAATGCCGATCGCCACTTTGGCGGCCAGCTGGTCGGGCGCATCGCCCAGGAACAAAAGATACGGAGTTTTGATCATGGCCGTGGCCCTTTCCTCTTTGCGAAGCTTCGCGGTGTTAAGTAATCCCCAACGGGCATTTTCACGATTCATTGCCGCATTTTCTTGCGAAGGCACGGCAATGACCGACATTTGAACAAGATTCCCCGGCATATTGTGAAAAGCGCGCAAATTTCTTTCACCTCACTTGATTCTTGCTGTAGGATGCCCGCCACGCGGCAAAATGCTGCGACTGCAAAATCACCTTGCCAATGCGCGCGCAATTTCATAACGATTGCCCCAAGAAAATCGCAACTTCATTGCTCAGAGGTGATGCATGTCCTTCCGTATCCAACCCGCCGCCCCGGCCCGCCCAAACCGTTGCCAGTTGTTCGGCCCCGCCTCGAACACCAAGCTTTTCGCCAAAATGGCCGCGTCGGCCGCGGACGTGATCAATATTGACCTCGAAGATTCGGTGGCGCCGTCGGACAAGGACATGGCCCGCGCCAATGCAATCGAGGCGATCAACACTGTGGATTGGGGCAACAAATACATCTCGGTCCGCATCAATGGGCTGGACACGCCCTATTGGTATCGCGACGTGGTGGACCTGATGGAACAGGCGGGGGACCGGCTCGACCAGATCATGATCCCGAAAGTGGGCTGCGCGGAAGACATCTATGCGGTGGACGCGCTGGTCACCGCAATTGAGCGCGCCAAGAGCCGCGCCAAACCGATCAGTTTCGAAGTGATCATCGAATCGGCCGCCGGCATCGCCCATGTGGAAGCCATCGCCGCTGCCAGCCCGCGTTTGCAGGCGATGTCGCTGGGCGCGGCGGATTTTGCCGCCTCGATGGGCATGCAGACCACCGGGATCGGCGGCACGCAGGAAAACTATTACATGGTGCGCGAAGGCGAAAAGCACTGGTCGGACCCGTGGCACTGGGCCCAGGCCGCCATTGTCGCCGCCTGCCGCACCCATGGCATCCTGCCGGTCGACGGCCCGTTTGGTGATTTCTCGGACGATGAAGGCTATATCGCACAGGCCAAACGCTCGGCCACTTTGGGTATGGTTGGCAAATGGGCCATTCACCCGAAACAAATCGCACTGGCCAACGAGGTATTCACCCCGTCGGACGAGGCCGTGAACGAAGCGCGCGAGATCCTCGCCGCGATGGAACAAGCCAAAGCCAATGGCGAAGGTGCCACCGTTTACAAAGGCCGGCTGGTGGACATCGCGTCGATCAAACAGGCCGAGGTGATTGTGGCCCAGGCCGAGCTGATCGCAAACAGCTGATCCAGCTTCGTAAAGATACATCCTCACTTGCCCCGTCTTCTGGACGGGGCATTTTTTATGGACATCGCAGATTGGCAAGATGTCGCATTCCGTTTTGGGAATGTGAATATAAGCTGGCCTTGGATGCTGACTACATCCAACCACCAAAGGGACGCCTCGGTTTAAACGAGGTTCATATGAAACCGCTTTTCCTTGCTGCTGCGATGGCCTGCGCCATGGCCCTGCCCGCAACTGCCCAACAATCCCAACCCGCCAAAACCGGCCTGTCGCGTCCGGTGATCATGCTGACCGGTATCTTGAACAAGAATCAGGACGTGATCGGGCTGGATGCCACACAGAAAGAAGATCTGAAAAACTGGGTGGCCTCGATGCCCGCCCAGCGCAAAGCGCTGGAAGATGAAACTGTCGCGCTGCGGGCAGAGATGAAAGCCGCCATTATCAAAGGCGCCCCGGTAAAAGAGCGTCAGGCGCTGGCCGAAAAAATCGGCGCAAACGAGACAAAGCTGGTGATGATGCGGTCAAACTGTACAGATCACTGGCGCGAGGTTCTGACGCCGGAACAGTTTGCAATGCTGATCGAGATCGCCACGAAATGACAAGGCGGGGGCGGGTCACACCGCCCCTCACCACATCCTTAAGACAGGGGCAGGCAGATCTCGGTCAACAGCTCTTCCGGCGGCGTCTCGCGCGGGTCGTTGAGATATATCTCAAAGCAGGGGCTGTTGGCCGGGGTTTCACCCGATTTGGGCAACCACTCCCCATAAAGTGCGTCATAGCCGGATTTGAGCGACGCGTAGGGGCCCTTGAAGGTCAGCACCGCCACGCGTCCGCCCGGGATCTCAGCGGTTTCAAACCCGTCCGGCAGGTCATCCCCATGCCATTCCGCCCCGGCGAAGCTGCGCAACGTGTCCTCTGCCACGGCAGCCGGATCATCGAAATAGACCCCCAGCACCGGGCCGCATCGCGGCCACAGGTTGCGCGCGCCAATCATCACGCCCATTTCTTCAAACTTCTTTCCAATCAGCATATAGGCCCCTTTGTGGCTGAGGCCGATCAGTTTGCGAGCGGGCATGTCACGAATTTCAGTGGGAAACATCTGGGTCACTCCGTTTGGTTGCAGGAGAGCGGGCGCGCAAATGCGCCCCTCTTTGCGAAAGGCACCGGGGCTCATCCCATAAGAGGCGCGAAACGCCTGGGAGAAACTGCGCGGATTGGGATATCCACAATTGATGGCAATCTGATCCACCGGCGTGGTGTCACGCACCAGATGCCCTGCTGCGCGGTGCAGCCGCATCCGGCGCACGGCCTGGGCACAGGTCTCGCCCGTCATCGCGTGAAACACCCGATGCCAGTGGAACCGCGACATGGCGGCCACATCGGCCAATCGATCCAGGGACAGGTCCCCGGTGGGGTTGTCATGGATGTAGGTCAGCACCCGCACCAGACGATCTTCGTATCGCATTTGAGAAGCCCTTTTCACCTTTCCCCCTGTTCATGCCGCAAGAGGAGTGCATAAATCTTGCCGAACTGCACCCGATTTGACACCGGTCAGCACCGGTTTTCAGGGGGCACCCGTTGCAATGCCGCTTCCCAAGCGTCATATAGCTGAAAACAGGTATCAATCAGGCGTGGCCATGAAACATTATCTCGAATTTGAAAAACCGCTGGCAGAAATCGAAGGCAAGGCAGAAGAACTGCGCGCCATGGGCCGGGCCAATGAAGAGATGGATGTGGAAGGCGAGGCCGCCGCGCTGGACGCCAAGGCCGACACGCTGCTGAAAGAGCTTTATGAAAACCTGACCGCCTGGCGCAAATGCCAGGTGGCGCGTCACCCGGAACGTCCGCACTGCAAGGACTATATCGAAGCGCTGTTCACCGAATACACGCCGCTGGCCGGCGACCGCAATTTTGCCGATGACCACGCGGTGATGGGGGGCTTGGCCCGGATCGGTGACATGCCGGTGGTGGTGATGGGCCAGGAAAAAGGTCACGACACCAAATCGCGGATCGAACGCAATTTCGGCATGGCGCGCCCCGAAGGGTATCGCAAGGCCATTCGCCTGATGGATCTGGCCGACCGGTTTGGTCTGCCGATTGTGGCACTGGTCGACACCCCCGGTGCCTATCCCGGCAAAGGCGCCGAAGAACGCGGCCAGTCGGAGGCGATTGCCCGGTCGACCGAGCGTTGCCTGAACGCCAATGTCCCGGTGATTTCCGTGATCATCGGCGAAGGTGGGTCCGGCGGTGCCGTGGCGCTGGCCACAGCCAACACCGTGATGATGCTGGAACACTCGGTCTATTCGGTGATCTCGCCGGAAGGCTGCGCCTCGATCCTGTGGAAAGACGCCGAAAAGATGCGCGAAGCGGCAGAAGCACTGCGCCTGACCGCGCAGGATCTGAAGAACCTGGGCGTGATCGACACGATCATCAACGAGCCCATGGGGGGGGCGCAACGTGACCGTCAGGGGACCATCGAGGCTGTCGGCAAGGCGATCGAAGCCGAGCTGAAAGCACTGAAGGGCCGGATGAAAGGCGACGCTCTGAAAAAGGAACGCCGCGAGAAATTCCTGAAGATGGGGTCCAAGGGGTTGGCGGCCTAAGCGCCCCAAACCTCAAAGACACGAAAGGGGCCGTTTGGCCCCTTTTTTATGGAGTGTTCCCCCGGTGGTGCCGCCATAGGGCGCCAAGATCGTCGCCCGCCTGCCAATGATGGCCCGACCAACCGACCGCTCTGGCCATGTCCACATTTGCTAACGTATCATCGACCAGGAACAGCTGATCCGGCCGCGCCCCAACCCTGTCTTCCACCGCCCTGTAAAAAGCGCGTTCCGGCTTCGCCACCCCCAGATCGGCGGATGACAACATCCCGTCAGCAAAGGTGTTCAAGCCAAGGTCGTTCCACAAATACGCGCTGCGGTGCGGCTCTTGATTGGTTGCAAACCAAACCGACACACCTTCCTTTCGCAGATGTCGCAATGCCTCCAATAAGGCTTCATTCATGCGCGAATCCTTGGCGAACCAATAGGCCATCAGCTCCTGCGCCGACACATCGCTGCCGAGAGCGCGGAGCGCCTGTGACAACAGGGGTATCATCCTGGCATGCCCGGTTACGATCTGCGCCCAATGGGGGCGAAAAAACGCCTGCATCAGGTCCTTCCGCGCAATACCCAGATCCTGTTGCAGCGAGGTGGACCAATGGGCGCCATCTTCGGGCCGACCCGTGATGATTACGCCGTCCACATCCATCATAAGAACCGGGGTCATCTGGCCACATCCATTTGCCCGCGATTACCAGACAATCTTTGCGATCGGATCTGCCCAGTCCTTGTCGAAGGCAGCCCCATCATAGCTGCCAGAGCTTGCATCCCGCAACATATCCCCGGCCGTTGGCAAGTCTTTTCGCAGATCATCCCCCTGCCACAGCCGGGCACGCGCAATCGCACGAGCGCATTGGAAATAGGCCTCTTCGACGCGAACAATTGTGACGCTGCGTGGGTGGTTTCCATCCCGGTCAAACCGCCCGCACAGCGCCTCGTCCGTGGTCAGCTTGGCCCTGCCGTTGACACGCACAACAATGTCCGCACCGGGCACCATGAACATCACGGACACCCTTGGATCACGCACGATATTGCGCAGGCTGTCGATGCGGTTATTGCCGCGCCAATCAGGCAAGGCGAAGTGTTGATCATCCAGCACAGTGACCACCGGGCCGTCGTCCCCACGCGGACTGCCATCTGTGCCGTCCGGCCCGACGGTCGAGAGGATGCAGAACCTGGAGGCGGCGATCCAATCGCGATAAGCCGGGGTCAGTCGCTCCACGACTTTGACCTGCGAAGCCTTGCTGGACGGGCCGTACAGATCCTCCAGCGCATCCAATGTGTCGATGGTCTTCATGTGTGACCTCGCGTCTTTAACTTAGAAAACTAGTTTTCTAGTTTTCTAGTTTTCTAGTTTTCTAGTTTTCTAGTTTTCTAGTTTTCTAGTTTTCTTTGAAAATGCGCTTGCCCGTTTTCAGGTCAAGCCCGGCCTCTTCCATCAACACGTTGGATCTTGTCTCAATCGCGTCTTCCATCTCTGCCATGAATTCCTTGATCTTCATGCCTGGCTCGATGCGCGGAAGAAATTCCACCACCGCAGTGCCCGGATAGCGCATAATCCCGTGGCGTTTCCAAAACACCCCCACATTGGTCGCCGCCGGAACAACCGCCTGCCCCGTTTCCTTATAGAGGACCCCGGTCCCAACCTTATAGGGCTTCTCTGCCCCGGCCGCGACGCGCGTGCCTTGCGGAAAGATCACCAACTGCCCCGGCTCCACCCGGCCCGAGGTCACATCTGCAACCATCTGCTTGATTGCGGCCCCGCGTTTCCCGCGATCCACCGGGATCGAGTTGGTGTATTTTGCATAAAGCCCGATCACCGGCGCCCATCTCAGCTGCTTTTTCATGATGTATTTCGGGCGTGGAAGGGCGCTTGCAATCAGAAGAATATCTAAAAAACTCTGATGCTTGGCCGCGATGATCACCTCGTCCTGCGGCACTTCCCCGCGAATCTCGGATTTCAGCCCCACCATCCAGGACGCGGTCCAGCGCACCCAGTTGCAATAGCAGTGAATGGCCACCATCGCATATTTCTTGTTCACCCAGATCAAAGGAACAAAACCGAACCCGATGATCGGTAAAACCAGGTACATTTGGATGATGAACAACAGCGAGCGAACCCATTGGATGGCGTGACGCATCAGCGTTTCTCCTGCAAGGTGGCCAATGCGGCCTGACGGGTGGCAATAAAGGCAACCAGGGCCGCCACCGGCGGGATTACCACGGGCCACGCCCAATGGGCACCCTGAAACCCGAGACCGGTCAAAAAGCTGCCCTGATCCCCGGCCGATGGCAAAAGCAGGATTGCAATCATCCCAAGCACCGTCCCCCCTGCTGCGCCCACAAGCGCGCGCAACGTGTAGCGGCGCACAAAGGCCCGGGCGATATACCCGTCCTGTGCGCCCACAAGGCGCAACACCCGGATGACCTGCTCGTTGGCAGACAGCGCCGCCGACGCAGCCAGGGTGATCACCACACCCGCCAGTGCGGTGATCAACCCCATGGCCACATACCCCAACAGGCGCAACCGCCCAGCCGCCCGCACAAGAGGTTCCCGCCAACGGTTGTGATCATCCAGAACCGCTCCGGGTGCCTCGCCTGCCAGGCGGGCGCGTAACCCGTCCGGATCAATCCCTTCCTCATCCTCGACCACCTCGATCAGGCGCGGGATGGGCAGCCGATCCAGCGGCAGATCCGGCCCGAACCACGGCTCCAGCAGCTTGCGCTGTTCTTCGTCGCTTAACGGGCGGGCCTCCTTCACGCCGGCAGTGGTGGCAAGCACTTCCATGGCTGCAAGGGTCTGAATATCAACCTGATCCGCTGGGGCGGTGATCCGGATCGTGGCACTTTTCGCCAAGGCATTCCCCCAGCGATCCGCCAGCCGACCCGAGGCCAGCGACAATGCCAACGCGAACACCGCCAGAAACGCCATGGTGCCCGCCGCAAAAATGGTCAGGCGCGCGGTAAACCCGGTGGGCGGCACAACGCGGTCGGCCTGGGCATCCCCCGACACAAGTTGCAAAAGTTGCGAGACGCGGTTGCTCATAGATCCACCCCAGCCATTTGCAACTGCCCCCCCGCAATGCGCAGAACCCGTGTCTGCACCTGCGCTTTGGCCTGCCTGATCAGGGTCATATCATGGGTGGCAATCACCACGGTCTTGCCCAGTTTGTTCAGCTCGATCAACAGGGTCAGAAGACGCACCGACATGTCCCAATCCACGTTCCCGGTGGGTTCATCCGCCAAGATCACGTCCGGGGACATGATCACCGCGCGGGCAAGGGCCGCCCGTTGCCGCTCGCCCCCTGAAAGCTCGGGCGGACGGGCTTGGGACTGGTTGGTCAGCCCGACCCAGGCCAGAAGCTCGGTCAATTCGCGCAGATCCCCCAGGGGACGACCCGAAACGGTCAGCGGCAAGGCAATATTCTCTGCCACGCTCAGATGGTCCAGAAATTGGCAGTCCTGATGCACCACCCCAATCCGGCGCCGCGCCAACGCCACGTCATCCCGGCTCATGTGCCGCGTATCCTGGCCAAACAGGGTGGTGGTGCCCTGGGTCGGCACCAGCTCGCCATAACAAAGCTTGAGGAAGGTGGTTTTCCCGGCGCCGGAGGGCCCCGTGAGAAAGTGAAAAGACCCCGGCTGCATCTGCAACGACATGTCGTTCAGAAGCGTCCCTGTCCCATATCCGTAAGATACCTGCGCCAGCTCAATCACGATTTACCCCTGCCTGATATGGCGACAGTTTTGCCCCACGCGACGAATTGTTTCAATGAAATGATTGCCTTGGTTTGGTTTTCAGGTCTATCTTGCCCATATTACATATGAAAATGGCAGGTGTACCGTCCAATGCGGCGGGGGAACGGGTGAGAAAATGCGTTTGGTTTGCCCCAATTGCGGTGCGCAATACGAGGTTGATGACCGTGTCATGCCTGAAAACGGGCGCGACGTGCAATGTTCGGCCTGTGGTCATGCCTGGTTCCAACGTGGCCCGGCAACCCCGGGCGTCGAGAACACAGAGCCAGAGGCACACCCCACTTCGGATACGTCCGAAACGCCGGCAGAATCAGCCACGCCCTCAGACACAGTTGAAGAGCCCCCCACGGACACCGATGCCCCATCGGACACCCCTTCTGCTGCCCCTGCGGCTTCCCTGCCGCAGCGCGAAATGGATCCCGGTGTAAAATCAATATTGCAGGAAGAGGCGCAACGCGAGCTGGACGCCCGGCAGACGGAACAGGAGCAACTGGAAACCCAGACCGAGATGGGCCTGGAGGATGTTGACCCTGACGAAGCACAGCGCCAATCCATTCGGGAACGCATGGCGCGCCTGCGCGGGGCGGATGATGAATTTGAAGCAACCGAAGCGCTGCCTCAGGGGCGCGGCAAAGACCTTTTGCCGGATATCGAGGAAATCAATTCTACACTCGATGCGTCCCATTCGGATCTGAGCAAAGACGAAGCCATTGCAGAAACCGAAGAGGCCCCCTCATCCGGTGGCGGGTTCCGCCGCGGGTTTTTGATGGTGGTTGTCCTTGCCCTGCTGCTTTTGGCGCTTTACGCCTATGCCCCCGCGATCGCCGACATGATCCCCGGGGTGAAGGCACCGCTTGATCAGTATGTGACCTTTGTGGACCAGCTGCGCGTTTCGCTGAACACGGCAATGGAAAACGCCATCAACGCGATGCAAGGGGCAAGCGGCGACGCCAATTGAACCATTGACGGTCCCGGTTGATCTGCAACCGCAGCGGTTAGCCGTCTTCCGTCAATCGGTGCAGGTAAGCCCCATAGCCGTTTTTGCCAAATGCCTCGGCCCGCGCACGCAGATCCTCGCTAGAAATCCAACCCTTGCTCCAGGCGATTTCCTCGGGGCTGCCAACCTGCTGGCCCTGGCGTTCACTGAGGGTGCGCACAAAATTTCCAGCATCCAGAAGGCTCGCATGGGTGCCCGTATCCAGCCAGGCAAATCCACGCCCCATCTGCTGCACATTCAGTTGCCCATCCGCCAGATACATCTCCAGAAGCGAGGTGATTTCCAACTCTCCCCGTTCAGAAGGTTTCACGGCCTTGGCGCGTTCAGACGCCGTTTCATCCAGGAAATAAAGTCCGGTCACCGCAAAGGGCGATGGGGGCACGGCTGGTTTTTCGATGATGGCCTTCACCGTCCCATCCGCATCAAAATCAACCACGCCATAGCGCTGAGGATCCTGCACGCGATATCCGAACACGGTCCCGCCGGGGGCGTCATTGGCGGCAGACAGGATGTCGGGGAAGCCATGACCGAAGAAGATATTGTCCCCCAGGACCATCGCACTGGGCGCACCATCCAGAAACTCTTCCGCCAGAATATAGGCCTGTGCCAAGCCATCGGGGTTCGGCTGCACAATATAGCTCAGATCAAGCCCCCATTGGCGTCCGTCACCCAGGGTGCGCTGAAACTGATCTTGGTCTTGCGGCGTGGTGATGATCGCGATCTCGCGAATATCCGACAGCATCAGAACCGACAGGGGGTAATAGATCATCGGCTTGTCATAGATCGGCAAAAGCTGTTTCGATACACCGATGGTGATCGGATAAAGCCGCGTGCCCGATCCCCCGGCCAGAATGATACCCTTGCGTTGTTTCATAGCCGTGAACCTTGCTTTAAATCGTTGAGAACCTGCGCGAGACCGCGCGTCCAATCTGGGGGCGAAATTCCAAAGTCCTCTTCAAGCTTGCTGCAATCCAGTCGCGAATTCAGGGGACGTTTCGCAGGGGTCGGATAGGCGTCGGTCGGAATATCGGTGACGGTTACATCCCGGCTTGCCTGCCGGAAAATCTCGCGCGCGAAATTGGCCCAGCTTGCTGCGGGCTGACCCGAAAAGTGATACAGACCACCTTGCTGGCCGTCCACCATCGCCCGCGCCATCGAAACCAGCGCCGCGGCAATATCTGCCGCCGGGGTCGGCCCGCCGATCTGGTCGCCAACCACGGTCAACGCATCGTGCGTGTCGGCCAGCCGCAACATGGTTTTCACGAAATTCGTGCCATGCGCCGAGAACACCCAAGAGGTGCGCAGGATCGCCGCGTTGCCGCCCGCCGCCAGCACAGCTTGATCCCCTGCCAGTTTGCTGCGCCCATAGGCGTTGATCGGCCCCGTGGCATCCTGAGTCGTCCAGGCGGCATCACCTGAACCATCGAACACGTAATCCGTCGAGATATGCAGGAATGGCACGCCCTTGTCTGCACAGGCCCGTGCCATGGCCTCTGGGGCCGTGGCGTTGATCAGCATCGCCAGCGCCTCTTCCTCTTCCGCGCGGTCCACGGCGGTATAGGCGGCGGCATTGATCACCGCATCTGCATTTGTTTGGGCAATCAGGCTGGCACATTCTTCTGGCTGGGTCAGGTCGGCCCTCTCTTGTGGCAAGGCCTCGACATGAAGACCCGCGCCGGCGAGGCGTTGCAACTCGGTTGCGACCTGTCCGATTTTTCCAAAGACCAAGAGCTTCATTTGCCAACCCCTAACCGTTCCCCAACCCCATCCCGTGACTGCAGCGCCTGCCACCACGCTGGGTTGTCCAGATACCACTGGACCGTGCGCCGCAGCCCTTCTTCCAAGGTGACCGAAGGACGCCACTTCAACTCCGTTCGGATCCGGGTGGGATCAATTGCGTATCGCAAATCATGGCCCGGACGGTCGGTGACATAGGTGATCAGGTCGGCATAAGGCGTCGCCCCGGGGCGCAGATCGTCGAGGATCGAGCAGATCATCTGCACCAGGTCGATATTGCGCACCTCGTTTTCGCCGCCGATGTTATAACTGCGCCCAACCTTCCCTTCTGACAAAACCTTCAAAAGCGCATCGGCATGGTCCTCGACATATAGCCAGTCCCGCACATTCAATCCCGCGCCATATACCGGGATACTCTTGCCCGCCAAAGCGTTCAGGATCACAACCGGGATCAGCTTTTCCGGGAAGTGATATGGCCCGTAATTGTTCGAACAATTGGTGATGACCACCGGCAGCCCATAGGTTTCATGCCAAGCGCGCACCAGATGGTCCGAGGCCGCCTTTGAGGCGGAATAGGGACTGTTTGGCGCATAGGGCGTGTCTTCGGTAAACTGCCCGACATCCCCCAAACTGCCATAGACTTCGTCGGTCGAGATATGGTGGAACCGGAAACCCTCCGGCTTGCCCTTGGCATCCCAAAGACTGCGCGCGGCCTGCAGCAGGTTGTAGGTGCCATTCACATTGGTTTCGATAAAAGCCCCCGGACCGTCGATCGACCGGTCCACGTGGCTTTCCGCGGCCAGATGCATCACTGCGTCCGGTTGGTGCTTCTCAAACACCGTATGCAGGGCTTCGGCGTCCCGGATATCCGCCTTTTCAAAGGTATACCCGGGCTGATCGGCGACCGACGCAACATTGTCGAGGCAGGCCGCATAGGTCAGAGCATCGAGGTTCACCACCTCATGACCACGTGACATGGCCAGCCGTATAACTGCAGACCCAATGAACCCGGCCCCACCGGTGACAAGCAATTTCATGTGCGCTCCTCCCAGATAAAGGGAGTGTCCGCATCAGAGAGTTTGGGAGCCTCGGCATCCTTGTCGCTTAGGACCGCGGTATCACGCGTGATGCCCCAATCCACGCCAATATCAGGATCATCAAAGGCAATCGCACGGTCACAATTGGGGGCGTAGTAGTCAGTAC
Source organism: Aliiroseovarius crassostreae (assembly GCF_049803815.1). GTDB lineage: Bacteria > Pseudomonadota > Alphaproteobacteria > Rhodobacterales > Rhodobacteraceae > Aliiroseovarius > Aliiroseovarius crassostreae_A. The sequence goes on from NZ_JBNAGI010000001.1 coordinate 992,605, forward strand.
ACTTATAGACGATTTCCGTGTCGGGCCGAAGCGTCACAAACCCGTGGGCGAACCCTTCGGGCACCAACAATTGTTTGCCATTGTCCTCGTTCAGTTCAACCGCCACCCATTGCGCGTAGGTCGGAGATCCCTTGCGAATGTCCACCGCGACGTCCAAAAGTGCGCCGCGTCCACAGCGGACAAGCTTGGCCTGGGCGTGCGGCGGCGTCTGATAATGCAACCCACGCACCGTGCCAACCTGACGACTAAGGCTATGATTGTCTTGAACAAACTCAAGCGTTAATCCATGCTCTGCCAGCCGTTCCTTGTTCCAGCTTTCGCTGAAAAATCCGCGATCATCCCCAAATCGCTTTGGCGTGATTACCAAGACACCTGGCAATTTGGTCTGCTCAATCTCAATCACGGCACTCATCCCCGGTCATTTTTCGACACATTTTCATTACGACAAGTGTGCCGCATTCCTAAAGAAAGGAAAAGCATATGGCGAAGGTATTGTTTTGTCTTGATTTGGGCGTTTTTGGGGAGGGTGCCTGATGGCATGGGTGGCCTATGTGGCCCCAAACGTCAAACGCCGCCTGCAATTCTGCAAGCGGCGTTTTTGTATTTGTCATCGTTATGAGGGAATACATTGGATTTTTACTAGGTTTGGCGGTGACCTACTCTCCCACACCTTAAGATGCAGTACCATTGGCGCGACAGTGCTTAACGGCCGGGTTCGGGATGGGACCGGGTGTTTCACTTGTGCTATGACCACCAAACCGAGTAAAAATCCAAGTCCAAGTTTGTACACTATGGTGTGTATGCTTTTGATTGTCAGTAGGTTTGCTTTCTACTGGATCAAATCAAGCCTATCGGACCATTAGTACCAGTCAACTGAACGCATTGCTGCGCTTACATCTCTGGCCTATCGACGAGGTAGTCTACCTCGGTCCTCAGGGATACCTTGTTTTGAGGGGGGCTTCCCGCTTAGATGCCTTCAGCGGTTATCCTGTCCGATCATAGCTACCCAGCACTGCCGTTGGCACGACAACTGGTCCACCAGTGGATCGTTCACCCCGGTCCTCTCGTACTAGGGGCAACTCCTCTCAAGTATCCTACACCCACGGCAGATAGGGACCGAACTGTCTCACGACGTTCTAAACCCAGCTCACGTACCTCTTTAAACGGCGAACAGCCGTACCCTTGGGACCTGCTCCAGCCCCAGGATGAGATGAGCCGACATCGAGGTGCCAAACACTGCCGTCGATATGGACTCTTGGGCAGTATCAGCCTGTTATCCCCGGCGTACCTTTTATCCGTTGAGCGATGGCCCTTCCACTCGGGACCACCGGATCACTATGGCCGTCTTTCGACTCTGCTCGACTTGTCAGTCTCGCAGTCAGGCTGGCTTCTGCCATTGCACTCAACGAGCGATTTCCGACCGCTCTGAGCCAACCTTCGCGCGCCTCCGTTACGCTTTAGGAGGCGACCGCCCCAGTCAAACTACCCGCCACGCAGGGTCCCGGATCCGGATAACGGACCGCGGTTAGACATCAAGCAGAACAAGGGTGGTATCTCAAAGGAGGCTCCACAGGAACTGGCGTCCCTGCTTCGAAGCCCACCACCTATTCTGCACATGTTGTGCCTGATGCCAGTGCGAAGCTGTAGTAAAGGTGCACGGGGTCTTTCCGTCTAACCGCGGGAAGCCTGCATCTTGACAGGCAATTCAATTTCGCTGAGTCGATGTTGGAGACAGCGGGGAAGTCGTTACGCCATTCGTGCAGGTCGGAACTTACCCGACAAGGAATTTCGCTACCTTAGGACCGTTATAGTTACGGCCGCCGTTTACCGGGGCTTCAATTCGGAGCTTGCACTCCTCCTTTTAACCTTCCGGCACCGGGCAGGCGTCAGACCCTATACGTCGTCTTGCGACTTCGCAGAGCCCTGTGTTTTTAGTAAACAGTCGCCACCCCCTGGTTTGTGCCCCCAGTCAATACTTGCGTAGAAACTGGGCCTCCTTCTCGCGAACTTACGGAGGTATTTTGCCGAGTTCCTTCAACATCGTTCTCTCAAGCGCCTTGGTATACTCTACCTATCCACCTGTGTCGGTTTAGGGTACGGTCTCATGAAGGGCTATTTCCAGGAACCTCTAAGCTGCCCATTCAATCCGATAAGGATGAACAACCTTCGAGATCCGTCACTTCCTTCTGGCCCAGGAATATTAACCTGGTTCCCATCGGCTACGCCTTTCGGCCTCGCCTTAGGGGCCGGCTTACCCTGCTCAGATTAGCTTTAAGCAGGAACCCTTGGATTTTCGGCGAGGGGGTCTCTCACCCCCTTTGTCGCTACTCATGTCATCATTCTCGCTAGTGATCTCTCCACCGGATCCCTCACAGGCCGGCTTCACTGAAAGCTCC
>NZ_JBNAGI010000001.1:1000000-1160594 GCF_049803815.1 Aliiroseovarius crassostreae
GACAGCAAAGCCAAGGATCATTGCTTGCAGACCAAGCTCGCCCAGTTCATGCTCCAGCGCTTTGATCGGTTCCACCCCCAGCCCGCCGGTCAACCCCAGATACAGGAACCAAAAGGGCGGCAGGGCACCCAGTGCATAGACGGCCCAGATCGGCACACGGCGAGAGGCGCGGTTCAGATGATCAACGATGGTCATGAACAGCACTCCTTTCCGTCTTGGATGGGTGGGCATGGCACGGTGCCGTAGGAACAAAACACACAGCAGTCTCCGGGTTTTGGGCGCAACACCTCTTCACACCCTTTGCACTGGTAAAAGAACAGACAGGCATCAAGCGGCATTTCCTCTTTCACCTTATGCCCGCATTGCGGGCAGGTCAGGATCGAATGCCGTTCGGCCATGGTCAGAAGTTCGCCTTCAGGTCCATGCCATCATACAGGCTTGCGACCTCTTCTTCATAGCCATTGAACATCAGGGTCTCTTGGCGTTTGGCAAACAGCCCACCTCCGATTTTGCGTTCGGTGGCCTGCGACCAGCGCGGATGCGACACGTTGGGGTTCACATTGGAATAGAACCCATACTCGCGCGGTTGCAGCATGTTCCAGGTGGTCGGCGGTTCCTTGTCGGTGAGCGTCACCCGCACAATCGATTTGATCGACTTGAACCCGTATTTCCACGGCACCACCAGGCGCAGTGGCGCGCCGTTTTGTTTCGGCAGCTCCTTTCCGTAAAGCCCGGTTGCCATCAGGGTCAGCGGATGCATCGCCTCGTCCAGACGCAGACCTTCGCGATAGGGCCACTCAATCCCGCTTCCGCGCAGGCCGGGCATTTCTTCGGGGCGCACCAGCGTTTCAAAGGCCACATATTTTGCACCGGGCTGCACACCGGCCATGGTCAGCAGCTGATTCAGCTCAAACCCATTCCAAGGGACCACCATCGACCAGGCTTCGACACAGCGGAAGCGATAGATGCGTTCCTCGATATTCACATTGGCCAGGATGTCTGCCAGATCATAGCTGCCGGGGCGGTCCACCATCCCGTCGATCTGCACCGCCCACGGGTCCGTGGTCAGGCGTTGCGCATTGGCCACCGGGTCGCCCTTGCCGGTCCCGAACTCATAAAAGTTGTTATAGCTGCTGATCTCTTCAAAGGTGTTCGGTTTCGCGTCGGTCGAATATTTGCCCGCTGCGATTGCCGGCCCCGCAACCGACCCCAGCGCCAAGGCCCCCATCCCCCCCATCAATTGACGACGGTTCAGGAAATCCGCCTTGGGCGTGACATCGGAGTATTTGAGTTTGGACGTGTAAGCCATCGGCGCACCCTTTAATTTCTGTTGCACCTTAAGTAGTGCATCGGGCCATTTCTGCCAAAGCACATCACCTCACGTCCGCGTTGGAGAATTGTAACATTCGCGCGCCTGACCCCGAACATCCCCGAATCCGCAGTTTGAAAAGAGTCAGCATTTTCGTGCCAATACCCGGCGCCCCCCCATATTGCGCGGGCTCTTGCCAGATTGCGCCCCGGGCATGAGACAGGCTCCGCCGTTTGGGATGAGGGCGATTTGCATCTGCGGTTTCTCGCCTGATGGTGGTGCGCCTTTTCGCAAAGCCCTGCCCAAAACAGGACATTTCCCAATTCGGGGATGTGGCTGCGGTTTTTCCAAGGCTTGATGTGCTCGTGTCCCACATGGGGCGCATGAACCACTCACGGAATACATAACGGAGATTAACCAATGAAAACGCTTTCCATCGCTGCCCTTGTCCTGGCCACCGGCACTGGCTTCGCCATGGCTGAGACCGCCATTGACGCCAATGAAGACGGTCAGATCACCATGGAAGAACTGGTTGCCGTGCATGACGGCGTCAGCACCGACACGTTTTCGCAGGCTGACACTGATGACAACGGCACGCTGAGCGCCGAAGAACTGACCGCAGCACAGGAGGCAGGCCTGATCCCCACAGACATGTAATTCCCTACCCCCCCCAATTTCATTCCTGCCACTCACAAAAAACCGCCCCCGCCGGTGCAAATCGGCGGGGGCATTTTGTGGGTTGGGCTTGGGGGAGGTTTTGGGACTGCCCTACGTGCCGGACAACATCTTGGACACTTCAACCGCATAGCGGTCCGTCATGCCGGATACGTAATCGGTCATGGCGTGCAGCGCGGAATAACTGTCGGTAATGTCGCGCAGATCCAGATGGATGGCGCGCACCAGCTGTCGTTCGTATTCCGGCAATTTGTCCTGATCCCAGTTCTGCTCCTTCAGGGCATCAAAGACCGGACGGATCCCCTGCAACACTTCGCGCACCACATTGCGCCCATACACTTCAAGCTTGGTCTTGCGCGGCGCGGTGAAAAGCTGTGCGTTCGCCATCGACTTGATCGCTGCAAATTCGCGCGCCTTGTCGGAGCTTGCAATCAGCGATCCGGAATAGGTGCCCGCCAGGATCGCGTCGTGATGCGTCTTGAAGGCCTCGACGCAGGCGGCAATCGCGCCGCCGATGGCACGCGCGCGCAAATACGAAATCTTTTCGAAATCGGTATAGGCTGACTGATCCCGATTGGTGTTGAACGCGATGGGATCCAACAGGCCCACCACCTGATCAAAGGGCAGATCGCCCGCAGTGAACCCGTCTTCCAGGTCCACGATGTTATAACAAATGTCATCCGCCGCCTCGACCAGAAACACCAATGGATGACGCCGCCACCAGGTCTGCCCATCGGGACCGATCTCTTCGATCAATCCCAACGCCTGTGCCGATTTTTCGTAAAGTGCGCGTTCACATTCGAAAAAGCCAAACTTCTTGGCCCCAACATAAAGCGGCCCCGGCGCCGATTGAAGCGCCTTCGACGTTCCCGCCCCCATCGGGTATTTCATGAACGCCCCCAACGCGGCATGGGACAGGCACATACCCCCCTGATTGCGGTACATTTCCAACCGGGTGAGGATGCGAAACCCCTGGGCGTTGCCTTCGAACTTGCAAAACTCTTCCCACTTCGCCTCGCCAATCCCGTTGAACACCCCCTGCCCGGCCCGCAGGTTTTCGCGGCACCACGCGCCAATCGAGTTTTCGCCGGAATGGCCAAAGGGCGGATTGCCGATGTCATGGGCCAGACAGGCGGCGTGGACAATCCCGGCCAACTTGTGTTCTTCGCCGGGCTGAAGATGCCCCTCCCCCACCAGCCAATGACCGATCTGGGTGCCAAGGGTGCGCCCCACCGACGCCACCTCCTCGGAATGGATCATCCTGTGGCGCAGGTGATCATTGTCATGCATCGGGTGGACCTGCGTCTTGTTGGCCAAACGCCGAAACGGGGCGGAAAAGGTGATGCGATCCGCGTCCACCACATAATGCGGGCGCGCCGGATCCTCGGCCTTGCCCTTGTCGTCCCATCGTTCGGTGTTCAGAAGCTGTTGCCACTTCATGCCCAATTCCTTTTCTGCCCAATTCTCAGTCCGATAAACGACTTAACCCTGACCCCGTCCCATAAAAGAAAAGAGCCCGCTGCGAAAGCGGGCTCCGTTCCTGTTGCTTTTAGATCAATGCACCACGGCATCCTGTGGCGGTTTGCGGTTGGTATTTCCCACCCGGTCGCCGATGATCAGACCTTCGCTGCCGGCGGTGACCGTGATCGTGTCGCCATCCATCACGTCACCTGACAACAGCATCTCGGCCAGTTGGTCTTGAAGCGCACGCTGGATCACACGCTTCAGCGGACGGGCGCCAAAGACCGGATCATAGCCTTCATCGGCCAGCCATTTCATCGCGCCCTCATCCAGATCAAGCGAGATATTCCGGCGCGCCAGACGTTTTTCCAAACGCTTCAGCTGGATCTCGACGATGCCGTCCATATCCGCGCGGCCCAGACGGTCAAAGATGATCGTCTCGTCCAGACGGTTCAGGAACTCGGGGCGGAAATGCGCCCGAACCGCGTCCATCACGTCGCGTCGCGCGTCCGAAGCATCCGCCCCGTCCGGCAACTGGCTCAGCGCCTGCGCGCCAAGGTTTGACGTCAGGATGATCAGCGTCTGTTTGAAGTCCACGGTGCGGCCCTGACCATCGGTCAGCACCCCGTCATCCAAGACCTGCAACAGCACGTTGAACACATCCGGATGCGCCTTTTCGACCTCGTCAAACAGCACCACCTGATAAGGGCGCCGCCGCACGGCTTCGGTCAGAACACCGCCTTCGTCATAGCCGACATAGCCCGGAGGGGCGCCGATCAGACGGGCCACCGCGTGTTTCTCCATGAACTCCGACATATCGATGCGCACCATCGCACTGTCATCGTCAAACAGAAACTCGGCCACGGCCTTGGTCAGTTCGGTTTTCCCGACACCGGTTGGCCCCAGGAACAGGAACGATCCCAGCGGACGGTTTTCGTCGTTCAGACCGGCGCGCGCACGACGCACGGCGTTGGACAGCGCGGTGACGGCCGAATGCTGGCCGATGACCCGCTTGTGCAGATCCTCTTCCATACGCAGGAGTTTTTCGCGCTCGCCTTCCAGCATTTTCGAGGTCGGGATCCCCGTCCAGCGTTCGACGACGCTTGCGATCTGCTCCGGGCGTACGGCCTCTTCGACCATCATGTCGCTGTCAGTGTCCTCGGCGCTTTCCAGTTTCTTCTCCAGATCCGGAATGATGCCGTAAGACAGTTCCCCCGCGCGGGCCAGGTTGCCATCACGCTTGGCGATGTCCAGCTCGGCGCGCGCTTTGTCGAGGTGCTCTTTCAGCGCACGCGCGCCTTCCAGCTTGTCGCGTTCGGCTTGCCATTGCGCGGTCATCGCAGCGGATTTCTCCTGCAGCTCGCTCAGCTCCTGTTCCAGCTTTTCAAGCCGGTCCTTCGACGCTTTGTCATCCTCAAGCTTCAGCGCCTCCCCCTCGATCTGCATCTGCATGATCTGACGATCCAGCGCATCCAGTTCTTCGGGTTTGCTGTCGACTTCCATGCGCAGACGGCTGGCGGCTTCGTCCACAAGGTCAATCGCCTTGTCGGGCAGGAAGCGGTCGGTGATATAGCGATGCGACAGCGTGGCCGCGGCCACCAAAGCACTGTCCGAGATTCGCACCCCGTGGTGCAGCTCGTACTTTTCCTTGATGCCGCGCAGGATCGACACGGTGTCTTCGACCGTGGGCTCCTGCACCATTACCGGCTGGAACCGACGAGCAAGCGCCGCGTCTTTTTCCACGTATTTGCGGTATTCATCCAACGTGGTCGCGCCCACACAATGCAGCTCGCCGCGCGCAAGCGCCGGCTTGATCAGGTTGGCCGCATCCATCGCGCCGTCCGATTTCCCGGCACCGACCAGCGTGTGCATCTCGTCGATGAAAAGGATGATTTCGCCGGCAGCCGCGGTCACCTCGTTCAAGACGGCCTTCAGCCGCTCTTCGAACTCGCCACGGTATTTCGCACCGGCAATCAGCGCGCCCATATCCAGCGCCAGCAGACGTTTGTTGCGCAGGCTTTCCGGCACGTCGCCATTGATGATCCGCAGCGCAAGCCCCTCGGCAATCGCGGTTTTCCCCACGCCGGGCTCCCCGATCAGAACCGGGTTGTTCTTGGTCCGGCGCGACAGAACCTGCATCGAACGGCGAATTTCTTCGTCCCGCCCAATGATCGGGTCAATCTTGCCTTCACGCGCCGCTTCCGTCAGGTCGCGGGCGTATTTGTTCAGCGCCTCATAACTGTCTTCGGCGCTGGCGCTGTCCGCCGTGCGGCCCTGGCGCAGGTCATTGATCGCAGCGTTCAGCGATTTGGCATCCACGCCGCCTGCTTCCAGCGCGTCGCGCGCCTTGGATTTCACCACGGCCAAAGCGGTCAGCAGGCGTTCCACGGGCACAAAGCTGTCGCCAGCCTGTTTCGCCAGTTTGCCGGCCTCATCGACCAGCACCGCGATTGAGTTGTCCATGTAAACCTGGGCACCTTCGCCCGACACTTTCGGCAGTTTCGCCATCCGGTCGTCAAGCGCCGCAACCACGCGTTCGGGTGCCCCACCTGCCTTGCGGATCAGGTTGGCGCTCATCCCTTCTTCATCATCCAGAAGGGCCTTCAAAACATGTTCGGGAACAAGACGTTGGTGGTTTTCGCGCATGGCGATGGTCTGGGCGGCCTGAATAAACCCACGCGACCGCTCGGTGAACTTTGATACGTCCATATCATTCTCCTTCTCAAAGCGCCCGTGTGTCTGGTGCCCACCTGTGCGGCACACCGTTGCTTCGGGCCTCACAGATCAAATGGGCATCCTTGCGGTTGAATGCAAGGGCCGGGAACTCGTGGGGAATTGGGTCAGAAAATTACCCTTATCGCGGCGACAGATTGCCACCATTTTCAAATCATGCGAGGGGCCATGATGATTAAATCCATTACCATTTCCAGTCTGACTCAATGCGCCAAAGACAACCGGTTAAGCGGTTCCGTGGTGATGGTTCTGGAGCATGTCGAAAGCGGCGACACCACGCGCGCGCAATTCCTGTGCCGGATCGAAAACGCGGCAGATTTGGCGCATGATGATCATCTGACCACCCTGGCGCGAGAGGCGCTTCGTCAGGCCCGCCGCCTTCCCGATTGCGCATATCTGTCAGAAAACGACGCCTTCGTGGCGCAAAACATCACGCTTGTGACCTGATCCCCCTATCCACATTTGCCTTTGGCTCGGCTGCGCAGTAGGAGAGGCGGGAACAAAGGAGCCAGCCATGACCACCAAAGCCCCCCCCAAAGCGGATGACCGTTTGATTGTTGCCCTTGATGTGCCCAACGCCTTGGAGGGTCTGAACCTCGCGGGAGAGTTGGGAGAGGCGGTGAATTTCTACAAGATCGGGCTGGGAATGCTGACCGGTGGGGGGCTGGCGCTGGCCAATGAGCTCAAGTCCGAGCATGGCAAGAAGATCTTCCTCGATATGAAGCTGTTTGACATCGGCAATACGGTCGAGGCCGCGGTGCGGGGGCTGGCGCAGTTTGATCTGGATTTCCTGACCGTGCATGGCGACCCGCATGTGGTGCGCGCCGCGCAGGAAGGCAAAGGGGCGACGGATATGAAGATCCTGGCCGTGACCATCCTGACGTCACTGGACCGCGCCGATCTGGATGCCAGCCTGATCAAAGCCGGTGAGGTGCAGGATCTGGTGCTGGAACGTGCGGCACGCGCGATGGAGGCCGGTGCGGATGGGGTGATTGCTTCGCCGCAAGAGGCGGCCCTGATCCGTGCCCTTCCTGAAGCTGAGGGCAAGCTGATCGTCACCCCCGGCGTCCGTCCGGCCGGAGCCGCGCTTGGTGATCAAAAACGCATCGCCACGCCCGCCCAAGCCATTGCAGACGGGGTGGATCACATCGTGGTGGGCCGACCGATCCGCAACGCGGAAAACCCGCGAAAGGCCGCCGAAGCGATTTTGGCTGAGCTGAGCTCTCCGCAGGCGCTGCGCAAAAATCTGCCCTGAAAAAAGCTGAGCTGACCGAAAGGAACGGGCCCCTCAGGGCCCTGTTCTCATAATTCGTTGATGTCCTTGTCGAATTTCTTCGACTGCCCATCCCGCACCCCAAAGGCGCGGCGCATGATCAACCATGCCACCACGGACACGGCGCCAAACACCACCAGCAATGCCGGCAGGCCGATCGACGGGCCAATCAGCACCAAAAGCGCCACCACGGCAGCGCCAATGGCAAAGCCCAGGAAGACAAAACCGGGGATCATCATCTCAAGGATGACAAGGGCGATGGCACCCGCCGCCCAGATCCACCATTCATGCCAGAGCATCAGGGTTTTCCTTTCAACAGTTTGAACGCGTCACCGAAAGCATCCAGCGCATGGGCCGGCAAAAGCACGGTCTGCTTGCCTTCCCCGCTGCCCACCGCGGTCAGGGCTTCGACCTGCTTGAGGGCCACTTGGTATTGCGCGGCCTCAATGCCGTTTTCCTTGATCGCCTTGGCCACAACCTGCGTGGCATAGGCTTCGGCATCCGCCGAGATCCGGCGCGCCTCTGCCTCTTTTTGCGCCGCATAAAGCTCTGCATCAGCCGAAAGTTCCACCGCGCGGCGTTTGCCTTCCGCCTCTGTCACCTGTGCCCGACGGGCACGTTCGGCATTCAGCTGCTGCAACATCGCTTCGCGGGTCGCCGCATCAAGGTTCACGTCGAGGATTTCCGCCCGGGTCACTTCAATGCCCCAGTCATCCACCGCATCCGCAACCTGTTGCTTGATCCGCGCAATCAGCTGCTGGCGGTTTGATTGCACCTCGTCCAGCTCCATCTCACCAATGCCGGCGCGCACGATCCCGGCCACGGTTGTCGCAATGGCCGCATCCACGTCGCGGATCCGATAAACGGTCTTTTCCGGCTCCAGAATGCGATAGAACACCGAGGTATCCACCTGCACCAGAACGTTATCCGAGGTGATGGCATCCTGCGAGTTGGTGGGCAACTGACGTTCAAGGATCGACACTTTGTGCCGCACAACATCCAGGAAGGGCACAATAAAGTTGATCCCCGGCCCAAGCACACTTTGCAAACGCCCAAAGCGCTCGACCACAAATTTCTGACTTTGCGGAACAATCCGGACACCTTTGAGAACCGTCAGGATCAGGAAAGCGGCCAGAACCAGCAAAACAATATTGCCGCCACCTAGCCCGTTAATAATGTCGCCCATGTCTATCCTCGCGTTGAAACCAATTTTGATTTTCAAAAACATATGGGGGAAAAGCAGGAATTTTCAACCGCAAGGTCGACATGTCGGACCTTTGATCACCTTTTGCATCTTCCCGGTTTGTTCTAAGATATGGCCATGCCCAGCCTGTGCCGATCCTGCCTGACCACATTTGACAGCCCGCCCGCCCCAGCGCGGCGGTTGCGTTGCCCGTCCTGTCATAGCCCGCAGGTGACATCACACCCCGAGCTTTTCGACCTGACCATCGCCCATATGGATTGCGACGCGTTTTACGCCTCTGTGGAAAAACGCGACAATCCCGAGCTTGCCGACAAGCCGGTAATCATCGGTGGCGGGCGGCGCGGCGTGGTGTCCACCGCCTGTTATGTGGCGCGCATCCGGGGCGTGAAATCCGCCATGCCGATGTTTCAGGCGCTGAAACTGTGCCCGGATGCGGTGGTGATCAAACCGCGCGGCAGCCATTACGCCGCGGTGTCCAAACAGATCCGCGCGATGATGGACGAGCTGACCCCGTCAATTGAGCCGCTTTCGCTGGACGAGGCATTTCTGGATATGACCGGCACGTCGAAATTGCACGGAAGACCGCCTGCCGCGATGCTGGCCGGGCTGGTGAAGCGCATGAAAGATGAACTGGGACTGACCGGATCCATTGGTCTCAGCCACAATAAGTTCCTTGCCAAAGTGGCCTCCGATCTCGACAAACCCCGTGGCTTTTCAGTGATCGGCAAAGAGGAAACGATGGCGTTTCTGCGTGACAAGCCGGTGCGGATGATCTGGGGGGTTGGCCCTGCCGGGCAGGCGCAGCTGGAACGCGCGGGCATTCGCACCTTTACCGACCTTTTGCGTTGGGAGCAGGACGATCTGGTGGCGCGGTTCGGCAGCATGGGGATGCGGCTTTATCATCTTGCCCGCGGCGAAGACCACCGTCGGGTCTCCGCCCATGCGCCGGTCAAATCCATTTCCAAGGAAACCACGTTTTTCGAAGACACGATGGCGATTGATATTCTGGACGGGCACCTGTGGCGGCTGGCCGAACAAGTGGCGGATCGCGCCAAGGCCAAGGGGAAGGCCGGGCGCGTGGTCACATTGAAACTGAAACGCGCCAATCATGCGGCGCTGAGCCGTCGGGTCAGCCTGGGCGACAGCACTCAATCCGCCGACCGGATCTATCGCACCGCCCGGCCACTGCTGGACAAGGCGCTGAGCGAAGGGCCGTTTCGGCTGATCGGCGTGGGGATCAGCGATATCGTCAGCGATGAGGCTGCGGATCTGTCGGATGACCTGCTGGACCCGCAAGCGCCGAAACGACGGGCCGCGGAAAAAGCCACGGACGAAATCCGGGCCCGCTTTGGCAAAGATCTGATCATCAAGGGGCGCGCGCTTCGGAAATAGCCGGAGTCGTTACTCCGCAGCCAATTGCCGTTGATCCCGCCCCATCTGGCATATTCTGGCAACCACTTTTTCAAGCCGCGCCTGCACGGTGTTGAACTGGCCATTGGGGCGGATCAGGCTTTCATTCATATAAAGAGAGCGGTCGATTTCCACCTGCACGACATGCTGATTTCGGGTCGGGCGACCATAGTGTTGGGTAATGAACGCGCCGGCAAAGGGCGCATTGCGGGCCACAACAAAACCCGCATCACGAAAGGCCTCGGCCACCTGATCCACCACCTCTTGCGAGGCGGATGCCCCGTGGCGATCCCCCAGGACAATCTCGGGCCTGACCCCGTTGCGCGTGGTTGACCGGACCGCCTCATGCGGCATCGAGTGGCAATCAATCAGCACCGCCTGTCCAAACATCTGTTGGCTTTGGGTCAACACCTGTTTCAAACGGTTGTGATAGGGAAACCAAATGGTGTTCAGCCGATGTTGCGCCTCGGCCATGCTGATCTTGCCGCGATAGATCGGGCGCGCACCTGCCACCACGCGGGGGATCACGCCGAGGCCGGATGAAATGCGGGCATTCAAGGCCTGTCGCCGCACCCCGCTGACCAGCGCCGGGTCCAGTTCCTCTGCTCCGCGGTTTAGATCCACATAGGCCCGTGGCGCATTTGCCGCCAACAACGGCGCACCATATTGGGGCACCGAGCCAAACAGCATATCCACATAAGCATCTTCTGATGACCGGATTGTCCGTTCATCCAGGATCGAGTTTTGCAGAAACGACCAGTCATAGGCCCGCCCGGAATGGGGCGAGGCGAACACGACACAGGTTTCGCGTTCACTTGGCTGAAAAAGCGTGTATGGATCGGTCTGCATTGGCTCTCATGTTGGATGGTCTTGTCTTTACATATAAAGGCAAAAAAACTCTGACCAAAAGCCCTTGCGTCCTGCGCCGACTCCTTTTATAGGGACGGGACCGACGCGGGGTTTCCCGCGTTGTGTTGTTTGAGACGGGGTGAAAACCCTGTTTTGGATAGGAATTCAGGGCGATTAGCTCAGCGGTAGAGCACTTCGTTGACATCGAAGGGGTCACTGGTTCGATCCCAGTATCGCCCACCATGAACCGCCCGTGCCGAACCAGAGGGGAAACCCAATGATGGCGCAGGTAAAATGAAGCACAAGGCGCAATCCGCAGCGCCGCGTTGAAGGAGATAGGACATGAAAGTTCGTAACTCGCTCCGCTCGCTGAAAAACCGCCACCGCGATTGCCGCGTGGTGCGCCGTAAAGGCCGCGTTTATGTGATCAACAAAACGCAGCGCCGCTTCAAGGCACGTCAGGGTTAATCCCGGCGTCCTGGCTTCAGTCAAGCGACATTTTGAAAGGCCGTCCTTCGGGGCGGCTTTTTCTTTTGGGGCACGGGTCCGCAGGGCGCTTTCGCTTACGCTCAAACGCGCAACTGGTGGCTCACGCTGTGAGCCTATCAGGGGCTTTGCCCCTCGCGAGACAAGCTCGCTCACCCCAGGATATTTGCGATTAGAAAATAAGCGCGGGGAATTGCAGCGCATCAAAAAAAAGGGCCGAGACGAAGCTCGGCCCAGTTCATCAGGAGGAAGATATTCCTGACGGGGAATCTTTTGCGGGGACGCGACGTGCGCGCCGCGCCCGGGATCAGTCGTAGACGCGTTGGTCTTCGATCACGACACCATCGTTGGGCAGGCTGCCCTTGGCGACGATTTCGATCTTGCCCTTGAGTTTCAGGGTCTCGGCCACGGATTTGGCATAGGGGGCCGGGTCAGTGGCATCGGTTTCCACCTGTACGGTCATCGCATCCATTTCGCCTTCGCGGGTGGCCACAACGCGGGCCTTGGCCACGTCCGTGTGTTTGGCAACAAAGTCAGCCACCTGTTCCGGGCGCACGAACATGCCCTTGATTTTGGCGGTCTGGTCCGCGCGGCCCATCCAGCCTTTGATGCGCATATTGGTGCGGCCACAGGGGCTGTCGCCCGCCATGACGGCCGACAGGTCGCCGGTGGCAAAGCGAATGAGCGGGTAGTCGGGGTTGAGCGTGGTCACGACCACTTCGCCCACTTCACCCGGCGCCACGGGATCCCCGGTGCCGGGGCGGACGATTTCGACGATCACGCCTTCATCCACGATCATGCCTTCCATCGCATCACTTTCATAGGCCACGTTGCCCAGGTCGGCGGTGGCATAGCTTTGCAGGCAGGTGATGCCACGATCGGCGTATTCCTGGCGCAGGGATGGGAACAGCGCCCCGCCACCCACGGCGGCCTTGGTGATCTTGAGCTTGATGCCATCGGCATCGGCCCGGTCCAGAATGATCTTCAGGTAGTCCGGCGTGCCAGCATAGGCGGTGGTGCCAATGTCAGCCGCAGCGCGGACCTGAAGCTCGGTCTGGCCCACGCCCGCGGGCACCACGGCGGCCCCCACGGCGCGCGCGCCGTTTTCAAAGATCATGCCAGCCGGTGTCAGGTGATAGCCGAAACAGTTCTGAACAATATCGCCTTCGCCGATGCCGCAAGCATTCAGAAAACGCCCCATGCGCCACCAGTCATGATCCACCCCGCCCGGTTCGTAGATCGGACCTGGGGATTGGAAGATATGGGCGAACTTGTGGGTCGGCAGGGTGGCATAGCCCCCGAGCGGCCCATCTGCGCCCTGCGCTTTGCCGATCTCGGATTTGCGCAACACCGGCAGGGACGCCAGATCCGCGACCGAGGTGATGCTGGCCGCATCCACCCCCTTGAGGCTTTCCCCATAGCCCGCAAGGGCCTGTGCGCGGGCGATTTGTACCGGCAGAGACGCAGCCAGCGATGCGGCGCGTTCATCTGCGGAACGGGTTTCCAGCGCGTCAAAATACTTGGACATGAGTGAAACCTCTTGTCTGAGCCGACAACCTGTCGGCAAATTGCTACTGTTCAGGTGGCGGTGGCGGCGATCAGGCCAGCCAACGCTTACGACGACGGTAGGACCGCACGTCACGGAAGCTCTTGCGTCCTTCGTCGGACATGCCGAGATAGAATTCCTTCACATCCGGGTTTTCGCGCAGTTCGGCGGCGGGGCCGTCCATCACGATGCGGCCGTTTTCCAGAATGTAACCGTAATGGGCGTATTTCAGCGCCACGTTGGTGTTCTGTTCGGCGAGCAGGAAGGTCACGCCTTCTTGTTCGTTCACCTTCTTCACGATCTCGAAGATCTGTTCCACCAGCTGTGGGGCCAAACCCATCGAGGGTTCGTCCAGCAAGATCATGTCGGGGCGCGACATCAATGCGCGGCCCATGGCCACCATCTGCTGTTCGCCGCCCGAGGTATAACCCGCCTGCGATTTGCGGCGTTCCTTGAGACGCGGGAAATAATCGTAAACCATTTCCAGGTCTTTGGCGATTTCGGCACGGCCATCGGTGCGGGTATAGGACCCGGTCAACAGGTTTTCTTCGACGGTCAGGTGTTCGAAACAGTGACGACCTTCCATCACCTGGATGACACCGCGCTTCACCAGCGCGGCCGGGTTCAGCTCGGCGATATTTTCGCCCATATGGTCGATGGTGCCCTTGGTCACTTCGCCCCGTTCAGCCTGAAGCAGGTTTGAAATGGCCTTGAGTGTGGTGGTTTTACCGGCCCCATTCCCGCCCAGAAGCGCGGTGATGCCGCCCTTTGGAACCGAGAGGCTTACACCTTTCAGAACGAGGATCACGTGATTGTAGATCACCTCGATATTGTTGACCTCAAGCAGGTTCTCTTGGGTTTTAGCGGCGTCCAGCATATTGGGTCGTCCTTAACCTAATCGTTCGTGGGATGGTCCGGGCCGTATGGCCCGAACCTGTCTTTCACGCGGGCGCTTAGTTGCAGCGCTCGGCGATGTTGTTTTCGGCAGCGTAGGCCATCGAATCCGCGTCGATCAGCGGCTGGATGACTTCCATGTCCGACGGACCAAAGTCCGAGATCAGCGACCAGGTGCCTTTGGCAGCATCCCACTGCGAGATCGCAGCGGTGCCGGGGCCACCGTGGTTTTCACAGGTCACTTTGAACGCGGGACCAAACCCTTCCATGCCCAGCTCTTTCATGCGGGCATCGGTGATTTCCAGCTGTTCCAGACCATCACGCATCTGACCCGAGGTGATGTCGGTCACACCGTGGATTTCCTGCGCTTTGCGGGCAGCTTCGGCCAGCATCATCGCCGCGTAAACGCCGCGGTTGTAGATCACCGAACCCACGTTGTCGCCGTTGCCGGCAGCTTTGCCCGCATCCACAACGTATTTCTGGATGTCGTCAAACACCGGGTAATCCGAGCCCACACCGTGGAAGGCCACAGCCTTGTAGCCGGTTGCCGCGTCGCCAGCCGGTTTCACGTCGTGCTCAGCACCCGACCACCATACGCCGATCATGTTTTCCAGCGGGAAACGGATGTTGCCAGCTTCCTGAATGGCCACCTGGTTCATCACGCCCCAGCCCCAGAACACAACATAGTCGGGACGTTCGCGGCGGATTTGCAGCCACTGCGATTTCTGCTCCTGACCCGGGTAGTCAACCGGGATGGCGCTGAAGTCAAAGCCGTGCTTTTCGCCCAGTTTGGTCAGGGTCGGGATCGGCTCTTTGCCGTATGCGCCGTTGAAGTGCAGCAGGATAACCTTTTTGCCCTTCAGGTCACCCCCGTTGATGTCCAGCAGGTGGTTCACAGCCGCCGACGCACCGTTCCAGTAGTTGGCCGGGAAGTTGAACACGTGGCTGAACACTTTGCCGTTGGCAGCCGAGGTGCGGCCATAACCGGGGGTGTAAAGCGGGATGTCATCGGCGGTTGCTTTCGGGATCAGCTGATAGGTGATCCCGGTCGACAGCGGGTTATAAGCCAGCGCGCCTTCGCCTTTGGTCGCTTCGTAGCATTCCACACCTTTTTCGGTGTTATAGGCGGTTTCACATTCCGGCACCGAGATTTTCACCCCACCGACACCACCGTCACGTTCGTTCAGAAGGGTCATGTAGTCGGCGAAACCGTCAGCATACGGAATGCCACCCGCGGCGAACGGGCCGGTGCGATAGCTCAGCGACGGGAAGACCAGATCGGCCATTGCCGGGGCGCCCACCATCAGTGCGGCAACCGATGCCGCTGCTACTTTCTTAAAGGTCATTTGCTTCCTCCCTAGATTAGCAAATTGTCGTGCCCGTTATGGGTCACTTTGGTGATAGCCCCCCGATCCGCTCCTCATGGACCGGAAGGCCAATTCTTGTTTCCCCGTCAGAGGCAGGCCCCAGTTAGTGTGGGAACGGCCACAGACGCAGTTTCTCCTTGGTCAGGCGCCACAGTTGCGCCAGGCCATGCGGTTCCACGATCAGGAAGAACACGATCAGCCCGCCCACGATCATGAATTCAAAGTGGGCTGCCAGATCGGTCGGCCATCCCAGGCCACCCACCAGCACGTTCTTCAGAAGCACCGGCATCAGCACCATAAAGGCCGCGCCTGCGAAGGAACCGAAGATCGACCCCAGTCCACCGATGATGATCATGAAGAGGATCAGGAACGATTTGGAGATCCCGAAGCTCTCGCCTGCTTCAACTGCGCCAAGGTAGACCGAGAAGAACAGGGCCCCGGCCACGCCGATGAAGAACGAGCTGACCGCAAAGGCCGACATCTTGGCCATCAGCGGGTTCACCCCGATGATCTCGGCCGCGATGTCCATGTCGCGGATGCCCATCCACTTACGGCCGGTCATGCCGCGGGTCAGGTTGCGGGCCACCCAGGCCAGCGCCACCAGGAAGATCAGGCAGATCAGGTATTTCGCCCAGGCTTCGGTGTTGGGGCCGGTCACGACGATCCCGAACACGGACCGTTCCGGGGCGTTGATCTGACCGGAGGCCGAGTAGTTGTAGAACCACGGCACCTTGTTGAAGAGCCAGATCAGGAAGAACTGCGACGCAAGCGTGGCCACGGCAAGGTAGAACCCCTTGATGCGCAGCGACGGCAGGCCGAACAGCACCCCAACCACGGCGGTGATGCCACCGGCGATCAGCACGTGAAACACGATGTTGATCTCGGGGAAGGCCACCATCAGCTTGTAGCAGGCATAAGCGCCCACCGCCATGAAGCCCCCGGTGCCCAGCGACACCTGCCCGGCATACCCGGTCAAAATGTTCAACCCCAGCGCCGCAATGGCGTAGATGAAGAACGGTGCAAAGATCGAGTTCACCCAGTAGTCGTTCACGATGAACGGAATGATCCCGAAGGCAATCGCGATCGCGATCCAATAGCCAGCCCGGTCCAGTCGGATCGGAAAGGTCTGGTTGTCGTCACGGTAGGACGTTTTGAAATCACCAGCTTCGCGGTAAAACATTGATCAGACCCTTTCGATGATTTTTTCGCCGAACAGGCCTTGCGGCCGGAAGATGAGGAAGACGAGCGCAAGAACGTAGGCGAACCAGTTCTGCGTCGCGCCGCCGATCATCGGACCGATGGCAAATTCGAAAAGCTGTTCACCCACACCGATGATCAGACCGCCGATAATGGCGCCCGGGATCGAGGTGAAGCCGCCCAGCATAAGCACCGGCAGAGCCTTCAGCGCAATCAGCGACAGCGAAAACTGAACGCCCGATTTCGCACCCCACATGATGCCGGCCACCAGGGCCACAAAGCCCGCAATCGACCAGACCAGAACCCAGATGAAGCGCAGCGAGATCCCAACCGACAGGGCTGCCGAGTGGTCATCCGCCACAGCGCGCAGCGCCCGGCCTTGTTTGGAATATTGCGAGAAGATGGTCAGAGCGGCCACCAGCAGGGCTGCAACCACCGCTGCAACGATATCGAGGTTGTCGATGAAGAAGCCGTAGCCGAACATCTTGTCAGTGGCATCAAGAACCGTCTCGTTCAGACCCTGCGGCAGACCCACGTCGAGCGTCTTGATGTCGGACCCCCACATGATGTCCCCGAACCCTTCCATGAAATAGGCAAGGCCAATGGTCGCCATGAACAGAATGATGTCGGGCTGCCCCACAAGGTGTTTCAGGATGTAGCGCTCTACCACCCAGGCAAAGCCCACCATCACACCTGCGGCCAGGATGATTGCGATGATCGACGGCACCTGCCACGGGAAGTGGTGAATTTCCGTGCCGAAGATCGCGTTGATCAGGTGCGAAAACGGAACCTGACCTTGTTGGATGCCGACCAGTGTCAACGCCGCGAACAGCGCCATAACCCCTTGGGCATAGTTGAAAATACCGGATGCCTTGAAGATCAAGACAAACCCCAGTGCGACGAGCGAATACAACACCCCGGCCATCAGGCCGTTCAGGGTGACTTCCGCTGCAAAGAGCAATTGTTCAGACATGTCTCCCCCCTTAATCGTGTGACACGCCGAGATAGGCGTCGATCACATCCTGGTTGTTGCGCACCTCGTCCGGGGTGCCGTCCCCAATTTTTTTACCGTAATCCATCACGACCACGCGGTCGGACAGGTCCATAACCACGCCCATATCGTGTTCGATCAGGGCGATGGTGGTGCCGAACTCGTCATTCATGTCGAGGATGAAGCGCGACATGTCTTCCTTTTCCTCAACGTTCATGCCGGCCATCGGCTCGTCGAGCAAAAGCAGCGACGGTTCTGCGGCCAGTGCACGCGCCAGTTCCACCCGTTTCTTCAACCCGTAAGGCAGACGCCCCACCGGGGTTTTGCGGATGTGCTGGATCTCAAGAAAGTCGATGACCTTTTCGCAAATCTCGCGGTTGGCCAGTTCTTCCTTCTCGGCCTTGCCCCACCACATGGCCTGCTGCAGCAGGTTGGTTTTCATATAGTTCAGGCGACCGGTCATGATGTTGTCCAGAACGGTCATGCCGTCAAACAGCGCGATGTTCTGGAAGGTCCGGGCCAGGCCCTGTTGGGCCACCTGATAGGGTTTCATCGGCGGGCGCTTTGACCCGCGGAACCAGACCTCGCCTTCCTGGGGTTTGTAAAACCCCGAGATGACGTTCAGCATCGAGGATTTCCCCGCCCCGTTCGGGCCGATAATCGCACGGATCTCGCCTTCGCGGATGTTAAAGCTGATGTCCTTGATCGCAACCACACCACCGAAACGCAGCGTGATGTTTTTCAGGTCCATCACCACCGGGCCAATGGTGCGCCCGTCTTCGGTGACATAGCTGTCGGCGTTCATATCTAGGCTCATTCTGCCGCCACTCCCTGTTTCTGGCCCTGCTTGGTGCCATCGCCAACCACAGCCGCATCGCGGATTTGGAGGGTGGCTTTGATCGAGCCTTTGCGGCCATCTTCATAGGTGACCTCGGTTTCGATGAACTGCTCGGATTTGCCGGAATACAGCGCATCGATCAGCGGGGCGTATTTCTCCTCGACAACCTTGCGGCGCACTTTCCGGGTCCGGGTCATTTCACCGTCATCGGCATCCAGTTCCTTGTGCAGGATCAGGAAGCGATGGATCTGACAGCCCGACAACATCTCGTCTTCCGCGACCGATTTGTTCACCGTTTCAACATGTTCCTGGATGGTCGAGAGCACCTCGGGATGACCCGCGAGTTCCTGATACGACGCATAAGCCACGTTGTTGCGCTCGGCCCAGTTGCCCACGGCGGTCAGGTCGATATTGATGAACGCGGTACACATGTCGCGATCATTGCCGAACACCACCGCCTCAAGAATGTCGGGGTAGAATTTCAGCTTGTTCTCGACATATTTCGGCGCAAACAGGCGGCCATCGGCCATCTTGCCCACATCCTTGGCGCGGTCGATGATGCGCAGGTGGCCGTTTTGCTTATCGAAGAACCCGGCGTCACCGGTTGCCACCCAGCCTTCCGGATCCTTGGTGTCGGCGGTGCTTTCCGGGTTGTTGTAGTATTCCACAAACGTCCCCGGCGAGCGGTAGAAGATCTCGCCGTTATCCGCCAGCTTGATCTCGACCCCCGGTGCCGGAACACCCACGGTGTCATTGCGCACTTCGCCATCAGGCTGCACGGTGATGAACACGGTGGCTTCGGTCTGACCGTAAAGCTGTTTCAGGTTGATCCCCATCGAGCGGTAAAACTCGAAGATTTCCGGACCAATCGCTTCACCGGCGGTATATCCCACACGGATGCGGCCAAAGCCCAGCGTGTCTTTCAGCGGGCCATAAACCAGCACGTCACCGCAACGGTATTTGAAATACTCATGCGCCTTGCCGCTATAAAGTTTCAGACCAATCGGGTCTTTCGCCTTGAAATGCTTGCGCGCATCCTTGCCATGACGCAGCTTGGCAAACCCCAGACGGATGCCGTTTTCGATGATGGTCTCAGCCGCAAAGCCAATCCCCATCGCATAGCGGAACCCGTGGCGGATTTTCTGTTCCAGCGTCTTCTTCTGGGTCGTCACCTTTCGACGCGGCATTCCGAATTTCTCACCGGCACCTTGCTTGGCAAAGTCCATAAAGTGATGGAACAGCGCGTATTTCAGGTCGCCGCTGTCTTCCATGCGGATCATCACATTGGTCAGCTGCGTTTCAAACACGCGCGGCGGGGCAAAGTAATAGGTCGGCCCGATTTCGCGCAGGTCCGACATCAGCGTGTCGGCGCTTTCCGGGCAGTTCACACAGAACCCCGTCCACATGGCCTGACCCAGCGAGAAGATGAAATCCCCGACCCATGCCATCGGCAGATAGGCCAGAATGTCTTCGTTGCTGCCCAGATTGTCGAACTCGCACGAGTTCTTGGCGCTTTCGATGATATTGCGGTTCGATAGAACCACACCTTTGGGGCGCCCGGTGGTGCCCGAGGTGTAGAGCATCACGCAGGTGCTGTCATAGGTCAGCTCTGCCTCGCGTTTGGCCATCTCGTCTTCCAGGCGGGCATGGGCCACGCGGCCCTCTTCCTGGATGTCGTTGTACCAATGCAGATGCGAATGGTCATATTTCCGCAAACCGCGTTTGTCATAGTAGATCACGTGATCGATGCCGTGGATGCTCTCCTGCACCTCGATCACCTTGTCGACCTGTTCCTGGTCGCCGCAGATCACGAACCGTGCGCCGCAGTTTTCCAGAACATATTCCATTTCTTCGGTCACGGCGTCCTGATACAGCGGCACCGGTACGGCGCCCACTTTCTGCGCGGCCACCATGCCCCAGTAATGGGCCGGGCGGTTGCGGCCGATAATGGCCACGTGATCGCCCCGCTCGATGCCCAGGGCCAACAGCCCCAGCGCGAGATTCCTGATCTCTTCCGCGGCTTCCGCCCAGGTCCAGCTTTGCCAGATCCCGAATTCCTTCTCCCGATAGGCCGGTCGATTCCCAAATTCCTTCTCGTTCCGCGCGAGTAGCGCCGGAATAGAAGCGAATGCGCCAGAGGCGGCTTGTGCTTGTCCCAAATTGTCCTCCCACCGTCGGCCTGTCCGACATTTCAGCAGTGGGCCCTTCCAAAGGCCCGGTTGTCGACGATTCCTGCCGACAACCCTGACGAAAAAAACCTCGTCGTCAAAGGTTTCGGCACTTTTTCCAGATCCTTACGAATTGTTACAAGCTGATTAATCAGCGCGTTTTGGCCCCAAACCCCTTTTCCGCAAGGGCCTGTGGTGCTAGCGATGGGGCAACGGAGGGGATGCAGAAAAATGCCAAACAGCAAAGAAGCCGCTGCCCTTACCCAGGCTGGTCTGAACCTGATTCAGCAAGCGCTTTCCATTTATGATCGTGAATTGCGCCTGGTGATCGGCAATCGGCAGTTCCAGGATATGTTCGATTTGCCCGACCGTCTGGTGCGCACAGGGGCCGAATTCGGCGACACGATCCGGCATCTTGCCGAACGCGGGGATTACGGGGCGGTTGGCGATCTGAATAGCTTTGTTCAATCTCGGGTCGATCAAGCCAAGGCCTTTGTGCCGCATTACATCGAACGCACACGCGCCAATGGCCGCGTGATCTCGGTTGAAGGCAATCCCTTGCCACAAGGCGGATGGGTCACGGTTTATACCGACATCACCCATATCAAGCGACAAGAGGGGCTCTTGCGCGCCCGGTCCGAAGAACTGTCCGATCAGGTCCTGTCCCACACCGAGGAACTGGCCCAGACCAACCGTGCGCTGGCCTCGACCAACAAGGCGCTGGAGGAAACCAAGCGCGAACTTTTGGAGATGGAAAGCCGCACCCGCCTGACTGCGGAAATGATGCCCGCCCACATCGCGCGAATCGACCTGGACCAAACCTATACATTCTCGAACCGCCGCCTAGGCCGCGTGATTCCCGGCCGCCCGACGGATCTGTTTGGCTTGCACGCCAGCGAGGCGCTGGGGGAAGAAGCCTACGGCCGGATTTCCCCGTATTTTCAGAAGGCCTTTAAAGGCGAAGCCAATGTGTTCGAGTTCAGCCATGAGGGATCAGGTCGCCGCATACGCGTGGCGCTGACCCCGGATCGCGACGAGGAAACCGGTGAGATCACCGGGATCTACATCCTGTCGATGGACATCACGGAAGAGGCGCAGGCCCGGGCCGCCCTCGCCCAGACCCGCAAGCGGGAACTGGCAGCCCAGCTGACGTCAGGTGTGGCGCATGATTTCTCCAACCTCTTGACCATCATCCTTGGCCTGCAATCGCGGCTGGGGCAGATGGCAATTGACGACACGGCAAAAGAACTGGTGCAAGCCACCACCGCCGCGGTGCGCCGGGGCGGGACGCTGTTGGAACGAATCGCGTCCATATCGGGAAAACGCGAGGCCCATTTCGAATCGACCGATGTGCCGGATCTTCTCAAGGGGTTGGAAATCCTCGCAAAACCCACCCTTCCCGAAGGCGTGGAACTGACCATCACACAAAGTGATCTTGAGGACCCCGTGGTGCTGGATGCAGGCGCGGTGCAGGACGGGCTTTTGAACCTGATCATCAATGCCACCCACGCAATCGGCGCAGGACCCGGACGCATCACCTTATGTGCCCGCCCAATCCGCGAAACCTGGGTCGAGTTCCGGGTGCAGGACACGGGGGCCGGTTTCACGGAAGAGGCCCTGACCCGCGCGCTGGACCCGTTTTTCACCACAAAAGGCGGGGATGGTTCCGGTTTGGGCCTGTCGATGGTTTACGACCAGACCACGGTGGCCGGTGGGCATGTTAAGATCTCCAACGCCCCGGAAGGCGGGGCCATCGTATCGATCCGCCTGCCCCTGCGCAAACCCGCCCGCCCGATCGCCCCCCGCCTTGTGTTGTTGATCGAAGACAATACCGATATCCGCACGTCCGTGCGGGAAATGCTGGTGGATATGGGACATCAGGTGGTCGAGGCAACCTCAGCGGAAGAGGCGCTTGGCCTGATGACGCTGGAAGGGATCGGGTTGATCTTGTCCGACGTGATCCTGGAAGGGGCGCAGACCGGGCCGGAGTTTCTGTTGGGGCTGAAGGCCGCCGGAGTTGATACCCCGATGCTTTTGATGACATCCCTGCCCGCCGATGACCCACGCCGGGCAAAAGCGGGCTTCCCTGTTTTGCACAAGCCCTTTACCAAGGGAGAACTCGCCACATTCCTCTCGCAGGAGGTCCGTACATGACCCAGCCGCCCAGCACCCAACCCATGATCGCCATCCTTGATGACGAACCAGAGATCCGGCGCATGTTGTCGGACGCTTTGGAAGAGGCTGGATTTCGCACCGCAAGTTTCGCCCGCGCAACTGAATTTGAGGCCGCGCTGAATTCCATGTCCCCCGATGTCTGCCTGGTGGATCTGGGCTTGCCGGACCGTGACGGGTTGACCCTGGTACACCGGCTGGCGCTGGAAAGCGGGGCGTCCATCATCATCATCTCGGGCCGCGCCCAGGTGCAGGACAAGGTGACCGGGTTGGAACTGGGCGCGGATGATTACATCATCAAACCCTTTGAACCCGCCGAAGTGGTCGCCCGCGTGCGTGCCCGGCTGCGCAGCCAGAAGATTGGCACGCCCAGTTCTCAGACCGCCCAGTTCAACGGCTGGACCGCGCATTTCGACCGGTATGTTCTGGAGGATGACAGCGGAACCGAAACCACCTTTTCCCACGC
The DNA here is from genome assembly GCF_049803815.1 of Aliiroseovarius crassostreae. Classification (GTDB taxonomy): domain Bacteria; phylum Pseudomonadota; class Alphaproteobacteria; order Rhodobacterales; family Rhodobacteraceae; genus Aliiroseovarius; species Aliiroseovarius crassostreae_A. The sequence goes on from NZ_JBNAGI010000001.1 coordinate 1,023,040, forward strand.
GGAAGGCGAGGTGCTGCGGCTGTTTCTGGATGCGCCGAACCGGTTGATTTCCCGCGCGCAGATGCAGGAAAGTCTTGGTGGCGTGGCGGGGGAAAGCTTTGACCGGGCCATGGATGTGCGGATCTCTCGCCTGCGCACGAAGCTGAAGGAAGACCCGAAAAACCCGCGCCTGATCAAAACGATCTACGGCGCGGGCTACATTTTCCTGGGCGAAGTCAACTGGGGCTGACCTCGTGTTTTATTCTGCGGTGACAGCCGCTTAGCGGCACTCGCCAATGGAACCTTCGGCACAGATCCGACCATCCGGCCATGTGGCGTTGTCCAGCTTGGCCTCGATCAGGATGGCACCGGTCAGGTTGGCCCCCAACAGGTTGGCCCCAGACAGATTTGCATCCAGAAGATTGACGCCCGACAGGTTGGCCATCATCAGGTCGGCCCCTTGCAGGTTCACCGCATGCATATGCGCGCCGGTCAGATTGGCAAAGCTGAGATCGGCCTCTGCCAGGTTGGTCATGTGCAGGATGGCGCGTTCCAACGTGGCGCGCGACAGGTTGGCGCGGTCCAGACGCATTGTGGTCATCGACGCATCGGTCATGTCCACACCGGACATATCCGCATCCATGCGAATGGCGCCGGCACATTGCGCTTCGGGCACGTAGTCGCACACCGTGTTGTAGTCGCGATCATTGGTGGTTTTGTCCGACCAGGCCAGTCCGACCCCGGTGGTGGACAGCGTAGCGGCGGCTGTGGCGGCAATCAGGGTCAGCGCGCGCAGGGCCGGTGTGTTTTGCGTCATCTCCATGAGGGTAGTCACTCCTGTTCACAATGGGATTGTCATTCAAGCTGCCACAGGCGCGCCCTGCCAGACTTAACAGGGATCAAGCAGTTAACACATTCATAAATTCAAATAAAAACACCCCTCGGCGGGACCGTGGGGTGTTTTCCATGTCACATCAATGGGATGCGTGGATCACTCCGCCGCAATCTCCTCGTCCACTTTTTCAACCCGTACCGCCGAAAACTTCATCTCGGCGATCTTGCCATAGGGGTCCAGCGCCGGGTTGGTCAGCATATTGGCCGCGGCCTCAACATATGCAAATGGCAGGAAGACCATGTTTTCGGCAATGGCGTAATCCGCCCGCGCCATCACCTCGACCGAGCCACGACGGGTGGTCAGGCGCACCATGCCGCCGGGCTGCACGCCCATCTCGCGCAGGGTTTTCGGGTTCATCGAACAGTTTGCCTCGGGTTCAATTGCATCCAATACCGTGGCACGGCGGGTCATCGATCCGGTGTGCCAATGCTCCAACTGACGCCCGGTGGACAGGATCATCGGGTAGTCCTCATCCGGGGTTTCAGCAGGCGGCAGGATGCTGGCAGGTGCAAAACGGGCGCGGCCATTTGCGCGCGGGAATTTGTCACCAAACACGACGGCCTGGCCGGGATCTTCCGGCGACAGTGACGGGTAGGTCACGGCGTTTTCATTTTCCAGACGATCCCAGGTGATGTTGTTCAGGGACGGCATGACCTGGGTCATTTCGTCAAACACCTGGCTGGGGTGATCAAAACGCCAGCCCATGCCCATACGTTTGGCCAGTTCAACGGTGATCCACCAGTCTTCCTGCGCCTCGCCTGCAGGCGGCACGGCCGGGCGACACATCTGCACCTGGCGGTTGGTGTTTGACGTGGTGCCGGTTTTCTCGGCCAGTGCCGCAGCAGGCAGAACCACATCCGCGTAAGACGCAGTTTCGGTCAGGAAAATGTCTTGCGAGACAAGGAATTCCATCCGTTCCAGCGCTTCGCGCACATGAGTCACATCCGGGTCGGACATGGCCGGGTTTTCACCGAGGATATACATGCCCTTGATCTTGCGATCATGCACCGCGTCCATGATTTCCACCACGGTCAGACCCTTTTGATCCGACAGACCGTCCACATTCCACAGCGCCTGATACTGGTCGCGGATGGCCGGATCTTCGACCGATTTGTAATCCGGGTAGAACATCGGGATCAGGCCCGCATCCGACGCGCCCTGTACGTTGTTTTGCCCGCGCAGCGGGTGCAGACCCGTGCCCGGACGGCCCACATTGCCGGTCATCAGCGCCAGTGCGATCAGGCAGCGCGAGTTATCGGTGCCGTGGGTGTGCTGGCTGACGCCCATCCCCCAGAAGATCATCCCGGCTTTGCCCTTGGCAAAGGTCCGGGCCGCAGCCCGCAGATCTTCGGCAGGCACGCCACAGATCGGGGCCATATCCTCGGGCGAGAACGCCTTCAGGTGCTCGCGCATCGCGTCCCAGTTTTCGGTATGTTTGGCGATGTAATCGTCGTCCTGCAGGCCCTCTTCGGCAATCACATGCATGATCGCGTTCAGCATAGAGACGTCAGCGCTGGGTTTGAACAGCAGGCGGTGGGTCGCAAAACGCCCCATCCCCACCCCGCGCGGATCCATCACAATCAGCTTGCCACCGCGTTTGGTGAACTGTTTGAAATAGGTCGCGGCAACCGGGTGGTTTTCGATCGGGTTCGAGCCGATCACAATCGCCACATCGGCATTTTCAATCTCGTTGAACGTGGCGGTCACCGCGCCCGACCCGACATTTTCCAAAAGCGCCGACACGCTTGATGCGTGGCACAGACGGGTGCAGTGGTCGACATTGTTGTGGCGGAAGCCTTCGCGGATGAAACGCTGGAACAGATAGGCTTCTTCATTGGTGCATTTGGCGGACCCAAAGCCCGCCACCGCTTCGCCGCCATGTTCGTCGCGCAGACGCATCAGGCCCTTGGCCGCCACATCCAGCGCCTCGTCCCAGCTTGCTTCGCGGAAATGGGTCAGAGGGTTGGCCGGGTCAATATTGAGGCCTTTGGGCGCGCCTTCCTTGCGAATGAGCGGCTTGGTCAGGCGGTGTGGGTGGTTGATATAATCAAAACCAAACCGACCTTTCACGCAAAGGCGGCCTTCGTTGGCCGGGCCGTTGATGCCCTCGGCATAAACCACCTTGTCGTCTTTGACCTTCAGGCTGACCTGACAACCGACACCACAGAACGGACAGATGCTTTCAATTTCCTTGTCGAAATCCGCTGTGTCTTTCACCTGAGCAGGCATCAGCGCGCCGGTCGGGCAGGCCTGCACACATTCACCACAGGCCACGCAGGTCGAGGCCCCCATCGGGTCGGCAATGTCAAAGGTCGGATAGGCGTCATGGCCACGGCCTGCCATGCCGATCACGTCATTGACCTGCACTTCGCGGCAGGCACGAACGCAAAGGTTACACGAGATACAGGCATCCAGGTTGACCGACATCGCCACATGGCTGTCATCAAGCAGCGGCACGCGGCCCTCTTCCAGTTTCGGGAAACGGCTTTGGGTCACGCCGTTCAGATCGGCCATGTCCCAGAAATGGGCGTTCGCGTCGTGGCGTTCCTCGGGCTGATCCGCCACCAAAAGTTCCACCACCATCTTGCGGGCCTTGGTGGCGCGGGCATTGTCGGTGGTCACAACCATGCCTTCGCTGGGCTCACGAATGCAGGAGGCGGCCAGGGTGCGTTCCCCTTCGATCTCAACCACACAGGCGCGGCAATTGCCATCGGACCGCAGATTCGGAACATCCTTGTGACACAGATGCGGGATCAACGTGCCTTCACGCTTTGCCACATCCCAGATGCTTTCGCCCGCTTGCGCAACCACTTCGCGCCCGTCCAAGGTGAAGGTAATCCCCGACATGTTTTGCCCATCAGCCATAGTAATTTCTCCGTTTCAGGGGCCAGTATATCGCATCTGCGCCTTTCTTTCAGTTCGTCATTCACGACATAAGCTGTGGATTTTGCGCCAGCCCCCCTTTCAAGATTGGATCCAACGCACTAGCAATGCGGGACATACACCTGAAAAGGAGTGCCCATGGCACAGATCACCCTCATCCGCCACGGTCAGGCCAATACGACCGCCACGGACGAAATCGGCTATGACAACCTGTCCGAACTTGGACGTCAGCAATCGCGCTGGCTGGGGGAATATATGCGCGATCATGATGAAGGGTTTGATGTGATCTATGCCGGGTCGCTGAACCGCCAACAGCAAACCGCACAGGAATGGGGGGCGGCGGAGGTCATCACCGATGAACGGCTGAACGAGTTTTCCTATTACGATATTTCCGCCGCGATGCACGAACAGTTCGACCTGCCCGTGCCCCGGTCACGCGACGAATTCATCGCCCATATGCCACTGGTGTTTTCGGCGTGGCAAGACGGGCATCTAACGGGAAAATTTGAAACATTTCACGACTTTCAGACCCGCGTGGATGAAGCGCTTCAAGATTACGCCGCACAGGGCAAACGGGTTGGCGTTTTCACGTCGGGCGGGGTGATTGGCATGGCGATGCGCATCACGATGGGGCTCGATACGGGCACCTTCACCCGGCTGATGCTGTCCATTCACAACAGCTCGCTCCACCGTCTTCTGCCCGTGGGCACCAACCTGTCGATGACCGGTTTTAACGCCATTCCGCATCTGGCCACCCCGGACCGGCAGCATGCACAAACCTATATCTGAGGCGGCACGGATGGAGCTTTTCTACGCGCCCAACACCATCTCGGTCGCCACCGCCATAGCCTTGGAAGCTGCCGGATTGGCCTACACGGCGCATCACGTGGACTTTGCGCAGGCGGCGCAGACACAACCCGACTATCTGCACATCAATCCCAAGGGGCGGGTGCCCGCTCTGGTGATCGGCGATGACATCCTGACCGAAACTGGCGCGCTGCTTGAACATATCGCGGGCTTGGCCCCCAAGGCCGGGCTGATCCCCGATGACCCGATACTGGCGTTCCGGATGCGCGAGGTGATGTATTACCTCGCCACCACCATGCATGTGGCCCATGCCCACAAACTGCGCGGCGCACGTTGGGCGGACCTGCCGGAAAGCCATGCGGATATGACCGCGAAAGTGCCGGAAACCATGTCTGCCTGCTGTACCCATCTGGAAGAAACCTGTGACTTTGCGCCCTTTGTGACCGGCGCGCAGATGACATTGGCGGATATTTATCTTTATGTGATCACAACCTGGCTGCCCGGCGATGGGGTCACGGTTGCGAACTATCCGAAACTGACCCGGTTCATTCAGGCGATGGACGGACAACCTGCGGTCAAGGCGGTGCGGGCCGCCGGAATGTTGTGAGGAGAATGAGATGACACATCTTTGGGTGCGCGCAGAACAGCGACCAAATGAAGACCGGGTCGGGCTGACCCCCGAGGGCGCGAAGGCCCTGATTGATGCCGGGATGCGCGTCACCGTCGAAGAAAGCTCGGTCCGCTGCCTTGGCATCGACGGCTACCGCGACGCGGGGTGCGAGATCGCCCGCGAAAACAGCTGGCCGGACGCGCCGCTGGATGCGATTGTTTTCGGGCTGAAAGAGCTGCCCGACGACGGCACGCCGCTCAAACACAAACACATCATGTTCGGGCACGCCTTCAAGGGGCAGCATTCCGGCAAGATCCTTCTGGAACGGTTCAAGGCAGGCGGTGGCACGCTCTTTGACCTCGAATATCTGGTGAATGAGGCCGGGCGTCGGGTCGCCGCCTTCGGGTATTGGGCGGGCTTTGCGGGCGCGGCTGTCACGATGAAATCCTGGGCCGCACAACAGCGGGGCGAGATCTGCCCACCGGTTGGGGCCTATCCGGGCAAAGACGCGCTGCTTGCCGAATTGAAAGACGAGCTGGACGCCACCGGTGTGGCGCGCCCCAACGCCATCGTGATCGGCGCCTTGGGCCGGGTCGGCACTGGCGCATCCGACCTGATGGAAGCGATGGGCGTCGCAGTGACCAAATGGGATATGGCCGAGACCGCCCATGGCGGGCCGTTTCCAGAAATCCTCGCCCATGACATCTTTATCAACTGCATCCTCGCAGGTCCGCAAACCCCGGTTTTTGTGCCAACCAGCGCGAAGGTGGCCGACCGCAGGTTGACCGCCATCGGCGACGTGGCCTGCGACCCGGACAGCGATTACAACCCGGTGCCGGTCTATGACAAGGCCACCAGTTGGGACGCGCCCGCGCTGCGGGTCGCGGACAATCCGGTGCTCGACGTGATGGCGATTGACAACCTGCCGTCGATGCTGCCGGTGGAAAGCTCGATTGACTACGCGGGTCAACTGCTGCCCAGCCTGCTGACCCTTGGCAATCTGGACGGCGGCGTCTGGGGCCGGGCCGAGGCCACGTTCCGCAAACATATGGAAGAGATCTGATGGAAGATATCGTGGGGGCCTTGGCCGCGATCATCAGCACAATCTGCTGGCTGCCCCAAACCCTGAAAACATGGCGCACGCGGGAAACCAAAGACCTGTCGCTGCCCGCCAACCTGTTGATCCTCGCCTCGGTCACCCTGTGGCTGATCTATGGCATCCTGTTGGGCGCCTGGCCGATGATCGTGGCAAATATCGTGGCCGTGACGCTGGTGGGCGCCATTGTGACCGCAAAACTGAAATTCGGCTGATCGAAGGAGAGCCTGACATGACAATCCATTGGTGTGGCACCGGCCTGTCGGCCATTCCCGGCCTGCGCCGCCTGATCGAAAACGGGCAGGACGTGGTGGTCTGGAACCGGACCATCGCAAAGGCCGAAGAGGCCGTGGGCGACATCGCCAAGGACATCCGTACCTTCGACATCGCAGCGCTCGATGCGGCGCTTGAACCCGGGGATATCGCGGTGTCGATGCTGCCCGGGGATCTGCATGTGCCGGTGGCGACGCTGTGCCTGAAAAACGGCGCTCATTTTGTCTCATCCAGTTACATCGCCCCCGAGATGCGCGCGCTGGACGCCAAGTTCAAGGACGCGGGCCTGTGTTCGGTGAACGAGGTGGGGTTGGATCCCGGCATTGACCACCTGATGGCCCATTGGCTGGTGGCCGATTACCGCACCAGCGAAGGGTTTGATGCTGCCAACACACTCAGCTTTATCTCCTATTGCGGTGGCGTGCCAAAGATCCCGAACCCGTTTCGGTATAAATTCAGCTGGTCCCCGCTGGGCGTTCTGAAGGCGCTGCACTCGCCGTCCAAGTCCCTGAAAGGTGGCAAAGAATTTGACGTTGCCCGCCCGTGGGATGCGATCTCGGCCTACAACGCGCCGCTGCCAGAGGCCGAGAGTTTTGAGGTCTATCCAAACCGCGACAGCCTGCCTTTCATGGAAGAATACGGCTTTGACCCCGCATGGGATGTGGATCTATTCGTGCGCGGCACCCTGCGCCTAAACGGCTGGGCCGCGGCGTGGAAGGACGTGTTTGCCGAGGTCGAAACGCTGGAGGGAGAGGCGGGTGAGGCCCGCCTGAAAGAGATGTCCGACCAGTTCTGGACAGACAATGCCTATGATGACGGCGAACCGGATCGCGTCATCATGTGCGTGGCTTTGAAGGCGGGAAAGGATGGCGCGGTTGCCTATCACAAAACTTATGTGATGGACGCCTGGGGCGACGCGCGCGGCACCGCGATGGCGCGGCTTGTCTCAACCCCGGTGTCGTTGGCCATCGAAGCCGTGCAGGCAGGCAAGATCACCCCCGGCGTGACCGCCGCCCCCTCGGATCCGGACCTGATCGACAGCTGGATGGGCAAGGTGCGCGAGCTGGCACAGCATGTGGCTGTGGTCGATCACACCGCGTAAACGGCACACCACTGCCAAAAACAACTCAGCCTGGCGTCAACAACACGCCAGGCTTTCCCCTGACGCCTTTCGAAATCATCGCAAATTAGAAGGTCATTCGATATGATGTAGGGAACTGCGACCCTCTTACAAAAACGTCGTGGGGTCATTGCACATCGGGACTAGGGGTGCTTTTAGTTGACCGTTTCAATCACGGATACAACTCAAACCGAGGTGTCCGGTTAACCCAAACAAGGAACCAAAATGAAACACACGCTTTTGACCTTCGCGGCCGCGCTGGCGGCCACCCCGACATTTGCGCATCTCAACCCGGACGAACACGGTTCATTTATGGCTGGGTTGTCTCACCCGGTTTTTGGGCTCGATCACATTCTCGCAATGATTGCGGTTGGGCTTTGGGCCGCCGTTCTTGGGGGGCGCACGATCTGGTTGCTTCCCAGTGCCTTCGTGGGTGCGATGGTGGTCGGCTTTGGTGCGGCGATCACCGGGGGGGTTCTTCCATATGTTGAACCGATCATCCTGTTTTCGGTATTTGCGCTCGGCCTTGCGGTGGCACTTGCTGTGCGCCTTTCCGCCACCGCAGCGGCAAGCCTTGTGGCGATTTTCGGTCTGTTCCACGGCTTTGCCCATGGCGGTGAATTGGGATCAGCGGGTGCAATTGCATTTGGGGCTGGGTTTGCCCTGTCCGCCGCCATCCTTCACAGCCTCGGCATCAGCATCGCGGTGATTGCCCGTCAAACGCTTTCAAACAGCAAGCTTGTTCGCGGGCTTGGTTGGGCGACCGCATTTGGCGGCCTATGGATTGCAATCGGCGGGTAACGGAGCGACCAAAGCCCCTTTCCCTCAGTCACGGCCTCCGTTTGAGAGGCAATGGCTGAGGGATGCCGCTCGCACCTCGTTTTTCACGTGGAAATTACACACCTTCGCCAATCGGCACCACGGCCTGATCGCCCGCCTCAACCTCTTCGAAATCGAAATTATCCAAACGCTTCGCGCGGTTGCCTGCCTTCTCGGCCGAGATCTTGATTTCCGAAATGTCCTTCGAGGCCTGATGGAAATGCCGGTCGAGGTTCGACACCCGATCCGCCAGCCGCCCCACATCCGCCGACAGCAGGTGCAGCTCTTTGCGGATGGCGCCGGCCTGTTCACGCATCCGCGCGTCTTTCAGGATCGCGCGCATGGTGTTCAGCGTCGCCATGCAGGTGGTGGGCGAGACGATCCAGACCCGCGCCTCGAACCCTTCGCGCACCACGTCCGAAAAGTTGGCGTGCAGTTCGGCATAAACCGCCTCGGACGGCAGGAACATCAACGCGCCATCCGCGGTTTCGCCCTCGATAATGTATTTCTCGGAAATCGCCTTGATATGCGCGCGCACCGCCACTTTCATCGCGCGGGCCGCCTGGGTCAGCGCCTCGGGCGTGTCGGCGCGGCGCAACGCCTCATAGGCCTCCAACGGGAACTTGCTGTCGATCACGATCGGGCCCGGTGGGTTGGGCAGGTGGATCAGACAATCGGCGCGTTTGTTGTTCGACAGTGTCGCTTGCAAGGCGTAACTGTCGGCAGGCAGCGCCTTGGACACAATATCCGTCAACTGGATTTCCCCAAACGCCCCGCGCGTCTGTTTGTTCGACAGGATGTCCTGCAAGGACAAAACATCACCCGACAGCCGGGTGATATTGTCCTGCGCCTTGTCGATCACCTTCAGCCGTTCCTGCAATTGGGTCAGGCTTTCGGTGGTTTTCACCGTGTTGCCCTGCAGGCTTTCCTTCATCCGCTCTTGCAGGTCGGACATGGCGCGCGCCGATTTCATCGCGTTTTCATGCAGGCGGTCGTTCATCTGTTGCTGCACGGCGCCCAGCCGCGCCTCCATGGCCTGAAGCACCTGCGCCTGACCCGTGGCCTGCGCATCCGACACGGTGCGCAATCCGCCCGATAATTGGTCCTGCCCCGCACCCAGCACCTGCACCGCCTGTCCCAAGCCGCCCATCTGCCGCGCCATATCTTCGGTCAGCCGCGCAGACTGCCCGGCCCGGCGCACCGACAGGATCAAAAGGATCAACACCAGCGCCACCGCCCCGCCGATGATCAACACCAGCGGATGGGTCAGAGGCAGGGAAAACTCGCCAAGTTCGATCATGTGCGCCCAAACAGCCTTTCGATGTCAGAGAGTTTCAGTTCCACATAAGTCGGCCGCCCGTGGTTGCATTGGCCGGAATGCGGTGTCGCTTCCATCTCGCGCAGCAACGCATTCATTTCCTCGGGCCGCATCCAGCGCCCGGACCGGATTGACCCGTGGCAGGCCACCCGTGACAAAACCGCCTCGATCCGCGCCTGCACCGTGTTGCTATCCCCCAGATCCGCCAGTTCGTCCAGCACATCGCGGATCATCGCCGTCGCGTTGACCTCGCCCAGGATGGCCGGGGTTTCACGCACCGCGATCGCCGTGCCGCCGAAGGGTTCAATTGCCAGGCCAAGGGTTTTCAGATCCTCGGCCACCTCCATCAGCCGGGCAATATCCCCCGCCGACAATTCGATGATCTCCGGGATCAAAAGCGCCTGCGACGCCACCCCGTTTTCCGCCATCTGCGCCTTCAGTTTTTCATAAACCAGCCGTTCATGCGCCGCGTGTTGATCGACAATCACCATGCCGGTTTCGGTCTGCGCGATGATGTAGTTTTCGTGCACCTGCGCGCGCGCGGCCCCCAAGGGCAGGCTGGTCGGGGCAGGGGCTGCGTCCTCGCCCGACGTTTGCTCGACCACGCTCGACGCTTCAAACCGCGCGGAGGGAGCGGACATTTCGGAAAACCCCGGTGTTTCATAGGCGGGGATTGGGGCCTGCCCTTGATAAGCGGTGCGCATCGCCCCCATGCTGGGGCGGTCCATCTGATAGACACGCGGCGCACCGTTGGCCGTGGGCTCTTCCGGCCGCATCGCGCCCAATGTCGCCCCCGCCACGGTGGTCGACGCGCGGTGGCCCGCCTCGGCCAATGCATGACGCAGACCGGACACGATCAATCCGCGGGCCAGCCCGGGATCGCGAAACCGGACCTCGGATTTCGCGGGGTGGACGTTCACATCCACCAGCTGCGGATCGCAGGTGATAAACAGCGCCGCCGCCGGGTGGCGGTCGCGCGACAGGAAATCGAAATAGGCGGCGCGCAAGGCACCGGTCAGAAGTTTGTCCTTCACCGGGCGGCCATTGACGAACAGGAATTGCGCCACCGCCGCGCCCCTCGAATAGGTGGGCAGGGCGGCGTATCCGGTCAGGCGCAGCCCCTCGCGCGTGGCGTCGATGGCCAGGGCGTTCTCGATGAACTCGCGCCCAAGGATCTGACCCAACCGGCCATAAAGCGCATCGAACAAATCACCGGTCTGGGCATCCGCCCGGAAGGTCACACGGCCCTCGCCACCGCCAGATACATCGCGCAGGGTAAAGCCCACATGCGGTTCAGCCATGGCAAGGCGCTTGACCACATCACCGATGGCCTGTGCTTCGGCACGGTCGGTGCGCATGAATTTCAGCCGGGCGGGCGTGGCGAAGAACAGGTCGCGCAGCTCGACCACCGTGCCCTCGGACAGGGCGGCAGGTTTCACCGGATCCATCGCGCCGCCCGCGACGCGGATGGTGGCCGCATCATACCCCTCGGTGCGCGACGTGATCGTCAGCCGCCCGACCGCCCCCAGCGACGGCAGCGCCTCGCCACGGAACCCGAAGGTGTGAATGTCCAGAAGGTCTGACCCGTCGATTTTCGACGTGGCGTGTCGCGACAGCGCGAGGGGCAGATCCTCTGGCGCGATACCGCAGCCATTATCCGTCACCCGGATCAGGGTTTTGCCGCCATCGGCATAGGCGACCTCGATCCGCGTGGCACCGGCATCAATGGCGTTTTCCACCAGTTCCTTGACGGCCGAGGCAGGGCGTTCCACCACTTCGCCCGCAGCAATGCGGTTGATGGCGGCGTCGTCCAGTTGTCGGATCACGGGGCGGTTTTGCCCCGGATTCAGGCTCATATGGGGGATGTCATCAGGCATACCACAAGACTTAGCATGTCACGCCCCGATTCGACCATGTAAAATCGGGGCGAATGCGGCGGCGAAATTGGTTCAGGTCACAGTATCAGGGTTAATTCGCAACCGGCTGTTCCGGCAAACCTTCCGGCGATCCAACGATCATAAAGGTCAGCTCTTCCGGACGGAATAACTGCTTTGCCACGCGATTGGCTTCTTCCAAAGTGACGGCATTCACCTTGTCATTTCGGGTGGTGATATACTCCGCCGACAACTCCTCCATCTGCATGCCAACCAGAATATTGGCAATGGTGCCATTGCCGTCAAATCGCAGCGGGTAGGACCCGGTCAGATAGGTCTTGGCGCGGTTGAGTTCTTCTTGCGTCACGCCGTCCTGCGCCATCCGCGCCCATTCGGCACGCACCACGTCAATTGCCTCGGGAATATTCGCGTTTTGGCTGGAGAACTGACCAACAAATCCTTCTGCGTAATCCAGTTCAAACAGATATGCGCCGACCCCATAGGTCAGGCCACGCTTTTCGCGCACCTCATGCATCAGGCGACCATCGGACCCCAGCCCGCCCATGATTTCACTGACCAGAAAGGCCGGGAAGAAATCGGGGTGGTCGCGGCGCAGACCCTTATGACCGAAGCGCACAATGGATTGCGGGCTGTCGTAGGGGATCACGGTCTGGCTGGCATCAAATCCAAGCTCTGCCCGGCCGGGAAAAGCGGCCCCGGTTTCAGGAAGGTCCGAAAGCAGATCATCCAAAAGGGCGGAAAGCTCGTCTGCGGTGATGTCGCCGACCGCACCCACATAGATCCGATCCAGCGTCATGGTGTCCTGATAGGCCTGCAGCAGATCTTCGCGACGCAGCGCGGCAACGGTTTCCTCGCTTCCCCCTTGCTGAAGACCATACGGGTGATCACCGAACACCTTGGCATCCCAAGCCAAAGCCAGAATTTCACCCGGATCCGTGGCGCGTGAACGGATGCTCGACAAAAGCTGCGCCCGCACCCGTTCGATGGCATCCGGATCAAAGCGGGGGGTGGTCAGCGCGGCGCGCAACAGGGCCATTGCCTCGTCCCGGTTCTCGGTCAGAAACTGCGCAGAAACGCTGATCGAATCGCGATGTGCCCGGAACCCGAAGGACGCGGCAAGGGATTCACTGGCCCTGGCAAACCCGCGCGCATCCAGATCCCCGGCGCCCTCTTCAAGAAGCGACACCATCAGGTCCACCGCTCCTTCCTTGCCGGGCCGGTCCAACGTCGTGCCGCCTCGAAAGCTGATTTCCAAAGCCACGAAGGGCAGGCTGTGTTCTTCCACCAGCCACGCCTTATGACCGCCCTGTGAAGTCACCTCCTGAATGGCAATTTCGGCCCGCACGGGCAATGTAAAACATGCGAGGATAATCAGAACATAGCGCAGCATCACATTTCCTCTCCGTTCTCAGGAACCAGCCATCCGGTGACCGAGCGGCGTTTATCAAGCACCTTGCGGGCCACGGCCATCACATCGTCAGCGGTGATGGATTGCAACACGTCGGGCCAGGCGTCCACATCTGCGATGGACAGCCCGGAACTGAGCGCCCGCCCATAACGATCGGCACGCGCACGGGCGCTGTCCTGGGCATAGATCTCGGCCGCTTTGGTCTGAAACTTGAGCCGTTCCAGATGGGCAGGATCAACGCCGGTCTCAAGGAACTCTGCCAATTCACGGTCCAATGCCGCTTCGGCGTCGCGCAATGAGGTGCCCGCCGTGGGCACAACCACAAAGGTGAAAGAGGTGTCATCCAGGGATATGCCTGCGTAACTTGCGCCCGTGTAGACCGCGATTTGGTCCTCAAACTGAAGCGCCTGCCCAAGCACCGATGTCGCCCCGGACCCGCCGAGGATTTCAGCCAGGTAAACCAAAGCGGCTGCCTCTTTCTGATCCCCCGGATCGCGTTCCGGCGCCAGGTAACTGCGGCGCAGATAGGGCTGCGAAACACGCGCATCCGCAAGGCGCAGACGCCGTTCGGCCAGTTGGGGGGGCTCTGCGATACGCGCGCGCGGCGCAAGGTCAGGTGTGGGTTTCAGGGGGCCGTAATAGGTTTCGGCCAGGTCCCTGACCTCTTCGGGTTGAACATCCCCTGCCACAACCAATGTGGCATTGTTGGGCGCATAGAACCGTTCGTAAAATGCCAGGGCCGCTTCGCGATCGAGCTTCTCCATCTCGTGCCGCCACCCGATGACGGGAACGCCATAGGGGTGGTTCAGATATTGGGCGGCGCGCGCTTGTTCGTACAGCAGCCCGCCCGGTTCCGAGTCTGTTCGTTGCGCGCGCTCTTCCAGGATCACATCGCGTTCCGTCACGATGTCCTCTTCTGTCAGGCGCAAATTGCGCATCCGGTCGGCTTCCATTTCCATGATCATCGGCAGGCGGTCGGCGGCGATCCGTTGGAAATAGGCCGTGTAATCTTGCGACGTGAACGCATTATCAGACCCACCGTTTTCGGTCACCACGCGCGAAAATTCGCCAGACGCCATATTGTCCGTTGCCTTGAACAACAGGTGTTCAAGGAAATGGGCAATGCCCGACACGCCCGGATCTTCATCCGCAGCCCCGGCCCGATACCACAGCATCTGCACCACGACGGGCGCACGATGATCTTCAATCACAACCACCTGCAACCCGTTGTCGAGGCTGAATTCCGTTACATCTTCAGGGGCCGCGAAGGCCGGAAAGGCAATCAAAGCGGCCACAGCAGCCATCAATCGTCGCATGGGTATCTCTCCGTTCTGTCCCGACCAAATTATGTGCCTTTGCGCAGGCTTCAAGCCTCCACCACGCAAAGTTGATGAGGGGAGGGCACGGACCGCACGCACCTTGTAGCACGTGGGTGAAAGTTCGGTGGCATGGGCCGCCGAATATGCCGTCAGTTGATGATTTCCGGTGGGGCGGATGGGGTCCAGACACCCAGCCGGCGCAGACGTTCCAATTCGCGGTGCTGATCAAGTTCCTGTGCCTCATAGGCACTGTAGTAAACATTCACATTGAACAGGCGTTCCAACAGTCGACCGCGGTTTTCATCGCGCCATTTCGCATCTTCCGCTGCCAGAACCTGGCGGATATTGCTGTTGGCCCCATTGCGCGTCGCATAGGTCACGACACCTGCTTCACCACGATAGATCCCGCTGTCATCCAGGCGCGAGGGTTTGCCCCCCAGGGCCGCCACCGCGTCTTTAAATGGGGTTGGATCGGTGATGTTGGACCCGCCCGGGGTCGGTGTGGGCAGGTTTTGATAGCTGGCAGGTTCCTGCAAAGGTTTGGTCGGCAGAATGGCAAACTCATCCGGCCCCGTTTGACTGGCCCGCAAATTCATCAGGCTGGCATCGTCGCTTCCACAGGCTGACATTGTCAACGTGGCAGCAGCAATGAACAGAATATTTGATGCAATCTTACGCATAGGATCAAAATCCCCCATTTCCTAACGCTTCTTAGCCCATCTGGAAACGCGCGTCACGCGTCTTTCAATCCGACTTCGCCGGATCGGCAAAAAGCACCAGCCCAATCGCACCGGCGAACACAAAAACATCCGCAATGTTGAACGAATAGGGGTTCTGAATGCCGCAGCAGGACATGTTCAGAAAATCAACCACCGCGCCGTAAACCAGCCGGTCAATCACATTGCCCAGCGCACCGCCCACCAAAAGCCCCGCGCTGATCAACCCCAACCGGGGCGCATTGTTTTTCAATACCCAGCGCACCACCCAGGCCGAAATCACCAGGGCCAGGACGATCAGCACCCACTTGGTCGCGGCCCCATCATCGCCAAACAGGCCGAAATTCACCCCCCGATTCCAAGCCATCTGGAAGTTGAGGTAAGGCGGAAAGACCTCGACCCAGCCACGGGTGGCCAGATCAAGGGATTTGAGCACGAAGATCTTGCTGCCCTGATCAATCAGGACAGCAAGTGCTGCAAAGATCGCAATCAATCGCATCCGGGATCAGTGCCGGAAGTGACGCATGCCGGTGAAGACCATGGCCAAACCGGCCTCATTGGCCGCCTTGATCACCTCGTTATCCCGCATGGATCCGCCGGGCTGGATCACGCAGGTGCCACCGGCAGCTGCGGCTTCCATCAGACCATCGGGGAAGGGGAAGAACGCGTCTGACGCCACGGCGCAACCCTTGGCGAGGCTCTCGCTCAGGCCCAGTTCTGCCGCCATACGGCCCGCTTTCGACGCGGCCACATTGGCACTGTCCAGGCGCGACATCTGACCCGCGCCCACACCCACGGTGGCGCTGTCTTTCACATAAACAATCGCGTTGGATTTCACGTGTTTGGCCACTTTCCACGCAAACAGAAGATCCTGCATCTGCGCGTCCGTCGGCGCCTTTTCCGTGACCACTTTCAGGTCATCCATGCCGACGTAACCGACGTCCTTGTCCTGAACCAGCATCCCGCCAGCCACCTGTTTGTAGGCCACAATCGGTTCACGGGTGTTCGGCAGACCATCGGTCAGCAGCAGGCGCAGGTTCTTTTTGGCGGCGAAGATTTCCTTGGCCTCATCCGACGCCCCGGGGGCAATCACCACTTCGGTGAAGATCTCGACGATCTTCGCAGCGGTCTCTGCGTCCAGCGGCTTGTTCAGGGCGACAATCCCGCCAAAGGCCGAGGTGCGGTCGCAGTCAAACGCCTTTTGATAGGCTTCGACCAGCGTCGCGCCTTTCGCCACACCACAGGGGTTGGCGTGTTTGATGATCGCAACGGCAGCGCTTTCGGCGGGGTCAAATTCGGCCACCAGCTCATAGGCCGCATCGGTGTCGTTGATGTTGTTGTAGCTGAGTTCCTTACCCTGCAGCTGAACGGCGGTTGCCACGCCCGGACGGTTCGACCCATCGGTGTAAAACGCCGCTTTCTGGTGGCTGTTTTCGCCATAGCGCAGCGTCTGTTTCAGCTCGCCCGCAAAGGCGCGACGCTTGGGTGCGTCCAGTTCCAGCGCCTTGGCCATCCAGTTCGACACAGCCGAATCATACGCCGCAGTGCGGGCATAGGCCTTTTGCGCCAGCTTCTTGCGGAATTTGGGGCAGGTCCTGCCGCCATGCTGGTCCATATCACCCAGCAGTTTTTCGTAATCTTCCACGTCGACCACCACGTTCACAAAGGCGTGGTTCTTGGCGGCCGCGCGGATCATCGCCGGGCCACCAATGTCGATGTTTTCGATGCAGGTGTCATAATCGGCACCTTTGGCGACGGTGGCCTCAAACGGGTAGAGGTTCACCACCAAAAGGTCGATGGCACCAATGCCGTGCTCGCTCATCGCGGCAACATGCTCGTCATTGTCACGCAGCGCCAGAAGGCCGCCATGCACGCGGGGATGCAGGGTTTTCACCCGGCCATCCATCATTTCCGGGAACTCGGTCACATCCGAGACATCTTTCACCGCAACCCCCGCATCGCGCAGCGCCTTGGCCGAGCCACCGGTCGACAGGATCTCGACCCCGCGGGCCTCCAGCGCCTGACCCAGCTCGATCAGGCCGGTCTTGTCGGATACGGAAATAAGCGCGCGTTGCACGGAATGAAGGTCGGTCATGTCGGTCTGGCCCCTTAGGCAGCGGATGTTACAGTGGCAGCTCGTGGTCACTGCTTTCCAGATCGCGCATCACCGATGGGGTGTCCTGCGCCTTGGCCAGCGACCAACGAATGCGTGTCGCATAATCCATTGCGACCGCCCTGAGAACCACCTGTTTCGTCGCACGGGGCTTTAAGCGCGTTTTTTCCAGATAAACGCTGCTTTCCAGCGACATTTCCGCCTGTCCATCATAGCGCAGGATCCAGATCTCGCCGGACCGCAGCGCCATCGACACCGCCGTGCCGCCCAGATCCAACTGCGCATCCACATCCGGGTGCAGGTGAAACCGCACCGAAAACGGGATGCCCTGCAGCCCGCGCGCGTCCATCACGGCATCAAACCGGGCCTGGGGCTGTTGTCCCAATGCAGCCAGGGTTTCTTCCCCGTCAAAGGAACGCCCGTCAACGCTCAGCTCAACCCGACGCATGTGCAAAAGCCCGTGACTGGCGAGATATCCGTCGTGATCGGCAAAAACGCCGGTCTTGCCCAGCTCATTGATGTGCTGCACCTGAACTTCACTTGGGGTCTCGGCCAGCCAGGTGCGCCCACCTTTGCCCGCCGCCCCCAATCGTGACGAGGACACCCCTTTCAGCCCAAGCGTAGAATGCGACGGCGTGGCACGCCCTGCCTTGCGCCACTCTTCCCCAAACTGCGCGCCGGATCCGCAATTCACGATCAGCGGGCGGCGCCCGGAGGTAAGTTCAAACCCCAGGGTCGATGCATGGGCATTTGCCGATGCCGCCCCCTTCGGCGGGGGGGCCGCATCCATGATCACCGTTGTGCGCCCCGCATGCAGCCGCGCAAACCCCATCGACAGGCCGGGCGACGCCGCGCCGCGCACCCCGGAGTTGGCCAGGGCGTGATCCAACCGCCCCTCAAGCCCACGCCCCCCGCCATGGAACCGCGCCAGGGCCCCGTCCGCATGACGCAACGCGCGCAGTGTGGGGGCAATCCGTTCTATTGCCTCCAGATGCTCATGGGCCGCCATATTGCCGCTTTCCGCCAGGGCGGAGGCGGACCAAGTCAGCAGGGTAAAAACGTCCAGAAGCTCTTCGGGATTTCGGGTGGGGATCCCGCCCTGGGCGTCGATCTGATCACGACATTCCCGCGCCAGCGCCTTCACAGCCGGGGCCACATGACGCTCCATTCCGGTCAGGCTAAGCCCCGCATAGATCAATCCGGTCAGGGCTTCGAACCGGGGCAATCCGGGGCTGGCCGCCTGCCAGCGGCGCGACAGGAAAATGGTCTGTTGCCCAAGTGACGAAAAGAATCGTTTGCTGTCATTTGAGGGCATTCCCGCCATTAAAAACAGCGCGTGGTTGATCCAGCGAATAAGGCGCCGCCCGGTCAGATCCGGGGTCCAACCGGGCCCTTTGCCTTGTCCATACTGATCAATCCATTCCAGCAGCCAGGCCTGCCCGCGTTGCCGCGCCGCGAAATCCCCCAGTGAGGCCAGATCGTCCAGCCAGACAAACCCATGCAGTTCCAACGCAAATTCCCGACTGGGCGGGGTGATTTCAAACAGGCTCCGATCGGGGGCATTCACCAAATGGCCAGCAAACAGGTAATTGCCTGCCACCAATTGCTTGCCCCGCGCATAGGCCCCAATGGTGCGCGGTTCGGGCTGCGATACAAACCCGGTCGCCGGGGCCGCACGGGTTGCCCGCCAGGCATGCCAACGGTTTGCAAGCCGGGTGCGTAAGTCGGAAAGGTTGTTCTCTTGCGCCACTTGGGTCACGCGAACCACGCTCGAAGCACGGGGGGCCTCGCCTCAATCTGCCAAAATGACCCCTCATTGTCCGGGGGTGTTGGCAAAACCATACGCGCGCGCGCCCGACCTGTCATCCAGCGATTTCAGGACCGGCGAAATGCCGTGATGAAAAAGCCATCCATGCCGCCCTGATCGGCCATGTAATGCGGGAACAGGCGCAACCCTTCCGGACCGATCCAGTCGGGTTCCACCCCGGGCAGGCGCAAGGCCTTGAGATCCAGTGACAGGCCCGCGTGGCGCGCCAGCGCATCACGCACCTGCTCCTCGCCCTCATCAATCAACAGGCTACAGGTGCAAAACACCAACCGACCGCCGGGTTTCAGAAGGCCGACTGCCCGGTCGATCATATATTCCTGAAGCTCGAACAATGCGGGAAAGTCACTACCATCTTTGGCATAGGGCAAATCGGGGTGGCGACGAATTGTGCCCGTGGCCGTGCAGGGCGCATCAAGCAGGATCGCATCAAACGGCCCGCCCTCATATTCCAGCGCATCGCCAACCACGCAATCAGCGGCCAACCCCGTGCGCGCCAGGTTTTCCTTCACCCGCTTCATCCGACCCTCGGACACGTCAAGCGCCGTGACCTCCGCCCCGGCCGCGGCCATCTGCATGGTCTTGCCACCAGGGGCCGCGCACATATCCAGAACCCGCTCACCAGGCTGAGCATTCAACACCTTGGCGGGGATCGCGGCGGATGCGTCCTGCACCCACCACGACCCGTCTTTGTATCCCGGCAAGGCGGTGACTTGGCCCGCGTCCTGCAACCGGATGGACCCCGAAGGCAACATGGCACCGCCAAGCTTTTTCGCCCATTGCGCCGGATCCGACTTGCAGGTCAGATCAAGGGGCGCGCCCGCAAATTGCACCGCCTCCATCGCTTCCACAGCGGCTTTGCCATAATCATCAATCAGCGGTTTGCGCAGCCATTTCGGCAAGCGCGGGACGGGCAGCGCGTCCCACTTGTCCACTTCGCCGCTCACCTTGCGCAATACGGCGTTCACCAAACCCGCCATCTTGTCCGTGGCCCGATCGGCCCGCGCGGCAGAGACGCAGGAATTCACCACCCCATGCGCAGCGCCGCCCATGCAGATCTCGACCACACCCAGCCGCAGAATGTTCAGCACCCGCAGCGGCGGGCGTTTCTTCAGATGCGGCCCCAGCATCCGGTCCGCGCGATCCATGCCCCGCAAAGTCATCAGCGCCAAACGCTGCACCCGCGCGCGATCATCGCTGGGCAAAGGTTTCACCCGGCGCGGCAACACTTCAGACAAAAGCCGCCGTTCTTCCAGGACATCGCCCAGCAGATCAACCACCACATGCCGCGGGTCAGTTTTCTTCGCTTTCGCACCGGTTTTTACAGCCGCCATGACCTGTCCTTTGCCTTTTCTCGCCTCGCGGCCTATATCATCCACACGTTAGCGACAAGGATATCAGCATGTCCGCAGAAAAATCTGACGCCGAAACCGGCGAGAAGAAAAACCTCTCCCCCGCCGCCCAGCGCGCCCTCGCCGAAGCGGAAGAGCGCCGGAAGAAGGCCGAGGCCGAGGCCAAAGCCCGTCCCAAAGAATACGGTGGCCGCGACGGGCCCGAACCTGTGCGCTATGGCGATTGGGAAAAAAAGGGCATCGCCATCGATTTCTGAGGCCACAGCTCAGAAAAAGCCGCCACAAAATAAAGGGGCGCTGCCCCTCGGCTTTCAGCCTCACCCCGGGATATTTATGGACCAAAGATAGCCAGATCTCATGCCATCTTTGGTCTTGAAATATCCCCGCCGGAGGCAAGGAAGTTGCCGAGCGAAGCGAGGCCACCGCCAACCGGAAGCGCCGCGCAGCGGCAATGACGGGCGGCAGATTTGCCCCGTCGCTGAATTGGATTTTACAGCCCCAACACGTCGAGCATGTCATATTCGCCGGGTTTCTTGCCCTGCCCCCAAAGCGCGGCCTTCAGCGCGCCGCGGGCAAAGACGGACCGGTCGCTGGCCACGTGGCGCAGGGTGATACGCTCGCCCTCAGCGGCGAACAACACGTCATGCTCACCGATAATGTCGCCGCCGCGAATGGCATGAAAGCCGATATCCCCGCGCTTGCGGGCGCCGGTGATGCCGTCACGGCCGCGATCTGACACGTCGGTCAAATCCACCCCCCGTCCTTCGGCGGCCGCTTCGCCCAGCATCAGCGCAGTGCCCGAGGGGGCATCGACTTTGTGGTGGTGGTGGCTTTCGATGATTTCAATGTCGTAGTCTTCATCCAGCGCCGCTGCGACCTTTTTGGTCAGTTGCGTCAGAAGGTTCACCCCCAAGCTCATATTGCCCGCGCGCACGATGGTCGCGTGACGGCCTGCAAGGCGAAGTTTCTCAAGATCTTCGTCGGTCAGACCTGTGGTGCCAATCACATGCACCGCTCGGGCCTGGGCGGCAATTTCGGCCATGTCGACGGTGGCGGACGGCGCGGTGAAATCAATCACCGCCTGCGCCTTGGACATGACCTCCAGCGCGTCATCGCTGACCTGCACCCCCACGGGCTGCCCGCCCATGCATTCGCCCACGTCGCGCCCGACCCAATCATGACCGGGGCGATCCAGCGCGCCCACCAGCCGGGCCTTGTCCGAGGCCAGCACCTCTTTGATCAGCATCTGGCCCATCCGGCCCGACGCGCCCATCACAACAATCCCCGGCAAATCGCTCATGTTCAGTCTCCTTCAACTTGCCCTCTCCTACCCCGCAAATGCCCGCTTGGCAAAGCCCTGCTTGCATGTATCCCTATTCCGCCCTATGTGAGCGCCATGGCAAAGAACCGATTTAACGACCATGATGGCCCGTCCCAGCGTCAGCTGCGGGTCGCCGAACTGATCCGCCGCACCTTGTCCGAGGTGCTGGCCCGTGGCGATGTGCATGACCCGGAGCTGAACCGGATGTCGATCACGGTGGGCGAAGTGCGTACCTCGCCGGACCTG
The DNA here is from genome assembly GCF_049803815.1 of Aliiroseovarius crassostreae. GTDB lineage: Bacteria > Pseudomonadota > Alphaproteobacteria > Rhodobacterales > Rhodobacteraceae > Aliiroseovarius > Aliiroseovarius crassostreae_A. The sequence continues at coordinate 1,045,035 of NZ_JBNAGI010000001.1, forward strand.
AAAATCGCCACCGCCTATGTTCTGCCCCTGGGTGGGCAGGGCAAGGACGAGGCGATCCAGGCGCTGGCCCGCAACAAGGGCGAACTGCGCCGGGCGCTTGGCAAATCGACCAATCTGAAGTTTACCCCGGACCTGCGGTTCCAGATTGACGAGACCTTTGACCAGATGGACGAAACCCGTCGCCTGTTTTCGCAAGATAACGTGCAGCGCGATCTGGACGAAAACGCCACTGGCGACGAAGACTAACACCTGTCAATCTCACACCGACACTGCCAGCCCCGCTGGCTATAGCACCTATGGGACAAGCGCATGGCACGCAAACGCAAGGGACGCGACATTCACGGCTGGTTGGTGGTCGATAAACCCGCCGGGATCAGCTCGAACGCCGTGGTGAACAAAGTCCGCTGGGCGATGGACGCCAAGAAGGCAGGCCATGCCGGGACCCTGGACCCCGAGGCCACCGGCGTGTTGGCCGTGGCACTGGGAGAAGCGACCAAGACCGTGCCTTACGTGACCGACACGCTGAAGGCTTATCGGTTTACCGTGCGGTTGGGACAGGCCACCAATACCGATGACGCGGAAGGCGAGGTGATTGCCGAGGCGTCCACCCGCCCCACCGACGCCGAAATCGAAGCCGCCCTTGGGCAGTTCACTGGGCAGATCATGCAGGTGCCGCCGAAATTCTCGGCAGTGAAAATCGATGGCGAGCGGGCCTATAAACTGGCGCGTGATGATGAGGATTTCGAAATTGCCGCGCGGCCCCTTTGGGTCGAGGAACTGGCGTTGGTCGAGCGGGAAGACGAAGACCACGTGACGCTGGAAATGACCTGCGGCAAAGGCGGGTATGTGCGGGCGATTGCCCGGGATCTGGGCGAGGCGCTTGGGTGCTTGGGGCATGTGCGCGAGCTGCGCCGGATCTGGTCTGGTCCGTTTGAGGCCGAGGATGGCGTGTCGATGGATCTGGTCGAGGAGCTCGCCAAAACCGGCGAGTTGGACCAGTATCTGTTGCCGCTGGAAGAGGGGCTGTTTGAATTGCCCGAGCTGCGCTGCACCGCTGAAGGCGCCACCCGGTTGCGCCATGGCAACCCGGGTATGGTGCTGAGTTCAGACGTGGAATATGGCGACGAGGCCTGGGCATCGTTTGACGGCAAGGCCGTGGCGGTTGGGATCTTCCGCTCGGGTGAGCTGCACCCCAGCCGCGTGTTCAATCAGTAAGCCAGGGCTGCCGCGCGCTGTTGCCTTTACAAGGCGCCACCGCTTGGCGGTGGCCTCGCTTCGCTCGGCAGGGGCTCTGCCCCTCGCCCCCCCCTCTTCGAGTCCGGCCTCACCCCGGGATATTTGCGCCCAGGAAAAGAAGGGATAAGCCCTGCCTATCCCTCGATGACCTCTTGCAGCGCGGGCGTTGCGGCGGGGGCGTCGCCGATCTCATAGGCGGCCAGCACCTGATCCGCGGCGCGCGCAGCGCTGGCGTCATCATCGGCGTGGATCATTGCAATCGGATCTCCCTTTTCCACCTGCACACCCAGATCCAGAAGGTCCGTCAGACCAACCGACGGGTTCACCTTGTCAGAGGCCACCCGGCGACCGCCCCCCAGCTCGACCACGGCCAAGCCAATGTCACGGGTGGAAATCGCACGAATATGCCCGCTGTTTGGCGCGGGCACCGGCGTGATTTTCTTGGCCGTGGGCAGGCCGGTTTTATAATCGGTCAGGATGTCGGTCGGACCCCCAAGGGCGGCCACCATTTGGGCAAAAACCTCGGCCGCTTTGCCGCTGGTCAGGGCGTCCGTGACAGCGGACAGGGCAGTGTCACGATCGGATTGCACACCGGCGGTCAGCAGCATTTCAGCGCAGAGGGCCAATGTTACCTCGCGCAGGCGCGCATCCTGCTTGTCCCCGGTCAGAAATTCAACGGCGTTGACCACTTCCAGCGCGTTGCCCGCCGACGAGGCCAGCGGTTGGTTCATATCGGTCAGGATGGCGTGGCACGGCATGCCGGCGGTGCGCGCCACGCGGGTGATTGATTGCGCCAATGCTTTCGCCTGATCATAGCTGGCCATGAAGGCGCCATTGCCAAATTTCACATCCATGACCAGTGACCCGAGCCCCGCGGCAAGTTTTTTGGACAGGATCGACGCGGTGATCAACGGGATGCTTTCCACGGTCGCGGTCACATCGCGAATGCCATAGAACCGTTTGTCCGCCGGGGCGAGATTGGCGGTTTGGCCGATCACAGCACAGCCCACATCCTTCACCACCTTGGCAAAGAGGGCGTTGTCCGGGGTCACAGTGTAGCCGGGGATCGCCTCCATCTTGTCAAGCGTGCCGCCCGTGTGGCCCAACCCCCGACCCGAGATCATGGGCACGTATCCCCCGCAGGCCGCCACAATCGGGGCGAGCATCAGGCTCACGTTATCGCCAACCCCGCCGGTCGAATGTTTGTCCACCACGGGCCCGGGCAGATCCGGCCAGGTGAAGACATCCCCGCTGTCGCGCATCGACAGGGTCAGCTGCGCGGCCTCTTCCGGGGCCATGCCCTGAAAGAACACGGCCATGGCAAAGGCCGCCACCTGCCCTTCACTTGCGCTGTCATCTGAAATGCCATGCACCATGGCGGCAATTTCGTCTTGCGTCAGTGTGGCTCCGTCCCGTTTTCTGCGGATGATTTCGGCGATCAGCATGGGATATCCTTTCTTGAAGCGACCACTTTTGACCATTTGGACAAAAAACGCAAGGGATATGCCAGGACGTCACTCCGGGGCTTGCAATTTTCGCGGTCCCGTCGTCAAACCATGCCATGATCACACGCAGGTTTCAAAAAGAAGACGCAGCAAGCACTGCGGTCTATTCGGACTGTGAGCAGTATCGCTACTCGCTGACGCGGGTGTGGGACACTGCGGGTAAAAAAGCGCTGTTTGTCATGCTGAACCCGTCCAAGGCGACCGAAGTGCAAAACGACCCGACGGTGGAGCGTTGCGAGAGACGGGCGCGGGTGCTGGGGTTTGGAGCGTTTCGGGTGGTGAACATCTTTGCCTGGCGCGAAACGCACCCCAAACTGATGCGGCAGGCGACGGACCCGGTGGGGCCCGACAATGACGTGCAATTGATGGAAGGGTGCCGCTGGGCGGATCAGATCATTTGCGGATGGGGGACCCATGGCGCACATAGGGAACGCGGCCCGGCGGTTGAACGCCTGTTACGCGCCGAAGGGTATGAACTTCAGCACCTCGGCCTGACCAAAGAGGGGCACCCGAAGCACCCGCTATATATCGCCTACGCCACAAAACCCATGCTTTGGCGAACTGGTTCCTGATCCAGTCGTGTGACCTGATCAGACATAGACCTCTTCCATGACTTCAACGTAGATGTCCGCTGTGGTGGCGTCTGGTGCCCCTTGCAACACCGCCACCACTTCGCCATTCACGGAAACCACACCGTCATTGCCATCTTCGGATGGTGATACGTCCAGCGCAACACTGTCCGGATCCACATCGGGGTTCAGGGTGACGCGCAGGAAATCTTCGCCGGACACGAAATCGGTTACATCCGCGTGACCTTCGCCGGTTTCGTGATCAAAATAGAGGTGGAAATTGTCGGCACCTTCGCCCCCGGTGGCAATATCTGCGCGGTCAATGATCAGCGTATCGTTGCCGGTACCGCCGTCCAGCACATCCTGATCATTGTCGATATGCCAGTCAAAGCTGCTACGCTCGGCCCCGCTGCTTTCCATCGCGTGACCCATGTGGTTCAGGATATCATCCCCCTCGTCACCGGAAATCACATCGGCCCCATCCCCACCGGAGATCTGGTCATTCCCGGCACCACCCGACAGGGTGTCATTGTCTGACCCTTCGCCGGTTTCGTCATGCTGGCCGCCAAAGATGAGGTCCACACCTTCGCCGCCTTCGATACTGTCATCGCCCATGCCACCATCAAGATAGCCGGAGTAATCGTCATCATCGGCCGTATAGGCACCAATAATTGTATCATTGCCTTCACCGCCGAAAATGGCGGCCGGGGCAGCGCCCACGGTGATATGGTCGTCCCCTTCACCCCCAAAGGCAAAACTGGCATCATCCCCGGTGGTGATCGTGTCATCACCGCCCTGGGCATCAATCACACCAACCAGGCCTTCGCTTTCCAGTTCCACAAATGGGGTGCCGTTGAACAGGTCCAACGCCCCGTCCGATTTCACACCATCGCTTGAGCCGGTGAACTCATCCGCCTCGTCGGTCAAAACCATCGGGTCGGGATCTTTCATGACCAGGTCATATTCATGCAATCCGTAGATCGCGTCGCAGTTCTCTGCCAGAAGCCCATCCAGCAGGGTGGCATCCGCCGCTGAGGGCAGCCCTTCACCCGGTTCATCAATTGGGGTGATCTCTTCGCCAATCACCTCTTCGGCGCCATCCCCTTCGATTGTCGTCTCGACAGCATCCTGGCCGGAATCATCGCCATCAGCATCATCGCCAACCGCAATGAAATCCCCGTTGGACTCGGATTGAAATTCTTCATCCGGTTCAACCTCTTCAGCAGAATTGAGAAACCCATCTGCCATAAAAGCCGCGGGAACCAATCCGAGAAACAATAGACCTAAAAGCATCTTGGCACCTGTATGTTCTTGCTGCCATCACCTATACACACCATGGCGAGAATCGCATTGCGAGACACAACCGCTCGTGGTCATTCTATCAACTGGTCCCCAAAAAAACAGGGAAATATAGCTACAATTCGCCACATTCCCCTTTAAAAACAACAAAAAGGTTAACGGAGGCTGCATTGCAAAAACATCCCTCAGAAGATACTTCAGGCCCCGAAACGCCGGATCCCACCCCCCTGACGACCGAGGTGCGCGCCCTGCGGGAAGAGGTGCGGCGGATGAATTCACATCGCTTCATTCTGCTGCATGACAGCCTGTGGAAACTGGGTCTGTTCCAATTGTATCGCGGGCTGGCCTTTGGGTTGGGGTCGGTTTTGGGGGCGACCATTCTGGTGGCGATTGTGGTGAAGCTGCTGTCTTCCGTCGATTTCATTCCGGTGCTGGGCGAATGGGCGGCACAGGTGATTGATCATCTGAACACCACCGGCAAGAAGTGATCTGCGATTCCCTTTGCCATTTGCGAAGAATCCCCCTATATGCGCCCATCGGTTCCTGAAACGGGACCGGTCCCTCCATGGGCCTTGCTGGACGACATCCCGGCCTGCGCCATCCACTTTAACCTTGTAAAGGAGACCCCGATGTCGATTACACCTGAAGAAAAAGCTCGTCTGATCAAAGAGTTCGGCACCAAAGACGGCGACACCGGTTCGCCCGAAGTTCAAGTTGCCATCCTCAGCTCGCGCATCGCGACCCTGACCGAGCACTTCAAAACCCACAAGAAGGACAACCACGGTCGTCGTGGCCTTCTGAAAATGGTTGCTCAGCGTCGTAAGCTTTTGGATTACGCCCGTGCGAAAGATGAGGCCCGTTACCAGGACCTGATCAAACGCCTCGGCCTGCGCCGCTAACTCGGTTTTTTCCGAATTGGAAAGGGGTCGCTTCGGCGGCCCCTTTTTTGTTGACCACACGCCCAGCCGGGCAACTCATCCTCTTTACCGTTACGTCAAGTTTACGCCGGGTCCATCTTGATCCCTGCCGGTCAGATTTCCCAGAGTTTCCAGATCATGGGCATGATCGGAGGCGTAACATGAAGGCGACATTGGCGGTTTTGATGAATATGGGCACGCTGCACCGGCTGTTTCCGTTCTGGCTGGCGGGTGTGTTTGCGCTGATCTACTGGTTCACGCCGTGGCTATTGCTGGCAGTAGGCTACGGGATCCTCGCGCAGTTCTTTGTCGAATACGCTATGCACCGCTTTCTGCTGCACCGCGAACCGCCCCAGGATCAGGGTGTGTTCAACGAGCTGTATCGCAGCCACATCGGCCATCACGAATTTCCCAGCAACCCCGAGTTTTTCACCGGCGGAGATCATTGGTATCCGCTGAAATTCGGTGCGCTGTCCGTGGTGATCCATACCGCGATCCTCTGGCCTTTCCTTGGCCTGCCCGGGGCCTTTCTGACCGCTTATGTGGCGCTGTTTGCAGGATCGGTCAGCGCCTATGCGTTTTACGAATATTGCCACACGCTGGCCCATCTGGCCGTGCCAAAGGGCTGGTTCGGGCAACACATAACGCGCACCCATCTGGCACATCATTTCCAGGACCACGACGCGACCTTCCATGTGTCCTTCGGCATGAACTGGATCGACCGGCTGTTTGGCACCAAACATGATCGCGCCCTGGCCCGCGAACGGTTTGATCGCGAAACCATCCTGTCGTTGGGGATGGACCCAGACGACCTGCGCCTTGTCACCGCCCGCAAAGCCTTTGGCCTGCCGAAAATGCCGCGAATGCGTCAGAAAGGGTAATCCAACAAATGTGGGTTACCGCGCCTCATCCACCTGCCGGATCAGCCTCACCACCCGTTTGCCAATGGCTTTGCTGCCTTTGATCGACGGGTGGATCATGTCGAGGCCGTGAAAGCTGCGGTCGCCATGGGGGACCAGATCGGCATTTGACAGGAAATGCACCCCGTCTATGCGCTTGGCCATTGCCGCCAGACGCGCTTCGTAGATATCCCCGTCATCTTTGCAGCTTTCAATCGGGCTGCCCGCCCCGGGGCTGCGCAGATAGCCCAGCATGATCACCTTGGCGCCGGATTTGCGGATCTTGGACACAAGTTTAACCACCTCTCCCTTGCGGCCATCTTTCGACACCATGCGGTTGATCTTGCGGTCGCATTTGTTGCACCCGCAGCCGAACCACAGATCATTGCCGCCACCGGACAGAACCACCCAATCAGGCCGGTCCTTGGTACGAAACTGCCGACCGATATTCATACCCATCGCGCCCGTCAAAGGCAGATTGTAAATCACACGCGCCCCCGACAGTGCCCGGTTCTTCACCGGCTCCCCCAATTCTTTCGCCATCACGTCGGCGATGGACCGTTTCCCAGCCCGGTTCCACGACATCAGACTGTCGCCCAAAGCCAGAATGCGCACGGGCGCTTCGGCCCGCACGGGGGCGGCGGGCAGGACCACCAAGAGGGACAGGATCAGCAGGACGGATCGGATCATTCAAACACCAGTCTTTAAACGTGTTAATCAAGCCCTGCCAAAATCACCTGCATCGATGAAAAAATCCACAGCAAAATCGGCAACAAACCATTGCCAAATCCGCACCCCCTTCCCAAACCCCTTGATTTCCTGTAATGCGCAAACATCTGAGACTTGCGCCCTGACCCCGGCGCCTGGATGGATATGTGGGGTCGGCGGCATGGGGCCGCCATTGAAACGGGAGACCCGGAGGGCCGGGAGTGCTCCCAGCTAGGAAAACATGATGTTTGACGTAACCAAGAAATCAATGGAGTGGGGCGAAGAAACCCTCACTCTGGAAACGGGCAAGGTTGCCCGTCAGGCCGACGGTTCGGTGATCGCCACTTTGGGCGAAACCTCTGTCATGGCCAACGTGACCTATGCGCGCCAGCAAAAGCCCGGTCAGGACTTTTTCCCGCTGACGGTTCACTACAACGAGAAATACTACGCCGCCGGTAAAATCCCGGGTGGCTTCTTCAAACGCGAAGCACGTCCGACTGAAAAAGAGACGTTGACCTCGCGCCTGATCGACCGTCCGATCCGCCCGCTGTTTGTGCCGGGCTTCAAAAACGAAGTTCTGGTGATCTGTACCGTTCTGTCGCACGACCTGGTCAATGACCCGGACATCGTGGCGATGATCGCTGCCTCCGCCGCGCTGACCCTGTCGGGCGCGCCGTTCATGGGCCCGATCGCCGGGTGCCGTGTGGGCTATGAAGACGGTGAATACGTTCTGAACCCGACCTGCGACGACATGCACGATCTGCGCAACAACCCGGACCAGCGTCTGGATCTTGTTGTGGCCGGCACCAAAGACGCCGTGATGATGGTGGAATCGGAAGCTTATGAGCTGTCCGAGGCGGAAATGCTGGGCGCCGTGAACTTTGCGCATGAGCAGATCCAGCCGGTAATCGACCTGATCATCGATCTGGCCGAAGACGCCGCGAAAGAGCCCTTCGACTTCCAGCCCGCCGATTACAGCGCGCTGTATGAGGCTGTGAAAGCCGCCGGCGAAGACAAGATCCGCGCCGCTTACGGCAACACCGACAAGCAGGAACGTGTTGCTGCTGTCGCGGCCGCCAAGGAAGAGATCATCGCGTCCCTGAGCGAAGAGCAACAGGAAGATGCCAACCTCGGCACCGCCCTGAAAAAGCTGGAATCGGCTGTTGTGCGTGGTGACGTTGTGAAAACCGGCAAGCGGATCGACGGTCGTGCCCTCGACACCGTGCGCGCGATCGACAGCTCGGTTGGGATCCTGCCGCGTACCCACGGGTCTGCCCTGTTTACCCGCGGCGAAACCCAGGGTCTGGTTGTGACCACTCTGGGCACCGGCGACGACGAACAGATGATCGACGCGCTGACCGGCACCTACAAATCCAACTTCCTGCTGCACTATAACTTCCCGCCCTATTCGGTTGGTGAAGTGGGCCGTTTTGGCCCTCCGGGTCGTCGTGAAATCGGTCACGGCAAGCTGGCTTGGCGTGCACTGCAGGCGGTTCTGCCGTCGGCCACCGACTTCCCCTACACCATCCGTCTGGTGTCCGAGATCACCGAATCGAACGGCTCGTCTTCGATGGCGTCGGTTTGTGGTGGCTCGCTGTCGATGATGGACGCTGCTGTGCCGCTGAAAGCGCCGGTTGCTGGTGTGGCCATGGGTCTGATCTTGGAAGATGATGGCTCTTACGCGGTTCTGACCGACATTCTGGGTGACGAAGATCACCTGGGTGACATGGACTTCAAAGTGGCAGGCACCGAAGAGGGTATCACCTCGCTGCAGATGGACATCAAGGTTGCCGGTATCACCACCGAGATCATGGAAAAGGCACTGGCCCAGGCGAAAGCCGGTCGTCTGCACATCCTGGAAGAGATGGGCAAAGCCCTGACCGAAGGCCGTCAGGAATTTTCCGCCCACGCCCCGCGCATCGAAACCATGAACATCCCCACCGACAAGATCCGCGAAGTGATCGGTTCGGGCGGTAAGGTGATCCGTGAGATCGTGGAAGTGTCGGGCGCCAAGGTCGACATCAACGACGACGGTGTGATCAAGATCGCAAGCCCGAATGGCGACGCCATCAACAAGGCCTATGAGATGATCCACGCGATTGTCGCAGAGCCGGAAGAAGGCGCGATCTACAACGGTAAGGTCGTGAAGATCGTCGATTTCGGCGCCTTCGTGAACTTCTTCGGCAAGCGCGACGGCCTGGTGCACGTTTCGCAAATCGAAAACCGTCGCCTGAACCACCCGTCGGACGTTCTGAAAGAAGGTCAGGAAGTGAAAGTCAAACTGCTTGGCTTTGACGACCGCGGCAAGGTGCGCCTGTCGATGAAAGTTGTCGATCAGGAAACCGGCGAAGAGATCGTTCCGGAACAGAAGAAAAAAGACGAAGACGCGTAATTCACGCATCGTCTGAAGACAGAAAGCCCCGGTGGAAACGCCGGGGCTTTTTTGTGCCAAACGCGATGTGCCGCCCCGTTCTGAAGACTGGTCCGATCAGAGGCGCATTTAGAAGGCCGCCCTGACCGGCGCGCGCCCCTGCGCCCCCAACACCCAAGCTTCGCGCCCTTCGATCACCACAACGCCGATGCCTTTGCCATGTCCCGCGCCCGTGTCGATGTTCAGACGGTTGCCATAATGAGTGACGTCTTTCACCGGCGTGTGGCCATGCACAATCAGCGCGCCATGGTCGGCGTCTGAACTGTGAAACTCCTGCCGGATCCAGATCAGGTCATCTTCCACCTGATCCTCCAACGCCACACCGGGGCGGATGCCGGCGTGGACAAAATACAGATCGCCAATGCGGTGCATCACCGGAAGATCATCAAGAAACCGGCGATGGGCTTCGGGCACGGCATCCATGGCTTTGGCGTGCAGCTGATAGGTACGAATGCCATCGGGCACATCCACCCCATAGCTGCCCAGCGTTTCGACCCCGCCAATGCGGGCGTGAAACCAGTTGTGGTCATGCAGCAGCATGTGATCCACCATCGGATAGTCGCGCAAAAACATCGCCGCCATCCGGTCGTGATTGCCCTTCAGCACCACCCAGTTTTCACCCCGCGCCTGCCCGTCCATCAGGTATTGGACCACCCCGCGACTGTCCGGGCCGCGATCCACCAGATCCCCCACATGCACAACAGGCGCCGTATCATCGCCGCAACGCGCACGGTCTTCGGCAATCCGCGCATGGGCCGAGACCAGCTTGTCCAGATGGCCGTGAATGTCGCCGATGGCATAGATCCGTGTCATGTCTGGCCTCTCCTCGCCTGTACCAGGCTAAACCCCAAGCGCGTTGGGGTGTTGTGCGCGCCCAAATTCCCCGCGACCCATTCCGGTAGGCCGCGCAAAGTAAGCGCCAATGCGTATCTAGTAACAGGGAGACCCCAGATGAAACAAGCAGTTGCAGAGTTTATCGGCACCATGACATTGGTGCTGTTTGGCTGCGGTGCGGCCGTGATCGCGGGCGGAGATATCGGGCTGGCCGGCATCAGCTTTGCCTTTGGCCTTGCCCTGATCGGCATGGCCTACGGGATCGGCAACGTGTCTGGCTGCCACATCAACCCCGCCGTGACCATTGGGGCCGTGATTGCGGGGCGCGTGCCAAGCACCAAGGCGCTGACCTATATCCTTGCGCAACTGGCCGGGGCCGCGGTGGGGGCCACCATCCTGTTCATCATCGCCAGCGGCAAAGGCGGCGGGTTTGACGTTGGCGCATCCGGGCTGGGCCAAAACGGCTGGGGGGCTGGATATCTGGGCGAATACAATGTGGTGTCCGCTTTTGTGTTTGAACTGGTCGCCACCTTCCTGTTTGTCGTCGTGATCCTTGGCGCGACGGGGGCAGGCGCGCCCGGTGCCGTCGCGGGCATGGCCATTGGCCTGACCCTGGTGGTGATCCATCTGGTGGGCATCAATGTGACCGGCGTGTCGGTGAACCCGGCGCGGTCTTTTGGTCCGGCGCTGTTTGCAGGTGGGCACGCCCTCAGCCAATTGTGGCTGTTCATCTTGGCCCCCGTGCTTGGTGCCGCTGCCGCCGGGGCCTTGTTCAGATCTGGCCTGCTGGACGCGGGTACAGCCACCGAGTAACATGAAAAAAGCCCCGGAGAAACTCCGGGGCTTTCTTTCTATTTCAACGCTTTAGACGTCAAACGCCAGGGGCGTGATCGTCTTGAACAACCCGGTGTCGCGCAGCGCCTGGCGCACATCTTCCGGCACGGGTGCATCGACATAGAGAAGCGCAATCGCATCTCCACCCGCCTCATTCCGGCCCAGGGTGAAGTTGGCGATGTTCACGCCACGCTCGCCCATGGTGGCCCCCAACGCGCCGATGATGCCGGGGATGTCATCATTGGTGGTGTAGAGCATGTGGTTGCCGATCTCGGCGTCGATATTGATGCCTTTGATCTGGATGAAGCGCGGTTTGCCGTCCGAGAACACGGTGCCCGCGATCGAGCGTTCGCGCTGTTCGGTCACCACGGTCACCTTGATGTAACCGTCAAACGACCCGCCCTTGGCCTGCGTGGTGGTCGAGGTTTTGATACCACGATCCGCCGCCACAACCGGCGCAGAAACCATATTCACATCAGGGGTTTGCGGCTTCATCAGGCCGGCGATCACGGCGCAGTCCAGCGCCTTCAGGTTCATTTCAGACGCGACACCATCATAGAGGATGTTCACCGCCTTGATCGGCTCATCGGTCATCTGGCCCACAAAGGCACCGAGGTGTTCGGCCAGTTTGATCCACGGGCCCATCACCTTGGCTTCTTCGGCGGTGACCGACGGCATGTTCAGCGCGTTTTGCACGGCCCCGGTCAAGAGGTAATCCGACATCTGTTCGGCCACTTGCAGGGCGACGTTTTCCTGTGCCTCGGTGGTGGCGGCGCCCAGGTGCGGGGTGCAGACCACGTTGGGAAGGCCAAAGAGCGCATTCTCGCGGGCGGGTTCTTCGGCGAACACGTCAAAGGCCGCGCCTGCGACATGACCCGATTTCAGCAGATCCGCCAGCGCCTCTTCATCCACCAGACCGCCGCGGGCACAGTTGATGATCCGCACACCTTTCTTTGTCTTTTCAAGGGCTTCACGCGACAGGATGTTCTTGGTCGCGTCCAGAAGCGGCACGTGCAGCGTGATGAAATCCGCGCGCGGCAACAGCTCTTCCAGCTCGACTTTTTCGACCCCCATCTGCGCGGCTTTCTCTTCCGACAGGAAGGGATCGTAAGCGATGACTTTCATCTTCAGGCCCAGCGCCCGGTCGCAAACAATGCCACCGATATTGCCGGCGCCGATCACGCCAAGCGTCTTGTTGGTCAGCTCGACCCCCATAAACTTCGACTTCTCCCATTTGCCCGCATGGGTCGAAGCAGAGGCCTCGGGGATCTGACGCGCCACTGCAAACATCATCGCAATCGCATGTTCGGCGGTGGTGATCATATTGCCGAACGGCGTGTTCATCACGATCACGCCTTTCTTGGAAGCTGCTGTTTTATCAACATTATCCGTACCGATCCCGGCGCGGCCAACCACTTTCAGGTTGGTGGCGGCCTCCAGAATGGTCGGGGTCACCTTGGTCGCGGACCGGATCGCCAGACCATCATATTGGCCGATGACTTCAGCCAGCTTTTCCTTGTCTTTGCCAAGCTCGGGCATGAAATCCACATCAATGCCACGGTCGCGGAAAATCTGGACGGCGGTTTCCGAAAGCTTGTCGGATACGAGAACTTTGGGGGCCATGTGCTGGGCTCCTATTCTTTAAAGTTTTTAAAGGGCCGGGACCCAAAACTTTAAACTTTTTTCAGCCTCAGAGGCGAAAGTTTAAAGTTTTTCGAGGGTCCAGCGGGTCATCTTATGAAAAGGATCCGAACCGGATCAGAGTGCTGCGATTTCCGCGTTGAACGCCCAGTCGATCCACGGCATCAGCGCCGCCACGTCAGAGGCTTCCACCGTGCCGCCACACCAGATGCGCAGACCGGCCGGTGCGTCGCGATAGGCGCCCACATCCAGCGCCACACCTTCGGCTTCCAATCGCTTGGCAACGGCCTTGGCGAAAGTTGCCCCATCGGTGATGCGCGCGTCGTTGAACTTCACGCAGACCGAGGTGTTCGACCGGGTCGCCGGATCATCGGCCAGAAAGTCGATCCAGTCGGTGGCTTCGACAAATTTCGTCACTTCGGCAGTGTTGGCATCGGCGCGGGCGATCAGCCCTTCCAGACCACCGACCGAGCGCGCCCAATCGAGCGCAAACAGGTAGTCTTCGACCGCCAGCATCGACGGCGTGTTGATCGTCGCGCCGGTAAAGATGCCTTCGATCAGCTTGCCACCTTTGGTCAGGCGGAAAATTTTCGGCAGCGGCCAGGCCGGGGTGTAGCTTTCCAGACGCTCCACCGCACGCGGGCTCAGGATCAGGATCCCGTGCGCCGCTTCGCCACCCAGCACCTTCTGCCAGGAAAACGTGGTCACATCCAGCTTGTCCCAGGGCAGGTCCATCGCAAAGGCGGCGCTGGTCGCATCACAAATGGTCAGCCCTTCACGGTCCGCCGGGATCCAGTCGCCGTTCGGAACGCGCACACCCGAGGTGGTGCCGTTCCAGGTGAAGACAACATCATTGGCAAAATCAACCGAGGCCAGATCCGGCAATTGGCCGTATTCGGCGGTCTTGGTGACAGCCTCCAGTTTCAGCTGTTTGGTCACGTCGGTGACCCAGCCGGACCCAAACGATTCCCACGCCAGCATTTCCACGCCGCGTGCGCCCAACAGCGACCAGAGCGCCATTTCAACAGCGCCCGTGTCAGATGCGGGCACAATGCCGATCTTGTAATCCGCCGGGATGCCCAGCACCTCACGGGTGCCTTCGATCGCCGCTTTCAGCTTGTCCTTGCCGATGGCGGCACGGTGCGAACGGCCCAAAGCGGCGTCCGACAGAGCATCCAAATTCCATGTGGGGGGTTTGGCACAGGGGCCAGAAGAAAACCGCGGGTTCGCCGGGCGGTTTGCCGGTTGCTGAGTAGCCATAGATGCTATCCTTCCAGATAAATGCCCTTCGTTGGGGAAGGGTGTCCCACGGACCGACATAAGGGGCGTTTTGATGCTGCACAAGCAAAATAATGTCGGTTTTGTCGCGGGATACGTCGAATACGGGCGCAAAATGACCACTATCGGAAACTTTCGGTCGCGCCGGATGCGGCGGTTTCTTGGGTTCATGGCGGATTTGATCTTGTGAAACGGACGGGATTCGCCGCATGTCTGGGGCAACAGGACACCCGCGCAGAAAGGCCCGTCACATGTATTTCGCCACGCTTCTTACCGCCCCCTCTGCCCCGTCGCTTGACGCCGCGCTGGTTGAAAATCTGCGCAACGCCTGGGGCGGCGGTGATGCGGTCTGGCTGGCGGCGGATGAGGCGGCGGAATTTGCGCTGGACCGGATGCCCGACAATCAGTGGGAGGTCTGGGCCGATCTGCAAGAGCTCGGCGTGGATCTGGTTGTGCTGCCCGCCGAGGGGCGCCGCAAAAAGATGCTGCTGGCGGATATGGACAGCACGATGATCCAGCAGGAATGTATTGATGAGCTGGCGGATGAGGCCGGTGTGGGCGAACGGGTCAAGGACATCACCGCGCGCGCAATGAATGGCGAGCTGGATTTCGAGGGCGCGTTGATCGAGCGGGTGGGGCTGTTGAAAGGCTTGCCGGAAAATGTGATCACAGATGTGATCACAAATCGCATCACCTTTATGCCTGGCGGCAAGGCGCTGCTCGCAACCATGAAAGCCAACGGTGCCTATGCGGCGCTGGTGTCCGGCGGGTTCACCGCCTTTACCGGACATGTGGCCGACGCGCTGGGGTTTGACGAAAACCGCGCCAATACGCTGAACGTGGCAGAGGGCGTGCTGACCGGCACCGTGGGGATGCCCATTTTGGGGCGCGAGGCCAAGGTGCAGGCGCTGAAAGAGATCTCGGCCCGGCTTGGGTTGGACCATGCGGATGTGATGGCCGTGGGCGATGGCGCTAATGATCTGGGCATGTTGGGTCTGGCGGGGGCCGGTGTGGCCCTGCACGCCAAACCGTCGGTCGCCGCCGAATGTGACATCCGCATCAACTACGGCGATCTGACTGCGCTGTTGTACATCCAGGGCTATGCGAAAGAAGACTTCGCCGCCTGACCCGTCTGGCGGCCTCCTGGTGAACATGTTAGGGCCTGTCTGACCTTCGCAGCAGGAGCGCCAAATGTTTGAGATCACAGGTGAAATCATCGCTTTACTGATGGGCGCGGCCTTTGTGGCCGGGTTTGTCGACGCGATTGCCGGCGGCGGTGGGTTGATCACCCTGCCCGCCCTGATGCTGGCCGGCGTCCCACCCGTGACCGCGCTGGCGACCAACAAGGTGCAGGGGCTGTTTGGCGCGGGGATGGCGGCGGTGAATTACGCGCGCGCGGGCCATGTGACCCTGCGCCGCCAGATCCGCCCGGCGCTCTTGTCTTTTGCGGGCGCGCTGATCGGCGCGCTGCTTGCCTCATCGCTGCCGACCGAGGTGATCCGGCTGGGATTGCCGGTTTTGCTGGTGGGTGTGGCGCTGTTTTTTGCGCTGAAACCCGGGCTGGATGACGTGGACAAGATCGAACGCATCTCGCCCTTGCTGTTTTCGCTGAGCTTCGTGCCGCTGATCGGGTTTTATGACGGGCTGTTGGGGCCGGGAACCGGGGCGTTTTTCATGCTGGGGTTTGTCAGCCTCGCGGGTTACGGCATTCTGCGCGCCACGGCGCATACCAAGCTGTTGAACTTCGCGTCGAATGTCGGCGGGCTGGCCGGGTTCATGCTCGTCGCCCCGCCGCTTTGGGCGCTTGGGCTGGCGATGGGGGTGGCGCAGATGGCAGGGGCCTGGCTGGGCTCGCATCTGGCCAGCCGGATCGGCGCGCGGTTGATCAAACCGGTGCTGGTGATCGCCTCGAGCGCGCTGGCGATCAAGCTGATCAGCGAATGGGTCTGACGGGGTGCTGCCGTGCCTTTTTCCCTGTCGGTCATCAGGCTTGCCGATCGCCTCGCTGTGCTCGGCAAGGGGCTTTGCCCCTCGGACTGCGTCCCCGGGCTCCGCCCGTTCTTCGGGCGAATTGATCCCCCGGATCAATTCCTGAAAGCCCTCGAACCCCAGGATATTTCCGATTAGAAAATGAACGGCACCTGGCCTCTTTTTCCTTGTTCCAAATATCCCAGGGTGAGCCGCGCATGCGGCGAGGGGCAGCGCCCCTCTTTCAGGCTCACGTAGTGAGCCACCGGCAGCGCGCCCAAAGCGAAGCGGTGGGCGCCCCTTCCTGGCGCGCGCTCCCTTAGGAGCAAATTGATGCAGTCGGTTTGATTTCGCCCGTGTCCACGCCGGCAAAATTCACCACGCGCGGATTGAGGCGTTTTTTGACCATCGGGTCTGCCGGATCAGCGACGCCAAGCCGCGCGAGGATCGCGGCGATTGCGCATTCCGAGGCACGGGTGGACCCGTCATTGACTTTCAACGCGACGCCGAGTTTCTGTTCCGGCAGGATTGCGATGAAAAAGGCTTCCGCCCCGGTTTTCACCGCCACTTTGCCCTTCATGGCGCGCATCAGTTCGGTGCAGGCGCGGCCTTCGCCGGCCACCAGATCGGGGTGCGCCATCATCGCCTCGCGCAGGCGCACCATGGCGCTGTCGCGGGCGGAACGACCTTCCTCGGCGCTGGCAAATGCCGCCATCGCGCGGCCCATGGCGTGCAGGGATGTGGCGAAGTTGGGCGCAGAGCAGCCATCGATGCCGAACCCCGGGCTGTCCATGCCGGTTACCTCTTCAAACGCCCGTTTCGCAGCCTGTTGCACCGGGTGGTCCGGGTTCACGTAATCCGCCACCTCGGCCCCGATATGACGCGCGAGGGTCAAAAACCCCGCGTGTTTGCCCGAGCAATTGTTGTGTATGCGGCAGGGTTTTTCTTCCGCGCAAATCAGGGCCTTTTTCGCCGGGCGATCCGCGGGCATTTGCGGCCCACAACAGAGGTCATCATTGCCCAGGCCCATTTCCGTGAGCCAGGCCGAGACGCGATCCGTGTGAATGGCCGCCCCTTCGTGGCTGGCGCAGGCCAGGGCGAGTTGTTCGGTCGTCAGCCCCGCCGCATCCGCCGCGCCGCTTTCCACCAAGGGCAGCGCCTGCAGCATTTTGGCGGACGAGCGCGGCAGGATCACCTCGTCCGGATTGCCCCAGCCTTCGATCACCTCACCCGCCGCGTTGACCACAACCGCATGGCCCCAATGCTGGCTTTCCATGAAATCGCCACGCCAGATTTCCACCAGACGCTCTGGTGCTTTTGCTTTACTCACCCCGATCACTCCCTTTTGATCCGCATTTCATCACGTCAAACACGCGGAAACGCGCAAAAATCCGCCACTTATTCAGGTTCCGGGGCTTTCACAATCCCGGCAATTCACGTTAGACTATGCGGCGTAGGTTTGAAATGCCCAGGCACCCGGACCCGTGATGAAAACCGCATAGACGGTTGGGGCATCGCGCCGTGGCATATTGGGGCAAGAGGCAGGAACAGCTTGGAGGCTGTAAGGACATGAAACGAGTGATCGCAGCTGTCACCGGTGCCATGATGATGGGCACCCTCAGCACCACAGCAGGTTTGGCGCAGGAAAGCACCAACCGCGTGGCTGCAAACACCGACTGGAGCGTGTTTGTCGAAGACAACCCCACCGAATGCTGGAGCGTCTCCAGCCCGAAAGAAACCGTGAACACCAAAAACGGCCGGGCCGTTGCGGTGAACCGTGGCGACATATTGCTGTTTGTGAGCTACCGCCCTGGTGCCAAGGTTAAGGGGCAGGTGTCGTTCACCGGCGGTTACCCCTTTGCCAAAGGGTCCACGGTATCGCTGACCGTGGGCAGCAATGTCTATCAGTTGTTCACCGACGGCGAATGGGCCTGGGCGGCCCCGGCGGATGACGCCAAGATCGTTGCCGCGATGAAACGCGGTGCGCAGGCCGTGTTGCAGGCGCAATCGTCACGCGGCACCAAGACCAAGGACACCTTCTCGCTTCTGGGCTTTACCGCTGCGGTGGAAGAAGCGGGCAAGCGTTGCGGCGGCTGATCCACGCCCCGCGTTCTTTGATCCAGATCTGAAGGCGCCCCCGTGCGGATATGTTCCGGGCGGGGTTTTGCTATGTAGGGCCTGCATATGCCTGTGGGGTGACAAGCCCTCTGTGCTAGTCTATGGCAGTGTTTCCAGCTTCATCGGATCGGTTTTCGCTGCCTCTCACCTTTGGTTCGAACGCAGAAATCCGATACAGGGTTCCACCGAATCTGGAAACGCTTTATAGACACCGATCTGCACGAAAAGACCCCGCCCCGCCTGTCGCAAGGCCAGTTTCAAGGGGTGGGTTGTATCAAGGAACGCGCCATGGATCCGAAACCGACCACCACCACCGCCGAGAATACGGCCCCCATTACACAAGAGGTAAAGGTTGCCCCGCGCATTCTGGTGCCCGAGGCCAAGCCGAACCTTGTGGGCATGACCCGCGACGCGATGCGCACGGCCCTGATCGAGATGGGCACGCCGGAAAAACAGGCCAAGATGCGGGTGAACCAGATCTGGCAGTGGATCTACCAATGGGGCAAGCGCGACTTTGCCGAAATGACCAACCTGGCCAAGGCGTTCCGCGCCCAATTGGCCGAGCATTTCGTGATTGAAACACCTGAGGTGGTGCAGAAACTGGTCAGCGAAGATGGCACGCGCAAATACCTGGTGCGGATTGCCGGCGGGCACGAGGTTGAGGTGGTGTATATCCCCGAAGAAGGCCGCGGCACGCTGTGTATTTCTTCACAGGTGGGCTGCACGCTGACCTGTTCTTTCTGCCACACGGGGACGCAAAAACTGGTGCGCAATCTGACCGCGGGCGAGATCATTGGCCAGGTGATGATGGCGCGGGACGATCTGGAGGAATGGCCCACCCCGGGCGCGCCAAAGGATGAAACGCGGCTGTTGTCAAACATCGTGCTGATGGGCATGGGCGAGCCGCTGTACAATTTTGAAAACGTGCGCGACGCGATGAAGATTGCGATGGACCCGGAAGGGATCCAGCTGTCGCGCCGCCGGATTACCCTGTCCACATCCGGTGTGGTGCCGGAAATTGCCCGCACCGCGCAGGAAATCGGTTGCCTTCTGGCGATCTCGTTCCACGCCACGACGGACGAGGTGCGGGATGTGCTGGTGCCGATCAACAAGCGGTGGAACATTGAAGAGCTGTTGGGCGCGCTGGCGGATTATCCCAAGGCGTCGAATTCAGAACGGATCACCTTTGAATATGTGATGCTCGATGGGGTGAATGACAGTGACGCGGACGCGCATCGCCTGATTGATCACATCAAGCGGCATAATATTCCGGCCAAGATCAACCTGATCCCGTTCAATGAATGGCCGGGCAGCCCTTATAAACGGTCCTCGAACAACCGGATCCGGGCCTTTGCCAACATCATCTATCAGGCGGGCTATGCCAGCCCCATTCGCAAGACGCGCGGCGATGACATCATGGCGGCCTGTGGGCAGTTGAAATCGGCCACGGAACGCGCGCGCAAGTCGCGCAAAGAGATCGAGAAAGAGGCGGGGTTGTCGTGACCCCCTGACGAGATGAGCCAAGACGCATAGACGGATGCGAGGGCGCTGCCCTCGCGCTCCCGGGATATTTGCGGACCAAAGATGGGGGCCGTGATCCTCACTTTGCGATTGTTTCGAATTCCTCAGAAATGCCCCAATTGCGCACGAATTGTGCCATCAGCCAGCGCGATGTTGCTTTCAGGGTTAATGCTCTGAAGGAGAAGGCTGTGACCATGCAACATCGTGACATCAAGGAAATGGAAATGCTGGCCCGCTTTCTGAAGCGTGAGCGCGACAAGGTGCCGAGTTTTTCCGAGTTTCGCACGCGCCTGCGCAATTACGGCTATTGCATTCGCCGGGAAGAGGGTGGGCATTTCCTGCATGCGCTGCCGTCGCGTCGGCGGATTTGTTCGATGCCGATGGAAGTGTTTGGTTAACACCCCGTCTGACAAGTAAACTACAAAAACCCCCGGTGTATCGCTCCGGGGGTTTTGTTTTATGGTTTTGCCTTTTCGGACAGTTGGCTTACCGCCCCGGGATCACATCGCGCGGTTGATCAGCGCTGTCCCAGCCATCGATTGCGGCAATCGCCTCTTCGGCGCTGTCGACAAAACGGAAGAGGTTGAGGTCTTCGGGGCTGATGGTGCCTGCGTCCGACAGGGCGTCCCAATTGACGATCTTGGTCCAGAAGTCGCGCCCGAAAAGCAGGATCGGCAGGCGGTTCATCCGGCCGGTCTGCACCAGGGTCAGGGTTTCAAACAGCTCGTCCAGCGTGCCGAAGCCGCCGGGGAAGACGGCGATCGCCTCGGCCCGCATCAGGAAATGCATCTTGCGGATGGCGAAATAGTGGAAGTTGAAGCAGAGGTCCGGGGTCACATATTCATTGGGTGCCTGTTCGTGGGGCAGCACGATATTGAGGCCAATGGACACGCCGCCCGCATCAACGGCGCCACGGTTGCCCGCCTCCATCACGCCGGGGCCGCCACCGGTGACCACCACATGTTCCTTGCCCCCCGTGGCGAGCGAACGTTCGGTCATCAGCTTGGCGAACTCGCGCGCCTCGTCATAAAAGGCCGACAGATCCGCCAGCGTCTGGGTGCGCGCGCTGTCTTTCTTGGCGGGTTCCGGGATCCGGGCCCCGCCAAACAGCACCACGGTGCTTTGCACCCCATATTCCGACATCATCAGTTCCGGCTTCAACAGCTCCAGCTGCAACCGCACCGGGCGCAGCTCTTCACGGCACATGAAATCCTGATCATCATAGGCCAGGCGATAGGCCGGGGCGCGGGTTTGCGGCGTATCCGGTGTGTGATGTGATGCCTCGCGGTCCTGACGTGAACGGCGCAGCGGGTGGCGACGCCCCTGTTCGGGCTTCGGGGTGTGATCTTCCATGTAAATTCCTGTTCGATACGCGTTAATCTGGTTTGCTCCCGTCGATGTTAGCGCGCACCCGCGGGAGTGACCAGCCACGCCCCGTCACGTTTCAGTGCAAATCCACGGGGTCAAACGGGGAATTTCACTTGCCGCGCGGCAGGGGTGATTTTATCTATTATCTTGGAAACGAGGATCTCATGACCGCCACCATCGCCGACACCATCTATCAAGCGCTGAGTGCCAAGATCATTTCCGGTGACCTGATCGCCGGGGAAAAGCTGCGCCAGGACCATATCGCCAAGGCGTTCAACACCAGCCATGTGCCGGTGCGCGAGGCGCTTTTGCGGCTGGAGGCGCATGGGCTGGCGGTCAGCATTCCGCGCCGGGGTACGCGGGTGACCCTGCTCGATCCCGGTGAGGTGCGCGAGGTGACCGAGATGCGCGTGGCGCTGGAAACGCTGGCGCTGTCGCACGCTATCCCGCGTCTGACCGCCACGGATCTGAAGGTAATCGAGGCGACGCGCGTGGCCTGTGACGCGGCTGAGGATATGGCCAGTTGGGAGGCAAAGAACCGTGCCTTTCACCGCGCGATCCTGACGCCTTGCGCCATGCCACGCCTGCTGTCGACCATCGACGATCTGCATATCGCCAGCGCGCGCCACCTGTTTGCCCATTGGAAACACCGCTGGACGCAGCGCGCCGATATGGATCACGCGGCGATCCTGCAGGCGATGAAAAAGCGCGACGTGGAGGCGGCGTCTGACATCCTCACCCGCCATCTGCGCCGCGTCAGGTAAGGCCCGACAGACACGGCCCCAGCAAAGGATCCCCCATGGACTGGACACAAGAGATCACAGCCGCCAGCGCGCGGATCGCCCAACATGTGCTGCGCACCCCGGTGGCCGAGCTACGGTTGCCCAGGTTTGACCGCCCCATCGAGGTGAAGTTTGAACAGATGCAGCACACCGGCACGTTCAAGGCGCGCGGCGCGTTCAATTCGCTTCTGTCAGCCCATGTGCCGCAAGCCGGGATCGTCGCGGCCTCTGGCGGCAATCACGGCGCGGCGGTCGCCTATGCGGCCAGCCAGCTGGGCCACACCGCGGCGGTGTTTGTGCCGGAAATGGCGGGGCCTGCAAAGATCGACCTCATTTGCCGCGCGGGGGCCGATCTGCGCGTGGTGCCGGGGGCCTATGCAGATGCGCTGGACGCCGCGCTGGCCTATGAGGCCGAGACCGGCGCGATGCAGGTCCATGCTTATGACGCGCTGGGAACGCTGGCCGGTCAGGGAACGGTGATGCAGGAATGGGAGGAACAGGGTCTGATGGCCGACACGGTGCTGATCGCCGTGGGCGGCGGAGGCTTGATCGGCGGATCGCTGGCGTGGACGTCCGGGCAGACGCAGGGGGGACGCAAGATTGTGGCGGTGGAGCCGGAAACGTCTTGTGCGCTGCACGCGGCGCTTCAGGCCGGCGCACCGGTCGATGTGGACGTGTCGGGCATTGCCGCCAACGCACTGGGGGCGAAGCGGATTGGGCAACTGTGTTTCGATCTGGCGCGCGATCATCTGCATGACAGTGTGCTGGTCACCGATGCGGCGATTGCCGAGGCGCAGAAAATCCTGTGGCAAAGCCTGCGGCAATATGTGGAACCGGCCGGGGCGACGGCGCTGGCGGCGCTTCTGTCCGGGGCCTATTGCCCCGCGCCCGATGGACGCATTGCGGTGCTGATCTGCGGCGCGAACCCGGCACCTGACCCGTTTTCCTGAACATTTCACCGCAATCCGGGCGCAAAACCGTCGTTTTGGCGATTGAGCGCGCGGGCGCGGGCCTTTATACGCGGTGCGAACCGATCCATCGGACCTGAACGTTTAAGGGAGAGACCCCATGTCAAATGCCCAACTGGAACAAGCCATCGAAGCCGCGTGGGACGCGCGCGACACGATCACGCCCTCGACCGGCGGGGAAACCCGCGAAGCGATCGAGGCCACGCTGAATGCGCTGGACAGTGGCAAGCTGCGTGTGGCGGAACGTCAGGATGACGGCAACTGGCATGTGAACCAATGGGCGAAGAAGGCGGTGCTGCTGGGCTTTCGCATCAAGGATATGGAGTTCCACGATGGCGGCCCGCAAGGTGGCGGCTGGTGGGACAAGGTCGACAGCAAGTTCAAAGGCTGGGGCGACCATGAATGGAAAGAAGCGGGCTTTCGCGCCGTGCCGAACTGCGTTGTGCGCAAATCAGCCTATGTCGCGCCGGGCGCGGTGCTGATGCCGTCTTTCGTGAACCTTGGCGCCTATGTGGACGAGGGCACGA
This sequence comes from Aliiroseovarius crassostreae, assembly GCF_049803815.1. GTDB lineage: Bacteria > Pseudomonadota > Alphaproteobacteria > Rhodobacterales > Rhodobacteraceae > Aliiroseovarius > Aliiroseovarius crassostreae_A. Next base: position 1,068,438 of record NZ_JBNAGI010000001.1, read on the forward strand.
TGGTTGACACCTGGGTGACGGTTGGGTCCTGCGCACAGATCGGCAAGAACGTGCACCTGTCGGGCGGTGTGGGCATTGGCGGCGTGTTGGAGCCAATGCAGGCCGGCCCGACCATCATCGAAGACAATTGCTTTATCGGCGCGCGGTCTGAGGTGGTCGAAGGCTGCATCATCCGCGAAGGGTCTGTGCTGGGCATGGGCGTTTTCATCGGCCAGTCGACCAAAATCGTCGACCGCGAAACCGGCGAAGTGATGTATGGCGAAGTGCCAGCAGGCTCGGTTGTGGTGGCTGGCTCCATGCCATCGAAAAACGGGGTGAACCTTTATTGCGCCGTGATCGTGAAACGCGTCGACGCCAAGACGCGGTCGAAGACCTCGATCAACGACCTGTTGCGCGACTGATCAGGAGCAAACAAACCCGATGATTTTCGCGTCCATCGCGGACAATTCTGGGCGTGCCGGGCCACATGCGCGGCGCGCCCTTGCCATTCTGGATCTGGGCTGTGTGGCCGGGTTCGGGCTGGTCTGTTTCGAACCGCTTCTTTTGTTGATTTATTTGCTTGGCTACGGGGTGATTGGGACCGTCGTGCTGATGACACTGTTTGCCCTGCCCCTGTTGTTTCTGGCCGGGCTGGCCCTGCGCGCCTTTCGCCCGGCGCGAGATACAACAGGCGACAATCTGGTCGGCACATTGGGCGACGCACCGCGCGACACAGCGGGCAAAACACAAGGCAAGACGGGCTGAACGGTCTTTTCCTCTTGCCTAAAATACCTCGGGGTGAGCGCGGCACGCGCGAGGGGCAGCGCCCCTTCCCCTTTCACCCATTCAGTTCGACGCGCCGAAATATTTGCGCCGCAACTGATCATACCGCCCGCTTTCGCGCAGCGACAACAGCGCCCGGTTGATGTCTTCGGTCAGCGGGCTGCCTGTGGCCAGGGCAATGCCATAGTTTTCGCTTTTGAACACGCGGGGCAACAGGCGCCCGGCGCGGCTGCCGTTTTCGTTGATATACCAGGCCAGGATCGGCCCATCGAACACCACGGCCTCCAGCGCGCCTGTTTCAAAAGCGGTCAACAGGTCGTCCAGATTGTCATACCCACCATAGGCGATCTCGCGTTGATCAAGGAAAAGCGCGGCGGTGGAGCCGGTCGTAGTGCCAATGCGCCGCCCGTCCAGATCGGCGAGGCTGTCGATATTGCCGGAAATCGCTGCGACCGTCATCGCCGCGGTGATCCGCGCCACGAAGATCGACACGATAAAGAGCGAGGAAATCACCAAAAGGATCGCAAAGACCCGCCCACCCCGCGATTGCGGCACACGTTCTTCGAACCCGCCATTGACCACCAGATTGAGCGCCCACCAGAAAGAGGGGAACAGGGCCTCGTTCAGCGGGCGGTCAAAGTAAACCTGCTTGCGCCGTTCAAACAGCCACATCATCATGCCCCCGCCAAACAACAGCGCCCCGGCCAGCAACACCGCCAGGGCGATGTCCCGATTAAAAAGCGCTGCAAACAGGCTGCTGCCATCCGACCCTTCGGGCGGCAGCATGATCTGCAGGCCGGCCTCGAAAATCGGATGCGAGAAATCGAGGATTTCTTCGCGCGCAGCCGTGATCGAGATATTGGCCACCGCCCCTTGCACCCGGCCGCTTTCGATGGCCGTGAACATGTCTGTGAAACGGGTCTGCATGTCAAACTGCACCGGGCGGCCGATCTCGGTGCCGATGGCGCGCATGAGTTCAACCGAGAACCCCTCGACACCGGTGTCGGTTTGATAGGCAAACGGGGCACGATCCACCGTGGCAAACACCAGGGGCTCTTCGCCCGTTTGCATTACGGTTTGCGCCATCACCTTCGGACTGGCGGCCAGCAAAAGAAGGCTGGTCAACACCAGCACAACGCAACGAAATGAGTACATGACAATTGGTCCCCACCAGATATCACGCCCCGTCTATACGCTTTGCTTTCAAAGGACCAGTAGGACGATAGGGCAGGTTGTGAAAACCCCAAGAGGCTGGACCTTCGCGGTTTTTTTCGGCATGTGAAGGACGAACAGACAGGAGCACCCCATGTCAGGCAACGCAAATTCGGGCAATGCGAAACCCGCCAAAAAAACGAAGAAGAAGCAACAGGTCTATACCCTGCTGGTCGAAGTTGGCCGCAAGGACGGCGACGGGCTGCCTGCAGACGCCACCGGCGGGGCGTTGGTTTGCTATGCCTCTGGCGTGGACGAAGCCGAAGCTGTGCGCGAAACCGTGGCAATCCTGAAACAGGCGGATCTGGCGCCGCTGGATGTGTCGGGCTATGGGTCGCTGGACGAACGTCTGGCGGAAGGTCATGACATTCCGGGGGATGAACGCAAGCTGATGGGGCGGGCACTGGCCGAAAACTCTGTCGTGATTGCCCAAATGACCCCGTTTTATGACGGTGAACGCATGGATGATGCGGCGGGCGAGGCATGAGCCGAGTGACCGGCAGAGCCGTGTACTGGGATCTCGATGGCACGCTGACCGATCCCAAGAAGGGCATCACCGAAAGCATTCAACATGCGCTGCGTGAACTGGACCTGCCTGTGCCGCATGTGGATGATCTGACCTGGTGTATCGGCCCCGCGCTTTTGTGGAGTTTCGAGCGGCTGGGGGCGCCCGACCCGCAGGCAGCTCTGGATCATTACCGCGCGGTCTACACCACCAAAGGGCTTTATGATTGCACGCTTTATGACGGCATTCTGGACGCGCTGGCCGAGATTGGCGCGGGCCGGGATCAGCATATCGCCACCGCAAAACCCCATGCCTATGCCAGGAAAATTACCGCCCACTACGGCATTGCCCCACATATGAGACATGAATTTGGCCCGGAACTTGACGGCACCCGCAATGACAAGGGCGAGTTGCTGGCCCACGCGCTGGGGATCACCGGGGATGATCCGGCACGCTCGGTGATGGTGGGCGATCGGCATTATGACCTGAAAGCGGCGCGTGAGGTGGGGATGAAGTTCATCGCGGTGGGCTGGGGCTATGGCGGTGCGGATGACCTGTCGGGCGCAGATGCGTTTGTGGAGAGGCCGGGTGAATTGGCGATGACGGTGCGGGATTTGGTTGGGTAACCGTTGCGGTTGCGATTGCGGGTGATCCCTCATACTTCTTTCAGCTGATAAAATGGCGGCGTTTTCAGACCGGCCTCGTGAATCGCAGCCTTCAGCCTGTCCGACACATAGAAATTGAACCCCGAAATGCCGGTCTCGGGCGTGACAATGCCGCGCCAGATATGATGATCCCCGATCACACTGCGCGACAAAGCAATTCCATGTGCATGGTTTTCCTTGGGGCGCATCATTTTTAATATCCGGCCGGATTTTTTCCAACAACTGGGATCACTTTTCTCTTTGTCAAATGGGTCCAGTTGGCTCAGAACCCGGAGCATAAAATACTCCGTAGGATAAGCCTCTCCCGAAGGCAGGATAACCTCAATGGGCCAGATCTGATGACGCCCAGGCTCCAATTCTTCTATCAGGTCACGCAGCCGCGAAGACACTGCGATTCCCGCCCCAAGATAGATGATATCCCCAAGCGACTTATATGACTTCGCAAGAGAATACCGCTTGGGCAACAGATCATCAGCAATAGGATCAGTACCGCGATGCATGTCCCGAATCAGATCAGACTTGAAGCCAGGAAAGAACTCCTGTCTGGCCTCTCCCTTGGCTGACATTTCATGAAAGCGCTCCATGAGGTATTCATCATAAAAGCCGAGAAACTCGCCATCCGGGAATAATTTTCCGAAAGTTGAAGGTCTATCAAATCCGTAAGCCATACTGTGTCTCCACAATTGTCTTTGTCTATTTAAAGCGTTTCCAGCTATTGTTGGATCACAGCAATCGCTGGAAACGCTTTAGTTCTCTAGTTTTCTTCGAAATCTGAATTGGGCAGCGCACGTCAAACCGCCTTTTACAAACCAAACCGCCCCGGATGATCCGAGGCGGTCTGTTGTGCATTCAGGTGTGATTGATCAGCTCGGATCCACCACCACGTCAAAGCTGCTGGGCAAGTCGTTTTCCGGGGCAAAAAGCTTGGTCAGCGGGATCTGCATGGTGGCGGATTTGCCGTCTTCGGCCAGCACACCATTGGTTTCAATCACCTCGTGACCGGCCACGGTGATGGTGATGTTGCGCCCGGTGAAGGCCTGCATCATGCCGGCCATCATCTGCGGGTCCATGCCCTGTTCATTCATGTCATCATTCATGCGGGCAAGGTCAAAGGCGACTTTGATATTGCCATTGTCCAGACGTTCAATCACAAATCCGTCACCCATATCCATCGGATTTTCCGGATCAGATCCGCCCTCTTTCAATTCGGCGATGATATTGTCGATGCTGTCCGCTTCCTCAATTGTGCAGATAAACCCGCCATCGGCCTGCGCCTCGCCCACGCCCTCTTCACAGGGATCTTCGCCCGAGGCGGCGATCATGCCGTAAAGTTCCGGCCCCATGCGCATCACCGCGTGCATCTTGGCATTGTCTTCATCTTTGATGGTGAAGGTCATATCGGCGTCAAAACAGGCCGCCAGCGGCATCAGCAGAAGGGCGAGCAATAGCTTTTTCATAAGAAACTCCCATGCCCCATCCCCGGGGCGTTCAATGTTGATCTGTGGAAACGCTACGCGGCCAGCAGCCCGGGGTCCAGCCCCAAGCAGGCGCAACAGGGTCGCAGCGGTCAGGCGTAAAGACCGGTGACCAGATTGCGCGCTTCAAAGCGCGACAGGCTGGGGGTCGGCATCAGCTTGTGGATCGGCACATTCAGCGGCGCCATATCCGACAGAACCGTGGTGCGCAGCATGTCCGGCACAATCGGCCCGACAAACAGACTTTCCACCCACAGCCCCTGCACCGACAGGCATTCATGACTGTCCAGAAGCACCGAATGATAGCGGATCAGCGGGCCGGTGTCGGCCCAGCTGGCGGCATGGAAATGGCGCAGGTGACGGGCCTGGATCATCACCGCATCCTCGCCATACAGGTATTCCGCATCGCCGCCGGCCATGATCAGGCGCTGATGCGGGCCCAGCACCAGATCCCGGGTCAGGCCCAGAAACGGCGCACGTAGATGCAGCGGGCGCATCAGCCCCATGGCCGGCACAAGGCGGCTGGCCACATGGCGTACCTGACGTGGCGCACCTTCTGCGGTCAGCACGGTCTCTCCGGGTCGCAGGGTTTCGATCGGGCGCGGGCCACACGCCGTGTCAATCAGACTGCCGGTGGCCAGACCCGGCGCCAGGGCCACCGGGGCAATGCCCCGGGCCACGCCCAGTGACAGGATCTTGCCGCCGTCACAGAGGACACCTTCGCCTTTGACCAGACGTTCTGCATCATCCTGCGGCAGCGGCAGAGGACCCCGGAACCGTCTTTGATGCAGGGTTTCCGCCTCGAGATGCTCAACCGACAGAATGCCGCCCCGCGCAGGCGCATCCCAACTGAGCGTGATGCGCAGATCCGTTTCGCCAATGATCGGCGCGATGTGAACCGAGGTGCGGCGGATGTCGTGCCCCTGCACCATGTCCACCACCAACCGGTCATCACCGGGGTGGTAGGTGATCATCAGCCCACGCAACCAGCCCTGTTTGGCGCCATAGCGCAGAATAGGCACCTCTTTGCCCGGCCAGCAATCCACCCGCACTTCAAGCACAATCGACCCGGTGGTGATCAAACCATCCGCGCCCGGATCCGGCATCAGAATGTCCGGCGTGCCCTTTTCGGTCAGGCCGCGGCGGTCATGAACAACCTGCCCACCCGCCGCCACCCCCAGCCATGTCACCGGCCCGGCGGTTACGGCTTTGCAGCCACGTGGGGCCCGCCCCCTAAGCCGCATCAGCCTGCGCCACCAGAAGCTGCGCCTCAAAACTGCGCAGGGTGCGACGGGCGGCGGGGGAATAGCCCTCGCCGGTTTCCGGGTCCAGCTCCGGGAACAGGGCGCAGATCTCGTCCACCACGTTTTGCTCCATCACGCTGGTCACTTGTGGGCCGGGCAGGAAGCTCTCGGTGGCCAGGCCCTGCGAATAGACCACCTGATGTTCGTCAAACAGGATATGGACATAGTCCACCTCGCCGCCTTCCACGCGCCGCACGGATTGATCATTGACCAGATCTTTTGCCGCCACCAACACCTCGCGCTCGCCGAACAGCAGCTCGGCCAACACATCCCGGATCAGCACCCGGTGCTGCGGCGACAAGAGCAGGCGACCGTGTTCGCCAAAAGTGTTTGCGGCGATCTGGATCGGGGCGAACCGCCCCTTGGCGGCCACCGTCCGACGGCCGATCCATCGCAGGGGCTGCGCGCCATTGTCATGGGTCAGCACCAGGTCGCCCGGCACCAGGGTTTCCACCGGCACCCGGCGCCCATCGGCCAGTTCAATCAGGGTGCCCGCCACGAAACAGGGCACGGCGGATACCGTGACCATCCCGGTGTCACTTTCCCCGGTTAATGTGTCTGCAATCCGGTAGGTGAAGGTGAAGTCTTCGTCGTTGCCATCCCCCACCAGGGTCAGGGTCCCGTCACCATTCAGCGTGACCTGCTGCCCGGTGGTCAGCGTGACCGTATCCCCCGGATTGACCGCCACGCCGTTGATATGGGTAACGGTCACCACCGCCCCGGCGTCAATCACATCGTTTTCCAGAACGTCCAGCACCTTGGTCTGGTTGCCCTGCAAATGCATCTCGTCATTGAAGGCCAGAACATCGGCCTGGCCACTGTCCGCGGCAATCAGAAGGTTTGAATCATAGCTGCTGTCAGACGTGTCAGCGATGCCGAGCTTCAGCGTATTGACCTGCCCGGGGATGACCGGGATTTTCACCGACAGGGTCACGGTGAACCCGTCCATTTCGGTGTTGAACTGATCCCCGGTATTGTCGTTGTAGAGGTTCTGGTTATCGGCCTGGTTCACATTGGTCACGCTTGTGTTGCCAATGGACACATTCACCGGGTTGCCGTCGACCCAGATCCCGACCACGTCATTGTAGATCGAATTGATATATTCGGGGTATTCATCCGACGAGAACACGAATTGCAACGAAATGAAGTTTGTGTCCGCATCCGGGATGAAATCGATCTCCAGGAATGACGCGTCATAGGTGCGCGCCCCCGCCAGCGCATCAAAATCGCTGTCGCGATTCACACCGCGCGTGTTGGTCGACTGGTTGTTGTCCTGGTTTGACTGTCCGCTGGAATTGGTGAAATCCCTTGCCCGCCCGGTGGACAGGATCACGCCTTCATCCGATGGCACCACCCCAGGAGAGGTCGTATCCCCACCGGAAAACGTGCCCGAGCTGCGCCAGTCGCCCGAATAGGACGCACCGGTCACGGTGACCCCGTCACCCATGATGGTTTCCGCCATATTCATGGCGCTTGCGCTTGTGTTGATCGAAAGCTCTGATGCCGCGACCATATCTGCCTCCTGCCCCTTCACGAGACAAAAGCACAGGAAACCGGGCCCATTGCGGGCGTCATCTCGATTTCTGCTCGTCGAACCGCTGCACTTTTGTGCTTATCTATCAGTTCGTTGCCCTGCCTCGGGTCATGTTATTGCCCCGACTATGCCGCAGTTTTCACATATTGTTAACCCTGCGCCTGTGTTTTTTGCGCGCCCGTGCAGGGGTGACACATTTTCCCCACAGCCCCCCCTGCCCCGTTTCCTCTTTGATCCCAACCCTGTATGGGATTGGGAAAGGAGCCCCGCATGACCACACCCGCCCCCGCACCAACCGACCCCGTCCTGTTGACCCAACGCCTGATCCAATGCCCGTCTGTGACACCGGAGGAAGGCGGCGCGCTGGTGCTGCTGGAAGGGATGCTGACAGAGGCCGGGTTTGCCTGCACGCGGGTGGATCGGGGGGACACCTCAAACCTCTTTGCCCGCTGGGGGTCCAAAAACGCCCGCACGCTGGGCTTTAACGGCCACACCGATGTGGTTCCCGTGGGCGATGCGGCTGCCTGGACGGCGGATCCCTTCGGCGGCGAGATCAAGGACGGCGTGTTGTGGGGCCGGGGGGCCACCGACATGAAGTCGGGGGTTGCCGCCTGGGTCGCCGCGGCGATTGATTTCGTGGGTGAGGTCCCGGAAGATGCTTCGCTGGTCATCACCATCACCGGCGACGAGGAAGGCCCCGCCACGGACGGCACCGTGGCGATCCTGGATTGGATGGCGGAGAACGGCGAAACCATGACCGATTGCATTGTCGGCGAACCCACCTGCCCCAATGACATGGGCGAGATGATGAAGATCGGGCGGCGCGGGTCGATGACCGCCTATTTCACCGCGCGCGGCCTGCAAGGTCACGTCGCCTATCCGCACCGCGCCAAGAACCCGGTGCCGGCGCTGGCGCGGCTGGTGGCGGATCTGGACGCGCATGTGCTGGATGAGGGCACCGCCCATTTCGATCCGTCCACGCTGGCAGTGACCACGCTCGACGTGGGCAACCCGGCGACCAATGTGATCCCCGCCGAGTCGCGCGCGACCGTCAACATCCGCTTCAATGACGCCCATACATCGGACACACTGACCCAATGGCTGCGGGGCGAGGTCGACCGGATTGCCACCGCGACTGGGGTCGAGATCGACATGCAGGTGACGGTGTCGGGCGACAGTTTCGTCACCCCGCCGGGCGCGCTGTCTGATCTGGTGGCAAATTCGGTTGAGGCCGAAACCGGCCGCCGACCCGAGGCGTCCACCTCTGGCGGCACCTCGGATGCGCGGTTCGTGAAAAACCTGTGCCCGGTGGTGGAATTTGGCCTTGTGGGCAAGACCATGCACCAGGTGGATGAACGGGTTGAGGTGGACCAGATCCAGCAGCTCAAAGCGATCTATCTGCGGATGATGCAGGATTATTTCCCTCGGCGGTAACCTTTCGCAAGGGCGCCCTCGCGCACGCTCAGGCTCGCTGTCGGTGGCCTCGCTGCGCTCGGCCAAGGGGCGCTGCCCCTCGCGCTGCGCGCTCACCCCGGGATACTTTTGATTAGAAAATAAGGCATCTCCATTCTGCTTATTTTCTTGCCATAAATATCCTGGGGGAGACCACGCCCATAGGGCGGGGGTGGGGGCAAAGCCCCTGCTGGAAAACGGACCGAGCGCAGCGAGGCCACGCCCAAGCCTGTCGACCGTCCGGTCGTTAGGGCGCGGGAGAGCATCTGGTCGCTTGCGATCACGCGGGTGCTTTCTCATTGCGCGCCGCTGTGCTAGGGCCGTTTGCATGAAACAAATGCCCACCAAAGCCGAGATCCTGCAATGGATCACCGAAAATCCCACCCTCACCTCGAAGCGCGACATATCGAAAGCGTTCGGGATCAAGGGGGCGGCGCGGATTGATCTGAAGCGGATCCTGAAGGAGCTGGAAGCCGAAGGGCATCTGCAAAAGCGCAAGAAGACCTATCGCGAGAAAGACAAGCTGCCGCCGGTTTCGGTGCTCTTGGTGGGCGAGGCGGATGTGGATGGCGACCTGTTTGCGACGCCGCTGGAGTGGCATGGCGAGGGCGAGATGCCGCGCGTGCTGATGGTCACCAAAGCGTCGGAACCTGCACTGGGCAAAGGGGAACGCATCCTGGCGCGTCTGACCGAGATGCAGGATGAGGATCACGCCTATGAAGGGCGGCTCATTCGCAAGATCGGCACCAACCCGCGCACCATTTTGGGGCTTTACCGGGCGGGCGCCGAAGGCGGGCGGATCGTGCCGATTGACAAGGGCGCGGACCGTGAATGGATGGTCGCGCCGGGTGCGGATGAAGGGGCGCGCGATGGCGAGCTGGTTGAGGCGCAGCAGGTTGGGCCGAAGGCGCGCATGGGTCTGCCCAAGGCGCGGATCATCGCCCGGCTGGGCGACCCGTCGGCCCCCAAGGCGGTCAGCCTGATTGCCATTCACCAGCACGGCATCCCCGACCGTTTCCCGGACGCGGTGATTGCCGAGGCGGACAAAATGAAACCGGCGGGCCTGAAAGGCCGCGAAGACCTGCGTCACCTGCCGCTGATCACCATCGACCCGGCGGATGCGCGCGACCATGATGACGCGGTTTACGCCCACGCCGATGAGAACCCGAAAAACCCCGGCGGGCACGTGGTCTGGGTCGCGATTGCCGATGTGGCCCATTACGTCACACCCGGGTCTGCGCTGGACCAGGAAGCGCGCAAACGCGGCAATTCCACCTATTTCCCGGACCGCGTGGTGCCGATGCTGCCGGATCGTCTGTCGGGTGACCTGTGTTCGCTGCACGAAGGGGTGCCGCGCGCCTGTATCGCCGTGCGCATGGTGCTGGACGCGCAGGGGCACAAGATCAGCCACAGTTTCATTCGTGGGCTGATGAAAAGCCATGCCTCGTTGAACTATGCCGAGGTGCAGGCCGCGCAGGATGGTGCCCCGAACGAGAAATGCGCGCCCCTGATGGACGAGGTGATCACGCCGCTTTATGCCGCTTACGAGGCCGCCAAACTGGCGCGTCATGACCGGCAACCGCTGGATCTGGATCTGCCGGAGCGCAAGATCATCCTGAGCGACGAGGGCAAGGTGGAAAGCGTGCGCTTTGCCGACCGGTTTGATGCCCACAAGCTGATCGAAGAGTTCATGATCCTTGCGAATGTGGCGGCGGCCGAAGAGCTGACACGGCTGAAACGCCCGCTCCTCTTTCGGGTGCATGAAGAACCCAGCCCGCAAAAGCTTGAGGCGTTGCGCGAGGTGGCGCAAGCGTCGGGGTTCACGCTGGCCAAGGGGCAGGTCTTGAAGACGCGGCATCTGAACAATCTGCTGGCCCAGGCCGAAGAGACCGAATTTGACGAGTTGGTGAATATGTCGACCCTGCGGTCGATGACGCAGGCCTATTATCACCCGGAAAACTACGGGCATTTTGGCCTCGCGCTGCAGTCTTACGCCCATTTCACCAGCCCGATCCGCCGCTATTCCGACCTGATCGTGCACCGCGCGCTGATTTCCGGGCATGGCTGGGGCAAGGATGGGCTGAGCCCCGAAGATATGGAGCGTCTGGAAAGCACGGCTGAGCATATTTCCGAGACCGAACGCCGGTCGATGGTGGCCGAACGCGACACCAATGATCGTTACCTCGCCGCCTATCTGTCGGAGCGGCTGGGCAATGAGTTTACCGGGCGGATTTCCGGCGTGCAGCGCTTTGGCGCCTTTGTGCGGCTGGATGACACCGGGGCGGATGGGTTGATCCCGGTGGCCAACATTGGCACCGAATATTTCCGTTATGACCGCGACGAACAGACCCTGACCGGCGAGCATTCCGGCGTGGTGATTGGCATTGGCGGTCGGGTCACCGTGCGTCTGGCCGAAGCGGTGCCCACCACGGGCGGGGTGATGCTGGATCTGCTCACGCTGAACGGGGCGCCCTTGCCCAGGGGTGGACGGGGCCGCAAGGGACGCGTGGTCAAGCGCAAAGCCGATCGTGGCAAGCACAAACAGCGAAAATTGAAAAAGAAACTCACGCGAAAGTGAGCCGCGACATTTTGACAGCCCCGTGTGGTTGTTTAGGCTGTATTTGATTAGCATGTGAACAGACATGCCCGTGTGATCAGAAAATACCAGGGACAGAAACAGTGGCCGAGACCACGGAAAACAGTTTTGACGGATGGAAAGAGACGCTTTGTCTGCGCGCGCAGGGTCATGGGATTCGGGCGCGGACGCAGCGGGTGTTTTTGGAAACTGCAGATTTCCTGCCCGAGGTGCTGGACCGCCAGATGAACCAGAAAGAGGTTCTGTGGTCGGTGCATGATTATCTGGAAATCACCGTGTCGGATGAACGGGTGCGCAAGGGCCGCAGCGCGCTGCGCAAACATCGAATGTTGATGGGCCAGATCGAAGAGCATTTCAAAGTGTCCGCAGATGCGGTGCTGGCGATCTGGGGGCTGGAGACCGGGTTTGGGGCCAACCGGGGCAGCTTTCCGGTGCTCTCGGCGCTTGCGACCCTGGCCTTTGCCGGGGACCGCGCCGCGTTTTTCGAAAGCGAGTTGATGGCCGCGCTGAAGATCATTCAATCGCGCGATATCAAACCCGAAAAGATGCTGGGATCCTGGGCCGGGGCTATGGGGCATGGGCAGTTCATGCCGTCGAGCTATCTGAAATACGCGGTGGATTTTGACGGGGATGGCAAGCGCAATATCTGGTCGGATGATCCAACCGATGCGCTGGCGTCGATTGCCAATTACCTGCGCGAACATGGCTGGCGATCCGGGCAGCCCTGCGGCGTCGAGATGGAATTGCCCAAAGGGTTTGACCTGTCTTTAACCGGGCGCGATCAGGTGCGCCCCGTGGAAGACTGGTCCGATATGGGGGTGCGGTCGCCGCGGGGTCTGGCCCCGGTGGATTACGGCCCGGCCGCGATCCTGCTGGCGGCAGGGGCGCAAGGCCCGGCCTATCTGGCCTATCAGAATTTTGATGTGTTCCTCGCCTATAACAACTCGGTGTCTTATGCGCTGTCGGTGGGGTGTCTGGCGCACCGGATCGACGGGAACATGAAGTTCACCAAGCCCTGGCCCGCGGACCAGCGGGTGCTGTCACGCGCCGATATGCGCGAGTTGCAAGAGCGATTGACCGCGCTTGGCCATGACACGCAGGGGGCGGACGGGATTGCCGGGCCGAACACGCATCGGGCGCTTCGGTCCTGGCAGAAAGATGTAGGCCTGCCGGCGGATGGCTTTCCCTGTGGCGAAATGCTGGATCGGTTGCGGGGCCAGCCTGCCCCGCACTGAGCGTCGAGCCCGGGGTTATTCGAACTCCATCTCGGAAAAGACCTGACCCGCGTTTTTCGTGGCCAGTTCGTCGAACGTGTCGTGATGGGCATAAGCGGATTGGTCGACGTAATAGGCATCTTCCAGCGTGCCGCCATTGTCCAGATGCTCGCCCACCTTGCCGCGCAGATGTTTCAGATAGCCGATCGTGTGATCTTCGACCTGCGCCATATTGGTCGGGTATCCGTGACCCGGGATCACATAGGTGGCATTCAGCGGCGCAAACGCGGTTTCCCAGGTTTCGATCCAGCAACTGGTGCAGGTGTCTTCGAAAATCGGCGGGATGCGGTTGTGAAACGCCATGTCGCCCGCGATCATCAGGCCTTCGGCGGGGATCCAGACCTGCGTGTCGCCGGGGCTGTGGGCGGGGCCGAGGTTCATCACCTCGATGGTGAACCGCCCCATGTTGATCACCTCTTTGTCCTCGAACGTGCGGGTCGGACCGGTGGGGTCGGTGCCTTCGGCGTTTTCCTTCGCGTAGTTCTGCATCTGCTGCAACAGGGTGCCGCTGTCATGCTCAAACACCTCGGCAGCGTCCACATGGGCCAGCACCTCGACCCCCTGTTCGGTCCAGTAATTGTTGCCCAGCATCGCGTGACCCTGGCCGTTTTCATTGATCACCAGCTTCACCGGCTGATCGGTGATCGCCTTGATTTCATTGTGCAAAGCTTCGGCCAGTTTCGCGTTGGCCCCCGCGTTGACCACAATCACCCCGTCACCGGTGACAATGAAACTGAGGTTGTTGTTATGGCCCGCGTTTTCATAACCCGGCGGCGCGGTGGCGCCGATGGCGGTCCAGACATCCGGAATCACCTCAACCGGTTTTTCATACAGCACCGATCCGGGGTACTGGTCCTTGATATCTTCGTCGGCCAAGGCGGGCGTGACAAGGGCGACAAATACGGCGAGCGCAGGGATGATGCGAGTCATTCGGGTGTGTTCCTTCTCCTGTTAAATAAATACATAGACGCATTCGCATGTATCAATCCAGAGTTTTATGTCAGCAGAGATGGTCTGGCTGCTCCCGCCCTTTGTTACCCCTTCGGGGTGCCGCCGGTTGGGGGTGGCTCACTTCGTGAGCCTATAGTGTTTCGAAACCAATAAAATCATGGATCACGTCTCGCGCTCGACCGTTGGGTCGAACACGTGACACAGTGAGTTCTCGAAACACTTTTGCCTCCGGCGGAGGTGTTTTAAAGCGTTTCGCCTCATTATTGTGTCTCAACGATAAGTCGAAACGCTTTAGGCAAGAAAAAAGAGGGCCCGGTTCGAGCCCCCTTCATCAATTTACCCTGCCTGTAGCGGTGGTCAGCCCAGCGCGGCCTCGGCGGCGGCGCGGATGGCGCGGATGTTGTCGCCATAGACCTCGGGCTTGTCGACCGAACCGCCTTTAAAGACGGCTGACCCGGCGACGAAACAGTCGGCGCCTGCGGCCACCAGCGGCCCCACGGTGGTCGGATCCACGCCCCCGTCCACCTGGATGTGGATCTCACGATCGCCAATCATCTCGCGCACCTGACGGACCTTGTCGACCGACGAGGGGATGAATTTCTGACCGCCAAAGCCGGGGTTCACGCTCATCACCAGCACCATGTCACATAGCGGCAGCAGGTGTTCGATCACCGAGGCCGGGGTGCCGGGGTTCAGGCTGATCCCTGCCTTCGCGCCCGTGGCCTTGATCGCCTGCAGGGTGCGGTGCGGGTGGGGGCCGGCCTCGTAATGGGCGACAATCATGTCAGCGCCCGCCTCGGCGTAGGCTTCGATATACGGGTCCACGGGCGCAATCATCAGATGCACATCCATGAAGGTTTTCACATGCGGGCGGAACGCCTTCACCGCTGGCGGTCCGAAGGTAAGGTTCGGCACAAAATGCCCGTCCATCACATCCACATGCACCCAATCCGCGCCCTGCGCCTCGATGGCTCGGATTTCCTGGCCAAAATTGGCGAAATCAGCAGACAGGATCGACGGGGCAATCTTGATGGAACGATCAAAGGAAGTGTCAGACATGGGGCAGCTCCTGAAGTCTCTGTTGCGCGCCTTATAACGGGATTCCCGGCGATGCGAAGGGAAAACGACACCCTGCCATCTTTGGTCCCCAAATATCCCCGCCGGAGGCAAAAGCGTTGTAAAACGCTACAGGCTCACGCAGTGAGCCACCGATAGCGCGCCAGAGCGTAAGCGAAGGCGCCCCTGCCGGTCTTACCGTTCCGGCAATTCCGGATCACATCCCGACCCGCGCACACAGGCTTTGACCCGCGACAGGATATCAGGGTCGGGGTCAGCAAAGGCAAACCCGCCACAGGGGTTGGTCTCCAACAGATACCCGTCATCGGTTTGCTTGAGGAACGCCAGATAGACCTCGCCATTGGTCAGGCTGGAACACCACGGGCCCGCGCATTGCACATTGGCGGTGATCTCTTCGCAAAACGGCATCACGAAGCCACGACGCGCCAGGCTGTGCCCGGCCAGATGGGCGGGAAACAGGTTGTCCGGCGTCACCTCTTCCTGCTTGTTCCAATCGACAACGGGCAGCTGCGCATCGTCAAACGTCAATGTGCCCAGCACAATCAGGTAAGCGTCCGAAGCGTTTTGCGCGTCGTGGTAGGCCTGCACCGCGTTATAGGGCATGCAGGACAGCGCCAGCGCGGGGGCGGCGAGCAGGGTAAAACACAGGGTCAATAGGCTGCGCATCGGGGGCTCCGTTGTCAGAGATAGGGCAGGAAACCGTCGATCACCTTGGCATAAATCTCGCGTTTGAAGGGCACGATATTCTTAGCCACGTCACGCGCATCCATCCACGCCCATTGGGAAAATTCCGGGTGATCCGTGTCGATATTCACATCCGCATCCGTGCCCTTGAACCGCATCAGGAACCAGCGCTGTTTCTGGCCGCGATAGCGCCCTTTCCAGATCTTCGGCACGAGATCGTGGGGCAGATCGTAGGGCAGCCAGTCGGGCAGCTCGGCCTCGATATCCACCAGATCGGCGGTCACGCCGGTTTCTTCCCACAGCTCGCGCAGGGCGGCATCACGCGGGTCTTCGCCGTCGTCCACACCCCCTTGCGGCATCTGCCACGCGGTTTTGGTGCCAAGCTTCGGCGCATCGAGCCGTTGGCCCACAAAAACACGCCCATCGGGGTGGGCCAGCATAATGCCGACGCAGTTGCGATAGGGCAGATTGGCGATCTCTTCCGGGGTCATTGTCACACTCCTCGACCTCTTCTTTCGTCCTCTTACACCGAATTGAAATCAAACGCAAAAAGGCCGCCCATGTGGGGCGGCCCTCTGCTGTTTCCTGCTTACAGATCAGATCATTGCGCCAGCGCGATGGTCGACAGACCCTTGATCAGATCCACGGCGTAGGACAGTTGGAAATCGTCATCACGCAGCTTTGCGGCCTCTTCAGCGGCGTCGCGCTCTTCTTCAATCTGGCGACGTTCGTCTTCCGACAGGCTGTCATTGTTCAGGCTGCCCCGCAGGTCGGCCTCGGTGCGCGGGCTGCGACCCTCCTCCTCGGTCTCGGCCTCGGGCTGGCGCGGCGGCTGTTCGACCACGATGTCGGGGCTGACGCCCAGCGCCTGGATCGACCGGCCCGACGGCGTGTAATAGCGCGCGGTGGTCAGGCGCATGGCGCCATTGGACGGCAACGGCATCACAGTCTGAACCGAACCTTTGCCAAAGCTTTTGGTGCCAACAATAATCGCCCGATGGTGATCTTGCAGGGCACCGGCCACAATTTCAGAGGCCGAGGCAGAGCCGCCATTGATCAACACCACAATCGGCTTGCCTTCCGCCAGATCCCCCGGTGCGGCATTCACCCGGTCGCTTTCCCCCGGGTTGCGGCCGCGGGTCGAGACGATCTCGCCGCTTTCCAGGAACGTGTCCGACACGGAAATCGCCTGGGTCAGCAGGCCGCCGGGGTTGTTGCGCAGATCGAGCACAAAGCCCGACACGTTGCCCATGCCGCCCAGTGCCTCGACCTCGCGCTTCAGCCCTTCCACCAGGTTCGGCGTGGTTTGATCGTTAAACGTGGTGACCCGCAAAACAACGGTATCCCCCACGGTGCGGGCGGTGGCCGCGGTCAGTTTGATTGTGTCGCGGATGATCGAGACATCAAAGGGTTCATCCACCCCTTCGCGCACCACGGTCACAATGATTTCCGATCCCACCGGGCCGCGCATCAGCTCCACCGCTTCATCAAGCGTCAGGCCCAGCAGGCTTTCGCCATCCACATGGGTGATGAAATCTCCGGTTTCGATGCCGGCCTTATCAGCAGGTGTGCCATCCATCGGTGAGACGACGCGCACATAGCCTTCTTCATGGGTGACTTCGATCCCAAGCCCCCCAAAGGACCCGCGCGTTTGCACCCGCATCTGCGCGGCGTCATCCGCCGACAGATAGCTGGAATGCGGATCAAGCGAAGAGAGCATGCCATCAATGGCCGCCTCGATCAGATCCTTCGCCTCAACCTCTTCCACATATTGCGCCCGGATGCGTTCGAACACGTCCCCAAACAGATCCAGCTGTTCATAGACCGTGCTGCCCCGGCCCGTGTCCTGGGCCAGAAGGGGGGCGGCGACCTGTGTGGTCAAAATGGCGCCCGCCAGGGTGCCGCCAAGTGCGGCCATCACGAATTTCTTCATCCGTCTCTATTCCTTACCTGCCGTGAACCAGTCAGCCGGGTCCACGGGTGTTTGGTTTTCTCTTAACTCTATATAAAGCGTTTCCGAGGCTTCAGTGCCAGCACCTTGCACAAGTTCGATCAAAAAGGCTTGATCTGTGCCGTTTTCCGCCACTTCAGACCGTATTTCCGGGGCCGCCCCCCCCATCAGCCCGATGGGGGCGCCTTGCGCCAGCACCTCACCCACTTCGCCATAAAGCTGACCCAGCCCCGCAAGCACCATCAGGTATCCGTCACCGGGTTCCAAAATGGCGACATTGCCATAATCCAGAAGGGGGCCAAGGTAGCGGATCGTGGCAGGCCAGGGCGTGGTCACCAACGCCAGCGGGCGGGTGGCAATCACCCAACCGGGGCGTTTTACCCCGGCCGCATCGCTGTCATTGAACCCGCGCAGGAGGCGGCCCAGAACCGGCAGGTCAAGCCGCCCCTTGGCCGACGCAAAATCATCAAGCGTACCGGCGCTTTGCGGGCTGACTGGGTCTGACAACAACCCGCTGGCAAAACTGGCCAAGGTATCCGAGCTTTCGATAAGCGCCTGCATCGCCGCCTTGTCCTGCACAAATCGGCGCGGCAATTCGGTGCGCGCGGCAATCGCCTGGCTGAGTTTTGCACGCGCGGTTTGCGCCCCCGCCAAACCGTTTTGCAATGTGTCCAGCGCGCCTTCCTGCAGGGCGCGAATGGTGGCGAGCTCTTCCAACCCCTGCCGCAATGTGTCGGCCTGGTTTTGCAGGGCCGGGGCCACATCGGACAGGATCATGCCGGATCGCGCCGTGCCGATCGGGCCGTCCGGGTGGATGAGCAAAGAAGGTTCCGGGGCTTTTTCAATGGTCTGCAACACCCCCAGAAGCTGTGCCAGCCGGTCACTTTCGGCGTCAAAGGCGGTCTGGATCGTGGCCTCGCGCAGCGACGCGCGGCGCAAGCCTTCACGAAGCGCGGACAGCCCGGTTTCATAGGCTTTCACGGTCTGGGTCAGCGCCGCCACGCGGTCGCGCGCCGAGGTGGCATCTTCCAGAGCGGCCCCCGCCACGTCGAGCGCAATCATCGCAGCGCGGGCATCCGCCGCCGGACCAGCCTGTGCCACCACCTGCCCGGCGGGCAGGCAAAGGAGAAGGGCAGTCAGAAGGCGGCGCGCGATGATCACTTCAGCAGGCTCTCTCCGGTCATTTCTTCGGGCTTGGGCAGATGCATCAGTTCCAGAAGCGTGGGGGCCAGATCGGCCAACCGACCATGGCCGAGCGACGCACCCTCAGGCCCGCCAAACAGCACCACCGGCACCGGGTTGGTGGTGTGGGCCGTGTGCGGGCCATTGGTGGCGTCATCCCACATGGTCTCGCAATTGCCGTGATCCGCGGTGACGATCATCGCGCCACCGACCTTTTCCAGCGCCGCGATCACCCGGCCCAGCCCCTGATCCACCGCTTCGCAGGCCGCGATGGCGGCGTCCAGATCGCCGGTGTGGCCGACCATATCGGGGTTGGCGTAGTTGGTGACGATCAGGTCATAACCGTCCTCAATCGCCTCGACAAAATGATCGGTCACATCGGGCGCGGACATTTCCGGTTGCAGGTCATAGGTGGCCACTTTCGGACTGGCGGCCATATAGCGGGTCTCGCCCTCCACCGGATCCTCTTTGCCACCGTTCAGAAAGAAGGTGACATGGGGGTATTTCTCGGTTTCGGCCGTGTGAAACTGGGTTTTGCCCTGTTTGGCGACCCATTCGGCCAGCGTGTTCACGATGTCGCGCTTCGGGAAACAGGTGGTCATATAGGCGTTATGGGCGTCGGAATATTCGACCATCCCCAGAAGCGCGGAAAGTTTCGGGCGCGGGCCGGTATCGAACTCGGCAAAATCGGGTTCGCCAATGGCGCGCAGGATTTCACGGGCGCGGTCGGCGCGGAAGTTGATGAAGAAGAGCCCGTCGCCATCCCGCATCCCGGCATAGTCATCAATCACCACCGGGCGGATAAATTCGTCGGTGGTTTCGTTGTTATAGGCATAGCTGATCGCGGCATCGGCGCTGCTGAACATGGTGCCCTGCCCTTGCACCATGGCCTTATAGGCCAGCGAGACGCGCTCCCACCGATTGTCGCGGTCCATCGCGAAATAGCGGCCCGACAGGGTGACGATCTTTGCACCATCGGGCAGGTCGGCGCCGAAGGCCGCGAGCTGTGCGCGGGCGGATTGCGGCGCCACGTCGCGCCCATCGGTGATGGCGTGGATCGCCACCGACAGGCCCTGATCGGTCAGTGCCTTGGCTGCGGCAACAAGGTGGTCTTGGTGCGCATGCACCCCCCCCGGGCTGACCAACCCGGCGATATGCGCAACACCGCCCGCGGCTTTCACCTTGGAAGCAAACTCCTGCAACGCGTCATTGTCAAAAAACGATCCGTCCTCGATGGCGAGGTCGATCTGCCCCAGATCCATCGCCACCACACGGCCTGCGCCGATATTGGTGTGGCCGACTTCGGAATTGCCCATCTGCCCGGTGGGCAGGCCCACATCGGGGCCGTGGGTGATCAGCGTATTGTTCGGGCAGGTGTTCATCAGCCGGTCGAAATTTGGCGTATTGGCCAGCGCGGGCGCGTTATGTGCGGTTTCTTCGCGAAGCCCCCAACCGTCGAGAATGCACAGAACTACGGGTTTCGGGGCGCTCATCGGAATGTTCCTCGTGGTGGTGGTGACTGCTCGGGGATGTTCTAGGCGCTAGAGGGGGGTATGGCAACGGGGAAGGGGCGTTGCCCCTCTTGGCTGCGCCAATTCACCCCAGGATATTTGTGATTAGAAAATAAGGATCGGTTAGAAAGATCAGACCCGGTGATAGGGGCTGCCCGCCAGGATGGAGGCGGCGCGGTAGAGCTGTTCGGAGAGCATCACGCGGGCGAGCATATGCGGCCAGACCATTTTGCCAAAGGACACGGACGCATCGGCCTGGGCGCGTAAGCTGGGGTCGATGCCATCCGCGCCGCCGATCACAAAGGCCACGTCCTGACGGCCATCGTCACGCCAGCGGCCCAGAAGGGTCGCGAAATCGGGCGAGGACATCAGCTTGCCGCGTTCATCCAGCGTGCAGATCAGCGCGCCCTTGGGGATGGATTTTTCAAGAAGGGCGGCTTCGGGCCTCATGCCGCCGCCTTTCTTGTCTTCAACCTCAACGAGTTTGGCCGGGCCAAGCCCCAAGGGCCGCCCGGAGCGGTCAAACCGTGTCAGGTAGTCGTCGATCAGATCGCGCTCGGGGCCGCCACGCAGGCGCCCCACGGCACAGATTTGCACGCGCATTTGGGCCTCTCCTTCGGATCAGCCCTTTTGGTCGGACACATCCACCGGGCCGGGTGCAGCAGGTTGGGCTGCGCCCGGTTCCATCCACATCTTTTCGACCTGGTAAAATTCGCGCACTTCGGGACGGAACACATGGACAATCACATCGCCCGCGTCGATCAGCACCCAATCGCCCTGCGATTTGCCTTCGACCTTGGAATAGATGCCAAATTCCGACTTGATCTTGTCGGTCAGCTTTTCCGAGATCGCGGCGACCTGTCGGGTGGAACGACCCGAACAGACCACCATGTGATCGGCCATTTCCGATTTGCCGTGCAAATCGATCACCACCACATCTTCGGCTTTGTCTTCTTCCAGGGATTTGAGGATGCGCGCGAGCAGAGCGCCGTCCGCTGCGGATTTCAGGATCTCGACCGTCATCTGCGGTCCTCCTGCGGCCGGGTCAGTGCCCGCCTGATGTTCAAGAGACAGGACATAGTCCTCCTATCAAAGCACGCCGATCCGCCCCGACGCTGGGCATAACGAATCGTACCACCAGTTGGTTACGATCTCAATGACAGGCCTGTTTACATCAAGTTCATGGGATGCAAAAGGGCCACGCCATAATGATGCCGCAAAAGGACGATAGGGTTGCGTGTTGATGAGGATGTTTTGTGCGAGGGACACATGGCAAAAGACGGCAAGCCGCAGGGGGCAGAGGACCGGGCGCTATCAGAGGCGGACCCGGATATCCTGGCCATTCGGGCACTGATGGAGGCGCAAGAGATTGATATCGCGCCAAAAGTTGATGATGCGCCGATGGAAACACACACTGCGCGCCAGCCCGACGCCCCCCTTGCCCCCCCGCCTGAGCCTGACACGAAAGAGATCAAGGCGGCGATCGACACGATGATCACCGAGGCAAAAGCGGCCCCCGAGGACGAGCCTTCATCACCAGAGGCCGCCGGCCCACGGTCGGACGGTGCCCCCCGTCCCCCCGGCGCGACCCTGACATCAAAAACGGCCCGGTTCACACGCGTTCTGTCGCTGCTTGGCACATTTTCCGTCCAGGTGTTGCGCCATCCGCAGACTCCTCGTGTGGCGGGTGTGGCTCTGTTGATTGTCGCGTTTGTTCTGCGCCCCGTCCTGATGATCATCCTGGCCCTTTTCGCCATATTGGCGGCGGCGGTGGTGTACTTCTCGGTCGGACCAGAGGCGGTGGACAATTATATCCTGCGCAGGTTCGAGGCGCTAAGGAAACGCGACCCCAAGAAAGCGGATCAATTGCGTGGGCAGACAGTGCGCGGCATTTCCATGTTGAACACGCTGATTGACCGCCTGCCGGACCGCTGGACCGCGGGGCTATATTTGCCGGATCTGGAGGCGCCGGTGGATCCTCCGGAAAAGATGCAGGAGGATCCGTTTGATCGGTTGGAGCCGGTGGCCGGGGGACAACGGGTGATCCGCAAGGCCGCGACGACAGAGCCTGTTTTACCGCCGGACCCGCGCGAACGGAAGGCTAGCCCTTCGGCTGCTTCGCGTCGTCCGCCGCGCCAGATCCGTCCATGACCAGATCCGCCTGGCGATTGGCGTCGCCCAGCACCCGCACCTCGCGTTGTGGGAACGGGATGTCGATGTCGTTTTCCTGAAACGCGTCCCAGAGCGCCAGATAGACATTGCCGCGGATATTGGTCAGCCCGCCGGTGGGATCGTCGATCCAGAACCGCAGGATGTAATCGACAGAGGAATCCCCGAACCCAACAATGTGGCAAACGGGCGGGCGGAAGCTCAGCACCCGATCCACGCTGGTGGCCGCCTGAATGGCGATTTTGCGCACTTGATGGGGATCGTTGTCGTAAGCGGTGCCAAAAAAGATATCGAGCCGCACAAAGGCGTTGGTGTGGGACCAGTTGACCACCTGCCCGGTGATCAGGTCTTCGTTCGGGATCAGATATTCGCGCCCATCGCGGGTGACCACGGACACGTACCGCGCCCCCAGCTGCTGGATCCAGCCAAAGGTTTCGCCCAGCGAAATCACGTCCCCCGGTTTGATCGATTTGTCCAGAAGGATGATCACACCGGACACCAGGTTCGAGACCACCTTTTGCAAGCCAAAGCCAAGCCCCACACCGATGGCCCCGGACAGCACCGCAAGGCCGGTCAGATCCACGCCCACCGCCTTTAACCCAATGAAGAAGGCCGCGCCGTAAAGCAGCATCTGAAGGAATTTGACCACCAGCACCTGCATCGAGGGCGAGATGTCTTCGTTCTTCTGGATCTGCTCTGCCGAGGTGCGCGAAAACATCCTGGCAACGGCAAACAACACGCCGGTGATCACCACCGCGCGGATCACATCCAGAAGGGACAGGCGCATGTCGCCCACCGAAAGGGCAAGATTGTCGAGCACCCCCGACACCGCATCGACGGCACCAAGGTAAAAGAGGGTCACATAGATCCAGAGGCCCCATTTGATCAGGCGCCTGAGCGCGCGGTTTTCCACCACAAAAGAGGCGATCCCCACTGCCACCCAGGCCAGGGCAATGGTGCAGACCAACCCGATCAGATAGGACCGGGACGGCCAGGTGACCTCTTGCATCACGGTGACCGCAATCCATGTGAGGATCACGAAGATGATCATCGGAACGCGGCGGCGCAGTTGCAGGGCAAAGCGCAACCGGCGTTTCGACCAGCCATCACGGGCGCGCAGCCACTCTTCCACCTTGGGGTCAACCATCCGCCCCAGGCCCCAGGACAGGACGGCCAGGGCAATGATGATTCCCACCTGATAGAGGCGCCAGGTCTGGGTCAGGCTAAGCAGGAAATCTCCGCCTTGGCGCGCCAGTTCCAGCACCTCTTCCGTTGGCGTGGAACCAACCCCGTCGACAGCCGGATCCGGGGTCTGATCGGCCGGGGGGGTATCGGGGGTATTCCGTTGTGGCGGCTTGATTTCTTCCTGCTCCATTTAACCAGTTTTGCACGGTTTCCCCTTATGGTCCAGCTTACGCCACCCCCTTTCGCAACAGGCGCGAATATTCAGGTCGGTGCCCGTTGTGAACCCGTTAACGGCCAGCTATGGTGAGGTGTAGGTTGACAAAACTTCGGTTGATGTGATGCGTGTTTATCCCACCCTTCTTGGCGCAACAGCTCTGCTGCTGTCCCTGGCGCAGGGGCAGGCAGAAACTGTTGGGGGGACGCAATCTTCGCCCAATTGGAACGGGCTTTATCTGGGCGGCGCTCTGGGGCATCGCAGTCAGGAATTGGTCTGGACCGCGCTTGGCACCGGTCTGTTGGACTGGGACGGTACACCGCCGCTTCAAGCCGATGAAGATGATCTTGATTTCGGTGCGCATCTGGGGCGGCTGTATCGGCTGGACAATGGCATCGTGCTGGGGTGGGAACTGGGGTGGAACAACACGTCGTCCGCCGTCAGCTATACCGGTGGCCCGGTGGGGTTCAACGGCACCTGGGTGAGCGAACTTGACAATATCGCCACACTGACCGGGCGTATTGGTCGCGATATGGGACCGCTGCTGCCGTATGTCGAACTGGGCATCGCCGGGGCCGAGGTAAAGGTGTCCAACAGCCAGCCCGGATTGTGCGCGGGTCAGGATTGTGCCTCGGATCTGGGGGGCTGGACGCCGGGGATCGTCGCCGGCCTTGGCGTGGACTACCGCATCACCGATCAGATTTCTCTGGGTCTGAGCTATCGCCACGTGCGCTTCCCGGAACAACGCACATCGCTGGACCTGCCAATCGGCAATGTGATCTCGGAAGAAGAGTTTTATCTGGAAGGGCAAAGCGATATCTTCGCCGCGCGCTTCACATACCACTTCAACTGACCGGGCGGCGCTTTTGCCATTATTCGACCTGTGGACGGGGACCCAGCCTGAATTCACACGTCCTATCGCGTCATTTCTGGCCACAAGCCTTGCCTGAGAGGGCACAAAAGAGTATCTCCCCTGCATGACTCGGATTTTTGACATGGATGACCACGCCTTTTTGCCGTGGCGCTTTCACGGCGCCATGAAGGCCGTGCTCGCCCGACTATAAGCTGCCGCGCCCAGATGCGGGCGCTGATGCATCGCCTTTGATCGGGCGTATGATCCCTGTCACCCTTCACAACATGACCATCCACGGAGAGCGAAGATGACCGCCCCGAAGACACTCTATGATAAAATCTGGGACGCACATGTGGCCCATGAAGCGGACGATGGCACCTGCCTTCTGTATATCGACCGCCACCTGGTGCACGAAGTGACCAGCCCGCAGGCGTTTGAAGGCCTGCGCATGGCGGGCCGCAAGGTGCACGCGCCGGACAAGACCATCGCCGTGCCGGACCACAACGTGCCCACCACCGCGGGCCGCGAAGACCCGGCGCAGATGACCGAGGAAAGCCGCATTCAGGTGGCCGCCCTTGACACCAACGCCCGCGAATTTGGCGTGCATTACTACCCGGTGACCGACGTGCGTCAGGGCATTGTGCACATTGTTGGCCCGGAACAGGGCTGGACCCTGCCCGGCATGACCGTGGTCTGCGGCGACAGCCACACCGCGACCCACGGTGCCTTTGGCGCGCTGGCCCACGGCATCGGCACCTCGGAAGTAGAACATGTTCTGGCCACGCAGACGCTGATCCAGAAGAAATCCAAGAACATGAAGGTGGAAATCACCGGCAAGCTGAAACCGGGTGTGACCGCCAAGGACATCACCCTTGCCGTAATCGGGGAAACCGGCACCGGTGGCGGCACCGGCTATGTCATCGAATATTGCGGTGAAGCGATCCGCGACCTGTCGATGGAAGGCCGCATGACCGTCTGCAACATGGCCATCGAAGGCGGCGCGCGCGCCGGTCTGATCGCCCCGGACGAGACCACCTTCGAATATTGCAAAGGCCGCGCCCACGCCCCGAAAGGTGCCCAGTGGGAGGAAGCTGTCGCCTATTGGCAAACGCTCTTCACAGATGAAGGCGCGCATTTCGACAAGGTTGTCACGCTGAAAGGCGAGGAGATTGAACCAGTTGTGACCTGGGGCACCTCGCCCGAGGACGTTCTGCCGATTTCCGGCGTTGTGCCGAACCCGTCCGATTTCGAAGGCGGCAAGGTTGAGGCCGCAGCCCGTTCAATCGAATATATGGGTCTGGAGCCGGGTCAGAAGCTGACCGACATCGAGATCGACACCGTGTTCATCGGATCCTGC
This sequence comes from Aliiroseovarius crassostreae, assembly GCF_049803815.1. Lineage (GTDB taxonomy): Bacteria > Pseudomonadota > Alphaproteobacteria > Rhodobacterales > Rhodobacteraceae > Aliiroseovarius > Aliiroseovarius crassostreae_A. The sequence continues at coordinate 1,094,351 of NZ_JBNAGI010000001.1, forward strand.
ACCAATGGCCGCATCGAAGACATGCGCGCCGTGGCCGAGATTGTGAAAGGCAAAAAGATCAAAGACGGTCTGCGCGCGATGATCGTGCCGGGATCGGGTCTTGTGCGCGCGCAAGCCGAGGAAGAAGGTCTGGCCGAGATCTTTGAAGAGGCCGGGTTTGAATGGCGTCTGGCGGGCTGTTCGATGTGCCTTGCCATGAACCCCGATCAGCTGTCCGAGAACGAGCGTTGTGCCTCCACCTCGAACCGCAACTTCGAAGGCCGTCAGGGTTACAAAGGGCGCACGCACCTTGTGTCCCCCGCCATGGCCGCCGCCGCCGCCCTCACCGGTCGTCTGACCGATGTGCGTGACTTGATCTAAGGAGCCGAGATTATGGAAAAGTTTGAAAAACTCCAAGGTATCGCGGCCCCCATGCCGCTGGTGAATATCGACACCGACATGATCATCCCCAAGGTGTTCCTGAAGTCGATCCAACGCACGGGCTTTGGCAAGAACCTGTTTGACGAGATGCGCTACAACCGCGATGGCTCGGAAATCGAGGATTTTGTGCTGAACAAACCGCAATACCGCAACGCGGAAATCCTGATTGCCGGTGACAATTTCGGCTGTGGCTCGTCGCGCGAACACGCGCCCTGGGCGATTGCGGATTTCGGCATCAAATGTGTGGTCTCGACCAGCTTTGCCGACATCTTCTTCAACAATTGCTTCAAGAACGGCATCCTGCCGATTGTTCTGCCGCAAGAGCAGGTGGACCTGTTGATGGCGGATGCGGAAAAGGGCGAAAACGCCCGGATGACCGTGGATCTGGAAGCGCAGGAAATCACCACGTCCGATGGCGAAGTGGTCAAGTTCGACGTGGACCCGTTCAAGAAACACTGCCTGCTGGAAGGGCTGGATGACATTGGCCTGACCCTGGAAAAGAAGGCGTCGATTGACGCGTTTGAAGCGCAGGCGTCCGCCGCGCGTCCGTGGGTTTGAGCAAGGCGTAACCTCAGCCAAACGGCGCGGGTTCCCAGAGAAAACCAGAGCAAAATGGGGCGGTCCGTTCGCGGGTCGCCCCTTTCACTTGCGGCACGCCTTTTTTCGCGATGATGCAATGTCGCACCAGTTTTGCCTTAAAATTTCCAAAATTATAATGAGAAATTAACCCATTGCTTGCAGATTCCCGGTTATGAAGGCATCGTAGCTTAAATGAGGCAACCGCTAAAATGGCGGGGATCAACAACGGAACAAGGGCGCGGCATCGTATCGCTCCCGTCCAAGGTTGAGGGTTGAAACGTGGTTTCAAGACTGACAGGAGCGCTGTTGCGCGCGATTTTGATGGTGGTGGTGATTGCACTGCCATCCATGATGGTGCCCGGCACCGATGCAGACACGGCGCAGATCGTGGCGCTGGTGGCGCTATGCGCCGGTGCGCTGACCCTTTTCGAATACGCCTCGGCCTATCCCGGCCTTGTTGAATTTCGCGACGCGCCCCCCTTTAACCGCATTCGTTTTCTCAGCCTGTTCACGATGGTGCTTACCCTGTCGATCATGGCGCGCGGGACCACCACCCCAACGACATCGACCGAGTTCGTGACCCTGGTGGGCACGCTGATCGGCCATGCAATTGACTTCCCGTATTCGCCGGTTCGCCTGATTGTGCTGATGCTGCCTGATGACGCCAGCGCGGCAGAAATTGCCACATTGCGCACCGCCGCTGGCATGACCTATCTGATCTCGTTGATTTCGCTGGCCATCTTCGTCATTGCGTTGGGGGCTGGCCGCTGGCCCTCTCGCGGGGCGTTTAACGTGTGGGTCAACCTGCCGACATTTGATCCGACCGCCGGCGGCGATGTGGTGGCCCGGCTGGAACGGGACGCGCGCTTTAACATCGCCTTTGGCTTTCTGCTGCCCTTTTTGACCCCCGCCGTGATTCAGGCCGCCTCGTCGCTGTTTGGCTCGGTCTCGGTCACCAACAACCAAACCATGATCTGGACAATCACCGCATGGGCCTTTTTGCCAGCAAGCCTGTTCATGCGCGGCATCGCCATGGGGCGGGTTGCGGCAATGATCAGCACGGAACGCAAGAAAAACACCAAAGATGGCAAGGACGACGCGCTTCAGCCCGCCTGATTGGGCTGATCCTGTCTGCCTTGCTTCTGTGTCCCGGCCCGGCGCTGGCAGAAAAACTGCGCTTTGCCACGTTTAACGTAGAGCTATCCCGAAAGGGGCCGGGCATATTGCTGCGTGATCTTCTGAAGGGCAAAGATCCGCAAATCGCAGCGGTCTTACAAGTGATCACCCAGGCCGCACCGGATGTGCTGGTGCTGCAAGGGTTTGATCATGACCTCGAAAACCACGCGCTGACGGCGTTCCAATCCGCCTTGGCCAAGGCGGGCCACGACCTGCCACATCGCTTTGCCGCGCGCCCCAACAGCGGGGTGGCCACGGGTCTGGATCTGGACGGCAACGGGCGGCTTGGCGAACCGCGTGACAGTCAGGGATATGGCGCGTTTACCGGCGAAGATGGCATGGCTATTCTGTCGCGCCTGCCTTTGGGGGAGGTGCGCGATTTCTCGGGCTTTTTGTGGCGGGCTCTGCCCGGCGCGGATCTGCCCTTGCACCCGGATGGCACCCCCTTTCCGTCCCCCGAAGCACAAGCCATTCAGCGCCTGTCCAGTGTCGCCCATTGGGATGTGCCGGTCGGGTTGCCAGACGGGCGGCAGCTCCACCTGCTGACTTGGCACGGGTCCACCCCGGCGTTTGATGGCGCGGAAGATCGCAATGGCAAACGGGGCGCAGATGAAGCCCGGTTCTGGCTGCACCTGCTGGACGGCACCCTGCCCTTTCAGCCCCCCGACGCGCCCTATGTGGTGATCGGGCAGGCCAATATTGACCCGATTGATGGCGAAGGGCGGCAGGATGCGATCCACGCGCTTTTGTCTGATCCACGCCTGATCGACCCCGCCCCAACCGGATCCGAGGGCACGGACACCGCGGATTGGAGCGCGATCGACGTGGGCAAATTGCGCGCGAGCTACATCCTGCCCTGGGCCGGGGCGACGGTCTTGGATGCGGGGGTGATCTGGCCCACCAAAGACGATCCGCTCGCCGAAACCACCGCCGCGGCCTCGCGCCATCATCTGGTCTGGGTGGATCTGGATTTTTAGGCGCAAAATCTGCGCTATTTCCCCTGCATTTCTTGACGCTTTGCGCCCAAACCGCTAGGCCAGAGCGCAACTGAACAGATGCAATTCATGCAAGGATACGCGACATGTCGAACCCCTCTCTCCTCATCCTGCCCGGCGATGGTATTGGCCAGGAAGTCATGGCCGAAGTGCGCAAGGTCATCGACTGGATCGGCGACAAGCGCGGCGTGACCTTTGACGTGTCCGAGGACCTGGTGGGCGGGGCCGCCTATGACAAGCACGGTGTGCCGCTGGCCGACGAAACCATGGCCAAAGCGCAAGAGGTGGACGCGGTTTTGCTGGGGGCCGTGGGCGGGCCGAAATACGACGATCTGGATTTTTCGGTAAAGCCTGAGCGCGGTCTTCTGCGTCTGCGCAAGGAAATGGACCTCTTTGCCAACCTGCGCCCCGCACAGTGCTTTGACGCGCTGGCCGATTTCTCGTCGCTGAAGCGCGACATCGTTTCGGGTCTTGATATCATGATCGTGCGCGAGCTGACCTCGGGCGTATATTTCGGTGAACCGCGCGGCATTTCCGAAGTGGACGGCCAGCGTGTGGGTGTAAACACCCAGCGTTACACCGAGGCCGAGATCGAACGCGGCGCGCGGGCGGCCTTTGAGCTGGCGATGAAGCGCAACAAAAAGCTTTGCTCGATGGAAAAAGCCAATGTGATGGAATCGGGCATCCTGTGGCGCGACGTGGTGACCGAGGTGTCGAAGGATTACCCCGAGGTCGAGCTCAGCCACATGTATGCCGACAATGGCGCGATGCAGCTGGTGCGCGCGCCCAAGCAGTTTGACGTGATCTATACCGACAACCTGTTTGGCGACATCCTGTCCGATTGTGCCGCGATGCTGACCGGGTCGCTGGGCATGTTGCCCTCCGCCAGCCTTGGCGCGCCGATGGAAAATGGCCGCCCGAAAGCCATGTATGAACCCGTGCACGGGTCGGCCCCGGACATTGCCGGTGAAGGCAAAGCCAACCCCTGCGCCTGTATCCTCAGCTTTGCCATGGCGCTGCGCTACAGCTTTGACATGGGCGCAGAAGCCGACCGTCTGGAAGCAGCGGTTGAGAAGGTTCTGGCTGACGGGGTGCGCACCGGTGATCTCTTGAACGAAGATGGTGTCAAACCGGTGTCGACCAGCGAGATGGGCGACGCCGTGATCGCCGCGCTGAACGCCAGCCTGTAAGCCCACATCTTCAGAATTTCAGAGCGGCCCGCCCCCATGCGGGCCGTTTTCGTTTTTGGAGTGGGACGGCAAAGAATCCGGCCCCTTGGTGCATTTTGGGGCTTGCAGATCAGGCCTATTGAGGCTATCCCGCTCGCCACGGTCGGGCTGTAGCGCAGCCTGGTAGCGCACCTGCTTCGGGAGCAGGGGGTCGGAGGTTCGAATCCTCTCAGCCCGACCAAATAAACAAAGGCGCCCCTCTCTCAGAGCGGCGCCTTTTTTGTTGTCTGAAGTCGGGCCCCCTTTGGTCTGACCTCAGTTCAGATCCTTCAACAACCGCGAATGGCGTTTCGCCTCGGCCACCGCATCCGCCAGCGTCGTCACGCCGCGTGATTGCAACATCGCCAGCATCTTGCACAAGACCTCGGCCGTGGCATGGGCATCACCCAGCGCGGTGTGGCGCAGTTCGGGCGGGATCACCACATCCAGCCGGTCACAGAGCGCATCGAGCGTGTGCACCTCGGTCCGGCCAAACAGCACCGCCGACAGCAACACCGTGTCAAGAATCGGATGATCCCACGTGACGCCCGCGTCTTTTTCGTGGTTGTGCAAAAACGCCATGTCGAAGGGCGCGTTATGGGCGACCAGAACCGCGCCAGAGGAAAACCCGTGCAACACCCGGCTGGCTTCGGAAATCCGGGCGGCCCCGGCCACCATCGCGTCGGTCACCCCGTGCACTTTGGTCGAGGCGGGCGGGATCTGCATCCCCGGATTGACCAGCATGTCGATCTGTTCGCCGGGGACAATCTTTGACTTCACCACACGCACCGCGCCGATCTGCACGATCTCGTCCTTGTGAGGCTGCAACCCGGTGGTTTCGGTGTCGAACACCACAAAGGTCAGGTCGTTCAGGTTGGCCTGCCACATGTCTTCGCCTGCGGCCTGCGCTTCCATCAGGTCGAAATCGAACACCACCGGGCGGGCGGCGTCGGGGGCGAAATTGGCCTGCGTGTCGTCGATGATCAGCATATAGCCATCGCCGCTGTCCAGCGGTTTGATCCGCGCTTCGAACTGGAACTTGGAATGGGCCGAGCGGTCCGAAAAGCTTTGCTCTTTGCCCGTTTCGACCATCTTGCGGTGGGCGTCCATGAAGGGGGCTTCCTGGAAATATTCAAAGATCGACGCGTTCAGGCGGGGGGGCGACACCTGCGACAGGATCCCCGCCGCCTGACTGTCGTAAAGCACAATCTGGTGGGACGGGCTGACCAGCACCATCGCCACCGGGATTTCGGACAAAAGCGCCGTCAGCCGCGCCTTGTCGGCATTCAGTCGCGAGGTTTCATGCGCAATTGCGCTGGCCTGGTCCAGGGTCGAGCTGGACAGCTGTTGCGCCACCGACGCGGTCGCCTGCACGATATCGCCCAGATAGCGGCCTTCATGTTCGTCGATCTGGCCCGATTTCGCGTGGACCTTGGCACGCAGGTTGACCGCAAGGCGTTCGATCGGGCGGGCGATGTTTTCGTCAAACAGGAACCAGATCCCCGCCACCAGCGCCAATTGGCCAAAGATGGCGATCACCGCCGACAGGGTGAACCCGGCCTCGACGCCGGCCTCATCGACGCGTTGGTAGCCCAGGTAAAGCGCCGCGCCGATCACGACGATCGAGGCCACCGCGAGGAAGGCAAAGAACAGGAAATTGCGGAGCCGAAGCGAGAGGCGGGACAAGGGGGTCATGAGGCCGCCTCCGTCTGACAGCTATGCGCCAGCAGCGGATCATCGCCCGCGGCCTCGACCCAATCGGCCCCGGTGACGGTGCCATCCGCGGCAACCGTAACCGCAGGCGTCAGCTGTGCGCGCCGGCCGCCCTTGCAATCCAGCAATACGGTGAGCTTTTGCGGCGCGGCCCAGCGCCCCAGAAAGAGCGTATCAACCATGCGCAGATCCGCCTGCGCGGGGTGGGTGCGCAGCGACAGCGTGTCCACCGCAACAAAGCGATCCACGAAGGGGGCGGCATAGGTCCAGGGGCGGAAGGCCGCGCGGTTTTCTTCCTGCGCGATCACGTCCAGCCCTTCGGGCAGGCCACCGACCGTGCGGTCATACCAGCTGTATTCATTTGCGATCGTTGCGATCAGCATCGCCAAACCCGCGCCCACCGGCGTGGCCCATTTCGGCAAACGCCCGCGCAGGGATTTGTTCACGACCAGCACCAGTCCGGCCCCGGCAAAGCCTGCCACCAATGTGGCCACCGTTTCATAAAACATATCTCTCCTCCCCTGACGCCTGCCTTACCCCAACATCCCGCGCCCGTGCCCGATGGCGCTTTGCAGGGATTTCACCACCACAAACGCGTCGCGCAGGTGGCTGCGTTCAAAATCCGACAGGTCGGACGGGGTAAGAAAATTGTCCGGTGCCTGGCCCTGGCGGATTTGCGCGGCCTGATGCGCCAGGCGGGTGTCGGCGATCAGATCATAGGCATCCAGCAGGTCACTGCCGCCCGAACTGCTCAGCACACCAGCGGCCTGCGCAGCCTCAAGGCGCGCGCGGGTGTTCACCTCGGTCAGCTTGCCTTGCAGGGCGTAGATCCGCCCCAGATCCACCACCGGCACCACGCCGTTATGTTTCATATCGAGCTGGTTTTTGTGTTCGCCCGACCGGATCGTTGCGAACCCGCGCAACAGGCCCAGGGGCGGCGTGTGTTTCAGGCTGTTCGACACCATATGCGCGACGAAGATCGAGTTCTTCTCGGCCATATTCAGCGTCTCGGTCTGCAGCCCGTCGAACAAGGTGTCGTCACCGCCGATAGGGCGCAGGTCAAACATCACCGAGGCGAGCATCTGCGCCTCTGGGTCGGGTTTGTTGATCCAGCCGGTGAAATAGTCTTTCCACACCGCGACCGGCTGGCACCAGCGCGGGTTGGTCGCCATCATGTCGCCCGGGCAATAGACATATCCGCAGGTGTCCAGCCCGTCGCAGACAAACTTGGCAAGCTCGGCGAAATAGCCATCGCGGTCGGCATCCGTCACGTCGTCATGCAGGATCAGGCAGTTGTCTTGGTCGCTGACGCCGGTCTGTTCCTGCCGTCCCTGGCTGCCGCAGGCCAGCCACAGATAGGGCACGGGCGGCGGGCCGAGCGTGTCTTCGGCAAGCGTCAAAAGGCGCCGGGTGACCGTGTCGGCCACATCGGTGATCAGCCGGGTGACGATCTGATGCGCCAGGCCCGATCCAACCAGTTGCGCCAAGAGGTTGGGAATGCGCGCGGTGATGTGCTTCATCTCGTCCGCCGATCCGGCCACGGCAATTTCACGCACCAATTCGGCAGAGCTGACCGTTTGAAACCGGGTCAGGTCGGTCTGCGAGACAATGCCCACAAGCCTACCCGCCTCGACAATCGGAATATGCCCGATGCGTTTTTCCATCATCAGGTGCAGCACATCCGACCCAATGGCCGAGGGCGACAGGGTGATCGGGTTCGGGACCATGATCTCGGACACGGGGCCGGAAATGTCGCGCGCCTGGGCCACCACTTTTCGGGCCAGATCGCTGGTTGTCACGATCCCGGTCAGGTGATCATCCTGCGTCACACAAAGCGACGAGATCTTGCGCTCTCCCATCATCTTCGCGGCGTTCTGGATGGTCACATCCGGTGCGCAGGTCACCGGGTTGGGAGCCATCAAATTGTCAACGGTCACGGTGGACAGATTGTTGGTTTCCGTTTTCGGGCCCCGGCTGCGGTCAAAAAACCGGCGCACGGTGTCGTCACTTTGCATGAGGTGCGTGAACACATCCTTGGGCAGCATCAAAAGCGTGGTGTCGCTTTCGGCCACCGCGCGGGTCGCGGCCTTGCCGTCGCGCATCAGGCCGCGTTCGCCAAAAGAGTTGCGCAGGTGCAGGTGGGAAATCAGAACGCCGTTTTCATCGCGCACCTCCACGTCACCTTCATGGATGATGTAAAGCCCGTCCAACACATCGCCCACTTCATAGATCACCTGGCCCTTGGGCACGGATCGCGCCACCATATTGGGCACGACGGCACGCACCCTGTCGGCTGGCAAGCTGTCATATGGGTGGACGGATTTCAGGAAACGTTCGATCTGATCGGGGGAAAGCGGCATAGCGAAGCCTTTGAAATTCTTGTTGCTGGACAAGGTTTACACCCTTTCCAACGCGTTTGGGGATAAATTTGGCACCCAAATCCAGTCCGAAACGCCCAGTTGACCGAGACCCTTGCCGATCTTGCCGTTCCCAGCCTTGGGCAACGTCAAATCCTGTCGGTCGAAGGGAAAGAAGGCCGCCCCGAAAGGCGGCCTTCGCTGTTTTTAGTGGTCTGCAGCGGCAGCGCCTGCCCCTTTCGGGATGCGGACGTTTTCCACCAGTTCGTTGATCTCGGCCGGAATGGCATCCGACGATTTCGACACCAGGAAGGCCACGATGAAGTTGATCATCGCACCAACAGCACCAAACGAGGTCGACTTGATGGTACCCAGAAGCGGGTCAGCATCCGAGAACGAGTTGGTGCCCGGGATGAAGAACCAGCCTTTGTGCAGGAAGATGTAGATCAGGGTCACAACCAGACCGGCCAGCATGCCAGCCACGGCGCCTTTGTTGTTCACCTTGGTGAAGATCCCCATCATCAGAGCCGGGAAGATCGACGCAGCGGCCAGACCGAAGGCCAGAGCCACGGTTTGCGCCGCGAAGCCTGGAGGGTTCAGACCGAGGTAGGTCGCAACTGCGATGGCCACAGCCATGGCAATACGCGCCGACATCAGCTCGCCTTTTTCCGAGATACCCGGGCTGATCGCACCTTTGATCAGGTCATGCGACACGGCCGACGAGATTGCGAGCAGAAGGCCCGCAGCAGTCGACAGAGCCGCCGCCAGACCACCGGCCGCCACCAGGGCAATCACCCAACCCGGCAGGTTGGCGATTTCCGGGTTGGCCAGAACCAGGATGTCGCGGTTGAACTTGACCAGTTCATTTTCGCTGCCCAGACCGGCGGCTTCCATTGCAGCAACCTTCTCGGGGTTCTTGTCGTTGAAGTAGGCAATTTTGCCGTCGCCGTTCTTGTCTTCCCAGTTCAGAAGACCGGTCTTCTGCCAGGTTGCCATCCAGGCATAACGCTCGTCCGTTTCCATCATCTCAACCGAGACCGGTTCCGACGTCGTGCCGTTCGGCCACATCATGTCCGAGATGTTCAGGCGCGCCATGGCCCCAACAGCCGGAGCAGTCAGGTACAGCAGGGCGATGAACACCAGGGTCCAACCAGCCGACCAACGGGCCGACGATACGGTGGGAACGGTGAAGAAGCGCATGATCACGTGCGGCAGGCCGGCGGTCCCGATCATCAGCGACAGGGTGAACAGAACCATGTTCAGCGTGTCAGCGTGGTGGGCGGTATACTCCTTAAAGCCCAGCTCGGTCACGATCTGGTCCAGCTTCATCAGAAGCGGTTCACCCGAGGCAGCGTGATCACCAAACAGGCCCAGGGCCGGGATCGGATTGCCGGTCAGCTGCAGCGAGATGAAGATCGCCGGGATGGTGTAGGCGATGATCAGAACGCAGTATTGCGCCACCTGGGTGTAAGTCACACCCTTCATGCCGCCAAACACGGCATAGGCAAACACAACAGCGGCACCAATCAGAAGGCCGGTGGTGTTGTCCACTTCCAGGAAGCGGCCAAAGGCCACGCCAACGCCGGTCATCTGGCCGATCACGTAGGTGGTCGATGCCACGATCAGACAGATCACGGCCACCAGACGTGCGGTGGGCGAATAGAAGCGATCGCCGATAAACTCCGACACGGTGAACTTGCCGAACTTGCGCAGGTAAGGCGCCAGCATCAGGGCAAGCAGCACATAACCGCCGGTCCAACCCATCAGGAAGGACGAGTTGTCATAGCCGGTGAAGGCGATCAGGCCCGCCATCGAGATGAACGAAGCCGCCGACATCCAGTCAGCGCCAGTTGCCATGCCGTTGACGACGGGGTGAACCCCCTGGCCCGCAGCATAGAATTCAGACGTCGAGCCCGCGCGGGCCCATACGGCGATACCGATGTACAGCGCAAAGCTCGCGCCGATAAAAATCCAGTTGAGTACAAACTGATCCATGTGTTCCTCAGTCCCTCTTATTCATCCACGCCGTGTTCGGCGTCGAGTTTGTTCATGCGCCAGGCGTAGAAAAAGATCAGCGCCAGGAACACAAGGATCGAACCCTGCTGGGCAAACCAGAAGCCCAGATCGGTTCCGCCGACGGCAATGCCGCTCAGCATCGGACGCAGCAGAATGCCGAATCCAAAAGAGACCAGCGCCCAAATTACGAGGCTGATCTGAATGATGCGAATATTGGCTTTCCAATAGTCGTTGTTGGATGAGTTGTCGGACATGAAGCCTCCTCCCTCTTCTCCGTTTCCTCGGGCGACCCCCTCCTGGTGCCGCCCATCCTTCCCCTTAGCGTGTTGCCGTATCGACAATGCTGCTCAGGGTGCCTGCGATGTCGTCGATTGCTCCCATGGCATCGACTTTTTGCAGGCAGTTGGCCGCGTCGTAAAACGCAACCAGCGGTGCCGTTTGTGCGTGATAGGCCTCAAGGCGGCTCACCACGGTTTCGGCATTATCGTCGGCCCGGCGTTTCATATCCGTGCCGCCGCATTTGTCGCAAACGCCATCAACGGCAGTCTGCTTATACGTGTCATGATACCCTTCACCACAACCACCGCAAGTAAAACGACCGCTGATCCGGGTGACCATTTCGCTGTCATCCACCTCAAGGCTGATGGCGGCGTCGATCTTCTGACCGGATTCCGCCAAAAGCGCGTCCAGCGCCTCGGCCTGTACGGTGGTGCGCGGGAAGCCATCGAGGATCACACCCTTCGCGCAATCCTCATCCGCAAGACGGTCACGCAGGATGTTGATGACGATCTCATCCGAGACCAGTTCCCCGGCCTCCATCACCGCCTTCGCGGCCTTACCTGCATCGGTGCCCGCCGCCACAGCCGCGCGCAACAGATCGCCGGTGGACAGTTGCACCAGGCCGAATTTCTCTTCCAGCATCCGGGCCTGCGTGCCCTTGCCGGCCCCGGGAGGGCCAAGCAGGATCAGAACCGGGGCGGTCGATTGGGTTTTCATACCGTCCATGTTCTCACGCCTTGTTCATGCGGTTGTCGATCAGCTCGTCCACCACCGACGGATCGGCAAGGGTCGAGGTGTCGCCCAGCGCGCCGTAGTCATTTTCGGCGATCTTGCGCAGGATGCGGCGCATGATTTTACCCGAACGCGTTTTCGGCAGACCCGGCGCCCATTGGATCAGGTCGGGGCTGGCGATCGGGCCAATTTCGGTGCGCACCCAGTTACGCAGCTCCTTGCGCAGCTCTTCGGTCGGCTCCACCCCGTTCATCAGCGTGACATAGCAATAGATGCCCTGCCCCTTGATGTCGTGCGGGTAACCCACCACGGCGGCCTCGGCCACGGCTTCGTGCGCGACCAGGGCGCTTTCCACCTCGGCGGTGCCCATGCGGTGGCCCGACACGTTGATCACGTCATCCACGCGGCCGGTGATCCAGTAATCGCCATCTTCGTCGCGACGACAGCCATCACCCGCGAAATAGTAGTTCTTGTAGTCCGAGAAATAGGTCTTCTCAAACCGCTCATGATCGCCCCAGACGGTGCGCATCTGGCCCGGCCAGCTGTCTTTCATGCACAGCACACCTTCGGTCGGAAACTCATGAATTTCCTCGCCCGAGGTGGGTTCCAGAACCACCGGCTGCACGCCGAAGAACGGCTTCATCGCAGCGCCCGGTTTCGCAGCATGTGCGCCGGGCAGCGGGGTCATCATGTGGCCGCCGGTTTCGGTCTGCCACCAGGTGTCGACGATCGGGCAGTTCCCCTTGCCGACCACCTCGTGATACCAGGTCCAGGCTTCCGGGTTGATCGGCTCACCCACGGTGCCCAGAACTTTCAGGTCGCTCAGGTCGCACTTTTCAACAAACTCGTTGCCCTGCCCCATCAGCGCGCGCAGCGCGGTGGGGGCGGTGTAGAACTGGTTCACCTTGTGCTTTTCACAGACCTGCCAAAAGCGGCTCGCGTCCGGATAGGTCGGCGTGCCTTCGAACATCACCGTGGTCGCACCATTGGCCAGCGGGCCGTAAACGATATAGCTGTGGCCGGTCACCCAGCCCACATCCGCGGTACACCAGTAAATGTCGCCATCGTGGTAATCAAAGGTGATTTCCTGGGTCATCGACGCCCAGACCAGATAGCCACCCGAGCAATGCACAACGCCCTTCGGCTGGCCGGTCGACCCCGAAGTGTAGAGGATGAACAGCGGATCTTCGGCGTTCATCTCCTCCGGCGGGCAATCGGCGGAGGCGGTTTTCACCAGTTCGTTATAATCATGGTCGCGACCATCCACCCAGTTCACATCGTCACCGGTGCGGCGCACCATCAGAACCTGGGCCTTGGTCTCTGCATGGTCCAGCGCCAGATCGGCATTGGATTTCAGCGCGGTCTTGCGGCCGCCCCGCGGTGCGAAATCGGCGGTGATCACCAGCTTGGCATCACACCCATCAATCCGGGCGGCCAGAGCGTCGGGCGAGAACCCGGCAAAAACGATCGAGTGGATGGCGCCAATGCGGGCACAGGCCAGCATCGCATAGGCCGCTTCCGGGATCATCGGGAGATACAGAATAACGCGGTCGCCTTTGCCCACGCCCAGATCCTTCAGGATGTTGGCCATGCGGCTGACATGCCCGTGCAGGTCGCGATAGGTGATGTGCTGCGCTTCGTCGGTCGGCTCATCCGGTTCAAAGATGATCGCGGTCTGATCGCCCCGGGTTTCCAGATGGCGGTCGACACAATTGGCGGACACGTTCAGTGTGCCATCTTCGAACCATTTGATCGAAACGTTTCCGGGCGCATAGCTGGTGTTTTTTACAATCGAAAACGGTTTGATCCAATCGATGCGCTTGCCGTGCTCTCCCCAGAACGCCTCCGGATCATTGATCGACGCGGCATACATCTCTTCGTATTTGGCCGCATCCACATGTGCGTTTGCTGCGAAATCAGAATTGGGTGCAAAAGTTTGCTTGGTAACGTCGTTCAACGACATGCCTCCTCCGTAATGATGTATTTCGCGCTCATCTTCGACAAACCTGTCAAGAAAACCAGCGCAACCCTCCTGATGCAGAAAATAGTGGCCTAACCCATGATGGAGCAATAGTTTTTTGGTTAATAAATTACCAGCCAGAGATCCTATTCTGTAAATTGGATTTACAGCACTCAAATTACCGAATGAAACGAGTGGCGTGAGCGGACAGAAGATTTCTGCAAGTGCGAAATAATCGTAATAAAATTACGCATATTGACCTGCCCGCCAGGAGAAAACAGAGGGTATGACCGTCAAGGCCGGGCCCTATTGCGCTGACCAGCCTGAGCTATCTAGCCCTGCGGCCAGAATCATTCCATGTGCAACAGTCATGTCTAATGCGGCTCATTCATGCAAAGCGTCAGAAGTAGCTGCGCACCAAAGCACCTGAAATCAGGCTCCACCCATCCGCCACCACAAAGAACGCCAGTTTGAACGGCAACGACACAATGGCGGGTGGCACCATCATCATCCCCATCGACATCAATATGGCTGCCACAACAAGGTCGATGATCAGGAAAGGTAAAAACACCAGAAAGCCGATCTGAAAAGCGCGTTCCACTTCGGACAAAAGGAAAGATGGGACCAGGATCGACAAGGGCGAGGTGGCAGCGACCTCGGATCCCGCCTCGGGGCGCAGGGCCGCAAGCTGGGTAAACGTCTCCGGATCAATCCGGTTGGCCATGAAACTCCGAAATGGTTCAAGGGCTGCTGAAAAGGCCGGTTCCAATTCCAACTCACCCTGCGTGAACGGTTCCGCCCCGCGGGTCCAGGCCTCGGTAAAGACCGGCTCCATCACGAAATATGTAAGAAACAAGGCCAAGCTGATGATCAGCATATTTGGTGGCGATTGCTGCAACCCAATCGCCTGACGCAAAATCGACAACACGGTCACAATGAAAGGAAAACAGGTGATCATCACCGCAAGCCCGGGCACCAGGCTAAGCAATGTGACCAGCACCATCAATTGCAAAGACCGGGTGGCCAGTGACCCATCGTCGCCCAGATTGATCGATATATCTTGCGCCAATGCCGGTTCGGCACTGAGCAATATCATGGTTAACGCGACCAGCCGAACGAGGTGCAAGGTCATCTGATACCGGTTTTGCATTGGTTCAGAGCCCCGATTTAAGATCCGCAACTTCGGTCAGGCGCACCGCCAACCGGCCGCTTTCATCCCCTTCAACCTCCTCCAACTCTCCGCGCGCTATCAGCTTGTCCCCCACATAAAGCTCCACCGGATCTTCGACCTTCTTGTCGAGCGGCAGGATGCTGTCATTCTTGAGCCGCAACAGCTCGTGCACCGTGGGCCGTGCTTTCCCCACCGAGATCGTGATCTCGATCGGGACCTGGGTAAACGGACTGGCTTGCGGGGTGTCTTGAAAATCTTCAGCCATTTTCAACTGCCTTTTCATTGATTTCGTAAAGACCGGCAATTGCTTCGCCGATCCGATGCACAGCGCCACTGAGATCGATTTGTTTTTCGGTATTGCCCATGCGGATATGGACCTGCCCTTCGACCAAAGTGCCTTCTTCGACAATGCTCAGCGGGACGGAGATATTTTGCGACAGAAACTCTTCCAGTGTCGCGCGACCTGCCGGATGGGTCACCACCTCGATTGGGCAATCCGCTGCATCCGCTGCCAGGGGCAAAATTTCTTCGACAATTGCCTGCCCGATCGTATCTGACACAAGCTCGGGAAGGACCTTGTTCACCATGCTCGCCAACAGTGGTTCCAGCGATTGCATCACATGACTGCGCGCCTCGTGGAAGGTAAATCCCAGGTCCTGCAAGTTACGCGCGAACTCCGCGCCAATCCGCTCTCGCTCGTTGTCGTCCGCCTTGGTCGCATCATCCCAGCCAGCCTGGTATCCGGCCTCATATCCCGCCAGTCGAGCGGCTTCCAGTTCGGCTTCCGATATTTGCGGCGCCGGTTGAACCGGAACTGGTTTATCGGCTTGGGGCGAAGGTGTCGTACCAAATTCTTCAAGTGGAAACAGAGGCATCACACAACACTCTCGTCTTCTTCCATCCAGCCCCGCAGGATTTCAAGGGTTTCGCCCTGGCGTTCCTCGATCAGCTCTCGCAGCCGTTCCACCGGGTCTGCCGAAGCGGTTCCATCATCAAAATCAATATCCGATACGACCGCCATCTGGGGTGGCGAGAACTCTCCTTCATCAATCTCCCCCATAAGCGGTGGCATATCCGAGAAGTCGGTATTGAATTCGATAGGATCCTGCCCGGGTGCCGCAGCACTTGGCACAGGCATATTGGCCCCTGTTCCGGGTGCGGCAGGCGCGGGGCCCGGCAGCGCGGCGGACGCCGAGGACCTATCTTCGAAGGGCGAAGCATTCGCCAGAACCGGGCGGATCACAAAAAGCCCCAAGATCAGAGCCACACCTGACAGGACTGCCAGTTGCACCAGGGACATCACATCCAGATGCATGTTTTGCATAAACCCGCTGGTGGCTTCGGTTCCATCAACCGGGATCGGTTCAAACTCCATGGTTTTCAGCGTAATCGTATCCCCGCGCGCCTCATCAAAGCCGATCGCAGAGGCCACCAGATCGCGCAGGCTCTTCATCTCTTCCTCGGATCGCGGTGACCACACCGTTTCCCCGGCCTCATTCACGGATCGGATCCCGTCCACCAAAACGGCCACGGTTATTCGCTTGGTGGCCCCGGGAGATCTGATGATTTCCCGCGTGGTTTCAGAGACTTCATAATTGATCCGCTCACGCGTTTCGCTGTTATTCGCAGACGAAGTTCCACCGTCGGCAGCCCCATCCCCATCGGGCAGGTTCGAAGCAACCGACACACCGCCATTTGCACTGTCGGAACTGGAGCTGGTGTTTTCCTGAGTATCGGTTGAAATCACCACCCTGCCATTGGGATCAAAAGTCTTTTCCAGAATGGATTCGCGTTCGGTCGCCGTCTCAAGGCTCAGCTCCACAACCGCATTCCCGATCCCGACACGCGCCTCAAGCAGCCGCTCCACGTTGGCCTTCAGTTCCGCGGCGCGATCCCCGGCAAGATTCGGGGCGTCATCAGTCTCGTCCCCGGCAGTAATCAACCCGCCACGGCTGTCGATGATAGAAACATCTTCCGGAGCCATGCCCGGAACTGCCGATGCCACAAGATATTTGAACGCCTTTGCCTGCGCCCCGGTCAAAGTGCCTGATGACGTTCCAAGCGTTACAGAGGCCGTTGGTCGGGCGCGTTGACGCAGGCCTTGCTGCGCAGATTGCGCAATATGCACACGTGCGTTTTGCACAAAGGGGCTTGCTACGATGGTGCGCGCCAGCTCCCCTTCTTTTGCCCGCCAATAGGCGGCATCAAACATCTGCGACGTGGTGCCAAATCCGGACAAACCATCCAGCAATTCATATCCCTTGGACGAGTTTGACGGCAGCCCCTCACTGGCCAAAGTCATGCGCAACCCATCCCGCTGCGCACTGTTCACATAGATCGCACCACCGCGCACTTCATATTGCGCCCCGCGCGCTTCCAGAGCGTTCACGACCTCTCCTGCAGCCCCCGATTCGAGCCCCGCATACAACAGGCTCATCGATGGTTGACTGGCCATGCGGGAAATCCCCAGCACCGCTGCAAACATTGCCAATGTGGCAAGAACAACCACTACTTTTTTACGCACATCCAGTACCGACCAGACCGACAGGATTTGTTGCAAGACGTGACTCCTTCTGCGAGCGGGCTTCTGCCCCCGTCATGCAAACAGTTTTCTACGACCAGCCTTAACAATCGGTTAGTGCCCGCCGGTCTATAACGATTCGAAAGAAAAAAATCTGGTGATGATATGGCAGAAGCTGAAGAACCGGTTGAAGGTGAAGACGAGGCCCCTAAGAAAAAGTCGAAAAAGGGGCTGATAATAGGAATGGTGCTGGCACTGCTCCTGGGAGGGGGCGGTTTCTTTGCCGTGTATTCCGGGATGATTCTCGCACCAGCCTCAGAGGAAAAAACCGTTGCGGCAGAAGAGACGGTCATGTTGGATCTGCCGCCGGTGGCCTATGTCGAGCTTGATCCGCTGGTCATTTCACTGGGCAATGCCTCCAGCAACAAACACCTGCGATTTCGCGCGTCCCTTGAGGTGGACCCGAACCATCTGGACGATGTTTCCACCCTGAAGCCCCGGGTGCTGGATGTGCTCAATTCTTATCTTCGTGCTGTCGAGATTTCTGACCTGGAAGATCGCGGCACCCTTGTTTCGCTGCGGGCGCAAATGCTGCGTCGCATTCAACTTGTTACCGGTGAAGGGCGGGTTCGTGACCTGTTGATCATCGAATTTGTCCTGAATTGACGGAGGGACTGAACATGGATCTCATTGCTGATGCCCTGTTGGCGGCCGGTGCGTTGGGGGCTGCCATTTACTGTATCGTATTGTCGCGGCGCCTGAAGCGGTTCAACAACCTGCAAAATGGCATGGGGGGGGCTGTGGCCGTACTGTCCGCCCAGGTGGACGATATGACCAAGACACTTGAGAAGGCGCAGGGGGCCGCAGGGGCAAGCGCCGCACAGCTTTCGGACCTGACGAAACGGGCAGAAGCCGCGTCTCGCAAGCTGGAACTGATGATGGCCAGCCTGCACGATCTGCCGGATGAAGCGCCTGCAGTTCCGCAGCCACCGGAACCTGCCGTATCAGAGACCCCGCGTGCCGAACCAGCGCCCGAAAAACCAAACGTTCCGGTGTTTCTCAGCCATCGTCACAATCATCTGGAGGCCGCAGAGTGATGTTTCGCCGCAAAAAGCCCGACACCCCGCCGCACACCTCGCGCAAACGCAAACGCGTTGGCGGCATCGGAACGATGTGGGTCATTGCGATGCTGTTCATTGCATCTGGCATTGTCAGGCTGGGGGACCACGGGGTTGCCATCGCCAAAGAGGTCTCCGCTCTCGCAAGCCAGGCGTCGGATGCGGGGGCATCGGATCAGACATGTCAGACCGAAGAGGATATCACACGGGTTCTGGAAATCCTGCAGGCCCGCGAAAACAATCTGAACAGCCGGGAGTCAGATCTGGAGAACCGGTTGCAGGCGCTTGCGGTGGCTGAAGCGCAAATTAAGAAAAACATGGATGCGCTGATCGCGGCTGAAGCGGCGTTGAAATCAACTATGTCTTTGGCGGATGGAGCTGCAGAAAACGATCTGGATCAATTGACGGAAGTCTATGAAAGCATGAAGCCCAAACAGGCCATTCCCCTGTTTGCCCAAATGGACCCGCAATTTGCCGCTGGTTTCCTGGGCCGGATGCGATCAGATGCGGCGGCTCAGATCCTGGCTGGTCTCACGCCCGAAAAGTCATATGCAATCAGCGTGATCCTCGCCAGCCGCAACGCAAATGTTCCGACCAACTGACGCGGAAACGCACAATTTCTTAACCTGAATTTGTCAGAGTTTCTGTGACACATCCTGTGCAACGGAGTTAGTTTCATGATTGGTATTATTGGTATCGCCCTGATCTTCATCATGGTCTTTGGCGGCTATCTTGCAGCAGGTGGCAAGATGGGCATTATCCTGAAGTCCCTTCCCTTCGAGTTTACCATGATTGGCGGCGCAGCAGCCGGTGCCTTTGTGATTTCCAATGATATTCCGGCGATCAAACACACGCTTAAGGATGTGGGAAAAGTGTTTAAGGGAACAAAATGGGCACATGAGGATTACCGCGATCTGCTTTGCCTGCTGTTTGAGTTGATCCGGCAGGCCCGTCAAAACGCAGTTGCCCTTGAAGAGCACATTGAAAATCCGGAAGAAAGTGCGATTTTTTCCCGATACCCGAAAATCCTTGAAGACAAGGAAGCAATCGAGCTGATCTGCGACACGTTGCGATCAGCATCCATGAACTACGACGACCCGCACCAGGTGGAAGAAGTCCTTGAAAAACGCATGGAAGCCAATCTTCATCATGCCTTGCACGGAAGCCACGCATTGCAATCTGTGGCAGACGGTCTCCCCGCGCTGGGAATTGTTGCGGCTGTTCTTGGTGTGATCAAGACCATGGGGTCCATTGATCAGCCCCCTGAAATTCTTGGCAAGATGATTGGTGGCGCTTTGGTTGGAACCTTTCTTGGGGTGTTTCTTGCCTACGGATTGGTGGCACCGTTTTCAGCCAAGGTGAAAACGGTTGTCGAAGAAGATGCCCATTTCTACCAGTTGATCCGCGAAGTATTGGTGGCAAACCTTTACAATCACTCGGTGAATATCTGCATCGAAGTGGGGCGCCAGAACACTCCGGGCCATAGTCGCCCCAGCTACTCCGAACTTGAGGAGGCGTTGCGCGAGGTGAAGAAGGCTGCCGCATGAAGATTTGGGTCCGCGCATTCATCATCTTGCTTTGCTTGGTCAGAATTGGCCACGCTCAATCCGTCGCCGTGCGCTCGGGGGAACATGAGGATTTCTCAAGGCTTGTTATTTACACCCAAAGCCCCGGCAGTTGGGAATTTGGTCGTGTGGAAGACGGGTACGAGCTGCGATTGGCCGCGCCGGAGATATCCTTCGATATGTCTCAGGCCTTTGACCTGATACCGCGCACTCGCATTCGTGCCCTTGATGATTTGGGACAAGGGCGGCTGAAGGTGCAATCTGATTGTGACTGCCACGCCGAAGTGTTTGTGGCCGAAGGTGGTCAAATTGTTATCGACATCACCACAGGACCAATGCCGGACAATGCCAAGTCCTATAATGCGTATCTCGACCAGAGACACCCGACGCTGGACGCGCATATCAACCCCGCCAGTGACGCGATCACAGCACGGCTGGGGTTGCCCTTGCTTCTTGCGCCTCAGTCAGGGTCTCAGCCCGATCCGGATGCTCAAATCGACGCAACAGATGCGCACACCGATAAGCAGGTCAACATCCACGAGCCGCCCGTTGCACAGCCCGCGGCGGAGCAACAAGAGATCAAAGATCGCGTGCAGCAAACAGAACTGGCGTTGATTGAACAGCTTGGGCGCGCTGCTGCGCAAGGATTGGTGGATGCAAACCTTTCGACACTCGAAGCAGAGGTTGATCGCGTTATGCACCCCACGACCCCGCAAGCCGCTGAACCGAATTATCCCGATCCTCCCGCCCCGGTCGAGAACCTAGAACAACATCAACACATAGCGGTGCAAACATCGATTGATCGCGAATCCATCGAGCAGAAATCAATCGTTGTCTCGACACAAGAAGGGATGGCCTGTCGACCTGACGAGCATTTTGAAATTGCCGCTTGGGGAGGAGACATCGAAAACGGGGTCGATCTAGCACGTCATAAAGTCGGCTTTCTCGGTGAGTTCGACCGCCCCAACAAGGACATTGCCACGGCAAGGGCCAGACATCTGATTTATCTGACTTTTGGCGCAGAGGCGAAAGTCTTGGTAAATCAATATCGTGCCGACATACACGCCCCGGACGTGCTGATCCAAATGGCCGAGATCATGGATGGGCAACAGTCCCGAAGCGCAACGGCGCTTGCCCCTCAGATGGGATGCGATGGCAAGACCGCACTCTGGGCCGCACTTGCGCAACCCCGGTTCCGGCCCGGTCAGGAGATCAACAAAAAATCAATTGTAATGTCGTTTTCGGAGTTGCCCCTTCATCTGCGAAGGCATCTGGGACCGGATCTTGCGCAGAAGTTTCTTGATTTCGGTGACCCGAAAACTGCCAAAGCACTGCGCGACACACTGGATCGGGCTGGCGAAGATCACGGTGCGGGCTACGAGTTATTGGAAGCACGCCTTGAGTTGCAGAAAGGTGAACACGATACCGCCGAAAACAGGCTTACCGAGATCGTTAACCATGACACTGACATGTCGCCCCGGGCCGCGCTGGAATTTGTAAATGCCCGCTTGTCGCAAAATCGACCGGTCCCCGAACGCATTATCGAGATTGCGTCCACCTACGCGTATGAGCAGAGAGAAACCGCATTGGGGGCAGAACTGAAAATGGCCGAGATCCGTGCTTTGGCCGCAATATCCGATTTCGAAGCTGCCTATGCCCAGATCGAACGAGGCGTTGCCGATGAACAGTTGGACCCGACGCATGTCGCGCAACTGCACAGAGATCTACTTGAAAAAGTTGCCCACAATGGTTCGGACAGCCAATTTGCGAGATACAGTCTTGGCAAAACATCCTTGCTTCAACGGATGGATATGCAACTTCGCATAGACATTTCTCAACGTCTGCTCGACCTGGGTTTCACAAGTTCGGCACGTGCGTATCTGGATGTGGAGGGCAACATTCCCGATGCAAGGCAACGCATGATTTTTGCGGAAATCGCCCTGAAAGAGTTCAAACCGACAGTTGCACTTGGATATCTTGCAGGTCTGGAAAGTGAAGCGGCGCTGATACTGCGCGCCAGGGCCATGACCCTGGCCAAAGACTACGAGGCAGCATCACAACTTTATCAAACCTTGAACGCGCCCGAAGAGCAGCAAGTCGCTGATTGGCGGTCCGGAGAATGGCAATCCCTTTCTGACCAAGCCAACTCGCCTCTACGCGATGCCAGCCGATTGATGCTGACCGCTCAAGATAACCCGGTTCCTGCCCAGCAAGGCTCTCTTGCTCAAAATGCAGCACTTCTTGAGACAAGCGAGAATACACGTTCGATCCTGGAAAATTTGTTGGCTACGATGCCCTCTCCCTGACGGCACTTACCATTTCTAAACTTCTGCACCCTAGGCTGGCATTAACCAACGTCAGCAAGAAGTGCGCGTGCCATGACAAGAAATGTCGATCACCCCGTCCAAGTAGAACATCGGTTCAGATCCGTCGCCGTATTCCTCTTGGTCATTGTGAAATTGCTGTTCCCGCAACCTGCGCTGGCGACAGAAGGGGATGATTCCCATGTGTGCGATCAGATTGCATCGCTGGCATCGGCACAAACCGGCGTTCCACTTTCGGTTCTGAAGGCGATATCCCTAACCGAGACCGGGCGAACCCGCGGAGGGAAAGTGCGCCCTTGGCCATGGACGGTCAACATGGAAGGGAAAGGCGTCTGGTTCGACACAGAGGACGAGGCCAGAGCCTATGTTTACAAGCACTTCAAACGCGGGGCGCGCAGTTTCGACGTCGGTTGCTTCCAGATCAACTACAAATGGCACCATCAGAATTTCTCGTCTTTGGAGGAGATGTTCGATCCTCTGGCCAATGGGCTTTATGCGGCAAAATTTCTATCAGAGCTTTATCAGGAGAAAGGCAATTGGAAGGATGCTGCGGGGGCCTACCACTCGCGGACCCCGAAATTTGCCAATCGGTACAAAGAACGCTTTGCAAAACATCGGGCGACGTATGCCAATCAGGACAATCAACCGATCCGCGTTGCCGACACGACCGCTTCTGGCAGCTATCCTGCCCATAATTCCCCGCCGCCCGGCCTGCTAGAACCCCGGGTGAACAATTTCCCGCTGCTGCAACTCGGTCAAGGACAGCGTGGCATGGGATCTCTTGTGCCGATTTCAGGGTCAAGCGCCACCCCGTTGTTTATGCAAGGCAAAGGGTAAAGCTTGATGTATTTCCAGTTGTCAGAAATCTTCAAACCCACAATTCTGTTGGCCCTCGCTCTCATGGCAGTGATTGTCATGATGATCCTGCCGATGCCGGCCTGGGTTCTCGATATTGGTCTTGCTGCCTCCTTTGCCCTGGCCATTCTCATGTTCACGGTCACATTGTTTATTGAACGGCCTCTCGATTTCTCGGCCTTCCCCACAGTGCTTCTTGCCTCGCTCATGTTGCGGTTGTCGATGAACGTGTCCTCGACAAAACTGATCATCGGGCAGGGGCATACGGGCACGTCCGCCGCTGGTGATGTGATTGAAGGGTTTGCGAATTTTGTCATGGGGGGCAGTGTGTTCCTTGGGTTGGTGGTGTTCTGCGTCCTGCTGATCGTCAACTTTATTGTCATCACCAAAGGGGCCACCCGCATGGCCGAAGTGGGGGCGCGATTCGCGTTGGATGGGATGCCGGGCAAACAACTGGCCATCGACAGCGATATGTCCGCCGGCGCCATCGACCATGCCGAGGCCAAAGCCCGGCGCGAGACGGAACAAGCAGAAACCACGTTTTTCGGGTCACTGGATGGCGCTTCAAAATTCGTAAAAGGGGACGCAATTGCGGGACTTTTGATCACGCTTTTGAACATTATAATGGGCTTGATCATCGGCGTTGCCATGCATGGAATGGATCTGTCGCGCGCCTTTGAAACCTATGCCATCTTGACGGTGGGCGACGGGTTGGTCAGCCAAATCCCGGCCGTGATCATCTCTATCGCGTCTGCGTTGTTGCTGGCCCGCGGTGGGGCGACCGGCTCCACCGATATGGCTTTGTTTTCCCAACTGGGTGGATATCCCGCCGCACTGGGCACCGTGGCCATCTTGATGGGCCTGTTTGCCCTGGTGCCTGGCCTTCCGTTCCTACCGTTCATTGCCGGATCGTTGGCCTTGGGGCTGGCCGCATGGCGGGCGCATGTCAGCGCGCAAGAGAAAGCCAAACAGGCGGAAGCCGCTCAGATGGAGCCCGCCCCCGACGCGCGGCCCGAAAGCATTGGGGACATTCTGGATCTGGACGACATTCATGTGGCGTTTTCCCCCGATCTGGTTTCCATGGTGCTGGACCCTGCAACCGGGTTGGACGCACGGATCAACAATATGCGCAACCATGTCGCCGGGGTGTTTGGCCTGATCCTCCCCGAAATTCGCCTGACCGATGACAGCACCCTGTCACCCGGGGAATATCAGGTAAAAATCCAGGGCGTCGTTCAAGCCGCAGATCGCCTGGAGCCAGAGAAGGTCCTGGTTATTCTCAGTGGCCATGAAATCGACTTGCCGGACGGCGAGGATGTGAAAGAACCGGTTTATGGGGCACCCGCACGCTGGGTCTCTCAAGAGGCCCAGGAAGAAGCTGCCTTGCTGGGGGGCACCATTGTCAACCCGACAGAAGTGCTCGCCACGCATCTTCTTGAAATCATCAAGCGCAACTTCCCGCGCCTTTTGACCTTAAAAGCGCTTCGACGGTTGCTGGATGAGTTCGTCAACCTGTCAGATCCGGCGCGCGCGGAGGCCAATAGACGCCTTTTGGAAGAACTGGTCCCTGAAAAAGTACCCATGGATCTGCTCTTGTCGGTCTTGCGATTGTTGTTGGAGGAGCGGGTCTCGATCCGCAATCTCCCACTTATCCTTGAAAGTGTCGCAGAGGCACGCCCGGTTATCCCGACACCAGAAGGCATCTGTGAACATGTGCGTCATCGTTTGGGGTTTCAGCTGGTATCTGACCTGAAACGATCAGACGGGACCATTCCCCTGGTGCAACTGGCCCCGGAATGGGAAGAACGGTTTTCCTCCCATCAGATCGAAAACGAAAGGGGTCCCCAGGACGTTGCTTTGCCCCCTGAAGATTTCAACCGGCTGGCCAATTCAATTGCCGATCGCATTGCCAAAGCCGGGGAAACGGGAATCTATCCGGCCCTGGTCACATCGACCCGACGCCGACGTTTCTTGCGCACGGTTCTGACGGCAAAGGGTATTGCAAACCCCGTTCTGTCCTTTGAAGAGATCGGAACCGAAGCGCGGCCATCACTTGTCGGAATGGTCCCAGCATGACCGCGCAACTGGCCGAGCTTCTGAACCTTGGGCAATCCGCGTTGATTGTCGGGTTCTTTGTCTTTCTGCGCGTGGGTGCAGCGATGGCGCTTTTACCAGCTTTCGGAGACCAGGCCATCCCAGAACGGGTTCGGCTGATGTTGGGGTTTGCCTTCACACTGATTGTTGCCCCCGCTTCGGCCGCCCAGGTTGAAATCGCCTATGCGGACCCGATCAAGGCCGGAATGATGCTGTTTTCCGAACCCGTCGCCGGGTTGGTGCTGGGGGCTGTGGTGCGCCTGTTTGTCTTGGCCTTGCAAGTCGCGGGCAGCATTGCGGCGCAGTCCACATCGCTGGCGCAGATCTTTGGCGGCACAAATGCCGATCCACAGCCTGCAATTGGCCACGTCCTGTTATGGGGCGGTTTGGCTTTGGCCGTCATGATGGGATTGCATGTCCGTCTGGCTGAGCTTTTCATCCTGTCTTACGACGTCATGCCTGCAGGGCAGTTCCTGGCGGGCGATTTGCTTGGAGATTGGGCGGTTGGGCAGGTGGCCCGGGTCTTTGCACTTGGCTTCACGCTGGCGGCCCCGTTCCTGATTGCCTCTCTGATCTACAATGTGGCTTTGGGCGTCATTAACCGCGCCATGCCACAGTTGATGGTTGCATTTGTCGGCGCTCCGGCCATCACCGCTGGCGGGCTTATCCTTTTGTTTGTCACCGCGCCACTGCTGTTGCCCTTGTGGGTGAATGCTCTGCACGCCTTTCTTGATCAGCCGTTCGGAGCGCCGTGATGTCTGAGGAAAATGACGACAAGCAACATGAGGCGACGCAGAAGAAACTTGATGATGCGCGCAAGCGGGGTGAGGTTCCACGATCAGCCGACCTAACCACCACCGCGGCCTATGGCGGGGTTTTGGTCATTTCCCTGGCTTTGGGCGCCCAAAGCCTGCAAGGGTTAGGTGCGTTTCTGGCCGGGCTTCTCTCCCGGGCCGACACCCTGTCAGTCGACCTTTTTGCGGGGGGGGGACCCGTAGGTTTGGGCAACCTGCTGATGGGGGTCGCCAAACCGACCGCCGCCTGGTTCCTTCTCCCCGCCCTTGCGGCAATCCTTCTGTCCATTGCCACCCGCAGTTTTGTGGTCGCCCCGGAAAAACTGAAACCCAAATTGTCAAAGGTGTCTCCGCTATCTAATGCGAAGAACAAGTTCGGGCGCAGCGGGCTTTTCGAATTCGCAAAAAGCTTTGCCAAATTGTTGATTTACTCAATCATCCTAGGCGTCTTCCTGTTTTCAAAACTCCCGACCATTGTCGGCACGGTTTACCTGACACCGCAAATGGCGACATCGGTGTTGTTGGAGCTGTCGATGCAGTTCTTCGCCCTTGTCTGCGTGGTGATGCTGGTGATCGGCGGCGTGGATTTTTTCTGGCAGTCGCAGGAACATCTGCGCAAAAACCGGATGTCGCACAAAGAGTTGATGGACGAGGTCAAACAAAATGAAGGTGACCCGCATATGAAAGGGCAGCGTCGACAAA
Organism: Aliiroseovarius crassostreae; assembly: GCF_049803815.1. Taxonomy (GTDB): domain Bacteria; phylum Pseudomonadota; class Alphaproteobacteria; order Rhodobacterales; family Rhodobacteraceae; genus Aliiroseovarius; species Aliiroseovarius crassostreae_A. Next base: position 1,120,930 of record NZ_JBNAGI010000001.1, read on the forward strand.
AGGGGGTGGAAATTGCCATGAACCAAATGCTGTCAGATGTGCCGGATGCGGATGTGGTCATCGTCAACCCGACCCATTATGCGGTTGCGCTCAAATGGACGCGACTGCCCGGTGAGGCCCCGGTTTGCGTGGCCAAGGGGGTAGACGAGATTGCGGCCCGCATTCGTGAAGCCGCGAATGAGGCAGGCGTGCCAATCCATCGCGATCCGCCCACCGCACGCGCCATTCATGCCTCGGTTGAAATCGGTCAGGAAATCCTTCCAGATCAATATCAGGCCGTCGCCGCCGCCATCCGCTTTGCCGAAGCCATGCGCAAGCGCGCTCGTCGCATCGGAGGGGTGACATGACCAAACAACTGAAGTCCCTTGGCGAATTGTCAGACATGATTTTGGATCTGAAGCTTGCAAAGCTGCAGGATGTGAACCGGCAGGCTGATCACCTGTTGGCGCAAAACCGCAAGATGGAGGCGGCGAAGTTGGCCCGGAACGCAGAGATCGCGGCGGCAGGTGGTCCGGATCTGGCCCAGTTTTGCGGCTGTGATGATGCGTGGCATGACTGGATGGGGCAGGCGAAACAGGCCCGCAACCTACAACTGGCCAAGCTTTATGCCGAACGGGAAGAACGAACCGCCGACGCACGAAAAGCACTGGGTCGGGCGGAGGTGATCAAGACACTTCTGGCGCAAAACAAATAAACCCGAACCACGTACACGTAGGCTGCACGCAACACCGGGGACATACACGATGCCCCCGGTGCAAATTTCGGCAGATCTGTTGGTTTACAACGCCTCGATGCTGCGCGCTGTTGCCACAAGAGAAATTGTGCCCGCTCCAAAATCCGTCTCGGGGATCTTCAAATCCACTGATCCATTGGCGGCCACACTCATTGCTGAGAGAGGTTGCGGGGTCAGCGACACACCGGCAAACCAGACTTTATGTGCCGCCCCGGTATCCGGGTGGCCGGAGAAACCACCTGACCGGTTGGAGTAATTCGCTTGCCAGAACACGCGCACAAAGGCGGTTCCGGGGGCGAAGTTGAACGCGGCATTGGTGCCTGATGTATCGATACCTCCGATATGGGCCGAGACATCATACCAGCTGTCGACCGCCGGTGCGTAGTCCCCGTTCATGGCAACGGCTTTGTCACCGCCGATCCCGCTATTGGCGATTGCGGTCCCGGTGGGCCAAATGCCTGACGGATCATCGGGGTTGCCAAGATTTGCGGGCAGCGGTTGGTTCAGGGTCACCACATGGGTGGTCTTGTTGACCTGCCCCAGGTCAAACAGCCCAGCTTCGACAAAGCGCGAGTAATGGGCATAAGCGCGCCCGGCACTGTCCTTGTAGCCAAAGATGATCACGCCCTGCTGATTGCTGTCACTGGTGCTTTCGTTCCAACCGGCGGCATTGGTCAACGTGATGGTTGTATCCCCCGGCTGCAAGGGGGCCGCCAATGTGGTCAGGCTGTCGGTACCACCGTGATAATAGCGCATGTGATGTTTGCTCTCGATCACGTTTTGATCGGCGTCCAGACAGGTCAGCCCCATATACTGCTGATGACGCTCCCCCTCGGTGAAGGCAGACCAATCCCCTGCCACGCTTTCCTGGCGCAGGTAGGCCCCCAAACGATAGGCGCGGTTCGGATCAACAGGGATCAGTTCCGCCATATGGATCGGTCCCACGTGATAGCCGGCAAAGCAGACCGAACCGCGCAGATCCGGTGTGGTGGACGCATCAAATGCCAGTTCGGTCGGGAAATTGTAGTTGTTGCCCAAGCCACAACCGCCATTTGCCACAAGATCCGCGCCCCGGGCGGTGGCATAGCCGGTGGTGATCAATCCGCCGGTCAGCTTTGCATCGCTCAGGCCGGTCACCCCTGACGGAAAGCTGACCTGCCCGGTGGCGGCATCCGCAACAAAGGCTTGGTGGAATGTGCTTCCGTCATCGCTCACCTTGATCTCAAAATTATCGGTCCCGGCGGTGCCCATTTCAGCACGCCCCGACCAATTGGTCTGGAATAAAAGACTGGCGGTGTCCGCCGATGCAGCCTTGTTCACCTTGATCTGGTGGCCATTGCCTTCGTTGTTAAAAAGCGAAGCGGGCGATGTCACCGACAACCGGTTGGTGGCATCCGCCGTGGCATTCACACCAACCATCGACAGGTTCTGGGTCGAGGCGCTGACGCTGAGCGCGCCCCAAGCGGTACCATCATACACCAGCGGCTGATCGACATCCTCGACATAAGCAATCCAGCCTGAAACCGGGGCCAGGAAAACCCAGGCATTCTCCTGATAAACGGCCAGTTTGCCATCTTCACCAGCCCAATCCCCGGTTGCCCCGGTGGGCACGATATGCCGAAGCCCATCGCTTGGCGCACCGGGCGGCGTTGTGGTGGTGGCGCTGGCCACGGAAAGTTGCACGATGGCATCCAGACGGCGCATCCCTTCGTTATGGGTGACGTGCTTTTGTGCCTGCGAGGCTTGGATATAGGGAAGAGACAGGTTTGCGGAAACGGACATGACACCCTCGAATTGCGAAAATCGAGCCTATATCGTCATCAGTTCGTTAAGATCGGCGCAAAGCAGCGCACGGTTGAAAACAGGTGCGCAACGGGCCCGGACCCCATCGCCGGACCCTGTCGGCACCGTCAGTTCGGGAAGGTCTGCGCGGGATCACCTTCGGCCCACGGCGCATATTTTGTCATCACATTTTGCAAGCGAGGACCGGTCAGAAATCGGTCCAACCAACGCCGCACCCCCGGCGTTGCCTCACCATCAAACCGGGTTTTATCGATCATCGCGAACTGCCGGACAAAGGGCAGGATGGCGAGGTCAGCCAACCGGGGGACATCGCCATAAAGCCACGGGTGTTCAGCAAGCTGCACTTCAAGTTCTGCCAGAATATGCATGGCCCTGGCCCGCTCGGCTTCCGGGTTTTTGTCCGGGTGGCGTACCGCATATTTGGTGTGATCGAGCGCCTGTTTGAACGGTCCATCAAACTGCGCAATCAGGTCGTGACCCGCCTGCGGCATGTCCAGAAGATGCTCTGGATCAGCCTGGTTCAGCGCCCAGATCATCACATCAAGGCTTTCATCAATACTGCCATCTTCCGTGACCAGACAGGGCACCGTGGCACTGGGGGAGGCCGCAAGAAACGCCTCGGGCTTGTCGCGCAAAAGGATTTCGCGCAGTTCAACCTGCACCCCGCTGCTGGCAATCGCCAGACGGGCGCGGATCGCATAAGGGCAGCGTCGGAAGGAATAAAGAATCGGCAGCATCACGCCCCCGTAAATTTGGCCGGACGCTTTTCCAACAGCGCAGTCACCGCTTCTGCGTGATCCTCAGTCTGGTGGCACGCGCCCTGATAGCTCGCCGCGATTTCCAGAAGTTGATCGAGCCGCAGGTTCAGACCTTCGCGCAGCAGACGTTTGTTCAGGCGCAGCTGGCGCGGCGGGTTATAGGCGATACGTTCAGCCAGGGCGTGGGCCTCTGCCATAAGATCCTCGGACGAGGTCACCTTGCTGACCAGGCCCCAATCGAGCGCCATTTGCGCCGAGACAGGTTCGCCGGTAAAGGTCATTTCAGCCGCGCGCGACAGGCCGATCTGGCGCGGCAACAGCCACGCACCGCCGTCCCCTGCAATCAGCCCAACCCGCGCGAAATTTTCGGCAAAGACCGCGTTTTCTGAACAGATCCGGATGTCGCACATACAGGTCAGGTCACAGCCCGCCCCATAGGCCGGGCCGTTCACGGCGGCAATCATCGGCACCTCGCAGTCCCAAACCGCCTTGGCCACCTTTTGAATGCCCGCCTTATAGGCATCGCGCACCGCCATCGCATCGCCCGCAAAGATCGAGCTGCGGTCGCGCATGTCTTTCAGATTCCCGCCCGAGGAAAACGCCTTGCCCGCACCGGTCAGGATCACGCAGCGAATTGAATGATCGCCATTGACCCGCTCCATCGCATCAATGATCGCCCCCATCATGCCTTGATCGGTCAGGGCATTGCGCGTGTCTGGCGCATTCAGGGTCAGGGTGACCACATGGCCGGCTTGGTCAAACAGAAGCTTGTCGCTCATCTCGGATCCTCATCTTGCATGCCCATGGTCTAGCGCGATTGCCCCCCAATCCCAAGGGCGACGCAGCGGATCCCCCTGTGACCATGCGCCTCGGGGGATCATGGCAAATTGCTTTGGCACGAAATGCAAAACACGTTAAAGATCTGAGGCAACGCGCGGCCCCGCTGCCGCACCCTATCTGGAGCCCGATCAATGAGCGACATTCACGCAACCGATCAGATGGAACGCCCGTGGAAACCCGCCGTGGCCAAAGGGTTACGCCTGCGCTGCCCAAATTGTGGGGAAGGCAGGCTTTTGCATTCATATCTGAAGGTGAATGACAGCTGCAGCGAATGCGGGGAAGAGCTGCATCATCAACGTGCAGATGACGGGCCGGCCTATCTGACGATCCTGATCGTCGGGCATGTGTTGGGTATCGCGATGCATATCCTATACACGCAATTCGAACCCGAACCTTTGACCTTTGCGATCAGCCTGTCGGTGATTGCCGTGGCCAGTTCCCTTTGGATCCTGCCCCGCATGAAGGGGCTGATGGTGGCCTATCAATGGGCCAAACGCATGCACGGGTTTTGAACCGGGCATAAGCACCGCAAGACAAAACGCGCCGCATTCCACGGCGCGTTTTCTGGTGTCAGCATTGACCAAATCGCGGGATCATTGCTCGCGGAAGGCCCGTGTCATGCTGTCGGTGATTGGCTTGGTGATATATTGGAAAAAGGTCCGTTCTGCCGTCTGGATCATGATCTCGGTCGGCATCCCCGGCGTGGGAGAGAACCCCGGAACCCGTTGCAATTCGCTACTGGGGATCGACACACGGGCCAGGTAAACCTCTTGCACCACACCCGAGGTTTTGTCCGGAATCGTATCCGCTGATACGTAGTAAACCTCTCCATCCAGCACCGGCGTGGTGCGTTGATTAAGCGCTGTCAGCCGCACCGTTGCATGTTGGCCGGTTTTCACACTGTCGATATCCGTGCGCGGCACCTGCACTTCGATGATCAACGGTTGGTCCGACGGCAGGATTTCGGCAATCGCCTTGCCGCTTTCAATCACCCCGCCTTCCGTGTGGTAATGCAGACGCACAACCGTACCGGCCACCGGGGCACGCACCTCGGCGCGGGTCAGCACACTTTGCGCCTTACGAATTTTTTCACGCACGCTTTCCAGTTCCGCCTGCACCTTTTGCAGCTCGTCCAGGGCAGAGCGGCGGTAGCGGCTGATGGTTTGATCAATCTGTGCCTGATATTTCTGGCTAACCTGATCAAACTCTTTGATCTCGGCTTCCAGACGACCAATGCTGCCTTCTGCCTCGGCAATGGCACGACGGATCGACGATACTTCGACCTTCCGCACCAAGCCTTTGTTCAAAAGCTGCTCCTTGCTTTCGAGGTCTTCCATCAGGATGGAAAGTTGCGTTTCAGTCGAGGCAAGCTGTGTGGCATAGCCCGCCGAGCGCATGCCCAGCGCCTCGATATTGCGTTCCAGAAGCGCGATATCATTGCGCAGCCCCTGAACCGCCACATCAAACGAGATTTTCTGGCTATCGAGAATGGTGGCCACCTCAAAATCCGACCGCATCAATTCAAGCTCTTCCGCAAACACAAGGCGGTCTTCGCCATCATATTCGGCCAGTATCCGTGCTTCGCTGGCCTCAAGCCGCACTTTGCGCAGGAACAATTCGCGCTGGCTGGCCATCGCAGAAGTTTCATCCAGGGTCACGATGATCTGGCCTGCTTCAACCCGATCCCCTTCATTGATATGAATTTGCTTGATGATACCCCCCTCAAGGTGCTGAACGATCTTGTTGCGACCAGTCGCGACAAAGCTGCCTTGCGAAATCACCGCAGCGGCCAAAGGAGCGCGAAAGGCCCAGACGCCAAATCCGCCGAGCGCAAAGATCATCAGCGAGAGGCCAAAGATGATATATTTGGTCACCGAGCGTGGCACGTCGTCATACCATTGGATCGGGGTCATGGAGGTTTGATCAGCCATTGTTCACGCCCCCCTTTTTCAATTGCCCCTGCGCGGTGCGGTCACTTGTGAATTGCGGTGGCGGCTGTTGGTTTCCACGCGTCCTTTGCGCAAGCTGCTCCATCACTTTCTGACGTTCCCCGAAGAGGGCAATGTTGCCATCCGCCAACAGCATGATTTTGTCGACGATGCTCAGAAGGGACGGTTTCTGAGTGATGACCACAACGGTAATCCCGGCTTGCTTCGCAGCCTGGATCGCGCGCGCCAGCGCCTGATCACCCTGGGTGTCGAGGTTCGAGTTGGGTTCATCCAACACCAGCAGGCGCGGATCGCCAAAGAAGGCTCGGGCCAGCGCGATACGTTGTTTTTGCCCGCCCGACAGGGGCGACCCATCTGCCGCGACGCGGGTTTCATAGCCGTGCGGCAAATTGGCGATCATCGCGTGCACATCCGCGAGCATTGCCGCCCGGTGGATCTGTTCATCGGTGGCTTCGGGTTTCATCCGCGCGATGTTTTCCTTGATCGATCCGGGAAACAGCTGCACGTCCTGCGGCAGGTATCCGATGCTTTCGCCAAATTGGCGCGGATCCCAGTTGCGCAGGTCCATCAGGTCAAGGCGCACGTTGCCCGATGTGGGCAGGATCGACCCCACCAACATCTTGCCAAGCGTCGTCTTGCCCGCGCCGGAGTTGCCAATCACGGCCAGGGTTTCCCCCGGTTTCAATCCAAAGCTGAGCCCATTCAGAATCACCTGTTTGGTGCCAGCCGGCACATACAGCAGGCGCTCCACATCCAACCGACCTTGCGGTTTGGGCAGGCGCAGCCGTTCATATTTCACCGACGTTTGCGTGAGCAATGCCTTGATGCGCCCATAGGCGGCGCGTGACAGCAGGAACCCGTTCCACCCTTCGATCGCCCCTTCAATCGGGGCAAGCGCCCGACCGGCAATGATTGACGCGGCAATGACCATGCCCCCGGTGATCTCTTCGTTGATCGCCAGATAGGCCCCCCATCCGAGCATGCCGATCTGGGTCAGAAGGCGCACACCACGCGAGATTGCAGCGGTGATGATATTCCGGTCCTGCGCCCGCACCTGGGCTTTCAGCGATGCCGCCGTGTCCTTGCCCCAGATCGTCACTGCCTCTGGCACCATGGCCAGCGCGTTGATGATCTGCGAGTTGCGCGACATGCTGTCGAGATGCACGTTCGCCCTGGATTGCGACAGGTTCGCTTCGGCGAAAGGCTTGGCGGTGATCTTCTGGTTTACGATCGCGATCACCAGCAGCAGGAGCGCCGTTGCGACGACGATCGACCCGAGGTGCGGGTGTACCAGAAAGATCGCAACGATAAAGAGAGGCGCAAATGGAACATCAAGGAAGGAAATCAGGGTGCCCGACACCAGAAAGGCGCGCAGCTGACCCAGATCACCAAGCGTTTGATATTCCCGGCCATTTCCGTGAAGAGAGGCATGGGCGGCGGCGCTGAGCACCGGTGCGCCCAACTGCGCGGCCACTTCGACCGCCGTACGCATCAGGATGAACCTGCGCACCGCGTCGAGGATGGCCTGCAACAGAACCGCCCCCGCGATCACCACTGTCAACATGACCAGTGTATCGAGAGAGCGGCTCGTCAACACGCGATCCGAGATTTGGAAGAGGTAAATAGGGATCGCGAGTATCAACAGATTGGTGGCGCAGGTCAAAACCATGACAAAGGCCAGGTTGTGCCGCACGGCCTGCACACCGTTTTTCAGACCCTTGGCAAAATCATCCGGGCCAAGGCGTTTGTGAAACCGCGGACGTTTCGGGCCATCACCACCCCCATCTCCGCCACCTTCCAACGGGGCGGGCGGCGTTTTCCGGATCGGCCCGGTATCGCCTTCAATCGGGGGTCCCCCGAGGGCATCTGCGGCGCTCTCTCTAGGGGACTTGGTCTCTTTCGCTCTAAGAGACGGCGAGAGCAGAAAGGACTTGTTTCCAGGCACTTTCTCCGCGGTTGGGCTGTCTTTACTTTCGGGACGTGGGACAGCCGCACTGGCCTCCGGGGGATTCTTAATATTCATGGCAAATGGTGCTCCTGCTAAAAGCCGTTTGCGGTTTCAATGGATCAGGCGAGCATCACCTGAAGGCTGTCGGTTGAGGACGAATCCTCGACCGCGGTGGGCACAATTGCGGGATCGTGCCCTTGCTCGGGATCAGTGGGAATCATGTCGTCGGCTAGAAAGGCGACGGCCTCATTGGCCAGATCGCCGGATGCCAGGCTTACACCAAGCGGGTCGGCATCGGTGTCGATCAGATCCGCCTGAACCAGCATCGCGTCGGAATAAACCTCGCCGCCCACGTAAATGTCGCTGTCGATCCCGCCGACGCCAATCGACGCGACATTCAACAACCCGTTTTCACCGGTGTTGATCGCAACATCCCCGTGTTCACCCAGGAAATTATCCAAGGCCACATGGACCTGATCTGCATCCCCCAAAATATTGGTCTGCTTGACCAGGTTCATCTGGATCAGGTCGCCCTTGATGTGCAGCACCCGCAACAATTCGATCCCATTGAACTGTTCCAACTGGGCAAAGGCATCGTGGATGGTGCTCAGGCCTTCCTCGATCTGGTCAAACACGCTGGCCATTCCGTGGCCAAGCGCCGAATAGCTGTCGACACCGGTGCTGCTGATCCCGGCAAAGTTGGCAACCACGTTGCCGCTGCCGTTCACATGCCCGGGTTCACCGCCAGAGGCGGACGAGATGTCATTATCGAACAGCACATTCATCTGGCCGATCGCGTTGATGTTGATGATTGATCCGCCGATGATGATCAGGTCATAGCCAAAGCCGAATTCGGCAATCTTGTTGACGTTGACAAGGCTGTTGTCGCCCAGGCGCAGCCAGGTGTCCTGACCCGAGAGGCTGACTTCGGCAATGTCATTATCGATGGCGAAATTGAACTGTTCCACCCAATTGGCGGCAATCAGATCCGCATCCAGCTCGGCCACCAACCAATGGCTCGGCAAGGCGCCGGTGCCCGGGGCAAAGGGGTTGGTGAACTGGCTGACGCTCGACACGTTCAAGATGTCATTGGTCAGATCGCTGTTGGGCGCAAGGCCGGTGTCGTGGTCGGACACCACGTTGACCTGGCTGATCGCATTGATCGAGAACACGTTGCCCATGACGGCCATCACCGGGGCGTCCAGCCAGCTCATCGCGATGCTGGCTTCGTTGATCAGAAAGTTTCCCCCCATCGTGATGTTATGCCCGGCGGGCACCATCCAGGGCGACGGGGCGTCGGTGGTGTTGCCAGCCTTCAGCGCAGAGGCCGTCGTATCGATACCACTGATCCCCTCCCCTTGGCTGGTCTGACCATTTTCGATCACCGTGCCCGTCCCGTGATCTTCATCTATCTGAAGACGAACAGGCAGCAAGGTGGTCAAGTCAGGAAGTTCATCAACCAACTCTCCATTGACATAGATCCCATTGACCGACGCGCCGAATTGAACCGAGATCGAGGCGCCGTCGGGCGCGTCGTTCAAGATGCCATCGTTGCGGGCGCCTTCGATCAGATCCTGCCAACCCTGCGCAATCTCTTCGGCCGTCTGTTCACTGTTTGGCAAACGACCAACGTCAAAGGCCAGCAGAGCTTCGGCCTGTTCAACCAGGTCTTCCAACGGCGCCATGAAGCTGTCGGGGGATAGGAAATCAACCAGCCCTTCGCCAATGATTACGTCATTGTCGAAAAGAATGTTGTGCTGGACCGATACCGTGGCCACGGAACCCGCAGGTGGCATCGTCATTTCAAACTCGCTTGGTGGGAGGGTGTGATTGATCCCCGGACCAAGCGGAAAAGCATATTCGAGAACGGGTAGCGGAATGAACGGCCAGACCGGATAAACATCAACGTAGAAGATGTTCGGGAAATACGGGCTCGCCTGCAACTCCCCTGGTTCCATGGCGTCGTATTTGATCTTTGGGGCAAATGCCTCCAGCTGGAAAGGCGCTTTCAACTTCACCGTCGCGGCTGTTTCAAACTCCAGACGCTCTTGTTTGGCTTGGTCCATCTTGAACCGATCATAATCGTCGCGCAGGCGCGCACGGTCATCGGCAATTTCAAACAAGCCTATAAAATGTGACAAAACTTCTGTTGTATAATCAAAGGACATATCGGCCACCCCCCTGTGTCCGTTGCCGCTCGATCCTCATATTTTTTGGTTTTTGCGGGCCAATGCCCGGGCAATATTTAATCAGGAAAAGATGCAAAAAAAATAAGGTGCCGGGGCCGCAGACGCGGCCTCGGCATGTGTTTGGATCAGGCAAGATCGTCGTCGCCGATATAGGTGGAGTTCATGTTGCCACCCACTACGGTCATGTCCACGGTGTTGCCCAGGACGTTGGCCCCCATCACGATGCTCTGGTTGAACGCCGTGGTGTCCAGGATGGCATCAGCCGAGGCGGTCGAGGTGCCGGTCACGAACCCATCGTCACCGTTTTGCGAACCCCATTGCCCAGAATTGGCATGGCCGCCATCACCGGTGGTTGCGGTTCCGCCGGCCCCACCGACTCCGCCACCCGCAGTGCCAGTTGACCAGGCATGTCCGCCGTAGCCGTCACCGGTCATGCCGCCGATCGCCATTGCGGGCCCGCCGTCACCACCGTCACCACCAGCGCCGCCGTTGCCACCTTCAGCCCAGGCTTCGCCAGACTGAGCACCAGCATAGTTCATGGCACCTGCAGCTGCACCAGCGTCACCGCCGTTGCCACCGTCAGCATCACCACCTGCGCCAAGGCCAATGCCCTGACCGGCACCCATGCCGATTGCACCGGCGTCGCCGCCGTCGTCACCGTCGCCACCCATGGCTCCGGCACCGCCAAGACCCAGCAGACCAAGGCCTACGCCAATGGCACCAGCGTCGCCGCCATCACCACCGTTGCCACCTTCAGCATTGGCAGCACCCAGGCCAGCACCCAGGCCACCGCCTGCGCCGATCGATCCGGCGTCGCCGCCTTCACCACCTTGAGCGCCAGCACCGGCAACTGCGCCACCCAGGGCACCAGCTGCGCTGATTGCGCCAGCGTCGCCGCCGTCGTCACCATTGCCGCCGTCATCGCCGTCGCCGCCATCGGCATCAACGTCTTTCACGTTGCCGCCGTCACCGCCACCGGCAACAGCCAGCCCGCCAAGAGCGAAGCCACCGTTGCCATTGCCACCATCAGCGTCGGCATCCTTGCCTCCGTCACCGCCGGTCGGATCGGCATCGATCCCGTCATCAGAGGTTGCATCACCACCATTGACCTTGGCATTGGACAGGTTCAGGTTGCCGCCAACTTCAGCTTTCTCAAGCGTGTCGTTGTCGATCAGGTTGTTGCTCATCGCATTGACGGTGCCGACATCATTTCCTGCACCATTCAGCGAGTCGTTCAGGATGTCCTCAAGCGACATTTCGTTGCCCGGGTCATAGCTGAGATCGCCATGGGCCATGATGATGTCGCCAGTGGTCGAGTTTTCCAGATCGATATCAGCGAAATCATCATCGGTCGGCTCATAGCCTTTCAGATCGATTTCCACATCAACGTCAACATCAACATCGGTTTCATTCTTGTTGGTGTTGGTGTTGTTGCTGCTGGAGCTGGACCGTGCTGCGCTGGCATTGGAGTTTTGGTTGGTGTTGCCATTGGTGTTGTTCGAACTTGCGTTCGCGGCACCCGTGGCATTTGCCTGGCCCGTGCCAGATCCGATACCAGTACCCGAGCCAACTCCGGCTCCGGCTCCGGTCCCCGTACCTTCACCCGAAGAATGGTTGTCATTCAGGTTCATGTTGCCATTGCCATTGCCATTCAGGTTCAGGCTATGCTGCCCCTGATGCTGGCCCTGCCATTGGTCCTGGTCTTGGTCCTGAGATTGATGTTGGCGTCCAAGCGGCCAGTAAAAAAACGGACGATGTCCCATAACAATATACTCCTGTTGGTTCACCGTCCGGACCGTCGGTCATTTCAAAAACGATCATCAGATCGGTGAATGCGTTGGATTGAATGCAGGCGTTGTCAGAAAATTGACGTCAGCCCGCCTGTACTCGCTTACTAAAAAAAACCCCCTGTAAATCAACGAGCTGCGGGGTAGCCAAAGGAATGAAGTTTCTGTTGAAACGTTGGGCTTATGGCCCGTTGGCAGCAGTTCGTCAGCAGAAGAGTGTCGCCAAACAAGCGACGCGACCAATGTGGCAAAAGGGGGGCGGGTGACCTAGCTGGCCAATGGGACTAGCCCTTGCGCCTCCCGGCTGAGTTGAACGTTAACAAGAGGTTAACCTGAGCGCGTCTTAGGGGCTTGCCCGACCGATTGAGGGCAAATCCGGAGAGAATCACCCCGAATCGCACATCAAATGTTGGAAAGGTTAAGGCCGAATCGGATGCTTCAAACGAGGCGACCATGATAAGATATTGTTTTTGCTTAAATTTCTTCTTTCGGTTGTAAAAATCACATTAATCAAGAGGATAGGAAACCCGTCCCAGAACACAAAAAATACTACCCTTTTTGGCAAGTTGCCCGGCAACGATCATCGTCTAAACTGTTAAGTATTACTGCATTTGTTTGTTTTTTCAGGCGAACCATTTCGGTCGCCATCAATTTCACCAGTGATTTGGGGTGTATTTTGAATTTTTAGGGAGAGAGTTGATGTATGGAGGGGACAGAGGTGCATTTGCACCCGCTAATGTAGCCATCGGTGGAACCAGCCAACCCACCGTGATTTTCGTAGGAAGTGCGTTGAGCTTTTCGGATCAGATCATCCGTGTGGCCAATGTGGAATTTGATGGGGTCGCCTTTGAAAGATGCGACTCGATCAACGATCTTCGAAACAGTGCGACCAAGTTTGAAAACATTATCGCATTGATTCTTGATGAAAGCCTTGCAAACGAACTGCCAAATCTTCTTGCCAATTGCGAGAGCAGCGACTGGGCTTGCCAGATGGTTCTGGGGTATCGCGACGTGAATGCGGCCACATCCGTGTTCCAATCTCACTATGCTGACGATCATCGCGTGGCCGTCAGCTTCCTGCCGATGAATCAACAGTTCGATATCTGGCTGTCAATCATGCGGCTGCTGCTTTGCGGGGGGAAATATATCCCGGAGGAGTTGCTTGAAGGAATGTCGTCCGACACTGTGTCAAACCGGAGCGCCCCAGCGGATACCGATTTGTCCGACCTGACAGATCGCGAACGCGAGGTGCTGGCGCTGGTGTCCGAAGGCAAACCCAATAAGACCATCGCGTCAGAGCTGGAATTGTCTGAACATACCATCAAGCTGCATATTCATCACGTGATCACCAAGCTGGGCGCGCGCAATCGCACCGAAGCGGCAATCATGTTTCTGGGCGGCGGCGGAGGCGGAACAGATCCGGCGCCCTGCTGATGTCCGGTTCAAAAGCTCCGGTTCAGCTTGATGATCTTCTGCTGCGGGTTGGCAAGCTGAACTATGCGTGGACCAACACGGAAAGCCTGTTGATCCACTTGATTGCCGGCCTGTGCGACACGGATAAGGAAACCGCCGTGGTGATTTTCCTGACCCTGAACACCAGCCGGGCGCGGCTGGATCTGGTGGAACGTCTGGCCAAAATGGATCGCCGCACCCAAGACGAACACCAGCGCATTCTGGATGTGACTGGACGGATCAAACGGCTGAGCGCCCTGCGCAACCGGTTCAACCACTGCATCTATGCGTTTGACCCGGATGGCGGCAATCCCAAGACCATCCTGATGCGGATTGCCGACCGGAAACACGATATCCGCATGGGACAGATAAGCGAGGTGGACGACCTGGTTCTGGCCGATATAGAAGCCGCCATCCAAACCCTGATCACCATCAATCAAGACATCTGGACCATGGTGCAGGACTTCAACTATCCCAGTTGACCCGTCGCCGCCCGGCCGCGGGGTTACCCCCCCAGCCGTTTCGCCATCGCATGCGACAGCGCATCAATTGCAATCTGCTCGGCACCATCCAGGTGGCTGATCGAGGGGAGCACTGGCCCCTCGAACCCACCCATTTTCAACGCGGCCGGGACGTCCAGTTTTACGTGATCCCCCATCATCGCAAAGAAGGGCAGACAGATCGCGCCGTCGCCCAGCGCCTTGGCCTTGTCCCCAATCGACGGTTCCTGTTCCAGAAAGCCCAACTCCATCCGCGTATCGGGCAGCTCCGCCTGAAGGCGTTCCATGAACAGCCGCGCCGACGCGGCGGGCGCATCGCCAAAGGCCGAGCCATGGGCGACGATCAAAAGCTTATCGTTGCCGGTTTCTCCCATCGCTTTGCGCACATGGTTCGCCGCGATTTTTGGCAATCTGGTCGACAATCCATAAGGCGGCATGATGCTAACCACGATATCCAGCGCGGCATCCGAAATTCGGTTGATCAGTGCCGTGCGCACGAACCAGCCATCCGCCATGAACAGGGGATAGATCACCCCGCCATCCGCCATGCAGGCCAGGCTTTCTTCCAACTTACCGGGTGCCGCCAAGGTGGCCGACCTGATCACATGATCGGGAACAGCCGCCTGAATACGCGCGGCATATTCTGCCAAGGCCCGTTCTGCAGGCTCCGGATCGGACGGCTGACCGTGGGATACGATCAGCGCTTCGATCGGTTCGATCTCTGCCTCAGTGGCTGGTTCCTTCTGAGAAGGTGATTTTGTTCCAGACATTGTATTTCCCTGAAGGTTTGCGCATCGGCAGGCGGTTCACCAGCTCCAGCGATTTCGCATCATAAATCAAGACTTCACCGTCGTCTTCCCAAACCGACACAAGCGCGTGGCTGCCATCTTTGGTAAATTCCACATGGGCCACGGTTGCCCCCGGTACGGGTTGAAGGGTTTTGACGATCTCAAGCGTGTTTTTATCGATCACATGCATCTTGTCCTTGTTCGGACCAAAGAACACATCGGCCCAGACATAGGGCGAGTTTTCATGGCTGCGCATGAAGAACCCCGGCCCTTCGGTGGTGATCTGTTTCACGGTTTCCCAGCTGTCCATATCAATCACGGACACGGTGCCATCACGCAGGTGCGGCGTGGCCATCACGGTCTGATCGCCGCGTTTCCAGGTGATCCCGGATCCCAGATGCGGCATGCCCGGCAGGTCCAGATCCGCCACTTTCTGACCGATCACAAGGTCGATCACCAACCCGCCTGCCCCTTCGCGCGAGGCGCCCATGACATGTTCATAGGACTGATCAAAAAAGAAATCGTCCAGAAAATCCGGCGTGGTGATCCGGCGGATCGGGAAATTGGTATCCTGCGGCACCGGCCCTTCGATCTTCCAATCATGCGCGAGCCCGCCGCCGAAGTAATTCATGTCCGGGTATTTGGCATAGGACACTTCCCAAATCTCCGGCACATCCTTTAGCGCCAGAACAAAGCTTTCGCGCGGCGGGGCCTGATAGACCGCAGACACGCGTGACGGCGTGCCATCTTTTCCAACCACCTCATGCACCTCGGCCACCGACAGATCGTCTGTCGACAGGATGGTCAGCGAATTGGGCAGGTAACTGGCCACGGCCAGCCATTTCCCGTCACCGGACATGGCAATGTTGCGGCTGTTCAGCCCGGCGCGCACGCGACCCACCTCTTGCAGGGACCAGATGTCATATTTCTGCACCCAGCCATCCCGCGACATGATGAACACGTAATGCCCATCGGGGCTGAATTTCGGGCCGCCATGCACGGCAAAGGGCGTGGCGAACCGGTCCAGCCGTTCAAACGTATCCCCATCCAACACCGACACATGGTGATCGCCGGTTTCAACCGCCAGCGTGATATTCATCGGATCGGACGACCAGACGGGCGCGGCCGCGGCGACGTAATCTTCGTTCATCACGCGGCTCGCCATGATCTCTTCCTCGCCCCAGGGCGGGATGCTTTCGAGCGGAGATTTCACATATTCGGCCAGCGCTGTGATCTGCTCATCCGACAGCTCTTCGGCAAAGCCGGGCATTTGGGTCGCGACCCGACCTTCGCGGATCACCGCCTCGATCTTCGGCCCCCGCATTCGTTTGAGCGTTTCCGGAATCAGAGCAGGCCCCGCCGCCCCCAACCGGTTTTCCAGATGGCAGTCAGCACAGAATTCCTTGTAATCCGCCACCGGGTCGGCCGTGGCCGCCCCACTTAGAACCATTGCCCCCAACCCGATCAGCCAGGCGCGCGCGCGTTTAGAAGAACTGATGTTTCGGGTCATTGCTTTTTCCTCGGAACGGGGTGGTTTCAAGACGGTCGGCATCCGCCACACCGATCTCGGCATTTGACAGGTAGCAGGCGGGGTCTTCCGCCCAGGGATCCCCGGTCACCTGCAGGGCGCGAATGCGGGTGTTGCCGCCGCAGATATCCTTGATCTTGCACGCGCCGCAACGGCCCTTCAGCGGGCGGGGGCGGGTGCGCAGGGTTGCCAGCATCTGATCATCGCTGGTCCACCATTCGGAAAACTTTTTCTTTTTCACATTGCCGATCGTGTAATCGGACCAATAGGTGTCGGGGTGGACATAGCCCAGATAGTCGATATTGGCGACGCCCAGCCCGGACGAGTTCCCACCCCAGGCGGTCAGGTGATCGCGCAGATGGGCCACTTTGTCGGCATCAAACCGTTCCTGGGCCCATTGCAGGAAATACCCCGCATCCGCGTCATTGTTGCCGGTGACGATATCCAGCGGCCGGTCTTCTGACACCGCGGACCACGCGCGCTCCAGCAACAGATCCAACCCCTGACGGGTCATCTGGTGATGCGCATCTTCGCCCCGGTGTTTGTCGCCGCGACCTGCATAAACCAGGTGCGACAGGTAAAACTTGTCCACACCTTCGTCGTCACAAAGCTTCAGCAGATCGGGCAGGTGATGCTGCGTGCCTTCGGTCAGGCAAAAGCGCAGACCAACCTTCACGCCGCGCTTCTTGAGTTCCCGCACGCCCCGCACGGCAGCGTCATACGCACCGTTCACACCGCGGAACCAATCGTTTGTCTCGCCAATCCCGTCGATCGAAATGCCCACGTAATCAAACCCGATCTCGGCCACCTTATCGGCGGTTTCGCCAAAGATCTTGGTGCCGTTGGTCGACAAGGCCAGCACGCGCACCTTGTCGCGCGCGGCTTTTGCCAGCGGGAACAGGTACGGGCTGTCGAGCGGTTCACCCCCCGACAGGATCAGCGCCGGCACTTTGAAATCTCCCAGATCGTCGAGCACATTCATCGCCTGCGCTTCGTCCAGCTCGCCGGGGAAATTCACATCCGCCGACACCGTATAACAATGCCGACAACGCAGGTTGCAGCGGCGGGTCAGGTTCCAGATCACCACCGGTTTCACCATGCCCGTTCCGCGACGCTGGCGCACCGGGGTCGGGTTCACAAGTTGGCTCATGTATTCGGTCAGTCGAAACATTGGTCAGCCTTTCTTACGAAGCCGCAGCCCCGTCTTTTTCAGAATGCGGGTGGAATAAAGGATGTCTTTGCCGCGCAGCGCATCGCCCAGAATACCGGCAATTTCGGCGCTTTTTTCTTCCACCTCGTCAGAGGTTTCGCCATGGATCATGGCAAACAGATTATAGGGCCAATCGGGCAGCGCCCGGGGCCGTTCATAGCAATGAGTCACGTAAGGCAGCGCGCCGATTTTCTGGCCCAGCGCGGTCAGCTGGTCATCGGCCACGTCCCAGACGCTCATCCCGTTTGCGGTCATGCCCAGCTTGTAGTGATTGGGTGCGGCGGCAATGCGGCGGATCACGCCGCTGTCCTTCATGGCGGTCAGGCGGGTCATAACCTCATCTTCGCCAAGACCAAGGATGGCCCCCAGATCGGCATAGGGCGTAGGCGAAAGCGGCAGGCCCGATTGGGTCACCTCGATGATCTTGCGGTCTGTGTCGTCGATTGTCATGCCGCCACCCGGAAGCCGATGTAAAACTCTTGCAGTTTGGGGAACTGGTGGACCGTCAGCCCGGTTTCCCCTTCGATCACATCCGCCGTGGCCCCGATCCCTTCGGGGGTTTCACAGGCCAGCACGAACCACATGTTCAACTGATGCGCACGTTCATAATTATGCGCGACTTCGGGATGCGCATTGACCTTTGTCATGACCTCATCGAATTTTTCATCCGGCACGGCCATGGCACACAGACAAAAAGCCCCGCCCATGGCGGCGGCATCAAAGAACGGGCCAAAACGGGTCAGGACGCCCGCGTCTTTCATGGTGCGGATCCTGTCCAGCACGTCGGCTTCGGTGATGTCCAGTTCTTCGGCCAGGGGCTGAAACGGGCGGTGGGTCATGGGCAGATCATCTTGCAGGCTGTTGATGATCGCGCGGTCAATCTGGTCCAGGGTCATGCGGGGACCTCCGTTGTGCGGGCGCGGTCGATCAGCGCCCCTTTTTGTTTGAAGCAACGGGTGGAGAAAAGCACTTTGCGGTTTGCCCCGGACAGTTCCGGCAGGGTTGCGGCAGCTTCGATATTCTCCAATGCCACGTCGCGGGATTTGGCGTGGAACATGGTGTAAAGACGCCAGGGCCAGACATCATCCACCGGGCGACGTTCATAGCACAGCGTGACACCTTTCTGCGCAGCCAGCTTCGGGCCAATCTCGCCAATCTGATCTGCGGGCACATCCCAGACGACCATCGCGTTCGACGCCCAGCCAAGTTTCCGGTGGCGCACAATCACACCAAGACGCGAGATCAGCTTGGCGTCCTGAAGCACGCGGATACGGTCCAGCACATCCGCTTCTTCGCGCCCCAAATGGGTGGCGAGATCTGCGTAGGGTGTGGGTGACAAAACCATGCCTGACGACAACGCCGCCATGATCGGGCGATCCCCATCGATCAGCGCCGCATGGTCCACTTTGCGCGCGGGCGGCATGGCGTCGCCGGTGCCCGACAGCTTGAACCCAAGGTCGATGTTAAACGGGCGCACGAGGCGCAGATCAATCACGCGCAGCCCGGTCCGTTCGCTGATCCGCGCCAGGGCCGCGTCGACAAACGCCCGATCCGGCCCGGTCATCACAAACCAGATGTTCCAGTGATCTTCGCGCAGATAGGAATGGTTGACCCCGTCTTCTTCGTTGATCAGCCCGGCCACCTCTTCGATCCGATCATCGGGGGCGGCGACCGCAGCGAGGGTCGAGGCGGACACGGTGTTGGGCGCGCAGGTCGCCCCGATCCGGCTGATCTGCCCGTCTTCCAGAAGGCGCGCATAACGGCTCAGGACCTCATCTTCACCAAGGCCCAGCGCGTCACCGATGGCGTGATACGGGCGGTGCGAGAGGGGAAATTCCCGTTGCCACCCGTCCAAGAGGGCGCGATCCATGTCGTCAAATTGATCCACGGGTCACAGCCCCGTGCGATGGGCGCGCGCGGTGAAGAAGATGCCCGATGGGCTGTCGGCCTCGATCTCGCGCAGCAGTTCAAACGTGTGCGTGTCGTAAATCTTCACCTTGTTTTCATCGCGCACCGACACCCAGATTTCATTGCCGCGCGGGGTGAACTCCATATGCAGCACGGCGGGGCCGGGTTTGAATTCATGCACAATCTCTTTGCTGACGCTGTCGATCACCTGGATCGTGTCATTCAGCGGGTGGGCAAAGTTCACCCAGACCTGCCGCCCATCGGGCCGCGCCATGGCAAAGACCGGCTGACCGTAAGTTTGGGTGCGCGCGGTTTCTTCGAGCGAACCTGCGTCGATCCACAGAACCTCGTGGTGGCCCACGGCGGGCAACACAAATTCGGCCCCCGTATGCGCCCACCCTTCGAGGTGGGGCATTTTGTAAACCGGCATTTCTTCTTTCCCGCGACCGTAATTCGGCAATACGCGAATGGGTTCCGGGTTTTCGGCCCAAAGGTCCAGCGCGGTCAGGCCATCCTCGCCGAAAAGCCCGGTGATATAGGTGCGGCCATTGGCGGTGACCAACGCGTCATAAGGGTTTTCACCCATGTCCGGGATCTTGGTGATCTGTGCTTCGCCAGATGACATATCGGCAATCCAGGTCTCGCCGGTGTCCCACATGGTGAAGACAAATTTGCGACCGGGCGCATCGACCAGCCCAATGGTTTTTGACCCGGTGGGCAGATCCGCGACCAGCTCCAACGTGTCGGCATCAAAGATTTTTACACCGCCGGGTTCGTAGTTTGATACGGCGACCAGTTTGCCGTCATCAGAAATGGCGCCACCGATTGAATTGCCGCCTTGCACCACGCGATTTGCGATTTTCCGTTCAACGATATCGACCTTGGTCAGGCCCCCATCGCGGCCAAACACATAGGCGTAGCGTTCATCCGGCGAATAGACCATCGAGGCATGGCTAAGATCGCCCAACCCCTCGATCCGGGCAAGCGCCGCGCGGTCGGATTGGTCGATCAGGATCACGGATCCTTTGGCACGTTCGATCACAAGGCCCAGATCACCGGTGGCAATCGTCTTGGTCTCGGCCAGTGCGGTGGTGACCATCAAAAGCGACAGGGCGAGCGCGGTGCGGAACGGTTTCATTGCGCGTCTCCATTCAAAAGATAAAGGGCGATCCATTGCGCTTCCTCTTGGGTGATGAGGGGGCGCCAGGGCGGCATCGCGGTATCGGGGATGCCCTCCATGATCACGGTTTCCAAAATGTCCGGTTCATAATGGGTCAGGCTTTCCGGACGGATGTCAGGACCAAGCCCGCCCTTGAGCGTCAGCCCATGGCACGATCCGCAATCCTGATGCACGAGGCGCTTCAGCTCCTCGGTATTCAGCCCCCCTGAAAGGTCGGTTTCAGCAGGCGGGGCGTCGGCCCACACAGCCAAGGGGGTCACCGCTGCCCAACCCGCAACAAGAAGTGCCGGCACAAGGGAGAGAGGGGGCAGCGTGTTAGCCATGAAGAGAGACCTCTTCCGGTTCGACCTGTTGGTGTTGATAAAGCGACACCACTTTGCCGATGATGAAGAGCGTGGGCGGCTTTAACCCCGCCTCGCGCGCGTCTTGCGCAATGCGATCCAAACGCGACACCATGCGGCGTTCATGCTGGGTGGTGGCGCGCGAAATGGCAAAGACCGGGGTCGAGGGATCCAGCCCCTCGGTCATCAGACCCACGGCGATCTGCCCGATATTGGCCACGCCCATATAGACCACCAGCGTGGTCATCGGATCGGCCAGACGTTTCCAGTCAAGGTCCAGCGTTTCGTCCCGCGCGCGGTGACCGGTCACATATTGCACACCGGTCGCCAGATCCCGATGGGTCAGCGGCACGCCGGAAATCGCGGCAGCCCCTTGCGCGGCGGTGATACCCGGCACATATTCGCATTCAACGCCTTCAGCGGCCAGATCCGCGGCCTCTTCCGACCCACGGCCAAAGATCAGGGGATCGCCCCCTTTGATCCGGGCCACCTTGTGCCCGGCCTTGGCTTCGGCCACCAGAATGGCATTGATCTGGTCCTGCGGCACCGGGTGGTTGTGGGCGGATTTGCCGACGAAAATCATCTTGGCGTCTTTGGGCGCCATCGCCACAATCTCGTCCGACACAAGGCGGTCATAGACCACCACATCGGCCTCTTTCAGCAGGCGCACGGCCTTATAGGTCATAAGCTCCGGGTCGCCGGGGCCTGCGCCGATGAGGTAAACTTTGCCGGTCATGTCTGGTCTCGCTCGTCCTGTGGATGGCTGGACGCCGGACCCTCTCCGGTTACAAGCGGCATGGCTGTTCCACGGGTGGGGGTGAGGGGACAGCGATGAGAACGGAGCCGTTGAGGGCCAGGCTTTTATGACCTCAGACTTAACGGCTTGCCGATCTGATTCCTTGACATGTGTTAAGGTGGGCCGGTTTTTGGGCCGCCCCACCTTCATTAACAGTGAAAATAATTGCATTCCGGCGATAAAACCCGGGCAACGTGGCGCGCCCGGACCCGTGTGCCGGGATCAGCTTTCGGTCTCGGCCGGTTCGACGGTGATCTTGCTGAACATGTCCTGCGTTTCCCAATGAGGGCCACACAGAATGTCCTGCGGTCCTTCGGTCAGGAAGGTAAACTCGATGGTTTCCTCGGGAAAGGCACGGTCGCTTTCAGGTTCCCCCGATCCCTTGACGATCACCGAATGGCTGGTGCGTTTGTCCACATTGACCCAGCGCACGGTGGTGCCCACGGGCACACTCAGTTCGGACGGGCAAAAGTTGTATTTATACATGGTGACCACCGTCACGCCCTCCTCCTCGGATGAGGGGTGGCCGAACAGCTCTACATACCGATCCTCGGCTTCGGCGCAAAGTTCGCTGTCCGCATTTCCCTTGGACGCGGTTTGCGCATCGTCGGACCCTTGGGTTTCGGTCTGGGCGTCATCGGCAGTTTGCGACGCGGCCGGCGCGTCATCGGCAGTTTGCGACGCGGCCGGCGCGTCATCGGCGGTTGGCGTCGTGGCCTGCGCATCATCAGACGCCGCCCCCCCTGCCAGGGCGGACCCTGCGAGGGTGCTTGCCAAAAAGGCTGCGGCCAAAGGTTGGATTATCTTCATTGCTGTATCTCCTGATCGGTGAGAGGCCCCCGTGGTGCCGACACGTGGGTGAGTGTCGCAAACGGGTCGGGCGCCGGGCCTCGCGTGTTTCAGTGGAACGGCTTTGAGACGACTAAACCAAATATTCTGCCGCTCTGCAAATGGCTTGCGCAAAAGACGCGGGCCCCGCGTAATGCAGGGCCCGACGGGTTTTCTGTGCGCTGATTGGGATCAGCGGTGGATCATTGCCCAACCACGTTGATCTGGGCGTCGGCGCTGTCCAGGGCCATCGTCGTGTTCAACGTGACGTGGTGGAACCGCGCGGCGGCATAGTCGTCGTGGATCGCGAAACCGACCGTATAGGTCTTGCCTGCTTCCAGGGCGACGTCGCCAACCCCACCGGCAAGCGGGCGGGCAAAGGTCACGGTCCACTGGCCAGCGGACAGTTCAGCAGAGCCGGTGATCTCGCCTTCATTCTGCACCCGGCGTTCCAGCAGGTAGCCATTGGTGGCTGACCCGTCTGCGTAGACGCGCATCAGGTCCATGAAGGTGCCATCTGCCAGCAGTTGCTCGATCTCTTCAGGCGTTTTCAGCTGATCCCAACCACCCTGGGCTTTGCCACGGCGACCTTTGACCTCGATCTTGGTGCGGCTTTCCGACAGGTATTTGGTGATCGACCCCTGGGCCTGAAGCTGGGCGGCCACCGCATCATTTGCGGCAATCGCCTCGGCACCCGGATCAAACGGCATATAGGTGTTGTCCGCGTGACAGGTGGCCCAACAGCCCGCCTGGTCACCCAGTTCAATCCCCGTGCCGGTGATCATCATGGCAACTTTCACCTGGTTGTCCGGATCCATCTTGCCGCCATCCACGAAGGGTGCCGGGTTGTGGCCATTGTCTGCCCAGCTCAGTTGGACATAGAGGTTGTCGGCGTCATGGGCTGCTTTCAACGTGGCGCCAATAATGCCCGGCTTGCCCGGAATCGGGGTCGGCTCCAGCTCGTCATCCTTGCCGCCACCACCGGCCACAACCTTGCCACCAATGGCTTCCAGTTCTTTCGCGTGGCAGGTGGTGCACTGATCGCCGCCTTGGGTCAGCGGACGGGCACCGCCGTGTTGCTTGCCGTTTTGCACCCATTCAAACGAGGCTTGCCCCGGGTAGAACAGGGTCAGGTCGGTCGAGGGCACCGCGGCCCAATCCACACCGGGGGCGACATCTGCGCCACCTGTGGCTGCGGCGGGGGCCGCACCGGAGGCTTTGGCCTGCTCTGCGGCAACTGCCGCGTCAACAGCGGCCGCAATCCGCGCCTGAAGCGCCTCTTGCTCAGCCGCCTTGGCAACCTTCACGGCCTCGGCTTCCTCGGCTTCCTTCGCTTCGATCCGGGCGAGGCTGTCAAGATAGGCCTGTGGAATTTCGCGGATAAAGTCCGGGTTCGGTGCTTCCAGCGTTTCCAGATATTCGTCTTCGGCCCGATCGCGCAGATCCGAGTGGGCGATGCCCTTGTGACAGTCGATACAGGTCTGGCCGGTCTTCATCGCGTTCAGGTGCTGTTGACGGGCGCGCGGGCGTTGAAATTCCGGCATCATCGATTGGAAATCGTGGCAGTTACGGCATTCGCGGCTGTCCGTGGCCTTCATCCGCTCCCATTCGTTCATCGCCAGATGAAGACGCTTGGCTTCGAATTTCTCTTCGGTGTTGATGGTGCCAACCATCTTGCCCCAAAGTTCTTTCGACGCCTTGATCTTGCGGATCATCTTGTGCGTCCAATCCTTTGGAACGTGGCAGTCGGAACAAACGGCCCCCACGCCGGACCGGTTCACGTCATGGATCGTGCCCTTGTATTCCTGATACACGAAATCTTCCATTTCGTGGCAGGAGATACAGAAATCCTTGGTGTTGGTGGCTTCCATGGCGGTGTTGAAACCACCCCAGAAGATGATCCCAGCGACAAAGATGCCGGCGATCGCGGCAACGGGCATTCCCCAAAGGAAATAGCGTCGCCAAATTGGTTTTTTCGGTTCAGCACCGTTGGTCTGGGTCATGTCCAGGCTCCGTTCTGGCTGCGAGTGGCTTCGTTAGGGGCACCCGGAAGGTGCCAAAGAAAAGGGGCGGGCGTGATGCCCGCCCCTTTATAGGCTTGCCCCTGGGGGCAATGTCTTGACTTAGGTCACGTGGTTCGAACGGTTGTAGACGTTGAACTTACCGGTCGGAGCATAGAGCCCTTTCACGCGGCCGATCTCTTCCAGAGTTTTGGCGTCATAGATAACCATTTCGCCGTTCGGCTCTTTCGAGGAAGCCCGGTTCCATTTCGAAACCCAAACTTCGGTCCCGTCCTTGTTGAACTCGAAGTGAACGGCAACGTTGCCTTCGTCTTCGGTCACCTGGATGGTTTTCACGATTTCACCGGTCTCTTTCGAGATAACCTGCACAGACTGCTGCACTTCCAGTTCCGGGTGCTTGGTCTGGTCAGCCCAGATGTAATCCGAGTTCGGGTGGGTCCGAATGAAGAGGCCTGCGCCGTCGGTTTCAACCTCATAGCAGGTTTTCCAGGCTTTATCCGGGTTGCCTTCGGGGTCGTTGCCCCAAACCGTCACGGTGCCTTCGCCGAGGTGGGTGGTCCCGGCCACCGGGCCACAGTTCGGGTCGTTCCAGTTGGCGCCCGGGCCGGGGTGCGGCAGGGCAGCAACGTCGATCATCGCTTCAAGCTTGCGCTCTTGGGTGTCGACAACAACCATCTTGTTCGATGCGTTGGCCGCGATTTGGAAATAACGACCGGTCGGATCAAAGAACCCGTCATGCAGGAACTTGGCCGAGTTGATCTTGTCGATCCGCAGGTTGTCCAGGTCGGAATAATCCACCTGCCACAGTTGGCCCAGCTCTTTCACGGCAACGATCCAGGTCGGCTCGTTCGGCGTGGTGTAGATGGCTGCCACGCGGCTTTCTTCCACATAGTCGCCGTCCACGTTGGTCCCGCGGGTCGAAACAACTTTCAGCGGCTCCATGGTGTTTGCGTCAACGATGGCGAAGTGCGGAGGCCAGTAGGCACCACCGATCACGTATTTGCCGTCGCCGGACACCGCAACGTCGCGGGCGTCATAGCCAATGGTGACTTCCGAAACCAGCATCTTGTCCGGGGTCTGCCAGAGGTCGATCTTGGTCATCTTGCCATCGCGGCCCATAGTGTACCAGAAGCGGCCCGGGTTTTCCGGCTCTTCCAGTTTATGGTGCTCAGAGGCTTTCAGAACGTGCACAGCATACCCGGTCGGGATGTGGGCCAGAACTTCTTTGGTGTCGCCGTCGATCACGGCCACCTTGCCTACGTCACGTTCGATGACGACGAAGAAGTTTTCCCAGTTGCGGCCGTGCAGTGGCTCGGTCGGGTAATCGGCTTCTTCAACATAGACCTTGCGGGTCTCTTTCATCTGCGCCAGCGACATTTCTGGCGGCTTCGGCGGATCCATCTGGATGTAGGTCGCCATGTCTTTGATTTCTTGCTCGGTCATGATGTCCGAGAAGTTGTTCATGCCGCCTTCGGTCCCCCAGGAGATGATTTTCTCCAGGCGTTCCTGACCGAGTTTCAGCGTACCGGAAACCGTTTCGGTGCCGTCGGCATTCTTTTTCTTCACAACCGGTTCAAGGCTTTTCCCGGTGGCGCCTTTGCGCAGAACACCGTGACAACCGGCGCAGCGTTCAAAGTAAAGTTGTTTAGAAGCTTCGAAGGCTTCCTCGCTCAGGGTGGGGCCTTCAGCAACAGCCGGCAGAGCGACGCTGCCGAGCAGAAGTGCGAAACCAATCCCTAGCGTATGGCGTGTTTTATTGTAGGTGATTCCAAGTGACATGATCACTCTCCGTTTGCTTGGTGAGGCAGGGGAAAGATGGAATGTGTGCGGGTTGCGAGTCTTGACATTTGTCAACGAAGCTAACGAAAAATTGAACTTCGCAATTTACGGCCCCATCTCGCACCGCTTCTTACGCACGCGCGCGCGACGGAAATTCAAATTCCGATCCGGCCCAATTGTCCCCCAGCACCGCGCCACACCCCGATATCGCGCGGGGGATCGCCTCGGCGCAAAATTGCAGAAACTGCGACAATCTTGACTTTCGTTAAGAACGCGCCTGCGAAATGCGGCCATCTTGCGGACAATCAGATCATGATCGCACGGGATTTCTGTGCGATTTCACAAAAGGAGAATTCTGCGAAGAAGGGGTTTCATCCACCGCGTCCATCACCCGGGCAACCTGCCCCTGGATGCAGACCCGATGAAACGTTCCCTTTGACCCTGTTCAAACACCCCGGCACTCTCCTCTCTCCTGCGATTTCGACCTCCCACATCGTAACCGCGAAATCGAGTTTCCGAGCGTGTCCGCGGGTGGGTGCCAGTCGGCTGCGTCCCTTGTTCGGCTGGCACCACCTTGTCGCATGCCCCGCGGGGCGGGTTTGCCCAAAATATCGCCACGGCAAACAGCAAATGCGGCCTCTGTTTCCACCCCTGCTGTCTTTGGGTGAGGCCAGCAGATTCCGGAAACACCAATGTGCAACTGTCCCGTGAAGGAACGGTCATGGGCGACCCGCACATACTGCCAGCCGTCTGTTCGCACCCAGGTGCAACCGAGGCCGCTTCCGACCACTGTGTCGGCGGACGGCTGGCCTTCTTTCTTCAGATCCAGATCAAACATGGCTATCGGGGGGCATGGTTCAAAAATGAAAGCTTGCCTTAAGGTGTGATCGCCTTAAGATTGCGTTGTATTTTGAGATATCCCCTTATGTCGACGCTAGGTGCCAGGATCAGGTCCATTTTGCTTTTGATTGCTGCCCCGGCAATCCTACTTGTGGTTGTGCAAACCCTGCTTGACCGACACGCAATCCTGAAAGAACGGCGGGCTGACGCCCTTTTGATCGCGGATCGATTGTCGGAAAAACAGGAAAAGACCGTCGCCGATGCCGAAACGTTTCTGAAACAACTGGTCCAGCTGCCCGCGGTCCAGGATCCAGCCCGTGAGGAATGCACACGCTTTCTGCAGTCGATCCTGCCTTTTGCAACCGATTATTCCAATCTGGGTGTTCCATCAGCCAGCGGTGATCTTCGGTGCAATGCTTTGCCCTTGGATATGCCTGTGAACGTCGCGGATCGGCTTTATTTCCAGCAAGCTCTGACAGAACGCCGATTTGCCATTTCATCCGTCCAGCATGATCGCGCCACCAAAATCCCAAGCGTGAACTTCGCCTATCCACTGGCCCCGGCTTCCACGGCGGAACACCCGCCCGGGGTTGTTGTCGCGGTCATGTCTCTGCGCCACTGGAACGAACAGCTCAACACGCGCGATATGCCTTTGGGCAGCGTGGCTTTTGTGCTGGACAGTTTGGGGCAGTTGGTGGCCCGATACCCGCCAAACCTGTCTCAGCTGGGCATGTCGCCCGCCGAACTTGGGCTTTCGATCCCGGATCAACTGGGCATTGGCGATACGCTTGTGCAACAGGACCAGGATACGCGACGCCTGTATTACCGGAAGGCATTGTTCAGCGAAAACTCCGGCGGGTCCCTTGATGTCGTGATAGGCATTCCTCTCGACTCCGCCCTGGCCGCAGCAAATTGGCAAGCCATGCGGAGCATCGGCATTCTAACCCTTGCAGGGCTGATTATTTGGTTCACGGTGCATCAGATTGCCCAGCACGCCATATTGCGTCCGCTAAACTCCCTGACCCGTTCCGTGGGGCAGGTGGCCAGCTACGATCACTTTCATGAGCCGCCTTCGGCCAAACCAACCGGAACGGTCGAAGAGTTTGCTTTCCTCAGCACGCGTTTTGCCCGGGAACAGCACAGTCGACGCGCTGCGGAGCTGGCGGAAAGACAGCGCCGGGAAGAGCTCGAGGCGGTTCTGGACGCTCTGCCAGATATCTATTTCCGAATAGATCACGACCAAACCATTGTCGATTACCACGCCCATGACATGACAGACCTGCTGATGCCGCCGGAACAGTTTATGGGAAAGCGCATGTCAGATCTGCTGCCTCCGGATGCCGCGCAGAAGTTTGAACGTCACATTCAAACGCATCATGTGACACGAGAGGTGGTAACATGGACATACGAGTTGGATCTTGGTGATGGTGTGCAGACGTTTGAAGCCCGCGCCTGCGCCATCAGCGGCGGCGATGAAACCGTTCTGGTCATCCGGAATATCACCGCCAGAGCCCGCGCCGAAGACGCCATGCGCCTGTCGACCGTCGTCTATGACAGCAGTTCGGAAGGCATGGTTGTCACCAATGAAAAGATGGAAATCCTGACCGTGAACCCGGCCTTCCGCACGCTTGTCGGGGCGTCATCCTCCCTTCTGATGCATGTGGACTTTCCCAGTCTGGTCCACAAGACCAGCCGTCAATCCACAGTTGCCGGGTTTCGACAAGCCCGGGCCAACGGTGGATGGGATGGTGAAATCGAGATTCTGGGTCACGACAATACCTCCATCCCGGTCTGGCTCAGCATCAATGCCAGTCACAAACCAGATGGCACCTTAAGCAGATACGTCATCCTTGCCCGGGACATGACCGACCAAAAACGTGCAAACGAAACGATCTGGTTTCAGGCCCATTACGATGCGCTGACCGGGCTTTTGAACCGCGCCGCATTGTGTGAAACCCTGGACGAGAAAATCCAGCATGCACAAAAGGGCGGCAAGGACGTTGTGGTCTTGTTTCTGGACCTGGACGGCCTGAAGCAGATCAATGATCGTTTGGGGCACGCGGCGGGCGATCAGATGCTGTCCCTGGTGGCAAAGCGGCTGCGCAATCAGGGCGGTACTGGATTGGATATCGCGCGCTACGGCGGGGATGAGTTTGTGGTGGTGCTCAACGGCGCACAGGCGCGCAAAGTCGATGACATTGCCTCATCACTTTTGGCCGACATCGCCAGGCCCTATGATCTGGATGGTGAAAAGGTTCATCTGACCGCCAGCCTGGGCATTGCCCGATACCCCACCGATGCCGACACCTCGGGAACCCTGCTTTCAGCTGCGGATCAGGCGATGTATGTGGCCAAATCCACAGGTCGCAACCGCGCCACCCCGTTCAGCCCGGACATCCAACGCGCCGCGACAGAAAAGCTGAACATGATTTCAGACCTGCACAAGGCCGTTCACAACGGCGACTTTGATGTGCATTTCCAACCGATTGTTGATCTTAGATCCGGCCAGATCACCAAGGCCGAAGCGCTATTGCGTTGGCAGCATGGCGATCATGGCAACATCCCCCCTGATCAGTTCATACCGCTGGCAGAAGAGATTAGATTGATCGAACCCTTAGGGGAGCTGGTGTTTCATGAATGCCATAAAGCCTTGCCAAAGCTTCAAAAAAAGTTCGGGCAAGCCTTCCAGATCTGCATCAATGTCTCTCCGATGCAATTGAACGAACATATGGCCGCCCTGAAAAGCTGGACCGATAATTTGCAGCGAAACGGGTTGTCCGGGTCAAATTTTGTCATCGAAATCACCGAAAGTGCCTTGCTGGATGATGGCGGTCCGATGGCAGAACGTCTGGCCTCGTTTCAGGCCGCGGGGCTTCAGCTGGCGCTGGACGATTTTGGCACCGGCTACTCCTCGCTCTCCTACTTCCTGAAGCACAAGATCGATTTCCTGAAAATCGACCGCAAGTTCATTCGCGACCTTCCCGAGAATGCCAAGGCCGAAACGCTGTGCAAGATCATCTTGGACATGGCCCATAAAATGAATGTTCAGGTGATCGCCGAAGGGATCGAGACCCCTGAGCAGCAGGAATTTGTGACGACATTCGGGGCCGATTTTGGACAGGGGTTTCTGTTGTCCCGTCCCATGCCACTTAAACGATTGCTGCAAAGTTCCGTGACATCCGGCCAGATTGAAGTTCCTGCGTGATCCGGTCTGATCGCAATCACGATTGCCCGGCTGCAATCACCTCGGCAACATCGTTCAGCGATGTTCCAAGATGATGAGGGCTGACGCCCAGGCGCTCCATCGGTTGACCAAAACGGTTTAGCCAAAGGGTTGTGTACCCGTACCAGGTGGCGCCGCAGACATCCCAACAGTTTGACGACACAAACAAGATTTCGGATGGGGCGCAGTCAAAGGCATCGGGGCCCAGCTTATAAGCCTCGGGTGCGGTCTTGAACCGACCCACTTCCTCGACGCTCAGCACATGGTCAAAATACTCTGCCAATCCCGATGAGGTCAGCGCACTGTCGAGCATCTCTGGCGTCCCGTTGGACAGAATCGCCATCGGCACACCCGCATCCTGCACCTGTTGCAAGGCTGCACGATTTTCCGGGAACGCCGTAAGCTCCGCATATTGCTCCATCAGCACGCCCCGCTTTTGCGCACACAGCTCCACCCCATGAAACGCACAGGTGAAGTCCAGCGCATCCCCGGTCACCTGCCAAAAGTCGGCATGCCGCGCGCACAGCGTCCGCAAGCGCGTATATTCAATCTGTTTTTCCCGCCAGGTGGACGCAATTTTTGCCCCAAAGCCAGGAAACATCTCCTCAGCCAGAACAGAAACGGAATAAACGTCAAACAAAGTGCCATAGGCATCAAAGGCAACCGCCTTGATCAAGCGCGTCATCGGGGCCTCCTCTCTACGCTTTGCAGCCGCCCAATTCGGTGCCATGCATGCAAAAGTCTCCTGAATTGGTATAAAGACTGCAAGTTCCGTCGTCCAATCCCGCTTCTTCGCTTGAATCACGCACCGGATAAGGCGATTTATACGCAACTTGCCCCGCAAGCTGCTTTGCCCGTCGCGGGTCAGGGTATCAACGGGCTTATTGACCATTTGGTGCGGAGTCGACCGATGAACATGATGGATTTTGTTGTGGTGCCGATGCACCGTGAAGGGCGTAAATTTGTCGCCATCTTCGCAGCCGTAACGTTGGTGCTGGCCCTGATCTGGCAGCCCTTGTTCTGGATCGGTCTGGGGTTGACGGTCTGGTGCTATTACTTCTTCCGCAACCCGGACCGGATTGTACCACAAGGCGAAAGCCTGATCATTTCACCTGCAGACGGGATCGTATCGCTTATCCAGGAGGTGGTGCCACCGGCCGACATGGGCCTGGGAGAAGAACCGCTGACCCGCGTTTCGATCTTCATGAGCGTCTTCAATTGCCACGTAAACCGCGCATCGATTTCCGGCAAGGTTACCCACGTAAACTATCACGCCGGGAAGTTCGTCAACGCCTCGCTGGACAAGGCGAGTGAACATAACGAACGCAACTCCATCACCATTGAACGCGAAGATGGAATGCGCGTCGGCATCACACAGATCGCCGGACTGGTCGCGCGCCGCATTGTGTGTTTCGTGGCCCCTGGCCATCCTCTGCAAGCAGGAGATCGATTTGGGTTGATCCGTTTCGGAAGCCGCCTTGACGTTTATCTGCCCAAAGGTGTGGCGCCGCTGGTTGCCCTTGGTCAAACCGCCGTTGCCGGGGAAACCATCCTGGCCGATATGGAAGGCCCTCAAGACGCCCGTCTGGGGCAGCGGATATGAAACCCGGCAACAAACCTCAAAACGGCCATTTCTCGATCAAGGCCGCGCTGCCCAACCTGATCACGCTGTTTTCGATCTGTGTGGGCCTGTCAGCGGTGCGACTGGCCTTCACGGAACGCACCGAGCTGGCCGTGGTTGCCCTGGTGATCGCGATGGTCATGGATGGGATCGACGGCCGTGTGGCACGCGCGTTAAACAGCCAGTCCGAAATGGGGAAAGAACTCGATTCCCTTGCCGATTTCTTCAACTTCGGCATCGCCCCCGGCCTGATCCTGTTCATGACCATCTTCAACGGCACAGATTATTCCAACTTTGGTTGGGTGGCCGTCATGTTTCTTGCCGTATGCTGTGCCTTTCGGCTTGCCCGCTTCAATGCCTCGGTCGAAGATGAAATCTGCGGCCACTTCGAAGGTGTGCCTGCACCGATCCTGGCGCTTTTGTCACTGATCCCGGTTTATCTGCACCTTCTTGGCTGGGATCTTGTAACAGATCACCCCTATCTGGTCACAGTCTACCTGTTTTTCTGCGGCCTTTTGGCGGCCTCACGCGTCCCAACCATATCTTTGAAATCGCTTACGATTCCCACGTCAGCGCAGTCCCTTCTTATCATTTTGGCAACCGTATTTTTCGCCTGCGGCCTGGTCTTCCCCTGGGAAACCCTGTCTCTATTCGGATTTTGCTACCTCTTGTCGATCCCGATTTACGCTCGACGCCTGAAAGCCAAAGACACCAACCCATAGCCCCTGACGGGTTTCGGATGGCCAAAATGAAAACGCCCCGTAGATTAACTACGAGGCGTTTTTTGGTTGCGGGAGCAGGATTTGAACCTGCGACCTTCAGGTTATGAGCCTGACGAGCTACCGGGCTGCTCCATCCCGCGACAGTGGGGTTGATATACGCCCGCAGATCGGGAACCACAAGGGGGTCATGGCAAAAAACTGTCATATTTCTTTCATCTCTTTCCGACAGGTGACTTTCCCGCAAGATTGCCCTAAGTCTTTGTTCTGAAAGGAGCCCTTCATGGACGGCACATTGGCGGTATTGTTCCTGCTCACCGGGTTGATCGACATGGCAGTCAACCATTGTGACCGTGGCTGCGTCAGCGCCGCATGGACAGGGATTCGCCACACGATGGCGGCCGGCCAGGTGGTGTTTGAAGCGGATGTGATCGGGCAAGAGGCCTATTACCGTCTGGACGCCCCGGTCAGTTTCGGCCCCTTCCGCCCTGCCGTCGGAATCTCGGTCGATACACTTGGCGATGTCTGGATTGGGGCGGGTGCGGTGAATGAGTTTTCCACCGCCAACGGGCACGGTTATGCCGAGCTTAGCTTTATGCCCGGCTGGTGGATGCGGTCAGATACCGGCCCAAAACTTGGGTACCCGCTGGAGTTTCGCTCGGGCATTGAGGTGGGGATCTACCACGCAAACGGAGATCGCGTGGGCGTGTCCCTCGATCATCGTTCCAATGGAGAATTGAGCGATCCGCTCCCGAACCCCGGGCTGGAAACCGTGTTGGTAAGATATGGTCGATCAATCGAGCATTAAGGGGGGTGCGCCGCTGACGGGCCACCACAATCCACGCTGCCTGAAGCGGAACGTACAGCGCTCCAAATCATTGATGGTATTCGGATGCCGCTACAATCGGCTACACCAGATCGTGTTTCATACAGCGCAAATTTTTGTAGAGTTTAAAACGTCAAACGCCGCCTGCAATTCTGCAAGCGGCGTTTTTGTATTTGTCATCGTTATGAGGGAATACATTGGATTTTTACTAGGTTTGGCGGTGACCTACTCTCCCACACCTTAAGATGCAGTACCATTGGCGCGACAGTGCTTAACGGCCGGGTTCGGGATGGGACCGGGTGTTTCACTTGTGCTATGACCACCAAACCGAGTAAAAATCCAAGTCCAAGTTTGTACACTATGGTGTGTATGCTTTTGATTGTCAGTAGGTTTGCTTTCTACTGGATCAAATCAAGCCTATCGGACCATTAGTACCAGTCAACTGAACGCATTGCTGCGCTTACATCTCTGGCCTATCGACGAGGTAGTCTACCTCGGTCCTCAGGGATACCTTGTTTTGAGGGGGGCTTCCCGCTTAGATGCCTTCAGCGGTTATCCTGTCCGATCATAGCTACCCAGCACTGCCGTTGGCACGACAACTGGTCCACCAGTGGATCGTTCACCCCGGTCCTCTCGTACTAGGGGCAACTCCTCTCAAGTATCCTACACCCACGGCAGATAGGGACCGAACTGTCTCACGACGTTCTAAACCCAGCTCACGTACCTCTTTAAACGGCGAACAGCCGTACCCTTGGGACCTGCTCCAGCCCCAGGATGAGATGAGCCGACATCGAGGTGCCAAACACTGCCGTCGATATGGACTCTTGGGCAGTATCAGCCTGTTATCCCCGGCGTACCTTTTATCCGTTGAGCGATGGCCCTTCCACTCGGGACCACCGGATCACTATGGCCGTCTTTCGACTCTGCTCGACTTGTCAGTCTCGCAGTCAGGCTGGCTTCTGCCATTGCACTCAACGAGCGATTTCCGACCGCTCTGAGCCAACCTTCGCGCGCCTCCGTTACGCTTTAGGAGGCGACCGCCCCAGTCAAACTACCCGCCACGCAGGGTCCCGGATCCGGATAACGGACCGCGGTTAGACATCAAGCAGAACAAGGGTGGTATCTCAAAGGAGGCTCCACAGGAACTGGCGTCCCTGCTTCGAAGCCCACCACCTATTCTGCACATGTTGTGCCTGATGCCAGTGCGAAGCTGTAGTAAAGGTGCACGGGGTCTTTCCGTCTAACCGCGGGAAGCCTGCATCTTGACAGGCAATTCAATTTCGCTGAGTCGATGTTGGAGACAGCGGGGAAGTCGTTACGCCATTCGTGCAGGTCGGAACTTACCCGACAAGGAATTTCGCTACCTTAGGACCGTTATAGTTACGGCCGCCGTTTACCGGGGCTTCAATTCGGAGCTTGCACTCCTCCTTTTAACCTTCCGGCACCGGGCAGGCGTCAGACCCTATACGTCGTCTTGCGACTTCGCAGAGCCCTGTGTTTTTAGTAAACAGTCGCCACCCCCTGGTTTGTGCCCCCAGTCAATACTTGCGTAGAAACTGGGCCTCCTTCTCGCGAACTTACGGAGGTATTTTGCCGAGTTCCTTCAACATCGTTCTCTCAAGCGCCTTGGTATACTCTACCTATCCACCTGTGTCGGTTTAGGGTACGGTCTCATGAAGGGCTATTTCCAGGAACCTCTAAGCTGCCCATTCAATCCGATAAGGATGAACAACCTTCGAGATCCGTCACTTCCTTCTGGCCCAGGAATATTAACCTGGTTCCCATCGGCTACGCCTTTCGGC
Organism: Aliiroseovarius crassostreae; assembly: GCF_049803815.1. Lineage (GTDB taxonomy): Bacteria > Pseudomonadota > Alphaproteobacteria > Rhodobacterales > Rhodobacteraceae > Aliiroseovarius > Aliiroseovarius crassostreae_A. Next base: position 1,156,299 of record NZ_JBNAGI010000001.1, read on the forward strand.
CTCGCCTTAGGGGCCGGCTTACCCTGCTCAGATTAGCTTTAAGCAGGAACCCTTGGATTTTCGGCGAGGGGGTCTCTCACCCCCTTTGTCGCTACTCATGTCATCATTCTCGCTAGTGATCTCTCCACCGGATCCCTCACAGGCCGGCTTCACTGAAAGCTCCGATCCTCAAATGGTTCCGAAGAACCTAATGAGGAATGGAACTATGTCACACTACGCTCTGCTACCGCGTGCTTACGCACACCCTAAGCTTCGGCTCATGGCTTGAGCCCCGGTACATCTTCGCCGCAAGACAACTTATTTAGACCAGTGAGCTGTTACGCTATCTTTAAAGGATGGCTGCTTCTAAGCCAACCTCCTGGTTGTTTTGGTCGTCTCACCTGCTTTCCCACTTAGCCATGAATTAGGGGCCTTAGCTGTAGGTCAGGGTTGTTTCCCTCTCCACAACGGACGTTAGCATCCGCTGTGTGTCTGCCATATAGTACTTCCCGGTATTCGGAGTTTGATTAGGATCAGTAAGGCTGTGGGCCCCCATTACCCATTCAGTGCTCTACCCCCGGGAGTATTCGTATGACGCTCTACCTAAATAGATTTCGCAGAGAACCAGCTATCTCCGAGTTTGATTGGCCTTTCACCCCTAGGCACAGCTCATCCCGATCTTTTTCAACAGATGTGGGTTCGGTCCTCCAGTGCGTGTTACCGCACCTTCAACCTGGCCATGCCTAGATCACTCGGTTTCGGGTCTGATCCACCTAACTCATTCGCCCTATTAAGACTCGCTTTCGCTGCGCCTACACCTAACGGCTTAAGCTTGCTAGATAGACCAAGTCGATGACCCATTATACAAAAGGTACGCCGTCAGCCCGCAAGGGGCCTCCGACTGATTGTAGGCGTTCGGTTTCAGGTACTGTTTCACTCCCCTCGTCGGGGTGCTTTTCACCTTTCCCTCACGGTACTGGTTCGCTATCGGTCAGTAAGGAGTACTTAGCCTTCGAAGGTGGTCCTCCGATCTTCAGACAGAATTTCACGTGTTCCGCCCTACTTAATACGTCCTATCATGCTTCATATACGGGACTGTCACCCACTATGGTTGGCCTTTCCAGACCATTCTATCCACACTCAAGGCTCGGCTGGTCCCCGTTCGCTCGCCGCTACTAGGGGAGTATCAATTGATTTCCTTTCCTCCGGGTACTTAGATGTTTCAGTTCCCCGGGTTTGCTCTTAAAACCCTATGTATTCAGGTCTTAAGTACCTGTTTCAGAACACTATAAATAACCGAAGTTATTATAATGAACTGTCAGGTGGGTTCCCCCATTCGGAGATCTCTGGGTATCACGGCTATTCTCGCCTTCCCAAAGCTTATCGCAGAGTATCACGTCCTTCATCGCCTCTTACTGCCAAGGCATTCACCAAACGCCCTTCTCGCGCTTGATTTGATCCAGAAGAAGACAGACCTTTTGTTCATCTGACCTCTTATCCCTTGCGGGACAAACTGGACCAAAAGCATACTTTCCCGCTCCTTACCCTGGAACCCGCGCTGCCGATGTCGGTCGGCCCCACGCAGAGGATAAGGAACATAAGATCTGATCTCTCAGACCTTGGTTAGTGTACTTGACTTGGACAACACCGTCGTTTCAGGCGGGATATCGAAGAAGATCCGAGGAAAAGGATCTAAATCAACCTTCTTCCGAAGAAGAACCGCGCTGAGATCTGCACCCACTTGTGCGATCAACAGTGTTGTTATTGTATTCTCTCTTAACGATGTAAATTAGTGTCATCCGATTGGATGGTTAAGAACCCGAAGGTGCTTAACGATCAAATCGAGGATGGGCAAGATTTGGTGGAGCCTAGGAGATTCGAACTCCTGACATCCTGCTTGCAAAGCAGGCGCTCTACCAACTGAGCTAAGGCCCCTAGAGCGAATTGGGAACCAATTCGCGGATACCTGACAGGCGAATTTGCGTGCAAATTCTGCCGAGAAGGTTACAGACCAATTCCTGTGAGCCGCTCTCGGTCATTCGCATGCGAATAACCTGTCGCTTCCCGCCAAGAAGAACTGTTGCTCCTGATAATTTGCTTACGCAAATTACAGGTTGGTGGGTCGAGGAGGACTTGAACCTCCGACCTCACGCTTATCAGGCGTGCGCTCTAACCACCTGAGCTACCGACCCTTACCAGACCGGCAGGTCTGTCTTTGATTTTACTTGGACTGAAGAGATATGAGGACGGCCTGGCCCAAAACACAAATGAATGTGCTGATATAGATCTGCAAAGGACAGATCTTTTGCTAAGTGCATCACGATTTGAGCAAGCTCAAATTCTAGATACATCCTTAGAAAGGAGGTGATCCAGCCGCAGGTTCCCCTACGGCTACCTTGTTACGACTTCACCCCAGTCGCTGATCCTACCGTGGTCCGCTGCCTCCCGAAGGTTAGCGCACGGCCGTCAGGTAGAACCAACTCCCATGGTGTGACGGGCGGTGTGTACAAGGCCCGGGAACGTATTCACCGCGTCATGCTGTTACGCGATTACTAGCGATTCCGACTTCATGGGGTCGAGTTGCAGACCCCAATCCGAACTGAGACAGTTTTTTGGGATTAACCCATTGTCACTGCCATTGTAGCACGTGTGTAGCCCAACCCGTAAGGGCCATGAGGACTTGACGTCATCCACACCTTCCTCCCGCTTATCACGGGCAGTTTCCCTAGAGTGCCCAGCCGAACTGCTGGCAACTAAGGATGTGGGTTGCGCTCGTTGCCGGACTTAACCGAACATCTCACGACACGAGCTGACGACAGCCATGCAGCACCTGTCACTGATCCAGCCGAACTGAAGGAAAGTATCTCTACGATCCGCGATCAGGATGTCAAGGGTTGGTAAGGTTCTGCGCGTTGCTTCGAATTAAACCACATGCTCCACCGCTTGTGCGGGCCCCCGTCAATTCCTTTGAGTTTTAATCTTGCGACCGTACTCCCCAGGCGGAATGCTTAATCCGTTAGGTGTGTCACCGAACAGTATACTGCCCGACGACTGGCATTCATCGTTTACGGTGTGGACTACCAGGGTATCTAATCCTGTTTGCTCCCCACACTTTCGTACCTCAGCGTCAGTATCGAGCCAGTGAGCCGCCTTCGCCACTGGTGTTCCTCCGAATATCTACGAATTTCACCTCTACACTCGGAATTCCACTCACCTCTCTCGAACTCAAGACTAGCAGTATCAAAGGCAGTTCCAGGGTTGAGCCCTGGGATTTCACCTCTGACTAACTAATCCGCCTACGTACGCTTTACGCCCAGTAATTCCGAACAACGCTAACCCCCTCCGTATTACCGCGGCTGCTGGCACGGAGTTAGCCGGGGTTTCTTTACCAGGTACTGTCATTATCATCCCTGGCGAAAGAGCTTTACGACCCTAGGGCCTTCATCACTCACGCGGCATGGCTGGATCAGGCTTGCGCCCATTGTCCAAGATTCCCCACTGCTGCCTCCCGTAGGAGTCTGGGCCGTGTCTCAGTCCCAGTGTTGCTGATCATCCTCTCAAACCAGCTATAGATCGTAGACTTGGTAGGCCATTACCCCACCAACTATCTAATCTAACGCGGGCTAATCCGATACCGATAAATCTTTCCCCCGAAGGGCGTATAAGGTATTACTCACCGTTTCCAGTGGCTATTCCTTAGTACCGGGTATATTCCCACGCGTTACTAACCCGTCCGCCGCTCACTCCGAAGAGTGCGCTCGACTTGCATGTGTTAGGCCTGCCGCCAGCGTTCGTTCTGAGCCAGGATCAAACTCTCAAGTTGAAACGCATTACTGCGTATCCTTGACGTTCGAACCTCTGCACATACTGTGCTTCCAATTGACTTGGAAACGTTCCGGTCCAACCGGCTGGTTGAACCTACTTCTGTTTGTGACATCAGTATCAAAAGATACCGAAAGCCGACAAACAGTGAAGCTGACTATCCATCATCGGGGCGAACCCCTAGGTAGTTGGATATATGTGCAGTTGTTTGTTCATCGAATGAACCAAACCGCCCACATATCTCTTCAGATACCATCAATGTCAAAGAGCGCGGATCCCGGTAAAACCAGAACCCAGAGACAAAAACCAACCAGAAGCGCTGCCGTTTCCTTTAGCGCAACCCGCCGATAAGCCCCTGTTTTTCCACCAAACTTTGCTTCCTCTTGCGTCTCTCGACCCCGTCGTCCGCGCCGTCTGGCGTCCCGTTGTGCGCCTCAGCGCCGCCGGTGAAGTGGGTTCTAAGGTTATCCATCACCAGCCGCAACACCTTTTTTC
>NZ_JBNAGI010000002.1:0-726123 GCF_049803815.1 Aliiroseovarius crassostreae
CAGAAGTGCGTGCGCTGGCGCAACGCTCCTCTGATGCGGCACGCGAGATCAACGAATTGATCTCGGCGTCGGGCACGCAGGTGAAACGCGGTGTGCAACTGGTGGACCAGGCTGGGGCGGCCCTGGCGGGCATTGTCGAAAGTGTCAGTGAAATCAGTCGCAATGTCGGTGAAATTGCGGTGTCATCCCGCGAACAGAGTGCCGGGCTTGCCGAGATCAACGAAGCGGTGAACCAGCTGGATCAGGTGACGCAGCAAAACGCCGCCATGTTCGAAGAAACCACTGCAGCAAGCCATGCGCTGACCCGCGAGGCCCAAACCTTGAACAAGACCATGGGGCGGTTCAATACCGGGCATACAGACGCTTTTCAGGCCGAGATCATCGAAAGCGACGCCTTTGCCACAAAAGAACCGGCCGCACCCGTCCAGGCGACGTCGCCTGGCCCGGTCCCCGCAACCAGGAGCGCTCTGGCTCATAACGCAGAACCGAGCATCGACGAGGACGATGGATGGGATGACTTCTAACGGGGCCGAGGCGCAAGGTGTCGTAGGCTGCCGGTTCGACGGTCAGCGACCTTTATATTGTTATCAAAACCAGTGAAGTTGGCGGTTTTACATGACATCAAGCAGCGCCTGAGGGAGGAGGATTGCAATGAAGGCGGAGGGACCCAGACCGGCGGTCAGCAATATCCTCTAACATTGTGCCAAGATGTCGCAAGCTCTCCGGCATGTTTTCCAGACCAAAACCAAGGGATGGGGAAACGGCAAAATACAACCAAATTGTGCCAGTTCCAATTGATCACACCCAACATGTTGATACTGCGGCCGCGACCATTCCGACCATCACGATCCCCCCGTTGATGGGTAGAGCGGCCAGCAGAGCGCCAACCCGGAGGACGAGGCCACACAGGACCCAGACCAAACTACGGATGTGACCACTTGGCGGCTCATGACACCCGTCATTCTGATCAGGCCGACATTCTGGTGAAAGAAGTGTTGGGAAGCCCAGCACACAATTCGGACACTAAGATCCCCAGCCTTTCGGCATTAGTTGCCCTTGCAATTTCCTGGCCAATTGCGTCGCGACCGGCCCCACCTTTGGTGATGCCGGACGTGTCGCCAATAGGTTCGAATGCCGAGATGACGCAGACGAAACACATACCGATGATGAGTGCGCCATTCACTTTCCAAACGAATTTGAAAATGTGGGATAAGAAAACCAGGCGGCTTTGCCAACAATTCCAAAGTTTACTTGCACCACGGCCAGCGCAAAAAACATGTCCAGCGTTCAACCGCAATAAGACAATCGCGGCGGACAGGCCCCCTCGGATGAAAAAAAATTAAACGCCAATGGTGCCAGGATCACAAAGATCGCGGATAGCCATTTCCCCAGGCTCCCGAATTCTGATTTTCCGATCCAGTCATGCCTTGCGTCGCAACCGCGGGTATCATCACCGGCAGAGAGGCAATATGGTTGCCTTGCACGGTACGGCGCCGGGCGCCGAAAGGGCCTATTCCACGGGTTTGGAACGAGAGCATGTCGCACAAAAGTGGGTGCCGGTGTTGCGCTCCTCGGACATGCGAAATCAAGACGTTAGAGTGGGGCGCGTGAACGCGAATGAACGCGAAACGCTCTGGGTTGTGATGCCTGCCGACAGCATGGACATCTGGATCATATTTAGACATTCGGGCGCGTCGGAGCCAAACTCGCACCCTGCAGACCCTGCACCGATGATCGGTGGGATTGCATTGGATGCAAGTATCGCAAGAATATGGTGATTTCCCAATGGGATGGTTTGCCCCAATGACGGGGTTTAAGTGGGATCGCGCAGGTATTTTTCTTCGGTTGATAAAGTCTTGTGATTTCCCGCTAGGCGTGGAGCGCCACCTTGTGTCAGGCCCAGATATTAATCCTTTTGTGGCTTTGTCACCATTTTGCGACAGTATATTGTTGACAATATGGGGGTTTGTCGAGTGTTCATTGTATCTGTGCGTGCCGGGCGTTTAAGTTGGAGGGCGCACCAGGAAAAAGACCTGCGGAGGGGACATGCTCGATAGCGTCATTGTCATGGAATGGGTGGAGTTTGCGGTCAGATGGCTTCATGTCATCACGGCAATTGCGTGGATTGGATCGTCTTTTTACTTCATTGCGCTGGATCTCGGGTTGCGCCAGGTGCCCGATCTTCCCCCCGGGGCACATGGTGAGGAATGGCAGGTGCATGGCGGTGGCTTCTATCACATCCAAAAATATCTGGTGGCCCCCGATCGCATGCCTCAGGATCTGGTTTGGTTCAAATGGGAAAGCTATGCGACGTGGCTCTCTGGCTTCGCGATGTTGGTCCTGGTCTACTATTTGGGGGGCGAACTGTACCTCGTGGACCCAAATGTGTTGGATATCCCGGTTTGGGGGGGCGTGTTGATTTCGCTTGGCTCTCTGGCGCTGGGGTGGTTGCTGTATGACCAACTGTGCAAAAGCGCGTTTGGCGACGACAACAATCGCTTGATGATCCTGCTTTTCGTGATCCTCGTGGCAATGGCCTGGGGCTATACGCAGGTTTTCACCGGGCGGGCTGCGCTTTTGCACCTGGGGGCGTTTACCGCAACGATCATGTCGGCAAATGTGTTCATGATCATCATCCCCAACCAAAAGATCGTCGTCGCGGACTTGATTGCCGGACGCGTGCCGGATGCCAAATACGGCAAAATTGCCAAGCAACGCTCAACCCACAATAACTATCTGACATTGCCGGTAATTTTCCTGATGCTGTCCAATCACTACCCGATGGCATTTGCAAGTTCGGCCAACTGGGTGATTGCTGCGCTGGTGTTTCTGATGGGGGTCACGATCCGCCATTACTTCAACACGGTCCATGCCCGCAAGGGGCGTCCGAACTGGACCTGGGTGGCCACCGCGATCCTGTTTGGCGCGATCGTGTTTTTGTCGGCATCCCCCATGTTTCGGGTCAGTTATACAGAGGAAGAGGCCAGACCGCTCAGCCCCTCACAGACGCGGTTTGTTGAGGCAGAAGGGTTTGAAAACGTGCATGAGATCCTGTTGGGGCGCTGCACCATGTGCCATGCCGAAGAGGTCTATTGGGAAGGTATCGCCTCCGCGCCAAAAGATGTACGTCTGGACACGCCAGAAGAAATTGCGCGCCAGGCCAAGGCGGTTTATCTACAGGCGGGTGTGACGAATGCCATGCCCCCCGCCAATATCTCCTTTATGGAGCCGGCGGAACGTGCGGCAATTGTCGCCTGGTATAAATCCGCCACCGGGGGGTGACACGGCCCGGGGCAGTCGCAAAAGGACCATCGGGATCAGATGAAAGCGATTGAACAGGCCAGACAGGTTGCCATGAAACGCCGGGCACGTGTGGTGTTTCCTGAAACGGATGATCCTCGTGTGGCGGCGGCGATGGCCAGGTTGAAATCCGAAGGGGTGGCTGAACCCATTGGGATTGTTGATAAATCACAGGCACAAAAGGATGTGTTGATCGCGCGGCGCGGGTTGAAACCTTCCATTGCGTCGCGCATGCTGGATCGTCCGCTGATCCGCGCCGCAGCCATGCTGGCGGTGGGGGAGGCGGATGTGATGGTTGCCGGGGCAGGGGTGCCCACCAAGAAGGTGATCGAAGCCGCCGGACTGGCGGTTGGGCTGCGGCCAGAGGTCGAGGCGCCATCGTCGTTTTTTCTATTGGAGTTTCCAAATGGCCGGGCGTTGATTCTGGCTGACTGCGCGGTGAATGTCGCACCAAATGTCACAGAATTGTCGGCCATTGCCCACGCCTCTGCGCAGTCCGCGCAGCGCTTGCTGGGCCGGGCGGATGTGGCGCTTTTGTCTTACGCAACGGGGCAATCCGGGACGGGGGCGTCGGTGGATCTTGTGCGTGATGTGGCCCGGTTGACCGGGTTTGCGGGGCCAATACAGGTGGATGCTGCGCTAAATCCCATCATCGCCGCGCGCAAAGGGGCGGGCGGGGCAGGGGCGGCAAACACGCTGATTTTTCCCAACCTGGATGCCGGGAACATTGCCTACAAGCTTCTGTGTGAATTGGCGGGGGCCAAGGCATATGGGCCGTTTCTTCAAGGGTATCGCAGGCCGATCTGTGACCTCAGCCGCAGCGCAAGCGAAGATGAGATATACATCTCAACTTTACTGGCTATTGCACAGGCCTAAGGCGTTTCGGATTTCCGCTGCGCCAGGCTAAAACCGACACGCTTCAGTCTGATATCGCAGATTGAGCCGTCGCCTGGGCGGCGGTTACAGCGATCATGTGCAGGATGTCTTCGGCGGAACAGCCGCGTGACAGGTCGTTGGCGGGCTTGGCCAAACCCTGCAGGATCGGACCGATGGCTTCGGCGCCACCAATTCGCTGGGCAATCTTGTAGGCGATATTGCCGCTTTCCAGGTTCGGGAAGATAAACACGTTCGCTTCGCCTTTCAGTGGGGAAAGCCCTGCCTTTTTTTCCGCCACGCCCGGGTCGAACGCCGCGTCAAACTGCAACTCCCCATCAATCAAAAGCTTGGGGTTGGCATTGCGGGCCAGCTCTGTTGCGGTCACCACCTTGCTGACCGCGTTGTGCTGGGCGCTGCCATGGGTCGAGAATGACAGCATGGCAACACGGGCCACATCCCCGGTCAGTGTTTCGAAGGACGCAGCGGATGCAGAGGCGATGGCGGCCATTTCTTCGGCATTCGGGTCCACAACCAACCCGCTGTCCGCAAAGATATGCGCCCCTTTTTTTGGGTGGTGATCCGCGCAAAACAACATCAGGAAAAAGGAAGATACCAGTTTGGATCCCCGCGCTGGTCCGATCACCTGAATGGCTGTGCGTACGATGTCAGCCGTGGTGGCCACGGCCCCACCCACCGTGCCATCTGCATGACCCGATTTGACCAGAAGGGCTGCGAAAACATGTGGGTTTTGTGCGGCGTCCATCGCGCCGACCTCATCTATCCCCTTATGGGCGCGGAGCTGATGATAGAGCGTTGCGAGCTCAGGCAAGAGGGGGGAATTGCGCGGATCATGCAGCGTGATCCCGTGATCTTGCGGGGCATTTTGGCGCGCAAGTTCGGCGTGGATCGCTGCGGTTTCACCCACAAGGATCATTTTTGCGATCCCGTCTTTTTGCGCGGTCAGCGCCGCTTCGACAACGCGCGGGTCTGCCCCCTCTGACAGGACAATCCGAAACCGGGATCGAGCCGCGTTTTTCAAAAGCGTTTCAAGTGGTTTCATGTTTGTCATCCTGTGGAAGCGGAACACAGGGCGATGTCACAACGACAGCGCCCTGCAATGATTCGGGTGCGCACCACACATGGCGGCGCGCACCCGAAAGGGGTTTCACACCTGTTGGGGCCTCATGTCCGCCTTGCTGATGCCCGCGACACGGACAGGTTTTTTCATGGCGTCGCGACGGAAGGGTTCGCCAAGCTCCTGGTTGATCATGGCTTCGATCAGGGTGGTGATGCCGTTTTTCTGGTCTTCGATGGCCTGGCTCAGCGCCGCGGTCAGCTCGTCCATCGTGCGGGCAACGACGCCTTTCAACCCACAGGCATTGGCGATGCCCGCATAGCTGACCTGCTGGTCCAGCTCGGTTCCGACGAAGTTGTCGTCAAACCACAGGGTCGAGTTGCGCTTTTCCGCGCCCCACTGATAGTTGCGGAACACGATCTGGGTTACGGCGGGCCATTCTTCGCGGCCAATGGCGGTCAGTTCCGTCACTGCGATGCCAAAGGCGCCGTCGCCGGAAAAGCCCACAACCGGCACATCCGGGCAGCCGATCTTGGCGCCGACCACCGCCGGAAGGCCATAGCCACAAGGGCCAAACAGGCCGGGGGCCAGGTATTTGCGGCCGTCCTCAAACGACGGGTAGGCGTTGCCGATGGCGCAGTTGTTGCCAATATCAGACGAGATGATCGCCTCTTTTGGCAGCGCCTGCTGAATGGCGCGCCAGGCCATGCGCGGGCTCATCCAATCCGGCTTGTCGGCGCGCGCGCGTTCGTTCCAGGTTGTGCCCGGATCGTCGTCCTCATGGGTCATTTCAGTGAGCTGCTGTGCCCAGGCCGATTTCTTCTGGGCGATGTTGGCGCGGCGCGCGTCCCGGCCTGCGTCGCCTGCGGTGTCACTGAGCTGCGCCAGGATCCCGTCGGCCACTTTCGCCGCATCCCCCACGATGCCCACGGTCACGGCTTTGGTCAGGCCAATCCGGTCGGGGTTGATGTCGACCTGGATGATTTTTGCATCCGACGGCCAGTATTCCATGCCGTAACCGGGCAGGGTCGAGAAGGGGTTCAGGCGGGTGCCAAGGCAGAGCACAACGTCGGCCTCCTTGATCAGCTCCATCGCCGCTTTTGACCCATTATAGCCCAGAGGACCGGCAAAGAGCGGGTGCGAGCCGGGGAAGGCGTCATTGTGCTGATAGCCTACGCAAACCGGGGCATCCAGACGTTCCGCCAGCGCTTTTGACGCCGCGATGCCGCCCTTCGACAGCACCACACCGGCGCCGTTCAAAATGACCGGGTTTTTGGCACCCGAGATCAGCTTGGCCGCTTCCGCCACCGCCTCCGTGCCGCCGGAGGGGCGTTCAAAGTCGACAATCGCCGGCAGCTCGATATCAATCACCTGGGTCCACATGTCGCGCGGGATGTTCAGCTGTGCGGGCGCCGAGGCGCGTTTGGCGTTCATGATCACGCGGTTCAGAACCTCGGCCACGCGCGACGGATCACGCACCTCTTCCTGGTAGGCCACGCAGTCGGCAAACATGCGCATCTGTTCCATTTCCTGGAACCCACCCTGGCCGATCGTCTTGTTGGCGGCCTGCGGGGTGACCAGCAAAAGCGGGGTGTGGTTCCAATAGGCGGTTTTGACGGCGGTCACGAAATTGGTGATGCCGGGGCCGTTTTGCGCAATCATCATCGACATCTTGCCGGTCGCGCGGGTGTAGCCATCCGCCATCATCCCGCCAGATCCCTCATGCGCACAGTCCCAAAACGTGATGCCCGCATCCGGGAAAATATCCGAAATCGGCATCATCGCCGACCCGATGATCCCAAACGCATGCTCAATCCCATGCATCTGCAATACCTTCACAAATGCTTCTTCCGTCGTCATCTTCATTCGGTGAGTCCTCTTTTCACACAGGTGGCGGCAAACCCGCATATCTTGTTGGCTTCAAATCATAGGTTTTCAAATGGTGGCGCTATAGGGCCAGATCGAAATGCGGAATAATTCCAGTTAGCGCATTAACTGAATTTCAGAGGCGATTTTGGAGATCCCGTCCGGGATGCGCTCTGCCGGAATGGAGCTATAGGCAAGGCGATAGAAGTTTTGCGGACGCTCCGTGCCCGCAAAAAACGGTTTTCCCGGTTCGATTAACACGCTTTTCGTTTTCAGGCGCGTAGCCAGCTCGGTAGTGTTGATCGCTGCAGGCGCTTGCATCCAATAGGCTGACCCGCCAAAAGCGCCGCTGCCAGAAGCGGTTAGCCCGTAATCCTCAATCGCCTGTTCCATCACGTTTCGCCGTTCCTGGTAGGCCGAACCAATGCGGCGGATCAGGGCGTCGTAATGGCCCAATGACAGGAAATAGGCGACGCTGCGTTGGATCAATCCGGGGGGGTGGCGCAACACGGTAGAGCGCAGGGCGCGTGCTTCGCGGATGAAGGGCTCAGACCCCACCAGATAACCCAATCGCAAGCCGGGAAACAGCGATTTGGAGAAGCTGCCCACATAGATCACACGTCCCTCTTTGTCGAGCGATTTCAAGGCTGGGGATGGGGGTTGCAGGAACGACATTTCGAAGTCGTAGTCATCCTCAACCACCAGCGCATCGAGCTCTCTCGCGCGCTCCAGCAGCCGTTTGCGCCGCTCCAGCGGCATGGTCGCCGTGGTGGGGGATTGGTGGCTGGGGGTGGTGAAAATCACATCTGTCCCATCTGGCAGCGCATCAGGTGGCATCCCGTCCGCATCTACCGGCACCGGGGCCAGATGGCAACGGCTCTGCATCAGGATATCGCGCAGCGAATAGTAGCAAGGATCTTCAATGGCCGCCGTGCGGCGTTGCGTCAGCAGGATCTGGGCCGAGAGCCACAGGGCATTTTGTGCGCCAAGCGTGATCAGAATTTCCTCGGGTCGCGCTAGAATACCACGACGCGGCAGGATGTGGCGTGCGATGAATTCGATCAATTCAGGGTCGTCTTGGTCATAATAATCACGGACCATCGCATCATGGTCTTTATGCCCCAAAGCCTTTAGGGCACATAGCCGCCAGGAATTGTGATCGAACAGGGTTTCATCCGATTGACCATAGGTGAACGGATAGCGGTGTTGGCGCCAATCCTGTGGTTTTTGCGGGGTGCCCAGCTCGCGGAAGGAATTGCCGATGGCGCGGTTCCAATCCACCTTGTCCTCGCTGCGGTTGCGAGGTTGGAAGGAAGGTGGTTCTGGAGCATTATCAGATACATAGAAGCCGCTCCTGCCTTTTGACATCAGGTAATCGCTGGCCTGCAGTTCGGTATAGGACAGGGTGACCGTGATCCGGCTGACGCCCAGATGTTTGGCGAGGGCACGTGTGGAAGGAAGCTTTTCGCCACGTGGCAGCCGACCCGACAGGATCGCCTCGGCAATCATCTGTTGGATTTGTGCCTGCAGCGTGCCCTGAGCATCCGGGTCCAGAAAGAAAGTTTCGACAGGTACGGTCATGTGACTAGCATAACCTGGACTTAGATGGGTTTCAATCTGGCCTGATGCTTGACTGGAAAATTAATCGCTGTTGGCACAGGATGAAAGGCCTTGGCCTTTTTATCAACGCGGCTTTTCAAGCGACCAATCCAGGTTGGCCTTCACGGTTGGCCATTCCGCTGCGGTGATGGAATACACGGCCGTATCGCGCAATTCTCCGCCTCGTCCGATCATGTGGCTGCGCAGAATGCCGTCAAGTTTTGCGCCCAGCCGTTCGATGGCGCTGCGGCTTTGGCGGTTCATGTAATGGGTCCGAAATTCCACCGCGATACACTCCAGATCTTCGAAGGCGTGACCCAGAAGAAGGCGTTTGGCCTGGGTGTTCAGCGGGCTGCGTTGCACCGATTTGCGATACCAGGTCGACCCGATTTCAACCCGTTTGTTTGCGGCGTCGATATTCATATAGGTGGTCATGCCCACGGGGGTGCCGCCGGGGGTCAGGACAGTGAAGGGCAGCATGGATCCCATGTCCTGCAACGCGAGGCGCCGGGTGATTTCGGCCTCCATGTCTTCCGGCGCGGGGATCGATGTGTACCAGAGCTTGTGCAGATCTCCGTCTGCCGAGGCCTCTTGCAGGGCCGTGGTGTGATCATGGGACAGCGGGGCAAGGGTGACATGGGTGTCAGAAAGCGTGATCGGGGCGGGCCACATGGTTGAACCTTTCGTGTGTTTTGGGCCTAGAAATGAAAAAGGCGGCCCTGTTGCAAGGTCCGCCTTTTGATGATTTCAGCAGTCCAATTTGGACCGGAGTGTTACCCGAACACTTTGCCCAGGGCGTTGTCCACCGCATCGGTGATCCGGTCGATGTCATCCGCCGTCGCAATCAGCGCCGGGCTGAAGCACAGCGTGTTGTTCAGGCCAGGGATCGAGCGGTTGGTTGCGCCGATGATCACGCCCTGTGCGCCACAATCGGCGACCACGGCGGCCACTTCTTTTTCCGACACGGGGTCCTTGGTGCCACGGTCCGTCACCAATTCTGCGCCCAAAAACAGACCTTTGCCGCGCACGTCACCGATCACCTTGTGCTTGTCCATCAGCGCCTGCAGGTTGCCCATCATGCGATCGCCCATTGCCACGCAGTTGTCCAGCAGGTTTTCGTCTTCAATGATCTGCATGTTTTTCAGCGCCGCAGCCGGGCCCGCGGTACAGCCACCAAAGGTGGAGATGTCGCGGAAATAGCTCAGCGGATCGGACATGTCGTCCTTGAACATGTCGAAGACCGCTTCGGTGGTCACACAGCAGGCAATCGCCGCGTAACCCGACGCCACACCTTTTGCCATGGTCACGATGTCGGGCTTGATACCGTATTGCTGATAGCCAAACCAGGTGCCGGTGCGACCCACGCCGCAGACGACTTCGTCAATATGCAGCAAGATGTTGTATTTCGTGCAGATCTCCTGAACGCGCTCCCAATATCCCGGGGGCGGGGTGATGACGCCACCCCCTGCGGTGACCGGTTCCAGGCACAGTGCGCCAACCGTGTCGGCACCTTCGGCCAGGATCACCTCTTCAATTGCGTCGGCGGCGCGCTGGCCGTATTCCTCGCTCGACAGGTCCCCCCAGCCCTGATCGTGGGCGCGGTATTCCATGCAATGCGGGACGCGGATGAAATCGGGGGCAAACGGGCCGTATTGCGCGTTGCGTTCGTCCTGACCACCGGCCGACATGGTCGCCAGCGTCGAGCCGTGATAGTCACGGTCGCGATAGAGGATCTTGGTCTTCTTGCCGCCATAGCGTTTATGGGCAATCTGGCGGACCAGTTTAAAGGCCTTCTCATTCGCCTCAGACCCCGAGTTGGTGTAGTACACACGGCTCATGCCCGGCATCTTGGAAATCAGGCGCTCGGAATACATCGCGCCGGGGATCGACCCGGCAGAGCCCGCGAAATAAGGCAGTTTCACCAGCTGGTCCCGGATCACATCCGCGATTTCGGTGCGGCCATAGCCCACGTTCACGGTCCAGACACCGCCCGACACGGCATCCAGGAACTCTTTCCCGTTCTGGTCCCAAACGCGCATGCCTTTGCCTTCGACAATGATACGCGGGTCCGTGGTTTCAAACGGCTTGTGCTGGGTCAGATGATGCCACACATGGGCCTTGTCGGCTTCGACCACTTTGCTGATGTCGTTGTCTTTCAATCCACCGTCCATTTCGGGACCTCCTGTGACTGTGCTGCCGGTTTTGAGGCCGGGGGTGTGCAAATTGATTCTTTGATCAAATAATGAGGCGAGAATCGGGGGGGAGGAATAGGGCCAGAAGTCTCTTTGTTTATATCCAGAAGGGGGTGGTGTTTTCTGGTGGTCCACCGATTGCGTCACTGAAAACGTATAAGGGCTGGATATTTCAGGGGGTTGTGGTTTATTTCCCCCATGGCTGGTCAAACTGAAACTCTTGTGAATTCCATTCTATCGGGGATCGACCGGGGCGAGCTGATGCCCGGCGACGTAATTGACGAGGCGGCGCTGATGGATCGCTATGGCGTGTCTCGGACCCCCCTGCGCGAGGCGCTTTTGCGGCTTGAGGCAATGGGGCTGGTGGTGCGTCCGCCGCGCAAGGGGGCGGTGTTGTTCAAACCATCGCTCGAGGAATTTCTGGCCATTCTCGAAGTG
The DNA here is from genome assembly GCF_049803815.1 of Aliiroseovarius crassostreae. GTDB lineage: Bacteria > Pseudomonadota > Alphaproteobacteria > Rhodobacterales > Rhodobacteraceae > Aliiroseovarius > Aliiroseovarius crassostreae_A. The sequence goes on from NZ_JBNAGI010000002.1 coordinate 11,347, forward strand.
CATGCCCATCTGGAAGCCCAAGCGGCCGAGCTTGCCGCGCGGCGTTTGCAGCCAGAGGATAAGGCGCGATTGATCACGGCTATTGAAGCCTGTGAAGCCCATGCGACACAGCTGAGGGATCAGGATCCGGATGGGTATTACCAGCATAATCTGGAGTTCCATAAAACGGTGGGAGAGGCCTCGGGCAATCCGTTCCTGCTCGACATGATCAAGATGAATGCGCGCAAACTTTTGGCCTATTACCGGGCACGGTATCGCAACCCAGGGGCCATTGCGCAAAGCGCAAAAGAACATCGCGAGATTGGCGAATTGATTGTGGCGGGGCGCGGAAAAGAGGCCGGCGTTTTGATGGAGCGCCACGTGCTGTTCGATCGCGTCACGGTGATGGATCTGCTGGCCGCGCTTGGGTGATCGTTAACTATCGTTCGGATCGAAATCGCGTTCAAAAAACGCAATGATCCAATCTGCAAACACCCCATTGTCCGCCCCCAAAGGCAGGGATTTCCGCGCTGCGTCGATCACCTCTGCCGGCTTGCTGTCGGCCATTTCCTCAACCAGGGCGGCAAAAAACTTGTCGCTCATTTCCGGGTGGTTTTGCGTCGTAAAAATGTGGTTGCCGATCACATAACCGCCAACGGGGCACCCTTTATGAGACATGATCACCTCGGCCCCGTCCGGCAATTTGGTGACCTGTTCGATATGCGCACCATATTGCCAGATTCGCTTGGCTTTCATCCAGGGCGGCGGGGCGGTGACGATCATTTCAGTGGCGCCCAACACCCACCCGTTCGGGTTTTTGTCCACCGTGCCCCCAAGGGCTTTGGCGATGACCTGGTGGCCAAAACAGGCCCCGAACAAAGGCGTGCGGCGTGAGGCAATCCGCTGCAGAAGCTCTTCCAATTTTGCAATCCACTTTGCGCCGTCATGAACTGATGCGGGGCTGCCCGTGACAATCCAACCATCGAATTTTTCTTCACTTTTTGGAAAGTGCCCGTCCTTGACCGAAAATGTCGAAAAGACCCAGTCGGGGCGTTTCGGGGCGATCAAACGCAACCATTTGTCCCCGTCTTTCGGATGGGCATCCGCAAAATCGCTTTCGTCGGTGTTGGTCATCAGGATTGCGATATGCATCTTCGCCTCGACTTTCTTCTCTTTACATATTTAACGCGTTATATAATATATTTATGAGCGCGCAGGACACAAGCACAATTACAGGGAGCCAGTGCCATGACCGTTTGGACGCCAACCGACGACGGCTATGCCGACTTGTCAAGCCATGACACATTTTCAAACGGGGCGCCGCACAACACCTTCGCCCGCCTGCGCCGCGAAGATCCGTGCAGCTGGACCGATTGGGAGGGCGGCAAAGGGTTCTGGAGCATTGTGCGCCATGCGGACATCACCGAGCTAAATCGGAATTACGACCTGATGTCGTCCGCCCGTGGCATTCGTATGGAAGACCAGACCTACGAGGAATATCTGGCGCGCCGCACCTTTCAGGAAACCGACCCGCCAGAGCATATGAAGACCCGCATGAAGGTGGGCAAAGCCTTTTCGCGCCCTGTGGTGGCCGGGTTCGAAGATCAGATCCGCGCGTTGTGCCATCCGATCCTCGATCAGGCGCTGGAGGCGGGATCCTTTGATGCGACCAAGATGATCGCGCGCCAATTGCCGATGATGATGCTGGGCCGGATCATCGGGACGCCGGACGAGGACCTGCCGTGGCTGGTCGAGAAGGGGGACGCGCTGATTGCCAACACCGACCCCGATTTCACCGATCACGTTCTGGACAAGATGGACACCGATGAATACCGGATGATGCCGTTCAACTCGCCGGCAGGGGCAGAGCTTTTTGACTATGCCAAACGGCTGATTGAGGAAAAAAACCGCAAGGGGGACACGGACGGCGTGCTGCACCTGATCTTGCAGCCGGACAAAGATGGTCATGTGATGCCGGAACAGGAGTTTCGCAATTTCTTTTGCCTGCTGGTCGCCGCCGGGAATGACACCACGCGCTATTCGATTGCGGCGGGGTTGCAGGCCATGTGTCATCAGCCAGAGCTGCTGGGCCAAATGCAGGAGGGCGGCGAGATCTGGGCCACCGCGCCGGATGAAATCATCCGCTGGGCCACGCCCGCGCTTTATTTCCGCCGCACGGCGACGCGCGACCACCAATTGCATGGGAAAACCATTCGCGAAGGGGATAAGGTGCTTTTCTGGTGGGCCTCGGCCAACCGCGATGAAGAGGTGTTTGACAATCCCAACCGGGTGGATCTCATGCGCAGCCCCAACCGCCACATGTCCTTTGGGCAGGGCGGCCCGCATGTCTGCCTTGGGATGCATTTGGCGCGGCTCGAAGTGCGTGTTTTGTTTGAGGAATTGGCCAAACGTGTCAAACTGGTCGAAGCGGATGGCCCGCATCGGTTCCTGCGGTCGAACTTTGTCGGCGGCATCAAGGAACTGCCTGTGAGGATGCAGGCAAAGTAACCGGCAGTTGCGACACGGGAAGAGGAGCCCGCGCCGCGAGACAAGCTAGCGAACAGGGCCCGGGCAAACCGGGCAGGGAGGTTTTATGAAAGATCGGCTGCGCGCCCTTTGGTGCGATCATCTGAGCATTCTGCGCGGCAAGTATCTGCCACATCACAAGATCGGCACGGGGGATACGCGTTTTTGCCGCTCGACCTTCGGGGTGCATTACGACAAGGATCTGCTGGATGCGCCCGGGGCGATGATGAAGCAGGGTCTGCCGGACATGGAGCTGCGCTGGCGGGCCGAGGATATTCGCGATGGGTGGGAGCGGTCGACCAAGGTGGTGATCGGTGATCTTTATGACGCCGATGGGGCGCCGTTGGAGCTTTGCGGGCGTCAGGCGTTGAAACGCGCCATTGCCGCCTGGCAGGCGCGGGGGCTGACCCCGATGGTTGGGATCGAGCTGGAATGTTATGCGTTGATGGCCAATGAAATCGGCCGGTTGGTGCCCTATGATGCGCCGGGTGGCGTGGTCTATGGCACCGGGCCGTTCTCCGATCCGCTGCGCTTTACCGATGATATCTGGGAACGGGCCGAGATGCTTGGCTTCAACCTCGATATGATCACCGCCGAATATGACAGCCCGCAGTTTGAATTCACCCTGACCTTTGATGAGGTGCTGAAGCAGGTCGATGACATTGTGCTTTTCCGCCAGATGGCGCGGGAAGTGGCGCTGGAACACGGGCTGGTGCTGACCTTCATGCCCAAACCGGTGGCCGAGGCCGGCGGGTCGGGCATGCATGTGAACTTTTCGTTCCGGGATGATGCGGGCGGCAATGCGCTTGATAATGGCCCGGTGGGCGGACCGGAGCATATGAACGATCTGGCGCGCGGCTGCATTGCCGGGTTGATGCACCACCACAAGGGCCTGTCGGGTCTGGTGGCCCCCACCACCAATTCCTATCAGCGCCTGCAACCGGGCAGCCTGTCGGGCTATTGGCGCAACTGGGGCGGGGATCATCGCAATGTGACCACGCGGATCTCGGGCGAGGGCGGCGGCAAGACGCGACTTGAACACCGCATGGCTGATGCCACCGCCAACCCCTACACCGCCGTGGCCGCCGTGTTGCAGGCCGCGCTTCTGGGGGTCGAGAACGGGTATGAGCTTGGCCCGATGGAAACCGGCGACGGGTTTGACCGGACCGATGCCCGCGATGGCACCGCGGTCGATCTGAAACGCGCGATGAATGATCTTGAGGCGGACAGCGTGCTGGGCGACCGGGTCGGTCGGCTGCTCGTGGACAACCACATCTTCATGAAACGCAAAGAGGTGATCAAGACCCGTGACCTGGAAGGGGACGGGCTGCGCGATTTCTACGTGCATTTTGTATAACGCACTCTGAACAAAGGGAGAAACGAGATGAAAGTAACCTGGGTCCTGCCCGGGGGCGAGGAAGTCATGGCTGACGTTGCCCCGGGGCTTAATCTGATGGAAGCCGCGCAGGCCCATAATGTGGCAGGCATTCAGGGCGAATGCGGTGGCTCGCTGTCCTGCGCCACCTGTCATGTGCATGTGGACACGGATTGGCTCGCGAAAACCGGGGAAAAGGGTGATTTCGAAGAGGCGATGCTCGATATGGCCGATGGGGACGTCACCGACGCCTCGCGCCTGTCGTGCCAGATCACCATGAGGGATGAACTGGACGGGTTGCGGTTGCTGGTTCCTGCCGTCTGAGGCCCCGGTGCTGAGCATGTAACAGGGCGCCACGCGATCTGCGGGCGCCCTGTTTAGTTAACGTAGTCCGTAAGTGGGGTTTGGATCAGACCGCGTTGAACCCGGCCTTCAACGCGGACAGAAGCGTCTGCACATCCTCTGACGTCAGCACCAGGGGCGGCGACAGGATGATATTCGGGCCAGACACCCGCACCATTGCCCCGTTCTGATAGGTCACCTCCTGGATTTTGCCGATGGTCGCCTTGTCGATCGAGGCTTTGGTGCCCGCGTCCGACACCAGCTCCATCGCGCACATCAACCCATGCCCCCCGCGCACATCGCCGATAATGTCGTGCTCCGCCGAAAGGGCCAGCAATCCGTCATAAAGGTCTTTGCCCCGCGCCGCCGCATTGGACGCCACATCAAGCCGTTTGGTTTCGGCCAGACAGGCCAGCGCCGCCGCCGCCCCGACCGGGTGGCCGGAATAGGTATAGCCATGGCCAATGGCGGCGCGACCGGTTTCGTCTTTCTCAAAGGTCTCGGCCACATGATCCGCGATCATCACCGCGCCAAACGGGAAATAGCCGTTGGTGATCGCCTTGGCGGTACACATGAAATCGGGCTTCACCCCCCAATGACGCGACCCGGACCAGCTTCCGGTGCGGCCAAAGGCGGTGATCACCTCGTCGGCGATCAGCAGGATACCGTGCTTGTCACAAAGTGCCCGCACACCGGGCATAAAGCTTTCATGCGGCGGGATCACACCGCCTGCGCCCAGAATAGGTTCCATGATCATCGCGGCAATGGTGCCCGCGCCCTGAAACGCGATCTCGTCTTCCATCGCCTGCAGACAGAGCTGCGCCAGCCGCTCGGGATCGGTTTCATTGAACGGGTTGCGATAGGTGTAGGGGGCGGGGATGTGGTAACAGCCGGGCAAAAGCGGCTCATATTGGGTGCGGAAATTTGCGTTGCCGTTCACCGACGCGCCGCCCATATGGGTGCCGTGATAGCCTTTCTTGAGCGACAGGAATTTCACCCGCCCGGTATCGCCACGCACTTTGTGATATTGCCGCGCCAGCCGCAGCGCGGTTTCCACAGAATCCGACCCGCCGGAGGTATAAAAGGCACGGGTCAGCCCGTCAGGGGCAAAGAATTCGCGCAGCTCTTCCGACAGTTCAATGACCTTGTCATTGGTGGTGCCGCGAAAGGTGGAATAATAAGGCAGCACATCCAGCTGCGCCGTGATCGCGTCTTTCACCGGCTGGCAGGAAAACCCGAGGTTCACGTTCCACAAACCGCCCACGCCATCGACCACCTCGTGCCCGTCCACATCGGTGATGCACACGCCTTGTGCGCCGGTCACGATGGTCGGCGGGTTCTTCTGGCAGTCAGCGGGATGCGCCATTGGGTGCCAGAGCGACCGGGCGTTTTTTTCTTTCAGAAAGTTGGAATCTTTCATGTCATCCTCCTGTCTGCGCAGTTTCATCGCGCAGGAATGTTGGAAAAGTGTCAGGTGGGAAGCCGCCCAGCAGACGGGTAAGTTCCGTTGTGCGGATCGGAAGCTCGGTCCGGATCAGGGTTTGCAGATCGTCGGTCATGCGAGAGACCGGGGTGGCGACGGCCACCGCGCCAATGCACTGGCTGGCCGCATCGAACACTGGCACAGCAAAAGAATGCACATCTTCTTCATAGCCGCCAATGGAGACCGCAAATCCGTTTTTGCGGATTTCGGGCAGGGCGGCCCGAACCATCTGGGGATCGGTTTCCGTTTCTGAGGTGCGCTGTTTCAGCGGGCGCGACAGGACCTCATCGACGAAGTCAGCTGCGCTGTAGGCCAGAACCGCAAGGCCGGATCCGGTGGCGTGCAGGTCCAGAACCTCGGCGTCTTCCATCATCACCATTGTTCCGTGAGCGTTGGAATAGGTATAGGCGAAGGAGGATAGCACATTGCCATTCAGAAGCGACATATGTGCGGTTTCGCCGGTGGTTGTGCTTAGACCTTCTAACGTCTGCATCGCCATTTCGCGCATGGGGACGGTGGTTTCGCGCAGTGCAGCCAGGCGCAGAAAAGCCGGACCAAGACGGTATTCGCGGCCAGCGCCGACCTGCTCTACGAATCCATGCTGGGACATTTCGGTCAACAGGCGATGCACGGTCGCCTTGTTCATGCCCGACAGGCGCGCCATATCGCTCAGCCCGATGGTTGGCTGCGATCTGCTGAAATAATTAAGCAGTGACAGGGCTTTGGAAGCTGTTCCCATGGGGGGTGTCGTCGCCTTTCGGTTTTCTGTCATGTCCGGATCAAAGGAAACCCATTCACGTGTTAAATGAATTCTTGACAGGAAGCGGGGGGGTCTGTCAATCTATTTTAAAACCAATGGTTCGAATAATGAACCGAACGCAAAAATGCGCTAATATGACAAACAGGGAGGATGTCATGAAAAAAACGAGCCTGCTGGCCAGTGTGGTTGGTGTGACCTTGGCGGCGCTGGCCGCCCCCGCCTTTGCCGAATACCCGGAAAAGCCAGTGAGCTTTATCGTGCCGTGGCCCCCCGGTGATCTGGAAGATGTGCTGACCCGCATGATCGCCGAGGATTTCCAGACCGAATATGGTATCTCGGCTGCGGTGGTGAACAAACCCGGCGGTGGCGGTGGCCCGTTCCCCGGTGCAATTGACGTCGCCACGGCCCCGGCGGATGGCTATACCATCGGCAGCTTCGTGCCCGCCGTGCCCGTGATTGGCCATGAAATTGGCATTGACGAACTGACCCCGGAAAAGTTCGACCCGATCGGCATCTTCCTCACCTATCCCTTTGTGGTCGCCACCTCGGGTGACGCGCCCTATAGCTCGATGGAAGAGCTGGCGAATTATGCCAAGGAAAATGACGTGGCGCTGGGGCATTTCGGCGATGTGCTGACTCCCACGCAGGTGACCAAGGCCTATGCGGCAAACGCAGGGTTCGAATGGGGCTCGGACGCTGCGTTCGATGCGCTAGATTGCAACACGCTGGCCTCGGGCGATGCGGATGTGATCAACACCACGCTGCAATTGATCTTGCCCTGTCTCGATGACGTGAAAGTGCTGATGGCGATCACCGATGAACGCATCTCGCTGGTGCCGGACACCCCCACCATTGGCGAGCTGGATGAAAAGCTGAACATCGCCCTGTGGAACGGGTTGTTTGTCACCAAGGACACCCCGCAGGACGTGCGCGACAAGATCGCTGCGGTCGCGGAAAAGACGGTGATGAGCGAACGAGCGCAAGCGGTGGCCAAGGAAACAGGCGCGCTGGTCTATTGGATGGATGCCGAGGCGTCGGCCGCGCGTATCGCCACTGATCAGGAAACCGGAAAAGTGATCAGCGGGATCCTGGAATAATCCCACCTGACATATGTGCGGGGCTGGCTTTGGCAGGCCCCGCACATGACACACCCCCTCACTGATCGGCCCGATGGGCCCCGCGAAAGCCCGATATGAGCGACGAGATTTCCGAACATCCCGACCGGCCCCAGCGTGGTCAGGTTCTGTTTGCGGCCCTCTTCCTGATCTGCGCGCTGCTTCTGCTGGCGGGCATTGAGGAAGAGACCAAGTGGTTGCGCAAAAAGGCGTTTTTCGCACAACCCCGGTTCTGGCCGGGGATCGGTGTGCTGGGCATGGTGCTGTTCACAGCGCTGCATTTCTGGCACCTGCCGCGCAAACCCCGCCGCCTGCCACGCTGGATGAGCGAGGCGGATTGGTTTCAATGGGCGGAAAGCCTGTTCTGGGCGGTGGTGGCCATCGGCTTTGCCCTGTGGCTTGGCCCGTTGCGCGCCGTGCCTTACGTGGCGCTGATTGCTACGGTGCGGCTGACCTGGCTCTTTACCCATTGGGTGGACCGGCGCGAGGTCAAGGTCTGGTTGTCGGTTTTTGAATGGGCCGGGTGGTTTCTGGCCTATGTGCTTCTGGTGCCGCTGATTGGGTATTTGCCGATCACCCTGATGTTCGCCCCGCTTTTGACCTGGCGCATGGGGTATCGCACGCGGCTGATGATGTGGACATCCGTCATCTTTGCCATCGCGGTTGTGGTGATTTTCAAAAGCTTCCTACAGGTGAAAATCCCCGGCGCGGCGATCTATGAATACCTTCCGGGCGCGCTTCGCTCGTTCTTTATCCTGAATTTCTGAGGCCCGTGATGGATCTGATCTACGCCTTTCTCGACCAGATGCAGGCGAGCACCACTTACCTCGCGCGCTGGGATGTGGCCCTGGCCTTATTGGTCGGTTCGGTCGGCGGTGTGCTGATTGGCGCGATCCCCGGCGTGGGGCCCGCGGTGGCGATTGCCATCCTGCTGCCTGCCACCTTTTCCATGGACCCGATCGTGGGTCTGACCGTGCTGTTGGGCATTTACGGTTCGTCCATGTATGGGGGATCGATCCCCGCGATCCTGATCAACACACCGGGCACCGCGGTGAACGCGCTGACCACCTATGACGGCTATCCGATGACCACCCGGGGCGAGGCGCGGCGGGCCTTGTCGCTGGCCTATAGTTCGTCCTTTTTCGGCGGCATTTTCTCGGTCATCTGCCTGATTTTCTTTGCACCGGTTCTGGCGAAAGTGGCCCCGATGTTTGGCTCGCGCGAGATCTTTTTGGCCGCGCTTCTGGGCATCATCCTGGTGGTCACCGCGCATCGCAAACACACGTTGATCGCGGCTGCGATGGCGTGCTTTGGCATCTGGCTGTCGACCATCGGATTGCACACCGCAAGCTTTTCAAAACGCTACACATTTGACCAAAGCTGGCTGTCGGGCGGCGTGAACCTGATTGTTGTGGTGCTGGGTCTTTTTGCCCTGTCGCAGGCCTTTACGCTGTTGCATGGGGATGATGACAATGTGCGGCTGACCCGGCTGAAGGGCAGCTTTTTTCAGGGGTTCCGAGAGCTGGCCCGCCATCCGCGCATCGCCGGCATTTCGGCCACCTTCGGCGTGGTCATGGGCATGATCCCCGGCGTGGGCGAGTTCACGGCCCAATTCATGTCCTACACCTACGCACAGAAATCGTCTAAGCGGCCCGAGGATTTTGGTCATGGATCCAGCGAAGGCCTGATCGCCGCCGAGACCGCCAATAATGCCGTGCCGGGGGCCGCGATGGTGCCGCTTTTGGCGCTTGGCATCCCCGGCGAGGCGCTGACCGCGATGATGCTGTCGGTCTTTTACGTGCATAACGTGATCCCCGGCCCGCAGCTGTTCCAGAACGAGATGGATTTTGTCGTCGCGCTGTATATCGCGCTTTTGATCCTAAACGTGCTGGTGGTGGCCTTCCTGCTGGTTGCGACCAACCAGCTGATCAAAGTGGTCAAGATCCCCAACCGCTTCCTTGGCATGTGCATCCTGATCCTCAGCTTCGTGGGGGTCTATTCCCTGCGCAATTCCTTCACCGACTGCATCCTTGCGGCCGCCTTTGGCATCTTCGGGTTTGTGATGAAACGGCTGCAACTGCCTGTGGTGCCGATTGTGCTGGGCATGGTCTTGGGCGGCATCATGGAGGTGAAGCTGCGCAGCGCCATGGCCCGCGTGAAAACCCCGCTTGATTTTATCGACCGCCCCATCGCGGCGATCATCTTCACCATGATTGTCCTCGTGCTGATCCTGCATTTTCGCCGGGTCTGGCTGGACTATAAGGAACGAAAGACAGACGAATGGCAGACCAGTCACGCATCAACGAGCTTCGAAGCAATCCTGTCGCGCCGCAGAAACTTTATATTGACGGAACGTGGCAAGAGGCAGAGGGCCAAGCGCAAACAGTTCTCTCGCCGATCGACGGACAAGAGCTGACCACCATCGCGCGCGCGTCAGCCGCGGATGTGGACCGGGCGGTGGCGGCGGCGCGGCGCGCCTTTGACGATGGCCGCTGGTCGCGCGCAGCCCCCGCGCATCGCAAAAAAGTGCTGCATAAGCTGGCGGATCTCATTGAAAAACACGCGTTGGAGCTGGCGGTGCTGGGCGTGCGCGACAACGGGACCGAAATCGGTATGGCCCTGAAGGCCGAACCGGGGTCAGCCGCCGGCACCTTCCGCTACTACGCCGAGGCGCTGGATAAAGTGTATGGCGAGATCGCCCCCACGGCGGGCAACGTGCTGGGCCTTGTGCACAAGGAACCGGTCGGCGTGGTGGGCGCGATTGTGCCGTGGAACTTCCCGATGATGATCGGCGCGTGGAAGCTCGCGCCCGCGCTGGCTGCGGGCAATTCGGTGGTGCTGAAACCGGCGGAAACCGCGTCGCTGACCTTGTTGCGTCTGGCGGAACTCGCGACCGAGGCCGGGCTGCCCGACGGGGTTTTCAACGTGGTGACCGGGGCCGGATCGGTGACCGGAGAGGCATTGGCCATGTCGATGGATGTGGATGTCTTGGTCTTCACGGGGTCCGGCGGGGTGGGGCGGCGTTTGCTGGAATACTCCGCGCGCTCGAACATGAAGCGCTGTTATCTCGAACTAGGGGGCAAATCCCCCAATATCATCTTTGCCGATGCGCCGGATCTGGACGAAGCCGCCAAGGTGTCGGCAGCGGGCATCTTTCGCAATGCGGGGCAGGTCTGTGTGGCTGGCTCAAGGCTTTTGGTCGAAGAGAGCATCCATGACGATTTCGTCGCCGCCGTGTCGCGCCACGCGGCCGCAATGAAGGTGGGGGATCCGCTGGATGTCTCGACCCATATCGGCGCCGTGAACAACCTGACCCAGCTGGAAGGCAACCTCGGCTTTGTCACGAAAGCGACGGAAGAGGGGGCAGAAATTGCGCTTGGCGGTAAGCGCATCCTTGAAGAAACCGGCGGCTATTACATGGAACCCACCGTGTTGACCGGGGTCGCGCCTCAGCATCATGTGGCGCAGAACGAAGTGTTCGGCCCGGTGCTGGCGGTGACCAAATTCGCATCAGAGGATGAGGCGGTCCAGATTGCAAATTCCACCAATTTCGGTTTGGCCGCAGGGGTTTGGACGTCGAACCTCAGCCGCGCCCACAAAATGGTGCGCGCGGTGCAGGCCGGTGTCGTGCATGTCAACACCTATGGCGGGGCGGATGGCACCGTGCCCTTGGGCGGCGTCAAGCAATCGGGCAATGGCCATGACAAATCACTGCACGCGTTTGACAAATATTTCGATCTGAAAACCGCCTGGATGAATTTGGGCTGAGGGGGGAACCATGAGCGACAAGACCATTCTGGTGGTTGGCACCTATGACACCAAAGACGACGAGTTGACCTATCTGGCCGAGGTGATCCGGGGGCAGGGCGGGGCCGTGAAAACCATGGATGTGTCGGTTCTGGGCGACCCGTCTGCGCCCTGTGATTACTCGAAACATGACGTGGCCGCGGCGGGCGGATCCTCCATTCAGGCCGCCATCGACAGTGGCGATGAAAACACCGCGATGCAGATCATGGCGCGCGGATCGGCGGATCTGGCGTTGCGCCTCTTCCGCGAAGGCGTATTTGACGGGCTGATTGTGCTGGGCGGCACCATGGGCACCGATCTGGCGCTTGATCTCTGTCAGGCGCTGCCGATTGGTGTGCCGAAATATGTGGTGTCCACGGTCAGCTTCTCGCCGCTGATCCCGCCGGAACGCCTGCCGGCGGATGTGCAAATGATCCTTTGGGCGGGCGGGCTTTACGGGCTAAACTCGATCTGCAAAGCGTCCCTGTCGCAGGCCGCCGGTGCCGTGCTGGGCGCGGCGCGCGCGGTGGAAAAGCCGGACTTCTCCAAACCACTCATCGGCATGACCAGCTTTGGCAAAACCGTGCTGCGTTATATGGTTAGCCTGAAACCCGCCTTGGAAGCGCGCGGGTTCGAGGTGGCCGTGTTCCACGCCACCGGCATGGGCGGGCGCGCCTTTGAATGCCTCGCCGCCGAAGGGGCCTTTGCCGCCGTCTTGGATTTTGCCCCGCAGGAATTGGGCAATCACATCATGGGGTCGAGCATCTCGGCCGGTCCTGACCGCATGACCAATGCCGGCAAATCTGCGACACCGCAGATGGTGTCGATCGGCTGTTACGACCTGGTGGATTTTGTCGGCTGGCAGGACATGCCGGGCAAGCTCGCGGGCCAAGAGGTGCACGCCCATAATCGCCTTCTGTCCTCGGTTATGATGACGCCGGATCAACGCCGCGACATGGCCCGGGCGATCTGCACCCAACTGGCCCAGGCCCAGGGCCCAACCGTGCTGATCCTGCCCACCCAGGGCGGCAATGAATGGGACCGTCCGGACGGGCCGCTGCATGATGCTGACGGGCTGGCCGCCTTCATCGCCGAAATCCGCACCCAGTGCCCGGACAATGTCACCCTGACCGAGCTTGATTGCCACATCAACGACCCCGCATTTTCCGATGCCGTGCTGGCCCAATTTGATCTATGGCAAGGTGACGGAGTTCTTAACGCGTAAAATCAGCTCATTCCGCTTCGGCGGGGTGTTCTGTGTTGTCCGAAGCGGACTTGGGGGGAAATGCCCACCAATCCGGTTCATGTAGGAGGTCACATGCCGCATCTGTCGTTTGAATTCAGCCGCGGGCTGGGCAAGGTTGCCGATCTGGACGCCTTGGCAAATGACATGCGGGATGCCCTTGTCGCCACCGGGGAGTGTCCGCTTGGCGGCATCCGGGTGCGGGGTTTTGAAGCCCAGGTGCAGGCCATCGCCGACGATGCGGAACTTTACCACTTTCTGGACATGGTTCTGAGGCTGGGACAAGGCCGTGACGATGCGACGCGCGAACGCATTGCCGATCAGCTTTATCAGGCGGTGGAAACCGCCCTTCACCCACAACTGGGTGACATCCCTTTCATTCTCAGCCTCGACGTTCAGGAGATCGAAACCCGGACAAGCCGCAAAAGCTGGAGCACCATCCACGCGGCGATCCGAGAGAGGACTGCTGATGATGAAAAGTCTTGATCGCGCCCTGCCCATCGCGCTTCTGCATGCGCGCGAGGCCACGCTGAAACCCTTCCGCCATGAACTGGACCAGATTGGTCTGACGGTTCAGCAATGGCGGGTGATCCGCGTGTTGGCCGAAGGCAAACCCTGCTGTGCCACCGAACTGGCCGAACGCTGTGTGCTGATGCCACCCAGCCTGAGCCGGATCCTGAAAAACCTGACGGAACGCGAGTTCATTGAGCGGGTGGATGACACGGATGGGCGCCGTCGCCGGGTCAAGATTGCCCCCGCAGGCGAGCAGAAATATCAGGAAATGTCGGTCAAATCGGCAGAGCTTTACGAAAGCCTTGAAGGCAAGTTTGGCGAAGAGAAGATGGAAACCCTTCTGGATCTTCTGACCGAGTTGCGCGAGGTGGCTGAAGTCCACTGATCCCGCCAAAAGCGGTTTGACGTAGCGGCCCGCTTGCGGGCCGCGCCGTTTCGCTTACCCTTGGGGCAGAGAAAGGGGCAATGAGGAGCGGACCCATGAGCGACACCACCACTGACACTCCAGACGGCAACATCATTCTGCGCACCCTTGCGATGCCAAAAGACACCAATATTGCGGGCGATATTTTCGGCGGCTGGGTGTTGTCGCAGATGGACATCGCGGGCGGCGTTCTGGCCGCGGAACGGGCAGGGGGGCGCGTGGCCACCGTGGCGGTGGACGCGATGAAGTTCATCTCTCCGGTCAAAGTGGGCGACGTTTTGTGCATCTACGGCCGCGTCGGCCGCATCGGCACCACCTCGCTCGCCATCCACCTCGAAGCCTGGTCCGAACGCGACCGGGGGCGTTCCAAAACCCGCGTGACCGAAGGCGTCTTTGTCTTTGTGCATCTGGATGAGGACGGGAATAAGGTGGCGGTGCCGGGTTAATGTGCTCAATTATTGATTGAAAATGCACGTATATTTGACTACTGAACAGTATTATGTTTTCAACTGGAAGTTAATATGCGAAAAAGTGCTCACTACCGCAGAGCTGTTTGGATGGAAGGCAACGAAAGAAACCTCCACGAACTATTGGAAGAGGCGTGTGCAGAAAGCGGAAATGGTGCAAATTCGATATTCGAACTGCCTTCCGGTGATTGCTGCGTAGTCGCCAGAAGTCCTGCCCACGCCGGAAGGCAGTTTGTTCATTTTGTAACGTTCGAGCGTGGCGCCCAAGCTGCGATTATTCCAGCTTTGGCAGGTGCCAATCAATTCGACCCAGATCAAGTGGATGCTCCCGCTGGCGCTGAGTTCATCAACTCACAGCTGTTTATACTGGTTCAAAACAACGATGCGCTTTGGAGTACACAACAATACGCTTCGTGAAAGCACTATTGGCGGCGTGGTGCGAGCATTCTTTGATCGCTTTTTAGACGATGAAGGCGCCAATCGTTTCACGCTTTCTGCCCAGCTTGATGTTGTCCAACTCGAAAGGGCCTTCAGAGAAGGGATTGAAGAAATTGATTTAGGTTTGGGTGGGTTTCGCTCTGCGCTGGAAGAAGTGTTTGAACCGAATGCTGGTGTGCCGCAAACATCGTTGGGACGGCTAGCCAATTGGTTTCGAGAAGACCGTGATGCTGATTACGATGATGCTGCGGCTTCCGTTCAAACGAGAATTTCAATGAGGCCGGGCAGAGATTGGAAAAAAGAAAACGTCAAAGAACTGATGGCTGATTTGGCGCAAGACGTATATCGCGAAGAAGATGATGATGGCTTCGTAATTGTGACTAAATCTGGATTGCGCTTATCAAAAGGGAATCTAACAATTCATAAGCCATTTAGTGTGCAGGGAAATAAGCAAGTTGTTACACCTAAAGAGGTGTTGCTTCGAATGGATGCAATCATGGAGGGATTGCAAGAGAATAGAGTGATAGATGGCTAATCCACCTATTTCACGCAGAAAGATCATTATCGCACTCATTCTTTTCGCAGTGTGTTTTTTAGCGGGTTACTTCGGGGGAGAACCACTACGGGTTAGTGAGAAACCATCGGAATATATCGCGGTACTTTTCTCAATATTGTCTGCATCGGTATTTGCGGTGATTTCGATCATTGGAGATCCCAGTATGCTTCTCCCCGGCGGAAGAAGAGTTGCTTGGGAAAATGCAAAGTCAATTCAGGTCGAACTGCAAAAACTCAACCATGTTTTTTATATCCACATAGGTATAATTTTTCTGCTGATAATCTCAGAGTTAGTAGAAGAAATGTGCTGGGTTGAATATTATTTCGTCTTTAACTTTTTAGCATTCTTATCGACGCTTGGATTCATACTTACGCTGTCTCTTCCTCATAAACTGAGCAAGATTCAACGGGAAAGATTGACGAAGGAAATAGAGAGCCGCAAAAATTAGGGGGAGTTGCCTCCCCCATTACTCTTATCTCGTAAATTTCTTATGCTTCAACCGCTTGGGTTCCAGAGCATCCGGGCCGAGGCGCCGTTTCTTGTCCTCTTCGTAATCCTCGAAGTTGCCTTCGAACCACTCCACATGGGCGTCGCCCTCAAAAGCCAGGATGTGGGTGCAGATCCGGTCGAGGAAGAAGCGGTCGTGCGAGATGACTACGGCGCAGCCGGCGAAATCCACCAGGGCGTCTTCCAGCGCACGCAGCGTTTCCACGTCCAGATCGTTGGTCGGTTCATCGAGCAGCAGCACATTGCCGCCCTCTTTCAGAAGCCGCGCCATGTGAACCCGGTTGCGTTCCCCCCCGGACAGAAGCGACAGTTTCTTCTGCTGGTCGCCGCCCTTGAAGTTGAAGGACGAGCAATAGGCGCGGGAATTGACCTGCGCGTCGCCCAATTCGATGATCTCGGCGCCACCGGAAATCGCTTCCCACACCGTGTCGCCATCATTCAGATCATCACGCGACTGATCGACGTAGCTCAGTTTCACCGTATCACCCAGTTCAACCGTGCCCTCGTCGGGCTGTTCCTGCCCGGTCAGCATTTTGAAGAGCGTCGATTTACCGGCGCCGTTCGGGCCGATCACACCGACAATCCCACCCGGCGGCAGGGAAAAGTCAAGGTTTTCAATCAGCTGCTTGTCGCCCATGTGTTTCTTGAGCCCGGTGACTTCAATCACCTTGCCCCCCAAACGGGGGCCGTTGGGAATGACGATCTGGGCGCGGCCGACCTTGTCACGCTCGGACTGGTTGGCCATCTCATTATAGGCCGCAATCCGCGCTTTCGACTTGGCCTGGCGGGCTTTTTGCCCCTGACGCATCCATTCCAATTCGCGTTCCAGCGTCTTTTGCTTGGATTTGTCCTCGCGGGCTTCCTGCTCCAAACGTTTGGCTTTTTGCTCCAGCCACGACGAGTAATTGCCCTCGTAGGGAATGCCCGATCCGCGGTCGAGTTCAAGGATCCAGCCGGTGATGTCATCCAGGAAATAGCGGTCGTGGGTGACGATCAAGATCGTGCCTTTGTAGTCGATCAGGTGCTGTTGCAGCCAGGCGATGGTTTCGGCGTCAAGGTGGTTGGTCGGCTCATCGAGCAGCAGCATATCGGGTTGCTCAAGCAGCAGCTTGCACAGCGCGACGCGGCGTTTTTCACCGCCCGAGAGCGTCGAGACATCCGCATCATCCGGCGGGCAGCGCAGCGCTTCCATCGACACGTCTATCTGCGCGTCGAGATCCCAAAGGTTCTGCGCGTCAATCTCGTCCTGCAGCTTGGCCATCTCTTCGGCGGTCTCGTCCGAATAGTTCATGGCGAGTTCGTTGTAGCGATCGAGGATCTCTTTCTTCGCGGCCACGCCCAGCATCACATTGCCGCGCACATCAAGGCTTTCGTCCAGCGTGGGTTCTTGCGGCAGGTATCCAACCTTGGCGCCCTCAGCCGCCCAGGCTTCACCGGTGAAGTCCTTGTCCATTCCCGCCATGATGCGCATCAGGGTGGATTTACCGGTGCCGTTCACACCGACCACACCGATTTTTACGCCGGGCAGAAAGCTCAGTCGGATGTTTTCAAAGCATTTCTTGCCACCCGGATAGGTCTTGGAAACGCCGTCCATGTGGTAGACATATTGATAAGCGGCCATGGGTATGCTCCGTTAAAGTCGCGGTTTTGACAGGGAATAGCGATTTCGCTGGACGAGGGCAATCAGGTCGCGATAGGGCAGGGCAATTATGACAGGAATAATGCGACATAACTTGCCCCATGCGACGCCCGGTCAGGTGATCGGGCTGTTGGGTGGGTCCTTTGATCCGGCCCATGAAGGACACGCCCATATCACCCGCGAGGCGTTGAAACGCTTTGGGCTGGATCGGGTGTGGTGGCTGATCTCGCCGCGCAACCCGTTGAAAACACGCGGACCTGCGCCGATTGGCAGCCGCATGGCGCGTGCGCGCGAGGTGATGCAACACCCGAAGGTCGAGCTGACCCGGATCGAAGATTACACCGGCACGCGCTATACGGCAGAGACACTGCAAGCCATGATGCAGCTTTACCCCGGCGTGCGGTTCGTCTGGCTGATGGGGGCGGATAATTTGGCCGGGTTTCATCATTGGGACAATTGGCGCTGGATCATGGATCACGTGCCGGTGGGGGTTATTGCGCGCCCCGGTGATCGGGTGCAGGCGCGTATGTCACCCGCCGCGTTGATTTACCGCAACACACGTATTCGGGGGCGGGATGCCCAGTTGCTGTCGCGTGTCGAGGCCCCGGCCTGGACGCTGATCAATGCGCCAATGCGCGATATTTCCTCGACCCAGATCCGGGCCCAGGGGGCCTGGAACAATGGTGAATGACTGATGCCGCGCGGTGATCGGTGCTTGAAATCTCCGAACTTGCGCGGTTAACTCGATCCTGGATATTTTTTGACCATGAAGGCCTTATGACCAAGAGATTAACACGGCGCGGGGTGCTGACGGGAATGGGCGCAAGCGTGATGGCGAGCGCCCTGACCTCTGTTGCGCTGGCCAATGCCCCGACCCGCAGCATTGCCCCCAAACCCCGCCCGGCCGATGCGATCAAACGAACCGTGTCCGGGTTGGATGCGCTTTTGGCGAAGGCCAGGTTTTCCGGCAAGATCGGGTTTGTGGTGGCGGATGCGCGGACGGGCTTGGTGCTTGAGGCGCGCAATCCGGGTCTGGACCTGCCGCCGGCCTCCGTGGCCAAGGCGGTGACCTCGGCCTACGCGCTGTCGTCCTTGGGCAGTGCGCATCGGTTTTCCACGCGGCTGGTTGCGACGGGCCCGGTGTCCGGGGGCAAGATCAAAGGGGATCTGGTGTTGCTCGGCGGGGGGGATCCGGTGTTGGATACCAACGCGCTTGCGGGCATGGCGAAGGCGTTGAAGGACAAAGGAATTCGCGGGGTCACGGGCAAGTTTCGATACCACGCGGGCGCGCTTCCCTATGTGAAAGCCATTGATCCGGAACAACCCGATCATCTTGGATATAATCCTGCAATTTCAGGGCTTAACCTGAATTACAACCGGGTGCATTTTGAATGGAAACGGGCGGGTGACGGCTATTCGGTTGCGATGGATGCGCGCTCAGATCGCTATCGTCCGGCAGTGAATTCGGCGCGCATGAAAATCGTCAATCGCAAGATGCCGGTCTATACCTACAAGGCCGCGGCCGGTGTGGACAATTGGACCGTGGCGCGCGGCGCCCTTGGCAAAGGTGGGTCGCGCTGGTTGCCGGTGCGCAGGCCCGATCTTTATACGGCCGAAGTCTTTCAGGTGCTTGCCCGTGCGCAGGGGGTGTCTCTGCCTAAGCCTGTGGCCGCTAAATCTGCGCCGAAAGGTACGGTCATTGTTCAAAGAAACAGCGAGCCATTGGACAAAATTGCGCGCGCCATGTTGAAGTATTCCACCAACCTGACCGCAGAGATCGTGGGGTTGTCGGCCAGTAAGGCGCGGGGGGATACGCCTGGAAATCTGGCGTCGTCCGGCAAGATGATGACGGCTTGGGTGAAGCAGAATTTCGCCGCAAAATCAGTGCGTTTCGCCGATCATAGCGGGTTGTCGGATGCCTCTCGTCTGTCGGCGGACGACATGGTGAAAATGCTGGTGAAACTGGGACCGGACCATGCGCTGCATGGGTTGATGAAAGAGATCACGCCGC
The DNA here is from genome assembly GCF_049803815.1 of Aliiroseovarius crassostreae. GTDB lineage: Bacteria > Pseudomonadota > Alphaproteobacteria > Rhodobacterales > Rhodobacteraceae > Aliiroseovarius > Aliiroseovarius crassostreae_A. Next base: position 30,511 of record NZ_JBNAGI010000002.1, read on the forward strand.
GCGGGGAAGATGGCAAGAAACTTGCCGGGGCGTCACATAAGATCCGCGCCAAAACCGGTACGCTGAACTTTGTCTCGGCCCTGTCGGGATATGTGACCGCGTCTGACGGTACGCCGTTGGCCTTTGCGATTTTCACCGCCGATATGAACAAGCGTAAAGCGATCAAACGGGCGGATCGGGAACGGCCTGCCGGGGCGAAAGCCTGGAGCCGACGCTCGCGTTGGCTGCAGTATCAGCTTCTCAATCGCTGGGCGGTGCTTTACGGAACCTGACCCAGAAGGCTCGGCTTGATCGTCAAACGAAACTTTAAACTTTTGCCTGCCGGTTTTGCCAAACTTTAAACTTTTCAAAGGGGTGGCAGCAAAACTTTAAACTTTTTAACGCCGCCGCATTTGATTTCGTCATGTCTCAATGGCTGCAAAGGAAAAGGGGCCGCGCGGCCCCTTTGCGATGTTTTCACAGATCTGTGTCGGGTCTGTGTCGTGCCTGTGTCGGGTCACAGCACCATATGCCGCGCCCGCGCGCCGCGTTCAATCGCGGCGGCGTGCAGGCGGTCGATGTGCAGCTCGTATCGGATCTCTTCGAGGATGCGCAGCTCCGGCCCGTGCAACACGCCGTCGGCGGCGGCCACATCGCAGGCCAGCGCATAGGCGGTTTCCCACAGATGTTCGGGCAGGTTGTTCTTGACCAGACCAAAGAGGGCGTCCAGCCCATCCTCAACCGCAAACAGGTCAAACACGGTTTGCGACACGGTTTTCATCCGGTCCGGATCGTAGTTGGCAAAGACCGGCAGGTGGTTGACCACCCGTTCAATGGCCAGAAGTTCGGCAGAGGTGATCTCTTCGTCTGACGCGGATACGGCCATCATGACGGCCACCAGGCTGTCCTGGGCGGTCAGGGAATGGGGGATGTCTTGCACTGTGGAATGCTCCTTTTGTTGCAATGCAGAATATTGACCCTGCGTGCCCTTCGCAATAGGGAGTGGGACTTAGAGACAATTGTCCGCAACACGGGTGCAGCCCAGTGGAGAATTGTCCACGACAGGTGCGATGATGCGCCAATGAAAAAGGAAACAGCAGATGACTGATCAGATCAGCCCTGAAATGCGTGAGGCCGCGATGGCCTCGAAAGCCTGGCCCTTTGAAGAAGCGCGCCGGGTGCTCAAACGCTATTCCAAGGGTGCACCTGAGAAGGGCTATGTGCTGTTTGAAACCGGCTATGGCCCCTCGGGCCTGCCGCATATCGGCACCTTTGGCGAGGTGGCGCGCACCACGATGATCCAGACCGCCTTTGAGGTGATTTCGGACATCCCGACCAAGCTGATCTGTTTCTCGGATGATCTGGACGGGATGCGCAAGGTGCCGGGCAATGTGCCCAATGCCGAAAGCCTGCAGGAACATCTGCAAAAACCGCTGACCTCGGTGCCGGATCCGTTTGGCGAGTATGAGAGCTTTGGCCACCATAACAACGCGATGTTGCGCCGGTTCCTCGATACGTTTGGGTTCAAATACGAGTTCTATTCGGCGCAGGAGTTTTACAATTCCGGCCAGTTTGACGAGGTGCTGAAGCGCGCGGTCGAAAAATATGACGAGGTGATGGAGGTGATGCTGAAGAGCCTCCGTGAAGAGCGTCGTCAGACCTATTCGATCTTCCTGCCGATCCATCCCGAAACCGGACGCGTCCTGTATGTGCCGATGAAAAAGGTCTGTGCCGAGACCCATACGATCACCTTCGACGATGAAGACGGGCGCGAATGGACGCTGCCCGTCACTGGCGGCAATGTGAAGCTGCAATGGAAGCCCGACTTTGGCGCCCGCTGGGCCGCGCTGAATGTGGATTTTGAAATGTATGGCAAGGACCACTCCACCAACACGCCGATCTATGACAAGATCTGCCGGATCCTGGGCTGGCGCGCGCCGGAGCATTTCACCTATGAGCTGTTTCTGGACGCCAATGGCCAGAAGATTTCCAAGACCTCGGGCAACGGGATTTCGATCGACGAATGGCTGACCTATGCCTCGACCGAAAGCCTGGCGTATTTCATGTATCTCAAGCCGAAAACGGCGAAACGGATGCATTTCGACGTGATCCCCAAGGCGATGGATGAGTATCACCAGCAGCTGAATGCCTATCACAAGCAGGATCTGAAAGCGCAGCTGAACAACCCCGTGTGGCATATTCACGGTGGGGATGTGCCGCGCTCGAATATGGTGGTGCCGTTCTCGATGCTGCTCAATCTGGCGTCGGTGGCCTCGGCCCATGACAAGGCGCAGCTTTGGGGGTTCATCCAACGCTATGCGCCCGATGCCAGCCCGGAGACCCACCCGGATCTGGATGCGGCGGCGGGGTATGCGGTGAAATACTACGAAGACTTTGTCGAGCCGGAGAAAGTGTTCCGCCTGCCCACCGATCAGGAGCGTGCGGCGATGGCCGATCTGGCGGCGGCGTTCCGCGATGGCGACACCGCGCTGGGGTTGATTGCCAGGAAGAACGAGATTGTCGGCAATGATGATCCGCTGCCTTCGGTGGATTTTGCGTCGGATGAGTTCCTGCAGTCGATTGTCTTCGCCGTGGGCAAGGTGCACGGTTTTGAAAACCTGCGCGACTGGTTCAAGGCGCTTTACGAGGTGCTCTTGGGCGCAAGCCAGGGCCCGCGCTTTGGCGGGTTTGCGGCGCTGTACGGCGTCGAAGACACCGCCGCGCTGATCGATCGCGCGCTGGCGGGCGAACTGGTTGGCTGATCGACAAGGTGCAACCGGACACTGAGGGAATGAAAAGGCGCCAAGTGGCGCCTTTTTATTTAAGTTGAATGTGATTTGGCGGGCGTGTTCCGTGTGTCACGAAAACTGACCAGATAGGCGGCGAACAACACAAGCACGGTGGCTGGCAAGAAGTTGAGCCCGGGGGTGATGTTGAAGATCAACAGGTCTGCCGCAACCGCAAAAATCAGTGAAATATACTCGATCCCGGCCAGTTTTGCCGTTTCTGCGTGCTTCAACCCCAGGGTCATGCAGATATGCGCAAGCCCCCCTGACACCCCAGCCCCGACAAGCAAAAGGTAACTCGTAAGACTGGGGGACGCCCAGCCAAAGGGCGCCGAGATCAGCCCGCCCATGGCGCAGACCAAAGCAAAGAAAAAGGCAATTGCACCGGGGTGTTCGGTTTTTGTCAGGTCTCTGATCTGGACCTTGGCCACCGCCGTGATCACCGCCGTGGCCAATCCAAGTGCCACGCCGATCAAGTATCCGTCAGGCCGGGTTTCCCATAGGGCAGGGAAGGTCATTACCAGAACCCCCAGAAAGCCACAGGTAACGGCAAGCACGCGCGCTCGGGTGATCGCCTCGCCCAGGAACACACCGCCGAGGATCAACATCAGGATCGGCGTGAGGTAGCCAATCACCGTGCTGTCGGCAACGGGCAGGAATTTCAATGACGCAAAGGATGTGGTCATGGCGGCCAGCCCAAACAGGCATCTGAGAAAATGGGCTCCGGGCCGTTTGGTAAGCAAGCCCGAGGGCAGATCCCCCGTCAGGTAGAGATAGGCCATCAAGGGGACAAGCGCGACTGCGCTGCGCCAGAAGATAATCTGACCAAGGGGAATGTTTTCGGTCGTCAGCTTTACGCAAACCACCATGACGGTGAAAAAGAAACTGGCGGCAACGCGTAACGCGAGGCCAAATTGATCATGTGCCATTTGGGGACCTGTTCCATGAGATGAAAAACTTGGCGGGCTGGTTTCCAGTGTTGCGGGTGCGGTCGGTCTGACCTGTTGCATCGCGTGTGGAGCGCGTGGCGGGCGTACGCACAGGTTAATCCCTCTTAAACCCCATTTGCTACCTCTTTCCCCGTTTCGGGCCGCGCGTCCGACCACCTGTGCCTGTGGCCTTGGGCGATTTGCCCCCGGCCCCGACCGGGTGAGGCTGTATTTTGACCTGAAAGGGAACTTTATGAACAAGGCACTTACCGACGGGGTGGTCTTCATGCCGCCCCCCTTCGCAGATGGTCTGAACAACTGGTCCAGCGGGGATGGCACGCCCGGCTCGCCCAATTATGCAGTGGCGACAAATGCGGCGCTGGTGCCGGCAGACCAGGATTTCGATGGTTGTCTGGAGGTTTTCAAAGACGCCAATTCGCTCAAGGTGACCTATACCGGCCAGACGCCATATGAGCAGGGCTGCTATTTGCGTCTGTCTGCGAAGGTCAAGGTTCTCAGCGGCCCGCTTCCGTCTGTCCGCGTGGTTGGCAAGCCGCTTAAATCAAACAACAGCCACGCCACCGGGTACGTGGAAGCAGGGCCCAGCGTGCCGCTGACGTCTTATGGTGAGGTGGTCGAGATCTCGGCGATTGTCGGGTCGGGGTCGCGCAATGGGGTCGATATGATCTGGGGCGCCGATGTGGCCTATGGTCATCTGGGGCTGGAGTTCACCGGGTCGAACGGGGCGATCATTCGCATTGATGATATGACCATCGAAGATGTGACCGGTGCCTATCTGCGCGACATGATGGATTGGGTGGATGTGCGCGATTTTGGCGCTGCGGGCGATGGCACCACCAATGACCATGCCGCCTTCCTGGCCGCCGATGCCGCCGCCAATGGCCGCACCGTGTTGGTGCCCGAAGGCACCTATCGCGTCACGTCGAACCTGACCATGCACGCGGATATGCGCTTTGAGGGCAACATCACCATGCCCGACAACGTCTACCTGTCGCTGACCCGCAGTTTCGACCTGCCCACCTATATCGACGCCTTCGGGGACGAGATCCTGGGCTTCAAAAAGGCGTTCCAGGCCCTTCTGCATTATTCCGACCACGAGATCCTGGACATGTGTGGCCGTCGCATCGATGTGACGGAACCGATTGACATGCAGGCGGCCTATAACGCGTCGGACAGTTTTCTCATTCGCCGGGTGATCAAGAATGGCCAGTTCTATGTCATTGATGGCCCGGCCTGGGATGTAAGCAGCGTAAACGCCAATGGCAGCTATAATCCCAACAACCCCTATCAGCTGACTTCGGTGTCCAATATCGGGTCGATCAAGCGCGGGGATCTGATCACCGGCAATGGGGTCGGGCGCGAGGTTTACGTGACCGATGTGAATATCGGGGGCAATTCACTGACCCTGTCACAGCCTTTGTATGGGCCGTCCGCAACCCAAAGCTATACGTTCAAAAGGTTCAAATACGTTCTCGACTTCTCGGGTTTTGCGCAGGTGAACCGGATGACCCTGTCCGAGGTGGAGTTTCAGTGCAACGGCCACGCGTCGGCGGTGCGTCTGGCCCGCAGCGGTGAAAACGCGATTTTCCAGGATTGCTTTTTCATCAAGCCCAAGAACCGGGGCATCACCTCGATCGGAACAGGCTGTCAGGACCTTCACATCGAACGCTGTCAGTTCATTTCCGCCGAACAGGGGCTGGCTGCCACCGCGCGTCAGTCAATCGGGTTCAATATGAACAAGAACGACGCGAAGATCCGTGACAACCGCGCGCAGCGGCTGGGCACGACCTGTGTGATGCACGGGGCGGGGCATATCATCCAGGGCAACCACTTTTTCCAGGGGGATGAGGTGGATAACGGGCCCAGGGTTGCCGGGCTGGTCTTTACCTATGAGAACACCAAGATGGTGATCACCGGCAATTATATCGACAATTGCTTTATCGAGTTGAACAACGAACATGACCCCAAGCCGGATTACGCGTCGGAGTATTCCTTTGGTGGCCTGACCATCACGGGCAATATCTTTACGGTTCAGGATGCGGCCTCGTCCTTCAACTTCATCATCGTGAAACCCTTTGGCAGCGGGCATTTCGTGTCGGGCATGCATATCACCGACAACACCTTCCGCGCGCGCAATGGCAATATCACCCGTGTGGATGGGGTGTCGACCACCCATGCCACGCTAAACGGATGGAGCTATCGCAATCTCACGTTCCAGAACAATGCGTTTTTCGGCATCACCCAGCGCACGGCCTCTCCGGTGATGCTGGAGTTCAACCAGGGCAGCAATGCGTCGACCTGGAACCTGAACGTGGCAGGCTATATGCCATTTGACGGCAAGGCCCGGCGTTGTCAGGCGCTGACCTTTGAAGATGATCTGAGGGACAGTGGCAACAATGCGGTCTATGATATGCCGTTGACCAAAACCGGGCAGGGCACCGGCAATACCACGGTGCAGTTGAAATGGCCCCGTGCGGTGCGCGGTACGGTTTTTGCGACGATCCGTGCTGACAAGGCGATCTGATCGCGGATCGCGTCGGACACACGGTTTGAAAACAGGAAGCGCCCCGGTGAAACGCCGGGGTGTTTTCATGTGAGAGCTCAGCCCCCCTTGCGTCGCATGACCATCCCACGCAGCTCTTGCAGCAGCGCCAGAAGGATGACGCTGGCGGCCAGTTGATCAAAGCTGACAAAGTCGAGGATGGTCATTCTTGTTATCTCCCGCTCACCTGTCTTACGTCCTTACCGTTTGAACAGAGCAGAGTTAACAAGAGATTTCCACCGGTGGAGAAAAACGTGAAACCGTCGCCGGTTTTGCCGGGGATTCATCACAAGTTCCTGGCGAAAACTTGCGTCAAAAAACGCCAAAATATTGACCCGGATCAAAGCGGCGGAATGTGCAACCGGATACACTGCAAATGCATTCAAAAAAGGGACAGATAGGAGAGAAGTGCATGGCGCAAACCACACGTAGAACCCCGGGTAAATCCACCGCTACAAATGGCACGGCTGCGGTAAAAGCTGCCAGCGACACAACCGACCCGACGGACGCTGCCCCCAAAGAGGCCGAGCAAAAGGTTGCGACAAGCGCTGTCAAAGGGTCGTTCCCCAAGGTGACCTCGGACCAGATCCGTCAGACCTTTGAAAATGGCAAATACCCCTATGAGGACAAGCTGGGGCGCAAAGACTATGAGCGCCAGAAAAGCAAGATTCAGGCAGAGCTTCTGAAGGTGCAGAAGTGGGTCGGTGAGACCGGTCAGAAATTTGTCCTGTTGTTTGAGGGCCGCGATGCGGCGGGCAAGGGCGGCACCATCAAACGGTTCATGGAACACCTGAACCCGCGCGAAGCCCGCGTGGTGGCGCTGAACAAGCCCACGGATGAAGAGCGCGGCCAGTGGTTCTACCAACGCTATATCTCGCAGCTGCCGACGGCTGGCGAAATGGTGTTTTATGACCGCTCCTGGTACAACCGCGCGGGTGTAGAGCGCGTGATGGGCTTTTGTACGCCGAACGAATACCTGGAATTTATGCGCCAGACCCCGGAATTTGAACGGATGCTGACCCGGTCGGGCATTCGCCTGTATAAATACTGGTTCTCGGTCACCCGCGAAGAGCAGAAGCGCCGGTTTGACAGCCGCAAGGATGACCCGCTGAAGCGTTGGAAATTGTCGCCGGTGGATGTGGCGTCCCTGTCCAAGTGGGATGATTACACCGAGGCGAAAGAGGCGATGTTCTTCTATACCGACACGGCCGATGCGCCCTGGACCATCATCAAGTCGAACGACAAGAAACGTGCGCGCCTTGAATGCATGCGCCACTTCCTGTCGACCATCGACTACCCGGACAAGGATCACGATCTGGTCGACCAGCCCGATCCGCTGATTGTGGGCCACGCGAGCCAGGTGATCCACAACGCCGATCACATTCTGGGGGCCAGCCTGCATCCCGATCAACGGCGTGGCGGCTGATCACAGCGCCAGATCGCAGGAGAGAGACAAAACACAAACCCAAAGGCGGCGGGGCAACCTGCCGCCTTTTTTCATGCGCGCGCCACAATTGCTTGTCACCCGTTCATGTCCCGTTAGACTGACCCCATAACAAACGGGCATTTCGACAGGTGAATATGATGGACAGGCGGCAGTTTACCGTATTGATGGGGGCAAGCGTTCTGGCAGGGTGCCAAAGCACAGCACAAGGCACAGCACAGGGTTCGGGCGCGATCCGGCCCGCCAACCGCGCAGCAGCTTCCCAACGGTTCCAACCGGTGAAAAACGCGGGCTTTGATGCCTGGGTCGAGGGCGCCTATGGCCGCGCCCGGGCCAAGGGGATTTCAAACCGCACGTTGAAACGCGCCCGCCCGACCATCGGCTTTCTGCCCGAAGTGGTGAAGGTCGACCGCAACCAGACCGAGTTTAAACGCTCGTTTGAGGATTACCTTGCCATTGCCACGTCGGAAAACCGGGTGGCCACCGGGCGGGCGATGTTGCGCCAATATGCGGGGCTTCTGGACCGGATCGAACGGCAATATGGCGTCGAGAAAGAGGTGGTCACCGCGGTCTGGGGGCTGGAAAGCCGCTATGGCACCCGCAAGGGCGACGTGCCCACCCTGTCTGCGCTGGGCACGCTGGCCTATGACGGACGGCGCGGGAACCTGTTTGAACGGCAGTTTCAGGCCGCGCTGAAGATCCTTGATAACGGCGACATCGCGCCTGCGCAGATGCTGGGCAGCTGGGCGGGTGCCATGGGCCACACACAGTTCATGCCGACCAGCTACCTGTCCTTTGCCGTGGATTTCGACGGCGACGGGGCGCGCAATATCTGGGGCGCGGATCCCACCGACGCGCTGGCTTCGGCCGCCGCCTATCTCAATCGCAACGGTTGGCGCAAGGGCGCGCGCTGGGGGCAGGAAAGCGCAAATGGCGCAGTGGTGCCCGGCGGCGCGAATGGCCCACGCTTTGACAAGGGGCCAAATTACCGCGTGCTGGGCCGTTATAACAACGCGCAGAAATATATTATTGGCGTGGGCATCCTGTCAGACCTGCTGGCCGGTCGCCCCGGGTTGCGCCACGAATTTGGCCCGGACGCCAATGGCATGCGCCTCAAAGACCGGATTGCGTTGCAAAAGGGTCTGGCGCGGGCAGGCTACGATGTGGGGGAACCGGACGGGGTGATTGGCCCCAAAACGCTCGCCGCCATCCGCGCCTTCGAACAGGCCCAGGGGCTGGCGGTGACCGGTCGCCCCACCATGGCGCTATTGTCCCGTCTGTAACCCGAACAGGCTGGGCCGCGGATTTCCCCTCTTGCGAGGCTGCAAAATTCCAACTAGCGGTGAAGGATGACCACGTTACCGCAAACGATCCCCCAACACATGCGCGCAGCCCTTCTGCTGGGGCTGCCGTTGATCGGCTCGCAATTGGCGGGTTTTGCCATCCAGATCATCGATACGATCATGCTGGGTTGGTACGGGGTCGAAGAACTGGCGGCGGTGGTGCTGGCGGGCACGTTGTTCTTTGTCTTGATGATCATGGGGTCGGGCTTTGCCTGGGCGGTGATGCCGATGGTGGCCTCGGCCTCTGAAGAAGGTGATGACACCCGCGTGCGCCGGGTCACCCGGATGGGGTTTTGGTCCTCCGCGATCATTGCCACCCTGGTGATGCCCGCGCTGTGGTGGTCCGAACCGCTGCTTCTGGCAATCGGGCAGAAACCGGATCTGTCGGCGACGGCACAAGATTACCTGCGCATCATGGGGTGGGGGCTCTACCCCGCGTTGGGCATCATGGTGCTGCGCTCTTACCTCTCGGCGCTCGAACGCACCAAGGTGGTGCTCTATGGCACGCTGATGGCCGTGGTGTTGAATGCCTTCCTGAACTACACGCTGATCTTCGGCAATTTCGGCTTTCCCGAACTGGGCGTGCGCGGTGCGGCCACGGCGTCGCTGATTGTGCAGATGGCCAATTTCGCGGTGCTGGTGGCCTATGCGATGCGTGTCCTGCCCGAACACAACCTTTTTCAGCGGATCTGGCGCCCTGATTGGGAGGCCCTGCGCGAAGTGGTGCGGATGGGCAGCCAGATCGGCCTGACCTCGCTGGCAGAAGCGGGGCTCTTCTCGGCGTCCACCGTGGTGATGGGATGGATCGGGACGCTGGAACTGGCGGCGCACGGGATCGCGCTGCAGATCGTGTCCGCCTTCTTCATGGTGCATATTGGGCTGTCCAATGCCGCCACCGTGCGCGCGGGCCGCGCGTTGGGCCGCAAGGATGAAGTGGGGCTGCGCAAAGGCGCACTGGCGATCACGCTCATCTCGCTCACCTTCGGATTGGTGTCGGTACTGGTCTTTATCGGGCTGCCACACCCGATGATCAGCGTATTCCTGGACCCAACCGAACCCCTGCGCGACGACATCCTGCGCATCGGCACCTCGCTTCTGGTGGTCGCTGCCATTTTCCAGTTCGCTGATTCCGCACAGGTCATGGCGCTGGGCCTTTTGCGCGGCGTACATGACACGAAAGTGCCGATGGTGATTGCCTCGATCAGCTATTGGGTGATCGGCGTCCCCATGTCTTATGTGATGGGCATCACCTGGGGCTGGGGCGGAGAGGGCGTCTGGGCGGGTCTGGTCATCGGCCTCTTGTTTGCCGGGGCCTTCATGTCCTGGCGCTTCTGGACCCGCTCGTCTCGGATTTCGACGCCGTAAACCCCCCGTCAGATCTCAGTCAGATCACAGACGGACCACAGGTTGTCCACGCGGGTATCCTCATTTTCTAATCAGAAATATCCCGGGGTGAGGCTGAAAGCCGAGGGGCAGCGCCCCTGTTTCCCCCCGATCCACCAACGCGACGCTGATATGGCCGCTTATCCGAGCACCAACGCAAAAGCGCCGGGAGATGCTCGTTCGGCAAATGCGCATTTTGTTGCGAAAACAAAGGCCCACGTTTCGGAGTGCGCGTCGCCCGGCGCCCCCGCCCGCCGCAGGCGGCGCGCATCAAGAATGCGAGCGACCCCTTTAGCCCTTCAACATCCGGTCCGCCTTTTTGCGCACCAGTACCGTGCGCAGGTCATGCATTGCCAGTAGCAGCGCATCGGTGATCTCTTCCAGATCCTCGTTCGACGCCTTGGTCTGCGCCCAATGGGCGGTGGTGTTCAGGTGATCCACCGTGCGCAGGATGTCGTCGATATTGCGTTGGTCCAGAAGGGCGCGCCGCTCCTCCATCCACTTGGCAATTGCACCGCGATCTTCCTCTGACAAGGCGCGGTCGCCATGGGGTTTCACGTCACCATTACGAATGTTCACAATGGCGATCTGGTCCATGTCGATGCGCCGATGTCGGTTTTCGGTATCGACGCGAAAGACGAAGGCGCCATTGTCGCGCACGCGGAAGTAATAGTCGGGCAGCTCGGTCGCCATCGGGTCCCCCTCAGCTTAGCGTGGCGCAGAAATCCTGAATGCGGCTGCAGGCCTCTCGCAGCGCGTCGTCCGACGTAGCATAGCTGACCCGGAAGTTCGGCGACAGACCAAAGGCCGCCCCGAACACCACCGCCACGCCTTTTTCTTCCAACAGCGCCTTGGCGAAGACCTCGTCATTGTCGATCTTCACACCGCCCGCGCTGGTTTTGCCCAGGCACCCGGCGATCGACGGGTAGACGTAAAACGCCCCGTCCGGCACCGGGCAGTCAAGCCCCTCGGCGGCATTCAGCATCTCGACCACCAGGTCACGGCGGCGCACAAAGGTTGCGTTGTTTTCGGCGATGTAATCCTGCGGGCCGTTCAGCGCTTCCACAGCGGCCCATTGGCTGACCGAACAGGGGTTTGAGGTCGATTGCGACTGGATCTTGCGCATCGCGGCAATCAGCTCCACCGGGCCTGCCGCATAGCCGATCCGCCAGCCGGTCATCGCATAGGCCTTGGAGACGCCGTTGCAGGTTAGGGTGCGGTCATAAAGCCCCGGCTCCACCTCGGCGGGGGTGCAAAACTCGAAATCGTCATAGGCCAGGTGCTCATACATATCATCGGTCATCACCCAGACATGGGGGTGGCGCATCAGCACGTCGGTCAGCGCCTTCAGCTCGTCGCGCGAATAGCCCGCACCGGTCGGGTTCGAGGGAGAGTTGAAGATCAGCCATTTGGTCTTTGGCGTGATCGCCGCCTCCAGCTGTTCGGCGGTCATGCGAAAGCCGGTTTCAATCGGACATTCCACCACCACCGGTTCGCCGCCCGCTAGCAGCACCATGTCGGGGTAGCTGACCCAATAGGGGGCCGGGATGATCACCTCGTCGCCGGGATTGAGCGTGGCCATCAGCGCATTATACAGGATCTGTTTGCCGCCGGTGGCGACAGACACCTGCTTGGGCTCATAGCGCAACCCATTGTCACGCTTGAACTTTGCGCAGATCGCCGCCTTCAGCTCCGTGATGCCGTCCACGGCAGTGTATTTGGTTTTGCCCGCATCAATCGCCGCCTTGGCCGCCGCCTTGATGTTCTCGGGCGTGTCGAAATCCGGCTCGCCCGCGCCCAGGCCAATCACATCCTTGCCCTGGGCCTTCAGCTCCGCCGCCAGGTTGGACACTGCAATGGTCGGGGAAGGTTTTACGCGGTTCAGTGTCGCAGACAGGAAAGTCATGGCGGGCCTCTGTTTGTATAATCTGTGTGAGTTGTTTAGGTTGCGCGGGAATTGCGTTCAAGCGTGTTGACAGGAAAAGGGGCAGATTGATGGATGATGCAGATCATAACGGCGGCTGGTATTCGGAAGAAGAGGCCACCTTTGGTGATCGTCTGGCCGGTGCACGTGAAGCGGTGGGCATGAACCAGTCGGAACTGGCCCGGCGCATGGGGGTCAAACTGAAGACCCTGCGCAACTGGGAAAATGACATGTCAGAGCCGCGTGCAAACAAATTGAACATGGTATCCGGCGTTCTGAATGTATCGCTGCGCTGGTTGTTGACCGGCGAAGGCGAGGGTGTGGACCAGCCCGAAGACGAGGTGGAACAGACACCGGAAATCCGGGACCTTCTTCTGGAGATCCGTGATATCCGTACCCAGATGACCCAATCTGCCGACCGTCTGGCGCGGTTGGAGAAGAAACTGCGCAAACGCATGGAGACCGCGTAAGGATGTCGAAACAAAGTGACGAGATGCTGGATGCGCTTCTGAGCGAGCTGCCCGGTGGTCCGGCGGATGAGACACGGGAAAACCGGGTGAAACGGCTGGCCATGCGCTCCATGCGCCGGGGCATCAAAGAGATGGACATCATCTTGAAGAAATATGCCGATGCCCATCTTTCCGGCATGTCGGACACGGCGCTGGATGCCTATGAGGCCCTGCTGTCAAACAATGACCAGGACCTTTATCAATGGGTGTCCGGCCAACAGCCCGCGCCGGAACCGCATGCGGATCTGATCGAAGAGATCGCTGAATTCACCGGTGCGCGGTAACGGTTTCTCAATAAAAAAGAACGGTTTGGGTGGGAATTGCGGAAAATTTTCGGCAACTCCCCCTCTCATTCGCTGCAGATTTAACTGAATGTAATGAATTTGCCCCGAAAACTCATCGACAAGAATTATGTCGGAGTAACGAATGAGCATGCATTCCCCAATCCCTCAAAGCGTCAATCAGACGTTTGTGAGCCAATATCTTGACAGTCTGGCATTGGTTGAACGACTTCATCGGCTGTTGCTGGATGTGATCAAGGACGAATTTGAACGCGTGGGCGTTTTGGAAGTGAACGCCGTGCAGGCGCTGCTTTTATTCAATATCGGTGACAATGAGGTCACGGCGGGCGAGCTGAAATCGCGCGGCTATTACCAGGGCTCCAATGTGTCCTATAACCTCAAGAAACTGGTGGAAATGGGCTTTATGCACCACCAACGCTGCGAGATTGACCGCAGGTCTGTGCGGGTGCGACTGACCGAACGGGGCCGTGCGATCCGGGATATTGTGGCCGGGTTGTTTGAACGGCACGCGGATGGGTTGCAGTCGCGGGGCGTGTTGGGGGCCGAAGGGATTGAAGAGATCAATTCCGCGCTGAAACGGGTTGAACGCTACTGGACCGATCAGATCCGCTATATCTACTGACGTGATATTTGCCTCCCCCGGATGCCCATCCGCGCGCCTGTCCGTGTGCCTGTTCCTGGGCCTGTCCGTGTGCCTGTGCCCCGAATTCCGGTTTGTCCTGGCTTCACGTGGCAGCAGTAGGGCCGCAGCAGGGCCGTGGGTGGCATTTGCGATCAGTCTGATCGGGATCGGTCGGATATGGTCAGACCGGACAGTTCGCGCAGCAATTTGCGGGCCATGGCCGCGGCATAGGCGTCATACCCATCAGCGCGTTCAACAAAGCTGAGCGGACCCTGGATGATCAATTCGGTGAAATAGGACACGAGCTGTTCTGGCCCCTGGCCGATATCGGCCATTTCCGCGTCATCCGAGGTGATGACCAGCCCGTTGATCGTCAGCCCGCCAAGGGCTGTTTTTGGTTTCACATCTCTTGGACGCAAGCCGGCATTGGACATCCCATCAGCCGATAGATCCAGCGTTTGTTGCCAGCAGTCTGATCTTTGGTGCAAAAGGTCTGCGCCATAAAGCATGGCTTGCCCAATGGCGGTGGCGGGGTGGGCCGGAAGGCGTTCGGTTCTGCGCAGCTTGTCCGCTATGTCCTGAATATCGTCCTGCGACGTGATGGCCTGCCATGGGATCAACAGGCGTTGATCCGTTGGACCGCTCCACTCATATACGCTCAGCTCAACGCGGGTTCGGGGGGAGGCGGTTAACGCCGCGCGCACATCCGGGTCTTCCAGGGCTTGGGCCAATCCGTTGAGTTGCAGGTTGTATTCCTGCCCGTCCACCGAACCAGACACATCCAGACCGATGGCGAGTGCCTGACGGCAAGGGGCCGCGTCGCCAGCCTCGCTGATCAAGGTGCTCAGGGCGAGGGTCAGCAGATGGCGGGGGTGCAGGCGGCGCAGAACGCCCCGGGCGCATCCAAAGCAGGTGATGCGCCCCTTTGAACCAGACCCCGTTACGGCTGACCCTTGCATGAGATTACCAATGCCCGGTATTGCCCATGCTCACCCAGGGTTCCTGTGGGGGCAGGGCCTCCCCCATCTGCAGCAGTTCGACCGAGATATTGTCGGGTGAGCGGACAAACGCCATATGCCCGTCACGCGGCGGACGGTTGATCACCACACCATTGTCCTGCAGCTTTTGACACATGGCGTAGATGTCTTCGACCGCATAGGCGACATGGCCAAAATGGCGGCTGTCAGAGGGCAGCCCCTCGTCGCCATCCCAGTTGTAGGTCAATTCGATCGGGCAATCGGGCTGATCAGGCGGGGCAATGAAGATGAGGGAAAACCGACCCTCTTCGAAATCCCGGCGGCTGGTTACCTCCAGCCCGAGCAACTCGTAAAATGCGATGGATTTGTCCAGATCCTTCACCCGGACCATCGTGTGCAGATATTTGACGCGCATGGCAGCCTCTCATGTCATTGGATGCGGGAAGCCTAGAGCCTTTCGCGGGGAAGAGGAAGGGCCGCCTGGGGGCACAAGGGGCGAATGATCGCGCAGCGGGGAGGGGGCAGGGAGGCGTCAGAATTGCGAGCTGAGTGTCAGGCCAAGGGCGGTTTCCGACTTGGTATATAGCGAGATGTTTGAGGATGTGTCGCGATGTTGCAGTGAGATTTCCGGGGCAAATCCCATATATCCCATCTCGGTCAAGGTGACCGCGGCGCGCGCTTCCACCGTGTTGTCATGGCGCCCGTCCAGCGCGTAGCGCGAGACGTCATAGGCCCGGTGGCTGGCACCCAGCCCCATGGTCAGGTCAACCCCGTTGACGATCTGGCCAAGATCCACTTCGACCTCTGCCCGAACCTCGCGATATTCCCGGGTCAGGTCATCCGAGAAACTTTGTTGCAGGGCGGTCGAAATCTGCCACTTCCGGCCCCATTTCTGAAACCCGTATTGTAGGCCAATATCCCCGACATGCACGTCGGGGAGGGCGGTATGGATGTGGTCTTGCAGATCGTATCGGGCATAAAGCGAAATCTGCCTGCCCTCGGGGCGGGCGAGGTGCAGCTGCGCGCCCAATCCTGTGAAATTGGCCAATGCCGCCCCGCCGTACCAGATGCGGCCTTGGCGGGCGTGCAGATCCAGGCGGGCATTCCATTTGGGGATCAGGTGCTGATGTTCGAATGTCAGCGCGGCCGAGCTGTAGCGAAAATCGGCATTTGACACCATGGGGGCCGCGTCTTGTGCGTTGCGATCCAGCCATGTTTCGCGGTGAAAGAGCTGGGCCCCTATAAAATTGCGCCATGTTTCACGTTCCGCAAACCGATAGGCAAGCTTGGCCGAAACATGCCCTTGCGTGCCCGAAAGCGCCTTGGCACTGGGAGACAGGGCAAAGGGCAGGCCAAACAGGGTGATTGTATCTTCGGAGGATCCATCGTTCACGTTTGAACTGGGGGTGATCCCGAAACTCAGATCCATGCGCCAGGGGTTGCGTTCGCGTACATAGCGGAAATCTTTGTGCAATTGGTTGCGTTGCGCATTGGTTTGGGCGTGGTTTGATGCGCGGCGCAGCCAAAACTGCCCGGCGGTCTTGTTGCCGGAGGACGATTGCGCCTGGGCGGCAACCATGGCGGCGGCAAATTTCTCTGATGGGGTTTGCGCCGCGCGCCAGGCCTGTTTTGCGCTGCTACGCGCAGATCTGTTCTGCCCCAGGTCGCGTGCGGCACGTGATGTCAGCACCAGCGCCTCGACCGTGTCGGGATGCGCCGCCAGATAGGCATCCATCAACGCCTGCGCCAAGACCGGCTGGTTTTGCGCCAGCGCCTGGCGGGCCGCGACAATCATCTGGTCGGCGGACAGAGTTACGATTTCCGCCACCGCCTTGCCGGGTTGACAAAGCGGTGACAGGGCCAAACCGGCTGCTACAATAAAGGCGCGGCGAAGCGACATCGGACAGCCCGGTTTCTTAACGATACAGGATAAAGCCGCCGGTTTCCCGGGCGGTGACGCCTTTGATCAAGGGGTCTTCGCTTTCAAGCACGACGATCCCGGCCACCTCCATATCAGCGCCCGAGCCGGCAATGACCGCAAAATACTTGCCCTTCTCGTAGGTCTCAATGGTGTCGGACGATGCATCGTAATAATGGCTTCCCATCTCGCCTTTGATTTCCCCGGCACTGCTGATGGTCCCAGGTCCGATGACGATTTTGACCACTGGCAGTTCACTAACCCCAAGCGCGGCTGTGTAAGTCGAGGTGATTTCCGTGCCATTCACATTAAATATTTTGCGATCCGTGATTCGGCCTTTCACCGCATCCCCGGCATTGAAGTCATTGAAATCAATGTCCAGAACCATGTCGCCGGTGACATATTCCATGCCGCCGCGACCGTTGAAATCGCGTAGCGCGGCATAATCGCCGCTGAAGGTGGCCTGGCCTGATGTCGGCAGAACCACCCCTTCATTCCGCTGATACATGAAACCGCCAAAGCCGTATGGTATGTAGGCCCCGGTGCGCACAACCGCGAACTGGGTGACGGGTTTCCCGTCCTCGGTGGTGTTTTTGCTGATCCCGAGAATGGCTTTGTGCGAAAGCTGATTGATCGGCTTCCCGGTCACGCTGTCGGCATAGACCGCCGCATTTTCATAGACCTTGAAGCTGCCGAGGGTCGAAACCACATCATCGCGCGTGTAAACATTGTTCGCGTCGAAGGCCAGGTTGTCGACGCGAAACGTGTCGGTCTTCTTGTCATAGGTGATCGACTGGGCATAGCCGTTTCCGTTGTCGTCCTTGGCCTCATACCGCTCGACCGGGTCACCGGCCGAGGGGTTGTTGGTGCCGGGGGGAAGATCTTTATCCGGCACTGCGGGATTGGTCAGGGGGTTGTTCCCACCATTGTCGCACGCGCCAAGCGCGGCCAGGACAATACCTGCCTTCAAAATCGTTTTCATGAACCTGCCTCGGGTCTCGTTTTTTTGCCATTCAGGCGTGTCAGCGTGGTTTTTGTCAAGTTTTCTGTGGGGGAGGGGGCAAAATCATCGCGCTGTGTGATGATTGCGCCGCTCTTCCTTTCGGGCCACGTCATCTTGCAGTTCAGATCGGCGCGCTGACTAGATATAGTGGCCCCAATCACATCCAGAGAGAGATTCGTCATGCCCCTGAGCCCTGAGCAGAAAGCCGAGATCGAAGAGCAACGCAGCCAGAAAAACACCACCATGCGCGTGGTCAGCGAGGGGATGGAGAAGCATCTTTACACCGCGCATGAGGTTCTGGATCACGGGTTTGTCCGTGTCATTGACTATATGGGCGACGATGCGGCGATCTGTCAGGCGGCGCGGGTGAGTTACGGCAAGGGCACCAAATCGGTGCAAAACGATGCGGGGCTGATCCGCTATCTGATGCGCCACTGGCACTCGACCCCGTTTGAAATGTGCGAGATCAAGCTGCATGTGAAACTGCCGGTGTTTGTGGCGCGCCAGTGGATCCGTCACCGCACCGCAAATGTGAATGAATATTCCGCGCGCTATTCTATTTTGGATCGCGAGTTTTACATCCCGGCGCCCGAACATGTGGCCGCGCAATCGGTGGTGAACAACCAGGGGCGCGGGGCGGCGTTGCAGGGCGACGAGGCCGCGCGGGTTTTGGAAATCCTCAAGGCCGACAGCAACCGGGCCTATGATCACTACGAAGAGATGATCTCGCAGGACGGTCAGGACGGGTTGGCGCGCGAGCTGGCGCGGATGAACCTGCCCGCCAATGTCTATACGCAATGGTATTGGAAAGTGGACCTGCACAACCTCTTCCACTTCCTGCGCCTGCGCGCCGACCACCACGCCCAATATGAAATCCGCGTCTATGCCGAAGCCATGTGCAAGATCGTCGCCGACTGGGTCCCCGCCGCCTACGGCGCGTTTGAAGATTACCGCCTGGGTGGCTCCAACCTGTCTGGCCGCGCCATGGACTGCATCCGCCGGATGCTGAAAGGCGAAGAGGTCACGCAGGAGAACTCGGGGATGTCGAAGGGCGAATGGCGTGAGTTTGAGGCGGAGTTGCGGGGGTAGAGCCGAATGAGCCAATTCCAACTTGAGGAAAAGCTCGTACGACGTACATGGAAAAAACTGAGAGACGGACCGATACCGGTTGTTGCGCCAGACGAAATGGCGGGATTGCCAAGTTTTGTTTCAAGGACAAATGAACGTGTAAGAAGCCACTCTTATATACCTGAAATTGTGCATGGTTTCTTAGGTCTGCAAAAAGGGCATGGAGTGACACGGTTTCTGCCTATCCTTACCAAGGAAGATCTTGCCGTCTACTATCAGATTTGCGGCGTCATTGGGGATAAGGTACTTATAAGGAGGGATAGAATATACGGGGGGTGGCATTCTGTTCCAACTTCCCAGCAAATTCCAAAGCTATCGGATGAGCGCAGAAACGAAGAAAATGCCTCGTCGTTTCAGCAGAACTACTTGGCAGATAGTTTTTCGGATTTCTTGTGGTTGAAAGAATTTAGGAGTTTTACTGATCTCCTTAGAGAAACAACCTCAAACGGTAAAATTGGAAACTATGTCGTTTCAACGGACATAGCGAATTTTTATGATTCAATAGAAGTTCCGCTTCTGATTAAGCGATTGCGGCGTGACGCACCTGAGTTGGATGACTACGTATCAATCCTAGAGATGTTTTTGACGAACTGGAATAGGCGCACTACTGGCTATCACCATTCCTCGAAAGGGATTCCTCAGGAGATTATTTCCGATGCGAGCCGAATTCTATCGCATTATTACCTACAAAGCTTTGATGATAAATTTGATCAGTACTGCTTGGATAATGGGCTGACATACCTACGCTGGGCAGACGACATAATTGTCTTTGGTAACTCACCTAAGAGGTTGGAAGAAGCGGTGCATAAAGCTTCTAAACTCCTACTTTCAGACGGATTGAATTTGAATGCACCCAAAACTCGGATATTCTCACGACTGAACTTTGCAAAGTATCGTGGACTGGATGTACTAGCCGCAATTGATGTCAATAAGCCGGAAGTATTTAGAAGAAAGCTAAAGTCTGCAATCAAGTGGGCAGAGAGTAATCCTTTTCGGTTGGATACTGTATTCCGAGCCGCAGTTGGCTTTGTTTTCAACTTGGGGGGGCTGGCAAGAACTTACGAAAAGAACTTTATATTAGAAGTGATTGATAGCGATCCAGATATCATTGGGACGTTAAACTCTACTCAGCTAGTTCGCCTGATTGCGATTTCTGATGATGCCAAAGAAATGTTCCTAAAAATCAGAACACTGGTGTCGAGCAAACCATTTGCAGGTCCGAGAGCAAACTTTTTGCGTCTGATTAGAACAAAGCATACTGCTCTAAGGAAACATGGAATCTCCCAGAAGTTGTTGGCTAGTAGCGTGGATGTGATTGAGGGAATAAGTGATGACAGTGAAATTATATTGAGGTTCTGCATACCTAGAACAAGAGAAGTGCTCTCAAAGATCAGCTGAGAAAGAAAACCCCCGCAGGCCCTAAGACCAACGGGGGTTCCAAAATTTCCCTAAGCGGGAAACCTCTTAGACCAGCTCGAGGTTGGCGGCAGAGGTTTTGCCATTACGGCCGGTTTCCAGCTCGTAGTTGACTTTTTGGTTGTCCTGCAGCTCACGCAGGCCGGCGCGTTCAACGGCCGAGATGTGCACAAAGATGTCTGCGCCGCCATCGTCGGGTTGAATGAAGCCGTAGCCTTTAGTGCTGTTGAACCATTTTACGGTGCCTGAAGCCATTTCCGTATTCTCCTAATTTATGCCACCCACAACATGCGGTGACCCTGGTAGCGCAGTCTTGAACTTGGCCGACTGCGTAGTGAGAAGGCGGAAGATAGTCTGTCGTACAACACTGACATGGCGTAGCGCGGGCGGAAAATCAAGGGGGTTCCTTGAATTGTTCCCATCAGTGCGGTCTTGTTCTTACAATCATCGGCGCCCATAACGGGGGCATGCTGGGCGAAAGACGTGACAGGCAGATGACAGAAAGGGGCAATATGCGGTTCTGGGGGTTGAAAAATTGTGACAGCTGCAAGAAGGCGCAAAAGGCCTTGATGGCGGCGGGGTATGAGGTGGACATGACCGATGTGCGCGCGGATGGGGTTGCGGCAGAGGATCTGGCCCGGTTCCACGCGGCCTTTGACGAGGCGCTGGTGAACAAACGCTCGACCACCTGGCGGGGCCTGTCTGACGCGGAACGGGCGGGGGATCCTCTGGCGCTTTTGGCCGAGTATCCGACCCTGATGAAACGCCCCGTGGTGGAAGACGGCGATCGCCTGACGCTGGGCTGGGATGCCAAAGCGCAGGCGGTCTGGCTGTAGAGGAAAAAGCGCCTTGCCCCGGGGGGGCAAGGCGCAACACGCGTGACAGTTTGGGTGAGGCGTCAGCGCAGGTTCAGCAGGCGATCGATGGATAGCGGGCCTGCGCCCTTGATCCCCAGCGTGATCAGCACGACCATCCAGAAAAGCCGTTGATCCAGGATCAGGCTGTCGGGGAGGCGGTCAAACCACGCGCCCAGCGTTTCCGGGTGGCTGATGCCACCATGGCCAAACAGATCGGTCAGCGTTTGCACGATCACAAAGCCGATCATGCCCACCGCCGCCAGTCGGGTGAAGAGGCCAATGACCAGCAACAGCGGCAGGACAAATTCGGCCAGCGTTCCGGCGCTGACAACCAGCGTGTGAAACGCGGTCAGTTTCGACACATCATAGCCCGCAGCCTCCATCGCTTTGGGAAAGATCTGCGCGTAGGCCCCCAGCGAGGGGTTGAAAATGCCAAAGATGCCGCTGCCCAGTTTGGTCAGACCAGAGGCCCAGAAATAGCCCAGCAGTGTGGCGGCAAAGGTGAAGCGGGCCAAAAGGGGCAAGACAGTTGGGCTGAGGCGCTCGACCTTGTCGGCCAGCGCATTGTGCAGGTGTCGCAGTGCAATCATGTTATCCCCTATCGATCTTGATGATGGCATGCCCGGCAAAGAGCGCGCCCAGCGTTGTGGTCAGGTCGAAATCGGCCATTTCGGATGTGGCCAGACCCAGGGCCGTGCCAAAGCTGCTCCCCTTCAAAAGCGTGTTGACAAAGGTGGCGCCGCCTTGTGGCAGGCGTTGCGCGATGGGATCGAACCCTTTGCGCGAAATCAGGATATCTTCGGGGGCCATCACCGGGGAGGGGCCGCCCTGCATATTGTAGTCCCAGATCGACAGCGCCGGGAAATCTGAACGCAGAACCTCGACCGCCGGTGCAAGGGTCAGGCGGGCATCCATCAGGTCAGCCTGGTCCAGCACCGTCAGATCGGCGGGATCAATCGCATCCCCGTCACCTGCGTGATAGGCGCGGCGCAGGGCAAGCTCCAGCTTGGCCACGTCGGGCAGGTATTTCAGATGCACCGTGCCGGGAAAGCCCACAAGGAACTGCGGCATGGCCGCGCCGTAATGCATCATCAGCTGCGAGGCGGGCGGATGGATGCGCAGATACACCAGCGCCATCTGGCGAAAGAACTCTTCGCCCAGCAGCTTGACCAGCACCGGGAAACCCTCGGCCAATGCGGTGGCCAGCGAATGGGCCACATTGTTGCGATAGACGTTGAAGCGTTTGTTGGCCTGCGTGCCATCCGGGTTCACCAGCCCTTCGGGGGCGGGGGTGTTCGGGTCCAGCATGGCGCGGCGGAAATCGGTCTGGCTGACGTCAGCTGGTTCGGCTGTTGTGCGGGGTTTCAGATCAATGCTCATGCGGGCACCTGTTGGGCAGTGGGGTGAGGCGCGCGGGTCATATGGGCATTGGCGCGGGCAGCTTCGGCCTCGAGCACCGGATAATCCGGCACGTCATTGTCCCATTCCACCAACGCGGGCCGCGGGCCTCCCCGGGCGATCACGTAATCAAACAGCGCCCAGACCGGTTCATCCACCGGCCTGCCGTGGCTGTCGATCAGAAGCTTTTTGCCCAGCTCGTCGGCGTCTTCATCGTGCCCAGCCAGGTGAAACTCCTCGACCAGCTCCAGCGGATAGGCGTCGATATAGGCGTGCGGGTCAAATTCCAGATTGGTGGCCGAGACAAAGACATTGTTCACGTCCAGAAGCAGGCCACAGCCGGTGCGCCGGGCCAGTTCGCGGATGAAATCAGGTTCGGACCATGTGCTTTCGGCGAAGGCCAGATAAGACGAGGGGTTTTCCAAGAGCATCTTGCGGCCAAGATGGTCCTGCACCTCGTTGATATGGCGGGTCACGCGGGCCAGCGTGTCCTTGGTATAGGGCAGGGGCAGCAGGTCATTCATGAACTGGCTGTCATGGGTCGACCACGCCAGATGTTCGGAAAACATTGCCGGGTTGATCCAGTCGACCAGCTTTTTCAGGCGCGACAGATGTTCGGGATCCAGCCGGGCTTCGCCGCCGATCGACAGGCCCACACCGTGGACCGATATCGGGAAGCGTTCTGCCAGATGTTTCAGTTGCGCAAGGGGGCGTCCGCCATCGCCCATATAGTTTTCGGCGTGGATCTCGAGCCAGGTCACAGCGCCCGGATCCTCCATAAGATTTTGGAAATGCTGCGGTTTGTAACCGATGCCAGCCGACTTGGGCAGGGTAGAATAAGGGCCAGAGGATTGCGGCGTGTCCAGCATGGAAAGCTCCCGGAGGGTCGACCCGTGGGATGGGGATCATCCGATATGGGCAACTGAAAATGGAAAATCTTGGGTGGGGATGGCCCTTGCGCGGGGCCGGGCCGATCCCCTGTTGCTTGGGTGGGAAGATCCCACCAGGTCGGCTTAGGAGGCCGGCAGGTTCATTTCGGTCGCGGTCAGCGACCCTTTGTGCATCTTGCCTGCTGCATCGGTGATTTCCATGGTCTCGCAGGTGCCTTTGGCCACCAGTTTCCAGGCATTGCCCTGGTAATCAACGGTCGAGGACCCGGCGCAGGTGGTGCCGGGGCCGGCGGCGCAATCGTTTTGACCGGCCAGTGCAACACCGAAGCACTTCTCTTGCTCACCCTCGGCCAGGGCGGCGGTGGCGTTGGCGGCAACGGCTGCGGTCACGGCGCCCAGAACGGCGATGGTTTTTGCTTTCGACATGTGTACTTCCTTTCAGGTTTTAAAAACTCGTTCCGCCCCCCTGTTGTCCGTCATTTGGCTTGATCGGGGCCGGTGAGGAAAATCTAGGCAAGGTGGGACACGCTCTCCACTCACGACGGCGTTAGTCACGTCGCCGTTACCCGATGGGCGGTGTCGGGTCACGCTGCCGTGAGGTCAGGAAATCTGTGCGGCGGGAAGAATTCAATCAAATCAATGGGGAAGGCAAAAATCAGCAGTGCTCAAAGCGCGGGGTGTATTTCGGCAGGGCCGTGATAAATGTGACAAGTCGAGATATGTTTCAGGCGCAAACCGGCCATGCGCTGAGGTGATCACGCGTTTCGTGAGGTTTGTGACGATCCTGTGGGACTGGCGGATCTTCTGCGGTAAGGCGCTGGAGGGCAAAGAAAAAGGCCGGGGCGTGGGCTCCGGCCTTTTTTGCTGCAGAAATAATGTCGGGGCTTATACGAGGTCCGGTGGCGTGGCCTCACTGGCCAGCGCATCCGCCACCTCGGCCAGCGGCAGCACTTTGGAATGCTTCTCGCCCAGACGGCGCATCGACACGGTGCCGTCCTCGACCTCTTTCATGCCGCAGGCCAAAATGACCGGCACTTTGCCCACCGAATGTTCGCGGACCTTGTAGTTGATCTTTTCGTTGCGGATATCGGCCTCGGCCCGAATGCCGCGCGCCTTCAGGTCCGCGACCACCTGATGCACATAGTCATCGGCGTCCGACACGATCGAGGCCACAACCACCTGGCGCGGGGCCAGCCAGAAGGGCAGCTTGCCGGCATGTTCCTCGATCAGGATGCCGATGAACCGTTCAAATGACCCCAGCGTGGCACGGTGCAGCATGACCGGGCGGTGCTTGGCCCCATCTTCGCCGATATAATTCGCCTCAAGCCGTTCGGGCAGGAACGGGTCCACCTGCAGCGTGCCACATTGCCAGTCACGGCCAATGGCGTCGGTCAGGGTAAATTCAAGCTTCGGACCATAAAACGCCCCTTCGCCTTCGAGGATCTCATACTCATACCCCGCTGCGTTACAGGCGTCGCCAAGGGCCTTTTCCACCCGATCCCAGCTTTCATCTTCGCCGATGCGTTTTTCCGGGCGCGTCGACAGTTTGATGGTCCAGTTGTGAAAGCCCAGATCGGCATAGACCTTGGACAGGAAGTCGATGAACCGCGCGGTTTCCTCGGTGATCTGATCTTCGGTGCAGAAGATATGCCCGTCATCTTGGGTAAAGCCGCGCACCCGCATGATCCCGTGCAGCGCGCCCGAGGGTTCATAGCGCGCACAGGACCCAAATTCAGCCATGCGCAGCGGCAGGTCGCGATAGGATTTCAGACCCTGATTGAACACCTGCACATGGCAGGGGCAGTTCATCGGTTTCAGGGCGTTCACGGCCTTTTCACGCGCGTGATCTTCGTCCACCTCAACGATGAACATGTTTTCCTGATACTTGTCCCAGTGGCCCGACGCGATCCACAATTTGCGGTCCACGACCTGCGGGGTGTTCACCTCGACATAACCGCCCTTGCGTTGCTGGCGGCGCATGTAATCCTGCAGCTCGGTGTAAATGGTCCAGCCGTTTGGATGCCAGAACACCTGACCGGGGGCCTCTTCCTGCATGTGAAAGAGGTTCATCTCGCGGCCCAGCTTGCGGTGGTCGCGTTTGGCGGCCTCTTCCAGCATGTGCAGGTGTTTTTTCAGGCCGTCCTTGTTCTGGAAGGCCACGCCGTAGATGCGTTGCAGCATCGCGCGGTCACTGTCGCCACGCCAATAGGCCCCGGCCACCGACATCAGTTTAAACGCGTCAGCGGGCAGTTGGCCGGTGTGCTGCAAATGCGGCCCGCGGCACAGATCCTGCCAATGGCCGTGCCAATACATGCGCAGCGGCTCATTGCCCGGAATGGCTTCGATCAGCTCGACCTTATAGGGTTCGTTGTTCGCCTCGTAGAATTTCACCGCGCGGTCGCGGTCCCAGATCTCGGTCGTGACCGGGTCGCGTTTGTTGATAATCTCTTTCATCTTCGCTTCAATCGCGCCGAGGTCTTCGGGCGTGAACGGCTCTTCGCGGTCGAAATCGTAATACCAGCCGTTTTCAATGACCGGCCCGATGGTGACCTTCACATCCGGCCAGATTTCCTGAACGGCGCGCGCCATCACGTGGGCGAAATCGTGGCGGATCAGCTCCAGCGCCGGACCATCGTCTTTCATCGTGTGAATGGCGATCTCGGCATTGTCATGGATCGGCCACTGCAGGTCCCAATGGGCGCCGTTCACGGTGGCGGAAATGGCCTTTTTGGCCAAGGAATTGGAAATGCCGGCGGCCACTTCGGCAGGGGTCACCCCTGCGTCGTAGTCACGTGCATTGCCATCGGGAAAGGTAAGGGAAATCTGGCTCATGGCCTGGCTCCTCGTCGTTTTGGCGCCCACGGAACGCCCGGTTGCGGGTTATGTCTGCGTGCGTTTTCCCCCGATGCTGGTTCGGTGTCAATGTGAAAACAGGATTGCCCTTCCGCGCGCGCCCATTATGGTTTCGCCAGACCACAGGATGAGGAGCGCGAAGATGGTGGATTTTCTCGACACGGTACAGGGCCGTCGCCTTGCCTATCACAAGACCGACGGGCAGGGGCCGACCATCGTGTTTCTGTCGGGGCTGAAATCCGACATGGAAGGCACCAAGGCGGTCGCGCTGGAGGCCTGGGCGCAGGAAAAGGGGTTTGCCTTTCTGCGGTTTGATTACTCCGGGCACGGGCAAAGCTCTGGCGCCTTTGTGGACGGCAGCATTGGCGATTGGCACGAGGACACGCTGGCGGTGGTCGACACCCTGATCGACGGGCCGGTGATCGCCGTTGGGTCGTCGATGGGCGGCTGGCAATCGCTGCTTCTGGCGCGTGAGCGGCCGGATCGGGTGGTCGGGCTGGTCACCATCGCGGCCGCCCCTGATTTCACCGAAGACGGTTATTGGGCTGGCTTTAACGACGATCAGAAGGCCGAATTGGAGCGGGAGGGTTTCCTCTCGATCCCGTCGGATTACGACGAGGATTACATCATCACCAAGCGGCTGATCGAAGACGGGCGGGACAATTTTGTGCTGCGCTCGCCGCTCACGCTCGATATGCCGGTGAGATTCCTTCAAGGCACCGAGGACGAGGCTGTGCCGACCGCGCAGGCGGTGAAGCTGTTGGAGCATGTCGAGGGCGGGGACATTCGTCTGACCTTGGTGAAGGGCGCGGATCACCGCTTTTCGTCGCCGGACTGTCTGGATCTGATCCAGAAAATGACCTTGGTGGTGCGCGGGCGCGTGGCCTGATCACATCAGCGCCGAAATGATCGGGTTGCCCATCTTGCCATAGCCCGTGCCGCGCGGCACACAGTCTGTGAGGTAATTAAGAGGTGTGGGTATGCTGGATCCATTGGTCCTGGTGCCGGGACTGGTTTGTGATGCGCGGGTGTTTGCCCCGCAAATCAACGCGTTGTCCCGGGATGTGGCGGTGCAGGTGGTCGCGCCTATTCATGGCGACACCATTCGCGATATGGCGGCGGCGATCCTGGACCAGGCGCCCGCGCGCTTTGCGCTGGCCGGGCATTCCATGGGCGGGATCATCGCGATGGAGATCATCCGTCGTGCCCCCGAACGGGTTAGCCGACTGGCGCTTTTGTCCACCACCCCCTTGCCCGACACCCCGGCCCAGGCCGCCTGGCGCGAGCCGGTGATTGTGCGCGCCCAGGCCGGGCGATTGGCCGAAGCGGTGGCCGAAGTGGTCACTCCGGAAACCCTGGCACCGGATGAGGGGCGGGGAGAGCGGCAAGGTCAGGTGCTGGCGCTGTTGCAGAAAATGGCGCAGGATTTCGGGCCCGAGATGTTTGTCCGTCACCAGCGCGCGCTGCAACGCCGCCCGGATGCTCAGCGCAGCCTGCAAAAGCTGAAAGTGCCAACCATGGTGCTGTGCGGCGCGCATGACCGGCTGACGCCGCCCAAGCGGCATGAAACCATGGCAGAGCTGATCCCCAGCGCCGAGTTGGTTGTCCTGCCCAATGCGGGCCACATGCCCACATTGGAAGCGCCGGATGAGGTGACAATCGGGTTGAAGGCGTGGATGCAGATGCCGCTGGAGTTGCGTTGACAACACGACCGCGGTGATCCGACGCAGGCGGAGCGCCCCCTGAAACAGAAAAAGGCGCCACCCCGGCGCCTTTTTTTTCGTTCCAGCGATCTTTGCGATCCAAGTCAGCCGAATCACACCGGGATACGGGTGGGCAGGCTGGGCTCTTTTCTGGATTTCTTTTTCTTTGATTTCGCCGGTTTGGTCAGCGGTTCCACCTTGGATTTTTCGGCTTTTTTCTTTGCCGCCAACTGGGCGTGGCGACCGGCGTTCTGGTCGATGAATTCCAGCACCATCGGACGGATATTGTTGCGCCAGCTTTTGCCCGCGAAGATGCCGTAATGGCCCGCACCCGGTTCCACATGGCTGGCCTTCTTGTCGTCTGACAGACCGGTCAACAGGTCAAGCGCGGCGATGCATTGGCCCGGCGCGGTGATGTCATCCTTGGCCCCTTCAACGGTTTTCACCGCAACATCCGTCACCGCGTTCAGATCCACCTTGTGCCCGTCGACCACAAAGGCATTGCGCGCGATCTCGCTGTCCTTGAACAAGCGTTCTACCGTAGACAGGTAAAACTCGGCCGTCATATCCATAACCGCCAGATATTCATCATAAAATTTGTTGTGCTTGTCGTGTTCCGACGCTTCGCCCTTGGTCACGCGCATGATCTGATCGGTGAAGGCTTTGGAGTGCATTTCGGCGTTCATCGACATGAACCCGGCCAGTTGCAAAAGCCCCGGATAGACCATGCGGCCCGCGCCATCATATTTGAAGCCGACGCGCTGAATGGCCAGTTCTTCCAGCTGGCCCATGGTCACGCGACGCCCGAAATCGGTCACGTCTGTGGCGGCGGCATCCGGGTCAATTGGCCCGCCAATCAGGGTCAGGGTCTGGGGCTGGGCCTCGGGGTCCAGCTCGGCCAGATAGGCGGTGGCGGCCAGGGTCAAAGGGGCGGGTTGGCAGACCGCAACCACGTTGATATCGGGGCCAAGATGGCGCATGAAATCAACAAGATAGAGGGTATAATCCTCGATATCGAACTTGCCTTCCGACACCGGAATGTCGCGCGCATTATGCCAGTCGGTGATATAGACTTCGGCGTCAGGCAGCAGGCTGCGGACGGTGGAGCGCAAAAGCGTTGAGTAGTGGCCCGACATGGGGGCGACCAACAGGATGCGGCGCTCTTTTTCCGGGCGGCCCTGAACCTTGAACTGGATCAGGTCACCAAAGGGGCGTTCGACAAGGGTTTCGACCTGCACGACATGGTCGCGCCCGTCTTCGGCCACCACGCTGTCGATATTCCAATCGGGCTTTACGGTCATCCGCTGAAAGCTGCGTTCGGTCACATCGCCCCAAGCCGCGAGCATTTGATAGAAGGGGTTCGGCACCAGTGCCGTCGCCGGGTAAGATCCCATGGCTGCTGCCGTCGCCCCCAACCACTGGTTGGTGTTCCGGATCGTCTCCATCAGATCATAGGTTGCCATATACCGCATTCAGAACCCCTTCATTTACCCTTTGCAATTCGCGCCGTTGTTACCGCATAGTCATAAACATATGCAGTATTTGCAATGCTGCACCACGCATTTGTCAATGCTGCAGTTGCAAAATTGTCGATGCTGCACCTGCGAAATAGCTTAGGAGGGAAATTGCCTTATGACAACCGACCAAAAAAATCCCAGTCAAGAGTTGAGTGAGCTTAATCAGAATCTTGCTAGGATTGAGGCGTTGTCGGCCCGATTGTCGGCCGCCGTGGCCGGGCGAAAAGGGGTAAGGCAAAGTTTGCAGGGGCCGGGACAGGAGTTTATGGCCAAAGCCGCCTCTGCCTATTTCAACGAGATGATGACCAACCCGGCCAAGCTGATTGAACAGCAGGTGGCGTTCTGGGGCAAAAGCCTGCAGCACGCAATGGAAGCGCAACAGGCGCTGGCTGACGGGTTGAAAGAGGGCGAGCTGAAGGCTCCTGAGGGGGATAAGACCCGGGACCGCCGGTTCGCGAACCCGCTTTGGGACACGCATCCCTATTACAATTACCTCAAGAAACAATATGAGATTTCCGCGGCGACCATCGAAGAAAACCTGTCGCAGGTCGAAGGTCTGGATGAGCGCGACAAGCGCAAGCTGGAGTTTTTCACCCAGCAGATCGTCGACCTGATGAGCCCCACCAATTATCTGGCCACAAATCCGGATGCGATGGAGCGGGCGATCGAGACGGAGGGCAAGTCTTTGGTCGACGGGCTGGAAAACCTGGTTCATGACCTGGAAGCCAATGACGGAGAGCTGCTGGTCAAGCTGGTGGATGAAGACGCGTTTGAAGTGGGCGGCAATATTGCGACCACCGAAGGCGGGGTGGTCTTTCGCAACCGGATGATCGAGTTGATCCAGTACAGCCCAACCACTGAAAATGTGCATGCCCGCCCGCTGATCATCTTCCCGCCCTGGATCAACAAGTTCTATATCCTTGATTTGAAAGAGCAAAACAGCTTGATCAAGTGGATTGTGGATCAGGGGTATACCCTGTTTGTGGTCAGCTGGGTCAATCCGGACGCGCGCTATCGTGACGTGGGCATGGGCGACTACATCGAAGAAGGGTATCTGGCCGCCATTGACGAGGTGAAGAAGATCACCAAGCAAAAAAAGGTCAATGTGGTGGGCTATTGCATCGCGGGCACCACCTTGTCCCTGACGCTGTCACTGATGAAAAAACGAGGCGATACCTCGATCAACTCCGCGACCTTCTTCACCACGCTGACCGATTTCGAAGATCAGGGCGAAGTGGGCGTGTTCCTGGATGATGATTTTGTTGACGGGATCGAGGAAGAGGTGAATGAACGGGGCTTTCTTGACAGTTTCTTCATGTCGCGCACGTTTTCGTACCTGCGATCCAATGACCTGATCTACGGCCCGGCGATCAACAGCTATATGCTGGGCAAGACGCCGCCAGCCTTTGATCTGTTGTACTGGAACGGGGATGGCACCAACCTTCCCGCCAAGATGACGGTCGAGTATTTGCGCGGTCTGTGTCAGCGCAATGAATTCGCCCGCGGTGATTTCGAATTGCTGGGCGAACACCTGTCAATCGCGGATGTCGACGTGCCGATCTGTGCAATTGCCTGTGAAACAGACCACATCGCGGCGTGGAAAAGCTCCTATAGCGGGATGCGCAAGATGGGATCTGATGATCGCACCTTCATCGTGTCGGAAAGCGGCCATATCGCCGGGATCGTGAACCCGCCATCGAAAAAGAAGTATGGCCACTACACCAATGAGGATTGGCCGGAACGCGCAGAGGACTGGATGGAAGGGGCCAGTTTCCATGAAGGGTCCTGGTGGGGCCGGTGGGACAAGTGGCTGGCGAAGAAGTCCGGCAAGAAAGTGCCCGCGCGCCCGGTGGGTGATTCGTCGCATAAGGTGCTCGCGCCCGCCCCTGGCACCTATGTTGTGGCCCCGAAAGCCTAGTGATGTCGGGCATATCTTGGGTTGAGTGACCACAACCTACTGATATTTCGTGTTTTAATACCGTTACATGCTGCAGTGCAGAAAAAGCTTGATTTGCTGCACTGCAGCATGCATATTGTTTGCAGATGCAGCAAAGCCGAGCGGACAGTAAGGACGCAACGCTGCGCCGCCGCAGAAACGAAATACTCAGGTCGCGCTTTTCCTCCTCAACTTTGTCGCGGCCGCAACATTCGGAGATGACCAATGACCAAGGCTCAAGACTTCACCAAGATGTTCCAAGACGTTCTGGGTGCTTTCCCGGTTGACATGAGCAAAGCCCAAGACGCTTTCAAAACCCAAGCTGAAATCAGCGAAAAGTTTTCGAAAGTGGCCCTGGAAGCCGCTGATAAATCGGCTGAGATCTCGACCAAATGGACCAAAGAAACCCTGGCCAAAATGGGCGACGTGACCAAAGCCAAAGAAGAAGCTGCTGACTACTCGAAAGCCGTGACCGACTTCGCTTCGGCCCAGGCTGAGCTGGCTGCTGAAAACATGGCTGCTTTTGCTGAAGTTGCCAAAAAAGTTCAGGCTGAAACCGTTGAACTGATGCTGGCCGCCGGTAAAGAAATGGGTGACGAAGCCCAGGCTGCCGTGAAAAAAGCCGGTGAAGAAGTGCAGAAGGCCACCAAAAAAGCCACTGCCGCTGCCAAATAAGCGGAAATTCAGGCCGGGTCCTCCCTCCCGGCGTTTTCCGAAAGGGCGTGCCATTGGCGCGCCCTTTTCTTTGATCTAATGGTCAATAGGCTTGCCAATGGCCGTGTGGCTGTCATAGGCTTTTTGCAATGCAGCAACAAAGCTGTCACGGGGAGGAATTATGGCGCAAAACGAAGATACGCTGCTGATCAAGCGATATGCCAGCCGTCGTCTGTATAACACCGAAACATCAGATTATGTGACGCTGGATGATATTGCCGGTTTCATTCGGGACGGGCGCGATGTGCAGATCATTGATCTGAAATCGGGTGACGATCTGACACGCCAGTATCTGCTTCAAATCATTGCAGAACATGAAAGCCGCGGGGAAAATGTTCTGCCGGTGGATGTGCTGACGGATCTGGTGCGCTCCTATTCCACCCAAGCGCAAAGTGTGGTGCCGCAATTCCTGGCCGCGAGTTTTGAAATGCTGCGCGATGGTCAGACCCAGATGATGGAAAACCTCGGCACGATGGGAAATCCGATTGCAAATATGCCGGGGCTGGAGGCGATGCAGGCGCAGCAAGAAGCGTTTCTGAAGGCGATGATGGGCGGATTTGCCGCCGGATCCGGCCCGACCCCCTCTGACACGGATGAAGATGGATCAAAAGGCGAAGAGCTGGACGAAATCAAGAAACAGCTGGCAGAGTTGCAAAAGAAACTGTCCGGGCTGAGCTGACTTTGCGGTCAGGCCCAGCCGAGCATTGAAAAGGGAGGCATCATGCCTCCCTTTTGTCGTTCGATCATGAAGTCAATCATGGGGATGTGGGTCAATAGGTTCGGATCAGCCCCACCAATTTGCCCTGCACCTTGACCGACCCTTCGGGCAGGATGCGGGTTTCGTAGGCCGGGTTCGCGGCCTCCAGGGCGATCATGCCATTGGTCTTGCGGAACCGTTTCAGCGTGGCTTCGTACCCATCGACCTGCGCCACGACGATATCACCATTTTCGGCGCTGCCGGTTTCACGGATCACCACCACATCGCCATTGTTGATGCCCGCGTCGATCATGGAATCCCCTTTGACCTCAAGCGCATAGTGACGTCCGCCCTGGCCAAGCATGGTCTGCGGCACCGATACCTGTTGCGCCCCATCTGTGATCGCCTCAATCGGCACACCGGCCGCGATCCGGCCCAGAAGCGGCAGGTCACTGATGCCAAGCCCTTCCAGTGGCAGGGCGGTGGGCGGCGTTTCAGGGCGCGATCCTTCGATCACCTTGGGTTCAAACCCGGCGCGGCCCCCGGTTTCCATGGTTTCAGGAAGTTTTACAATTTCGATGGCACGGGCGCGATGGGCGAGGCGACGGATAAAACCACGTTCCTCCAGCGCCGTGATCAGACGGTGAATGCCGGATTTCGACCGCAGATCCAGCGCCTCTTTCATTTCGTCAAAACTGGGTGGCACCCCGTCACGCTGGATGCGCTTGTGGATAAAATCCAGAAGTTCCAATTGTTTACGGGTCAGCATCTGCTCTTACCTCCGTCATTGACCGGGCCTTCGTCCTGGAACGGGCGTTCGCCTGCTATTTGCGCGCGAGTTTACCGCCGCTAACACCACCGGAAAACTTGTGGCGTTCAAGCTCTGTTCTATCCATGTTCTCTTTTTGTGTCAACTAAAGGTGAACAGTTGGTGAACTATGCGCGCGGAGGCCGTGCAGAACGGCATCAGATTGGCAGATATTCCATCACGGTGCCGGCCTCTTGTGCCGGATCGCTGACCGGACGGATAAGCAGCGCATTGGCCCCGGCCAGCACCGACAGAAGCGCGCTATCTTGTTGATTGCAGACGGTGATCTTTCCTTCTTCCACCACGGCACGCATGTAATGTTCGCGCGGGCCATTGGCGGCAATTGGTTCCGTCAAAGGGGCCGTGCGACGTGGCGCAGCCGCTTTGCCCCGCCCCAACATCGCCCGCAGCGCGGGCACCAAAAACACATGGCCGCAGACCATGGCAGACACCGGATTGCCGGGCAAGCCAATCACCGGGGTGTCGCCCAATTTGCCCGCCATCAGCGGTTTGCCGGGGCGCATCGCCACCTTATAAAAACTGCGCGCCATGCCCAGTTCTTCGGTCACATCCCCCACAAGATCATGGTCCCCCACGGAGGCACCGCCGATGGTGACAATCAGGTCGGCCCCGTCGCACAGATCAAAGGCCATGCGCAGGCTGTCGTGATTGTCCCGCGCGATCGGCAACATGCGGGCTTCGCCGCCGTTTTCCTCGATCAGCGCTTTCAGGCCGAAGGTGTTGGACGAGATAATTTGGTCGGGGCCGGGATCTTCGCCGGGCATGACCAGCTCGTCCCCCGTGGCCATCAGCGCCACCACAGGTTTTCGGCGCACCGTCACCTTCGGGGCGTTCATCGCGGCGATCAGCGCCAGATGGGCCGGAGTGAGCAAAAGCGGTGCATCCACTTGATCTCCCACGGCAAAATCGGCACCTGCCGGGCGCACATGTGGCCCCTTGTCGAGTGTGCGCCCCAGGGTGATCAGATCCCCTTTGCGGGTCACATCTTCCTGAATGATCACCCGGTTCGCGCCGTCCGGCATCGGGGCGCCGGTGAAGATGCGCACGCATTGCCCGGCGCCGATCTTGCCGTCAAACCCATGGCCTGCCGCGCTTTCACCAATCACTCGGAACATTGCCTCTGGATCGGCTTCAACACTGTTTACCGCATAGCCATCCATAGCCGAGGCGGCAAAAGGGGGCTGTTGGCGGGTGGCGGTGACCGGCGCAGCAAGCACGCGGCCCGCGGCCTCGGCCAGGGGCACCTCTTCGGTGTCCAGCGGATCGACAAGCGAAAACAGATTGTCCAGAGCTTCGGTGACGGGGATCATGTGGGGGCCTCGCAGTTTGATATGTGCCGCGCAGGCGGGCTGCGGGTCGCCTTGATCTGTCATATGTTGATGCGGTTTGCCTTGAACCACATCAAATTGAAGGGGTTAACGGGTATACACGCCCGATTTGCCGCCTTCCTTGCGCAAGAGGCGGATGTCCTTGATCTCCATGCCTTTTTCGGCGGCTTTCAGCATGTCATAAACGGTGAGGGCCGCGACGGACACGGCGGTGAGCGCCTCCATCTCAACGCCGGTTTGTCCACCGGTCTTGACCGTGGCGGTGATGCGCACGCCGGGCAGCTCGGGTGCGGGCTCCAATTCCAGCGCGACCTTGGTGATCGGCAGCGGGTGGCACAGCGGGATAAGCGCCGAGGTCTGTTTGCAGCCCATGATGCCCGCAAGCCGCGCAACCCCCAGCACGTCGCCTTTCTTGGCGGTGCCCTCGGTGATCAGCGCCAGCGTTTCGGGCGTCATCTTCACAAAGCCTTCGGCCAGCGCCATCCGGTCGGTCACTGCCTTGTCGGACACATCCACCATATGGGCCTGTCCGTCGGCGTCGAAATGGGTCAGGGGGCTGTCAGACATGGGATTACCTCAGGCTGGGACGGGGTTGGCAAGAAGGGTGCGGGTGGCGGCCTCGACATCATCCTTTCGCATCAGGCTTTCGCCGATCAGGAAGCTGCGCGCGCCATACTTGGCCATATCGGCCAGATCCTGCGGGGTGAAAAGCCCGCTTTCACAGACCAGATGACGGTCTTTTGGCGCCAGTTTTGACAGGCGGCGGGTGGTGTCGAGCGTGGTTTCAAAGGTTTTGAGGTTGCGGTTGTTCACCCCCAGAAGCGGTGATTTCAGCGCCACGGCGCGTTCCAGCTCCGCCTCGTCATGGACCTCGATCAGCACATCCATGCCCCAGGAAAAGGCAGCCTCTTCAAGCTCTTGTGCCTGAGTGTCCGACACAGAGGCCATGATGATCAGGATGCAATCGGCGCCAAGCGCGCGGGCTTCAGTGACCTGGTAGGTGTCATACATGAAATCCTTGCGCAGCGCGGGAAGGGAGGTGGCGGAGCGGGCGGCCACGAGGAATTCGTCCGCGCCTTGGAAAGATGGCCCATCGGTGAGCACGGACAGGCAGGTGGCCCCCCCGGCTTCATAGGCTTTTGCAAGCTCTGGCGGGTTGAAATCTTCGCGAATAAGACCTTTGGACGGGCTGGCTTTTTTCACTTCGGCAATCAGCCCGTATCCGGTTTTCGACGCCTCAAAAAGGGCCTTGGCAAAGCCACGGGTCGGCGCGGCGTCGCGCGCCGCGGCCTCGACGTCAGAAAGCGGGCGGCGGGCTTTGCAGGCGGCCACATGCTCCAGCTTGTAGGCCTTGATCTTGTCGAGAACGGTCTGGGTCATGGGATCACCAATTGATTGCGGTCTGGCCCTGATCTGTAAGCCAATTGTTGACGGATGAAAACGGGCGAGAGCCGAAAAAACCGCGCCGCGCCGACAGGGGCGAGGGGTGGGCGGTTTTCAGGATCAGATGGGTGCCCGGCCGGATGTGTTTTTCCAGCTTCTGCGCGTTGTTGCCCCAAAGGATGAACGCGGTGGGGCGGTGTGAGACGCGCTCCAGCACCTGATGCACCAGCCTGTCCCAGCCGAGTTTCTGATGGGCATTGGCCTCGCCTGCGGGCACGGAAAGCGCAGTGTTTAAAAGCAGGACACCCTGCCGGGCCCAATCCGACAGATCGCCATTGGGGCGCAGGATGCCAAGGTCAGCTTCCAACTCGGCATAGATGTTTTTCAGCGACCGGGGCAGGGGGTGCACATCCGGTGCAACCGAGAAGGCCAAGCCGTTGGCATGGCCCGGCGTGGGGTAGGGGTCCTGGCCCAGAAGGACCACGCGCACGTCATTGGGGGGCGCGGCCTCAAGCGCGGCAAAGCGGCGGTCATCTGGCGGCAGGATCTCGCGCGGGTCTGCTTTGATTGCGGCGTCGATCATGGGCCAGTTTTCGGTGAAAAAGGGCAGATCGGACCATTTTTCGGGGATTGGGGTCATGGCGGTTCACTCTTGACAGGCGGGCTGGGGCGGGCATTTCGAAGAAAACTAGAAAACTAGAAAACTAGAAAACTAGAAAACTAGAAAACTAGAAAACTAGAAAACTAGAAAACTAGAAAACTAGAAAACTAGAAAACTAGTTTTCTGGTTTTCTGGTTTTGTGACGGGGCAGGGGAATGGCCCCACCCCGATAGGGTCAACTGGCCCCAGATGTGATCCGCGCCAGGGTTTCGATCCGCTTCAAGGCCTCGCCGCTGTCGATGCTTTCTGCGGCCAGGGCTGCCCCCTCCTTCAGGTCGCCGGCCTTGCCCGCCACCACCAGCGCGGCAGCCGCATTCAACAAAACCGCATCGCGATAGGCGGATTTCTCGCCATTCAGAAGCGCGCGGAAGGCCTTGGCGTTCTCGGCGGGTTCTCCGCCCATGATCGCCTCGAATGGATGAACGGGCAGGCCTGCGTCCTCGGGGTGCAGTTCAAACTCGCGCACCGCGCCGCCGTCCAACGCAGCCACCCAGCTAACCCCAGAGATCGCCAGTTCGTCCGTGCCATCCGACCCATGCACCAACCACGCTTTGTCTGCCCCCAGCAGGCCCAGCGTTTCTGCCATTGGCCGGATGAGGTCGCGGGAAAACGCCCCGGTCAGTTGGCGTTTCACACCCGCCGGGTTGGTCAGCGGGCCGAGGATGTTGAAGATCGTCCGCGTGCCCAATTCAGCGCGCGTGGGCATCACATGGGCAATCGCCGGGTGGTGCATTGGGGCCATCATGAAGGCGATCCCGGCCTGGGCCAGCGCGGCCTCGACCACCTCTGGTCCGACCATCACATTCACGCCCATTTCCGTCAGCGCATCCGCCGCACCCGATTTGGACGACAGGTTCTTGTTGCCATGTTTCGCGACCGTTACGCCTGCGCCCGCGACCACAAAGGCCGTGGCGGTCGAGATATTCAGCGTGCCTTTGCCATCGCCCCCGGTGCCGACAATATCCATCGCCCCGTCTGGGGCGGTCACGGGTTTGCAGTTCGCGCGCATCACGGCGGCGGCGGCGGCGTATTCCTCGACCGTTTCGCCGCGTGTGCGCAGCGCCATCAAAAGCCCGCCGATCTGGCTGGGCGTGGCTTCGCCTTTAAAGAGGATGTCAAAGGCCTGTTCTGCCTCATCGCGTGTCAGTGGGCGGTCGGCGGCGGCGCCGATCAGCGGTTTGATAGCATCGCTCATGCGGCATCTCCTTTCGGCAGCGGCTTCGGGTTGATCCCGGCCAGCTTCAGGAAGTTCGCCAGCATCGCATGGCCATGTTCCGACCGGATGCTTTCCGGGTGAAACTGCACGCCTTCGATCGGCAGATCTTTATGGCGCAGCCCCATGATCATGCCACCCTCCAGCCACGCCGTGACCTCCAGACAGTCCGGCAGGCTGTCGCGATCCACGATCAGCGAGTGATAGCGGGTGGCCTCCAGCGGGCTGGGCAATCCTTCGAACACGCCTTTGCCCGCGTGAAGCATCGTCCCCATCTTGCCATGCACAATCTCGCCCGCGCGCACCACCTTGCCACCGAAGGCCTGACCGATGGTCTGATGTCCCAGACAAACGCCCAGCAAAGGCACGCCCGCATCGGCCGCCGCTTTGGTCAGGTCCAGACAGATCCCCGCCTGATCCGGGTCACAGGGGCCGGGCGACAGAAGGATCCCTTGCGGCTTTTTCGCCAGCGCCTCACCCACGCTCAAAGCATCATTGCGCCAGACCTCGACCTCACTCCCCAATTCGCCCAGATAATGGACAAGGTTGTAGGTAAAGCTGTCATAATTGTCGATCAGCAGGATCATTTGCTGGCCTTTCCGCATTTGGCGGCGCAACGGGGGTTACGCTCGCATCCCATCCGGCTATACATGTTCCCAACCTGCGTTGTTGGTCAAGGGCCGCAACGGGGGCAGGGCCTAGAATTTCGAGGAGAGCAGGCATGTCGCGTGGGTTTTTGTCGGGTGTTGCCGCCGGGGCCATTGTCTCGGTGGTTGGATTGGCTGGTCTCTCGATCGTGACCAGTTCAAACCAGGATACCGTTCAGATGCCGGATCCGGCGCCGGAGGTGACCGAAGCGCCGCTTGCGCCGATGGATGCGCCCATGCAGACTGAGCTGCAGGCTGAACTTCCGGATGCAAAGGCCATGCAAGACGCTCCCCCTGCCGATACCCAAGCTGACGCTGCCAGCGAGGCGGGCGTTACCAAACCTTCAAATGGTTCCCAAACAGATGCTACCGGCTTTGACCCCTCGTCTACGGAACCGTCTGCGGCAGAAGGGGCCAGTGAGGCATCGGCAGACGGGGAGCCGGTTGGCCTGGCAGAGGAAGGCCCGGAACCCAATTCCATCGAAAGTGGCGCGGCCCCGGATGCGCCAGAAATCCCGAAGGAGAATGGGATCAGCCCTGATCTTTCCACGGCCGACGCATCGTCGCCCGACGTGAACACGGCCCCACCCACGGCCCCAGACGCTGGCGCGCTTGATAGTACGCCTGTTGACGTGCCCACCGGGCCGGCTGCGAGTGTGGACGACACCGCGCCAGAAGGCATCAGCCCGCAGGAAGATGATCCAGCCCAGATGACCAAGGTCGAAACACGACCGAAACTGCCGCAGATCACGCCCCCGCCGGCCAATGGAACGGCCCTTCCGGGCACAACCGATCCGCAAACCGAACCGCCCGCCGCCAAAACGGAAACCGCAGGGACTGAAGAGACCCCAGATGCAGAGGCTGATGCGGAGCCGCGGATCAAAAGCGAACCTGTGGCGCCCATTGGCGATCTTGCGGAGAATGTCACGACAAACCGTCTGCCCTCGATCAATACAGCGCCAGAGGGCGAGGAGGTGGATGC
Organism: Aliiroseovarius crassostreae; assembly: GCF_049803815.1. Lineage (GTDB taxonomy): Bacteria > Pseudomonadota > Alphaproteobacteria > Rhodobacterales > Rhodobacteraceae > Aliiroseovarius > Aliiroseovarius crassostreae_A. The sequence goes on from NZ_JBNAGI010000002.1 coordinate 70,345, forward strand.
AACACCCGCCGGTGCCGAAGGATCAGCGGATGGCGTGGCAGAGGCCTCGCCGCTGGCGATCAAACGCAATGCGGTTGCATTTACACCCGTCGCGGATCGCCCGCTGATGGCCGTGCTGTTGAAAGATGACGGCGGGGCGCGGGAAAGGCTGGGGGATATCTCATCCCTGCCATTTCCGGTGACATTTGTCGTGGATGCCATCGCCGAGGATGCCACGGATGCGATTGCCTTTTATCGAGCGGCTGGCGCTGAAGTGGTGGTCGAGGCAAATCTGCCCCCCAACTCCACGCCAACAGATGCTGAAGTGAATTTTCAGGTGCAATCCGAGGTGATGCGCGCCGCCACCGCCGTGATGATGAGCGGTGACAGCGGGTTTCAGGATGATGCGGGATTGGCAAATCAGGTGTCGGACATCCTCGCGGAAACCGGACATGGGGTGATTTCGCACCCCAAGGGGCTGTCGACCGGGCATCGTCTGGCGATCAAGGCGGGTGTGCCGGCAGGGCTTGTGTTTCGCGACGTGGACGGGGCTGGGCAGGATGGCCGTGCCATTCGCCGCTTCCTTGACAATGCGGCCTTTAAGGCGCGCCAGCAGGACGGTGTGATCGTCTATGGCCGCGCGCGCCCGGAAACGCTTCAGGCCCTGATTGAATGGAGCCTGGGCAACCGGGCGCAATCGGTGTCGGTGGCCCCGGTCAGCGCGGTTTTGTTGGGCAAATGAGAGAGAGGGGCGTTGCCCCTCGCGAGGCAAGCTCGCTCACCCCAGGATATTTGTGACCAGAAAATAAGGGTTTGGTGCGGAAAACGTCAGACGCGCGGGATGTCAAAACCCGGGGCGGCGAGGGTGAAGCCTTCGAACTGGAACCCCGGCGAGACCGTGCAGGAGACCAGCGTGTAATCGCCTGTGCTGCGGGCAGCCTGCCAGTGATCTTTTGGCACAATCAGTTGCGGATCCTCGCCGGCGGCCAGATCCGGGCCAAGCCGATGATCGGTGGCGGGGCCGTGATCCGTTTCGGACAGGGAGAGGATCAACGGTGCGCCGGAATGATAGAGCCAGATTTCGGTGGCATCGACCTTGTGCCAATGGCTGGCTTCATCCGCTTTCAGCAGGAAATAAATGCAGGTGCCAGAGGGGCGGTCAGGCAGGGTGGTGCTATCTGTATCCTTCCAAGTCTCGCGGTAGTAGCCGCCTTCGGGATGCGAGGTGAGGTCGAGATGGCGGATGATGTCGTCAGCGGTCATGAGGGGCCTTTGTGCGTTTTGGAACGGCAGCAGGTTTTCGGTTATGCGCTGAGGCTTGCGCGGAGTTCAACAAGGGATTTCCCCAACCGGAAGGGGGCTGCGAAACTGACCAGGCAAAGGGCCAGGATTTGCAGCACCAAAATATGGGCGTTGTCCTGCAGATATTTCCATTCGCGCTGCAATTGGCCCACTTGTTCGATCAGCGTGTCATAGCTTTGCGCGAGGATCTGGAAGTCGCCTGCAATCGCCGGGCGGCGTTTGCGCAGTTTTGTGACGGCGGTCTCGGTGTTCTCATCGCGTGAGGCGAAGACCAGGAAACGTTCAAGATCAAAGGCATCGGCCTTGGCGACCATCTCCTGCATGTCATCTACCGGGCTGCGGTGGCGGTCAAAGGCCAAAAAGCCAAGCCCGGTCAGGGGGGCGACCTCTTCGGTCACGGCAATAAAAAGCGGCAGGTCGGAATTTGCAGCGGTGGAGGCAGAGAGGAATTCGACCTTTTCGCACAGGGTGGCCACCTCGCCATCCAGCGCCGGGTCGCAAAACCGCAACCGAAACCGGGCGGCGTCGCGATCGAAATCGGCGCTGGCGGCGTAGGCCAGGTCGATCTGCCGGTCAAGCCGGGAGCTGTCGGACGTATAGAGCCCCGCGATGATTGCCACCAGCGCGCCGATGCCACCCAGCACCACCCAGACCAGATCGGCCAGCTTCCACGCCCGGTGCCCCGCCGGTTTGCGAAACAAAAACGCGGTACCCAGCGTGCCAAGCGCAAAGAGCGCCAGCAGAAGGTGCAGTTGATAGGTGGTCACGAAGCTCATGACCCGGAGTGTAGGGCGCGTGCGAGAGGACGCAACCGGGGTAAGGCGCGCGTGATCGAATGTGATCGCTGTGTCTGATCACCGGGGGAACAGATCAAGCGGTCAGGCTGACCCGGGCGCGTGCCCATGGTAGGGTGCCCCAGCAGCGGGGCATGATGGTGGGTGCGGGTGTGAACCTATCTCTTTGACACAAAAGGAGGTTCTCATGTCTTTTTATCTGTTTCGCGGGAAATATAGTGGTGTGTCTTTGCGATCCCTTGTCGACAACCCGGAAGATCGGGAACAAGCGGCGGGCGAGATGATTGCCGCGATCGGCGGCAAGCTGCACCACCTGTTTTTCTGCTTTGGCGAAGATGATGTGATTGCGTTGATCGAAGCGCCCAGTGACGAGGTGATGGCGACCTGTGCGCTGGTGGTTGGCGCGTCTGGCACGATGTCTGCGGGGTCCACCACCAAGCTGATGACCCAAGACGAGGCAATGGCGGCGATGAAAGCGGCGGGTGCGGCCCGGGCGGCGTATCGGCCTGTTGGATCGTGACACGCTGATTGGGGATGATCGGGGACGAAGGAGGGGAAGATGGCAAAGGGCTATCTGATTGCCAATATTCGTGTGCATGATGCGGACGCGTTTGAAGAGTTCAAACGCCTGTCGGCGGCGGCAATTGCGGATTATGGCGGCAAGATCCTGGCGCGCGACCCAAACGCGGAGTATCGCGAAGGGGGCGCGCGCGGCCTGGTCACACTGATCGAATTTGAAAGCACTGAGGTGGCGCAGGCCTTTTATGACAGCACCGCCTACACGGCGGCCCGGCGGGTGCGCGAACGGATTTCGCAGACCGATCTTGTGCTGGTGACGGGGGGGAGGGGCTCTGCCCCTCGGCCGAACGGCCTCACCCCGGGATATTTGGAACAAGGAAAAAAGAGCATTTGGCACGCGGATGACGACGCGCGTGATGCAGGAGGGTCTGTTTGATGTCCGATTTGTCGAACAATTGTTGATGGTTCTCCGCCAGATCCCGTCCTTTCCCCGGCGTGGCTGCTTGGGGACGCGGGCGCGCGGAAAGGTGAGTTAGCTTCAAAAAAAAACGCCGGACCGCGTGGGGCGATCCGGCGTGTTCGGCTGTGTGGTGCTCCGAGAGGGCGGCCTGTGTGACAGCCCCTTAGCCAGCTTACTTCAGAATGCTGCGGCCTGCATATTCCGCCGTCGCGCCCAGCTGTTCTTCGATGCGGATCAGCTGGTTGTATTTGGCGAGCCGGTCGGAACGCGCCAGCGAGCCGGTTTTGATCTGGCCGCAATTGGTGGCCACGGCCAGGTCGGCGATGGTGGCGTCTTCGGTTTCGCCAGAGCGGTGCGACATCACGTTGGTCATGCGCGCGCGGTGGGCCATATCGACGGCTTTCAGGGTTTCTGACAGCGACCCGATCTGGTTCACCTTCACCAGCATCGAGTTGGCCGCGCCCTTGGCGATGCCTTCGGCCAGACGCTCGGGGTTGGTCACAAAGAGGTCGTCGCCCACCAGCTGCACCTTGTCACCGATGGCCTTGGTCAGCGCGACCCAGCCGTCCCAGTCATCTTCCGACATGCCGTCTTCGATCGAGATGATCGGGTAGTCGTTGCAAAGGGCGGCCAGATAATCGGCGTTCTCTTCCGAGCTCAGCGATTTGCCTTCGCCCGACAGAACGTATTTGCCGTCTTTGTAATACTCGGTCGCCGCGCAATCGAGGGCGAGGTAGATATCTTCGCCCGGTTTGTAACCTGCTTTTTCGATCGACTTCATGATGAAATCCAGCGCGTCACGGGTCGAGGCGATGTTCGGGGCAAAACCACCCTCATCCCCAATGCCAGTCGACAGGCCCGCGGCGGAGAGTTCTTTTTTCAGCGTGTGGAACACTTCGGCTCCCATGCGCACCGCTTCGCGGATGTTTTCCGCAGCAACTGGCATGATCATGAATTCCTGGATGTCGATTGGGTTATCGGCGTGCTCGCCGCCATTGATGATGTTCATCATCGGCACCGGCAACACGCGGGCCGAGGCACCGCCCACATAGCGGTAAAGCGGCAGGGCCGAGGCGTCGGCGGCGGCTTTGGCCACGGCCAGAGACACGCCCAGAATGGCGTTGGCCCCAAGGCGGCCCTTGTTGGCGGTGCCATCCAGTTCGATCATCGCGGCGTCAATCGCTTCCTGCTCGGTGGCGTCAAAGCCGATCAGCGTTTCGGCAATCTCGCCGTTTACGGCTTCCACAGCCGCCAGAACGCCCTTGCCCAGGTAACGCGATGTGTCGCCATCACGCTTTTCCACCGCCTCATGTGCGCCGGTCGAGGCACCCGAGGGGACAGCGGCGCGGCCCAGCGTGCCGTCTTCCAGAATAACATCGACCTCTACGGTCGGATTGCCGCGGCTGTCCAGAATCTCGCGGGCGAAAATATCGACGATGGTGCTCATGTTAGCGCTCCCAATAAGAAGAAAACTTCAGTTGAGGCGTCTTTAACCCGTCACGCCGCGTCGGGCAACCGGGCGGCGCGCCTGTTAGCGCGAGCTTCGCGCAGAAACATGTAAATTCCGCTGCTGATCACGATGCCGGCCCCCAAATAGGTCAATGCATCGGGACGTTCGCCAAAGATGACCATGCCCAGGATGATCGAGAAAATCAGGCGCGCATAGCGAAACGGCATGATGATCGAGGTCTCGGCGATGCGCATCGCCATGACGATGGCATAGTAACCACTGACACCAAACACCATCGCGCCCGCCAGAAATCCCCATTCGATACCCTGTGGCACGACAAACGGGTCGGTGACCAGGATCATCAGAAGGCCAGCCGGGATCAGCGCGAAGAAGCCATAGAAACTGACCGATGTTGACGGGATCGACGGGTCGATCTGACGGGTGATCAGGTCGCGTACCGCGATGCCGAAGACGGCGGCAATGGGGAACAATGCCGCCATGTCAAAATCCTCGGCCCCGGGGCGGATGATCAAAAGCACACCAAGAAACCCCACGCCAATCGCCGTCCAACGCCGCCAGCCGACCGTTTCCCCAAGGAAAATCGCCGCCCCTGCGGTGATGGCCAACGGTGTCGCCTGAAACACGGCAGCCACGGTGGAAATTGGCACCAAAGACAGGGCGGTGATGAAGAACATCGCGGAAATCCCCTCGGAGATCGCGCGCCAAACCAACATGGGCGAGCGCATGTCGCGATGCACCAGCGGGGCCAATGTGCCCCGGGTCAGATAGGTGACCACAGCAAAGGCCACGGCGCCGCCCGCGCCCAGAAAAACCAGCACCTCGGATACCGGCAACCCGGAGGAACTGGACTTGATGAACGCGTCCTCAAGCGCGAAAGCGGCCATGGAAAGCGTAACAAGGATGATGCCGCGAATATTTTGCATGTTCAGGATCCGGAGTTTTGCCGGATGACAGAACCGAAATTTTGGATCCGAAACAAGCGGGGAAAACGTGATGGGTCACATTTGTTTTGGTGATGAGTGAGTGAATGGATGGGGAGGGAGGCTCCCGCGCCTTTGCGCCCTTCGGTTGCCAGGCTTGGGCGTGGCCTCGCTTCGCTCGGTCAGGGGCGCTGCCCCTCGCGCGGCAGGCGCGCTCACCCGGGGATATTTCTTGACCAAAGATGAAGGCGTATGGGCATCTTTGGTCCTTAAATATCCCGGGGGTCTGGGGGCTGGCCCCCAGCTTGCCTTGTGTCATGTCTTGTCGATTGGCACGCCGTACAGTTCCAACCGATGATCCTTAAGCTTGTATCCCAATTTTTCGGCGATCTTTTCCTGCAGCGCCTCGATCTCCGGGTCAACAAATTCAATCACTTTGCCGGTCGTCAGGTCAATCAGGTGATCGTGATGATCCCGATCGGCGCTTTCATAGCGGGCACGGCCATCACCGAATTCGTTCTTCACGAGGATCCCGGCCTCTTCGAACAGCTTGACGGTGCGATAGACGGTGGCGAGCGAGATGCCGGCATCCACATCCGAGGCGCGGGCGTAAAGCTCTTCGACATCCGGGTGGTCGTGATGGGCGCTTTGCAACACGCGGGCGATCATCCGGCGCTGTTCGGTCATGCGCAGGCCTTTTTCCTCGCAGCGGGCAAGAATGGTTTTATCTGGCATGATCAGTCAGCCTCACGAATCTTTTGCCATTTATGACGCGAAATTCCGAAGGGGGAAACCGGGGGATTTGCGACACCCGCGCGCGTGCCCGAAGGGGGGCGTCACACGAAAAGCTGCCCTTCCATGACCTTTACCGCCTGGCCGGCGACAGTGACCCGGCCATTTTCCGCAGTCAGCGCGATGCGCGAGGGGCGGCCCATGTCATCGCCCTGGTGCACGGTGATCTCGACCCGGCGATCCAAGGTTTCGCTGAGAAGCGCGGCCAGCGGTGCCGCAGCAGATCCCGTGGCCGGGTCTTCGGGGATGCCATCCAGCGGCGCGAACATGCGGGTGTGCACGATGCTGCCATCCATCACATAGGGGTAGACCGCGAAATCGTGGTTGCCCGGGTAAAGCGCGGCCCCTTCGCGCATCGCATCTGTGTTGGGGCAGAGTTTTGACAGGGTCTCGCGGCTGTCCAATTGCACAAAGACAAAATCCCCGCCCAGCGAGGCCAGCACCGGGATGCTGCGCAAATTCAGGATGTCACAGCCCAGGGCCCGCGCGACCAGGTCAGCGGCGGGGTGGGCTTTGATCTCCAGCGGGTGTTCGGTGAAAAAGGACGCAGAATTACCGGTGGCGCGGCAGGTCAGCGGCCCGACGCCAAGCTCCAGCACCATATCTTCGTGGCCGTGTTGCTGCGCCAGCATGATCGCGGTGCCAATGGTTGGGTGACCGGCGAAGGGCAGTTCCCGCGCCGGGGTGAAATAGCGCACCCGCGCGGTGTGGGCGGGGTCTTCCGGCGGCAGGATAAAGCTGGTTTCCGAAAAGTTGAATTCGCGCGCGATGGCCTTCATCTGCGCCTCGCTCAGATCCCCGGCATCCGGCACAATCGCCAATTGGTTGCCGCCAAACGGCGTGTCGGTGAACACATCATAAACAAAATAGCGCATTACATCAGCTCCGGTTCGCGTCCGAGTTTCGTGGCCAGGGGGGCCACGGTCAGCCCTTGGATGATAATCGAGAAGATCACAATGATATAGGTGGCCGTCAGGATCAGGGGTTTCCATTCGTTATCGGGCAAGCTGAGCGCCAGCGCCACCGAAATCCCGCCCTTCAGCCCGCCCCAGGTCATGATCGGGATCACGCCAGAGGTGAAATCGCGGAAGGGTTTGAGGATCAGGACCGGCACGGCGACCGCCGCCAGCCGCGCCACCAGTGCCAGCGCAATGGCAAAGATCCCCGCCATAACCGCGTCGCCGGTGAAGGCCACGGCGAAGACCTCGAACCCGATCATCAGAAAGAGGACGGCATTGAGGATCTCGTCAATCAGCTTCCAGAAAGCGTCGACATATTGGCGCGTCTCTTCGGACATGCCGTGTTTTGCGCCCACGTCGCCGATCAAAAGCCCGGCGCAGACCGCCATGATCGGGGCCGAGACGTGCAGCGCCACCGCCAATTCGTATCCGCCAAAAGCCAGGCCCAGCGTCAAGAGCACCTCCAGCGAATAATCGTCGATCCGGCGCATCACCCGGAAGGTGATCCAGCCAAGCACCACCCCCAAAACGGCACCGCCGACGGCCTCCTGCACAAACAACATCGCGGCCGATTGCAGGCCCGGTTCGTGATGGGTGTCGCCTGCGGGGAAGGCCAGTCCGACAAGGACCAGAAAAACCACGTAGCCCACCCCGTCATTGAACAGGCTTTCCCCCGCAATCTTGGTTTCCAGAGATTTCTGCAGGTTCGCTTCGCGCAGCACCCCCAGCACAGCAACCGGATCAGTGGGCGAGATCAGCGACCCGAAGACCAAGGCAATCAGCAACGGCATGCCGGTCAGCCAGCTAAACCCCACGCCGACGATCATTGTCGAGAGCGCCACACCCATGGTGGCCATCAGCAACACCACGCGCCACTGCTGGCGCAGGTCGGAAATCTTCACATGCAAAGCGCCTGCAAAGAGCAAAAGCCCAAGCATCCCCTCCAGCAAAGCATCAGAGAAATCAATGCCGGTCACCGTGCTGCGCACCTGATCCGCGACCCCAAGGCCGGGGGCCACAAGATCCAGCGCCATGATCGCAACCGAGGCCAGAAGTGACACCACCAGAATGCCGATGGCCGAGGGCAGTTTCAGGAACAGATAGTTGATTGCGCCAAACACACCGGCAAGGACAATCAGAAGGGACGCGATTTGCAAAAAGGTCATGAGTGGCTCCGAGGGCCTTCCGAGGGCCTAAAGGGTGGGTGATGTGCCCTCTCATAACATGATGGCATTGCAACACAAATGGCTTGACGCGCGGCGCGGCGCAAGGTCCTGTCCCGCCATGGAAGACAAACGACACATGGATCGGGTTGGGGCGGCGTCGCTGGTGGGGGTGTTTGTGCTTCTGGCGGTGAACCAGGTGGTGATCAAGCTGACCAATGAGGGGTTCCAACCGGTGTTCGGTGCCAGCTTGCGCAGCTTTGGGGCCATTGCGGTTCTGGGTCTCTGGATGCTGGCGCGCCGCGTGCCGTTTAAATTCACCCGCGCCACATTCTGGTCAGGCATCCTGGTGGGCCTGGTCTTCTCGTTCGAATTCATCTGCCTCTTTGTGGCACTTGACCTAACCACGGTCACGCGCGTGTCGATCATCTTCTATTCCATGCCGGTCTGGATGGCGCTGGTGGCCCATTTCACCTTGCCGGGGGAACAGCTGACCCCGGTGAAATCCGTGGGCCTGGCGTTGGCTTTTGCCGGTGTGGTCTGGGCCATACTTGATCGCAGTTCGGGTGCGGGAGAGGCCTCGCTTTGGGGGGATCTGGCCGCATTGGGCGCGGCACTGGGCTGGATGGGTGTGTCTCTTTGCGCGCGCTTGACCCCGCTCAAAACGCTCTCCGCCGACATGCAGATCTTTTGGCAAGTCCTTGTGTCAGCTCCGCTTTTGCTGCTTGTCGCTCCCCTTTTCGGCCCCCTCATTCGCGACCTGCAACCGGCGCATTATTGGGGCATCGCCTTTCAGGCTGTCTTCATCGCGTCCGGTGTGTTCCTCTTTTGGTTTTGGCTCCTCAAACGCTACAAGGCGTCTTCTGTCGCGTCCTTTGCCTTTCTGTCCCCGATCTTCGGCGTGGCGATGGGCTGGGCGTGGTTGGGGGAAACACTTGGCCCGGCAACCCTCGGCGCGCTTGCTCTCGTCGCGCTTGGCATCCTGTTGATCAACCGGCGTTGATCGCAACCCGTGCCCAGACCGGCAAGTGGTCTGATGCGACCCGGGTCAGTGAGGTCTGTATCACATGCCCGTCCAAAACCTTGACGCCCGGGCTGACCACCAGCCGGTCCAGCGCCGCCATCGGGCGCGACGCGTGAAAGCTTTTGCCAAATTCATGGATGTCAAACTTCCGGTCGAGCGGTTCAAACCCACGATGATGGGACCATTCATTGAAATCCCCCAGGATCACCGTGGGCGTTGTCTCGGCGCGCAGCACCTGCGCCAGCCTGCGCATCTGCTGGTGACGATAGCGCCGCATCAATCCCAGATGACAGCCCAGCACCCGCAGTCCTTCCACCTGCACCGAAACCGCGCCGCGTGGCTCCAGCCCCGGTAGGGGAATGCGCTCTGGCTGGGTTACCGTCAGCCCGCGGCGCACCAGGATGGCATTGCCGTGGCTGCCCAGTGATACGCCATTTGCCGCCAGCGGGACCACGATGTAATCGCTTTCCTCGTTGATGATACGGGCGGGCAGGGCTGCCTTGCGCTGCCCCAACCGCCGGTCGGCTTCCTGCAGCACCACCACATCCGCATCCGCATGACAGATCACCTCCATCACCCGATGCGGGTCGCGCCGCCGGTCCAGCCCCACTGCCTTGCGAATGTTATATGTCAGCAGTGACAGTTCCACACCGCGTCCTCTTTTTCTTGCCGGAAATACCTCGGGGTGAGCCGCGAAGCGGCGAGGGGCAGCGCCCCTGTACGCATGGGCCGCTTACGTCCCGCAAAAAGTGCGTATCACCCGCTCCGCCGGCTTCGGCCCCAAGGTCAGATCCATCTCGTCTTCCCTCGGATCGTAGGGCCGGTGGAGGGCCTCTGCAAGCCGGTGAAATGGCGCAAAGTCGCCGTCGACCCCCGCCTGAATGGCAGCCTCGATCTGATGATTGCGTGGGATCACCACGGGGTTGGCCTGGGCCATCACCGCGTTGGGATCCGCCTCGCGCGTCAGCCGCGCCTGCCACTCGGGCGCCCAGCTTTCCCACGCGCCCGGATCTGTGATCTCGTCGCTGGCATCCCCTGCGGTCAGCGCGGTGAAGGTCCGGGTGAAATCAGACTGGCTCGTGGCCATGCGGCCCAGCAGACCCGTGATCAGATCCATGTCGCCATCTTCTTCGCGCACAAGCCCGATCTTGGCCCGGAAGTGTCGGATCCAGGCGGCATGAAACCGATCGCCAAACGCGTTTAGAAGGTTCCCCATTTCTTCCACAGCCGCGTCTTCATCCTCTGTCAACGGCAGCAGCGCCGTGCCCAGCTGTGCCAGATTCCACAGCGCCATATCGGGCTGATTTGCAAAGGCATACCGCCCCTGTTGGTCAATCGAGGAAAACACCGTGCGCGGGTGGTAGGCATCCATGAAAGCGCAGGGGCCGTAGTCAATGGTTTCGCCCGACACCGCCATATTGTCCGTGTTCATCACGCCATGAATGAACCCCACCGACATCCACGCCGCGACCAGCTCGGCCTGCCGCTCCATCACGGCGGACAGGAAGGCCACGGGGCCGCTGATGCCTGGATAATGGCGCTGAATGGCATGATCCAGCAGCAGTCCAAGCCCATCTTTATCCTGGCGCGCCGCGAAATACTGAAACGTACCAACCCGGATATGGCTGGCCGCCACGCGCATCAGAACCGCCCCCGGATAGGCGCGCTCGCGTTGCACCCGTTCGCCGGTCAGCGCCGCCCCAAGGGCGCGGGTGGTGGGTATGCCCATCGCATACATGGCCTCGGACACGAGGTATTCCCGCATCACCGGCCCCAGCCAGGCGCGCCCGTCGCCGCGCCGGGAAAACGGCGTTTGCCCGGACCCCTTGAGCTGAATATCTACCCGGCCGAAATCGCCCGTGACTTCGCCCAGCAGGGACGCCCGCCCGTCGCCCAGTTGCGGCACCCAGCCGCCAAATTGATGGCCGGCATAAGCCTGTGACAGCGGGTCCATTCCGGGCAAAAGCTCGTTTCCGGTCAGTACCTCTGGGGTCAGCTCTTCGGGATCAAACCCCAGCTCCCGCGCCAACGCGTTATTCACGATCAGCAGGGCAGGGGCCGTTACCTTTTGCGGGTTCAGTTTGGCGTAGAACCGGTCCGGCAGGCGGGCATAGGAATTGTCAAAAGTCACACTCATGGACGCAGCCTACAACATCCGCGTCATCAGGTGGTAACGATCGCGCGACGCAAACCCGATGCGTTCATAAAGCGTGCGCGCGCGCATGTTATCCGTGTCCACTTCCAGATGCATCGCGGCGATGCCCTGGCCCGCCAGTGCGCGGGTCAGCGCCAGCATTGCCTCGGACCCCATGCCGCGGCCCCGCACCCGTTCGCGCACGTAAAATTCATCCAGAAACGCATCCAGCCCGCCAAATTCGATCGACCAGCCAAAGCTGACCGCAATGTAGCCCACCGGGGCCGAGCGCGGCCCGATCATCCAGATCGCCCCATGGGGCGAGCCTTCCAGCAGGGGCGCCAGCGCACCGCGCCTTGTGTCGTCATCTTGCACGATGCCTTCGCCCGCGTGAAAGCCGGCCACCAAGGTGGTCAGCCGATCAAGATCGTCCATTGTCGCCAATCGCAATGCGCTCATAGTCGGGCCAGCCTTTCTGTCAGCAGGTCAAAAAATCCATCCGCGTCCAGATCGCCGATGAAAAGCGCGTTGGGCGCGCGGTCTGTCACCCCCCACCAGTCGGCCACCGTCATTCCCATGGTCAGTTCCGAGGTGGTTTCGATTTCCACATTCACGTGCCGCCCTTTGAACAGGTCGGGGCGGATCAGATAGGCGATCACGGTGGGGTCATGCAGGGGCGCGCCGTCGGAGCCGTATTTCTCGCGGTCGAACCGTTCAAAGAAATCGGTCATCTCGGCGGTGAAGCTGCCGACCTTGGTGTCAAGCGCGCGGAACGCATCATTGCGCGGTTTGGTCACCAGCGCCTTATGGGTCACATCCAGCGGCATCACCACAATTGGAACGCCAGATTTAAACACAATATCAGCGGCTTGCGGATCGACATAGATGTTAAACTCGGCCGCGGGCGTGACATTGCCCACCTCGAAATAGGCCCCGCCCATCAGAACAATGTCCTGCACCCGGTCAATGATATCCGGCGCGCGGGCAAAGGCGGTGGCAATGTTGGTCAGCGGCCCCAGCGGGCAGAGTGTGACCGTACCGGGGGCCTCGTTGCGCAGCGTGTCGATGATGAAATCCACCGCGTGGGTGTCCTGCAGGGGCATCTGCGGCTCCCACAGGTCCGGCCCGTCCAAGCCGGTCTTGCCATGCACATATTCCGCTGTGACCAGATCGCGCACCATAGGCCGGTCACAGCCTGCAAACACCTTGGTGTCCGGCTTGCCCGCCAGTTCACAAATGATCCGCGCGTTTTTCTGGGTCAGCGCCAGCGGCACGTTCCCGGCGACCGCAGTCAGCCCCAGAACCTCGACGTCCTCGGGGCTGGCGAGGGCCAGCAGGATGGCGACCGCATCGTCTTGCCCAGGGTCAGTGTCGATAATGATTTTACGCTTCATATCAGTGATTTGCCTTACTCACTTAAGCGGCCAGTTCAATCCAGATCGGCACGTGGTCCGAGGGCTTTTCACGTCCGCGCACCTCTTTGTCGATCTGGCAATCTTTCAGCATGTCGGCGCATTCGGGCGACAGCAGGAAATGGTCGATGCGGATCCCGTCATTGCGCTGCCAGGCCCCGCGTTGGAAATCCCAAAACGTATATTGCTCGGGGGCCGGGTTGCGGGTGCGGAACGCCTCCGTCAGACCTAGGTTCAGGAGTTTTCGAAAGGCGTTGCGGCTGTCGGGCAACGCAAGCGCATCCTTGACCCACGCCTCGGGGCGGGCGGCGTCTTCGGCCTGTGGAATGATATTGTAATCACCCGCCATCAGAAAGGGCTCTTCGGCCTCCATCAGCTCTTCGGCGCGGGCCTGCAACCGCGCCATCCAACCGAGCTTATAGCCGTATTTGCCATCATGGATTGGCGCACCATTCGCGTCAAATTCCACCGGGTTGCCATTGGGCAGGTACAGGCCGCAGATCCGCACGGCGCGTTCATTCACCACGGTCGCCTCGATATAGCGTGCTTGCTCGTCGCTGTCGTCACCGGGCAGGCCACACATCACATCTTCCAGCGGATGTTTTGAGAGGATCGCCACGCCGTTAAAGCTTTTTTGCCCGTGGGCAGCGACGTTATATCCCATGTTTTCAAAATGTTCGGTGGGGAAGTTCTCATCCACGGATTTCACTTCCTGCAAGATCGCCACATCGGGCTTGGCCTCTTCCAACCAGGCGGTCAGCGCGGGCATCCGGGCCTTGATCCCGGCGATGTTGAAGCTTGCGATTTTCATTCTGTGATCCCCTGTTCGTGCGCGCCCAATGTGGGCGGAAATGCGCGGGGGTACAAGGGATTAAGCGGGGAATTGGACGGGTGGCCGAAACTGGCTGATCAGTGCCCGTGCGCGGCGGCAATTGCGCTGCCCGCTGCATGGGCCGAGGCCCAGGCCCATTGAAAATTGAACCCGCCCAACCAGCCAGTCACATCCACGCATTCGCCGATGAAGTATAGCCCCGGCTGGTGTTTCGACATCATGGTTTTGCTGTCGAGGCCCGAGGTGGCGACACCGCCCAGCGTGACCTCGGCGGTGCGATACCCTTCGCTGCCGGACGGGGTGACCGTCCACTGGGCGAGCGCGTCACAGATTTCGCGCAGGCGGGTGTCGGATTGATCGGCAAGATTGCCCGACAGGCCCAGTTCGGGCGCGAGGAAATCGACCAGTTTGCCGGGCAGTAGGCGGCCCAGTTCCGTGGTCAGGTTGCGCCGCCCTTCGATCTGGCGCTGATCGCGCAGGGCGGTGAACAGGTCGTGCCCGCCGGTCAGGTCGATCTGCACGCTTTCCCCTTCGCGCCAGTACGACGAGATTTGCAGGATCGCCGGGCCAGACAGGCCGCGATGGGTGAACAAAAGTGCTTCTTCGAAACTGGCGCGGTCGTTCCAGACCCGCACGGGCAGCGACAGGCCGGTCAGGGCGGCAAAGCGCCCGTCGGGGAAGGTGAAGGGCACAAGGCCCGGGCGCGTTTCCACGATCTCATGCCCGAACTGGCGGGCGATGTCATAGGCAAAGCCGGTCGCGCCCATTTTCGGGATCGACTTGCCGCCGGTGGCCATCACAAGGGACGTGCCCGTGACCGTGCCCTGATCGGTTTGCAGGGTGAACCCGTCTGGTCCGTGGGCCACCGCGTGCACGCCACACCCAAGCCGGATCTCGGCCCCGGCGGCCCTTGCGTCAGACACCAGAAGATCCACGATTTGCGTGGCCTTGTCGTCGCAAAAGAGCTGCCCCAGCGTTTTTTCATGCCAGGCTATGCCCGCGCGATCCATCTTGGCGATCCAATCCCATTGCGTGTACCGCGACAGGGCAGATTTGTGGAAATGCTTGTTTTCGCCAAGGAAATTTGCCGGTTCGCAATACATGTTGGTAAAGTTGCAGCGCCCGCCGCCCGAAATGCGGATCTTTTCGCCCGGGCGTTTCGCGTGATCCAGCAGCAGGGTGCGCCCGCCGGTGTGGGCGGCACAAAAGAGCCCCGCAGCGCCTGCGCCAATGATGATCGTGTCGTATCGCATGCTCGCCCCATACAGGGTTTGCGCGGGGGAGTTAAGTCAGGATTTAGGGCGAAAGAGGCTCATGGAACGCATCACCCCGTCGCGCAACAGGACGCGGTGCATCAGGGCCGCGCCGATGTGCAGCACCAAAAGCGCCATCATCAGCTTGGTCCCCAGCATGTGCCAAAACCGGATTGCCTCAAAGGTGGCGGGATCCGGGGTGGAAATGGAGAAAAGCCCAAAGGGCGTGACCGGAAGGTCATGCGCACGGGCGGTCAGGATGCCGGTGATCGGCAGAAGGATCAAAAGCGCATAAAGTCCCAGCTGCACCGCGCGAGAGGCCGTTTTCTGCCAAGGGGCTATGTCATGATCCGGACGCCCGGCGCGGCCCGTGGCCCGCAGACCCACCCGCAAGACCAGCAGCCCGACCAGCATCACCCCGAGCGAGGAATGCCCCATCAGGGAAAACACCCGCTCGTCCCTCGGCATCTCGCCCGCAAACTTCTGACCGAAGGCGAGCATGGTCAGCACGATCAGCGCCATCGCCCAATGGATCAGGCGAAAGGGCAGGGTATAGCGGTGTGTCATGGCGGATCTCCTTCTTGCCCATCAAGGCGGGCGTGAAGGGATCGGTCAAGGGGAAGCGTTCAGATCGAGAAGGACGTGCCGCAGCCACAGGACGCGGTGGCGTTTGGATTGTTGATCACAAACCGCGCGCCGATCAGTTCCTCGGTGAAATCAATCTCGGCATTGGCGAGGAAGGGCAGGGACATCTCATCCACCACCACTTTTTCGCCAGCGCCTTCCAGCACCAGATCGCCATCGGCCGGGTCATCCAAAGAAATATCGTACTGAAAGCCGGAACATCCGCCGCCTTCCACGGCCACACGCAGGGCCTTGCCCTGATCGGACGCACCGATTTCGGCAAGCCGGTCAAAGGCGCGTTGGGTCACTTTCGGGGGTAGGGTCAATTCCATCGGGACAACCATCATATCTGTTCAGCGCAGATCGAATATAAGGGGCGTGCCGCGGCGCGACAAGGCGTGGCGGTCTTGACCCGGGTAACTATTTGCAATTGAGTGGCTTTTGATATGGCATCCGGTGACTGGACGCCCGGCCCGTCAGCACAGGCAAAGGGGGCACAGATGCTCGCCACATATGCAACCCACCCGGAACGCACCCGCGGGCGGCTGTTTGAGGAAGGCGAAAGCGCGTTTCGCGAGCCCTTTCAGCGGGATCGGGACCGGATCATCCATTCCTCGGCCTTTCGGCGCCTGAAGCACAAGACGCAAGTGTTCGTGGAACATGAAGGCGATTATTTCCGCACCCGCCTGACCCATTCAATCGAAGTGGCGCAGGTGGCGCGGACCATTGCGGGCGCGCTGGGGCTCAATCAACACCTGACCGAGGCCGTGGCACTGGCGCATGATCTGGGCCATACGCCCTTCGGCCACACCGGCGAGGATCGGCTGGACGAGCTGATGGCCCCGCATGGCGGCTTTGATCACAACGCGCAGGCGTTGAAAATCGTGACCTCGCTGGAGCGCCATTACGCCAAATGGGACGGGCTGAACCTGACCTGGGAAACGCTGGAAGGCATTGCCAAACACAACGGCCCGGTGACTGGCGACCTGCCCTTCGCGCTGGCGGAGTACAATGCGCGCCATGATCTGGAGCTCAATACCCATGCCGGGGCCGAGGCGCAGGTGGCAGCACTTGCCGATGATATCGCCTATAACAATCACGACCTGCATGACGGGCTGCGCGCCGGGCTTTTTACCATGGACGAGATTGCCGAACTGCCGATTGTCGGCGAGATGATCGCCAAGGTGGATCAGACCTATCCCGGGCTGGATGCTGCGCGCCAGCGGCATGAGGCGCTGCGGCGGGTCTTCGGCGTGATGGTAGAGGATGTGCTGGTGACCTCGAAACGTTTGCTGCAAGAGGCCAACCCCGCTTGCGTCGAAGAGGTGCGGGCGCTGGATCACGCGGTCATCCGCTTTTCCGATCACCTCTGGGCCGACCTGAAACAGATCCGCAAGTTTCTCTTTACCCGCATGTACCGCGCGCCATCGGTGGTTGCGATGCGCAAGCGGGTGACCAAAGTGCTGGAGGAGCTCTTTGCCCATATGCTCGCCCACCCGTCCGACCTGCCGGAAGCGTGGCAAGAGGCGTTGACCAGCGCCGATCAGACCGCCATCGCGCGCCATGTGGCCGATTACATCGCGGGTATGACCGACCGGTTTGCGCTGCAGGAACACAAGCGGTTGGGGCTGGGCGGGTAGGGGCGCTGCCCCTCGCGAGACAAGCTCGCTCACCCCGGGATATTGGAAGACCAAAGATGATGTGGACCTGCCATCTTTGGTCAGGAAAAATCCTGGGGTGAAAGCCGAAGGCTTGAGGGGCAAAGCCCCTGACGTGTTGACCTGGCGTGTTCAGGTGTCGTCGGAGTTCAGCGGTTGCGTCACATCCGCGGCGGCGCTCTCTTGACCTTTGCCCCTAGGCTGATAGAGGTGCGCGGGAAGAAAAAGGATCCGTAACATGAACCTGTTTGCCGAAATTCGCGCGCTTGTGATCAAGAGCCTTGATGAGATGGTGGCCGAGGGCGCGCTGCCTGAGGGGCTGAGCTTTGACAATGTGGCGGTGGAACCCCCGCGCGACCCGGCCCATGGCGACATGGCGACCAATGCCGCGATGGTTCTGGCGAAACCGGCGAAGATGAAGCCGCGCGACATTGCTGAGGTCTTGGCGGGCAAGCTGGCGGCAGATGATCGGATTGACGTGGCCGAAGTGGCGGGCCCCGGGTTTTTGAACCTGCGCCTGTCCGGTGCGATCTGGGGCGGGCTTGTCTCGGGCATTCTGGCGGGCGAGGGCTATGGCCGGTCCAGCATGGGCGCGGATCAGAAGATCAACGTGGAATATGTGTCCGCGAACCCAACCGGTCCGCTTCATGTGGGTCACACCCGCGGGGCCGTGTTTGGCGACGCGCTGGCGAGCCTTTTGGAATATGCCGGTTATGACGTGACGCGCGAATATTACATCAACGATGGCGGTGCGCAGGTCGATGTGCTGGCGCGCTCGGTCTATCTGCGCTACCTCGAAGCGCACGGGCAGGACGTGGCGTTTGAGGATGGCACCTATCCGGGGGATTACCTTGTGCCGGTGGGCGAGGCGCTGAAGGCCAAGGTGGGTGACGCTTATGTGGGCCAGCCCGAAGAGGTCTGGCTGGTCGAGATCCGCGAATTTGCCACCGAAGCGATGATGGAGTTGATCCGCGAGGATCTGGCCCAGCTTGGTGTGAAGATGGACAAGTTCTTCTCGGAGAAATCCCTTTACGGCACCGGCCGCATTGAGGGCGCGCTGAACAGTCTGGAAAGCAAGGGCTTGATTTATCAAGGCGTGCTCGAGCCGCCCAAGGGCAAAAAGCCCGAGGATTGGGAGCCGCGCGAGCAGACCCTGTTCAAATCGACCGAGCATGGGGATGACGTGGACCGCCCGGTGAAGAAATCCGACGGGGCCTGGACCTATTTCGCGCCTGACATCGCCTATCACTATGACAAGGTGGAACGTGGCTTTGACCAGCTGATCGACGTCTTCGGCGCTGATCACGGCGGCTATGTGAAACGGATGAAGGCGGCGGTGTCGGCGCTCTCGGACGGGAAGGTGCCGCTGGATGTGAAGCTGACCCAGCTGGTGAAGCTTTATAAAAACGGCGAGCCGTTCAAAATGTCGAAACGGGCGGGCAATTTTGTCACCCTGCGCGATGTGGTGAACGAGGTGGGCGCGGATGTGACCCGTTTTGTGATGCTCACCCGCAAGAACGATGCGCCGCTGGATTTCGACTTTGACAAGGTCAAGGAAGCCAGCCGCGACAACCCGGTCTGGTATGTGCAATATGCCCACGCGCGGATCTGTTCGGTGTTGAAGAAAGCCGCCGAGGCGGGTGTGCCGCTGGACGGAAAGCCGCTCATTGAAGACGAGGCAGAGCTGTCGGTGGCCAAGAAACTGGCCGAATGGCCGCGCTTGGTCGAGATTGCGGCACGCACCCATGAACCGCATCGGATTGCCTTTTATCTCTATGAATTGGCAGCGGAATTCCAGTCGCTCTACAATCGGGGCAACGAAAAGCCCGAGTTGCGGTTTGTGCAGGATGGCAAGAATGACTCATCTGCACAGAAAATTGCCCTGCCGCGTGCCGTGAAGCTTGTCATTTCGTCCGGTCTCGGTATTTTGGGGGTCAATCCGGCCGAGGAAATGCGCTGATCACAAGCTCAGCTCGTGCCGGAACCGGGGCGAAAACGCCCCTTTCGAGGCAACGAGCAGAGACCGGGCGAGGGCATGATCAACATGCCCCACCGGATGTGAGGCAGGTATGGCAGATATGGATTGGGGCAACACACGTGCCCCCATGCACCCCGGGCAACAGCCGCATTTTGCGGGACAGATGGGGCAGGGTGCAGCACCGCAAGGCCAGTATGGTCAGGTTCCTCCACACGGATATGATCCTTCCCATGCGGCAATGCACGGTGGGCATCAGCCGCAGCCGATGATGGCGCCGCCTGCACAATATCCCGCCCCGGATCATGCCCAGATGCATGCTCAGGCTCAGTATCCTGCACAGCCACACACCGCTGCAACCTATGCCCCAACAGCAGGTGGGGGCGGTGGCGCCCTTCCGCCCGCCGCCTCTGATGGCGCGCGTTTTGCGCCCCTGGTGAACTACGCGGGCGCTGCGGTGTCGCTGGCGCTGGTTGTTGGGCTTGGCGTCTGGGGCTATCAGCTTGCCATGCGCGATGTGACCGGCATTCCTGTCGTACGGGCGTTGGAAGGCCCGATGCGGGTGCAGCCCGCAGAGCCGGGCGGACTGGCCGCGGCCCATCAGGGGCTGGCGGTGAACTCGGTTCAGGCGTCAGGTGAGGCAAGCGCGCCCTCTGATCGAGTGGCTCTGGCACCGGCCCCGGAAAACCTGGATGAGGAAGACCTTCCCGCCAATCCATCGGCGGTCGCTGACGTGGCCCCACAGGCTGACGCGCCGCAGTTGGAACCGATCGAAGTGGCTGCTCCGGCGCCGGCTGAAACGATCGATATGGAAAACCTGCCTGTTGATCCGGTGGCCGCAGCCCTGGCCATTGCCGAACACATCAGCCGCGATGTGCAGCCTTTGACAGATGGCAGCAGCAGCGAAGAGGTGACGCGCACCGCGGCGCAAAGCCCGGTCAGCCTGCCGAAACCCGCTGCAAGCTCTGGCCCCAAGGTGATCCCGGCGTCGGTTCCCGGGGTTAGCAAATCGCTGCGCCCCACCGCGCGCCCCGCTGACCTGAAGACCGTTGTGCCGACAAACGCCGTCGCTACCCCCGTCGTGCCCAGCACGCAGGAAAGCGCCCCTGACGCCATCCCCGCCGGCACCCGCCTGGTGCAGCTTGGCGCCTTTGACAGTGCCGAAGTGGCCCGCGCCGAATGGGACAAGCTTTCAACCCGGTTCGAAGATTACCTGCCGGGCAAGACCCGCGTCGTGCAAAAGGCGCAATCTGGCGGCAAGACCTTTTACCGCCTGCGCGCCATGGGCTTTAAAGACCTTGCCGATGCACGTCGTTTCTGTTCAGCTTTGATGGCCGGTAAAGCGGCTTGTATTCCGGTGGTGACCCGCTAGGGGACCGTCGGAACACCAAAGCGGAGGAGCGACCATGCAAGCGCAGGGCGCATATATATTTGGCTGTGCCGGGCTGACCCTGACCCAGACCGAACGCGATTTCTTTGAAAAGTCCCAACCCTGGGGCTTTATCCTTTTTGCCCGAAATGTGGACACGCCCGATCAATTGCGCGCGCTGACCGCCGATCTGCGCGGGGCGGTCGGCCGAAATGTGCCGATCTTTATCGATCAGGAAGGCGGGCGCGTCGCGCGGATGATCGCCCCGCACTGGCGCGAATGGTTGCCCGCGCTTGATCAGGCGCAGTTGAACAAACGCGATGCCACGCGGGCGATGTTTCTGCGCTATCGCCTGATCGCGGATGAGCTTCTGTCGGTGGGCATCGATGGCAATTGCGCGCCCGTTGTGGATCTGGCCTTTGCAGACACCCACCCGGTCCTGCGCAATCGCTGTCTGGGCGAGGATGTGGTGCATGTGGTCGAACGCGCCCTGGCCGTGGCGCAGGGGCTGATCGAAGGGGGCGTGCTGCCGGTGGTGAAACACCTGCCGGGCCATGGCCGCGCCACGATGGACAGCCATGTGGACCTGCCGCATGTGTCCACAAAGGCGCGCGAGCTGCACAATTCCGACTTCCTGGCCTTTGAGGGGGTGTCGACGCTGCCCTTGGGCATGACCGCCCATATCGTGTTTGACGACATCGACCCCGACCATCCGGCCACGCAGTCCGAAGCGATGATCAATCTGATCCGGGACGAGATCGGGTTTGGCGGGCTCTTGATGACCGACGATCTGTCGATGCAGGCGCTGGAAGGCCCGCTGACCCTGCGCGCGCGGCGGTCTTTGGCGGCTGGCTGTGACCTCATTTTGCATTGCAATGGCAATCTCGAAGATATGCGCGAGGTGGCTGATGCCTCCGGCCCCCTCTCGGAAATTGCCGCCATTCGCGCTGAAAACGCGCTGACATGGCGCAAACCCCCTGTTCCTGTTGACATCGACGCGCTTGAAGCCGAGTTTCAAAGCCTGATGACAGGTGAAGCGACAGAAAGCTGAACGCATATATGGCGGAGCAGGACGAGTTTGCAGAAGACGTGATGTCGGTGACCGACCGCCTGGCGGCGGAGGCGCTGATTGTGGATGTCGAGGGGTATGAAGGCCCGCTTGACCTGCTTCTGACGCTCTCGCGCACGCAAAAGGTGGATCTGCGGCAGATCTCGATCCTCGATCTGGCGGAACAATATCTGGGCTTTGTGGAAAAGGCGCGGCATCTGCGCATCGAACTGGCGGCCGATTATCTGGTGATGGCGGCCTGGCTGGCCTTCCTGAAATCGCGCCTGTTGTTGCCCCCGGACCCGACCGAAGAGGGCCCGTCTGGTGAAGAGCTGGCCGCCCATCTGGCGTTCCAGCTGGAACGTCTTCAGGCGATGCGTGACGCGGCGGCGAAGCTGATGGCGCGTGACCAGCTGGGCCGCGATTTCTTTGCCCGTGGCGTGCCCGAAGACGTGACCCGCATCCGCACCGTCACCTACACCGCCACGCTTCTGGATCTGATGCAGGGCTATGCGCGCATCCGCACCAAAGATGAATTTCGCCCCTTCGTGATGGACCGCGAAAGCCTGATGACGATGGAACAGGCGCTCGAGAGGATGCGCGATCTGGTGGGCTATGCGGGGGATTGGACCGATCTGAGTTCCTATTTGCCGGAAGGGTGGGTGCTGGATGGGAAACGCCGCAGGTCGGCCACCGCGGCCAATTTCGCCGCCTCTCTGGAACTGGCCAAACGGGGGATGATCGACATCCGCCAACCGGATACGTTTGCGCCGATTGAAATTCGCAGGAAATCGTGATGGATGATCAAGTGACTGAAGGGCCAGAAGAAAGCCTGTTCGAAGCGCCCCCCATGGGGGAACAGGAACGCATGGTCGAGGCGATCCTCTTTGCCTCAAGCGAACCGGTCAGCGTGGCGGAACTGGAAAGCCGGATGCCGCATGGCTGTGACGCGGGCGAGGCGCTGGTGCATCTGGTGAAGCGGTACGATGGGCGTGGCGTGCATCTGGTCAAAGTGGGCGATGCCTGGGCCATGCGCACGGCGCCGGATCTGGGCTATTTGATGCAGAAAGAAACGGTTGAGACGCGCAAACTCTCGCGCGCGGCGATCGAAACATTGGCGATCATTGCCTATCACCAGCCGGTCACCCGGGCCGAGATCGAAGAAATCCGCGGCGTGTCGGTGTCGCGCGGCACCATTGACCAGCTGATCGAAATGGAATGGATCCGCTTTGGCCGCCGCCGCATGACCCCGGGCCGCCCGGTGACCTTTGTGGTCACGCCGCATTTCCTCGATCACTTCGGGTTGGAAAGCGCGCGTGACCTGCCGGGGCTGAAAGAGCTGCGCGCCGCTGGCCTTCTGGAAAGCCGCCCGCCACCGGGCATGATGCCCGGCCCGGACAGTGACGAGGAAGAAGAGGCCACCACCGGGCAGTCCGAACTTTTTGAAGATTGACCACCTGACGGCGGGTTTCTGAGGTGATCTGCAAACCGGTCGTGAAATCGCCGCATTTTCAGGCTATACTGCCGTGCGAGCAGAAGTGAGAGATCCGCGATGAATATGAACAGCATTATCAATATGATCCTGCGCCGGGTGATTGGGCAACTGATCAATAAAGGTGTGGATGCGGGCATCGACATGGCCGCCAAGCGTGGTCGCAAAGGGGATGCGGATCAGGACCCGACTGCAGAAATGACACCGGAAGAGCGCAAACGCGCGCAAAAAGCCAAGCAAATGGCCCGCAAAGCGCGGCAAGGTGCACGGGCCACACGTCGGCTGTTTTGATCAGGCTCACCCCAGCCAAGCTGACCCCAGCCAAGCTTAAAATAACCCGGCTCAAACCCCGTGTCTTTTTCTTGCTGAAAACACCTCGGGGTGAGGCTGAAAGCCGAGGGGCAGCGCCCCTTGCCCGCTCCATTCCGGGCGTTACGCCTTGAAATGTTTGGACAGTTTCAACCCCTGGCCCTGATAATTCGACTTGATGTCGACCCCGTAAAGCGCCTCGGGTGTTTGCGACATCCGTTCATAAACCAACCGGCCAACCACTTGCCCGTGCTCCAAGACGAACGGCGCCTCGTGGCAGCGCACTTCCAAAACGCCGCGTGACCCGGATCCGCCCGCCGCATCAAAGCCGAAGCCAGGGTCGAAAAAGCCCGCGTAATGCACCCGGAACTCGCCGACCATGGCAAGATACGGTGCCATTTCGGCGGCGCAGTGCGGCGGGATGGCAATCGCTTCGCGGCTGACCAGGATGTAGAACGCGCCGGGATCCAGAATGATCTGCCCCTTGGTGGTGCGCACCTCTTCCCAGTATTCGGCCGGGTCATAATGGCCGAGCTTCGACAGATCGACGACACCGGAATGGCGTTTGGCGCGATAGCCGACAAGATCGCCATCACGCGGTTTCAGATCGACAGAAAACCCAAGCCCGTCCGAGATCACCGGGGTGCCCGACACAATCGGGGTCTCTTCGTGTACCGCGCGCAGCTCTTCATCCGACAGGAAGGTGCGGCCCTGACGGAAAATGATCTGGGTCAGCAGCTGGCCGGGTTGCGCGACAACCGAAAAGCTTTGCGGGCAGATCTCGGCGTAAAGCGGGCCTTCATATCCCTCAGGCACGCGATCAAACTCGATCCCCTGATCGGTGATCACCCGGGTCATCATATCCAGCCGCCCGATCGAGGATTTCGCACTGGCCGCCCCGGTCATACCTTGGGGCAGGCGCAGCTGTTCCATCAACGGCACCACATAAACGCAGCCTTTTTCCAGCACGGCCCCGCCGGTCAGCGGGATCTGATGCATGGTCAGATCATCAAGCCGTTCGGCCACCGTGCGGCCCTGGCCGGGCAGGAACGACGCCCGCACACGATAGGCGCGGTCGCCCAGGCGCAAATCAAGGCTGGCGGGCTGGATCTGGTCATTCAGGATCGGCGAGGCGGCGGCAATGGCGCCATCGGTGATCATCTGCCGGATCTGTGCATCGGCCAGAACCCCCGGTGTCATCTCTGCAGGCATCACATTCCTCCCATATCCACGTGACCCCCCGGATACAAAAACGCCCACCCCAGAAAGGGGCGGGCCGTTTTCGTGCCCCACACCCAAACCCGATCCGGGCGGCTGGGGCGGGGTGTTTTGGTCGGGCTAGCAGGACTCGAACCTGCGACCTTCCGTCCCCCAGACGGACGCGCTACCAGGCTGCGCCATAGCCCGACTGAGGCCCTTTCATAGTGATTTTCGCGGGCGGGGCAAGCCGGAAAACGCAGGAAAGTCATCCAATCGCCACTTCTTTTTGCTCAGCCGCGACCAGAGCGGTTCATTTGAACCGATAGCGCCTCCAGCCGATCTGCAAAGGCCTGCAAAACGGGCAGATGAGCGTCGGTTCCGGTTTTGCGCGCTGTGCGAAGAGCGGTGGTCAACGGGGGCGCAGACAATGGGGCGCCGTCCTCTGCCGGGTCCGCCGGAATATGGGAAATATCAGCAGGTTGCGGGGCAGGGGCGGTGGGTTCGCCATCTGGCACGCTGGCATCCTCTGCCGCCGCAGGTTCGATCTCCTCTGCCTGATCCTTTGCCAGCGCGGAGAGATTTTCTTCCTGCGGTGAGGTCGATGCAGGTTGCCCGATGGGCGGGACGTCCTGTGCTGGGGGGATATCCCCGGAAACAGCAAGGTTTTCTTCGGGGGGGGCAACCTCTTCAGTGGGGTGGGGCAGATCCGGCGCAAGAGGGGTATCTGCGGCGGAGAGAGGGGGCAGTCCATCCCCCATCTCATCGCCCATATCACCGTCTGTTCCGGCCCCTGTTTCGATATCCGACGCGGTGTCTGTGGAAGGCATCTCCGGGGAAGAAGGGATGGCCGGGGCCGCTGTCAGGTCATCTGCCTCAACGCCGCTTGCGTCCGCGCTGCCCGCCGTGCTGTCACTTTCCCCTTGGGCGGGTTCACCGGGCGTGTCGGGGGCGGCGGGGACCGTATCGGCAAAGGAAAACAGGTCCATCCCGGCCTCTGCCGGGGGAGCATCGGCCTCTGCGTCTGGCAGCGGCTCTGCCTGTGCGGGGTCTGCGTGCGAGGTGTCTGCCAGCGAAGTGTCTGCTTGCGAGGTATCTGCCTGCGGGGGGGCCGCGGCGAGGGGCGTGACCATTTCATCCTCTGCAGGTGAAAGATCTTCACCGCTCAGCACCACCTCATCCGGGGTCACATCCGGGAGATCAGGCGCTGCGGGTTCCTCAGCCTTATTTGCATCACTGACCGCAAGCGTTTCGGCGATGGTGGGGCCGTCATGGGGAATGGGCTCCAGCGGATCCGGGGCCGCAGTGGATGGCGAAACATCCCCCTCGGCGATCTCAGGAAGGGGGGCGGGCTGGGTGTCTTCAACGCCCTCAGCCGGGGCAGGGTCCATATCGATGATTTCAGCCGGGGGCGTGTCTTCGGCAATGTCATCGCCACTGGGAAAGGCCATCGGGGCCTCGGGAACAGCGGTCTGCGCGTCCTCGGCAGGGGGCGGGCTGTCCTGGGCTGTGTCTGCTGACTGGGCGGCGGTGGAGGGCAGCTCTGGTTCCGGCTCTGGTTCCGGCTCTGCAACCGGAGCAATGTCTTCCGGGGGGGCTGTGGTCAGGTCTGCTTGCGGTTCCTGCGTGCCGCCGAAGCTGACCACATTCGATGTGGCCTGATCTGCGGGGGCAGGTGTCGGGGATTGGTCCGAATCGATGGGGGGGGACAGGGCGGCAATATGTTTCACGCCGTGCTCGCGCAGCAGTTTCTGAACGCCACGAATGGTCATCCCATCTTCATGCAAGAGCTTGCGGATGCCGCCCAGAAGCGCCATGTCGGACGGGCGATAGTACCGCCGACCACCGGCGCGTTTGACCGGCTTGACCTGCGTGAACCGGCTTTCCCAAAAGCGCAGCACATGGGTGGGCACGCCAAGCCACTCGGCCACCTCGCTGATGGTGCGGAAGGCGTCAGGCGACTTTTTGTCCATGGTATTTTACCCGGATTTACAGTGACAGAAATTGGAACAGGGGCCGAAAGAACCTTTGGCAGCCCCTTGGAAACGCAGTGAAATCAGCCTTTGTTGCCGACGGTCACGCGGTCTTTCATCAGGTGCGATGGCCGGAAGGTCAGCACCCGGCGCGGGCTGATCGGCACTTCTTCCCCGGTCTTGGGGTTGCGACCGACGCGGGCGGCCTTGTCGCGCACGGAGAAGGTGCCAAACGACGAGATCTTGACGCTTTCGCCCGATACCAGCGCGTCGGACATGTGCCCCAGAACGCTTTCGACCAGTTGCGCGCTTTCGTTGCGCGACAGGCCCACCTCGCGGAACACCGCCTCGCTCAGATCCATACGCGTCAAAGTCTTTTCACTCATCGATTGTCCCCCTGAAATGTTGTTACCGGAGAGAATGAGTGCTTTGCCCGTGCCTGTCAATAAGCACGTCCAAAATCAAGGGCTTGTGGCGGGAAATGCACCTCACGGGATCGGGTCGTGCGGTTGTGCGCCAAAGGTTACCAGCGCAAAACCACGGCCCCCCAGGCCAATCCGCCGCCAATGGCTTCGGTCACCACAAGCTGCCCATCCTTGATCTTGCCCGATGTGCGCCCTTCATAAAGCGCCAGTGGGATCGAGGCGGCAGAGGTGTTGCCGTGGTCTTGCAGGGTGACAATCACGCGTTCCATCGGCACGCCCATTTTCTTGGCGGTGCCCTGGATGATGCGGATATTGGCCTGATGCGGCACAATCCAATCCACGTCATTGTCGGACAGGCCAACCTTTTCCAGCGCGGTTTCGGCGGTTTCGGTCAGCTTGCCAACGGCCTGACGGAACAGGGGATTGCCCTGCATCCGCAGGTGGCCCGATTTTTGTGTGGTGGATACGCCGCCATCGACATACAGCATCTCGCGCATCCGACCGTCGGAATTGAGGTCCGCCGACAGGATGCCGTGATCTTCAACCGTGCCGGTGCCTTCGGCGGCTTCCAGCACCAGCGCACCCGCACCGTCGCCAAACAGCACGCAGGTCGACCGGTCGGTCATATCAAGGATGCGCGAAAAAGTTTCCGCGCCAATCACCAGCACCCGTTTGGCCTGGCCCGACAGGATCAGCGCATTGGCATTGGTCAGCGCAAAGACAAAGCCCGCACAGACCGCCTGCACGTCAAAGCCAAAGCCGCGGGTCATGCCCAACTCGTTCTGGACCATGGTGGCGACAGACGGAAAGGTCAGGTCCGGGGTGGAGGTGGCCAGCACAATCGCGTCGATGTCATCTGCGACCAACCCGGCATCCGACAGGGCTTCGCGGGCGGCATGGGCGGCCATTTGCGAGGTGGTCTCGCCCTCTGCCGCAAACCGACGCCGTTCAATACCAGACCGCGCCCGGATCCATTCATCCGAGGTGTCGACAATGCTTTCGAAATACGAGTTTTCCACCACGCGTTCGGGCAGGTAATGCCCGACGCCTTTCACCACGGCGCGAATTGTCATTCTTGCTGCTCACTTTGCTTTGACGCCCCATCTTGACGTGGGGTCCCGGCGGATGCAACCCGCGCGGCCAGTTTCTGGTTGAAGCCCGACTGCGACAGGGTGAAGGCCAGTTTCACGGCAGAAGAAATGGCCAGCGGGTCAGCCCCACCGTGGCTTTTCACCACGGTGCCGTTCAGCCCCAGAAACACGCCGCCATTGGCGCGGCGCGGGTCCATACGCACTTTCAGCCGACCCAAAGACGCTTTGGCGATAAAGGCGGTCAGCTTGGCGATCAGCGTTTCGGTAAAGCTTTGGCGGATGAAACCGGCCATCAGATCGGCGGTGCCCTCGGCGGTTTTCAGCGCAACATTGCCGGTGAACCCGTCTGTCACAATCACGTCAACGCGGTCTGACGGGATATCCACCCCTTCGACGAAGCCAACAAATTCGATATTGGCGTTGTCGGCGGCGTCTGAAATCAGCTCATGCGCGGATTTCAGGACCGGGTGCCCCTTGTGTTCCTCGGTGCCCACATTCAAAAGGCCGATACGCGGGCGGGTGATGCCCAGGCCATTGCGCGCGTAAGACGCCCCCATCATTGCATATTGCAGAAGATCGGTGTCATCAGCGCGAATATCCGCGCCCACATCCAACATGATGTTGAACCCGCCCGGATTGCGCGACGGCCACAGGCAGGCAATGGCCGGGCGGTTCACGCCGGGCAGCTTGCGCAGGCGGACCATGGACAGAAGCATCAGCGCGCCGGTGTTGCCACAGCTGACGGCCACATCTGCTTCGCCCGCCTTGACCGCGTCAATGGTGGACCACATCGAGGTGTTCTGGCCATTGCGCATCACAAAAGAGGGTTTGGCATCCATCGTGACCACTTCGTCAGTGTGACGGATTTCCACCCGGCCGTCGAGAATCGGCTTGGCGGCGATCAGGTTTTTCAGCTTGGGTTCGTCGCCATGCAGAATGAAACCGATATCCGGGTTCTTGTCTGCAGACAGCGCAAGACCGGCAACCACGGCTGCCGGTCCACGGTCGCCGCCCATGGCGTCGACCGAAATAATGATGCGTTTCGGGGCTATCGTTGTCATTTTTTGTCCCTTGGGCCTGGGGGCCATGCTCGGTGGCCTCCCTGCTTTTGGTGACTTTCCTGACATGCTCGCCCCGTCAGGGCAAGAGCCTTACGCAGCGTCTTCGTCGTCGAAGTCGACTTCGTCAGCCATGGCCACCACTTCACGGTCGTCATAGTGACCGCAAGAGGGGCACACGTGGTGCGGGCGCTTCAGTTCACCGCAATTGGTGCATTCGTTCGGGTTTGCAGCAACCAGAGCGTCGTGGGCGCGGCGATTGTTGCGGCGCGATTTCGAAACTTTGTTCTGTTGGACAGCCATCGTCTCAACCTTCGTTCGGGGGCGATTTGCCCGGTGTATCTCGGGGCGAGATATCGCCCATGTTCATGTTCAGTTTCCTGAGTCTCGGCGCGTCATACGCGATCTCGCGGGCGCTGTCCAACTCCATTGCAGGAAGAAGCCGGGAAAATACGGATTTTCTGATCGCTTGCAAGAGGGGATTGCCGGAAATTCGGGCCTGTACGCCTGAAAACAGGGGAAAGCGGCAAAGATGGGCTATAGATGGCCTGGCTTTGCCTTTTTGGCGGAGACAGGGATCAGCTGTCCGACTCGTCCGACTCGCCCTCTTTTCCTTTCGCAAGCTTGCTGCGCAAATCCGCAAGGCCCGCGAAGGGGCGGGCGGCTTCGTCCGTCATCGGGGTGACCCCCGGTTCGGCGAAATTCTGTGCAGGCAACGCAGCATCTTCGGCGCGTGGATATAATGGCAGGGCAAGGGCAAGCGCTTCGACAAGCACGTCGCCAAGGTCGATCACGTCTCCTAGCTTTTCCTGCGTCACATCTTCGGGCATTTCGACCTCATCCCCTTCAGGGGCAACCACAAGGCCCGCGATCCACTGTCGGGTCACGTCTTCTTCGATGCGGGTGGTGACCGGGGCCAGGGTCACAACGCAATCCTGGGTGACGGTTGCGCCCAGATGGCCGGTCAGCTTCCAATCCCGCTTGCCCATCGGCGACAAACTGCCGGTAAAGCGGACCTTGCGCAGGGCGGGCAGGTCGATATCGGCGGCAATAGCGGCGCATTGATCCGGCGTCAGCACCAGTTCAAACGCGGTGGTTTCGTTCGCCGTCAGGTCGGCCACGCGCAGGATGTGGCTGAAGGGCTTTGCGTCTTCTGTCTGTGTCATGTGGTATGTTTCTTGAACGTTGAGCGATCCTGAGGTAAGCCGATACGCGAGACAGGTGGTAGAAAGCAAGATGCCATATTAGGGGGGCTTATGTCGAAACTGATGCGCTTGGGGCTGGCTTTTGTGCTGGCGGGCATGATTGCGGCCTGTTCTGCGACCTACCGAAATCACGGGTACATGCCCACGGATGCTGATATTGCATTGCTTGAGGTCGGTGCGGATACGCGCGCCAGCGTGGGCGAAAAGATTGGGCAACCGGGCACGGCCGGATTGTTGACCGACAGCGGTTGGTATTACGTGCAAAGCCGGTTCAAGCATCTGACTTATAACGCCCCGGAAGAAATTGATCGGCAGGTGCTGGCGATCAGCTTTGATTCGCAGGGGCGTGTGGCGAATATTGAACGCTTCGGCTTGGAAAATGGCCGTGTTGTGGCGCTGGAGCGTCGGGTCACCGAGAACAACATTCGCGGCGTGGGCTTCCTGCGTCAGCTGTTTGGCTCGCTGGGGCGGATCGATCTGTCCGACGCGCTTGGGGGGTAGGGGCCCTCTGATCTGCATGACTTGAAAGAAAACCCCCGGTGTCGCGGACATCGGGGGTTTTTCATTCTCACCAAGATACGGATTGCCTGATGCTGAGGCGTGCCTGTCAGCCCTCTTTGGGTTCAAACCTCAGGCAAACCCCGTTGATGCAGTAGCGCAGACCATTGGGGCCGGGGCCATCGGGGAAGACGTGACCCAGATGGGCGCCGCAATCGTCGCAATGCACCTCGGTGCGGGTCATGCCGAAACTGTGGTCGACCTCTTCGCCGACCGGGGCATCGGCGCGCGGGGCGGAAAAGGCAGGCCAGCCGCAATGGCTCTCGAATTTCTCTTCCTTGTCAAACAGCGCCGCCCCGCAGCAGACACAGCGAAAGGTGCCGTCGCCCTCGGGAAAGCCGGGATGGGAAAAGGCGCGTTCGGTGGCGGCCTTGCGGGTGACCTGAAAGGTCAGCTCGTCGCCCAGCTCTTGACGCCATTCATCGTCGGTCTTGGTCACTTTGGCCATATTGCCCCCTTTTGTGGTTCAATTGGTGCGCGCGCGGGCATTTCCCCCGTGCCTTTCCGTCAAACCCGTGTCACAGTTTTGATCCAAGAGTATGATGACGCGATCCATATTTAGGTGGCGCCGCCAATCGCGCCAAGGGGGAAGACCGCCAATGCCGAAATCGTGTGAAACCCGTTATCGGGCACGATTTGCCAAAAATGACGCGGATGTCCTGGCCGCGCAGCGGTTGCGGTATCGCTGTTTTCGCGGCGGCGAAGGGCGCGACATTGATGCGTTGGACGAGGCATGTCGCCACGTGTTGATCGAAGATCAGCGCAGCGGCGCGCTGGTGGCCTGTTTCCGTTTCCTGCCGCTGTCAGGCGGGGCCGAGATCGCCCGCAGCTACTCCGCGCAGTTTTACGAATTGGGGGCGCTCAGCCGATTTGACGCGCCGATGGTAGAACTGGGCCGGTTTTGCATTGCGCCCGAGGTGGAGGGTGGCGCGGATATCCTGCGCCTGGCCTGGGGCGCGTTGACGCGCTATGTGGATCAACACCAGGTGGGCATGGTGTTTGGCTGTTCGTCTTTTCAGGGCACCGATGCAAAGGCGTATCAGGATACGTTTGACATGCTGCGCGATCGCCACCTTGCCCCGAAGCGCTGGTGGCCCAGGGTGAAGGCCCCGCGGGTGTTTCGCTTTGGGGACAGGCGCGGGGAGGGGGCGGATCGCAAGCGGGGGCTGCGCATGATGCCGCCGCTGCTGCGGACCTATCTGACCATGGGCGGCTGGGTCAGCGATCATGCGGTGGTGGATCACGACCTTGGCACGCTACATGTATTCACCGGGCTGGAAATCGCCGCTGTCCCGCCCGCGCGCGCGCGCCTGTTGCGTGCGGTTGCGGGGTGATCTGGCGGGGCCGGGGGCCCTCGGCTTTGCCTCGGGCCGCGCAACGGCGATGGCTCATCTGCGATGAGCCTGGAGGGGCGCTGCCCCTCGCGCGCTGCGCTCACCCCGGGATATTTATGACCAGAAAATAAGCGCAGACACAGGGTGGGGTGTGCTTTGGCGTTGACCTGCCTTGGTGCGCGTCCTAACTCAGCCCCATGGCACGTATACCTCTTTTGCAAATGTCCGGAATTTCGCTGACCTTCGGGGGCGATCCTGTTTTTGATGATCTTGATCTAGTGGTGCAGCCCCAGGACCGGGTGGCGTTGGTGGGGCGCAACGGGTCGGGGAAGTCGACCTTGATGAAGGTGATGGCGGGTATGGTGGAGCCTGATCGGGGCGACCGTGTGCTGTCGCCCGGGGTGTCGGTTGGGTATATGGAACAGCACCCGGATCTGTCGGCGTTCACCACGTTGGGGGATTTTGCGGTCAGCGGGTTGGAGCCGGGGCAGGATTACCTGGTGGAGCGGGTGGCCGAAGGGTTGAAGATGAACCTTGAGGCGCCGGTTGGCACGGCGTCGGGCGGGGAGCGTCGGCGCGCGGCGCTGGCCAAACTGCTGGCCGAAGCGCCTGACCTGATGCTGTTGGACGAACCCACCAACCACCTTGATATTCAGGCCATTCAATGGCTGGAGGACGAGCTGAAATCGACCCGCGCGGGTTATGTTCTGATCAGCCACGACCGCGCCTTTCTGCGCAACCTCACCCGGGCCACGCTTTGGGTGGATCGCGGACAGGTGCGCCGCCAGGAAAAGGGGTTTGAGCATTTCGAAGCCTGGCGCGACAAGGTCTGGGAGGAAGAAGATCAAAGCCGCCACAAGCTCAATCGCAAGATCAAATCCGAAGCCCGCTGGGCGGTGGAAGGCATTTCGGCACGGCGCAAGCGCAACCAGGGGCGGCTGCGTGAGTTGGCGAAGCTGAAGGAAGAGCGCGCGAGCCAGATCAAGCGCAAGGGCACCGCAGAAATGGTGCTGGAGGCCGGGCCAAAAACCGGCCGCAAGGTGATCGAGGCCAAGGGGATTGCCAAATCTTATGGCGATAAACTGATCCTGCGCTCGTTTGATCTGCGCGTCATGCGCGGGGAATGTGTGGCCTTTGTCGGCCCCAATGGCGCGGGCAAGACCACGCTTTTGAAGATGCTGATCGGGCAGGAACAACCGGATGAGGGCAGCGTCAGCCACGGCACAGGCATCGAAATGGCGGTGTTCGACCAGAACCGCTCGTCATTGGTCGAGGATGACAGCCTGTGGGAAAACCTGACCGGTGACCCGGAAATGCGCGTATCCGGCAAGGCCGATCAGGTTATGGTGCGCGGCAATCCCAAACATGTGGTGGGATATCTCAAGGAATTCCTGTTTGACGAGGCCCAAGCCCGCGCGCCGGTGCGCTCCCTGTCGGGCGGCGAAAAGGCGCGGCTGATCCTGGCCAAGATCATGGCGCGGCAATCCAACCTCTTGGTGCTCGACGAACCGACCAACGATCTTGACGTGGAAACGCTTGACCTGTTGCAGGACATTTTGGGCTCATATGACGGGACGGTGCTGCTGGTCAGCCACGACCGCGATTTCCTGGACCGCGTGGCGCACCGCACCATTGCGATGGAAGGAAACGGGCGCGCGACGATCTATCCCGGTGGCTGGTCGGATTATCAGGCGCAAAAGGGCGAGGATGCGCCTGAAACCTCTGCAAAGAAAAAAACCAAACCGGCTGAAAAACCGAAGACCGAAAAAACCGCCGAGCAACCGGCGGGCCTGTCCTTCACCGAGCAACATCGGTTGGAGGTCTTGCCTGACGAGATTGACCGGCTGATGGCCGAGATCGCCAAGCTCGAAGAGTTCCTGATGGATCCAAACCTCTTCACCGACGCGCCGATCAAGTTCAAGAAAGCCTCGGAAGGGCTAGCAGAACGGCAACAAAAACTCGCATCCGCCGAAGAGGAATGGATGGCGCTTGAAGAAAAGGCCGAGGCCGCAAAAGACTAACCTGCGGGCCCCTTTTTTTCTTGCCCAAAATACCTTGGGGTGAGCCTCGCAGAGGTGAGGGGCAAAGCCCCTGACCCGAGCGAAGCGAGGCTTTGCCCAAGCCAGTCGACCGACAGGTCGTAAAGGCGCGGGAGCCTGCCCCGCGCCAGAATTTCACTCGTTCAGATGGATGTTGAACTTGGCCCGAATCTCGGCATCCAACGCCGGATCCAGCGCGGCGAGCGATGGCTGTGCCAGGATCTCCTGCTTGCGGGCCGTCGCCTTGGCGATCAGGTCGGGTCTGTCATTCTCGGCCCACTCTTTGGGCGAGGTGCGATCCCCCAGCGTCGGATAGACGTAATCCGCCTGCATCCGGCCAAGGGTCTGCGGTGTGCCAAGGTAATGCCCCGGGCCGTCCAGACAGACAGATGCGATTTGATCCAGCGCCAATGTGTCGTCATTGACCTCGATCCCGCGCACCACCCGCTGCGCCTGCCCGATCAGGTCGTCGCCCAAGATCAGGCTTTCAAAGCAGAACCCCAGGAGAGACGCGTGCATCCCGGCGGCTTCATAGACCATGTTCACCCCGGCCAGACCGGCGGTCACGTTGGAACACATCTGCTCCCATCCGGCCTGCATATCGGGCAGCTTCGCGTCTGATGCCCCCGCAGCGGCGCCGCCGGGCAAGCCATAGAAATGGTGCATCTGCGCGCAGCCCGAGGTCAGCAGCGCCTGTTCGCCGGACCCCACCGACATCGCCCCTGTGCGCAGATCAAGGCCGAAGGGCCAGGTGCCCATGATCGCGGGGTGGCCCGGCTTTACCGCATTCACGTAGACCAGACCGGCCAGCGTTTCCGCCGTGGCCTGAACGATGGCGCCCGCGATGGTCGACGGCGCCGTGGCCCCCGCCATGCCCGCCGACAGCAAAAGCACCGGCATCCCCGCCTTGATCACCTCTTCCATCACTTCGCAGCTTTCGGTGGCAAACTTCATCGGCGGCACGACAAAGCAGTTGGAGTTTGACACGAAGGGGCGGTCGCGCCAGGCGTCTTCGCCCCCCGCGATCATATGCAGCATTTCGATCGCCGGTTTCACAAAACCCGGTTCGGTGAAGGACACGCCGATATGTTTGGTGGTGCCGGACACGCAGGCATAGATCGAATTGTAATCCATCTCGCAATTGTCGGGAATGTCGCGACACACCATCGGGCGTTGCAGAAAGTGGATATTGTCGAGCTGCTGGGCAATGCGCGCGGCGTCATGCAGATCCTGCACCGTGCTGTCGCGATAATTGCGGCCCTGGGCGTCGACCATGCTGACCGCCGCGCCCGCGGTGCCGTAATGCACGCGGTTGCCGCGCAGATCGAGATCCTGTTTCGGGTCGCGCCCATGCAAGGTGATCTGCTTGGCGGCCATCGCCAAGGCGTCTTCCACAACAGACCGAGGGAAACGCAGCCGCCCGTCATCGCCCAGAATGGCGCCTGCTTTGGTCATGTATTCCACGCCGCTGGGTGGCGCATCCGCCAGGCCGATGGTTTCCAGCGCCTCAAGCGCGGCATTGTGGATGCGCAGAATGTCGGCGTCGGACAGGGGGCGATAGGTGCCGCCCTCCATGCCCGGGCGTACCGGGCGGATATCTTCAGTGAGGGGCGCTGCGCGGAGCGCTTTGCGGGCAGCGCGGCCGCCGGAACGGCGGGCAGAAGGTGAACTCATGTTTTGGTCCATCATGTCAGTGAGGTTTGGAAAGGGTCCTTTGGGCACGGGGCCTCAGGATGCCACCGGGCGCCCCCGCGCGGCCCGGCCCCGTTCGGCGCCGATTGTCCTCACAACAATGGAAATGAGCCAGTTCAAGCTGTCCATCTCGTCCTCCCTGTTCCTATAGGAAACAGGTGAAGGACCGGGGTCTCGCTTGTTTGCGGCAAAATGTCATGTCGTAATCCGACCATGATCTGCCGGGAACCGGGTCTGTCGTACTGGGTCTGTCGTACTGGGTCTGTCGTACCGGGTCTGGCAGACCGGGGCCTGATACGCGTTTCAGTTTTGCAAGATCATGAACATTGCCACGTAATGCATGGCCGCCCCAACAAGCACGTGACCATGCCAGATCGCCCGGTTGAAGGGCAGGTGGTCGCGCAGATGAAACAGCGTGCCAAGGGTAAACAGCACCCCGCCACCAACCAGTAAAATCAGGATGCCCAGGCTGAACGAGGCAATCAAAGGCCCGATCGCCAGAACCGCAAGCCAACCCTGCATCAGCATCAGTTGAAAGGTGAACCGCTCAAAACGGCCAAAGTAGAACAGTTTCAGCGTGATCCCCACACCTGCAATGGTCCAGACCGCCAGCACCAGGGCCACGCCGTTTGTGCCGCCTATGCCAATCAGCGCCAGCGGCGTGTAGGTGCTGGCGATCATGAAAAAAATCGCCGCGTGGTCAAACCGGCGCAATACGGCGCGCGCTTCGCGGTGCAGGGTCATGTTATAGGCGGCGGACAACAGAAACGTCGCCAAAAGCCCCGCCGCATATATCGCCACCAGGGGCAGATGCCCCATCGGGCCGGAATGCGCCGCCCAGACAATCAGCGCGGTTGCCCCGGCAAAGGCGGCCAAAACCCCCAACCCATGTATGACGCCATCGGCGACATATTCGTGAAATGTGAATTCTTCTCCAAACTCCATATCGTTACCCCTTGCTCACATGCTGCTCGGTTTGGGGTGTTCGTTGGATCGAGAAAATAACTCGGCGACACGCCCACAACCATGATCTCATGTGGCGAAGTCACCTTATGTGTCCGAGAGCCGCATCTGCTGCGGTTCAGTGCTGCGAGGTCGATATCCTTCTGGATGTAACGTTCTGTGCAATGTCGGACATGAAGGCGGATCGCCTTGAGACCGGTCCTTACATGTTAGCGCAAAATTGCGGCATTTGGGTGCCCTATCGCGATAAACTCATCGTCAGCGAATGGGAAACAATGCCCGGCGCAGGTGTTTGGTCCGGTCCGTGAGGTCAGGATTTCATGAACATGTAAAGATTTCCTTGCCTTACAGGTCGTGCGAGAGGTCGGACAACACCTGTGGCACCATCATCACATCTTCGCGCAAACAATCGAACTGCCCGACCTGAACACGAATGACAAACATTCCGTCATGGTGTGTTTGGGTCAGATAGATCCGCCCGTCGCGATTCACCCGCTCCAGCAAGGCGGCGGTTTTGGCGTCGTCGTGGTAGCGTAAGGTGAACAGGGACAGGATCGGCGGGGTGGTGATGGTAAACCCGTCCAGCGCCGCAATCGCCTCGGCCGCCTCATGCGCCCAGGCCACGTGATTGCGGATGCGGGCGCGCAGGCCCGACAGGCCTTCGGCGCGCAACAGGAACCAGAGCTTCAGCGCCCGGAACCGGCGGCCCAGCGGCAGGGTCCATTCGTTGTAGTTGATGATTTCCTCCGCGCCCTGCGTGGTGAGATAGGCGGGGCGCAGCCCCATCGCGCCAATTTGCGGTGCCGGGTCGCGCAGAAACTGGACCGCGCAATCAAACTGAGCGCCCAGCCATTTATGCGGGTTGAAGACAATGCTGTCGGCCATTTCGATGCCGGCCCAGAGCGGGCGGAACTCTTCGCAAATCATCGCAGACCCGGCCCAGGCCGCGTCCACATGCACGGTGAGGCCATGGGACTGCGCGACTTTGATACAATCCCCCACCAGATCGCAGGCCCCGATCGAGGTGCCGCCGACGCACAGCACGACGCCCGCTGGTTTTCGCCCGGCATCCAGATCTGCCCGGATCAGAGCATCCAGCGCCGCCGGGTCCATCGACCAGGTGGCGTGGCCGGGGATGGTCGGGACCTTCACCAGATTGTCCTGCCCGATCCCACACAGGCGCACCGCCTTGTCGACGCTGGAATGGGTCTGGGCGCTGGCATAGATGCGCAGGGTGGGGCCGCCCGTCAGGCCCTTGGTCACGCCCTCGTGCCCCAGCGCCACTTCACGCATGGTGGTCACGGCGGAAAAGGTGGCGGTGGTGGCGCTGTCGTGAATGGTGCCGGTGAAATCGCCGGGCAGGCCCATGCCGTCGCGCAACCA
The DNA here is from genome assembly GCF_049803815.1 of Aliiroseovarius crassostreae. Classification (GTDB taxonomy): domain Bacteria; phylum Pseudomonadota; class Alphaproteobacteria; order Rhodobacterales; family Rhodobacteraceae; genus Aliiroseovarius; species Aliiroseovarius crassostreae_A. Next base: position 108,752 of record NZ_JBNAGI010000002.1, read on the forward strand.
ACGGATCACCAGCTCTTCCATTTCGTTCGCGGCGGGGGCGGTCTGCCACAGCATCGCCTGACAGGCCATCGCGTTGGCCAGCTGTTCCGCCAGCATCGAGGCGGGGGCGGCATTGGCCGGGAAATAGGCAAAGAAACGGGGGTGCTGCCAATGGGTCATGGCGTCGGGCACCAGCCGGGTGAAATCGTCAAAGATGTCTTCGATCGGGTCGGGGGCTTCGGGCACCGGGCCGTCGATCCGGGCCAGGAAATCACCGGGGGCAATGTCTGGCCGCACCGGACGGTCGCGCAGCCCTGCGTGATAGTCGCGCGCCCATTGCGCGGCCTTGGCGGACCAGGTGACCAGATCGTCATGGTTCATGTCGGGGCTCCTCGGATTTGCGCTTAACGTGTTAAATAAGTGATCGCGGCCCCACAAGGTCTTTTGTACCTCACGCATGAAAAAGGGGGCCGAAGCCCCCCGAATCCTTTGCCGTGTCGCGCGGGATCACGCGCCTTCCAGCGCGGTGATGATGGCCGAGAAATCATCGGCCTTCAGGCTTGCGCCGCCCACCAGCGCGCCGTCGACATTGGACACGGCAAAGATCTCGGCCGCGTTGCCGGGTTTGACCGAGCCACCGTAAAGGATGCGGGCCGAGCGGCCCACGCCTTCGCCAAAGCGGCGTTCCAGGCGAGCGCGGATGAAATCATGTACTTCGCCAATCTGATCCAGCGTCGGCACCTTGCCCGTTCCAATCGCCCAGATGGGTTCATAAGCAATCACAAGGTTTTCACCCGTCACCTGATCGGGCACGGACCCGGCCAGCTGCCCGCCGATGATATCCAGCGTGTTGTTCGCCTCGCGCTCTTCCAGGCTTTCGCCCAGACAGATCACTACGTTCAGCCCGGCGTTCAGCGCGGCAATCGCCTTTTGCCGCACGTCGCCATCGCTCTCCTCGTGATCCTCGCGCCGCTCCGAATGGCCCAGGATCACATGGGTGGCACCCGCGTCTTTCAGCATCTCGGCGGAAATGTCCCCCGTGTGTGCGCCCGAGGTGTTTTCGTGGCAATCCTGCCCGCCAATGGCAATCTGGTCCCCGGCCTGAACCCGCGCGGTGGTGATCAGCGTGGCGGGGGGGCAGATCAGGATGTCGCAGCCGGGGGTCTTGTGCAGGTCAGACAGTTTCTCAAGCTCGTCCAAGTTCGCACTCAGCCCGTTCATCTTCCAATTGCCTGCTGCCAATTTGCGCCGCATCGCGGATCCTCCGAATTTGTTTGTCCTGTTTTCGGGGCTGGGGCAGGGGGCGTCAAGGGGGCAGAGTTAAACAGGCTTCATGTCAAAAGAGATTTTTGGAAAACGGTCACCAAACCGGCGTCGTGCGACCTCAGAAAACCTATTAACCGTTTGCTCGGCGAAGTTTATTTCGTCGTCTATCTGACCAATCAGTTCACCTATCAGGACGTTCAGTTGAGCGACACGAATATCCCAGTTTCCCTTGTGTTCCGCAGGGAAGCGATCCTCTGTAAGCCGCCCATCGAGCTTTCTTTGGAAACCGGGCAAGCTTTCCAGCCAGATTTCAAACTCCATCCTCAGACGTGAGTAATCATTGAGAACATGGTTTGTGTTTTGGGCTCTCGCTTCCAGCAATTGTACGCTGCCCAAAAGGTCACTCTCCTTTTCCATTGCAAGGAATGCAAACTCTTCGGCCTTGAGTTTTTCCGGTTCAGTGAACTGCCCTGCCGAGGGTCCAACAATAAGGCAAGCCTCGGTCGTTTGAAGTCCATCTTGTTGGGCTTCATGATAGAAACGATCAATGTGTTGTTTAATGTTTGCGAGGAGATTGGTCCACTGAGTGAGTTTGATAAACCCTGAAATGGCATGGCTTGCTTCAATTGCAAGGCGCTCTTCTGCGCGTTTCTTGCGGTCGGCGCGCTGACCTAGGTTTAGAACAATAAACGCAGTAACGGTGGAAATTCCCGCGCCCAAGAGGGTAGCCATTAGTCTTGGGTCTAAGCTCTCGTGCATTTAACTCTTCGCAATATTTAATCAAAATGGGAAAGGTACTTGGTAGGGTCAACTCAGCTTCGGCACCCCGTCCGGGAACGCCTCTGACAGTTCGTCAATGCTTTTGAACGTCACCGATTCACCGCAGCCGCAGGCCTCGTCCACATTGGGGTTGTTGAATTTGAAACCGCTTTCCAGAAGGCCGATTTCATAGTCGATCTCGGTGCCGAACAGGAACATCTGCGCGGTGGGGGCAATGAGGATGCGTGCGCCGTTATGTTCGACCACCTCGTCATGCGGGTCAGCCTGATCCACATAATCCATCGTGTATTCCATCCCCGCACAGCCGCCTTTTTTTAGGCCGATGCGCAGGCCGGTATGGCCCTCTTTCTCCATCAGTTTGGAGATCTGCTTGGCGGCCCGATCCGTCATGGTCAGGGCCTGTTTGCCGGGGATGCCGAACATGGGTGTGCTCCTATAGCGCTCAAACGGGTGAGCCTGACAAATTTAGGGTGTTAAGCAGAATGTCTCAAGGGGTGAGAAGCGCCAATGCCTCTTTTGTGAGGAACGCGACCCCCATCGCCCAGCCGAAAGAGGCCAATGTGCCGATGATCACGTATTCAGACGCGCGTTGCCCCTTGCGGGTGGTGTCAAAGCGCAAGACGGATTTCGCCGTGAGCAGAAAGCCGATGCCAATGGGGCTGTCAAACAAGATCAGGAAGAAGACAAAGGCGCGTTCAAGGACACCGATCATGCGGCCTGCGTTTTTGAGGCCCTGAATGGCAAAGCTTTGTGGAAAGCGCCCCATCAGGCCGCCCACAATTGGCCCCCCCATGAAGGTGGCGATCAGAAACCCCGCGATCAGGATGGCCGGCCCCGCCATATGGGGGGTGGCAAAGCCCCAGATCCCATGCACGAAGGACAGGGGCCACAAAAGCGCCACCCAGAAGATCGTGGCGAAATGCGCGATCTGGTCGGTGAGAAAGGCCCAAAGCCGCGCGGCCTGCCGGGCGGGCAGGGCGTAGGTCTTAAGCGCGTCGATGATCGCATGGGCCACGGTGATCACCAGCGCAGGCTGCCAATCGCCGCCAAGGCCAAACAGGCTTGCCGCCCCGACCACCGCGACATGCGAGGCAAACACATCCAGCCGCCGCTTTTCGCGCACCATCGCATTGGTCTGAAACACGAAATCCGCCAGAAGGTGGGCGACGAGAAGCGCCAGGAAGGTTTCAAGCATCATCGTGCCTTTCGGATAGGTCTGCTTCGATCAGGTCAAGGGCCGCACTTATCGCGGTATAGCCTGCAGATTTCAAAGATTGTGCCACAGCCTGACGTGAAATGCCGAGGTGTTCTGCGATGTCTTGCTGGGTTTTGCGTGTTGGGGCCAGCGCAAGCGCCATCGTGGCGGCCTGTGCCTGCGTCCATTCCCGCGAGATATGATCCGCCAGAAGCACGGCGGCAGAGAGAAGCCCGCCATCATCATGTTGCATCAGGGCGTTGCGGGGAAGTTTTTCGAGCAAGCGCCCGGATTGTGTGAAGGCCGGGCCATGACCATAGTTTGGGTCTTTCATCGCTTTGTCGGTAAGCGCCCCTTCGCCTGTCGCAATGGCGATACGGGTTTGGAAAGGCCCTTTCCCCATAAGCGTGGCGCGCAGGAACAATGCGGCGCGCAGGGCAAGGTCCGGGGTGTCCAGAATGGTTTGCCACCCGTCACCGCCGCGTCGGGCGAAGGCCGTTATGATGGGGCGCGACCCTGCGTGCCAATCCGAAAAGCAATTGGTAGCGCGGTCCAAAGCCTCCATTGCCAAATCCAGGTCTTTGGCTGGCAGGTCAGAGGAGGTCACGATATCTCCGGTGAGGACGGCAATCTGCGGCATATGCAAGCTATATTGCTTGCTTTTGGTGAATGCAAGTTATTTTGCTTGCTTTGTGGATTTGCAATGAAAAGCACTTGCTATCGCGCGGGTATGCAACCGATGGGTAAGCAACAAAGATGGGTAAGCAACAAAAGGGTGCCCAACAAAAAAGGCAGGCGCTGGGCCTGCCTTTCAAATCTCGGGTGTGGGTAAGGGGGTCACATAAAGCCCAGCTCCAGACGGGCCTCGTCCGACATCATCTCCATGCCCCAGGGTGGTTCCCATGTCAGGTCGACATTCACCTGTTTCACACCGGCCACCGGTTCAATCGCTTCAATGATCCAGCCCGGCATGTCGCCCGCAACAGGGCAGCCCGGCGCGGTGAGGGTCATGATGATGTCCACCTCGTTCTGGTCATTGATTTCAATCGTATAAATCAGGCCAAGGTCATAGATGTTCACCGGAATTTCCGGGTCATACACCGTGCGGCAGGCTTCGACCACCGCGTCATACAGCGTGTGGTCGGTCGAGGAAGGCTTGATCAGCGGTTCGCCTTCGATCTGGTTATGCGTTTCCATCGTCATCTGGAAGATCCCGTCTTATTCCTGAGCGATCATATAAGGATTGCGCGCCCGAAGGTCCAGAGGAGCAATGCCAAAGGGAGGCGGAAATGCACATGATGCAGATCAATCTTGCCATATGTGGCGGCATTTCCCTCTTGGCATTTTGCGTCATTTGCGACATTCGGGGGCCATGACACAGGATACGACCAAATTCAGCTATACCCTTAATGCCACCGATGGGCGCGCCCGCACCGGGGTGATCCATACACCGCGTGGCGACATTCGCACGCCGGCCTTCATGCCGGTGGGGACAGCCGCGACCGTGAAGGCGATGATGCCCGAAAGCGTGGCGGCCACGGGCGCCGATATCCTGCTGGGCAACACCTATCACCTGATGCTGCGCCCCACGGCGGAACGCATTCACGCGCTGGGCGGGTTGCACACATTCATGAATTGGTCAAAACCGATCCTGACCGACAGTGGCGGGTTCCAGGTGATGAGCCTGTCGGACCTGCGCAAGCTGACTGAGAAGGGCGTGACCTTCCGGTCGCATATTGATGGGTCCAAACACGAGCTGACCCCGGAACGCTCGATGGAAATTCAGCGCCTGCTGGGGTCCGACATTGTCATGTGTTTCGACGAATGCCCCGCGCTGCCGGCTGACCGCAAAAGCATTGCCGACAGCATGCGCCTGTCGATGCGCTGGGCGGAGCGGTCGAAAGACGCCTTTGGCGACAGGCCGGGCTATGCGCTCTTTGGCATTATGCAGGGCGGGTTGGAGAAAGATTTCCGCGAGGAATCGGCTGAGGCGCTGAAGAAGATCGGGTTTGACGGCTATGCCATTGGCGGACTGGCGGTGGGCGAGGGGCAAGAGGCGATGTTTGATTGCCTCGACTTTGCCCCCGGGTTTTTGCCCGAGGACAAGCCGCGCTACCTGATGGGGGTGGGCAAGCCGGATGACATCGTGGGTGCCGTGAAACGCGGCGTGGACATGATGGATTGCGTGCTGCCCTCGCGATCGGGGCGCACCGGTCAGGTCTGGACCCGGCATGGGGTCTTGAACATCAAGAACGCCCGCCACGCCGATGACCCGCGCCCGGTGGATGAAAACTGCACCTGTCCGGCCTGCCGCAACTATTCGCGTGCTTACCTGCACCACGTGTTTAGGTCGAACGAAATGATCTCGGGGATGCTGCTGACCTGGCACAACCTGCATTACTTTCAGGAGATTATGCAGGGGATGCGCGATGCGATCTCTGAGGGGCGGTTTGATGCGTGGGAGGCCGATTTCCACGCAAACCGCGCGCAGGGCGACATTGATCCGCTGTGAATGCCGCCTCACGCGTCGTTACATCCCGCATGGAAACCTACAATTGAAGCGGCATTTCCTGCGCCTTGGCCCCGACAGGCGCGAATGCCCCTTGCACCTCGGCCAACGCAGGGGCATGCTTTGTCCTAAGGCGTATCAGAGGAGGCAGCATGTGATGACACATGCGGACTGGCGCTTGAAACCGGGACACAGAATGCCCAACTGATACACGCGAACAGGAGGGGATCGCGGCTGCCGCCATTTTGGGGCCTGATCTCCTTGCCAAAGACAAGGACAATCCATGACCGAGCAACTGAACCAATCCTACCCGGTGCTGCCGCTGCGCGACATTGTCGTGTTCCCGCATATGATCGTGCCGCTTTTTGTCGGGCGCGAAAAATCGGTGCGCGCGCTGGAAGAGGTGATGGCGGATGACAAGCAGATCCTGCTGTCGAGCCAGATCGACCCTGCCGTGGACGAACCGGATGTTGACGGGATCTATTCCGTGGGCGTGCTGGCCAATGTGCTGCAGCTTTTGAAACTGCCCGATGGCACCGTGAAGGTGCTGGTCGAAGGCCAGGCCCGGGTGAAGATCACCGAATTCCTGGAAAACGAAAACTTCTTCGAAGCGTCGGCCACCCTGATCGAAGAGCGTGCCGGGGATCCCGAAGAGCTTGAGGCGCTGCTGCGCTCGGTCGGCGAAGATTTCGAACGCTACGCCAAGATCAAGAAAAACATCCCCGAAGAGGCGCTGGCCGCCGTGGCGGAAACCCGTGCGCCTGACAAGCTGGCCGATCTTGTGGCCGGTCACCTTGGGGTCGAGGTGGAACAAAAGCAGGAGCTTTTGGAAACCTTCACCGTGGCCGAGCGGCTTGAGAAAGTCATGGGTCTGATGCAGGGCGAAATGTCGGTCCTGCAGGTCGAGAAAAAGATCAAGACCCGCGTGAAATCGCAGATGGAGCGCACCCAGCGCGAATATTACCTGAATGAGCAGATGAAGGCCATTCAGAAGGAGCTGGGTGACGGCGACGAAGGTCAGAACGAACTGACCGAACTGGAAGAGAAAATCGCCGAAACCAAGCTTTCGAAAGAGGCGAAGGAAAAGGCCGAAGCCGAGCTGAAAAAGCTCAAGAACATGTCGCCCATGTCGGCCGAGGCCACCGTGGTGCGCAACTATCTTGACTGGATGCTGGGCCTGCCGTGGGGCAAGAAATCCCGCGTGAAGAAAGACCTGCTGAACGCCCAGAAGGTTTTGGACAAAGACCATTACGGGCTTGAGAAGGTCAAGGAACGCATTGTCGAATATCTCGCGGTGCAGCAGCGCTCGAAAAAGCTGAAAGGCCCGATCATGTGCCTTGTCGGCCCGCCGGGTGTGGGGAAAACCTCGCTTGGCAAATCGGTCGCCAAGGCCACGGGGCGCGAGTTCATTCGCATCTCGCTGGGCGGCGTGCGCGATGAATCTGAGATCCGCGGGCACCGCCGGACCTATATTGGCTCGATGCCCGGCAAAATCATCCAGGCGCTGAAAAAGGCGAAAACCACCAACCCGCTGATCTTGCTCGATGAAATTGACAAGATGGGGCAGGATTTCCGCGGTGATCCCGCCTCGGCGATGCTGGAGGTGCTGGACCCGGAACAGAACTCGACCTTTGTCGATCACTATCTTGAGGTCGAATATGACCTGTCGGATGTGATGTTCCTGACCACGGCGAACTCCTACAACATGCCGGGGCCGCTTCTGGACCGGATGGAGATCATTCCGCTGGCCGGATACACCGAGGAAGAAAAGCTGGAAATCGCACGCCAACACCTGGTGCCGCAGCAGATCAAGGATCACGGGCTGAAAGCGAAAGAGTTTTCGCTGACCGACAATGCCCTGACCGATGTGATCCGCTATTACACCCGTGAGGCGGGGGTGCGGAACCTGAAGCGCGAAATTGGCAAACTGGCCCGTAAAGCCGTGACCAAGATCGTGAAGAAAGAGGTCGAGGCCGTGGATGTGACCCCGGATGCGCTCTCGGATCTTCTGGGCGCGCGGCGCCATCGCTATGGTCTGGCTGAAAAAGAAGATCAGGTCGGTGTTGTCACCGGGCTGGCCTATACCTCGGTCGGTGGTGATCTTTTGTCGATCGAGGCCCTGCGCTTGCCGGGCAAGGGCCGGATGAAGACCACCGGGAAACTGGGCGACGTGATGAAAGAGTCGATTGACGCGGCCTCCAGCTATGTACGCTCCATCGCGCCGGAAATCGGGGTGAAACCGCCAAAGTTCGAGAAATGGGATATCCACGTGCACGTGCCCGATGGGGCGACGCCCAAGGATGGTCCGTCTGCCGGCTTGGCCATGGTCACCTCGATCGTATCGGTGCTGACCGGCATTCCGGTGCGCAAAGACATCGCCATGACTGGCGAGGTCAGCCTGCGGGGCAATGCGCTCGCCATTGGTGGCCTGAAGGAAAAACTGCTGGCCGCGTTGCGCGGTGGGATCAAGACCGTTCTCATCCCGGAAGAGAATGAAAAGGATCTGCCCGAACTGCCCGATAGCGTGAAGGACGGGCTGGAAATCATCCCTGTCTCTCATGTTTCGGAAGTGCTGAAGCTGGCCCTTGTGGGAACGCCGGAACCGGTGGAATGGGACGAGGCAGCCGAAGAAGCGGCGGCGGCGGCGCTTGCCAAGAAATCCGGCGAGGCTGCGCGGACGGCGCATTAACGCGGATGCCGTTTCGCAAGGCAGATCATCTGTGAAACCCAAAGATGGCGCTCCTGATTTGAGGGGCGCCATTTGCATTTGGCAGAGATGGTTTTGGCAAGGCTCTGGATTTGTTAACGGATTTGCGCTAACTTATTCCCAATCAGAAACAATCATGAACCGAGCAGAGAAATGGCCACAAAATCGAAAACAACCACCCGCAGCAGCACGCGTGCGAAACCGGCCAGTTCGAAGTCCGCACCAAAATCTGCGCCAAAAACCGCATCCAAAACCGCATCCAAAACCACGAAGAAACCAGCCTTGCCTGCACTGGATGCAGCGGTCATGAAAGTGGCCACAGCTCCCAGCCGTTCGACCCTTGGCGCGGCGGTAAGCACGCCGGACAGCCAGGAACCGAAAAAGACGGGCGCCCCTGTCTCGGGTGTTACCCGGCCCGACCCGCAGCCGGTCAACAAGAAGGAATTTGTTGGCCGCGTCGCCAAGCGGGCTGATCTTCGCCCCAACCAGGTGCGCGCCGCCACAGAAGCCGCGTTGGAAGAGCTGGGGCGTGCCCTGTCCAATGGGGAAGAGTTGAAACTGCCCGGTTTGGGCAAGCTGCAGGTCAAACGCAAAAAGGATATCGGCAAGGCCGAGGTGATGGTTTGCAAGATCCGCCGTAAAAAGGATGAAGAATCTGAGACCGACCCCCTTGCACCCGCAGCCGAGTGACGCTAAATACGCCGGCGTTGGGTGATTAGCTCAGTGGTAGAGCGCTTCGTTCACATCGAAGATGTCAGGAGTTCAAATCTCTTATCACCCACCATTTATCCTTCTGCGAATTCAAGGGGTTGGCGGAAGGATGTGATCTGAAAGTTTCTTGGGTCACAATGAAAAAACCCCTTGCGCTGATGGGCACACGGCGTTAAATCACAGTCCACGGAACGGGTCGTTAGCTCAGTTGGTAGAGCGCTTCGTTTACACCGAAGATGTCGGGAGTTCGAGCCTCTCACGACCCACCATCCGTCTCCCCCGAAAAACTGTTTCGTGTCGCGCTGGTTTGACTATGTTTGCGACAGAACGGAGTTTTTGATGCGTGACTATCCGGAACTCTATGTCATCCGCCACGGGCAAACCGAATGGAATCGCATCGGGCGCCATCAGGGGCGGCTCGACAGCCCGCTGACCGAAAAGGGGCAGGGGCAGGCGCGCGACATGGGGCGGATCCTCGCGCGGGTCGTGGATGACCCGGCACGGTATCAATGTTTCACCAGCCCACAGGGCCGGGCGGTGCAAACCGCCGAGATCGCGCTGGCCGGACTTGGTCTGTCCGCGACGCCGGATGATCGGCTGTGCGAGGTGGCGTTTGGCGCGTGGGAAGGCAAGACGTTGGAGGAGATTCGGCTGGGCTGGCCCGAGCTTGCCGCCTTGGCCGAGGAAGATCCCGTATCGTGGCATTTCATGTCGCCCGGTGGGGAAACCCTGTATGATCTGGAAGGCCGCGCGGATGCGTTTCTGCAAGACCTGACCGGCCCGGCCATTTTGTTCACGCATGGGATCCTGTCGCGCGTTTTGCGGGCACGTTGGTTGGGGGTGGATTGTGACGGCATGTTGGAATTGCCTGGCGGGCAGGGCGTCATTTTCCATCTATCTCAACAGCTTGGTCATGTTGTTTTGGAAAAATGACAAAAATCTGGAAATTGCCGCTTGACCCCTTCGCCCCCCCGGCATAGAACGCCCGAACAGTCGCAAGACTGGCAGCGAGCGGTTGTAGCTCAGTTGGTTAGAGTACCGGCCTGTCACGCCGGGGGTCGCGGGTTCGAGCCCCGTCAACCGCGCCACTGCTGCCTGATTTGTGATCCAAAAGAACCTCGCCGCAAGGCGGGGTTTTTTGCTTTTGGGCCTGTGTTTATCCGGAATTTCCCAGTCGGAATACCCGCAAAGAGAGGCGTGGCATTTTCTTCTCTCCGCGCTGCATTTTCTCATTGACGCCCTTGGCGCTGCGCCCTAAATACCCCCTCACGCGCGGTTGTAGCTCAGTTGGTTAGAGTACCGGCCTGTCACGCCGGGGGTCGCGGGTTCGAGCCCCGTCAACCGCGCCATTTCCCCCCTCTTTGAAAATTTCTGTTGTGCGACGCAACAGGGCTTTGTGACTGCGCCGACCGCGTCTTCCCACCACATGGCGTGGGGACCTGTCCTTTGTTAGGATAGGGACACCCTTCAAGAAGACCTGTCGGATCTCGCTGCATGATGAAACTCATTGATGACCTTCCCATCGGGATCGTGCTGATCTTTTGCCTGACCCTGGGGCTTGCCCCGTTCACGCCGCCGCATCTGTGGGAAAAGCTGGTGATGCTGTTTGGCGGCACGCTTGTCCGTCCCATCGACATGTTTGACCTTCTGATGCATGGGGCGCCGTGGATCGTGTTGGGGATCAAGCTGGTCAGATTGCGATCCGGTGGGGCCTCCGAGACATGAACGGCACATGAGAAAGGGCCCCGAAGGGCCCTTTGCTTTGTGTGCTTCGTCAAGCGTGTCAGGCAAGCTCGTTCAGAATACGTGCCCAGGACCGAATACCCTTGTGAAAGCTCTTCATGTCGTATTTTTCGTTGGGCGAGTGGATCTTGTCGTCGTCATTGGCAAAGCCCACCAGCATGGATTCCATGCCGAGGATCGACTTGAAGAAGCCCGCAATCGGGATGGACCCCCCCATGCCGGTGAACACCGCTTCCCGCTCCCATTCATCCGACAGGCCTTTCTGCGCGGCGGAAAATTCCGGGCGGGTGATGTCCATCACCGGCGCGCGCGAGCCTTCCAGATCATTGTCCCAGATCACTTTCATGTCGGGTTTCAACTGGGCCTCGACATGGGCGCGGATCCGTTCGCGCAGCTTGTCCGGGTCCATGTCGCCCACCAGGCGACAGGTCAGTTTGCAATGCGCCTCGGACGGGATCACGGTTTTTGACCCGGCCCCATTATAGCCGCCCCAGATCCCGTTGATTTCCAGCGTCGGCCGCGCCCATTGCTGTTCCAGACAGGTGCGGTCTTTTTCGCCGTGACACATGGTATAGCCCGCGTTGTCGAGGTATTCCTTCTGGTCAAAACCGCAGTTTTCCCAGGCCTGCAATTGCTGGCTGGGCGTGTCACTCACGCCTTCGTAAAACCCGTCCACCGCCACCGCGCCGGTGTCTTCGTCATAAAAGCTGGCGATGATACGCGACAGTTCGCGCAGCGGGTTCAGGCCGGGGCCGCCATAATGGCCGGAATGCAGGTCGAGCTTTGGTCCGACAAGGGTAAATTCGTCCTTCAGCATCCCGCGCAGCTGGCTGGCAATTGACGGCACACCCGGGCTGACCATCGAGGTGTCACAGATCAGCGCCACATCGGCGGTCAGCTCATCGCGGTTTTCTTCCATGAAGGGCACAAGCGAGGGCGAGCCTGATTCTTCTTCGCCCTCAAAAAAGATCGTCAGCTTGGCGGGCAGGGTGCCATGCACCTCTTTCCACGCGCGACAGGCCTCGACAAAGGTCATCAGCTGGCCCTTGTCGTCCGATGCGCCACGGGCGCGGATGATCTTGCCACCCGGTGTGTCTTCCACAAAGGGCGCAAACGGGTCGTGGTCCCATTTCTCCAACGGGTCCACCGGTTGCACGTCGTAATGGCCGTAAAACAACAGGTGGCGGTCGCCTTCGCCGCCATGCCCCACAACCATCGGATGGCCCGGCGTCGGACGTTTGTCCGCGTCAAACCCGATGGATTTCAAGTCGTTGACCAGCCAGTCCGCGGCCGTGTCACAATGTTCCTTGAAGGCGGGGTCGGTGGAAATCGACTGGATCTTCAACAGCTCCATCAACCGGTCGACAGAGGCGGGCAGGTCCTGGTCAATACGATCAAGAACGCGGTCAAGCGTCATGGTGTGCTCCTTGATGTCTGGAAGCGGGGCGCGATCGGCCCCTTATGTTTCTGTGTGTCTTTGGGGCGGAGCCTATCAGCCCGCTGCCTGCTGTCCAGCAGAGAAAAGTTTCCGATCTGCGCCGGACCAAGGCCGCAAACCCGCCCGACTGCGGCGTTTGTGACCGTTCCATTTGCGCCAGATCAATGTAAATAGCGTGTGAAGGTTTTCTAAAGACCGAAAGCGCGACCATAGGATCAGGGCCTCCTGTCACCAAAATGTGAGGACACGGGCCGGATTGGAACTAACATAGATCAAGATCATGAATGTGTTATTCCGCTAAAACTGGTGCTATGAACGCGTAAGGCAAACCGGATCACGCCCTGTTACAGGGACACGGAGGGGAAAATGGACTATAACCGAAAGCTGGACGAAGCCATCGGTCGCCTTCATGAAGAAGGCCGTTATCGCACGTTTATCGAGATCGAACGGCACAAGGGCCATTTCCCGCACGCCACCTGGCAAAAACCGGACGGGACCGAACAACCGGTCACCGTCTGGTGCGGCAATGATTACCTGGGCATGGGGCAGCACCCGAAAGTGCTGGCGGCGATGCATGAAGCCATTGATGCCACCGGCGCTGGCTCGGGCGGCACGCGCAACATTTCGGGCACCACCGTCTATCACAAACGGCTTGAGGCCGAGCTGGCCGACCTGCACCGCAAAGAGGCCGCGCTGGTCTTTACCTCGGCCTATATCGCCAATGATGCGACGCTCTCGACCCTGCCGAAATTGTTCCCCGGCCTGATCATCTATTCGGATGCCCTGAACCACGCCTCGATGATCGAAGGGGTGCGTCGCAACGGGGGCGCCAAGCGCATTTTCCGCCACAATGATGTGGCGCATCTGCGCGAGCTGATGGAAGCCGACGATCCGGAGGCGCCCAAGCTGATTGCCTTCGAATCGATCTATTCGATGGATGGCGATTTTGGCCCGATTGAAGAGATTTGCGACCTGGCCGACGAATTTGGCGCGCTGACCTATATCGACGAGGTGCACGCCGTGGGCATGTATGGCCCGCGCGGGGCAGGGATTGCCGAACGCGACGGTCTGATGGGGCGTCTGGACATCATCAACGGCACCCTTGCCAAGGCCTATGGCGTGATGGGTGGCTATATCGCCGCATCGGCAAAAATGGTTGACGCCGTGCGCTCTTACGCACCGGGCTTTATCTTCTCGACCTCGATCCCGCCGGCGGTGGCCGCCGCGGCCGCAGCATCCGTTGCACATCTCAAGGAAGATCAATCCCTGCGCGAGCAGCATCAGACACAGGCCAAGATCCTGAAGACCCGTCTGAAAGGGCTGGGGATGCCGATCATCGACCACGGGTCGCATATCGTTCCGGTGATCGTGGGCGACCCGGTGCACACCAAACAGCTGTCTGACATGTTGTTGGAAGAGTTCGGCATTTACGTTCAGCCGATCAACTTCCCGACCGTGCCGCGCGGGACAGAACGTCTGCGCTTCACCCCGTCGCCGGTGCATGGATCGGGCGAGATGGACGGGCTGGTCAATGCGATGGACAGCCTCTGGTCGCGCTGTGAGCTGAATCGCGCCGAGCTGTCCGCCTAAGCCCAACCGGCGGGTGCATAAAGTTTACGTATGTGGTAACTTGGACCTGAGAGGGAGCGGTGTATCGAATCGCCCCCCCTCGCTCGGGACAGGCGAGGTAATCAGGAGCAGAGTATATGATCGGGCGTTGGGCATCTACGCGCGTTGAAGAAGAAGAACAAACCACAGGGTTTGATTCTTTCGATCTTCGATTGGGCGATGTCATGAGAGGGGAGCGGGCCACGCTGGGCAAGTCTCTTCTGGATGTGCAGCGCGAGCTCAAGATCAAAGCCACCTACATTGCCGCCATCGAAAATGCCGACGCGTCTGCGTTCGACACGCAAGGGTTTATCGCGGGCTATGTCCGCTCTTACGCCAGGTATCTTGGGCTCGACCCGGAATGGGCATTTGGGCGTTTTTGCGAGGAAAGTGGTTTTGCCACGGCGCACGGGCTGTCCGAAGCCGCCTCCAGCAAGCAAACCACCCGGGTTCAGAAACCCATCGGTGGACCGGATGACGCCTTTGGCAATCCGAACGCCACCTGGGTGCCGCAAACCGAAAGCATCTTTGCCCGGATCGAACCCGGTGCCGTTGGATCGGTCGCCGTTCTGGCCGCCCTTGTGGGGGTGCTTGGGTTTGCCGGATGGTCTGTCCTTCAGGAAATTCAACGTGTCGATTTTGCCCCGGTGGAACAATCCCCCGGTGTGCTGGCCGACCTGCCCGTATTTGAAACCGAAGCTGAGATGGCCGATGCCGGCACGGTGATGGCCCCTCCGTCCACTGAAGCGCTGGATCGGCTCTATCGCCCGCAGGCGCTTGATGTTCCGGTGATGACGCAGCGCGATGCGCCGATTTCCACGCTGGACCCGCGCAATGTGGGTGTTCTGGCGGGGATGGAGCGTGATTTGGAGCCGGTTGCACCAGATTTTTCGGCACCGCCGGGTATCGGTTTTGGGGCTGCGGCAGATCAACTGGCTGACACCGTGGTTGCCGCTGTCGGTGAAGATGGAAACATTCCGCGCATCAAGGTCTTTGGCGATGACGCAGCCGAGGTGGCACTGGTGGCTGTGCGTCCCAGCTGGGTCCGTGTGCAATCTGCCAGCGGATCTGTGATCTTTGAAAAGGTCATGGATGCCGGTGAACATTATGTCCTGCCGAAAACCGAAGCCGCGCCTTTGCTGCGCACCGGCAACGCAGGTGGCATTTATTTCGCTGTAAACGGTCAGGCCTTTGGTCCGGCCGGGGCCAGCGGGTCGGTGGTGAAAAACATCGCGCTGTCGCCAGATGCCCTGTCCGAAACCTATTCGGTTGCCGATCTCAGCCAGGATCAGGCGCTGGCCACCTATGTGGCCGAACTTCAGCTGGCCGAGTAATCAGCGCTGCCGTTCCACGACCTTCGATAAGTTCGACGTCGTATCTATCCGTACAGTCTTACGTGGCCGTAAAGTGGCGTGCGGAAAATTGCCGTGCGGCGCGCCCATCGCGCTTGTCTCTCCCCCCCGCATCACGCTATCCCTTGACCGCAAGAACCCCTTCGGAAAGGTCCGGTCATGAGCCACAATCCCATCCGCCCCTGGCGCGATATTGAACGCCGCAGATCCCGTCAGATCATGGTGGGCAATGTCCCTGTCGGCGGTGGCGCTCCGATTGCGGTGCAAACCATGACCAACACCGACAGTTCGGACGTGAAAGCCACGCTGGGGCAGGTGCTGGCCGCCGCCGAAGCCGGGGCCGATATCGTGCGTATTTCCTGCCCGGATGTGGGCTCCACCACCGCCCTGAAAGAAATCGTGCGTGAAAGCCCGGTGCCAATCGTGGCCGACATTCACTTCCACTATAAACGCGCCATTGAAGCGGCCGAAGCGGGCGCCGCCTGCCTGCGCATCAACCCGGGCAATATCGGCGATGCAGGGCGCGTGCGCGAGGTGATCAAGGCGGCCAAGGATCACGGCTGTTCGATCCGCATCGGCGTGAACGCAGGCTCGCTTGAACGCCACCTGCTTGAAAAATACGGCGAACCGTGCCCTGAGGCGATGGTGGAAAGTGGCCTCGAACATATCCGTATCCTCGAAGACAATGATTTTCGCGAATACAAGATCTCGGTCAAAGCGTCGGATGTGTTCCTGTCCGCCGCCGCCTATCACGGCATTGCCGAGGCCACGGATGCGCCGATCCATCTGGGCATCACAGAGGCAGGCGGGTTTGTCTCCGGCACCATCAAATCCGCGATCGGCCTGGGCAACCTGCTTTGGGCGGGTATTGGCGATACCATCCGCGTCAGCCTGTCTGCCGATCCGGTGGAAGAGGTGAAAGTGGGGTTTGAGATCCTGAAATCTCTTGGCCTGCGTCACCGGGGCGTCAACATCATCTCCTGCCCGTCCTGCGCGCGCCAGGGGTTCGATGTGATCAAAACCGTGGAAACACTGGAAGAACGTCTGGCCCATATCCACACCCCCATGAGCCTGTCGATCATCGGCTGTGTGGTAAACGGTCCGGGCGAGGCGCTGATGACCGATGTGGGGTTCACCGGCGGCGGGGCCGGGTCCGGCATGGTCTATGTGGCCGGCAAACAGGACCACAAGCTCGACAATGACAAGATGGTTGATCACATTGTTGAACTGGTCGAAAAACGCGCTGCCGAGATCGAAGCGGAGGCCGAGGCAGTCGGGGCTGCTCAATAGGGGGCGCTGCCCCCTCGACCTGCGGTCTCACCCCCGGGATACTTTTGACCAGAAAATAAAAGGGTCTCGGCCTGAAGCCTTTATGAATGGGGCGGGTTAGGCGGGGATGTCGACGGCCGCGCGAGGATATGCGGACATTCATTCAGGGGAGCGCAGGCTTCCCGTTCTTTCATTATTTTCTGGTCGTAAATATCCTGGGGTGAGCGGCGCAGCCGCGAGGGGCAAAGCCCCTGCAGGCTCGCATGGCGAGCCATCGCCCTCGCGGGGGCCGAGGATCTTTGATCCGAGGCGTTTGACCGATTACGGCTAGGGGGCGGCGATCTCTCTGATCGGAAAGCGCAACCCGTCTTCGGTGATCACGGTCAGCCGCCCCCCTGCCATCACGTAAAGATCGCAGCGGGTGGACCCGGTTACATAGGTGACGCAAATCGTGCTGTCCGTTCCAACCACATAGGTCCCTTTCCAGGTGCCCCCACCGCCATAGGTATAGAAATACTGCCCATCGCGGCGGAAGTCTGACGTGCCGCCGTCGTAATAGGTCAATACCTGGCCTTGAATCATGCCTGCCAGATCATCCTGGCTCATGGTTTGATCTGTTGAGCGCGTGGTCCAGGAGTGGGCCGCTACGCTGGTGGGAAGAGCCAGAAGAACTGCGAAAATGGCGAGTGTTTTCATGTCCTCACGCTATCGCAGAACTGCGGGGGGGCCAGTCACATTCCTGTCACCTTGTGGTGAAGATCATTCACCCCGATAGTGATCCGGCTATTCTTCTGGCTGATCCGCAGCGCGGCGCATCCTTGCCTTGCGGCCCCCGCGGCGTTTGGTCAGCTCTGACCGGCGGTTTGGCAGTTGATCCATGATCTCGCGACGGGTTTCGGCGGGCAGTTTGGACCAGCTGGCGATCTCTTCCATCGTGCGCAGGCATCCGGTGCAAAGCCCCGCCTCGCGGTGCACCACGCAGATTTTCACGCAGGGGCTGTCGACCTCGTCGCGCGCCCAGATTTGCCCGTCATCCATCATCAAAGATGCCTCATCCGATCCAGTACGCCTTGCAGGATATACCCGGCAGCCACGTGATCAATGACCTCAGAACGACGCTTTCGCGACGTATCCGCCTCCAAAAGCGCCCGTTCGGCGGCCACGGTGGACAGGCGTTCGTCCCAAAAGGTGATTGGCAGCTCGGTCAGCTTGGTCAGATTGCGGGCGAAGGCGCGGGTGGATTGGCAGCGCGGGCCTTCGGTGCCGTCCATATTGCGCGGTAGGCCGAGCACAATGCCGCCCAACTGGCGCTCTTTGGCAATCTCCAGGATCCGCGCCGCATCCAGCGTGAATTTCTTGCGTTTGATGGTCTCAAGCGGGGTGGCGACCTGGCGAAACCCATCCGACACCGCGACGCCGATGGTTTTGGTGCCCAGGTCCAGCCCGGCCAGCGCGGTCATCGGGGCGAGGGCGGCGGTAAACTCGGCAATGTCCTCAAAGATCACAGCCGCGCTCACTCTGCCACCCCGGCCTGAATGGCGGCCTGTTTGACCGTTTCATAAGCGTCGCCGGTGTCCGCGAACGTTTCCTTCGCCTCATTCCAGATCGCAGCGGCACGGTCGGTTTCGCCCAACACGCCCAGCACGGTGATCAGGCGGGCCCATTCGGCGGGGGTGCCGCCTTCGGTGGCAAGCCGCTCGGAGAGCTGTTCGACCATGCCCTTGATCATGTCCTGCCGGTCTTCGGCGCTCATGTCCTGCGCTGCGGCCATGTCTTCGGCGGTGGGGCCAGAAAGGCCGTCCGTCTGCCCATCCGGTGCAGTAGAGGGCAGGGGGGCGGTTGCCTTGGGGGCGCGCGGTGGCAAGGTGTAATTTTCCCCCGCCATCTGCGCCAGACCTTCGATCTGGCTGCGAATGGGGGTGATCCAGGGCGCGCCATCCGGCCCCTCTTCCAACAGCCCACGCCACAGGCGGAACGCCAGATCGGGGCGCGAGTTCTGGGCGAACATCAGCCCGGTATAGTAACGTGCCACCGGGTTGCGCGGATCCTTGATCAGGGACACGCGCAGCGCCTCTTCGGCTTCGGGCGAGACAAACCCGCCGGCGGTCATGATCATCACATCCGCCTGCCGGGCAAAGTCATCAGAAGTTGCTTCGTCTCCCTTGATCTCAATCAGGCGGTCCATCGCTTCGCGTGCGGCCACATGGTTGCCGACCGAGGTTTCGTGCTGCACCAGCAGGTCCAACCCGCGCGGATCATCCGGCGTTTCCTTCATCTTTTCGCGCAGGGTGTCGACCAGTTTCACGTAATCTTCCGGCGTGCCCTCGGGTGCCCCGGTCCAGTCCGGACGTTCGGCTTCGATCTCGGCCTGGCTGGGGCGCGCGGCGCGCAGCTCGTCCGCCTGGGCAATACGTTTTTTCAGGCCAAGGTCCTGTGCGCCCGGGCTGCCCAACACCCAGTAAAGCCCAAAGGCGCCAAGGATCAGCGCAAGGGCCGCGATCCCCATCGTCACCCGCGTCGCGCCTTCGGGGGCATCGGTGGTGCGGACCCGCGCCTTCGCCTTGCGATCGGCCTCAAGCAGGCGGCGCGAGATTTCCAGCCGGGTCCGCTCGGCCTCGTCCTTGCCGACGGTGCCCCGTTCCACATCGCGGTCCAGCTCTTTCAACTGGTCGCGATAGATCTGCATGTCCGAGGTGATATCCTCGCCGCCCGCCTCTGGCGTGCGTTTCAGCATCTGCCGCGTCAGGATCAGAACGACGGCCAGGGTGGTCGCACCGGTGATTGCCCAGAAAAACATGATGTCTCCGAAGTTAGGTCCCGTACATGTAATCGGGGATGCCCGGGTAAAAAACCCCCAAAGCGTAGATGTGACAATTCGGGGCGGTCTGACATGATTTGGGTCAAGAGATCTGCCCATTCACCAAGTTGTGAGCGCGAAGGAAATGCTTTCCCCGCCCCCAAAAGCGGCTGATGTCGCTTTTTGCCCATAAATGGCGTTGGATCACCAAGGAAGCGACACGCATGGGCGTAAAACAAAGGCGTACCGAACGCCTAATCAGAGGATTCGACGGGGTTAGCATGAGACGTTATTCGGCATTTGCCATCGCACGGGAGGGTGTGCGCTATCACCAGGGGTGGGAACGCGCCTGGACATCGCCCACGCCTAAAAAGAAATATGATGTGGTGATCGTGGGCGCGGGCGGCCACGGGCTGGCCACCGCCTTTTATCTGGGCAAGAATTTCGGGATCACCAATGTGGCGATCATCGAAAAGGGCTGGCTGGGCGGCGGCAACACCGGCCGCAACACCACCATCATCCGGTCGAACTATCTGCAGGATCCGTCCGCGGCGATCTATGAAAAGGCACGCAGCCTGTATGAAACCATGTCGCAGGATCTGAACTATAACGTCATGTTCAGTCCCCGTGGTGTGATGATGCTGGCCCAGACCCATCACGAGGTGCGTGGCTATCAGCGTACGGCCCATGCCAACGCGTTGCAAGGCGTGAAGACCGAGTTCATTTCGCCCCAGCGTGTAAAAGAACTGGTGCCGATCATGAACATCAACGGGCCTCGCTATCCCGTTCTGGGTGCGCTCTGGCAGGAACGTGCCGGGACCGCGCGTCACGATGCGGTGGCCTGGGGGTATGCCCGTGCGTGTTCCGACATGGGCATGGACATCATCCAGAAATGCGAAGTGACCGGTGTGGATCAGGCCGACGGCAAGGTGACCGGTGTGCGCACCACCCTGGGCGACATCGCCTGTGACAAGATGGCGATTGTCGTGGCTGGCAACTCGGGCCACCTGGCCGACATGGCCGGCTTCCGCCTGCCGATGGAATCGGTCGCCCTTCAGGCGCTCGTCAGTGAGCCGATCAAACCCTGCATGGATGTGGTTGTGATGGCCAACACCGTGCACGGCTATATGTCCCAGTCGGACAAAGGCGAGATGGTCATCGGCGGCGGCACCGACGCCTTCAACAACTACACCCAACGCGGCAGCTTCCACCATATCGAGGAAACCGTGCGCGCCCTGGTCGAGACCTTCCCGATGGTGTCGCGCCTCAAGATGCTGCGCCAATGGGGTGGGATTGTGGATGTGACCGGCGACCGCTCGCCGATCATCTCGAAAACGCCGCTGGGCAACACCTTTATCAACGCAGGCTGGGGCACCGGCGGGTTCAAATCCATTCCCGGTTCTGGCTGGGCAATGGCGGAACTGGTTGCCAAAGGTGAACCCGGACCACTGGCCGCAGAATTTGGCTTGAACCGCTTCACCGAAGGCCGCTTTATCGACGAAAGCGTCGCGGCCGGCGTGGCCCACTAGGAGGATAGAAGATGCTTATTCTGGAATGCCCCTATTGCGGCGTTATGGCTGATGAAACTGATCTGCATGGCGGTGGCGAAGCGCATCTGAAGCGTTTTGGTCCCGGCTCGTCGGATGACGACTTTGAAACCTATCTGTTCATGCGTAAGAACCCCAAGGGGGTTCACTTTGAGCGCTGGCGCCATGCATCGGGCTGCGGCAAGTGGTTTCACGCGGCCCGCAACACGATGACGCTGGAAGTCTACGGCACCTATTCCGCGCAAACCTATGAGCCGCCGCAGGACATCATTGATGCGGTCAAGGCGAAACACCCTGACTGGGAGGGGTATAAATGAGCACCCGTCTTTCAACTGGCGGTCGCCTGATCGACCGCTCGAAGGTGAAGAACTTCACCTTCAACGGCAAGAAAATGAAGGGGTTTGAAGGGGATACCCTTGCGTCGGCCCTGCTGGGCGAAGGCCAGACCCTTGTCGGCCGTTCGTTCAAATACCACCGTCCGCGCGGCATCATTGCGAGCGGAGCAGAAGAGCCGAACGCGCTGGTGAATATGGGCGAGGGCGCACGGTTTGAACCGAACCAACGTGTCACAACGACCGAACTTTTTGACGGTCTGACTGCGGGCTCGCAAAACCACTGGCCGAGCCTGGAATTCGACGTGGGGGTGGTGAACAACTACGTGTCGCGCTTCCTGCCGGCCGGGTTTTATTACAAGACCTTCATGTTCCCGCGCGTGGGCTGGAAACATGTGTTTGAACCGATTGTGCGTCAATCCGCTGGTCTGGGCAAAGCGCCCGACGCCGAAACTTTTGATGCAGACCGCTACGAGCATTACTACCACCACACCGACATTCTGGTTGTCGGGGGCGGGGTGGCCGGTCTGGCCGCCGCCCTGGCCGCTGCCAAGTCGGGCAAGAAGGTCATGCTGATCGAACAGACCGCCCATTGGGGCGGACGCGCCCCGGTCGATGGGGGCACCATTGACGGCAAAGCGCCCGCCGATTGGATCGATGCCACCGTGGCCGAACTGGCCGCGATGGAAAACGTAACGCTGCGCACCCGCACCATGGGCGCCGGTGTCTACGATCACGGCTATGCGCTGGGATATGAGCGCGTGGCGGACCATACGCCAGCGGATGGTCGCCCGCGACACCGCCTGTGGCGGATCCGGGCGGGGCAGATTGTCACCGCAACCGGGGCCATCGAACGTCCGCTGTCCTTTGCTGGCAACGACATCCCCGGCGTGATGCTGGCCGGGGCCGTGCGCGATTACATCGTGAACTGGGGGGTATCCGCTGGCGACCGTGTGGTGGTTGTGACCAACAATGACGACGCGTATCGCACCGCGCTGGCCGTGAAAGCTGCCGGTCTCGAAGTGCCTGTGATCATCGATGCGCGCCCCAACGGTGGCGGCGCGCTGGCTGATGCGGCCCGCGAGGCGGGCATCCGTGTCGAAAACGGCAAGGCCATTGGCATGGTCAAAGGTGGCAAATCCGTCACCGGCGTGACCCTTTGTGCCCAGCAGGGCGAAGGCGCGACGCTGGAAGAGATCGCCTGTGACGCGGTTGCGATGTCGGGCGGCTGGTCCCCGGTTGTGCACCTCTGGTCGCATTGCGGCGGCAAGCTGACGTGGGACGAGGTGAACGCCATGTTCCGCCCCGATGCCTCCCGCCCGCCGCTGGGCGCAAATGGCGAAGGTTTTGTGATCCCGGCGGGTTCGGCGGATGGCGAGTTTGCCCTGGGGGCCGTGTTGGAAAACGCCGTGAAGGCCGGTCTGGCGGCTGCGGGCGAAGGCGACATGGCCGCTCCGAAAGGCGAGGCCGAGGCCGAGGCCGCGCTGGAACCGGTTTGGATCATGCCGCAGGGCGCTGGCCCGAAAAAGCGCATGAAAATGTGGCTGGATTACCAAAACGATGTGAAGGTTTCCGACGTGCAGCTTGCCGCGCGTGAAGGCTATGAAAGCGTGGAGCACACCAAGCGTTACACCACGCTGGGCATGGCGACGGATCAGGGAAAAATCTCCAACATCAATGGTTTGGCGGTTCTTTCTGATGCTTTGGGTCAACCCATTCCATCGACCGGCACCACCACCTTCCGCCCGCCTTACACCCCGATTTCCATGGGGTCGATCGCCGGCGAAGCCCGGGCCGAGATCTTTCAGCCGATCCGTCGCACGCCGATGCACGAATGGCACGAAGAGCAAGGCGCCTATATGGAGCCGGTGGGTCATTGGCGCCGCCCCTATTGCTATCCGCAAGCGGGGGAAAGCCACGAGGATGCGGTCTATCGCGAGGTGCTGAACACCCGTGAAAACCTCGGCCTGCTGGATGCCTCCACCCTTGGCAAACTGATTGTCAACGGGCCGGATGCGGGCAAGTTCATGGACATGATGTACACCAACATGATGTCGAACCTGGCCGTGGGCAAATGCCGCTATGGCCTGATGTGTTCGGAAAACGGCTTCCTGTCGGATGACGGTGTGGTTGCCCGCATCGACGAGGATACGTGGCTGTGTCACACCACCTCGGGTGGGGCGGATCGCATCCATGGTTGGATGGAAGAATGGCTTCAGACCGAATGGTGGGACTGGAAGGTCTATGTTGCCAATGTGACCGAGCAACTGGCGCAGGTCGCCGTGGTTGGCCCGAATGCGCGCAAGGTGCTGGAGAAGTTGAACGCGCAAGCTGGCGGTGGCATGGATCTCTCTGCCGAGGCGCTGCCCTTCATGCAGTGGCGTGATGGTAAGATCGGCGACTTTGACGCCCGTGCTTACCGGATCTCCTTCTCGGGTGAACTCAGCTATGAAATCGCCGTACCGGCCTCGCAGGGGCGTGCCTTCTGGGATGCGCTGATTGCGGCGGGGGAAGAGTTTGGCGTGATGCCATACGGCACCGAATGTTTGCACATCATGCGGGCCGAAAAGGGCTTTATCATGATCGGGGATGAGACCGACGGAACGGTGATCCCGCAGGATCTGGGGCTGAACTGGGCGATTTCCAAGAAGAAGGAAGACTTCCTTGGCAAACGCGCCCAGCTGCGCAGCCATATGACCGATCCGGAGCGTTGGAAGCTGGTCGGGCTGGAAACCCTTGATGGCTCTGTCCTGCCGGATGGCGCCTATGCGCAGGGTGACGGCGTGAACGCGAACGGCCAAAAGGTTGTGATCGGCCGCGTGACCTCGACCTATTATTCGCCGACCCTGAAGAAAGGCATCGCCATGGGGCTTGTGAAACACGGCCCGGACCGGATGGGCGAGGTGATTTCCTTCCCGACCGTGGATGGCACCAACACTGTGATCAAGGCGCGGATCTGTGATCCGGTCTTTTATGACAAGGATGGGGAGAAGCAGAATGTCTAAGGCTCAATCCGCACTCAATGGCGCGTCGTTTGACGGCTATTGCCGCATCGAAGAACAGGGCCTTGTGGGCATGATCACCGTGCGCGGTGATCTGGTCTCGAAGACACTGGCGAAAGCGGTCAAGGAGGCCACCGGGACCAAGATGCCGGGGCAGGGGGAAATCCTGTCAGGTGAGGCAGGCCGCACCGCCTGGATGTCGCCCGATGAACTGCTGCTGATCGTGGATCACGCCAAGGCTCCGGGCATCATCGATGCAATGAACGCCACGCTGGCGGATGAACATGCGTTGGTGGTGAACGTGTCTGACGCACGTGCCGTATTCCGGGTCATTGGCAAGGCGGCCCGTGAAGTGGTGGCGAAGCTCAGCCCCGCGGATGTGTCAGCCATGGCCCCCGGCATGCTGCGCCGCACCCGCATCGCGCAGATCCCGGCGGCGTTTCATCTGATCGACGAAGAAACCGCCGAACTGGTCTGTTTCCGGTCGGTCGGGCAATATGCGTTCGACCTGTTGAAAGACGCAGCTTTGCCCGGTGGCGAAGTGTTCTGACGAGGCAACACTGTTGCAACCCAAACCCGGAAGTGCGTTTCGCGTTTCCGGGTTTTTTTATTCCGTGTATTTGCGTTGAGGTCGCCTTCGATGTGTTCTACTTGAAGGTGAGCTGAATTTGATTGAGATAGGATAGAGTCAGATGGGTGTTCTCGGAAAGACACTTTCATGTGCAGCGGTGTTGCTGACGATGTCATTGGGGCAGGCAAATGCCAAAAACTACTACTGTGTAATCAACAAATCCCGTGGCGGCGGGGATACCTCAAGCCTGCCGCCGGACCTTTATGTCTGGCATGATGAAACTACGGGATCCGTGAAGGTCCTGGATGGTATGATCCAAAAGGTCTTTGAAGAGCCAATTGGCGGTGCCGTTTCTGTGGACAACACCAAGCGTATGACGTTCAGCTATACGATCAAGAAAGTGCCCGGCAAAAATCAATATGGCGGGAAAGTGCTGGCATCTGGCCTTGGCTATCGACTGACCATTCAGAAGTCAGATTTGTCCGCGACTCTTTCGATGAAGCCTCTGGGCTTTGCCAATACGTTTCGCGGAGAGGGGAAATGTAGCTTGAAGTAAGCTTGGGTGAGGGAAGGAAAACTTGGCGGGAAAACGGTTGTTTTTTGTCTCGCCCCTTGACCCTTCCCCCCCAGGTACCCCATTTAGAACGAGAATAGAAACGCGACAGAAGAGGGGCCCAACAATGGCTTTTGAACTTCCCGACCTTCCCTATGCCCATGATGCACTTGCCGAATTTGGCATGTCAGCAGAAACGCTGGAATATCACCACGACCTGCACCACAAGGCCTATGTCGACAACGGCAACAAGCTGATTTCCGGCACCGAGTGGGAGGGCAAATCCCTCGAAGAGATCATCAAGGGCACCTATGATGACAAAGCCGTGGCACAAAGCGGCATCTTCAACAACATTTCGCAGCTGTGGAACCACAACCAGTTCTGGGAGATGATGGGCCCGGGCAAAACCGGACTGCCGGGTGAGCTGGAAAAAGCCATCACCGAAAGCTTTGGGTCGGTTGACAAGTTCAAGGAAGACTTTGCCGCAGCAGGCGCAGGCCAGTTCGGTTCGGGCTGGGCCTGGTTGGTCAAGGACAGCGACGGTGGCCTGAAGGTGACCAAAACCGAAAACGGTGTGAACCCGCTCTGCTTCGGTCAAACCGCGCTTCTGGGCTGCGATGTGTGGGAACATTCCTACTACATTGATTTCCGCAACAAACGTCCGGCCTATCTGGACAACTTCCTGGAAAACCTGGTGAACTGGGAAAACGTGGCCTCGCGCCTGTAATCACTTGGATCGTAAGGAAATTCCAAAGGGGCGCCGTGCGGGTGCCCCTTTTTATTTGGGATGTTGGAAAGAGGATTTGATATGGCCGATCACCACAAAGCCGCCTGCCATTGTGGCGCCGTGCAATTTGAGGTTGCCTTGTCCGATGGGCTGAACAGCGCGCGGCGTTGCGATTGCAGCTTTTGCAGGATGCGCGGAGCGGTGGCGGTGTCGGCCCCGCTTGATGGGGTCCGCATCACGAAGGGCGCAGAAAATCTGACCCTCTATCAATTCGGAACCGGTTCTGCGAAACACTATTTCTGCAAGACCTGTGGCATCTATACCCATCATCAACGCCGCTCCAACCCCAATGAATACGGGGTCAATGCCGCCTGTCTGGAGGGCGTCAGCCCGTTTGATTTCTCTGACGTGGTGGTCAATGACGGTGTCAATCACCCGTCAGATGGGCGCAGTGGCATCGCGGGCGTGTTGCGATTTACCAAGACGTAGCGTCCGGCTTGGAAGGGGATCAGAATACCTCTTGGGATTGGATCCAATCTGTGCCATCGTCGCGCAGATTATACCCACATCCCGATGAGACACCCCCATGCGCGACAGCACCAAAGCCATAGCCGCGATCCTTTTGGCCTGCACCATCTGGGGCCTGTCGCCACTGTATTACAAAGCTTTGGCCCATGTGCCGCCGTTGGAACTTCTTTCTCACCGCACGATTTGGTCGTTGGTCTTGTTTGGCTGTTTGCTTGTGATCCAGCGCCGTCTGCCGGACCTGTCCCGCCTGTTGAAAGATCCGCGTGGGTGCCTGTTGGTGCTTCTGTCCAGCCTGATGATTTCTGCCAATTGGGGCGGGTTCATCATTTCAATCCAGATCGGCAAGGTGGTCGAGGCCAGCCTGGGCTATTACATCTTCCCGCTGGTCACCGTGCTTTTGGCGCGTCTGGTGTATGGCGAGGTGCTGGGGCGGGGGAAATCCATTGCCGTGGCTTTGGCGGCCTTGGCGGTGGTGATCCTGACCTACGGCCTTGGTGTGCCACCGTGGATATCGCTTTTTCTGGCGTCCACCTTTGCGCTATACGGCGTGATCAAGAAAAGCCTTGTCGCCGGACCGGTTGTGTCGGTGACGGGCGAGGTGCTTTTGCTCGCGCCCTTGGCGGTGATCTGGCTGTGGGGGGTGCATATGCAGGGCTGGACCGGGTTGTTTGATCGCCACCTCGCCACTTTCGGACATAACCTGTTCGACAGCCTGATGCTGATCGGCTCTGGCGCATTGACCGCCGGGCCGCTTGTTCTGTTCAGCTACGCGTCAAAACAACTGCCGCTGTCGACCGTGGGGGTGGTGCAATACCTGAACCCAAGCCTGCAATTCCTGTGTGCGGCGGTGATTTTTGCCGAACCTGTTACCATCTGGCACGCCATTGCTCTGCCGCTGATCTGGGCGGCGCTGGTGATTTATTCGCTGGTGGCGTTCCGTCAGGACCGCGTGGCAAAACGCGCGCGCAGCAGGGTGGCCATCTGATCCACGCTCTCGGCGACCAGCGTGTTTTCGCGGATATCATCCCCGGCAAACCCTTGGGCAATCACATGGTCCAGCAGCCCGATCAGCGGATCCCAATAGCCGTTGATATTCAACAGGATGATCGGCTTGTCATGCAGGCCAAGCTGCCGCCAGGTCAGCACCTCAAAAAACTCGTCCAGCGATCCGGCCCCGCCGGGCAGCACGGCAATCGCGTCTGAGTTCATATACATGACCTTTTTGCGCTCATGCATGTTCTCGGTCACCACAAAGGACGTCAGGTCGCGTTTGCCCTGTTCGCGGTCCATCAGATGCACCGGAATGACGCCAAAGGTTTCGGCCCCCGCGGCCTGCGCCGCTTTGGCGACTGCCCCCATAATGCCGATATCCCCGGCACCATAGACAAGACGCCAGTTTTCCTTTGCCATGCGGGTGCCAAGGTCAATGGCCGCCTGTTCATACGCGGGATCATGGCCGCTGCGCGCCCCGCAGAACACACAGATCGATGCGTTGCGGGATTTGGGGGCAGGGGAGGATCCGGGCAGGGGATCAGACATGGCGCTTTCCTTCAACAGATCTTTTGACCGGTGATAGCCGGGTTGTTATGGTTGCTCAAGCCGTCGCAACCGGGAAACGCCTTTGTTTGCAAAAGCGGGATCCTCCGCCGGAAAACAACGGGTTGGAACGCGGCGCGGCATGGAACGGGACAGGCTGGAATTGGGGGATGGCGCCGGACATGGCGGATCGCCCGAAGGGGATGGAAATGACAGCAGAAAATACGCCCAAATCGGGCGCAGGGGCGTTGGCGGCAGGCGGCACGGCGCTGGCGCTGATTGTGGTGGCGATGGGATGGTGGTTGACCCGGGATGGGGGCGATACTGCCGAGCAAGCAAGCCGTTCGGCACCGGTCCCGCAAAGCGCGCAGGACGAAGGCGCATCAACATCAGTTGCTGATCAATCCGATGGTGCGACGGATACCGGCGATATCAGGTCTCCGTCCTTCGATGTGGTCCGGGTTGAACCGGATGGATCTGCGGTGATCGCGGGGCAGGCCGCACCCGGCAGCCAGGTGCAGCTGATGGTGGATGATGCCGTGGTCGGCACCGCTGAAAGTGACGGAAATGGCAACTTCGTCGCCCTGCTGGATCTGCCGCCCTCGGATGCGCCGCGCGTGATGAGCCTGACGGTTGATGGGGAAACCATGCAGGCCTCGGACCAAAGCGTGATCATTGGGCCGGTTGCCGGTGCCGCTGATACAACGGGCGCTGAGGCGACAGGCACGCAAGTTGCTGCTGGCGAGCAACCCGGTACAGAAACCGCAGCTGAACCTGAAGGACAAGGGGTAGAAGCGGCGGAGGGTGCCCCCGATACCCCGCCCCAGGACCCTGCACCGCAAGTGTTGCTTGCAGATCAGGACGGGATCCGGGTTTTGCAGGATTCCACCGGGGCGCAGGTCGTTTCGCAGGTGCGTCTCGACACCATTTCATATGACGCGCAGGGCGTGGTGACACTTGCAGGGCGCGGTGCTGCCCAATCATCGTTGCGGGCCCATCTGAACAACGATTTTCTGGCGGACGCGCAGGTCGGTCCAGATGGTCAATGGCGCATGACCCTTCCTGATTTTGAACCGGGGGTCTACATCCTGCGCATTGATGAAATCGATGCCACGGGCAAGCTGCTGTCGCAGGTGGAAACGCCCTTCAAACGGGAAGATCCGGTGCAGTTGGCGGCACAGTTGACCGAAGCATCGGGCAACACGGTTGAGGCCAAAACCAACACGTCGGATGATGCGGAACAGTCGGCAACCGAGGGAGCGACAGTGGGTGCATCCGGCACGGCAGATACAGCCACCACCGCCCCAGATGCGCCTGCGGCCTCCGCAGGCGGTGAAGAGGCTGCCCCCCCTGAAAATACGACGGTCTCTGAGGCGTCCACTCAAACCGCCCCAGCACCGTCCACAACCACCACGGCAGGTAGCGAAGCCGAGGGCACGGCCGCTATTGCGGACGGCGCAGCGAGCGCTGCGTCTTCACCAACACCCGTTGCAGATGGGACTGCGGAGACGGCTGGCAAAGACTTGGCAACGCCCACAGCCACGCCTGCCGACACTTCTGCGGGTGACGCCCAGCCGCAACGCCCTGCTTTGGTGACCGTGCAGCCCGGGGCCACGCTTTGGGCCATTGCGCGGGACCGGCTGGGCGACGGGGTGATGTATGTGCAGGTGTTTGACGCCAACCGCGACAAGATCCGCAACCCGGACCTGATCTATCCGGGGCAGGTCTTTACGGTTCCGTCTAGGAACTGAGGCGTAAAGCGGAAAAAGACAAGTGCAAGGCTCGACCTTTGGCAGGCGGACCCCTATCTGTAGGGTCCGCCTGTTTTGATTGTGGAATGGGCCGCCAGGAAAGACCCGAGCATGAGACATAACCACATCACCGCCACCAAAGCCCCGGATGACAGCATGCTGATCATCAAGCGTGTCATGCCGTATCTCTGGCCCGAGGGGCAGAGCTGGGTGAAACACCGGGTGGTCTGGGCGATGGTGATGTTGCTTCTGTCGAAAGTGGTCACTGTCGCGACGCCGTTTCTTTACAAACAGGCGGTGGATGCGCTGGCGGGTGACGCGACCAGTCCGGCGACCTTCCTGGCGCTTGGGGCGGTGGGGCTGACGCTGGCCTATGGGATGGCACGGTTGATGGCGAACGGGTTTCAACAGTTGCGTGACGCCATTTTTGCGCGCGTCGCACAGCGCGCGCTGCGGCAATTGGCGCTGGAGACCTTTACCCATATTCACCGCCTGTCGATGCGCTATCACATCACCCGCAAAACCGGCGGTCTGAGCCGGATTATTGAACGCGGGGTGAAGGGGGTGGAATTCCTTCTGCGCTTCCTTCTCTTTTCCATGGGCCCCCTGATCCTGGAGTTGGCCCTGATTTCGGCTATCCTGTTTTTTGTCTTTGATGTCTGGTATTTGGCCGTGGTTGTTGGCACGATCTGGGCCTATGTCATGTTCACGTTCAAAGTCACCGAATGGCGGGTGAAAATCCGCAAAGAGATGAACGAACAGGACACGGATGCCAACCAGAAGGCCATCGACAGTCTGCTGAACTTTGAGACGGTGAAATATTTCGGGGCCGAGACGCGAGAGGCAGCACGCTATGACGTGGCAATGGCGGGGTATGAAAAGGCCGCGTTGAAGACCTCTTATTCGCTGGCATTTCTGAATTTCGGCCAGGCCTTGTTGATCACTGGCGGGCTGGTGGCCGTGATGGTCATGGCGGCGATTGGGGTGCAAAACGGCGCGCTGACCGTGGGCGATTTTGTCATGGTCAACGCCTATATGATCCAGATCACCATGCCGCTGAACTTCCTTGGCACAGTCTATCGCGAAATCCGCCAGTCGCTGGTGGATATGGGCGAGATGTTCAACCTGCTCGAACAACCCGCCGAGGTGAAGGACAAGCCCGATGCGCCTGATATCGTGGTCAACGGTGGCGCGCTGGAGTTCGATCAGATCCGCTTTGGGTATGATGACGAGCGGCCCATTTTGAAAGGCGTGTCGTTGAAGGTCGAAGCCGGGCAAACCGTGGCGATTGTCGGCCCGTCCGGGTCCGGGAAATCCACCATCGGGCGGCTTCTCTTTCGGTTCTATGATGTGAATGACGGGGCGTTGAAGATTGACGGGCAGGATGTGCGTGATGTGACGCAGGACAGTCTGCATTCCGTGATTGGCGTGGTGCCGCAGGACACGGTTCTGTTCAATGACACGATCTATTACAACATCGCCTATGGCAATCCGGATGCCAGCCGGGACGAGGTCGAGGCCGCCGCCAAGGCCGCCAAGATCCATGATTTTGTCATGGCCCTGCCAGAAGGCTATGACACCCCTGTGGGCGAGCGTGGGTTGAAACTCTCAGGCGGTGAAAAGCAGCGGGTGGGCATTGCCCGCACGCTTTTGAAAAACCCGCCCATCCTGCTTCTGGACGAGGCAACCTCGGCGCTTGATACCCAGACCGAACGCGACATTCAGGACAGTCTGCGCGAAATGGGGCAGGGGCGCACGGTGATTACCATCGCCCACCGCCTGTCCACCATTGCCGATGCCGATCAGATCATCGTTCTGGAACAGGGCGAAATCACTGAACGCGGCACCCATGAAGAGCTGCTGGCTGCCGGGGGTCGCTACGGCGCGATGTGGGCGCGTCAGGCGGCCGAGGATGAGGATGGCGAGGTCATCGACGCGGCCTGAGCCGATACGGGCGTGTTGATCCACGTCATTGGGGGCATGGATCCGGTGGGGTAAGCTGGGGCAGGGCGCGCAGGCTCCTTGGCTGCGGGCCTTTACCCGAAGGAGCCACCCGATGGATATGACCCTGCACCGCGGACGTTTGATTGATCATCTACACCTTGTCGTTCAGGATATTCACGCCAGTCGGCGGTTCTACAAAGCCGCGCTGGGGGCGTTGAACGTGCCGGTTATGGAGGCCAGCGACACCTTCTTTTTCGCCGACGAGCTGGTTGTGTCTGCGGTTGATGGGCCCGAAGCGCAGGGCCTTGCAACCGGGCGCCAGCATATCGCCTTTCAGGCTGCTGATCGTGCCATGGTCGATGCTTTCCACGCGGCGGCCCTGGCGCATGGCGGTCAGGACAATGGCGCCCCGGGGGAACGTGCCTATCACCCTGGCTATTACGCGGCTTTTGTTCTGGACCCGGATGGCAACAACATAGAGGCCGTGCATCATGGCCCGGCCAAACGCAGCGCCGCGTCGGTAGAGCTGTCGTTTCAGATGTAATCGCAAACAGGAAGGGCCACGTCTTGCGCGGCCCTTCGGTTACTCAGCGGCGTCGCGAGAGCTGCCTGGTTTGACCGGGTTTTCACGCAGATCCTGTTCATCCGTCTCAGACGTTTCATCTGCTGCGGGCGAATGGATGGTGTCTGTCGGGGCCAAAACACGCTTGATGTCTTCAACGCTTGGCGCCACATCCCCGGTGTCCGGCATAAGATCGGCATCTTCGTCACCGTCCCAGATCAAGTCCTCCAGGCGGGTCTTGCGGGCCGCCTTGTTCAGAGCGGCGTCACGGGCTTCGATCCCGCCGCGATGGGCCAGCGAGCGCAGACCCGAAAGCGAGCGATACGCCCCGGCCGAAATCCAGATCCGCAGGGCGAGCATCGACGGGGTGAAGACCAGCGTCAGCACGGTGGCAATGCCCAGCCCGAACACCACGGCGGTGGCCAGCTGTTTCCACCACAGCGCTGTGGGGCTGTCGATCGAATAGCCGCCATCGATGAAATTCAGCGACAGGCCGAACATCATCGGCGCAAGGCCCGCCATTGTGGTGATGGTGGTCAACAGAACCGGACGGATCCGCGCCTCGGCGGTGCGGGTGATTGCCTCAACCGGTGGCATGTAGCGCGAATAATCCTGATAGGTATCAATGAGAACGATGTTGTTGTTCACCACGATCCCGGCCAGCGCCACAATGCCCGTGCCGGTCATGATGATCGAGAAGGGTTGCCCCATCACCATCATGCCGATCAGCACCCCTGTGGTGGACAGAACCACCGCCAAAAGCACCAGAACCGAATTGTAGAAGCTGTTGAACTGCGCGAGCAGGATGATGAACATCAGGAACAGAGCGCCGATGAAGGCCTGACCCAGAAAGGCCTGGCTTTCGGCCTCGTCTTCCTGATCTCCGGTCCATTCATAGGTGACGCCATCGGGCAGTCCGACCTCTTCGATCCAGGCGGTGATGGCGGCAATGCGTTCGGCAGGCGTGACGGCAATCCGGGTCAGATCCGGGATGTCCTTCTGGATCTGATCTGCCTCTGTAACAGAGACAAATTGCTCGGTCCCATCGGCGGCCACCAGTTTCACAAGGTCGCTTTCAACCCCGGCCTTCACGTCGTAGTAGCGGCTTTGATCCACCCGGTCGATCTGCGCCAGGCTGGGCACCGGGGTGCGGGTGACGAAGTTTGACAGCGGCACCAACCCGGTTTCCGTGCGCAGCTTCAGCGTATCCAGCGTGGAGAGAAGGCGTTGATCCTCGGGCAGGCGCACGCGGATTTCGATCTCTTCATCCGAACTGTCCACCCGCATCGTGTCCAGCAGGATCCCATTGGTGACCAACTGCACCATGCCACCGACCGTGGCCACATTGGTGCCATACCGCCCGGCGTTCTCCACATCCACATCCAATTGCCAGTCAATGCCGGGCAGGGGGAGCGTGTCCTCGATCTGTACCAGTCCCGGCGTGGTGTTGAATTTGGTCACCGCCGCGTCCATTGCGGCGCGCAACGTGGTCCAGTCGTCCCCTTTCAGGCGCAGATGCACCGGTTTGGCCGAGGCCGGACCACGGTTCAGGTTCAACACCTCAAAGCGGATCCCCGGCAGGTTCGACAGGCGCTCTTCCAGCTTGTTCATTACGAAATCGCCGTCATAGGCGGGGTCGATTTCGGTGGTGGTGAAGGGGATGAACCCCAAAAGCTTGATGTCTTTTTCAATCGACGGACGATCTGCCCAGGCCACCAATTCCAGCTGCAACTGACCGATTGTGTCGCGCGGGCCTGACGCTCCGCCGGTGTTCTGGTTCAATCCACCGTCGCCCGCAAAGGCAAAGACGCTTTCCACACCTTTGGTCGACAGGGCCACCCGTTCCACCCTGCGCACCATCTCGTCTTTCTCCTCGATCGACAGGTTGCCGCGCGCGCGCACAAAGATGATCGCCTGTTCCGGTTCGCTGTCGGTGAAGAACTCGACCCCCTTATTGTTGCCTGCGAAGGTGATGAAGGTGCCCACCACAAAACCAATCACCGCAAGGATCGACACAAACGGCATGATCGGGTTGCCGGAAATGAAATGGATCACCGCGCCAAACCAGCTGCGCTGATAGCCGGCGTCGATATGGTTGCTTTTGCGTTCAAACTCGATCGATCCGATGCTGATCGACACGAGCGACGCAGCAATCAGGAACAGGATCGCGCCGGGGGCATAACGTGACAGCCCAGCGTCATCGCCGATGCCCATGGGCAGGAATTGCGGGTTGATAAACTGCACCAGCGCCAGCAAGAGCAGGGCCAGCGAAGCCAGAACCATCAGGATCTTGGACCAAAGCGGCAGGGGCTTTAGGGCATCGGATATATGTTCGAACATGCGGCTCAGCCGCCCCGACACGCCCCCCACAACCGGCAGATAGACCAGCGCCACCAGCAGGGATGCGGACAGAACGAAGATCAGGGTTTTCGGCAACCAGCCCATGAATTGCCCCGGAATACCGGGCCAGAAGAGCATGGGCAGAAAGGCGCAAAGCGTCGTCGCGGTCGAGCTGACAATGGGCCAGAACATCCGTTTTGCCGCCATGGTATAGGCCTTCATCGGCCCTACACCGTCCTTGATCTTTTTGTCCGCATATTCAACGACCACAATCGCCCCATCGACCAGCATCCCAACGGCAAGGATCAGGCCGAACATCACGATGTTGGAAATGGTCACATCCAGCACGCCAAACAGCGCAAAGGTCAGCAGGAACGAGGTTGGAATGGCAAAGCCCACCAGCAGCGCCGAACGGATGCCAAGGGCGGCCAGCACCACGATCATCACCAGCGCAATCGCGGTGATCACCGAGCCCTCCAGCTGTTTGACCATGCTGTCCACCACCACGCTCTGGTCGTTTGAGGTGCCCACATGCACGGCCTGCTGCAACTCGCTGGGCCAGTCCTTGCTGGCCTCGGCCACCACGTCGCGCACCTTGGCGGCGGTGTCAATCAGGTTGAACCCCTTGCGTTTGACCACCTGAAGCGCAACCGAAGTCTGGCCATTAAACCGCGCGGTTCCGGCGCGGTCTTCAAATGTCAGACGAATTGTCGCCAGATCGCCCAGCGTGACCACGCTGTCGCCGTTCACCTTGACGGGCAGCGCGTAGATGTCCTGCAACTCGTCAAACGAGGACGGGATCTTGATGGCGGTCGATCCGGTGGCGGTTTGCACATTGCCCGCGGCAATCAACTGGTTGTTGGACTGCACCACATTGATCAATTCACCCGCCGTGACATTATAAGCTTCAAGGCGCAGCGGGTCGATTTCCACTTCGACCATCTCATCACGATAACCGGCAAGGGACGCCTCCAGAACCGCATCCAGCCCTTCCAGATCATCCTGCAAATCTTGTGCCACGCGGATCAGCGTGCGTTCCGGCACCGGGCCGGTCAGGTTCACGATGATGATCGGAAACTCCGAGAAATTGATCTCGTTGATCGAGTATTTCTCAAAGCCTGTCGGAAACTTGCCCTCGGCGGTGTTCATCGCGTCGCGCACATCCGCCATGACCTTGGTCTTGTCCCAGCCAAATTCGAATTCCAGCGCCACCCCGGCATAGTTTTCGGCCGCGGTGCCCGACAGGGTCTTGAGCCCGTCAATATCCGCAAGCTCGGTTTCCATTGTGCGCACCAACAGGCGTTCACTGTCGGCGGCGGAAATGCCGGGGAAGGGGACAGAAACAAAAAGCGCCGGAATTTCAATGTCCGGCTCTCCTTCTTTGGGCAGATTTGCATAGGCCAGCGCGCCTGCCGCGATCGACAGGATCACGAAGGCGATGACCATTCGGGCGCGTTCTGCGGCCCAGTCGACGATCCCGATCATGAGCCCGTTTCCCGTAATGTGACATCGAGTAGGACACCATCGGTGACATAATGGTGCCCAATCACGATGACGGTGGCCGTGTCATCAAGCCCGGTCACCCAGACCCCGTCGCGGCTGTCGCGCACCATTTCGACGGGCACAAAGCCCGCGCGCGTGTCCTCGGTGACAATCCGCACGCCCAAAGCCCCCTGGTCATCCAGGGTCAGCGCGCTTTGGGGCAGCAGATGCGCTTTGCGCCCGGCAGAGGCGATGGCAATTTCCGTGGTGCGCCCTTCGCGCAATTTCTGTTCGCTGTTGTCGGCCTCAATCTCGACCCTGAAGGTGCGGGTGTTGGGGTCAGAGCTGTCCGCGATGTAGCTGACCAGCCCTTCGATGGTCTCTCCGGTCGTCAGCCGGGCCTTGGCGGGGGTGCCCAGCGATACGAACTCCACCTCCAGTTCGGGCAGGAAACCAACAAGACGGATCGGGTTGAGCTGAATGATGGCCGCGCAGTCCGCACCGGGCTGCAACAGCGAGCCAAGTTCAGCTGTGTCGGTTTCCAAAATGCCTTCAAAAGGCGCGGTGATCACCGTCCGCTCCATTTCCCGTTCTGCCGCTGCGACAGCCGCTTCGGCTGATTGGATGCTGGCAGAGGAGCTGGAAGCGCCGGATTGGGCCGCCACCACGCTGGCGCGCGCACTTTCCACACTGGCGCGGGCATTTGCCACGCGGGTGTCGGAGGCAAATCCCCCTTGTGACAGTTTATCGGCCGCATTGAGGTTGATCATCGCCTCATCCAACCTCGCCTGCGCTTCGATCACACGGGCTTCGGCTTCTGGTTCTCGGGCGCGGGCCTCCTCCAGCCGGGCCTTTGCTTCGGCAAGGCTGGCGGCACGGGTGCCCGGATCCAGTCGGCACAGCACGTCGCCCGTGCTGACCAGGCTGCCTTTGTTCAGCCGGTCCGATACAACCTGCCCGGATGTTTCCGCCCGAACCACCACCCGGCGTGACGCTTCGGTGCGTCCGCGCACGACCACCGCACTTTCGATCTCGCGCGCGATGGATTTCAGCGCCACCACGGAAACACGATCATCGGACGGGGAGGAGGGGGCCGCGTCGGGATTTGGGTCTTGCGCGCGGGTCTCAGCCGCCTCTTTCGATGACGCGGATGGACCGGCACCAACTGCGCTCAGAAGTGCGTCACGCTGGAAAATTGCCATATAAAGGCCAAATACAACCGCAACTGCGGCTAGGATGGAAAAGAGACGCATGCGAGATCCTGTTGGTATGATCACAATGAACAAGTTTTGATCAGAAGATAGGTGGCAGCGAGGAAAGGAACAAGCACAGGCGTGCATTTTGTTGACATTCCTGACACCTCCCGCCGGAAAACCGCAATATTTATGAACCTTAGCGCAAATCGTCGCCTGCTCTTGGCATTCGTGGTGCTTTGGGGCAAAAGGGGGCAAGAGTGAAAAAAGGACGGGCATTGTGAGCAATCCGGAAAATTTCATTGATGAGGTGACCGAAGAGGTCCGCCGCGACAAATTGTTTGCGATGATGCGCAAATATGGCTGGATTGCCGTGGCCCTGGTGGTGCTTCTGGTGGGCGGGGCGGCTTACAACGAATGGTCCAAGGCGCGCGCTCAGGCGGCAGCTGAGGCATTTGGTGACGCCATTCTGGCGGCGGAAGAGCTCGAAGATACCGCTGCCCGCAATGCGGCGCTGGCAGAAATCTCAACCGATGGGGATGCTGCGGCGATCCTTGCGCTGTTGCAGGCAGATGGGGCGGCGGACACAGATGCGCTGACCGCCGTGGCCGACAATGCCGACCTGCCAAAGGTCTACCGTGATCTGGCGGCGCTGAAACTGGTGATGGCAACCGGTGCAGAGCTGTCCAAGGCCGAGGCCGAAGCGCGCCTTGGCCCGCTTTTGACGCCAGGCGCTGCCTTTCGCGTCCTGGCCGAAGAGCAAATGGCCCTGGTGGAGCTTGCTCAGGGCGATAAAACCGCAGCAATTTCCCGCCTTCAGTCTCTTTTGCAGGACGAAGAGGCAACGCGGGCCTTGCGTCGGCGTGCCTCACAGTTGATTGTGGCCCTGGGCGGGGCGCTGGACGCATCGTAAGACATTGCTGGGCACCGGAGATTTCGGTGCCTATTCGTTTGAGATAAGATGAAACATTTCGGGGGGCGAAAGGTGAAGTTGAAAGCAAGCACCAGTTTCTTGGCGGTTTTGGGCCTGTTGGCGGCCTGTTCAACACCCGAGTATATTCTGCCTGGCAAACGCGAGGCCCTGCGCAGTGTGAACCCGCAGACCGCAAGCGAGGCCGAGATTGCAGCCGCCGCCGAGGAGGCCGCCGCCCAGACCGGCAACCAATCCCTGCCGATTGCGCTTCCCAAACAGATCAACCACGCGTCATGGACGCATCTTGGTGGAAACACCACCCACCAGGTACAACACCCGTCTCTGTCTGCGGCCCCTCAGGTCATCTGGTCAGCAGACATCGGACAAGGCAACGGACGTAAACACCGGATCACGGCGGAGCCTGTTGTGGCCGATGGCCGCGTTTTCACGCTTGATAGTCGGGCACAGGTGGTCGCGACATCTTCTGCCGGGCAGACGCTCTGGGCCCGGGATTTGACCCCCCCGTCTGACAAAACCGATGATGCATCGGGCGGCGGGCTTGCCGTCGCAGGGGGCAGTTTGTTTGTCACCTCCGGGTTTGGCACGCTGACCGCCCTTGATGCCGCAAGCGGTAAAGTAAAGTGGCAACAAGAGCTGGAGGCCCCGGCCACCGGCGCCCCGACGGTCAGGAACGGCATCGTCTATGTGACCGACAAAGGCAATATCGCCTGGGGGGTGAATGCCGCTGACGGCAAGGTGAAATGGCGCCTGACCGGCACCCCCAGCCAGGATGGCGTCATCGGTGTGTCCAGCCCGGCCATCACGGATCGCCTTGCTATTTTGCCGTTTGCGTCCGGCGAGTTGGTTGCCGCCCTGCCCAAAGGGGGCGTGCGCACCTGGTCGGCCCTGGTGACAGGCGAACGCCTCGGCCGCGCCTATTCCATCGTCACGGACATCACCGGTGAACCCGTGGTGAAGGGGGATGTGATCTATTCCGGCAACCCGGTGGGGCGCACCGTTGCCCTCTCGATGTCCGGTGAACAGATCTGGAGCGCACCTGACGGGGCGGTTAGCCCGGTCTGGGTCAGCGGCGGATCGGTGTTCCTGATTAACGACGAAGCCCAGCTTGTGCGTCTGGATGCCGCGACCGGCGAACGGATCTGGGGCGTCCCCTTGCCCTATTTCACCAAAGCCAAAGCCAAACGCCGCAAGGCGATTTATGCCAATTTTGGTCCCGTTCTGGCCGGTGGACGGCTGTGGGTGGCCTCGTCCGACGGGGTGATGCGCGGCTTTGATCCGAAAGACGGCAGCCTTGTCGCCAATGCCGCCATCCCCGGCGGCGCGGCGACCCGTCCGGCCATCGTCAACGGCGTGGCCTATGTGGTCTCGCGTGACGGAAAACTTCTGGCTTTGCGCTGACGAAAAAACCGTGTATGCGGGGCGCTTGATGTGACCCGGAGTCCGATATGAGCTTTACCCTCGCCATTGTGGGCCGCCCGAATGTGGGCAAATCGACCCTGTTCAACCGCCTGGTTGGCAAGCGCCTTGCGCTGGTGGATGACCAGCCGGGGGTGACGCGTGACCTGCGTGAAGGCGAAGCGCGTCTGGGCGATCTGCGCTTTACCGTGATCGATACGGCCGGCCTGGAAGAGGCAACCGACGAAAGCCTGCAGGGCCGGATGCGCCGCCTGACCGAGCGCGCGGTGGAAATGGCCGATGCCTGCCTGTTCATTATCGATGCCCGGGCAGGTCTGCTGCCCGCCGATGAGGTGTTTGCCGATATTCTGCGCCGCAAGAACGCGCATGTGATCCTCGCGGCCAACAAAGCCGAGGGCAAAGCCGCGGATGCCGGATATTTCGAGGCCTTCTCGCTGGGGCTGGGTGAACCGATCCGGATGTCAGGCGAACATGGCGAAGGCATGGGCGATCTGATGGCCGCGCTTGACCCGATTGCTGAAGAGTTCGCCAAACGCGACGCCGACACATCTCCGGAAACCGATGTGGAGATTGTCGAGGGCGAAGAGGATGAGGGTCCGCGCGTTCCGACCGTGGACAAACCCTTGCAGGTGGCGGTTATCGGCCGACCAAACGCGGGCAAATCCACTCTGATCAACAAGCTGATCGGCGAAGATCGTCTGTTGACCGGGCCTGAGGCCGGGATCACACGCGATTCCATTTCGCTGCGCTTTGACTGGAGCGGGACGCCGACCCGCATCTTTGACACCGCCGGAATGCGCAAGCGCGCCAAGGTGCAGGAAAAGCTTGAAAAGCTTTCGGTTTCCGACGGTCTGCGGGCCGTGAAATTTGCCGAGGTCGTCGTGGTCATGCTGGATGCGGCGATCCCGTTTGAACAACAGGATCTGCGCATCGCGGATCTGGCGGAACGCGAAGGCCGCGCCGTTGTGGTTGCGGTGAACAAATGGGATGCCGAACCTGAAAAACAGGCGAAGCTCAAGGAACTGAAAGAAGCCTTTGCCCGGCTGCTGCCGCAGCTGCGTGGTGCTCCGCTTGTGACCATTTCGGCCAAGACCGGCAAGGGGATGGATCGTCTGCACGCCGCCGTCATCCGCGCGCACGAGATCTGGAACCGCCGGATCAAAACCGCGCATCTGAATGGATGGCTCAGCGAAATGATCGAAGCGCACCCACCCCCCGCGCCGGGTGGCCGCCGGATCAAGCTGCGCTATATGACCCAGGTGAAGGCGCGTCCGCCTGCCTTTGTGGTGATGTGCTCACATCCCGACAAGCTGCCGGAAAGCTATACGCGTTATCTGGTCAATGGG
This sequence comes from Aliiroseovarius crassostreae, assembly GCF_049803815.1. Taxonomy (GTDB): domain Bacteria; phylum Pseudomonadota; class Alphaproteobacteria; order Rhodobacterales; family Rhodobacteraceae; genus Aliiroseovarius; species Aliiroseovarius crassostreae_A. The sequence goes on from NZ_JBNAGI010000002.1 coordinate 149,870, forward strand.
CTGCGCGAGGATTTTGATATGCCCGGCACGCCCATCCGGCTGACCATGCGCGGGCAGGGGGATAAGAACCCCTATAAGAACCGCAAGAAATCCACGCCTTCTCGCCTGCGCAAGCACCTGGGCAAAGGCCGCGCGGACGAATAAGCCCCCCTCGTTTGGGGTGTCCCACTGGAGCAAACGGAAAGAGGCGCGCCCATCGGCCCGCCTCTTTTTTCTTGTTCAAAATATCCCGGGGTGAGGCGGAAAGCCGAGGGGCAGCGCCCCTCTTATTTCGTCGCAATCTCACGACGATCAGTTCAGATAGGGCATCGGATCCACCGGATCTGTCCCATCAAAAACCAGGAATTGAATGGCGTTATATTGGTTCTTGGTGGCTTTGGCGATCTGCTGGCCACGCTTGACCTTCTGCCCCTTCGCAACATTGATCCCTTCCACAAAGCTATAGGCGGTCTGGGTGTTGTTGCCGTGATCGATCACAACGATCTCTTCACCTTCCACGTCTTTCGACACAAGGCGCACAGTGCCCGAGGCCGCTGCTTTGACCGCTTCGCCGGGTTTGGCGGAAATCAGGATATACCCGGCTTTGTCCGCGTCAAACAGGCTGGTGACCTTGCCCGCGACCGGCAGGGTCATTTTCGAGGCAGACGCGCTGGTGCGGCTGTCGCTGAGGTCGGGAGAAGGGGGCGTGGTGGTCTTCACCGTTGACGGTTTTTCGTCCGGCAAGGCGGTGGCCGCAGAGGGCGGGGTGGGGGTGCTGGTCCCTTGTCCCGGTTGGCTGACGGTGGTTGCGGGTTTGCTGCCTGATTGGATCTTGACCGGGATCAACAGGTGCTGACCTTCGCGCACGGTCAGGTCTGCCCCCAGCCCATTCCAATCGGCAAGCGAGCGGACAGACACGCCGTAAAGCCGTGCAATCGAATAGGCGGTTTCGCCCCGTTCGACCCGGTGGCGCAAGGGTTCGGCCCCGGCTTGCTGTTTGGCGCTGGCCGGCGTCGCCGTGGCACCTGGCGCGCGATCAATGGCATCGCCCGCAAGGGTTTGAATATCAATCGCGCCGCCCGGTTGGATCACATTGGTGCTGGGGACGGCAACCCGGCGCGGCAGGGCGAGAACCTCGTCCTTGCGCAGGGGGCTGTCGGGTTTGACACCGTTATATCGCGCCAGTTCCGCCGCTGATACACCGATCCGTCCCGCCACCGATGCCACGGTATCACCGCGTTTGGCCACGGCCACCTGATAGCCTGGATAGGAAATGATACCCCGTTCATCTGGTTGTGGGCGGGCAGCGGTTTTTACGTTTTGCGCGGCCTGTGCGGTCGACAAACCGTTCTGCGGCGGGCGCAGGTCGAAATCAAATCCCTCGGTACAGGCCGAGAGTGTCGCCAGGGTTGCGAGAAGGGGAAGGCCGCGCATGACCATCATGGGGCGTCGTTTCATTGCTCTGTCCTCAACTTTGACCTTTAAGGTCAATTTGTTCAGCCCGTTTCGGGCCATGTTGTTCAGCCCGTATCGGGCCCCGTGTCTTTGCCCGGTTATTGGGCCTGCGGCGGATCCTCTGCCGGGACCTTTGCCGTATCGTGATGCGATGGACGGCCCATCGCGTGGGGGTCATTCCTGCCCCAACCCTTCCAACAGGGGCACAAATCTCACCGGCAACAGTTCGTCATAGTCAAAGCCATCTTCGGTCCGTGTGACCTTGATCAGGCTTTGCACCGCGTCCGACTGGCCAACCGGTACAATCATGATACCGCCGATTGCCAGCTGCGCCAAGAGCGGGCTTGGCGGGTCTTCGGCGGCGGCGGTGACGATGATGCGGTCAAACGGCGCCTGATCGGGCAGGCCGCGTGATCCATCCCCCGTGATGGCGGTGATATTATGCAGGTCCTGCGCTTCAAACAACTGACGCGCCTCTTGCACGAGGCGTCGATGCCGGTCAATCGTATAGACCCGGCGGGCCAGCCGCGACAGGATGGCCGCCTGATAGCCGGATCCGGTGCCGATTTCGAGCACCTTGTCGCGCTGGCTGATCTTTGCGGCTTGCGTCATCAACCCCACCACGGAAGGTTGGGAAATGGTCTGTCCGCAGGCAATCGGCAGGGGCATGTCTTCATAGGCACGCTCTGCGAAAATGCCGCGCACAAAAGGACCGCGGTCAATCTCCTCCATCGCGGTCAAAACGCGCAGATCAGTTACACCTTTTGATCGCAGAGCGAAAAGAAACTGCATCTTGCGTTCTGCATCCATATTGCCTCCCGCCGATGTCATTCGAATAGGCCCTTTACCTGGGTCAAATGATCATGCGCCGTCAGGTCTGCGCGCATCGGGGTGACCGAAACATATCCGGCCAGATTTTCCGTCAGGTCCATGCCGGGGTCCGATGGGGTCGCTTGCGGCCCGCCCTTGATCCACAGGAACTGCCGCCCCGAGGGGCTTTGATGCGGCTCGGCCGAGAAGATGGCATCGTGGCGCCACCCTTGCGGCGCGGCCTTGACGCCCAGAACGTTATCCGCACCCACGGGGGGGAAGTTCACATTGTAGAAGATTTTATAATTCTCAGACGGATCCCACGGGCCATGGTCCAGAAGTTTGCGAATGATTCCGGTGCCATGGGCAGCGGCCGCTTCGAACACACTGTCCAGATCCTTGGTGCCCGCGCCCATATATTGGCTAAGGGCAATGGCAGGCAGACCTTGCAGGGCGGCTTCCATCGCCGCGCCCAACGTGCCGGAATAAAGCGCATTTTCGGCGGAGTTGTTGCCGCGGTTCACGCCTGAAATCACCAGGTCGGGCCGGACGGGCAGCACATGATGCAGGGCGGCCAGCACACAATCTGCGGGGCTGCCTTCGGCAGCGAAGCGCCGCTCGTCATGTTGGGCGACCATAAAGGGATGCGTGTAGGAAATGCAGTGCCCGACACCGGATTGTTCAAAGGCGGGGGCGACGGTCCAGACCTCGCCGTCGGGGCCGGCAATCTCTTGGGCGATGGCTTCGGCCACCTTCAGGCCGGGCGCGTTGATCCCGTCGTCATTGGTGATGAGAATGCGCATGACAGCCCCCGATGTGCCCGTAAAACAATGCCTGCCCCTTGAATAGGGCAGGCAGATAAAACCGGCAATGGGTTTCGGGGGGTGGTCCGGATTGCGACCAGAAAACTGTGTTCTCGCGGACTCAGGTTTTTGCGGCCAATTTGTCAGGCCAGCCCGTTCTCGATCAGAATGCGTTGCGCTTCCTCTTCGACCGACGCGAGCTCGGCACGGTCTTCGCCGGGGAAGAACCGGGTGCGCATGGAGGTCGCCAGGGGGTTGGGCTTGGCGATGACCACATTTGGACCAAGGCGGGTGGTTTCCGACGCCCAGCTTTTGGCCAGCGCCATCTGTGCCGCCTTGGTGGCGCCATATCCCGCAAAAAAGCTTTCGCCCGCGTGGTCGTCGTGGAAAAACATCGCGGTGCTGTCATCTGTCAGCAGCGGATTGACCATGTGGATGAGGATCCGTGTCGCTTCGACATTTGTGGTCCAGGCGCGGGTCCAGCCTTTGTCGTCCAGTTCAGGGGTCGGCATCAGGGCCGGGCCGTAAATGGCCGTATGCGCCCAGACATCCACGTGGCCCCAACGGTCATGGATCGAGCGACACAGATGCGCCATTGCGCCCTTGTCGGTGACATCCATCGGCGCAAGCGTGGCGGTGCCGCCCGCGGCCTGGATCTTGTCATCCAGCTCTTCCAGCGCGCCGGTGGTGCGGCCCACGGCCATCACGTGATGGGTTTTCGACAGTTCCAGCGCCATAGCAGCGCCCAACCCACGGGAGGCGCCGGTGACCAGCGCGATTTTCTTGGTCTCAGTCATGCCTGTCCTGTAGCGTTCCGCTTCCGGAATGTCGAGAGGCCCCGGCGCAGGGCCGGTGTCCTCGCCGGTGGCGATGCCCGGTGTGTCCCCGGTCTTGTCGCCTGTCTTCTCTAAGGTCTTGTCCAAAGTCATTTCACCCGCTCCTGCGTCGAGGGGGCCAGCGGGCGCACCCCGTCATCTTCCAGATCCAGCCGATCATGCAGATCGCGCAACGCCGTTTCACACAGCCCGTAGCTCAGCCACTGACAGCCGGAACAGATCGAGGTCAGATCGCGGGGGCGGACCTTGCGGCGAATGGTGGCCTCGGCCTCGCCCCAGGTCAGGATCTGGCCATAGCGCAGATCCAGCGCGGCCAGATGCTGACGATCCAGCGCCTCGATGCCCTCTTGGTTTTGGCATTTCGTGTCGATGCGTTTGGGGCAGGGGCCGCAAATGTCATCGGTGTGGCGGATCACCTCAATCTCGACCTGATCGCCACCTTCTGCGCGCAGCTGCCCATTGACGATCCCATCCATATTGGCGGTGAAACCGTCGGAATACCCTTTGCCCTGAAAGCCAAGGGAGCAGAGGAAATGATGCGGGCGAAAGCGCAGTTTGGTCATGGGGCAAGCCTGACCCATCTTGGGATTTGGTTCAACCGGGGCGGGTCACTCCGCCGCGGCCATCTTGAACCCTTGTTCGATCTTGTCCGAAGGCACCACCGGATATTCGCCCGAGAAGCAGGCGTCGCAATATTGCGGGCAGCTTTTCGTGCGGCCCTCGGCCTCGCCCACCGCGCGGTAAAGACCATCAAGGGTGATAAATTTCAGGCTGTTGACCTTGAGATGCGCCACCATTTCTTCTTCGCTCATCGTGGCGGCAAGCAGTTTTTCACGCTCTGGCGTGTCAACACCGTAGAAGCAGGGCCAGGCGGTGGGGGGGGATGCGATGCGGAAATGGACCTCTTTCGCGCCGGCATCCAGGAACATATCCTTGATCTTGCGCGTCGTTGTGCCGCGCACCACGCTGTCATCCACCAGGATCACCCGTTTGCCCTTGATCAGCGACTTGTTGACATTGAGCTTGAGGCGCACGCCCATATTGCGGATCGCATCGGTGGGCTCAATAAAGGTGCGGCCCATATATTGGTTGCGGATGATGCCCATCGCATAGGGAATGCCGCTTTCCTGGCTATAACCAATCGCAGAAGGCACGCCGCTGTCGGGCACCGGGCAGACCAGATCGGCCTCAACCGGCGCTTCGCGGGCCAGTTCCACACCGATCTGGCGGCGGGTTTCATAGACCGAGCGCCCGCCGATGATGCTATCAGGGCGCGAGAAATAGACATGTTCAAAGATGCAGAATTTCGACGGGCGCGGGCGGAAGGGGAAATGGCTTTCCACCTTGCCATCCGAAATCACCACCATTTCGCCGGGTTCAATTTCGCGCACCAGCTCCGCGCCGATGATATCGAGCGCACAGCTCTCGGATGACAGGACCCAGCCTTCGCCCAGACGACCCAGAACCAGCGGACGCACCCCGTGCGGGTCACGCACGCCCATCAGTTTGGTGCGGGTCATCGCAACCACCGAAAAGGCGCCCTCGACCCGGCGCAGCGCGTCTTCCATCCGCTCGGGGATGGTGCGCTGCAGCGACCGTGCCATCAGATGGATGATGCATTCACTGTCAGACGAGCTTTGAAAGATCGACCCGCGTTCGATCAGTTCTTTGCGCAGGGCGTTTGCGTTGGTGATGTTGCCATTGTGGGCAACGGCCGCGCCGCCCATGGAAAACTCGCCAAAAAACGGCTGCACATCGCGGATCACCGCCCCTTTTGACCCTGCCGTGGAATAGCGCACGTGACCGATGGCGATCGGCCCCGGCAGGGTTTTCATCACGCTTTCCTTGGTGAAATTGTCGCGCACATAGCCAAAACGGCGGGCGTTGTTGAACCCATGTTCCGGGTCATGGCAGACGATGCCGCCCGCTTCTTGTCCGCGGTGCTGCAGGGCGTGCAGGCCAAGGGCCACAAAGTTTGATGCGTCTTGCAGACCAATGACACCAAAGACGCCGCATTCCTCCTTCAATTTCTCATCGTCGAACGGATGCGCGTAAAAGGGTTTCATGCGATCCTTGGAAGGGCAGGCGGCGGGCGGTGTGGACATCTCAGTCTCCGATTCCGTGGCGTTGGCATCCTCATAGTGGGTGAAAATCCCCCTGTCACGAAACTATCACATTCAGGATGCGTTTTCTTACCGCAGGTTGCGATGAAAAAGAAAAACGCGCTCGAAAGCGCGTCTTTTGTTGACAATTCTTACTGTCCGGACGGTTGGTCCGCCGGGGGTTGCACCGGGGCGGTGCAGCTGCCCACTAGCGCTTCGTAGCGTTCGACAATCCAACCCGGCGCGTCTTCGGGGATCTGTTCGTTGATCTTGTCCTGGGTGCGGGCAAAGATCTTGGCGGTGCGACTGTCATCGACCATTGGGATCGTGTCGGTGGTGACCACCCGATCATACACCACCAGCGCAATCGCGACGAGCAGCAGGCCACGTGCCACACCGAAGATGAAGCCAAGCGCCTGATCCACCCCGCCCAGGGCCGAGCGTTGGATGGCGGATGAAAAGAGCGGTGTGAACACCGAGACCACCACAAGCGCCAGGGCAAACACACCTGCAAAGGCAGCGATCACCGACAACTCGCAGCTTTCGGCGATGAAATCGCGCAACACCGGGATCTCTTTGATCAGCGGCACCGCCTTGGGGGCGAACATATAGGCCAGAATGGCCGCGGCAATCCAGCCGATGATCGACATGCCTTCGCGGACAAACCCGCGCGAATAGGCCAGGATGGCCGAGATCAGGATGACCGCCGCAACGATCCCGTCAACAAGTGTAAAGGCTTCCATCTGTCTCTCCGATGTCTTTCGCCAACTCTGCCCGGAACGTGCCTCAGCCCGCCCCGAAAATCTCCCCGACAAACCCGGTCAGGTCTGCCATTTTCTGAATACGCATTCCGTCTGCCGACCCGGTCTTGCTGCGACTGGGGGCGATGGCTGCGTTGAAACCAAGTTTTGTGGCTTCTTTCAACCGGTTTTCTGTCTGTCCCACCGGGCGTAGGGCCCCTGATAGACTGATTTCCCCAAAAACCACAGTGTCTTTGGGAATGGCGGCGTCCTCTCGCGCAGACAGTAGCGCCGCCGCCACAGCCAGATCTGCGGCAGGTTCCGAGATTTTCATCCCGCCTGCGACGTTGAGATAGACGTCAAGCCCGGCAAACGGGATGCCGCAACGCGCTTCGAGAACAGCCAGGATCATGGCGAGCCGCCCGCCATCCCAGCCCAGCACCGACCGGCGCGGTTGGCTGTGTGGCGAGGGGGCGACGAGGGCCTGAAACTCGACCAGAACGGGCCGCGTGCCTTCGATCCCTGCAAAGACCACGCTGCCCGGGGCAGGCTCTTCGCGATCCGACAGAAAGAGGGCCGAGGGGTTGCCCACCTCGGACAGGCCACCGCCGGTCATTTCAAACACGCCGATTTCATCTGCCGGGCCAAACCGGTTTTTCACCGCGCGCAGGATGCGAAACTGGTGGCCGCGTTCGCCTTCGAAATAGAGCACGGTGTCGACCATATGTTCGACCACGCGGGGGCCGGCGATCTGACCTTCCTTGGTCACATGGCCCACAAGGATCACGGAAATGCCGCGGGTCTTGGCAAATGTCGTCAGCTCATGCGCGGCGGCGCGGACCTGGCTGACGGACCCCGGCGCGCTGTCCACATTGTCGGCCCACATGGTCTGGATCGAGTCGATGATCGCCAGTTGTGGGCGTTCCGCGTCCAATGTTGTCAGGATGTTGCGCAGGTTGGTTTCCGCGGCCAAACGCACGGGCGCCTTGGTCAGGCCCAACCGCTGCGCCCGCATCCGCACCTGGGCTGACGCCTCTTCGCCCGAGACATAAATCGTGTCCAACCCCGCTTGCGCAAATCGCGCGGCCGCCTGCAACAGAAGCGTGGATTTGCCGATACCGGGATCGCCGCCCACCAGAATGGCCGATCCGGGCACAAGGCCGCCGCCCAAGACGCGATCCAGCTCGCCCAACCCGCACAGGGTGCGCGGCGGGGGCGTTTCTTCGGTCGAGAGATCGGTGAGCGCAATGCCCCGCCCTCGCGCGGATCCCAGAGATTTCGACGATGGACCCGCCGACAGGGGGGCCTCTTCAACAATGGTGTTCCATTCCCCGCAGCCGTCACACCGCCCGGACCATTTGGTAAACACTGCCCCACAGGCGTTGCAGGTGTAGGAGTTATTGTTCTTTGCCATGACGGTGGTTTTGCCCGACCGGGGCAGGCCATGCAAGGGGGAGTGTCACGTGAAGTTAACCCCTGATATTCACCTGGGTCGGCTGGGGTCGGGGTTTGCGGCTGGTCAGCATCGAAATGGCAAGTGAACCGAGGATGCAGGCGCTGAACAGATATAACCCCCAGGCCACTTCGATCCGGGCCAAGGTCACCCCTTTGGCGACAACAATATACAGCGCCACGAGGAAAATATCGGCCATGGCCAGTTTGCCCATCACGTTGAAGATCGGCAACATACGCCGCTGCATCTTGCCAAAGTGCACCAGCGCCAGCCCAAGTGTTTTCAACACGGGCGCGATGATTGCAAAGAAGGTGACCAACAGCGCCAGAAACACGTCTTTTGCCCAGAGTGTCTGCAGACCAGAGATCACGCTGATTTCATCCGTGCCAAACAGGGGCAGGTTCAGGCCCGCGCGCAGCAGGGGCGCAAACCAGGAAATGGGGAAAAGCAACAGAAGAGATAGGTTGATGAGGCGCAGACAGGTCATGTCCCCTGATATAACGCCTCATCCCATGCTTACAATTCCAGATCTTCGCCAATCCCGTCATCCTGGCGGGCGGCGGTGTTGCCACGCGGCGCTTTGCGGGACGGACGGGCCTGGCTGGGCGTTTTGCCGTTGATCGAGGTCTCGCTTTGAAGCGCCCCGGTGCGGGGCTCGGTCGGCAGAGTGCTGCGCCGGTCGGAAGAGGTGCGATCGCGGCGCGGTTTCGATGACATGGGAACAACGGTGCGTTCGACATTGGGGGTGTTGCGCAGCTCAAACCCCAGCTTCGGCAACAACGCGTTCAGATCCGATTCCAGCGCATCAACCTGTTTCGACACGGTCAATTCATCGGCCTCGACCTGGGTCAGCCAGTGTTTCAATTCGTCCACGGCTTGGCGGGCGAGTTTGAGGTTGCTGCGATAGTCTTCCATTTCTTCGTGGCGTTGGCGCAGGAACGTCCGGGCGCGTTCGACGCGCTCATTGCTGTAAATTTCGGCAAGTTCGCGACTTTCAAAACTCATCTGCGCGGCAACTTCCAGGATATCCGGCTCCAGCCCTGCAAGGTCAGGGTGATTGCGCAAATGCGCGATACGTTCGCGCACTTCGTCGAATTCGGCGCCGGTTTTGAACAACCCCTCGCGGTCAGCCTCATGGGCCAGGCGATAGGCGCGGGCCACATCCTGCATCGAAAGATGGAATTTCCGATGGCTGTTTTCCAGCCGCATCATCCGCCTGTGGCTGGGCAGATAGAACAGCAATATCACCGAAAGCGCAGTGAAAAACAGCTGCAGATACATTCCGGCATTGGCAATTTCCTGCTCACCAAATTGGGCGGACAGCGACAGCCAGGGCAGATACCCCAAGGCCGAGGCACAGCTGGTGGCGACCAGAATAAGCGCCACTAACGCCATGAGAATGAGCGAAATTTGCTGGAAAATGCTGGCGACGGGCGAAAGAAACTTTGAGTAATTCGACATGAAACGACCTCCGTTCTTAAAACGACAACTCGGTAACAGGTGAAATAGTTTCACGATATTAGCAAAAAATTGCCGATTTTGTAAGGGGAGAGTTTAAGTATTTGGGGTAACCGTTTGGTATATATTGTAAAAATGATTAATCTAATGGGTAGATCCCGGGCGAGGTCGCCAAAAAGCGGCCGCTGGATCAGCGCACCGCTTCAATCGGTCCTTCGGCACTGCCCGAGATAAACTGCGTGACATAAGGATCACCCGAGGCATCCATGTCACTGACCGGGCCGGTCCATTGAATGCGCCCCGCGTGCAACATTGCGATCTTGTCGGCGATCACCCGAACCGACGACATGTCATGGGTGATGGTCATCGCCGTTGCCCCCATTTCCACGACAATTTCGCGGATCAGGTCATTGATAACGCCGGACATAATCGGATCAAGTCCGGTTGTGGGTTCGTCGAAAAAGATGATCTCGGGCTCGGCAGCGATGGCCCGGGCCAGCCCCACACGTTTCTGCATGCCGCCCGACAGTTCGGAGGGGAACAGATCGGCCACATCCGGGGTCAGCCCGACGCGGCGCAGCTTTTCGATGGCGATTTCGCGCGCCTCATCACGGGGGCGTTTCAGCGATCCGCGCAGCAGACGAAAGGCCACGTTTTGCCAGACGGGCAGGCTGTCAAACAGGGCAGCACCCTGAAACAGCATCCCGAACCGCGCCAGAAAGGCGTCACGTTCCACTTTGGATGTGTCCTCGCCATCGAGCGTGATCAGGCCCTGGTCCTGGGTCATCAGCCCCAGCACACATTTCAGCAGCACCGATTTTCCGGTGCCGGATCCGCCGATGATCACCATGCTTTCGCCCTTGTTGATCGTCAGGTCAACACCATCCAAAACGCGTTTGGAACCAAAGGCTTTGTGGACGTTTTTAAGTTCAATCATGTGGCAAAGAAGAAGCTGGTGAGAAGGAAGTTGGCGGCAAGGATCATCACGGCGGCGGCCTCGACCGAGGTTTTGGTGGCGCGGCCTACGCCTTGCGCGCCGCGGCCCGAATGCATGCCGTGATAGCAGCCCATGACCGAGGCGATAAACCCGAAGGCTGCTCCCTTGATCAGAGAGGACACGATGTCAGCGGTTTCAAGGAAGTTCCAGGTGTTCGAGATATAGGCGCCGGGGGCAAAGCCCAACTGTTTGGTGCCAACAATATACCCCCCCATGATGCCAATCACATCGCCGATGCCCACTAGGGCGGGCACCACCAGAACGGCGGCCAACACCCGGGGTGCGGTCAGATATTTCATCGGGTGGGTCGACAGCGTGACCAGCGCGTCGATCTGCTCGGTCACTTTCATGGTTGCCACTTCCGCAGCGATCGAGGACGTCACGCGCGCAGCAATCATCAGACCGACCAGCACCGGGCCAAGTTCGCGCACCATGCCGATGGCGACGATCTGCGGCACAACGGCCTCGGCCGAAAACCGCTGCCCGCCGGAATAAATCTGCAGTGCCAACGCGCCGCCGGTGAAGATCGCGGTCAGACCGACCACCGGCAGGCTGAAATAGCCAATATTCACAACGGCTGCAAAAAACTCGCGCGGGTAAAAGGGCGGGCGTACCATGTGGCCAAGGGCCTGGCCTGCAAAGATCGCCACACGCCCGATCATGGCGAGAAAGCCCAGAACGGTTTTGCCAAGGGCGGCGAGGGGGGACAAAAGCAGCTGCATCACATCCGGCCCCGCGCATAGTGCCGATCATAACGGGTCCCCAACTGGGTCAGGATCTCATAGCCGATGGTGCCGGCCACCGCCGCCAGATCGTCGACGCTTTGATGCGGACCAAGGATGGTCAGGGATTTCGGCGTTTCCGTCAGGTGGGTGATATCTGCACAAATCAGATCCATCGACACGCGCCCCAGGATCGGGCAGGGTGTGTCGCCGTGAAACAGCACCGCCTTGTTGGAGATATGCCGGTTGATCCCGTCAGCATACCCGCCGGATACCGTGGCAACACGAGACGGTGTTTCTGCAATCCAGGTGTTTGAATAGCCAACGCTTTCCCCGATTGCGACCTCGCGGGTCTGGATCACGGGCAGGGACAGTTCCACCGTTGGGGTGGCATCTTCGAACGGAAAGCCACCATACAGCCCGACACCCGGACGGGTCAGGTCAAAATGATATGCTTCGCCCAGCAGGATCCCGCCGGTTGCAGCGAGGCTGCGCGGCGCGTCAATGCCGTCGGTCATATCGTGAAAGGCCAGAAGCTGTTGCCGGTTCATCGCGTGATCCGGTTCATCGGCACAGGCGAGATGGCTCATCACCAGACGCGGGCCCTGGGCCAGGCAGATGTCTCGCAACGCGGCCCATTCGCCGGGCTCCATGCCCAGACGGTTCATGCCCGTGTCAAGCTGAATGCCAAAGGGATGGCCGGGCAGGGCTTCGAAATGGCGGGTGACTTGGTCGACGGAGTTGAGCATCGGCACCAGGCCAAGATCATGGATCATATCGGTGTCGCCAGACATATGTCCGGACAAGACGCTGATTTCCGGCCCCGGTCCAAGGGCATCGCGCAGGGCGGCCCCTTCTTCGGCGGCAGCCACAAAAAAACGTCGCGCACCAGCGGCGGCCAGCGCGCGACCGACCCGGGCAGCCCCCAATCCATAGCCATCTGCTTTTACAACCGCCGCAGTTTGCACGTCGCTTGCCGATTTCGCATCCAGCGCCCGCCAGTTGGCCGCCACGGCATCCAGATCAATTGTCAATCTTCCTGTACTCATGCAGAGCGTTTTCGACAGGCCCGCCGCCGAGGTCAAGGCAAAATGGCGCAGTTGACGGATCGTCGGTGCTTTTCCCCGCTTTTGTGACCTCTTGGCCCGCAGATGGGTGGGACAGCCCGGGCAAGATTATTCCTGCAACAAAACGGTCTCGACCTCGCTGCTGGCTTCCAGCGTGCGATGAACCGGGCAACGATCCGCGATTTCCAGAAGCCTTTGGCGTTGTTCGTCGCTTAACGCGCCAATCAGGCGGATCTTGCGGCGAAACTTGTCGATTTTGGCGCGGGTGCCGGTTTCGGCGTCCTGCGCGTGCACCTTGTCATGGCACACATCAACCCAGACATGATCCAGCGGCCAGCCTTTGCGGCGCGCATACATGCGGATGGTCATTGAGGTGCAGGCGCCAAGTCCCGCCGAGAGGAAACCATAGGGGCTCATTCCCTTGTTGGTGCCGCCATAGGCCAGCGGTTCATCGGCCTGCGTATGGTGGAACGGGCCGGCCTGCACGTCTTGCAAGAACCCGTTTGGGTCGGCTTCGGAAACCCGCACCACACCTTCCGGCGCCCCGATTGGCGGGGCAGGCGGGGTCAGGTCAAGATAGCGGGTGACCCAGGCGGAAATCACTTCGGCCACATATTCCGCATCTTCGCGCCGGGTGATCAGGTGATCGGCATTGTCCAGCGTGACAAAGCTTTTCGGGTGTTTGGCGGCCATGAAAATCTTGGCGGCGTGGTCGATGCTGACAGTTTCATCACGCGGAGCATGCAGCACCAGCAATGCCGCGGACAGATTGTGAATCGCCTGCTCAAGCACCTGATCTTGCACATCTTCGACAAAGCTTTGCCGCACGGTGAAAGGGCGACCAGCGAGTTTCACTTCGGCTTCGCCCCGCGCAGAAATGGTGGGCAGCGCATCCGAGAATTGCTTCACCACATTGGCAGGAGATGACGGCGCACCAATGGTGACTACGGCCTCGACGCCGGAGATTTGCGATGCGGCTTTCAGCACAGCCGCCCCCCCAAGAGAGTGGCCGATCAATAGTCCGGGGGTCATGCCACGCGCCTCTAGGGCCTGTGCGGCGAGCACCAGATCCTCGATATTGGAGCTGAAATGCGTGTTTTCAAACTCGCCTTCTGAATGGCCCAACCCGGTGAAATCAAACCGCAGCACGGCAATGCCCAGCCCTGCCAGCCGGTCGGCGATGCGGCGGGCGGCGGTGATGTCTTTGCCGCAGGTGAAACAATGGGCAAAGAGGGCGGTCGCAAGATGGGGCCCGTCGGGCATGTCCAGACGGGCTGCAAGGTCATGTCCGCCATGACCCTTGAAGGTAAAACGCTCGGTCGACATTCGCATGTCCTTATTTGGTGGTTGTCCTGAGATTGGGCATAGATCGCCCGGGTCACAAGGGGGATGAAAGGAAATGCACAAGAACGTGAGGCCATGTGACGATCAGGGTGCCGTGCGACTTTTGTGTGTGGGCTTTGATCTGTTTTTGCCCATACCATGAAGAAGGCTTGCCAGGACCAAACGGCGCTGCCAATCTTTGCCAAACCCTAAGAAGGAGCCGCCTGTTGCCCGAGATTTGCCAGCAATTTCTGCCCATTCGCCCCTGGGAAGAAGATCGCATGCGTCGCCTTCCGGGCCTTAACCCCATTGCGCCGGGTGAATGGTTGTTGGTCGATGATGCGTACAAGGCCCAGATGGCGCATCGCCGGGGGCTGATCGCCACCAAGGGGGATGTGGTGCATCGCCTGTCGGATCAGGCGCGCCCGGCGGCGGAAGAGCTTTTGGACCTTGTGATCGAGGAACTGCATGGCATCGATGGGTTCACGGTGCAGGAAGATCACGTGATCTGCCCGGATGGAATGCGGGTCGAGATCAACCGGGATGATCCGCTGCGCACGGCCGGGGCCCTGGTGCAAGAAGATCTGGTGATCATGGAAAAGATCGGGGAGGAACATGTGCTGACCGGGGCCGTGCTTTGCTTTCCAGCCAGTTGGTCGCTCTCGCAGAAATTTATGAAACCGATGACGCGGATCCATGTGCCGGTGGCAGAATATACCCAAGAGATTGCGCGCCGGGTGCAACGGCTGTTTGACGGGATCCAGGTAGAACGCCCGATCTGGCGCGCCAATGCCCTGATTTACAATGACCCGGAGTTGCACCAACCCCGGACCGAGGAAGATCGGCGCGCGCCTGTTGACCACGATCAGAAATGGGTGCGGGTTGAACGTCAGGGCATGCGTCGCCTGGCGACGTCCCGCGCGGTGATCTTTTCGATACACACATTTGTTGTACCCGAGGCGCGACTGATCGAACTTGGTCACACGCTTCCGCAACGGGAAGAAGCCTGACGGGCAGGCTTTCTTCACAAGTCTTGACGATAGCCGAGGCTCAGGCGCCCAGCGGCACGGCCACAAAGCCCGATTTGGGGGACCATTGGCGAATGGTCTGTGGCATGTTGCCAACGCGGCGCTTTTTCTGAAAGCGTCCAAAAAGGGCACTGGGGCGCAAAGACGAAGAGAAATGGTCTGTCATTTTCATGGTGTTACCTGTGTTTACTGCTCTGTTTTATCAATGAAACGGCCCGTTATGTCGCGGCGCCTGATGCCAAACTGTCAGGTGATTTTGCGCAAAGCGCGAAGGAAATGGGGCGAAAACGGACAGATTACGAGGCGCATTTTCTGCCCATTCCACAGGTCTTAACCGATTTTAACCGTCGATCTTTGCGCCCATGATCGCCAAAGATTGCTGATACACCGTCGCCGCGTTCCACTCTTTCAGCACACGATAATTGGCCTGACCCTGCTGATACCCCTTGCCCGGTTTCCAGCCATGTTTGCGCAGGTAGTTGGCGGTGGAGGCCATGGCATCTGACAGATCATAGAAATCGACACGCCCGTCCCCATTGCCATCCACACCATATTGCAGCGCGTTTCCGGGCAGAAATTGTGTATGGCCCAGCTCGCCATGTTTTGCGCCTTTGGTCCCCATGGTGATGGACCCGCGATCCACCAGTTTCAGCGCGCCAATGGCGTGGGGTTTGAAGAAATCAGACCGGCGGCAATCATAGGTCAGGGTGACAATCGCCGACACCACATTGCTGTTGCCCATGAAACCGCCAAAGCCGGTTTCCATGCCATGAATGGCCAAAAGCACCCCGGCGGGCACGCCAAACCGCTTTTCCAGCGCGGCGTAGAAGCCCGGATTGCGGGCCTTGCGTTTCTTGCCCTGGGCAATGATCGTCTGGGCCCCGCGGATTTTCATGAACTTGTCGAGCGAGTATTTGAAGCTTTTCTGGTTGCGATCCGCGTTGATTGTGGCTTGGGCATAGCGCGTGGCAGCCAGCGCCTTGAGCCCGGCAGATTTCACCCCGGCGCGTTTGGCCTCGGATGCGAACTGGGCTTTCCACGCCTCGAACCCGGCAGCGGAGTTGCCGCAGGAGGCCGCAAGGGCAGGGAGCGGGGCACAGAGGGAGAGAAGGGTCAGAAGGGTCGGGAAAAGGCGCATGGGAAAACTCGTGTTTGAATGGTTCTTCCTTCTTCTACCCCGGAATTGCCCGATAGCCAAAGCGCAAAGAAAAAGGGCGCCCGAAAGCGCCCTTTTGAGGATGAACCGCAAAAGCGATCAGCAGCTGTAGTAAAGCTGGAATTCGATCGGGTGCGGGGTGTGCTCGTAGGCGTAAACCTCTTCCCATTTCAGGTCGAGATAGCCCTCGATCTGGTCTTTGGTGAACACGTCGCCTGCCAGCAGGAAGTCGTGATCTTCGGCCAGGGCATCCAGTGCTTCGCGCAAGCTGGAGCAGACGGTTGGGATGCCTTCCAGCTCTTCCGGCGGCAGGTCATACAGGTTTTTGTCCTGCGCGGGGCCCGGATCGATCTTGTTCTTGATGCCGTCAAGGCCAGCCATCAGAAGGGCCGCAAAGCACAGATAGGGGTTGGCGGCCGGATCGGGGAAACGGGCCTCAACACGCTTGGCTTTCGGGCTTTCGGTCCACGGAATGCGGACGCAACCCGACCGGTTCGAGGCCGAATAGGCGCGCAGAACCGGGGCTTCAAAGCCGGGGATCAGGCGCTTGTAGCTGTTGGTCGACGGGTTGGTGAAAGCATTCAGGGTCTTGGCGTGTTTCAGAACACCACCGATGAACCACAGGGCCTCTTGGCTGAGGTCGGCGTATTTGTCGCCTGCAAACAGCGGCTTGCCGTCTTTCCAGATCGACATGTTCACATGCATGCCGGTGCCGTTGTCGCCCGCAATCGGCTTCGGCATGAAGGTGGCCGATTTGCCGTAAGCATGCGCCACGTTGTGGATGATGTATTTGTACTTCTGCAGCTCGTCGGCCTGTTTGGTCAGGCTGTCAAAGATCAGACCCAGCTCGTGCTGGCACGAGGCCACTTCGTGGTGGTGCTTGTCGGTTTTCATGCCGATCGACTTCATGGTCGACAGCATTTCGCCGCGAATGTCCTGCGCGTCGTCAATCGGGTTGACCGGGAAGTAACCGCCCTTGACGCCCGGACGGTGGCCCGAGTTGCCCATTTCATATTCGGTGTCGGTGTTCCACGAGGCGTCGACGGCATCCACTTCATAAGACACCTTGTTGATGCCAACCTGATAACGCACATCGTCAAACAGGAAGAACTCTGCTTCCGGACCCATATAGGCCACATCACCGATGCCCGAGGATTTCAGATAGGCTTCGGCCTTTTCGGCGGTGCCACGCGGGTCACGGCTGTATTTCTCGCCAGTGTCGGGTTCCACGATCGAGCAATGCACGCAGAGGGTTTTTTCCGCATAGAACGGATCCACATAGGTGCTCTCGGTGTCGGGCATCAGTTTCATGTCCGAGTTTTCGATCGACTTCCAGCCGGCAATCGACGACCCGTCAAACATGAAACCTTCTTCAAGAAAGTCTTCATCCACGAGATCACAATCAACGGTCACGTGCTGCAGCTTGCCGCGAACGTCGGTGAAGCGGATGTCGACATAGGCGATGTCGTCTTCCTTGATTTGCTTGAGTACGTCTTGTGCGCTCATTGCTTTTTCCTTTGTTTCAGAAACTTGATTGCCCTGGTGTGGGCGGATTACACAGCGTCCAGACCGGTTTCCCCGGTGCGGATGCGAATGGCTTGTTCAACGGGGGTGACAAAGATCTTGCCGTCGCCGATCTTGTCGGTTTTTGCGGCCTCAACGATGGCTTCGATGGCTTCATCCACCTGATCGGCGGGCAAGACCACTTCGATTTTCACCTTGGGCAGGAAATCGACCACGTATTCGGCACCGCGATACAGTTCGGTATGGCCTTTCTGGCGGCCAAACCCCTTCACCTCGATCACCGACAGACCCTGAACGCCGATGTCCTGAAGCGCCTCCTTCACCTCGTCCAGTTTGAACGGCTTGATGATGGCTTCGATCTTCTTCATGGCTTCCCCCAATGGTCGGTTGCGCGTTACAAGAAGACAGACCATTTTCCCTGTGGCGCGACAATTCTGGTGACGCTCGCAGAGGGGTGGGATTGCCAAATTTCAGGGCAGTTGCACAAAAAATAGGCAATGTGGTTCGAAATTGTGCATCTGCTGAAAGGATCAACATGACAGAACTGCTGACCGCCGCCCAAATGCGCGCCATTGAACAGGCCGCCATCGACTCAGGTGAGGTGACCGGGCTTGAACTGATGGAGCGCGCCGGGCGGGGTGTGGTCGAGGCGATTTTTGAGGAATGGCCGGAGCTGGCGTGTGAGGATGAGACCGGGCAGGGGGGCGCTGCCCCCCAGACCAAACCGGTAGCAGGGGGGCTAGCCCCCCAGACCCCCCAGGATATTTCAAGACCAAAGATGCACAGAGCCGTGGTACTTTGTGGGCCGGGCAACAACGGCGGTGACGGGTTCGTCGTGGCGCGTCTGTTGCATGAGCGCGGCTGGGAGGTGGAGGTGTTTCTGTATGGGGACGCCGAGAAGCTGCCGCCGGATGCGCGGGCGAACTTTGAGCGGTGGTGTGAGTTGGGGGCAGTTTCGCAGATGGGTGGGGATGAAATTGATCCCTCCCATCTGAATCATTTCGACATTTGTGTGGATGCGATATTTGGAACCGGGCTTACGCGCCCCATCCCGAGCGAGATCTATTATTTCTTGATTGTTGGGCTTGATGCAGAGGTTTGGGATCCATTTCGTGGTGAATTGTCCCCGAGAATCGTTGCTGTGGATATGCCTTCAGGTCTCAACAGCGATAATGGTCGCCTCCTAACGGATAAAACCGGTGTGCGGGAGATACGCGAGGAGTTCCCGCTGTCTGCGGTGTTGACAGTGACTTTCCATCAAGCCAAACGCGGGCAATTCATAGCTGATGGGGGAGAGGTTTGTGGCAAGGTTGTTGTTGCTGGTATTGGGCTTGATACGAGAGCTTATTGGGCGAGGAACGACTTTATCAAGAACAAAGGTGATTTCGTCCGCGTCGTTGGGTCACCAAATTTTGACGCCCGGGCGAGACACCGGGAGCCTGAAGGATTTCTTGCGGGATATCGTCTTCGAAAGCAAACCGAAATTCACAAATACGCCCACGGCCACGCCCTGATCCTCACAGGCGGGTCCGGGAAAACCGGCGCGGCGCGGCTGGCCGGGCGTGGGGCGTTGCGGATTGGGGCGGGGTTGGTGACGCTGGGCGTGCCGCCCTCTGCCCGCATGGAAGTGGCGGGCCAGATCACCGCGATCATGCAGACCCGTGTCTCTGAGGGGCAGGAGTTGGCGACATTGTTGCAGGACACCCGCCTGAACGCGCTCTGCCTGGGACCGGGGATGGGCCTTGAACGCGCGCGGGAGTTGGTGCCGGTGGCGCTGTTGGCGCAGCGGGCTACCGTTCTGGATGCCGATGCGTTGACCGCTTTTGCCGACCAACCGAAGGCGCTGTTTGATCAGCTCCATGAAACCTGTGTGCTTACCCCCCATGGTGGCGAGTTTGCGCGGCTGTTTCCGGATATCGCGGAAAAACTGAACGCTCCAGCCACCGAAGGTCCTGCTTACTCCAAAGTGGACGCCACCCGCGAGGCGGCAAAGCGGGCGGGCTGTGTGGTGCTGTTCAAGGGGCCGGATACGGTGATTGCGGCACCTGACGGGCGGTGTTCGATCAATTCAGCGCATTACGACCGCGCGGCGCCCTGGTTGGCCACGGCTGGTTCCGGGGATGTGCTGGCCGGCTTTATCACCGGGCTTTTTGCACGCGGCTTTGCGCCGATGCAGGCAGCAGAGACCGCGGCCTGGTTGCATGTGGAATGTGCGCTGGAGTTTGGTCCCGGGCTGATTGCGGAAGATTTGCCGGAAATGCTTCCGAAAGTGTTTCGCAAGCTGAAGATTTAGGCAATCGCCAGCTCTGCACCATCTGCATAGATCACATGGGCGCGGTCAAACACGAGGCGGTAGAGCTTGGTGTTTTCAACGGCTGCTTTTGCCATCTTGCTTGCGCGGATCAATGACGGAGCTTCGCCGCGGATCAGAAAAGCTTGCTCCGGTGCCACGCGCATGTCGCGGTCCGGGCTGTTCTTGCCCAGGCTGTCTTTGGCGACCACCGCGCTTTTGCCGTCATGGCATTTCACGGCGCGCAAGGGCTGCGCACCGATGTCGCGCGTGATGATCTTGTCGCCTGCTTGCAGGTCTTCAACAGCAACTTCACCACGAAGGGTCAGCACAATGGTTCCTTCGGCAAGACCAACCTTGTCAGAGGTCATTGCGGCGACTTCGGCAGTATTCATTTGAACAGTCATGGCAGAACTTTCTGTTTCAACATCCCTGCAGTAACCATTTGTTGGGAAATGGGGCACAAATGGGGCAGGGGTGAGGAAAGTTAATGCGACTGTTGCTGGTACTTGATCAATGGCCCGTCCGGTGGCGAACTGTTTCCCCGATGTGTGATTTCAGGGCTGAAAGTGGGGTGGATGTCATATCAACACCATTAACGCGTACCAAATGCCGTTGATCAAAATGCAGTTGATAAAGCGTCATTGTACCGGGGTCTTCTGAACGCCTGTACACCTGCCCATCCAGAAGGCGGCGGGCGGAGACCAGCAATTGCGATTTGCCGAACATGGCTTTGGCCATCCACCCACGAAGCACAACAGGCTGGTTCGGGGCAACGTGAAACCCGCCCGTATCCCCATCTTGCCATAGCGCATTAGGCACAATTTTAATCATGTCTTGCAGATGCATGGTTTTCTTGGAAATTGCCCGCAGCCGGATCACGCCAATATCGGCGGACACAAGGCGTTCACCCGCCTTTAGATCTTTGATCGGCTTCTCGCCAGCCAGGGTCAAGACCCGCGCATCCGCGCCCAGACCCGATGAATAGATATGACGAACCTGCTGGCCATTGGCCGAAGCAAGCCCCCGCGTTTGAAACGTCATGAGTGCACCACCTGCATCTTATGTATTTGGCCCTCTTACGGGGCACTGCTCTTTTTTATTCCTGATACGGCAACAAACCGTTAAGTGCGACGATTTTTGGGGGGAAGGAAGAAAAGCGCGGTCAGACGTGGCAAACCGGACTCACTTTGCGTTTTTCCTCTCGCATCCCCCGTTGTCCTTTGCTAGAAGGGCGCGAATTCGGCGGCCCCAGTTGGGCTGCCTTCTAGGTTATGCGGGTGTGGCGAAATTGGTAGACGCACCAGATTTAGGTTCTGGCGCCGCGAGGCGTGGGGGTTCAAGTCCCTCCACCCGCACCAAAGTTGAAAGAAGGACAACGACATGCAGGTCACCGAGACCCTGAATGAAGGCCTGAAACGCGGTTATAAAATCGTGGTTCCCGCGGCCGATCTGGACGCGAAGGTCAATGAAAAGCTGGCCGAGGCGCAGCCGGAAGTGGAAATGAAAGGTTTCCGCAAGGGCAAGGTGCCGATGGCGCTTCTGAAAAAGCAGTTTGGTCAGCGCCTGATGGGCGAAGCCATGCAGGAATCGATCGACGGTGCGATGAATTCGCATTTCGAAGCCTCGGGTGATCGTCCGGCCATGCAGCCCGACGTGAAAATGACCAATGAAGATTGGAAAGAAGGCGATGATGTCGAGGTTGAAATGACCTACGAAGCGCTGCCGGACATTCCCGAGGTCGACCTGAAGGGCATCAAGCTCGAGAAAATGGTTGTGAAGGCGGGCGACGCTGACGTGGAAGAGGCCCTGGGCAACCTGGCCGAAACCGCGCAGGATTTCAAAGACCGCAAGAAAGGCGCAAAAGCCAAAGACGGTGATCAGGTTGTGATCAACTTCCTGGGCAAGGTCGACGGCGAAGCTTTCGAAGGTGGCGCTGGCGAGGATTACCCGCTGACCCTGGGCTCGAACTCGTTCATCCCGGGCTTCGAAGATCAGCTGGTTGGCGCGAAAGCCGGTGACGAGGTGGAAGTCAAAGTGACCTTCCCCGCCGAATATGGCGCAGAGCATCTGGCCGGCAAGGACGCTGTGTTCGAATGCACCGTGAATGCGGTGAAAGAACCGGTCGCAGCCGAAATCAACGACGAACTGGCCCAGAAATTCGGAGCCGAAGACTTGGACGGTCTGAAGGGTCAGATTTCCGAGCGTCTGGAAGCTGAGTTCGGCGGAGCTGCGCGCGCTGTCATGAAGCGTAGCCTGCTGGATGAGCTGGACAAACTGGTTGATTTCGACCTGCCGCCGTCGCTGCTCGAAGCCGAAGCCAAGCAGATCGCACACCAGCTGTGGCACGAGGAAAATCCGGACGTGCAAGGGCACGATCACCCGGAAATCGAACCCACTGACGAGCACAACAAACTGGCCGGTCGCCGCGTGCGTCTGGGCCTGCTTCTGGCGGAACTGGGCCAGAAGGCCGAAGTGGAAGTCACCGACGCTGAGTTCACCCAAGCCATCATGAACCAAGCGCGTCAATATCCGGGCCAGGAACGCCAGTTCTTTGAATTCGTTCAGCAAAACCCGCAGATGCGCCAGCAGATTCAGGCGCCGCTGTTTGAAGACAAGGTCATCGACTACATCTTCGAACTGGCCGACGTGTCGGAAAAAGAAGTCTCAAAAGACGACCTGCAAAAGGCCGTTGAGGCGCTGGAAGACGAATAAGCCGGGACACCCCGCTTATGACAAGGCCGTCCCGCTTGGGGCGGCCTTTTTCGATCTCACACAGAAACTCCGATCCCGTCCGACGTCCCTTTATTTTCTGGTCAAAAATATCCTGGGGTGAATTGGCCCCCAAGGGGCCAAGAGGGGCAAGGCCCCTCCCGAGCGAAGCGAGGCCACGCCCAAGCCTGTCGGCCAAAGGTCGTAAAGGCGCGGGAGCCATTACCCCGGCCGCAATCCCGTTTCCACCAACAGCCCCAGCCGCTTGGCTTCGTAATAATACCCACGCGCATACCATTTCATCGCACCGTCAATGCTGCCGCCCGACACCAGATAGGCGCCTTTCAGGTATTTCCCCGCATATTTCAGGTTCACATCCGGGTTCAACAACGCCTTTGCCGGGCCTCGGTGGCCCATTGTCCGGGCGGTTTGCGGCAGGATCTGCAACAGCCCCCAATAAGGTCCGTTGCGTGCCCATGGGCGGTGCGTGCTTTCGCGGATCGCCTGACGATGCACCAGCTCGCGTGGGATCTCGTAATGATCTGCCCACTTGTTGATCAGCGCCCGTAATTCGGGCGTTTCATTGGGGTAAAGCGGCGGATTAAAGCCCGCTGCCTTCGTCACCTTATTCTGAGTGCTTGCGGCTTTGCGACCGGAACAGGCGGTGATCGCGACCGAAGAGAGGGCAAGCATGAAATAGCGTCGGGAGGAAGAGAGTTTTTCTGTCATAGGGCGATGTTAGGGGTTTCGCTCTTGGGCGAAAAGGGGAGAGGGGCATATCAGCAATGCCGCGCCGGTACCGTCCACTCTGCCCCGAGTTTTCTGCCCCGATTTTGCGGTTTCCCCATCTGCCTGTAGAATACCCCTTTCAACCGACAGGAGGTCGATATGACTTACGTAGATGGTTTCGTCATGGCGGTTCCGGAAGCAAACAAGGCTGCGTTTGTGGACCATGCCCATATGTTTGATCAGCTTTTTCTGGAGATGGGGGCACTGCGGGTGACAGAATGCTGGGAGGACGATGTTCCCGACGGAAAAGTAACCGATTTTCGCCGGGCCGTTCAGTCCAACGAAGATGAAAAGGTCGCCTTTTCCTGGGTGGAATGGCCCAACAAGGACATCCGCGACACCGCAATGGCCGAAATGGAAAAGCGCATGAAAGATGATCCGCGCTTTGATCCGGAGAAAAACCCGATGCCCTTTGAGGGGCGGCGGATGATTTTTGGCGGGTTTAGCAAAATTGTCGATCTAAGTCCTTAAATCCGAGTTGTCCAAAAGAAAAAGCCGCCCCGAAGGGCGGCCTTTAAGATGCTGTGAAAAAGAGATTTACTCTTCTTCCGATGCCTCGTCGGCGGCCGGGGCGTCATCGCCTGCCGGTACCAGGTCGTCATCATCCGAAGCGGCGGACCCGATATCGTCGAACAGTTCGGCGATTTCGAATTCGGCTTCAGCTTCAGCCTCAGCAGCCAGTTCCTGGATCGACTTGCCCGAAGCCTGCAGTTCGGCTTCTTCTTCCGAACGGGCCACGTTCAGGTCGATCGACGCTTCCACCTCGGGGTGCAGTTTCACGGTAACCGTGTGCAGACCCAGGTATTTGATGGGGGCGTTCAGGACAACTTGCTTCTTGTCCACGGTGAACCCACCTTCGGTGGCCACATCTGCGGCGTCACGCGGGGTGACCGAACCGTAGAGGGCGCCGGCATCGGAGGCCGAACGAATCACGATGAACTGCTGACCGTCCAGCTTTTCAGCCAGAGCCTCAGCTTCTTTTTTGGTTTCGAGGTTGTGGGCTTCCAGCTGAGCCTTGCGGGCCTCAAAGCTTGCGATGTTCGCTTGCGATGCGGTCAGGGCTTTGCCTTGCGGCAGCAGGAAGTTGCGGGCAAAGCCCGGCTTGACGTCAACCACGTCACCCATTTGGCCCAGTTTGGCCACGCGTTCCAGAAGGATAACTTGCATGATGTTCTCCTTACTTCACGGTGTAGGGCAAGAGGGCGAGGAAGCGGGCGCGTTTGATGGCACGGGCCAGTTCACGCTGCTTCTTGGCCGAAACGGCGGTGATGCGCGAAGGGACGATTTTGCCACGCTCAGAGATGTAGCGCTGCAGCAGACGGGTGTCTTTGTAATCGATCTTCGGGGCGTTTTCACCCGAGAACGGGCAGACCTTGCGGCGGCGGAAAAACGGTTTGCTAGCCATTGTTTAGATCCTTCCGAACTTAGCGGTCACGACCACGGCGGTCGCCGCGTTCGTCACGTTTCTGCATTTGAACCGACGGACCTTCTGCGTGATCGTCGACCTTGATGGTCAGGATCCGCATCACGTCGTCATGCAGGCGCATCAGGCGTTCCATTTCCTGAACCGCAGCGGCAGGCGCGTCGGTTTTCAGAAAGGCGTAATGCCCTTTGCGGTTCTTGTTGATCTTGTAGGCCATCGTTTTGACGCCCCAGTACTCGCTGTCAACGACTTTACCGCCGTTGTCGGCCAGAACGGTGCCAAAATGTTCGACGAGGTTTTCAGCTTGCGCGTTGGACAGGTCCTGGCGCGAGATGAAGACATGCTCATAAAGCGGCATGTGAGCTCCTGTTATATAGACGTGCTTCAAAGCATGGGGCCAACCTTTCCGCGACCCATGCACGAGAGGCAACGCAGTTCAAGACATGCGGAAAGGACAGCGCCTTATACATGCATGGCTGTATGATGCAAGGGGCAAAGCCGGAAAACGATCGGGGATCAAGAGGGGCGGGGCCAGTGGCGCAATACCTTAAAGTTGCACGCGCCCCTACAGTTTCACGCCGCTGCCCAATTCGTGCCATGTTTCTAAGGAAAGTGTTAACGGGACTGAGGGACCGAAACAAAGGGTGCGAAGATGAGCGTGCTGATCGAAACCTACCAAAACGTCAAACCGATTGGTCGGGACAATGATGGCCCGGAACTGACCCATACCCGCTGGGGATATATGATCACGTCTCAGGATGCAGGTGGTATCGCGACGCGCGCCGGCTATCTGGTTGTCCGCTATTTCGGGATCGTCATGGCGTTGGTTGCCATTGGATTGTGGATCGCCCCGGGCACGTCTGTCCACCCCGAGGTCTTGCCCCTTAAGCTGGGGGTCAGTGCCCTGTTCTTCATTGTCGGTGCCGTTGCGGTTTGGGGCAGCGGGAACGATCGCCGTGATGAGATGCAGGTGGATCTGGAACGACAGGAATTCCGCCGTGGCATTCGCCGCGCCAATGGACGTTTCGTATCATTGGTCGAACTTCCTTTGCGGGATGCAGGCGAGCTGTTCGTGACCCGGGGTCTTCAAAATGCCGGTGAAGCGGTGCTTTACATCCGCCGCAAAAGCGCGCCGCAGGCTTTGGAAATTGCCGCTGGCCCCGAAGACCTTTTGCTGCCACTGCAACAGCGCGTTGCAAAAGATCTGAGGCACTACACACATGAAGCGGCGGCCTGAAATCGCCGGAAAAGCCGAACAGAATGAAAGCGGAGGTGCCCCCTCCGCTTTTTCTTTGGGTCTGCTAAACCCGTTGCACCCATGCCCCCCCCGCGCTATGCCCTTTGGGAAAGCTGAATAATGGGAGAAGGAGAGGCCATGAGCCGCGCATTCGTGTTTCCCGGGCAAGGGGCCCAATCGATCGGCATGGGCAGGGCGCTTGCCGAGGCCTACCCAGCCGCAAAAGCCGTGTTTGACGAGGTGGATGACGCGCTGGGGGAAAAGCTGTCCTCACTGATCTGGGAAGGGGCGCAGGAAGACCTGACCCTGACCCAAAACGCCCAGCCCGCGCTGATGGCCACATCATTGGCGGCGGTCAGGGCGCTCGAGGCGGAAGGCGTTGGCGTGGATGCGGCCGCTTATGTGGCCGGGCATTCACTGGGCGAATATTCCGCTCTGGCCGCGGCGGGCACCTTTTCAATCGCGGACACTGCGCGGCTGTTGCGCATTCGGGGCAAGGCCATGCAAGAGGCGGTGCCGGTCGGCGTTGGGGCGATGGCCGCCCTGTTGGGGCTGGATTTCGACACTGCCACTGCGGTGGCCAATGAGGCTGCTCAGGGGCAGGTCTGTCAGGCCGCCAATGACAATGACCCGGCACAGGTTGTGGTGTCGGGCCACAAAGAGGCGGTGGAACGCGCGGTCGAGATCGCCAAGGGCAAAGGCGCGCGTCGCGCGGTTCTTCTGCCGGTCAGCGCCCCGTTTCATTGCGCCTTGATGCAACCCGCTGCCGAGGCGATGGCCGAGGCGCTGGATGATGTGGATATGAACCGCCCGGTCGTGCCGCTCGTCTCGAATGTCGGGGCCTCTGCCGTGTCCGCCACCAGCGTCATCCGCTCGCTTCTGGTTGAGCAGGTCACCGGGTCGGTGCGCTGGCGCGAAAGCGTGGCCTGGATGGCGCGCGAAGGTGTGACCGAGATCTGGGAGATCGGCGCAGGCAAGGCGCTGTCGGGCATGATCCGCCGGATCGCCAAGGACGTATCCACCCGTCAGGTCGGCACGCCCGACGAGGTGAAAGCAGCGGTCGAAGGATTGAAATGAAGCTGGGCGTGGCTCTTGCGGTTGCGGGTGTTGCCGTGCTCGGAGGAGCCTTTGCGACGGGCCTGTGGCAGATCCCGGTGATCCTGATCATGAACCAGATGGACACCACCGCGTTCCGGGTGGACGGATCCCGCCTTGTTATGAACGGTGAAATCAACAGCAAGACCCTGGATCAGTTCGAAGCGGTGATCGCGGACCATCCGCAGATCACCACTTTGTTTGAAGGCCATGTTCCCGGTTCATTGGATGATGACACAATGATCGCCCTGGCTTATCGGGTGCGGGATCTGGGGCTGAAGACCGAACTCGGCGCGGAGAGTGAAATCTATTCCGGTGGGGTGGATCTGTTTCTGGCTGGGGTGGAGCGCCGAGCCACCGAAGGGGCGGTGATCGGGGTGCATTCCTGGTCTGATGGGATGAAGGATGCCATTGAGTACCCACGCGACGCCCCGGAGCATGAGGCCAACCGCGCCTATGTCGAGGCAATGTTGGGAGATGACGCGTTTTACTGGTACACAATCGAGGCAGCTCCGGCGGCCGGGATTCATATCATGACGCGTGAAGAAATCGAGAAATACGGTCTGTTGACCGAACCAATGCGCAAGGCGCAAACGGGAGAGTAGGAGAATACATGTTTGATCTGACGGGAAAGAACGCACTGATCACCGGGGCGTCCGGTGGGATTGGCGGGGCCATTGCCAAGGCGCTGCATGGGGCAGGGGCCACGGTGGCCTTGTCCGGCACGCGGGTGGATCCGCTGGAGGCTTTGGCTGCGGAACTGGGCGAGCGCGCCCATGTGTTGCCGTGCAACCTGTCCGACGCCGAGGCCGTCGATGCGCTGCCGAAACAGGCGATCGAGGCGATGGGGTCGGTGGATATCCTGGTGAACAACGCGGGGATCACCCGCGACCAGATATTCATGCGCATGTCGGATGAGGAATGGGACAGCGTGATCAATGTGAACCTGACCTCAACCATGCGGCTCTGCCGCGGGGTGATGCGCCCGATGATGAAATCGCGCTGGGGTCGAATCATCAACATCAGCTCGATTGTTGGGGCCACCGGCAACCCGGGGCAGGTGAACTATGCCGCGTCAAAGGCCGGGATGGTCGGCATGACCAAATCCATCGCTTATGAGGTCGCCAGCCGTGGCATCACCGCCAACTGCGTCGCCCCCGGGTTCATCGCCACCGCGATGACCGACAAGCTGACCGATGATCAGAAAGACAAGATCAACGTGCAAATCCCCGCGGCCCGCATGGGCGATGCGCAGGAAATCGCCGCGGCGGTGCTGTATCTGGCGTCTCACGAAGCAGGTTACACCACCGGGGCCACCCTGCATGTGAACGGTGGCATGGCGATGCTGTAAGCATTTCTCAAGGGGGAGGTGGCTCCCCCTTGATCCGCGAAACCATTTGCCTATCTTACCCGATGTGTTATAGGCGGCGCAGGTTTTGCCCCGGCTGCTTTTGCACATCCGGGGTTCTCGGCACAACGCGCGGGAAACTGAGCGGCCCCCTGGGGCCAAATGAGAAAGGGCATCTGCCCAACCCAAAGGGCCTAAGCCCTGAACTATGTGAGGATTTATCATGAGCGACGTCGCAGATCGCGTGAAGAAAATCGTTGTTGAGCACCTGGGTGTGGAAGAGGACAAGGTCACGGAATCGGCCTCGTTCATCGACGACCTGGGCGCAGACAGCCTGGACACCGTTGAGCTGGTTATGGCCTTCGAAGAAGAGTTCGGCATCGAAATCCCGGACGACGCTGCCGAGACCATCCAGACCTTCGGCGACGCCGTGAAGTTCATCTCTGAAGCTCAATAAGCTCGGCTGACAGAATTATAGGAAACGGCGCCTTTCGGGGCGCCGTTTTCATTTGTGGGGATGCCCTACATCTCCAAACCAATCCAATTCAATGCGATGGGGGCGACGTGCGGGCAATTGCCCGGATCATGAAAACGCCTTGCCCCGCATGGCTTGCCCGCGTTATTTAACGCTGGAGTAAGAAATACCTTTGAAAGGGCTGCAAATATGCGTCGAGTGGTAGTGACAGGTCTGGGCATGGTGTCGCCGCTGGCCAGCGGGGTGGAAGAAACCTGGAAACGTATTCTGGACGGGCAGTCGGGCGCCGGTCCGATCACCAAGTTCGATGCGTCGAACGTGACCACCAAATACGCCTGCGAAGTGCCGTTTGGTGATGGGTCGGATGGCACGTTCAATCCCGACGACTGGATGGCCCCGAAAGAGCGCCGCAAGGTCGATGATTTCATCCTCTACGGCATCGCGGCCTCGGACATGGCGCTGGCCGATGCGGGGTGGACCCCGGAAGACGAAGAAGACCGTCTGCGCACCGGTGTGATGATCGGGTCGGGCATCGGGGGCCTGTCGTCAATCGCCGACACCGCCGTTCTGATCAAGGAACGTGGTCCGCGCCGCGTGTCGCCTTTCTTTATTCCCGGCTCGCTGATCAACCTGATCTCGGGGCAGGTGTCGATCAAATACGGCTTCAAAGGCCCGAACCACGCGGTTGTGACCGCCTGTTCGACCGGTGCCCACGCCATTGGGGACGCCACGCGCCTGATCCAAACCGGCGACGCGGATGTGATGGTGGCCGGTGGTGCCGAAGCCGCGATCTGCGAGATTGGCATAGCGGGCTTCAACGCCTGTAAGGCCCTGTCGACCAAGCGCGAAGACGACCCGAAGGCCGCGAGCCGCCCCTATGACAATGACCGTGACGGGTTTGTCATGGGCGAGGGCGCGGGTATTGTGGTGCTGGAAGAATATGAACACGCCAAGGCGCGCGGTGCCAAGATCTATGCCGAAGTGCTGGGCTATGGCCTGTCGGGCGACGCCTATCACATCACAGCCCCGTCGGAAGATGGTGACGGGGGCTTCCGTGCGATGACGGCTGCGCTTGCCAAAGCCGGGCTGGAGCCGTCGGCGGTGGATTACATCAACGCCCATGGCACATCGACCATGGCGGACACGGTCGAATTGGGCGCGGTAGAGCGCCTGTTGGGCGATGCGGCGGAGAAGGCCACCATGTCGTCGACCAAATCGTCGATCGGCCACCTTCTGGGCGCTGCTGGTGCGGTCGAAGCGATTTTCTGTGTGCTGGCGCTGCGCGACCAGATTGCGCCGCCGACGCTGAACCTCGACAACCCGGCGGTTGAGCCGCGCCTGTCGCTGGCGGCCAACAAGGCCGAACCGCGCGAGATCAACGTGACGCTGTCCAACAGTTTTGGCTTTGGCGGCACCAATGCGTGTCTGGTCATGGGGAAGGTCGCTGACTGATGTGGCGAAACATTGCGTCTAACGCACTGACCCTGTTCATCGTCATTCTGATTGTCGGGGTGGGGATGATCGCCTGGGGCAAACGCGAGTTTACCCAGCCGGGGCCCTTGGCCGAGGCGGTCTGCCTGAAGGTGGATCGCGGGTCGAATTTCAACCGCGTGTCAAGCAACCTGTCGGAGATGGGGGCAATCTCTTACCCTCAGATCTTCCGGATTGGAGTGAGCTATTCCGAAAAGTCGAACCAGTTGAAGGCCGGGTCGTTCCTGGTGCCCGAGGGCGCGTCGATGGAAGAGATCATCGACATTGTCACCCGGGGCGGGGCGTCGACCTGTGGCACCGAAATCCTGTATCGGATTGGTGTTCTGACCGCAGAAATGCGGGTGCGTGAACTGGATCCGACCACGCAGGAATATAAGGTCACGGCGGAGTTTGATCCCCGCGAAGCCGATGTGGTCGTGCCAGAGGTCTATCAGGCCATGCGCGACGAAGACGACACGCGCTATCGCATTGCGGTGGCCGAAGGGGTGACCAGCTGGCAGGTGGTGGACAGCCTGAAAGCAGCGGATTTCCTGACCGGTGACATCGCCGAGGTGCCACCCGAAGGCAGCCTTGCGCCTGATAGCTATGAGATGAAGCCGGGCGCGTCGCGGGCGGACCTGATCGCGGCCATGATGGCGTCGCAGGCGGATATTCTGGCGAAGGCGTGGGACGCGCGGGCCGAGGGTTTGCCCTATGCGTCGCCCGAGGAGGCACTGATCATGGCCTCAATTGTTGAAAAGGAAACCGGGGTGGCAGACGAGCGCCGCCAGGTCGCCAGCGTCTTTGTAAACCGCCTGAACCAACCGATGCGCCTGCAAACCGACCCGACCGTGATCTATGGGATCACCAAGGGGCAGGGGGCTTTGGGACGCGGTTTGCGCCAGTCTGAACTGCGCCGCGAAACGCCCTATAACACCTATGTGATTGACGGTCTGCCGCCCACACCCATTGCCAATCCTGGCAAAGCTGCGATTGAGGCGGCGTTAAACCCGGCAAACACCGAGTATCTGTTCTTTGTGGCAGACGGCACCGGCGGGCATGCTTTTGCCACCACCTTGCAGGAGCACAATGCCAACGTGGCGAAGTGGCGCGAAATCGAAGCGCAACGCGAGGCTGAG
Source organism: Aliiroseovarius crassostreae (assembly GCF_049803815.1). Lineage (GTDB taxonomy): Bacteria > Pseudomonadota > Alphaproteobacteria > Rhodobacterales > Rhodobacteraceae > Aliiroseovarius > Aliiroseovarius crassostreae_A. The sequence continues at coordinate 181,301 of NZ_JBNAGI010000002.1, forward strand.
CAGGGGAACCAGTAAACAGATCCTTTCCGTGCCGCGCGCTGTTGCGGCCCGTCGATTTGACGGAACGCACGGTCCCGGATAGGGTCTGACATACGCTAGAAGACGTGGATCAACGGCCCAGGCATTTGCCTCGGGCCGTTTTTTCATGTCGCTCGTGCGGACAAGAGCATGAGAGGCAAACACAAAAAGATGAGCAATAATAAGCCTTTGGAAAGTGATGCAGACGCGGCCGAATACCTGAGGATCGCGGATGGATTGTTTCATCGTGTGGTGAAGGAGTTGGAGCGCCAATTACAGGCGTCGGAAACAGGCGATGGCAATGGGGAATGCGGTTTGGCAAAGACATCGGCCGAATTGCGAAAGGCCATGCAAACAGTATTTGATGAAAGGAAACGAATTGAACAATCCGGTAATACTGCCCTGCAAGGAGGTGGCGGTGCCAGCCTCAATCTTGCTCAGGCCCGAGAGGAGATCGGGCGCCGATTGGCTTGCCTGCGCGACGCCCGAGGAACAGGAGACGTTTCTGAGCAGCCTGAGTGACAGGGCACTGGCTGCCCTTCCTTACATCTTTGAATTCTGGGCGCTGCCGCATCAGGTGGCGCCGGAAGGGAACTGGCGCAGCTGGATCATTATGGGTGGGCGCGGTGCGGGGAAGACCCGCGCCGGGTCCGAATGGGTGCGATCCGAGGTCGAGGGGGATGGCCCCCTCGATCCTGGCCGGTCACGCCGGGTGGCGTTGATTGGGGAAACCTTTGATCAGACCCGCGACGTGATGGTGTTTGGTGAAAGCGGCATTATTGCCTGCTCACCACCGGATCGCCGCCCGGAATGGATTGCCACGCGGCGTCAGTTGGTGTGGCCCAATGGTGCGGTGGCGCAGGTCTTCTCCGCCAGCGACCCGGAAGGGCTGCGCGGGCCGCAGTTTGATGCGGCCTGGGTGGATGAATTGGCCAAGTGGAAAAAGGCCGAAGAGACCTGGGATATGCTGCAATTTGGCCTGCGGTTGGGGGAGCATCCGCGTCAGGTGATCACCACAACCCCGCGCAATGTGTCGGTGTTGAAAGAGATCCTCGCCAATCCGTCCACGGTCACCACCCATGCGCCGACCGAGGCAAATCGGGCCTATCTGGCGAAAAGCTTCCTCGAAGAGGTGCGCCATCGTTATGCAGGCACCCATCTGGGGCGGCAAGAGCTTGATGGCGTGTTGATGGAAGGCGTGGAAGGCGCGATGTGGGAGTTGAAAGACATCGACCAGAAGCGTCACGATCCTGCGCAGGATGGCCCCTTGCCCGATTTCTCGCGCATTGTGGTGGCGGTCGACCCGTCTGTGACCGCCAACAAAGGGTCTGATGAATGCGGCATCGTGGTGGTTGGCGCGGTCACCGAGGGGCATCCAAAGGATTGGCGGGCTTATGTGTTGGAAGACGCCACCGCCAGCGGGGCCAGCCCCACCGAATGGGCCGAAGCGGCACTGGACGCGATGAAGCGCCACGGGGCGGATCGTCTGGTGGCCGAGGTCAATCAGGGCGGTGCACTGGTGGAGCAGGTGGTGCGCCAGATCGACCCTGCGGTGCCCTATAAGGCGGTCCATGCAAGCCGGGGCAAATCGCAGCGGGCCGAACCCGTGGCGGCGCTTTATGAGCAGGGAAAGGTGTTTCATGCCGGGATGTTTCCCGCTCTTGAGGACCAGATGTGCCAGATGACGCCGCAGGGCTATGAGGGCAAAGGCAGCCCTGATCGCCTTGATGCACTGGTCTGGGCACTGCACGAGCTGATGGTGGCCCCTGTTGCGCACTGGTCCCAACCCAAGGTGCGCACGCTCGGTTAAACTCTTTTTTAACCAGGGGTGGCAAAGTGCAAAACATCGAAAGGCAGGGTGCTGCGGCAGATTGAACCGGCACCCTGACCGACCCGGAAGACGAGATACGAAAACGAGATTTGGACCGGCTGGCGCGCCTGACTGTGCGTGCCGGAACGGACCCGGCTTGCCTTTGGGCGGCTTGAAACGAGGAGAACCAGCATATGGTTTTTAACTTTCTGAAGCGTGGCGAGGAACAGGTGCCTGAGGTCAAGGCCTCGGCCACGGGGCCGGTCATTGCCTATCACGGGTCCGGTCGTGTGGCCTGGAGCCCGCGTGACGTGGTCAGCCTGACCAAAACCGGTTTTGCGGCCAACCCGGTTGGGTTTCGCTCGGTCAAACTGATTGCCGAGGCGGCGGCGGCACTGCCGCTAGTGCTTCAGGATGCCGAGCGCCGCTATGATGAACACCCGATTATGGATCTGTTGGCGCGCCCGAATGCGGCACAAAGTCGGGCAGAGCTGTTTGAAGCGCTGTTTGGGCAGCTGACCCTGACCGGCAACGGTTATCTGGAAGCCGTGGCGGGGGAAGAGGGTGCCCCGTTCGAGCTGCACGTGCTGCGCTCGGACCGGATGAACCTGGTGCCTGGCGCGGATGGCTGGCCGGTGGCGTATGACTATGTGGTTGGCGCGAAAAAGCACCGCTTTCATCTGGGGCAGGGGGTTAGCCCGATCTGCCACATCAAAAACTTCCACCCGCAAGATGACCATTATGGCCTGTCGCCGCTTCAGGCCGCAGCCACCGCGATTGACGTGCACAATGCGGCGTCAAGCTGGTCGAAGGCGCTGTTGGACAACGCGGCGCGCCCGTCCGGGGCCATTGTTTACAAGGGTTTGGATGGTCAGGCGCAGATGTCGGCGGATCAATATGACCGTCTGCTGAGCGAGATGGAGGCCCACCATGTGGGCGCGCGCAATGCGGGGCGTCCGATGCTCTTGGAAGGCGGGCTGGATTGGAAACCCATGGGCTTCTCTCCGTCCGACATGGAGTTCCAGAAAACCAAAGAGGCCGCCGCGCGTGAGATTGCCCAGGCCTTTGGGGTGCCACCGATGCTGATCGGCATTCCTGGCGACGCGACTTACGCCAATTACCAAGAGGCCAACCGGGCCTTCTATCGCCTCACCGTCGTGCCGATGGTGCAGCGGGTGGCGGCCAGCGTCGGCCATTGGCTGAGCGAGTACACGGGCGAGACCGTGACGCTGAAACCCGACCTGGATCAGGTCCCGGCGCTGGCCGTCGAGCGCGACCAGCAATGGAAACGCGTGGCCGAGGCGAGCTTTCTGACGGATGGCGAGAAACGCGCCCTGCTGGGCCTGCCGAAACTGTCGGATGACACGCAGTAACGCCGTATAAAACGAGGAACCAAGCATGAGTGATTACCACACTTATATGGGGCTTGAGCACAAGTTCGCCCGGCTGGAACAGACGGTCCAAACCGAAGAGGGTATCGCCATTGAAGGCTATGCAAGCTTCTTTGGTGAGGTCGACAACGGCAATGATGTTGTCATGCAGGGCGCCTATGCCAAAAGCCTGGCGGATCTGACCCGCAAGGGGCGCAGCGTGAAAATGCTGTGGCAGCACGACCCGAGCCAGCCGATTGGCGTCTGGGATGAGGTGCGCGAGGACAAGAAGGGCCTTTATGTCAAAGGCCGCATTCTGACCGATGTGGAGCGAGGCCGCGAGGCCGCCGCCCTGATCGACGCCGGGGCCATGGATGGTCTGTCGATCGGCTATCGCACCGTGAAAGCCACAAAGAACGACAAGGGCCAACGGCTCTTGAGCGAGCTGGAACTTTGGGAAGTGTCGCTTGTCACTTTCCCGATGTTGCCCAGCGCACGGGTGGGGTCCAAGGGAGAGATCCCGGGCGACGAAACCCTCCTGTGTGAACTGGCCGCCGCCCTTTCGGAGGCGCGCCAAATACTGGCAGGCGACGAGCCGCGCCAGTGATCTGAACCTTCCATCAAGGACCTATCCATGAGCGAAAAAGAGATCAAAGCTCAGGGCCGGACAACTGCGCCTTCGGGCCTCGGTTCGGCCACTGCGCCGGTCACCGAGGTGAAGACCGCACTGGCCGGTTTCGTGAGCGATATCAAAGAGTTTCAATCTGAAATTTCCACCAAACTTCAACAACAGGAAGAGCGACTGACCATGCTGGATCGCAAATCTCAACTGAACGCGGCCCGTCCGCACCTGGCCGCTGAAACCGATTTCGGCGCGCCGCACCAGAAAGCCTTTGAAGCCTATGTGCGTTCGGGCGACGATGACGGCCTGCGCGGTCTGGAGCTGGAAGGCAAGGCCATGTCGACCGCGGTTGCCGGCGACGGGGGGTATCTGGTCGATCCGGTGACCGCCGATACCATCAAAGGTGTGCTGAACGGTGCCGCGTCGCTGCGTTCCATTGCCAATGTGGTCAATGTCGAGGGCACCTCGTATGACGTGCTGATCGATCGCGGCGACCTGGGGTCGGGCTGGGCCACGGAAAATGATCCGTCGGCTGAAACCGGCACTCCGACCATCGAGCGTATTGCCATCCCGCTGCATGAACTGTCGGCCCTGCCGAAAGCGTCGCAGCGCCTGCTGGATGACAGCGCTTTCGACATCGAAGCCTGGCTGGCCGGTCGCATTGCCGACAAGTTCGCCCGGGCCGAAGCCGCCGCCTTTATCAATGGGGATGGTGTCGACAAACCCAAAGGCATTCTGACCCACACCACTGTTGAAAATGACAGCTGGGCCTGGGGCAATATCGGCTATGTGGCCACGGGGGCCGCAGGTGACTTCGGTGCCACCAACCCGGCGGATTCGATCATTGATCTGGTCTTTGCCCTGGGTGCCGAATACCGCGCCAACGCAGCCTTCGTGATGAACTCGAAAACCGTGGGTGCCGTGCGCAAACTGAAGGACGCCGATGGCCGTTTCCTGTGGACCGACTCGATGGTGGCGGGGGAACCTGCACGCCTGATGGGGTATCCGGTGGTGATCGCAGAAGACATGCCGGACATTGCGGCCGACAGCCTGTCGATTGCCTTTGGTGACTTTGCCAATGGCTACACCGTGGCAGAACGCCCTGACACCCGCATCCTGCGCGACCCGTTCTCGGCCAAGCCGCATGTGCTGTTCTATGCCACCAAGCGCGTGGGCGGTGATGTCAGCGATTTTGCTGCGATCAAACTGCTGAAATTCTCGGCGTCGTAAGCGCCCGGAACCAAGGTCTGAGCGGTGATCTTACCGCTTGGGCTGGGCACGTGCTGGCCAATTCCGTGTTGTCTAGCTGCTCCCCCTCCGTCCGAGCAATACGGACAGTGCGTGCCCACCTTACCCATTCCACACGACGTGAGGGGCCCGAATTTCGGAGATGATCCATGATGTTAGTCGAGCAGACCACTGTGCCCGTTGCGGCCATGCCGGTCGCCCAATTCAAGGACCACCTGCGGCTGGGCACCGGGTTTGCCGATGACGGGGTGCAGGATGCGGTGTTGGAGAGTTATTTGCGTGCGGCGATGGCTGCAGTGGAGGCTCGTACCGGCAAGGTCCTGATCACCCGGTCATTTACCTGGACGCTGACCGCCTGGCGTGATCTGGCTGCGCAGGCTTTGCCTGTCGGCCCGGTCAGCGCCATCACCAGCCTGACGATCACCGATCGCCTGGGCGCGGATGAGGTGATCAACCCGTCGCGCTATGTGCTGGAAAAAGACCTGCACCGGCCCAAGCTGGTGTCCACCGGCATCTGCCTGCCTGCCATTCCGGTGGCGGGTGAGGTCGAGATTGCGTTCGACGCGGGGTTTGGGGCCAATTGGTCGGACATTCCGGCGGACCTGGCCCAAGCGGTGCTGATGCTGGCGGCCTATTATTACGAAAACCGCAGCGAGGCTGGCCTGAACCAGGGCAACCTGCCTTACGGCGTGACCGCCCTGGTCGAGAAATACCGCGTTGTGCGCCTGTTTGGCGGTGGGGGTGCTGCGTGAAACCGCCCGTCCTCAATCGCAAACTGACCCTCGAGGAACCGCAACGCGCGCCCGATGGCGCGGGTGGTTTCAACGAAACCTGGATGGCTCTGGGAGAGCTGTGGGCCGAGATCAAAGCCGGCACCGGCAATGAGAAGGCGGCGGATCATGTCACCCTGTCCTCGATCAGCTTTCGCATCACGGTGCGCGCAGCGCCCCATGGCGCCCCCTCGCGTCCGAAACCGGAGCAACGCTTTCGCGCGGGCAACCGGATCTTTCGGATCCTGGCTGTGGCTGAGGCGGATCTTGGGACACAATACCTGACCTGTTTCGCCAAAGAGGAGGTGGTCGCATGAGTTATGGTGTTTCCGCCGCCCTTCAACAGGCGATTTACCAACGCCTCCAAGCAGATACCACTCTTGATGGTCTGGTCGGCGCCGCAATTTATGACGCGGTGCCGTCGGGGATCATCACCGGGACCTATGTCTCGATCGGCCCCGAAGATGTGGTTGAAAAGTCGGATATGACCGGCCACGGGGCGCTGCATGAATTTACCGTTTCGGTTGTGACCGATGCGGCAGGGTTTCAACAGGCGAAAGAGGTGGCGGCTGCCATTTCCGACAGCCTGGTGGATTCCACCCTGATCCTGGCCCGCGGCAAGCTGGTCTATCTCAATTTCAACCGGGCCAAGGCCCGCCGTGTCCAGGATGCGGATGTGCGCAGGATCGACCTGACCTTCCACGCCCGCGTTCAGGACGATTAACGCTTTTCATAACGGAGTGACCCAATGGTAGCCCAAAAAGGCAAGGACCTTCTGATCAAGCTCGACATGACCGGGTCGGGTGTATTTGAAACCATCGCGGGGCTGCGCGCCACGCGGATCAGCTTCAACGCAGAAAGCGTCGACGTGACCAGCCTGGAAAGCCAGGGTGGCTGGCGTGAACTGCTGGGTGGGGCCGGTGTGAAATCGGCCAGCATCTCGGGCTCGGGCGTGTTTCGCGACGCGTCCACCGACGAACGCGCGCGGCAGATCTTTTTCGACAATGAGGTGCCGAATTTCCAGGTGATCGTGCCGGATTTCGGCACTGTCGAAGGCGCGTTCATGATCACCGCCATCGAATATGCAGGATCGCATAATGGCGAGGCCACCTATGAGATGTCGATGGCCTCGGCCGGTGAGCTGATCTTCACGGCGCTTTGATCATGACCAATCCATGGACGGGTGAGGTGGCGTTGACCATCGACGGGCAGCCCCATGTGCTGAAACTGACCCTTGGCGCGTTGGCCGAGCTTGAGGCCGGTCTTGGCGAGGACACGATCGTGTCGCTTGTCGAGCGGTTCGAAGGCGGGGCGTTTTCGTCGCGCGATGTGCTGGCACTGATTGTGGCTGGTCTGCGGGGTGGTGGTTGGCAGGGGCAGGCGTCTGACCTGTTGTCGGCGGAAATTGCCGGTGGCCCGGTGGCGGCGGCGAAAGCCGCGGGGCAGTTGCTGGCCCGTGCTTTTGCCATGCCCGAGATCCCGGGTGGGTCAGCGTGAGCACGTCCCCGGCGTTCGATTGGCCCCAGCTCATGCGGCTGGGGTTCACCAAGCTTGGGTTGCGCCCGGACCAGTTCTGGGCGCTGACCCCCAACGAGTTGATGGTGATGCTGGGGCTGGATGGTCAGGGCGCGCCGTCGATGCGGGCCCGTCTGGAGGAATTGCTGCATCAATTCCCCGATGACGTCCCGGACGAAAAAGGAGAATGACGATGTCTGGACTGGAAATGCTGGACAGCTTCGAAGATCAGGTGGACGCGCTTGGCACGTCCTTGGGGCAGGCGGTATCGCTGACCTCGGTGTTTTCAGGCGAGCTGAAAGGGGTGCATTCGACCATCTCGGATCTGAATGTCAGCGTGAACAAGTTGTCGTCCGGGTTCAGTTCCGGGTTGAAGAAGGCCTTTGACGGGCTGGTGTTTGACGGCATGAAACTGTCGGATGCGCTGACCGGGCTGGCCGACAGCATGTCGAAGACCGCTTATAACACGGCGATGAAGCCGGTGACCGACCATTTCGGCGGCATCCTGGCGCAGGGCGTCGGCAATGTCATGAACGGGTTTCTGGCCTTTGAAAAGGGCGGCGCGTTTGCCCAGGGCAAGGTGATGCCCTTTGCCAAAGGCGGCGTCGTGTCCGGGGCCACCACCTTCCCGATGCGCGGTGGCACCGGGTTGATGGGCGAGGCAGGCCCCGAAGCGATCATGCCACTGACCCGCGGCGCTGATGGCAGCCTGGGTGTGCGCGCCCAAGGGGGCGGTCAGCCGATCAATATCACCATGAATATCTCCACGCCGGACGTGGAAGGGTTCCGCCGATCGCAAAGCCAGGTTGCGGCCCAGATGTCACGCGCGCTCTCGCGCGGGCAGCGGCATCGTTAAGGAGGGCAGAAGATGAGTTTTCACGAAGTACGTTTCCCCGCCAATCTGAGCTTCGGGTCTGTTGGCGGCCCCGAGCGGCGCACCGAAGTTGTGACGCTGGCCAACGGGTTTGAAGAACGCAATACGCCCTGGGAGCATTCGCGCCGCCGCTATGATGCGGGGATCGGAATGCGCAGCCTTGATGATGTCGAAACGCTGATTGCGTTTTTCGAAGCCCGTCGCGGTCAGTTGCACGGGTTTCGCTGGAAAGACTGGTCCGATTATAAAAGCTCGGCCCCGTCGGCGGATCCCACCTATAGCGACCAGATCCTTGGCTGGGGGGATGGATCGCAGACCGAGTTTCAGCTGATCAAGACCTATTGGAGTGGCGCGCAATCCTATGCCCGTCCGATCCAGAAACCCGTTGAAGGCACGGTGACCCTCGGCTTGCAGGGGGATCCGCAGATCGAGGGGGTGCATTTCAGCTATGATGCCAATACCGGGCTTGTCACCTTTGTCACCGCACCAGAAAGCGGGGCCGAGGTCACCGCCGGGTACGAATTTGATGTGCCGGTCCGGTTTGACACGGATCGCATTCATACATCCGTGTCGTCCTTCCAGGCGGGGGACGCACCGAATGTGCCGGTTGTGGAGGTGCGGGTCTGATGCCGATTTCCTCGCAATTCGAAGGTCATTTTGCCACCGGTGTGACCACGGTGGCGCGGTGCTGGGTGGTGACCCGCAAAGACGGTGAAACCTATGGGTTTACCGATCATGATCGTGATCTGACGGTGGGCAATGTGCTGTGCAAGGCGGATACCGGTTTGACGGCGCATGCGCTTGAGCAGACCACAGGGTTGGCGGTGGACAACACCGAAGCGCTTGGCATGCTCAGTGACGCGTCCATTTCTGAGAAGGACATTCGCGCCGGGCGGTTTGATGGGGCCAAGGTGGACGCCTGGTTGGTGAACTGGCAAACCCCGTCGCAGAAATACCTGCAGTTTCGCGGCTCCATCGGTGAGATTTCGCGCGAAGCGGGTGGGTTTCGCGCAGAGCTTGTTGGCCAGAGCGAAGCGCTCGGTCTGCCGCAGGGCCGTGCCTTTCAGAAACCCTGTGGGGCGATTTTGGGGGATAATGCCTGTGGGGTAAACCTGAACAGCGCAACCTATTCCATCCAGCGCCCTGTTTTGGTCAGCCATAACGAGATCGAGTTCTCTTTTGATGGCATGGGCAGTTTTGAGGCGGGCTGGTTCAATCGCGGACGTCTTGTGGTGAAAAGCGGTGATGGCGTGGATCTGGTCGGGGTCATCCGCAAGGATCACAAGCTGTCAGGTGGCAAGCGCAAAATCGACCTGTGGGAAGCGCTCAGGGCAGATATTCAGCCGGGCGATCAGATCCGGCTGGAGGCGGGATGTGACAAAGCCACGGGCACCTGTCGGAAAAAGTTCAACAACATGCTGAATTTTCGCGGTTTTCCGACCATTCCCGGCGAAGACTGGCTGATGTCCTATCCCACCAGCTCCGGCAAGAATGATGGCGGAGATCTGATAACCCGGCCCGACGACAGCTGATCATCCCAATTTCAACAGGTGACTTATGCCACAAACAGAGCAAGCCCGGCGGGTGCTGACAGAGGCACGCCGCTGGGTCGGAACCCCGTATCTACACCAATCCTCTTGCCTTGGGGTGGGAACCGATTGTTTGGGCCTCATCCGTGGGGTGTGGCGCGCGGTAATCGGACCGGAACCCATGAAAGTTCCGGCCTATACGCAGGATTGGTCCGAGCCCTCCGGCGATGAGAGCCTGTGGCGGGATGCCACGAAACATATGGTTGAAAAGGCCCCGGAAGAGGCCATGCCGGGGGATGTTCTTTTGTTTCGCATGCGCCACGGCGCGGTGGCCAAACATCTAGGTATTCTCGCGGCCTGCTCACCGCACCAAACCTTCATACACGCCTATAGCGGGCACGGGGTGGTGGAAAGCCCCCTGTCGACCCCATGGGCGCGCCGCGTGGTCGCGGCATTTGCATTTCCGGAAAGGATGAACTGATGGCGACGATCTTACTTGCCGGTGTCGGCAGCGCAATTGGGGCCTCTGTCGGCGGGGGCATTTTGGGGCTTTCGTCGGTGGCGATCGGCCAGGCCATTGGTGCCACAATCGGCCGGAGCATCGACAGCAAGCTTCTGGGCGGCGGATCGGATCCGGTCGAAACCGGGCGGGTGGATCGCTTCCGTCTGACCGGGGCGTCGGAAGGGGCGCCTATTCCGCAACTCTATGGTCGCGCGCGCCTGTCGGGGCAGGTGATCTGGGCCACGCGTTTCAAGGAACATTCCGAAACCACGGGTGGGGGCGGCAAGGGCGGGGCCCCGAGCCAGCCCGAGGTGACGTCTTACAGCTACACGGTCAGCCTTGCCGTTGCTTTGTGCGAAGGTGAGATCACCCGCGTCGGGCGGGTCTGGGCCGACGGCAATGAGATTGCCCTTAAGGATCTCAATATGCGGGTCTACCCGGGGGATGAAACTCAGCTGCCCGACCCCAAGATCGAGGCGTCGTTGGGCGCAGGCAAGGCACCGGCCTATCGTGGCACGGCCTATGTGGTGTTTGAGGATCTGGAACTGGGACAGTTCGGCAACCGCGTGCCGCAGTTCAGTTTCGAGGTGGTGCGCCCGGAACCCGCTGATCAAGTGCCTGAAATTGCACGTGGCACGAAGGCTGTTGCGGTCATTCCCGGTACCGGGGAATATGCCCTGGCCACCAGCCGCGTGTCGTTTGAGGCCGAGCCCGGTGTGGCCGGGCGCACCAATGCAAACAGCCCGTCCGGCCTGACCGATTTCAAGACGTCGCTTGATATGCTGGATCGCGAACTGCCCAATTGCGAGGCAAGTTCGTTGATTGTGTCGTGGTTCGGCAATGATCTGCGGTGTGGTCAATGTGACATCCAGCCGAAAGTGGAACAGACCGAGGATGAAGGGGTCGAAATGCCCTGGACCGTGTCTGGTATTTCCCGGTCCGAAGCAGGGGTGGTGCCGTTCCAGAACGGCCGTGCCGTGTATGGCGGCACGCCAACCGACCAATCGGTGAAAGAGGCAATCGCGGCGATGAAAGGGAAGGGGCAGAAGGTCACCTTCTATCCGTTTATCTTGATGGAACAGATGCCGGGCAACTCCCTGACCAACCCCTGGACGGGCAATGCTGGTCAACCGGTTCTGCCCTGGCGCGGTCGGATCACCACGTCGCTTGCTCCCGGACAACCGGGGTCGCCCGATGGCACCTCTGCCGTGAATGCGCAGGTGAACAGTTTCTTCGGAAACGCCCAGCCGGGCGACTTTACCGTCACGGATGAGGGGGTGGATTACACTGGCCCGGCAGAGTTTTCCTATCGCCGGTTCATTCTGCACTACGCCCATCTCTGTGCCTCGGTCGGGGGGGTTGAAACCTTCCTGATCGGGTCAGAACTGCGGGCTTTGACGCAAATCCGTGGGGCGGCGCACAGTTTCCCGGTGGTTGAGAAACTGATTGAGCTGGCGCAAGAAGTGCGCGTCATTCTGGGGGATGACGTCAAAATTTCTTATGCCGCGGACTGGTCCGAGTATTTCGGCTATCACCCGACCGATGGATCGGGGAACGTCTATTATCATCTGGATCCGCTCTGGAGCCACGACGAGATCGACTTTATTGGCATTGATAATTACATGCCTCTGTCAGACTGGCGCGATGGCACCGATCATCTGGATGCCGAACATCGTTCGATCTATGACCTTGATTACCTGAAGGGAAATATCGAAGGCGGCGAAGGGTATGATTGGTATTACGCCAGCGAGGCAGATCGGGATGCCCAGATCCGCACGCCGATCACGGATGGCGCGCATAACGAGCCCTGGGTCTATCGCTACAAGGATCTGCGCAACTGGTGGTATCGTTCGCATCACAATCGCATCAACGGGGTGCGCAACAACATCCCGACGGATTGGTTGCCCGGGTCAAAACCGTTCTGGTTCACCGAACTGGGCTGTGCGGCGATCGACAAGGCGACCAACCAGCCAAACAAGTTTATCGACCCCAAAAGCTCGGAATCCACCTATCCGCATTACTCGTCAGGGCGCCGGGATGATTTCATCCAGATGCAATACCTGCGGGCGATGAATGAATATTGGGCGCGTCCGACCAACAACCCGCTGCATTCCGCCACCGGCGTGCGCATGATCCAAATGTCGCGTGCCTTTGTCTGGGCGTGGGATGGGCGCCCCTATCCGGAGTTCCCCAAAAACATGGCGCTCTGGAGTGATGGTGAGAACTACCTGCGTGGGCATTGGTTGAATGGGCGCACGTCCTCGCGGTCTCTGGCCTCGGTGGTCAGCGAGATCTGTGAACGGTCCGGCGTGACACGTTATGACGTCACCAAACTCTATGGTCTGGTGCGTGGCTATGTTGTGAAAGACATCACCAGCGCTCGTTCGGCGTTGCAACCCTTGATGTTGGCCTATGGCATCGAGGCGAGTGAGCACGAAGGTGTGTTGCATTTCCGGTCCCGCACCGGGTTTGTTGACCACCGTCTGGACCCGGAAAAAATGGCCCTGAGCCCGGAACGCGATACCACTTTGGAACGCGTGCGATCTGGCGACGCCGAAGTGGTTGGGCGGGTGCGTCTGACCTATGTGGAAAGTGAGGGGGATTATGAAATCCGCTCGACCGAAAGCATCTTTCCGGATGAGGACAACCAAAGTGTGTCTCAGTCCGAGTTCCCGCTGATCCTGACCGATGCTGAAGCAAAGGATATTACAGAACGCTGGTTGTCCGAGGCGCGGATCGCGCGCGATCAGGCGAGTTTCTCGTTGCCGCCGTCGGAAATCGGCAAAACGGCAGGGGATGTCGTGGCCATTGATACCGATGCGGGGACCGAGCATTTCCGTCTGGATCATGTCGAGCAGGCAGGTGTGCAACTGGTGAAGGCGACCCGTGTTGAAAGCGGCGTGTTTGGGGCGACGTCCAACGAAGAAGCTCCGATTGTGCCGAAATCCTATGATGTGCCCCCGCCGGCCTTTCCGTTGTTTCTGGATTTGCCCCTGTTGACGGGGGATGAGGTGCCGCATGCGCCCTTCATTGCAGCGTCTTCGCGTCCTTGGTTGGGGAAGGTTGCGGTCTTCTCGTCCGCCTCCGACAGCGGCTATGTGGCCAATACTGTGCTTGATCGCCGTTCGGTCATCGGGGTGACGGAAAGCGTGTTGCAGAAGGCTGCAACCGGGGTGGTGGACCATGGGCCGGTGCTGCGGGTCAAGCTGATCGATGGGACCCTGTCGAGCGTTGAAATGGCCGATATGCTGAATGGGGCCAATGTGGCGGCGATCGGGGATGGGACGCCGGACAATTGGGAAGTGTTCCAGTTTACCTCAGCCGACCTGGTGGCCGAGCGCACCTATGAAATCTCGGGCCGGTTGCGTGGGCAGCTGGGGACGGATGCGCTGATGCCAGACCAGTGGCCTGTGGGCAGCTATTTTGTGCTGCTCGATGGGCGCCCCGAACAGATCAACCTGGCGTCCTCGGCGCGAGGAGTGGACCGGCATTACCGGATCGGGGCCGCGCGTCTGCCGGTCAGTGACCCAAGCTATCAGCATGTGGTGCGTGCCTTTCAGGGCAACGGATTGCGCCCCTATGCGCCGGTGTTCCTGACGGCAATTTCGGATGGTTCAGGCGGGCATAACATCAACTGGATACGTCGCAGCCGCATTGATGGTGACATCTGGGGTCTCGGCGATGTGCCCCTGGGGGAGGCCGTTGAGGCCTATCTGGTGCGGATCCGCCAAGGGGGGACGGTCATTCGCGAAACCCAGGTTGCCACGCCCGCCTGGACCTATGATGCAGCAGCGCAGGCGGCAGATGGTTTGGTCGGTCCATACCAGATCGAGGTCGCGCAGATTTCTGACCGATATGGTCCGGGGCTCTTTGCCACCTTGGACATGGGGAGCTGAGGATGCGGCCGGTTTTGCCAGGTGACGTTGCCGCAGCAGCCTGCGCCCTTTACGTGGTGCATGTCTCTGAACGGCCCGACGCGATTGTCAAAATGATCGCGCGGGCCAATGCGGCAGACCGGTATCGTTTTGTGACCGGGCGGGCGCATCCGAAATGGGGCAATGGCAGCCTTGCGGCGGTGGCGAAAACCATGCCTCGGGCGCGCGAGCCTTATCAGGATGAACCGGATTACTGCGATTGCATGATGACGGTTTACGCGGCCTTGAAAACGCAGCGGAACACCGGCCTTGCCAAGTGACATGTGATCAAACATTTCGAAGAAAACTAGAAAACTAGAAAACTAGAAAACTAGAAAACTAGAAAACTAGAAAACTAGAAAACTAGAAAACTAGAAAACTAGAAAACTAGAAAACTAGTTTTCTAGTTTTTTCCTGATTGAACACGCATTGCTTATCTGATGCGTAGCCCGTACATGCCGAGCCACAAGAGGCAAAGGCCAGCCCCGCGTTGCGGATATTCTCCCCACAGTCTTCACAATACCGAAATTCCCCTTCGCCGGTCCGTTTAAGGGCCGTACTGATGCGTCCCCGTTCCGCGTGCAGGGGGCGGCGGCCAGCGCGATCTCCTGTTTTTGCAACGCATTCCTTCGGGAAAAGCGTTCAACCGCCTGTTGGATCAGCTGAACCATGCGCTGCCCATCGCCCCTCCTGCGCATCACGCCGATCCAACTCCGACAGGGCATTTTTCAGCAACATCTTGAACTTTTCCAAATCGCTCCATTCATATCTGTCATCGCTCTGATCACGGCTTTCCGTTTGGCATTGTCAGGTCAGCTGGTGTAAAACGGATCGGCAATGTGAGGAAAACCCATGGCTGAGAAACGCGCAATCGTGACCAATTTGGATCCTGTCTGGGACCGGATCACCGGTGAGGCTAAGGCGGCAGTCGCCGAAGAACCGCTTTTGGGTGGTTTGGTTGGGGCCTGTGTCCTGCACCACAAAACTCTGGAAAAAGCGCTCTCTTATCGCTTTGCCGCCAAGCTCAGCTCGAATGAGATGAGCATGGTCCTCTTGCGGGAAATCGCAGATGAAGCCTATGAAGGCTGCCCCGAGCTGGCCGAAGCCGCGCGCGCCGACATCGCCGCCATCGTCGACCGCGACCCGGCCTGTCATCGCATGCTGCAACCTGTTTTATATTTCAAAGGGTTCCAGGCCATGCAGGCCTATCGGCTGGCCCATTACCTTTGGAATGAAGGCCGCAAGGATCTGTCTTATTTCATCCAGATGCGCTGTTCCGAAGTCTATGGCATCGACATCCACCCGGGTGCTCGCATTGGCAAAGGCATCATGATCGATCACGCCCATTCCATCGTGATTGGTGAAACCGCCGTGGTGGGCGACAATGTTTCCATGCTGCATTCCGTCACCCTGGGCGGCACGGGCAAGGAAGACGAAGATCGCCACCCGAAAATCGGGGACGGAGTTCTGATCGGCGCCGGGGCCAAGGTGCTGGGCAACATACGGGTCGGACGTTGCTCGCGCATCGCGGCAGGGTCCGTGGTGCTTGAAGAGATCCCTGAAAATGTGACCGTGGCCGGCGTGCCCGCGCGCATTGTCGGGGAAGCAGGCTGTTCACAACCATCGATGAGCATGGACCAAATCCTGGAACACTAACCTGTTTCGGTCCGGCTTTTGGTCTTAAAAGGTGGGCGCCATAAGTCAGCTGCGCGGCTCGGGATACGCTTGTCGTTCAGCTGCGCGGTGGCCTTGCGGAGCATGGGCCGTTTTCCGCGCATCTTAATCTAAGTCAATGACTTCGCATTTCGATGGGTGTATCCGCCATGCGTGGATAATCAAAGGACCTGACCATGAAAAAGCTCTGGCTGGCCGCCGTAATGGGATTTTCTGCAGCCTTCCTGGTTGTGGTTACGGCGTAATATGTGCCCCAACATCTGGGGTATTGACGAAAACGGGCGGCCACAGAGCCGCCCGTTTTGTGTCTGATAGATCGGAATGTGATACTGGGCTTGATGAGCCAGGATGGATGCAGATCAATCCGCAGATTGTTCCGACAATTGATCAAAGGCCTGAAGGGCGCGCGCGCCATACATATAGGCCGGCCCGCCACCCATCATGATCGACACGGCGATGGTTTCCGAGATCTCGTCCCGCGTCGCCCCCGCCTTGATTGCGGCGCGCACGTGAAAACCGATGCAATCATTGCACTGTTTGGCGATGCCAATCGCGATGCATTGCAGCTCTTTCGCTTTCACCGACAACACCCCTTCGCCCATCGCGGCGCGGTGCATGGCGGCGAACCCTTTGCCCCCATCCGGGTTCAGCTTGCGAAATTCGTCAGTGTTGGCGTTGGTGTCGGCCAGAAGGGCGGGGAAATCCATGTCTGTCTCCTGCGGAATGTCATTTCGCAAAAGAAATGGCCCAAGGGGCAGGGCGCCACCTTGAGCCAGATCAATGGATTTTATTTTTTGAATGTGATCGGCGGTTACGCCAGCATCGTCATCGGGTTTTCCAGGTTGTCCACAATGGCCTTCAACAGGTTCGCCCCGACCGCGCCGTCAATCACCCGGTGATCCACGGACATGGTCACGCTCATGATCGTGGCCACGGTCAGGTCCCCGTCATCACCCACCACCGGTTTCTTCACCCCGGTGCCGACCGCCAGAATGCCCGCATGGGGCGGGTTCACGATGGCGTCGAAATTGTCGATGCCAAACATGCCGAGGTTCGAGATGGCAAAGCTGCCACCCTGGTATTCCTGCGGGGCCAGCTTGCGATCACGCGCGCGTGTCGCCAGGTCTTTCATCTGGGTCGACAGGCTCGACAGCGATTTCTGATCGGCGTCCTGCAGAACCGGCGTAAACAACCCGCCCTCAATCGCCACAGCCACCGCCACGTCCGATGCTTTCATCTGCAGCACCCGGTCGCCGGCCCAAACGGCGTTGGCCTCGGGCACCTGTTGCAGGGCAATCGCCACGGCCTTGATGATGAAATCATTGACCGACAGTTTCACACCACGCCCTTCCAGCTGTTTGTTCAGCTGGCTGCGGAAGGCCAAAAGCGCGTCGATCTTGATGTCACGGCGCAGGTAGAAATGCGGGATGGTCTGTTTCGCCTCGGACAGACGGGCGGCAATGGTTTTGCGCATCCCATCCAGCTTGACCTCTTCAAACTCGCGGTCCTGATACATCGCCGCCACTGCATCGGCAGACACAGCCGGGGCAGGTGCAGCAGCGGGGGCTGCGGCAGGTGCGGCAGCCTTGGCCTCTGATGCCGGCGCGGTTGCTGTCGCCCCTTCCACATCCGCTTTCACAATGCGGCCTTTCGGACCGGAGCCAGAGATCTGCGTCAGGTCCAAGCCTTTGTCCGCCGCAATGCGACGCGCCAGAGGCGAGGCGAAAATGCGTGTGCCATCAGCGGCTTGCGGGGCAGGGGCCGCGGGTGTTGCAGCGGCAGGGGCCGACGCTTCAACCGCCGCAGGGGCGGCCTCAGTCTCGGCTGCGGCAGGTGCCGCAGGTGCGCTTGCCGCCACATCCCCAACCTCTTCACCCTCTTCCACCAGGATTGCGATGGGGGAATTGACCTTCACCCCTTCGGTCCCCTCGTCAATCAGGATCTTGCCGATGATACCTTCGTCCACCGCTTCAAATTCCATTGTCGCTTTGTCGGTCTCAATCTCGGCCAGCAGATCACCGGATTGCACCGTGTCCCCTTCCTTGACCAGCCATTTCGCCAATGTGCCTTCTTCCATCGTCGGTGACAGGGCGGGCATGAGAATTTCGATAGCCATGTGTCTGTCTCCTTAGCGGTACGTTACGGCTTTGACGGCCTGGATCACCTCGGCGGTGGTCACAAGCGCCAGCTTTTCAAGGTTGGCGGCGTAGGGCATGGGCACGTCCTTGCCGGTCAGGTTGATCACCGGGGCGTCCAGATAATCAAACGCCCGTTCCATGATCGTGGCCGAGATGTGGTTGCCGATGGAGGCCACCGGCCAGCCCTCTTCCACGGTCACGCAGCGGTTGGTTTTCATCACAGAATTCAGCACGGTGTCATAGTCAATCGGACGCAAGCTGCGCAGGTCGATGACCTCGGCCGAAATGCCTTCCTTGGCCAGCTCATCCGCCGCTTCCAGAGCGTATTTCATGCCGATGCCGAAGCTGACGATGGTCACGTCGTCACCTTCGCGCCAGACACGCGCCTTGCCAAACGGCACGGTGTAATCGTCCATCACCGGCACGTCGAAACTCGCGCCATACAGCAGCTCGTTTTCCAAGAAGACCACCGGGTTGTCGTCGCGAATGGCCGATTTCAACATGCCTTTCGCGTCCGCCGCCGAATAGGGCATCGCCACATGCAGGCCGGGGATCTGCGCATACCACGCCGCGTAATCCTGCGAGTGCTGGGCCCCAACACGTGCCGCAGCGCCATTTGCGCCCCGGAATACGATCGGGCAGGACATCTGACCGCCCGACATGTAGCGCGTCTTGGCGGCGGTGTTGATGATGTGGTCAATCGCCTGCATCGCGAAGTTGAAGGTCATGAATTCGACAATCGGGCGCAACCCGCCCATCGCCGCCCCGGTGGCAAGACCGGTAAAGCCATGTTCGGTGATCGGCGTGTCGATCACGCGCTTTGCGCCGAATTCGTCCAAAAGACCCTGCGAAACCTTGTAGGCGCCCTGATATTCGGCCACTTCCTCGCCCATCAGGAACACGGTCTCCTCGCGGCGCATTTCTTCCGCCATCGCGTCGCGCAACGCTTCGCGCACGGTGGTCGAGCGCATTTCGGTGCCTTCGGGGATGTCGGCCTGATCGGGGATCTTCGGCGTGATCGGCTGGGCCGGGGCCGCAACGGTGGCGGCGGGCACGTCGGTGTCGGTTGGTGCTGCGTCATCTGCCGCTGCCGTGTCGTTGGACCCGGCAGAGGCTTCGATGTCATCCGCGCTTTCGCCCTCTTCGATCAGCACCGCGATGGGCGAGTTGACCTTTACGCCCTCAGTGCCTTCTTCGATCAGGATCTTGCCGATGATGCCTTCATCAACCGCTTCGAACTCCATCGTCGCCTTGTCGGTTTCGATCTCGGCCAGAATGTCGCCGGACGACACGGTGTCGCCCTCTTTGACCAGCCATTTTGCCAGCGTGCCTTCCTCCATGGTCGGGGACAGGGCGGGCATCAGAATTTCAGTAGCCATGTTTCTCTCTCCTCGTCCGTATCAGGCGTAAATGTCGGTCCACAGCTCTTCGAGCGCGGGTTCCGGGCTGGTTTTCGAAAATTCGGCCGCGTCATTCACGACCGCTTTGATGTCCTTGTCGATGGCTTTCAGCTCATCCTCGGAGGCATGTTTGCCCTGCAAAAGCAGCTCGCGCACATGTTCGATCGCATCGCGTTCCTCGCGGATTTTCTGAACCTCTTCGCGGGTCCGGTACTTGGCCGGATCAGACATGGAATGCCCGCGGTAACGGTATGTTTTCATTTCCAAAATGTAAGGTCCATTGCCCGACCGGCAATGCTCGGTTGCGCGCAGTCCGGCCTCTTTCACGGCCAGTACATCCATCCCATCTACTGCTTCACCGGGAATGGCGAAGGCTTCGCCGCGGGTGTAGATATCCGGCGTCGAGCTGGAGCGTTGCAGCGAGGTGCCCATCGCATATTGGTTGTTCTCGATCACGTAGATCACCGGCAGCTTCCACAGCGAGGCCATGTTGAAGCTTTCATAAACCTGGCCCTGGTTGGCCGCGCCGTCTCCGAAATAGGTGAAGGTCACGCCGCCGTTTTCCTGGTATTTGTCTGCAAAGGCCAACCCGGTGCCAATCGGCACCTGCGCGCCGACGATGCCGTGTCCGCCATAGAAATGCTTTTCGGTCGAAAACATGTGCATCGACCCGCCCTTGCCGCGCGAGTACCCACCTTCGCGTCCGGTCAGTTCGGCCATCACACCTTTCGGGTCCATGCCGCAGGCCAGCATATGTCCGTGATCGCGGTACGAGGTGACGCGTTTGTCACCTTCCTGAGCGGCGGCCTCAAGGCCAACCACAACCGCTTCCTGACCGATATAAAGGTGACAGAACCCGCCAATCAGCCCCATTCCATACAGCTGACCGGATTTTTCCTCGAATCGACGGATCAGAAGCATTTCGCGATAAAACGCAAGCAACTCTTCTTTCGATGTATTTGATTTCGCGGGCTTTTTCTGGGCGCTTTTCCGGGCTGCCATGCGGCGTTCTCCTTTTGGCGTCAGCTTGAACTGCGGTGATAGTTTAGTGTTAAACTATCTATTACAGAGTTTTGCGCCTCAGGTCGACAAAAACTTGTCGCAACGGAAATCCTATGCCGAAACCAACGAATGCCGCGCTGGTAGATCTTGGGGCATTGCTTGGGGAACGCGCAAAGACATGGCGCCGGCTGGGGCAGGGCAAGAAGACTGAATTTGAATGGGGTGGGCAGAGGCGATGCTTTAACGCAGAACAACCTCATCCGCGCGGGCAAGCCCAAGAACGGAGCGCGCTTGCTCGTCCAGCAGATCAAGATCGAGATAGCTGTCGGAGAGGCGATGGGTCTTGTTGGTCAGTTCGGCAATTTGGGCCGAGAGCGCTGCGCGTTCTTTGATGAGCGCTTGCGTCTCGGCCTCAATTTGCACGCGTCGGAAAATTCCGAAGTCGCCCTGCACGCTGGCAAAGGTAAAGTAGGTGCCGAGACCGATGATCACGACAAAGTAGACTACGCCACCAATTCCAGATTGTGTGCGAGGTGCGCCCATAGGTTTCCCGCCTGTATGTACTGCCTTTGTGCCCACCTCTTTTCGGGTGGTGCAAGGATGTTATGCCATAGGTGATTCGGTATGTGAATCCCAAAAACGAATCGGCCGTAAAAAAATGCATGCGACGCCAAAGAGTGAGTCGTGATGGCAACAGTTGGGCAGGTTGGGGGATGAGGTGAATGAAAAACGCCCGCAGCGCAGAGCCACGGGCGTTTCAAAAACCGTGTGCGGGCAGGGGGTTAGCCTGCGATCGACGCCCGGTAAATGCTGTCGATGGTCTCGGCGATCGTGTCGTTGAAGGCCGCGTCCGATTGCTGGGCCGACAGCCCCTCGGTCAGGGCGCGTGAAAAGCTGGCGATCATGCCGGCGTTCTGTGACAGGCGGGTGTTGGCTTCTTCGCGGGCATAGCCGCCCGACAGGGCCACAACGCTGGCCACGCGCGGATGGTCTACCAGCGCTTTGTAATGGTTCGCGGTTTCCGGCAGGGTCAGTTTCAGCATCACGGTCTGATCGTCCGACAGGGCGTCCAGTTGCGATTTGATCTCGTCGAGCAGGATCGCTTCGGCCTCGGCCTTGTCCGAAATCGAGATGGTCACCTCGGGTTCGATGATCGGCACCAGGCCGTGGTCGATGATCTGTTTGCCCACCTCAAACTGTTGCGCCACAACCGCCTTGATCCCCGCAGGGTTGGCCGCGTTGATCACCGAGCGCATCTTGGTGCCGAACACACCCGCTTTGACCGCGCGGTCACAAAGCGCGTCCAACTCCGGCATCGGTTTCATCACCTGAACGCCGTTTTCTTCGTCGGCCAGGCCCTTGTCGACTTTCAGGAAGGGCACCACGCCGCGCTCGTCCCACATATAGGTGGCGGTCGGCTTGCCGTCGATCTCGCGGTCCATGGTCATCTCAAACAGGATCGCGCCGATCACCTTGTCGCCGGTAAAGGCCGGGGCCTGGGCGATGCGCGCGCGCATGGCGTGGATCATGTCATACATTTCAGCGTCGTTCGCATAGGCGCTTTCCTCGACGCCATAAAGACGCAGCGCCTTGGGGGTCGAGCCGCCCGATTGGTCAAGTGCCGCGATAAAGCCCTGTCCGGCTTTGATTTTATCCAATTGCTGTTGATTTGGCATATCTGTCCCATGTGATGTCAGGGTGAATATTTGCCACCCTTCTAGGCGAGCGCCCTCACAGTTGCAATTCTGCTGGCGCTAACAGTGCAACTTTCACTCAGGAGATTTGGGCATGACGCCAAAGGGCCGGGGGCGATGTCGGATGAAACGGTCTCGGGTGACCTCGCCCCCGGCATCCCGATCCTGTCGGGACGGTCGGGAAAGGGACCCGGGCCTTATCAGGCGCGGAGGGGTGTCATTTGGTCAGGATCAGCTTGCCTGCCCGGGTAACGGTCAGGGTGTAAACCATACCGTTCAACGCGATCTGCGCGGTCTTCCCGTTGCGGGTCAGCGCCAGCGCATCATATTGCGGCGGCAGGGGGTTTTGCACAGTGGTAAAATCGGCGGTATGCAGTTGGGCGGTCATGTGCGGTGTCCTTCAAAACGATCCAATATCCATTCAGCCAAAGGAACAAGCCCGGAAGGAACGGGCATTTGCCCGAGAAGTTCCAAGGGGTCCGTGACGGGGGTGTCAGCTCTTTTGGTCATGTTCGCGCTCCTGTTGGGTCAGGTTGTCGGCTGGCCGCAAGGGCGGGTGGCTGATGAGGTATTCTTACTAAAATAGTCGGAATAGAGTCAACAGGGTATTTTTAAAAGAAAACCCCGCCGGGCCGGGCGGGGTTCAGGTATTGTTATCAAGAGGTTGCTAGTCCTCCAGGGCGGCAACGCCTGGCAAAACCTTGCCTTCCATCCATTCAAGAAAGGCACCACCTGCGGTGGAGATATAGGTGAATCGCTCTGCTGCACCGGCTTTGTTCAAGGCCGCCACGGTATCGCCGCCCCCTGCAACGGACACAATTTTGCCCTCTGCCGACAGCTCCGCAGCCTTGCGGGCCGCTGCGTTGGTGGCCGCGTCAAAGGGTTCGATTTCAAAGGCCCCCAATGGACCGTTCCAGATCAGAGTTTTGGCGTTGTCCAACGTGGCAGAGATTTTTGCCACGCTGTCAGGACCTGCATCCAGGATCATGGCATCCGCGGGGCAGGCGTCTGCCACAACGGTTTCGTTGGCCGCATTCGCGGCAAATTCGCGCGCGATGACCACATCGGTCGGCAAGATCACTTCGCATCCGGCCTCTTCGGCCTTGCCAAGAATGTCGCGCGCGGTGTCGGCCATATCGTGCTCGGCCAATGATTTTCCCACGTCGATCCCTTGCGCCGCGAGGAAGGTGTTGGCCATGCCCCCCCCGATTACCAGGTGATCCACTTTGGTTACCAGATTGCCCAGCAGATCCAGTTTGGTCGATACTTTGGCCCCGCCAACCACCGCCACAACAGGGCGTTCCGGCTGGCCCAGGGCGCTTTCCAGCGCGCTCAGCTCTGCTTGCATCAGGCGCCCGGCGCAGGAGGGCAGGAGGCGCGCAACACCCTCGGTCGAGCCATGCGCCCGGTGTGCGGCGGAAAACGCATCATTGCAATAAATGTCCCCAAGCGCGGCCAGACCTGCGGCAAACGCCCCGTCATTTTTGGTTTCCGCCGCGTGATAGCGGGTGTTTTCCAACAGCAGCACATCCCCGTCTTCCAACGCGGCAACGGCTTGTTTGGCCGGACCGCCGATGCAATCCTCGGCAAATTTCACCGGGCGACCCAGGGCGGCCTCAAGGGCGGGGCGCACCACGGACAGGCTCATTTCCGGCACACGTTCGCCTTTGGGGCGGCCGAAATGCGCCAGCAGGACAGGTTTGCCGCCCGCCGCCAGAATGTCGTTGATCGTGGGCAGGATGCGTTGGATGCGGGTGTCGTCGGTCACCTCGCCGTCTTTTACCGGCACGTTGATATCCACACGTGTCAGAACCACCTTGCCGGCCAGTTCCATCTCGTCCAGCGTCTTCCAAGCCATAACATCCCTCCAGAATTGTTGTTCTCTATGCACACCATTTGTCCCGTATCGTCAACGTTGAATGCCGATTTTGCACCCGATTCAGGTGGGGGTCTTTTCAACCGTTGCCGCGCGGCATAGGTTGGCGGCAAATCTGAATGCAAAGGAGGCCCAGATGGCCGATTACAAAGATCCGGAAAACACCATCCTGATGGAACTCAAGGACGGCACCGTCGTCATCGAGCTTCTGCCCGATGTGGCACCGAAACATGCCGAGCGCATGAAGGAGCTGGCCCGCAGTGGTGAATATGATGGCGTGGTGTTTCACCGCGTGATCGACGGGTTCATGGCGCAGACCGGGGATGTGGCCAATGGCAAGGACCCAATGAGCCTGCGCCGGGCTGGCACCGGTGGGTCAAACCTGCCGAACCTGCCGGCCGAGTTCTCCAAACTGCCCCATGATCGTGGCACGCTGGGGGCCGCGCGCTCGCAGGACCCGAATTCGGCCAACTCGCAATTCTTCATCAACTTCAGCGACAACCACTTCCTGAATGGTCAATACACGGTCTATGGCCGTGTCACCTCGGGCATGGAACATGTGGATGCGATCACCCGTGGCGAGCCGCCCGCGGAGCCGGACGTGATGATTTCGGTCAAGGTGGCGGCCGATGTCTGAATATAGCGCGAAGGAAAAACGCGGCTTCTGGGCCGCCTTCCTGGCCGGGGTTCTGGTCATGCTTGGCTATGCGGTTTACACCCTGTGGCCGCAAAGCTTTGAACCAAATGCCGCCCTGGCCGAGGGGGATTTCCCCAAGATCGAGATCACCGTGGAAGGCGAGGCCAACGGGCAGATTGAACTGACCCTGCGCCCCGATCTTGCCCCCCGGCACGTGGAACGCATCCTGACACTGGCCCGCGAAGGGCAGTATGATGGTGTGGTGTTTCACCGCGTGATCGACGGGTTCATGGCTCAGACCGGCGACGTGCGTTTCGGTAAGATGGGTGGCGACAGCATGAACCGTGCGGGCATGGGCGGCTCTGATTATCCGGATCTGCCCGCCGAGTTCTCGGATGAAAGCTTTGACACCGGCGTGGTGGGTATGGCGCGTTCGCAAAACCCCAACTCGGCCAACAGCCAGTTCTTCATCATGTTCGCGCCGGGCACCTTCCTCGATGGGCAATACACCATCGTGGGCGAGGTCACCAAAGGGTTCGAGGTCGTTCAGGCGATCAAGAAAGGCGCAGGTCCAAACGGCCAGATCGTTGGCGCGCCGGACGTTATGAAAACCGTGAAAGTGGTCGAGTAAGTCCAGTTTCACCCCCGAAACCCGCCCTGACACGCATCCTCAAACCCGCGTGAGCAGGGCTAGGCGGGGCCTCCTCTCTCTGTCACCCTTCTGACAGGAAGAGGAGGCCCCCATGCGTTTGCCAATCCCGTTTCACGTGCAGCTTTCTGTGCGCCTGACCCTGACCGTAGTTGCACTGGGTCTGGGCCTATGGGCACAGGCCCTTCGCGCAGATCCAAGTTTCTGGCAGCATGAATTTCCGAAAACCGATTTCACCCGCACCACTGTGGACAACTGGACCGAGATCCTGTCTGGCGGTCCCGGGCGCGACGGGATCCCCGCCCTCAGCAATCCCGAGTTTATTCCAGCGGTGGATGAGACCCGCCTTGGTGCGCGCGAACCGGTGATCACCCTGGAAATCGCCGGTCAGGTGCCGCGCGCCTATCCGATCCGTTATCTGACCTGGCATGAGATTGTAAATGACCGGATCGGCAATACCCCTGTCGCCGTCACCTTCTGCCCGTTATGCAACTCCGGTATGGTGTTTGATCGGCGTGTGGATGGTCAGCTGCTGACTTTTGGCGTGTCCGGCAAGCTCAGAAACTCCGACATGGTGATGTATGACCGCGAAACCGAAAGCTGGTGGCAACAGGCGATTGGCACCGGCATTGTTGGCGCGCATACCGGCACCGAACTGAAACAGCTCCCGGCCTGGATGGAAAGCTGGGCCGAGTTCACCCGCCGCAATCCCAACGGGCTGGTGATGGACGAACCCAAGGCACGGCGCGCCTATGGGCGAAACCCCTATGTGGGCTATGACAGCCGAAAACGCCCCTACGGGTTCTTCAACGGCGAAACCCCGCCCCACGGCATCCCGGCGCTTGCGCGCGTGGTGCGGGTTGGGGATCGCGCCTGGCCGGTGGCGCGTCTTACAAAACAGGGCGAGATCACCGAGGCAGGCGTCACGATCAGTTGGGCCGCAGGGCAGGCCTCAGCGCTGGACAAAGGTCGTATCGCCAATGGGCGCGACGTGGGCACAATCCGTGTGCGCGATGCGCAAGGCCGCGATCTGCCCCATGACGTGTTGTTTGCCTTTGCCTTCCACGCGTTTTGGCCCAAGGGCACATGGATGCTTGGCTCTTGAGCGCCCAATAAAAACGAGAAGAGGGCCCGGAAATCTGCGCCCCCTTCCTCTTGCTCGAAATACCTCGGGGTGAGCCTCGAAGAGGCGAGGGGCAGCGCCCCTCTACCCAATCTCAGTTTCCACGACGACGGCTAAACATCCCCGCGTGCTCGGCGGCGGCCCGGATCGCTTTCGACTTGTTCACCGTTTCCTGATATTCCGCCTCGGGGTCGCTGTCATAAACAACACCGCCGCCCGCCTGGATATAAAGCTTCTCATCTTTCACAATTGCCGTGCGCAGCGCGATGCACATGTCCATGTCACCGCCTGCGCTGAAATAGCCAAGACCGCCGCCATAAATGCCGCGTTTTTCCGGCTCCAGCTCGTCGATGATCTCCATCGCGCGCACCTTCGGCGCACCGGACACCGTGCCTGCGGGCATCCCGGCGAAATAGGCGTCCAGCGCGTCTTTGTCGTCGTGCAGCTGACCCACGACGTTTGACACGATATGCATCACATGGCTGTAGCGCTCGATAATGAACTCTTCGGTCGGGCGCACCGTGCCGATTTGCGCCACACGGCCCACATCGTTGCGGCCCAGATCCAAAAGCATCAGATGCTCTGCCAGTTCTTTCTGATCGGCCAGCAGGTCAAGCTCCAGCGCCTTGTCTTCGTCCGGTGTCTTGCCGCGCGGGCGCGTGCCCGCGATCGGGCGGATCGTGACCTCGCCGTCAAACACCCGCACCAGGATTTCCGGGCTGGCCCCCACCACCTGAAAACCGCCGAAGTTGAAATAGAACATGAACGGCGAGGGGTTGGTGCGGCGCAAGGACCGGTAGAGCGCAAAGGGGGGCAGGGGGAAATCCTGCGTCCAGCGCTGGCTTGGCACCACCTGAAAGATGTCGCCCGCCTTGATATATTCCTTGGCGCGGTCCACGGCGGCAAGATAATCGTCCTTGGCGAAATTGGAGGTCAGTGGACCAAGTTCCGCCACATCCCCCAGATCGCGGCTTTCGCCCACTGCCGCGCGTTCCAGATCGCGCAGCGCATCCATGACTCGTTCGGCGGCCTGCGCATAGGCGGCTTTGGCCGACAGGCCAGATGACACAAAGGCGGGCGAGACAAGCGTCACTTCGCCCTTCACCCCGTCCAGCACCGCCACAACGGATGGGCGCATCATCACCGCATCCGGCAGCCCCAACGGATCTGGGTTTTGATCGGGCAGATGTTCCACCAGACGGATCATGTCATAGCCAAGATAGCCATAAAGACCCGCCGCTGCGGCGGGCAGATCAGCGGGCAGATCAATCCGGCTTTCCGCCAGAACCTTGCGGAAGGCGTCCAGCGGGTTGCCCTCCATTGGCTCAAACCCGTCCGGGTCAAACCGCGCCTGACGGTTTACTTCTGATTGTGCGCCACGGGCGCGCCAGATCAGGTCGGGTTTCATCCCCACCATGGAATAGCGCCCGCGCACCTCGCCGCCGGTCACCGATTCCAGCATGAACGTGTCGGCGCGCGCCTCGGTCAGCTTCATCATCAGGCTGACCGGCGTGTCCAGATCCGCCGCCAGACGGGTATAGACCACCTGGTTTTTCCCGGCAGCCCAACCGGCTTCGAATTCATCAAAAGTCGGGGTAAGTGCCATGGGAACTCCTTACGGGAACGGGGTTACGGGAATTGCGCGTGGATCGCGTTGATCACAGCGCGATCAAGCGTGACGCCAGCCTGGGTTTCCAAAACGCGGGCAAAAGCGGTCTCGATATCTAGGCCAAGCTCTTGTGCGATATTGTCGGAAAACTGTGATTTCAGCGCCTGGGCGTCCTCGCCTGACTGATCCGCGGCATTGACCGCATCCAGGCGCACCAGAACCACATCCTGATCCGACGGGATGACCTGCCACTCTCCTACCTCCATGTCAAACACACGGGTGATGAAATCGGCAGGGGCGCCATTGATAAAGGCATCACGTCCTTGATCGGTTTCCACGATTTCGGTCAGGCCCAGCGACGACAGGCTTTCCGTCCCGCCCAGTTGGGGGATCATCGCTTCTGCTTGCGCGGCCAGCAATTCGAGGCGCTTTCGCAGCCCCCAGCCAACCAGCACCTCATCGGCCACTTCTTCTTGTGTTTGCAGGCGCGGTGCTTCCACCTTGTTCACGCGCAGGGCAAAAGCGCCCCCGTCAGCCATCAGGGTGATTTCCGGGAAATCGCCTTCATTGGCCACGCTTACGGCCTCGCGGAAGGCATCATAGGCGGCGATGCCCTCGCTGCTGCCTTCAGACCATTGGATGGTTTCCAGACGCATATTGTGGCTTTCGGTAATCTCTTCCAGCGTGGCCCCCCCGGCCAGAAGATCATCCAGCTCGGCAATCATATCTGCCACCTGGCGGCGGGCCTTGTCGGCGGCCAATTCGCCCTGCAATTGTTCGCGCGCCGCATCAAAGGTGGTTTCCTGCGCGGCCAGGATCGCGTTCATGCGATAAAGCGCAGGGCCAAGGTCACTTTGCACCGGGCCTACAACACCGGGGGCGTCAAGCGCAAAGACCGCGTCCCCTGCAGCGCCAAGTTCCGCTTTGGACAGATCCCCCAGATCGATATCCGTCAAGGCCAGATCGCGTTCCGCCACCAGATCTTCAAAGCTTTTTTCACCGGCTGAAACAGCATCTGCTGCGGCCTGCGCATCAGCTTCGGACCCAAAGACCAGACGTTCCACCATGCGCCGCTCTGGCACCACAAATTCCGAAATGCGTTCGTCATAAAGCGCGCGCAGATCGTCTTCGCTGACCTCCACCTCGGGGATCAGGTCTTCGGGATTGAGCCACGCATAGGTCACATCCTTGATTTCAGGCAGGGTGAAGGCGGATTCATTGGCCTCGTAATAGGCGGTCAGCTCTTCGGGGCTTGGGGCAGGCAGCGTGGCGGTCAGCGCCGACATGGGCAGGCTGGCCCAGGTGAAATCGCGGGTTTCCCGGGCAAACCCATACAGCGTGTCCACATAGGTCGAAGAGGCCTTGGTGCCATTGGAAACAGCGGCTTGCAGGATCTGACGCGCCACTTCGGCCCGCAACGAGGCCTCGAACTGGTTGGCATTCAGGCCGGACTGATCCAGGGCAAAATTATAAGCCTCACGGTCAAACTTTCCATCAACGCCCTGAAACGCCGAGATTTCCAGGATCCGTTTGCGCAATTCTTCGTCACCCACGGAAATGCCCAGACGGGCCGTTTCGTTTTCCAATGCGGTTGAGGCCAACAGGCGGGCCAGGACTTGCCGATCCAACCCAAAGGCCTGCGCCTGTGACAGAGTCATCTGCTGGCCGGTCTGGGCCTGAAAGGCGCGCAGCTCGCTGTCCAGCTCGCGCGCATAGCGGCGCGCGTCAATATCGGTATCGCCCACGGTGCCGATGGATCCGCCGCCGCCGCCGAAATTGGTGGATCCAAAGCCTACAAGCCCCACCATTACAAGGGCCATCAGGCCCCAGCCAAAGGTGCGCGAGATCTTACCGGTTGCCATGCTTTGCATCCTTATTCGTTCAGCTCTTAGGGGTTTCTAGGTCACCGGGTCGGGATTGCCAAGCGGTGATGCGCTATGGCTGGAATTCCGCAAGCCGTTTGAGGAAGACACCAATCCCAGCGCGGTCAATATTTGCAAAGGCCACCCGCAATTGGCGCACGCCATCCGGGTCAGCGATCGGGGTGAACATTGTGCCGGGCAGGGCAAGAATAGACGATTGATCCACCAGCTTTCGGGCAAGCTGATCAGAGGGCAATTCAAACGGGTGTTGCAGATAGGCGAAATAAGCGCCACATCCCATCAGGGTCCACCCTCGGGCTTTGAGGAGCGCAAAGCCCTCTCGCACCGTTTGCGCGCGCGACAAGATCTCTTGCCGCTCCCCGGCCAACCAATCGCCCAGGTTGCGCATCCCCCAAAGCGCGGCATGCTGTCCAAGCTGCGAGGGGCAGATGGTGACGGTATCGAGAAACTTTTCGACCTGCTTCATGCGGTCCGGCCCCGCGATCAGCGCCCCCACGCGATGTCCGGTCAGGCGGTAGGCTTTGGAAAAGCTGTAAAGCTGGATCACCGTGTCGTGCCAGTCGGGGTCCTGAAACAGCGCGTGCGGCGCGCCGTCGACGCTGTGAAAATCGCGGTAGGTTTCGTCAATGATCAGCGCAATTCCCCGGGCGCGCGCCAGATCGCGGAAGGCGGCAATCAGCGCGGGGGGATACTCCACACCCGCCGGATTATTGGGCGTGACCAGCACAATCGCCCGGGTTTTATCGGTGATCAGCGCGGCGGCCTTGTCGGGGTCGGGCAACAGATCCGCCCCGGTGTTCAGGGGCACGGCTTTAAGGCCCGCCATGTCGAGCCACATTTTATGATTGAAATACCAAGGGGTTGGCAGGATCACGTCATCCCCCGGTGCGGCCAGCGTTGCGATGGCCGCGCAAAAGGCCTGGTTGCAGCCCGAGGTGATCGCCACGTTCTGCGCCGTAAACTTGCCCCCGTAGGCGCGCGAAAACTGCGCCGCGACTTCGGCCCGCAAATCGGGCAGGCCCAAAACCGGCCCGTACAGATGTGCCTCGGGCACGGACAAGGCCGCGTCTGCAATCGCCTGACGCAGACCTTCGGGCGGCGGATCGACCGGGGCGGCCTGAGAGACATTGATCAGCGGGGTGTCGGCGGAAAAGGTTTTCCCGTCCAGCCACCGGCGCGCGTCCATCACCGGGGGGGAGAGCGTGGCGGACAGATTGGGGTTGATCGGCGTCATCGTGGCCTCCTGCTTCGGTCGGGCGACGGTAGCAAGGCGGCCGGGCCGGGGCAATCGGCAGATTGCGCTGCCGGGTGCCGGGGGCTTTGCCCCCGGACCCCCAAGGTATTTTCAGCAAGAAAAAAGAGGAGTTAACCCGCGAGGGTGACAAGCGCGTGTCGTTTTTTGCCTGCGGACAATTTCATCGGCTGCGCCAGATCATCGGCGCTGACCATCAGCCCGGCATTGTCGAGCGGCGCGTCGTTGAGCTTGGCACCGTTTTCAGCAATCAGACGTTTGGCCTCCTTGCCCGATTTTACCAGGCCGGATTTGACGATCAGCTGCACGATCGAGATCCCGTCGCCGATATCGGCGGGGCTGAGCGCGACGGTGGGCAGATCCTCTCCGACGCCGCCTTTTTCAAACACCTCACGCGCGGTGGCTTCGGCGGCGCGCGCGGCCTCTGGCCCATGCAGCAGGCTGGTCACTTCATTGGCAAGGATGATCTTGCCTTCGTTGATCTCGGCCCCTTCCAGCGCGCCCAGACGGTCGCATTCCTCGACCGGCAATTCGGTGTAAAGCTTCAGGAACCGGCCCACATCCGCGTCGGTGGTGTTGCGCCAGAACTGCCAGAACTCATACGGGCTGAGCATGTCACCGCTGAGCCAGATTGCCCCGCCTTGCGATTTGCCCATCTTGCGCCCGTCCGACGTGGTCAAGAGGGGCGTGGTCAGGCCAAAAATCTCGTTATCCAGCACCCGGCGCGTCAGGTCGATCCCGTTGACGATATTGCCCCATTGGTCCGATCCGCCCATTTGCAGCAAACAGCCGTAACGGCGGTTCAGCTCAAGGAAATCATAGGCTTGCAGGATCATGTAGTTGAATTCGAGGAACGACAGCGATTGTTCGCGGTCCAGCCGCGATTTCACGCTTTCAAACGACAGCATCCGGTTGACCGAGAAATGCCGCCCGATGTCGCGCAGGAAATCGAGGTAATTCAGACCATCCAGCCATTCGGCATTGTTCAGCATCAGTGCGGCGTTATCGCCATCCTTGTAATCGAGATAGCGGTCGAAAACGCGCTGCATCCCGCTAATATTGGCATCGATCTGTTCGGGCCCCAGAAGCGGGCGTTCATCCGACCGGAACGACGGGTCGCCCACCTTGGTGGTGCCGCCGCCCATCAGGGTGATCGGTGTGTTGCCGGTTTTCTGGAACCAGCGCAGCAGCATGATATTGAGCAGATGCCCCACATGCAGCGACGCCGCGGTCGCGTCATAGCCGATATAGGCCGTCACCATTCCCTTGTTCAGATACTCGTCCAGCTCTTGCAGATTGGTGCAGTCGGCCAGGAAACCACGCTCGATAATAACGCGCAGGAATTCTGATTTGGGATGGTAGGTCATCGTTTTTCAGTCCATGTTTATCGTTGAACCCCCCGTATAGACGGGGGCGTGCAAAAGGGGAAGACCATGTTGAAAGCACTGGCAGATGGGCGGGCTGTCTGGGCCCTTGGCTGCATGTCCGGCACGTCGTTGGACGGGGTGGATGGGGCGTTGGTCAAGACGGATGGCGAACGGATTTATGAGTTTGGCCCGTCTGAGTTTCTGGCTTACTCCGATGCGGATCAACAGCTGCTTCGATCCGTTTTGGGGGCCTGGCCCGAGGACGAAGCTGTGGCAGAGGCAGCTGAGCTTGTGGAAACCCGGCACGCGGTTCTTTTGTCGTCTTTTCAGGATCATGAGGTGGATATGATTGGGTTTCACGGTCAGACCCTGGCCCATGACCCACGTGGACGCGGCACCCATCAGGCGGGGGATGGTGTTGTTCTGGCAGAGCTTTTACAAAAACCGGTGGTGTGGGACTTCCGGTCCGCCGATGTGGAGCTGGGCGGAGAGGGGGCCCCGCTTGCGCCATTTTTCCACCATGCCTGCGCGCGGTATATCGGCGCGAAGGATCCTTTGGTGTTTTTGAACCTTGGCGGGGTCGGCAATATCACTTGGGTCGATCCGACCATTGCCGATCCGGCCGCGCCGGGGGCGTGTCTGGCCTTTGATACCGGGCCTGCCAATGCCCCGATCAATGATGTGATGCAGCTGCGGTTGGGACAGGCCCGTGACGAAGGAGGATCCCTGGCGTTGTCAGGCAAGGTGGCCACGGATGTGGTTGAAACCTTCCTGTCCCAAGCCTTTTTCCTGCGCATCCCGCCGAAATCGCTGGACCGTGATGATTTCGCCGGACTTGCTGCCGCGGTGGAGCCCCTCTGTGATGCAGATGCAACCGCGACATTGGCGGCCTGTGTCGCCGCGTCTGTGGCGCGTGGACTGGAACATTGCCCCAAACCCCCGAAGCGCATTCTTGTCAGCGGAGGGGGGCGGCACAATGCGGCGATCATGGGCGAGCTGTTGCGGCGGTGTGATGCCGAGGTCATCGCCATTGATGAGGTGGGTCTGGATGGGGATATGTTGGAGGCGCAGGCCTTTGCCTATCTTGCGGTGCGCGTGGCGCGGGGCCTGCCGACCTCTTGTTCGTCCACAACCGGAGTGGCCGCAGCCGTGGGCGGCGGGGTGGTGTCACAGCCGGGCAGCGCCTTGGTCGCAGACGCAAAATAAAACGGGTACCGGTTGGCACCCGTTCCGGGTCTGATCTGGTCAGGTCTTCGGTTTTTTCGACGCGGATCAGGTGCGTGCGACGGTGGCCTTGTCACCATAGAAGGCAAGGTAACCTTTGATGTCAGACAAATCTTCAACCGGTGCTTCATAGCTCCAGGCCGCGTCTTCAATCAGTTTCGACCGAGTCTGGATCGAGAAATGGCGCGCCTCACCTTTGTAGGGGCAGGTGGTCACGGTGGCGCTGTCATCCAGAAAGGCCATGGCAATATCGGCGCGTGGGAAATAGATCACCGGCGCCCCTTGACCCTCAACCACTTCAAGCGCGTCCTCGCTCTCGCCCAAAACGGCACCACCGGCGCGCACGGTCCATTTGCCTGCGGCTTTACTGATCTTGATGTTCTCGGTCATGTTATCCCCACTTCTGGCCTTGAATGCGCCTCTACAGGCTCGACGTTCTGGCCCGGCTTTCGATTTGGCATCACAATACCAGTTTATATGTGACTGTCGCGTGTCAAATCGGCGCGCATGCGCCCTTCAGCCATTGATACGCGACGTCACCCACTTTGGACCCAAGTTTTTTAAGGCAGGTGGCGTGATAGGTGTTGAGCCAATTGCGTTCTTCGCCGGACAGCATGTCGACAATCACAAGCGAGGTGTCAATCGGCACATAGGTCAGCGTTTCCAGCCCCAGCATGGTCCGGTCAGTATCGCCACCGGACGGGCAGGTGGCCTCTTCCACCACCACCAGGTTTTCGATCCGAATGCCAAAAGCGCCATCGCGGTAATAGCCCGGTTCGTTGGACAGGATCATGCCCGGCTCCAGCGGAACCTCTGACACATAGGAAAATCGCTGTGGTCCTTCATGCACGGACAGGAAGGCGCCAACCCCATGCCCGGTGCCGTGGTTGAAATCCTGATGCGCGGCCCAAAGCGGGTAGCGGGCAATGGGGTCAAGGTCCCGCCCGCTGCGCCCTTTGGGGAAATGGGTCCGGCTCAGCGCAATCATCCCCTGCAACACACGGGTGAAACAGCGTTTCTCTTCCTCACCCACAGTCCCGACGGACAGGGTGCGGGTGATATCGGTTGTGCCATCGCGGTATTGTCCACCGCTGTCCAGCACCACCAGATGCCCGTCTTGCAGTTGGGCATTGCTGTCATTGGTCACGCGGTAATGCATGATGGCCCCATTGGGTCCGGTGCCGGAAATGGTTTCAAACGAGATATCCTCCAGCGCATTGGTGGCGCGCCGGCGTGCCTCCAACTCGGTCACCAGATCAATTTCGGTCAGGCTGGTCTTATCGGACCCGTCAAACCAGGCCAGAAACTCGACCATGGCGGCGGCGTCACGCAAATGGGCCTTGCGCGCGCCTGCCAGTTCGGTTGGGTTCTTGCGTGCTTTGGGCAGGATGGTCGGATCGTCATTCCAGCGATATTCCACCCCGCCTTTTTCAAGGTGGCGCGTGATCGCGTAAGGGGCGCTGGATTTATCAACCCCTACTGGACCGGAGAGGGCTTCAAGTGCAGCCCCAAAGGCGCGGGTAGGCTGTACATCGACACCGGTCAGTGCCGACAGCCCGTCGCGCCCTTCTTCCGTGAACAGACTTACCCTTGCGTCGTCGTGCAAAATGGCAAAGCCCTGCACCACGGGAATATGCTCGATATCGGTGCCGCGGATGTTCAAAAGCCAGGCGATACTGTCGGACAGAGTCAGTACCTGTGCCTTCAACCCGTCGGTCATCAAATCATCGGCCAGTTCGGCACATTTGTCGGCGCGCGAAAGACCGGCGAACTCCAACGGTTGTTCCGTGATCGGGGCGGCGGGCGGGGCGGGGCGGTCGGCCCAGATCTGATCCACCAGGTTGTCCGTGGCCACCAGGGTGATCCCGGCCGCTGCCGTGTCCTTGCGCAGCTTTTCAATCTCGCCCTGGCTGTGCAGCCACGGATCAAACCCGATACGCGCCTTTGGATTGGCCTGGTCCACCAACCAGGGGCCGGGCTGCACCTCGGGCCAGTGCACCGGGGTGAAATGCGCCAGATCCACCTGGCTGCGCACCTGATTGCGATAGCGCCCATCGATGAACACACCCGCCACGTCGGGCAGAACGATGCAGAAACCTGCGGATCCGGTGAACCCGGTCAACCACGCCAACCGCTTGTCGCAATCGGCCACGTATTCGCCCTGATGGGCATCCGATCGCGGCACGATGAACCCATCCAGCCCCTTCATATTGATCGCCCGGCGCAGTCGGGCCAGCCGATCAGGGCCACGAGACGGGTCGGCGGTGGTTTCGAAACTCTGGAACATCGGGGAATCTCCGGCTTGGCTTTGCGCGCATTCTGACCGCGTGGCCGAGCGAGGAAAAGCAGATTATTTGATTGACCGCACAGCGTTATGAACCCACACCTCGCTCCCCCTTTCCCAAAGATACGGGTGAGGGAGGTTGTTCTGCTAAAGGGCCGGTGTTTGGCGATCCGGATCCGCGTGGAAAGGGCATGGCAGTGGGCGCAGGTTAGCTCGCCTTCCTGATCCCCATCACCCGGGCGCGGGCCCGTGGGTCGCTGTCAAACAGCGCGGCCAGTTGCTCGGTCATCACCCCGGCCAGCTGTTCGGCATCGGTGATGGTCACCGCGCGATCATAATAACGCGTCACATCATGGCCGATCCCGATCGCCAGCAGCTCCACCCGGGCCTGTTTTTCCACCATGGCAATGACGTCGCGCAGGTGTTTTTCCAGATAATTCGCGGGGTTAACGGACAAAGTGGAATCATCCACCGGCGCGCCATCCGAAATCACCATCAGGATTTTGCGCGCCTCGGGCCGGGCGCAGATCCGGCGGTGGGCCCATTCCAGCGCCTCGCCATCAATGTTTTCTTTCAAAAGGCCTTCTTTCATCATCAGGCCCAGATTGGCGCGGGTCCGGCGCATCGGGGCATCGGCCTGTTTATAGATGATGTGGCGCAGGTCGTTCAGGCGACCCGGCTGCCCGGGGCGGCCATCCGCCAGCCACTTCTCACGGGCCTGCCCACCTTTCCAGGCGCGGGTTGTAAAGCCCAGCACCTCGACCTTCACGCCACAGCGTTCGAGCGTGCGCGACAAGACGTCGGCACAGATCGCGGCAATGGAAATCGGACGACCGCGCATCGACCCGGAATTGTCCAGAAGCAGTGTCACCACCGTGTCGCGGAATTCCGTATCCTTTTCCTGTTTGAAACTGAGCGGCGTGGTCGGGTTGGCCACAACCCGCGCCAGACGACCCGCATCCAGAATGCCTTCCTCAAGGTC
The DNA here is from genome assembly GCF_049803815.1 of Aliiroseovarius crassostreae. Classification (GTDB taxonomy): domain Bacteria; phylum Pseudomonadota; class Alphaproteobacteria; order Rhodobacterales; family Rhodobacteraceae; genus Aliiroseovarius; species Aliiroseovarius crassostreae_A. The sequence continues at coordinate 218,267 of NZ_JBNAGI010000002.1, forward strand.
AAACAACCACGACCGGTTCTGTTGCGCCTGCAAGCGGCGCTGCAGTTTGTTCGCCAGACGGCTGACCGCACCCTTCAGCGGTTCAAGCTGTTGATCCAGATAGGCCCGCAGCCGTTCCAGCTCGGCCGGTTCCGCCAACTCCTCGGCCAGGATCTCTTCGTCATGTTCGTTCAGATAGACCTCGTAATTCGGGTCGGCATCTGACGCGGGCGCGGGTTGGGGCGGCTCCAGCGGGGCGTCGCCTTCAGGCATTTCGGCCTCGTCGCCCATCTCATCCTCGGCCATGTCATCAATGGTGACCTGTGCCTCGGTCTGATCCATGGTTTCGTCTTGCGACTGCTCGGGCTGGGCGTCCTGTTCGTCGGCGCTGTCCTCGCCTTCGTTCTGGTCCTGGCTGTCTTCCTCTTCCTGATCCTGCTCGGCGTCCTCATCCGACTGGTCGTCTTGATCCGGATCTTCGCCCAGCTGGTCGCCATAGCCCAGATCCTCGATCACCTGACGGGCAAACCGGGCAAAGCTTTGCTGGTCCGACAGGGTCTCTTGCAGGTTGTCCAGATGATCCCCGGCCTGACCTTCGATAAAGTCGCGCCATAGCTCCATCACATTGGCGGCGGCAGGGGGCAGGTCGCGCCCGGTGGCCAGATGGCGCACCAGATATCCGGCGGCATCCGCCAACGGAGCATCCGCCGCAGCGGTGATCTGATCATAGCCGCGCCGCGCCGCATCCGTTTGAATTTTCACATCAATATTGCCCGCCGTACCGGGCATGTCACGTGCGCCCATCGCCTCGCAACGGGCGGTTTCCATCGCCTCATAAAGATCACGGGCCATTTGCCCGGCAGGGGCATACCGCAGGTGCATCGCGGGGTCGTGATAGCGGTGCTTCATCGCAAAGGCATCCGCCGTACCCCGTGCCAACAACACCTCTTCGCGGGTCATGCGGCGCGTCACTTGCGGCAGGCGCACCGCCTCATTGGTGGCACCCGGCGGGTCCACGGAATAGGTGACAGACAGCTCAGCATCATCAGCCAGCGTCTTGGTCGCCTCGGCGAGCGCTTTCTTGAACGGATCTGCGGGGTTGTCGGTCGGCTTGTTCATGGGGTCAAACTAGGGGTTTGCCTTTGGCTTGGAAAGCCAATTCCGACATTTCGCGGGTGAAATTTGACGCCAGTTTGGTTCGAAATATCAGCCCAGCGAAGCGGTGGTCGGCACCCCAAACCGGTCACACCAACTGATCCGCCGCTCGCCGTGGTATGGCACCGCCAACCCCGCTTGGATCATGATCTCGGCCACATCACGCCCGTCGATGTAAAGCCGCGTCAACAGGCGGCGATATTTGTCGGGACGACCGGTGACCGGGGTGACCTCATCCGCCTCACGCAGCAGTTTGCGAAGGTGGTTGGTGGCAATTTTGCCAAGCGCGTGTTCCTCGTCACAGCGCGAGCGGAAGGTCTCCGGCGTGTCAAATCCCAGCAGGCGCAGGTTTTCCTCGCGTCCATGACAGATCGCCTTGACCGTGTCGCCATCCACCACGCGAATAATATCGCAGGCAGTTGGCGGAGCCGACGCCCCCGTCACCTTTTTCGGTTCATCCTGACAGGCCACCAAAGACAGCACCGCCATCGCCATAAGAATGCGCATCACACCATCACCCAAATTTCACCCGGGGCCAGAATAGGCCGGGCGCGCTAGAAAAGTGTTAAGAAGAAAGGAAAAAGCCCTGCGAAAACAGGGCTTTCAGGGTTAACGAAGATTAACCAAGGCTCATGCTGGCCGCAGATTCCGGAAGTTCTTCGTCAAAGCAGCGCTGATAGAACTCGGCCACGGTCTGGCGTTCCAGTTCGTCACATTTGTTCAGGAACGACAGGCGGAACGCATAGCCCACATCGCGGAAGATGCGCGCGTTTTCGGCCCAGTTCAGCACGGTGCGCGGCGACATCACGGTGGACAGGTCGCCATTCATGAACGCGGTGCGGGTCAGGTCGGCCACGGTGACCATCTGGCCCACGGTCTTGCGCCCGCTTTCGGTGTTCATCATCGCGTTTTTCGCCAGCACAATGTTGGTTTCCGCGTCATGGCTGAGGTAGTTCAGCGTGGCAACCAGCGACCAACGGTCCATCTGTGCCTGGTTGATCTGCTGCACGCCGTGATACAGCCCGGTCGTGTCGCCCAGACCCACGGTGTTGGCGGTGGCAAACAGGCGGAAATACGGGTTTGGGGTGATCACCTCGTTCTGGTCCAGAAGCGTCAGCTTGCCGTCATGTTCCAGCACCCGCTGGATCACGAACATCACATCGGCGCGGCCTGCATCATATTCGTCAAACACAATCGCGGTCGGGTTGCGCAACGCCCAGGGCAGGATGCCTTCCTGAAACTCGGTCACCTGCATTCCGTCTTTCAGCTTGATCGCATCCTTGCCGATCAGGTCGATCCGGCTGATGTGGCTGTCGAGGTTGACGCGCACACAGGGCCAGTTCAGACGGGCTGCGACCTGTTCGATATGGGTCGATTTGCCGGTGCCGTGATAACCCTGCACCATCACACGACGGTTGAAGGCAAAACCGGCGAGGATCGCCAACGTCGTATCCGGGTCAAACTTGTAGGTGGTGTCCACTTCCGGCACGCGGTCGGTGCGGTCGGCAAAACCCTTTACCGTCATATCGGTGTCGATGCCAAAGACCTCGCGAACCGAGATATCTTCAGTGGGTTTTGCAGTCACATCCATTGCGCATTCCTTCCTGAACGGTTTCGGCCGCCGCCTCTGCGGGCCGGTGCCAACCCCGGTGTGGTGCCCGATATTAGGTGCATGTGCAAGGGGAGCGTGACGGAATTTTCGACCTTTGGTAACGCCAGACCCAGGGCAGTGGTATGTCCACCACGCGCGTGACGCTTTCATTGTTAAGAAATTCGGATAATTGCCCCGGGCCGATCCGCGCCTGGAAAAGAAAAAGCCCCCCGCGCTGTAGCGAAGAGCGTTTCCCAAACTGTTCTGCAACTTATTTAAAGCTGCGGCTGTCCTTGATCTGATCCCAGGCCCAGACCACCTCTTGCAGCTGGTCTTCCTGGCTGCGGTCGCCGCCATTCATGTCGGGGTGCAGCACCTTGATCAGTTTCTTATAGGCCTTGCGCACTTCGGCTTTGGTCCAGTGATCCTTGGCTTCCAGAATCTCGATCGCGCGCCGTTCTGTCGGGGGCAGGCGACGGGTGATGCCGGTGACTGATTTGCCGGGGTTCTGGGTGGCGTTTTCCCCCAGTACCTGATGGGCGTCATCAATGCCCAGCCGCGCCCAGGCGCGTTGTTCGTCAGTCTGCTTGCCAAAGGGTTTGGTTTCGCGTTCCCAGACACGATCCTTATCCGCCTGTTCGTTGATTTCGTCTTCGCTTGCCCCGTCGAAAAAGTTCCATCTCAGGTTATATTCGCGCACGTGCTCTTTGCAAAACCACTTGAACTCATCCAGATGATCGGGCGAGCGGGGCGCACGGTATTTGCCCGCTTCTTTACAGCCAGCATGTTCGCATTCACGGGTAGAGGTTTCGAACGCCCCGGACATGCCCCGCTTGCCGCGCGGGTTCTTCTTCTTGGCAGAAGAAACGGAAATATCGAAACCAAAAGGATCGTCGTTTGCCATCAGTTCACTCTTTTCGACTCGGACCCGAGAGTTTAGTGGTTTTTGCAGATGTTTGAAGAGGAAACCGCGTGAAAATGACCCGCAGAGACCAGATTTTTTCCCGGCTGGAAACGGCCCTGTCCCCGCAACATCTTGAGGTCATTGATGAAAGCGAAAAGCATCGCGGTCATGCCGGGTATCAAGACGGGGGCGAAAGCCATTTCCGAGTGGTCATCCATGCGCAAAAGCTTGCCGAAATGTCCCGGGTGGCGCGTCATCGCGCCGTGCATCAGGCCATCGGCGCAGATCTGATGAATGAGATCCACGCGCTTGCGCTTGAGATCGAGACCTGAGGTCAGGTCTTCTCGTCAGCCTCATCTTCCTCAACCGCCGGGGCCGCCTTGACCTCGTCTGGCACCTCGTTGGCCTGACTGGCCGAGGGCAGGGCAGGGGCGCTGCTGGGGGTCTCTTCCGCGACCGCGACGGCGGGGAGTGCCTCATCCGTGCTTGCCAGATCTTCCCCAAGTTCGTCCCAGCGGCGCGCGCGGCGGAACACCAGCATGTTGCGGAAGGTGGTGGTCTTGCCGGTCAGCCCTTTGCGCTCTTCCGAGGGAAGGGTTTCGGCGCGTTGGTATTCCCAACCCTCTGCCGCCATTTCATTCAGAAGCTCGGACATGGCAAAGGCAAACCGATCTTCGGCGGTTTTTACACCTTTGGCTTTCTGGCCCTTGGTCGGGGCGGGGATCACGCGGTATTGGTACATTTGGCCTGTCTCGCTGTATGTCGATTGAACGGAAGTATCATTTCGGCCCCGCCCTGACCAGTCGGTAAAACCGAACCGGGACAGAAGGCGGTCAAGGCGGGGCGGGCGGCGCATCACCGCAGGTTGGGAATGGCGTTGGCCTCTGTCGTGGGGGCCTCAGATGACACCTCAGACGGGACGATGAAAGGCGCGGCGGCCAGACGCAATTCATTGGCCTCGGCCTTGGTCAGCTGTTCGCCTTGCTTGCGCTTCAAAAGCACCTCGCGGGCGCGGGCATACTCGTCCCCTTGCCAGAAGATCAGACAGCCGTTACAGCCCTTGCCGCAGCACCCATCGGTGCCCACGCGGTTGGTTTTATAGCGCATTTCGCGCCCGTCTTCGGCAATCGCCTCCGACAGGGCATCACGCCGTTTCTCATAGGCTTTCTGGTTCTCTTTCCCTGTGATCTCAAGCCCTTGGGTGAGCTTGTCAAAGCGGATCCGTTTCCATTGCTCATCCGTCAGCGCCTTTTCCTTGCGCATCACGGTAAAGGCCGGGAAGCTGGCCTTGAGCTGGTCCAGATCCTCGTGATCAAACAGCGCAAAGGGCACGCGGATGGTGGTTCTGGTGCCGCCTTGCACCACCTCTTTCACCTCGCCGGTTACGGCATCTTCAAAGTCATACATCCGCAAAAGCACCGTGTCGCGGGCGATGGGCGAGATGAATTCGAGCACTTCGCCCGCTTCCAACTTGTTCTTCACCTCGATCAGGAAGGCATCTTCCGTCACCTCGCGCACCACACCCGCATATTCCCACTGCGCGAGCGACGCGGTATGTTCGTAATCATGAGCGTAATTGGTCAGGCGCCCATTGTGGAAGGCGAGCGTATAGCCACGGTTCCCCACCGCTTCCAGCTCGCGCATATAGGGCTTGGGGTCCCAGTTTTCGGGGTCGGCGTAATAGTCATCAATGGCCATGCGATAGGCACGGGCGACGATGGCGCAGTAATATTCGGATTTGCCGCGCCCTTCGACCTTCAGGCTGTCGACACCGATTTTCAGATACTCATCCAGTTTCGGCATAATGCACAGATCGCGGGAGTTGAGGATATAGGATCCACGGCCATCTTCCTCGATCGGCATGAATTCCCCGGGGCGCACCCCTTCTTCCAGAAGGAATTCAAACATGTCGGCGTTGTCTTCGTTGATGTCGAGCTCTTGCACGGTGCCGTCTTTCAGGCGCATCCGCACGCCGTAATTCCAGCGGCAGGAGTTGGCACAATTGCCTTGATTTGCCCCGCGTTCGGCCATGAAATTCGACAAAAGGCAACGGCCCGAATAGGTCATGCACATTGCGCCATGCACAAATGCCTCAAGCTTCACATCCGGGCATTTTTCCCGGATTTCAACCAGTTCCGGGTAGGACACCTCGCGTGCCAACACCACCAGCTCGGCCCCCTGGCTTTCCCAAAACTTCACCGACAGCCAGGAACAGACATTGGCCTGGGTCGAGATATGCAGGGGCAGCTCCGGCGCGCGGTCGCGCACATATTGAAAGACGCCCGGATCGGCGATGATCAACCCGTCGGGCTTCACGCGGCGCACCGTGTCGATATATTCATCCAGCTTCGGAATGTCGCTGTTGTGGCTGAACAGGTTCAGCGTCAGATAGGCGCGGCGACCATGGGCGTGGCAGAACTCCACCCCCTCAATCACATCCTCCAACGAGAACTGCGATTTGGTGCGCAATGACATATCCGGTGTGCCCAGATAAACCGCGTCGGCCCCGTACAGCACCGCCATTTTCAGCTTTCGAAGATTGCCCGCAGGCATCAAGAGTTCCGAGCGCCGACCGGGCGTATTCGTGGGCGTGTTTTGTGTGGTCTGGTTGGTCATGGCATCACCGTTTTGTTCGCGCATCTGGCGGCTTGACGTAAATTGCGAAGACCCCGCGCAATCCTTGCCGGGGTCTTCTGATTGGATTTTTATCAAATGAAATCAGAGGCCCAGCTTGGCCGTCACAATTTCATTCACCGCTTTCGGGTTGGCCTTGCCGCCGGTGGCTTTCATCACCTGACCGACAAAGAACCCAACCAGTTTGGGGTTCTGTTTCGCCTTCTCGACCTGGGCCGGGTTGGCGGCAATCACCTCGTCCACGGCGGCCTCAATCGCGCCCGTATCCGTCACCTGTTTCATACCGCGCGCCTCGACAATCTCGGCCGGGTCGCCGCCTTCGGTATAGACGATTTCAAACAGATCCTTGGCAATCTTGCCGGAAATGTCGCCTTTGGTGATCAGCGCAATGATCCCGCCCAACTGTTCGGGGCTGACCGGGCTGTCCTTGATCGAGTGGTCTTCTTTCTTCAGGCGACCAAACAGCTCGTTGATCACCCAGTTGGCGGCCAGTTTCCCGTCGCGCCCGTCGGCGACCTTTTCGAAAAATGCGGCGTTTTCGGCCTCGGCGGTCAACACGCCCGCGTCATATTCCGAGAGGCCAAAATCGGTCACAAACCGCGCTTTTTTCTCGTCCGGCAGTTCCGGCAGGGTCTTGGCGATATCGTCGACCCAATCCTGTTCGATCTCCAGCGGCAGCAGGTCGGGGCAGGGGAAATAGCGGTAGTCATGCGCTTCTTCCTTCGAGCGCATCGACCGGGTTTCGTTCTTGTCCGGGTCATACAGGCGGGTTTCCTGCACGATTTCACCGCCATCTTCAACAATGGCGATCTGGCGACGGGCTTCATATTCAATCGCGGCCTGAATGAACCGCATCGAATTCATGTTCTTGATCTCGCACCGGGTGCCGAGATGCGAGAAATCCTGGGTTTCCATGTATTTCTCATACTGACCCGGGCGACAGACCGACACGTTCACGTCAGCACGCAGGTTGCCGTTTTGCATATTGCCGTCACAGGTGCCCAGATAACGCAGGATCTGGCGCAGCTTGGTCACATAGGCGGCGGCCTCTTCGGGGCCGCGAATGTCGGGGCGCGAGACGATCTCCATCAGCGCCACGCCGGTGCGGTTCAGGTCGACAAAAGACATGTTCGGATCCATGTCATGCACCGATTTGCCCGCGTCCTGTTCCAGGTGAATGCGTTCAATGCGCACCTTGCGGGCCACGCCGGGGGCCATATCGACGATCACTTCGCCTTCGCCCACAATGGGGTGATAAAGCTGCGAAATCTGATAGCCCTGCGGCAGGTCCGGGTAGAAATAATTCTTGCGGTCAAAGGCAGAAAACAGGTTGATATCCGCCTTCAGGCCCAGCCCGGTGCGCACCGCCTGTTCCACGCAATATTCATTGATCACCGGCAACATGCCCGGCATGGCGGCGTCCACAAAGGCCACGTTCGAATTGGGTTCGGCCCCGAACTTGGTCGACGCGCCCGAAAACAGCTTGGCGTTGGAACTGACCTGCGCATGGATTTCCATCCCGATGACAAGTTCCCAATCTTCCTTGGCGCCCGCGATAACCTTGGGTTTCGGGGTTTCATAGGCGAGATGATCCAGCATGTGTGCGTTCCCGTGTATTCGTTTCCAATGCGTTCTAGGGCAGGGCGCAACAAGGGGCAAGAGGGCGAGGCCTTTCTATGTGCTGCGCAAAGAGGTGAAACCCCATTTTCTGCAGCACAAGAGATGCGCAGACTGTAACAGTTTCGGCAAAGCTTTGCGCATGACGTGCCACAGCGCGCTGCGGGCTTGCCCATGATGGTCAGCTTTCTTACGTCACGCGGATGGGATTGTCTGTGCGCCACTGGGGGTGATGTGATGATGAAAAAATGGGTGTTTGCCGTTGCTCTTCTGGTCTCCGGATGCATGTCAGGAGAAACGACCGAGATGGTGGCATCGCGATCGGAGCCGACGCTGACAATGCGCTGGGATCATCTGGACCACGGGGCGGCCTGGACCTCGGCCGCAATGACGGCGCTGGAGGCCCATGGGGCCGGGCTGGCAGGGCTGGTGCCTGCCGATATCGCCGATTGGTGCCCGGATTACCCGAACCAATCCGCCACCGGGCGAAATGCGTTCTGGGCGGGGATGTTGTCGACCTTGGCAAAACACGAAAGCACATGGCGCCAAACTGCGGTTGGTGGCGGTGGCAAATGGTATGGTTTGGTGCAAATCCTGCCCGGCACCGCCCGTGGCTATGGATGCGAGGCGCGCAGTGGGGCGGCGTTGAAAGATGGCCCCGCCAACCTAAGCTGTGCCGTGCGCATCATGGCCCATACCGTGCCGCGTGACGGGGTGGTTTCGCGCGGGATGCGGGGCATGGCGGCCGATTGGGGGCCGTTCCATTCCGCGAAGAAACGCGAAGATATGCGCGCCTGGGTGCAGTCGCAGCCCTACTGCCGTGTGCCCAGCTGACCCATGAGTTTTGAGGCATGAGTATTGGGGGCGGGAGGCCCTCAGCTTACGCTTCGGGCCGCTTCCGGTGGCCTCGCTTCGCTCGGCAGGGGCTCTGCCCCTCGCCCTGCGGTCTCACCCCGGGATATTTTTGATCAGGAAATGAAGGGGGCGAGATCTGCCGCCCCCCCAAGGGATTGGTGATCCGTTACCCGTTCAGGATCCGCCCCACCATTTCCTGTGTGTCGCTTGACAGCTCTGCTGTGGCCAATATCCGCTCCAGCTGTGCTTTCATCAATGCCTGGCGGTCCGCGTCCCAACGGCGCCAGGTTTCAAACCCGGTGGTCATGCGCGCGGTGATCTGGGCATTGACCGGGTCGAGCTTGATCAACCAATCAGCAAAGAGCGCATATCCCTTGCCGCTCGCCTCATGAAACCCTGCCTGGTTCATCATCAGAGCGCCAAAGACCGCGCGGAACCGGTTGGGGTTTTTCCAATTGAAATCAGGATCTTCGGTCAGGCGGGTCGCGATGTCGGCGGCCTGATCCGGGGCGCCATGGGCCACTTGCATGGCAAACCATTTGTCCATCACCAGCGCATCTCCTTCGAAACGCGTGCGGAAATCGGCCAGCGCCGCCTCGCCTTTTTGTGCTTCGAGCAGGCATCCCAACGCGCCCAGTCGCAGGGTCATATTGTCCGCCGCGTCATATTGCTGCTGCGCCGCGGCCCCCCCATCGAGGCGCGTGGTGAGTTTCAACATTTCCAGACCCAAAGCGCGTTTGCCGGCCTGTTCGGCATTGGGTTTGAACGGCGCGCTCACCGCCATCTCTGCGCTGAGACGCGGCAGAAGATCCTGCAAGTGTTCGGCCATCTGCTGACGCAGGGTCTGGTGGGCATTGTAAATCGCCATCGGGTCAGGGGTGACACCGCCATCGGCCAATGTCTGCGCCAGATCATCCTGCCCGGGCAACCCCATCGCCAGGGCGCGGAAGGCGGGATCCAGGCTGTCGTCGCGCAACATCGCGGCGACCGCGTCCAGATAGGCCGTGGTCGGCGCGCGCTCGCCGGTGATGATGCGGATCAAAACGTCTTTCGCCAGGGCGCGCCCGGCTTCCCATTTGTTGAATGGATCGGTGTCATGGGCCAAGAGGAAGGCGCGTTCCTCGGCCGAACTGTCACGCTCCAGAATGACCGGAGCCGAGAAGTGCCGCAGGATCGAGGGGGTGGGCTTGGCCCCAAGCCCGTCGAAGGTAAAGCTCTGCCTGGCCTCGGTCATCTCAAGGATCTGCGTGCCCAACACTTCGTCCCCGTTGGGACCCAGCAGGCCCACCGCGATCGGGATGTGCTGCGGCAGCTTATCCTCCTGGCCGGGCGTCGGCGGGGTTTCTTGTTTAAAATGAAGGGTGTAGGTGCCATCTTTGAAGTCATCCGTCACCTTCAGGCGCGGGGTGCCGGCCTGTTTGTACCAGCGACGGAACTGGGTCAGGTCGCGCCCGGTGCTGTCTTCAAAGACACGGACCCAATCCTCGATCGTGGCCGCCTCGCCATCGTGCCGGGTGAAGTAGAGATCGAGCGCCTTATAGTATTCCACATCCCCGACAAGCGTCTTCATCATGCGGATCAGCTCGGCGCCTTTTTCATAGATCGTGGCGGTGTAGAAATTGTTGATCTCCACAAAACTGTCGGGCTGCACCTGATGCGCCAGAGGCCCATTGTCTTCGCGGAACTGACGCCCGCGCAGCGCAATCACGTCATTGATCCGGCACACTGCCTTTGACCGCATGTCGCCCGAAAACTGCTGATCGCGGAACACGGTCAGCCCCTCTTTCAGGCTGAGTTGGAACCAGTCACGACAGGTGATCCGGTTGCCGGTCCAGTTGTGGAAATACTCATGCGCGATGATCGCTTCGATCCGTTCGAAATTCGCGTCGGTCGAGGTGTCGGGGCTGGCCAGCACGGCGGAGGTGTTGAAGATGTTCAGCCCCTTGTTTTCCATCGCCCCCATGTTGAAATCCGACACAGCGACGATCTGGAAGATATCGAGGTCATATTCGCGGCCATACACCTCTTCATCCCATGTCATGCTGTCCTTCAGCGCCTGCATGCCAAAGGCGGTCTTGCCCTCATCCCCCGGGCGGACCCACAGTTTCAGATCGACCTTTTTGCCGGACATGGTGGTAAAGCTGTCATCGCGCGCCACCAGATCGCCCGCGACCAGCGCAAAAAGATAGGCGGGTTTGGGCCAGGGGTCATCCCATTCGGCCCAGCCGTCACCCGAGGCTGACGGGTTGCCGTTCGACAGCATCACCGGCTCGCCCCCTTCGATCCGCACCTTGAACGGCGCCATCACGTCGGGGCGGTCGGGGTAAAATGTGATGCGGCGAAACCCTTCGGCCTCGCACTGGGTGCAATACATGCCGTTTGACATGTAAAGCCCCTCCAGCGCGGTGTTGGCCTCCGGGTTGATTTCCACCTCGGCGTCCCAGGTGAAGGGCGCATCGGGAACAACACACCGCAGCCCGCCATCGACGATCTCAGGGCGGGCATCCGTACCGTCAATACGTGAAGAAATCAGGGTAAGATGTTCGCCATGAAGGAAAAAATCTTTGCTTTTCGCCGCCGGGTTGGGCGCAAACCGGATCTTTGACAGGACCCGCGTGGCGGTCGGGTTCAGTTTGAAGGTCAGCTCGACCTGCTCGACCAGAAAGGCGGGCGGGGTGTAATCGGCGAGATAGATTTTCTGCGGGGTTTGATCGGTCATGGGGAACGCCCTTTGTTCTGTGGTTGGCGCTAACGTAATCGGCCCGCGAGGGGGCCGCAAGGTGGGGATGAAGGGGAGGAGCGATCTGGCCGGGGCACCGTGAAATCGCCGGTTCCAACTGCAGTATCGCATCACTTTGAAGGTCAGGATGGTGCGATTGATCCGTCGGTTCAGTTTTCCTTGACCGACCCGATGAGGAACTCGGTTGTATACGGGGGCGCACTGATGTTTCCTATCTGAAACACGCGTCGACACGCCCCGCGTCTATGACGCAACGTAGGAGGTACTTCATGGCTGACACCATCACCCGCGCCGGATTGACCGTGGCGCAAGACCTGGCTGATTTCATCGAGGGCAAGGCGCTGCCCGGCACGGGCGTCGACGCAAATGCCTTCTGGTCCGGCTTCGCCGAAATGGTCGCTGACCTCACGCCGAAAAACCGCGCGCTTTTGGAAAAACGCGCCGATATGCAACGTCAGTTGGATGGCTGGCATATGGCCCACAAAGGCCTGCCCCACGATCTGGCCGCGTATGAGGCGTTTTTGCGCGACATTGGCTATCTGGTGCCAGAAGGCCCGGATTTTCAGGTGGAAACCATCAATGTGGACGCCGAGATTGCCACGACGCCGGGGCCGCAATTGGTGGTGCCGATCATGAACGCCCGGTTCGCGCTGAACGCGGCCAATGCGCGCTGGGGCAGCCTTTATGATGCGCTCTATGGCACCGACGCGATGGGCGATTTGCCGGAGGGGGCGGGATATGACGCGGCCCGTGGAGCGCGCGTGATTGGCTGGGCGAAAGACTTCCTTGACAGCGCATTGCCGCTGAAGGGCGCCGGTTGGGCAGATGTCACTGGCTTGTCTGCGCAAAACGGTCTGGTGATCTCGACCAAGACCGGCACCGCGTCGCTGACCGATCCCGCGGCCTTTGCGGGATTTGCTGCGGACGGGTCGGAGTTTGTCTTCAAACACAATGGCTTGCACGTGATTGTTTGTGTGAACCCCTCTCATCCCATCGGCGAGGATGATCCGGCCCATATCTCTGACGTGATCCTTGAAAGTGCGGTGTCCACGATCATGGATTGCGAAGACAGCGTTGCCGCCGTGGATGCCGAGGACAAGGTGCTGGCCTATGCCAATTGGCTGGGCCTGATGCGCCGCGATCTGGAAGACCGGTTTGAAAAGGGTGGCAAGACGATCACCCGCCGCATGAACCCAGACCGCGCCTATATCGGTGCCGATGGCCAGAAGCTGACCCTGAAAGGGCGCGCGCTGATGCTGGTGCGCAATGTTGGCCACCTGATGACCAACCCCGCGATCCTGACCGCCGAGGGGGATGAAATCGGCGAAGGGCTGATGGATGCGATGATCACCACGCTCATTGCCATGCATGACCTGTCGCGCCCCGATGGCAATTCGCTGACCGGGTCGGTTTACGTGGTGAAACCCAAGATGCACGGGCCCGAAGAGGTGGCCTTCGCGGATGAGATCTTCACCCGTGTCGAAGCGGTTTTGGGCCTGCCGCGCTACACCGTGAAACTGGGCATCATGGACGAAGAGCGCCGCACGTCGGTGAACCTCAAGGAATGTATCCGCGCCGCCAAGCACCGCGTGGCCTTTATCAACACCGGTTTTCTGGATCGCACCGGGGATGAGATCCACAGCGCGATGGAAGCGGGGCCGATGATCCGCAAAGGCGACATGAAAGGGGCGAAGTGGATTGCCTCTTACGAGGACCGCAATGTGGATATTGGGTTGGCCTGCGGGCTGAAGGGCAGGGCGCAGATCGGCAAGGGGATGTGGGCCATGCCCGACCGGATGGCCGACATGCTGGACCAGAAAATCGGTCACCCGATGGCGGGGGCCACCTGCGCCTGGGTGCCCAGCCCAACCGCCGCCACGTTGCACGCGACGCACTACCATCAGGTCGATGTGCTGGCACGGCAGGGCGAGCTGGCCGAGGGCGGCGCCCGTGGCACGTTGGAGGATCTATTGACCATCCCGGTGGCCGAGGGCGCCAATTGGTCCGAGGGTGAAATCCGCGAAGAGGTGGAAAACAATGCGCAGGGCATTTTGGGGTATGTGGTGCGCTGGGTCGACCAGGGCGTCGGCTGTTCCAAAGTGCCGGACATTCATGATGTGGGCCTGATGGAAGATCGCGCCACCTGCCGGATCAGCTCGCAGGCCCTGGCGAACTGGCTGCATCACGGGGTGGTCAGCGAAGACGAGGTGATGGCGGCGATGAAGAAAATGGCCGCAATTGTGGACGCGCAAAACGCCGGTGATGCCGCCTATCGCCCAATGGCGCCCGGCTTTGACGGGCAGGCCTTTCAGGCCGCGTGCGACCTTGTCTTTAAGGGGCGGGCACAGCCGTCAGGCTATACCGAACCGGTGCTTCACGCGCGACGCCGTGCGTTGAAAGCGGAACGGACCCGTTAAGGGTCAGTTCCAGTTAAGTGCCAGTTAAATGCCAGATAAATGTATGGGGAAAACAATGACACTCACCGTGGATCAGGCGCGCGACATTATTCGCGTCGCGAAAGAAAAAGGCTTGGCCGAGGGGATGAAGCCCCTGTCAGTTGTCGTGGTGGATGCGGGCGGGCATGTGATGGCCTTTGAACGCGGCGAGGGCGCGCCCCCGGGCCGGTTCGATATTGCGCAGGGCAAGGCCTATGGCTCGATCATGTTGGGGATCGGCGGCACGGCGCAGCGCGACCGGGCCGAGGCGCAAAGCTATTTCATCCTCGCCGCAAACGGAGCTTACAACGGGCGTCTGGTGCCCGTGCCGGGTGGCATTCTGGTGCGTGATGCGGCGGGGGATGTCGTCGGTGCCGTGGGGGTGACGGGTGACACGTCTGAAAACGATCTACTGGCAGGGGCTGCCGGGATTGCGGCGGTGGGCCTGACCGCGGAGGGCTAGGCCACACATCAGCGAGGTCTGACCTGCGGCCTGAAAACGGCCGCACCCCGCCGGGGCAGGGTGCGACACAGCAGGGGTCAGCTCTCGGGGATGAGGACTTGGTCGATCACATGGATCACACCATTGCTGGCCCCCACATCAGCGGCGGTCACGGTGGCGCCGTTGATCTTGACCATGTCGCCCGACGCATCGACGGTGACGTCAACGCCGTTCACGGTGGTCGCGGCATCAAGCTTGATCACATCGGCGGCCATCACTTTGCCTGGGACCACGTGATAGGTCAGGATCGCGGTCAGCTGGTCTTTGTTTTCCGGCTTCAGCAGCGTGTCCACCGTGCCCTCGGGCAGGGCGGCAAAGGCCTCGTCGGTGGGCGCGAACACTGTGAACGGGCCGTCGCCCTTCAAGGTGTCAACCAAACCAGCCGCATCCAGCGCGGCGGCCAGGGTTGAAAACGATCCGGCAGAAACTGCGGTTTCCACGATATCGGAACCATTATCCCCTGCAAATGCAGGGGCAGCAGCCAGCGGAGCAAGACCAAGGGTCAGGGCCAGGGTCATGTCTTTCATGGTGGGCAGGTTGAGGGGCATTTCAGATCTTCCTTTCAGTCGATTTGCGTTTGGTGAATAAATATTGAATGATGTGAAAACAGCTGAATCTCAACACACGCTTTCGTGAGATGAACAATTTTGAAATTAGGTGAAAAATCCACCGGGCAGATTTTCCCAAGACGCAAGACCAGGTGCAAAAAAGGAGCAAAAACATGCTGTCTGACACGCTGATCGACCAGATCGACGCCTATCGAATCGGTCCGAAAATCCACCAATTGCGCACGGATAAACGTCTGGGGTTGGCTCAGTTGGGGGAACATACCGGCCTGTCGGCGGGGATGCTGTCAAAGCTGGAACGTGGCGTTGTCGTGCCGACGCTGCCCACTTTGGTGCGCATCGCCATGGTATTTGGGGTGGGGCTGGATCATTTTTTCACACCAGATGATGCCATGCCGGTTGCCGTTCATGTGAAGGCAGATGACCGCATTCAACTGCCAATCGAGGGGCCGGACGGTGTCAGCTATCTGTTCGAAAGCCTCGATTTTCCAGTGCCCGATCGGGTGATGGAGGCTTATCTGGCAGAGTTCCCGGCGGGGGCCAATCCCTCAAAACCCCACGCCCACGCAGGGATGGAGCTGGTCTATGTGCTGTCAGGGACGCTGACCCTGACCATCCATGGGGCACGCCGTTGCCTATCCAAGGGGGATGCGTTCTATTTCGATGCGGATTACGAACATGGGTACGAAAACGCCGAGGGCACACAACCCAGCCGGGCCTTGGTGGTTGTTGTGCCCAACCCACGACGCAGCCCGGATTTGGCCTCTGGTTGACCCCACGTCGCGTCGCCTCACTTCCCGGTCAACAGGGGTTCGCCCGTGGTTTCCAATCTGTTATCAGCAACAGGACGCGCAACATTCACCAACTCGGAGCAGATATGACCCGCCCCGTCATCGGCATCATCGGCAATTCCTATATTCTGAACGATCAATACCCGACCCACGCGGGCGGGACGATGAACTCCGAAGCGATCAGCCAGGTGTCGCAGTGCCTGCCGCTGATTGTGCCCAGCCACCCCGATTTTGTCAGCGTGGAGGAGCTTCTGGAGGTCTGCGACGGATTTCTCTTCACCGGCGGGCGTCCCAATGTGCATCCGGAAGAATACGGCGAAGACCCCACGGATGCCCATGGCGAGTTTGATCGCTGCCGCGACGCGATCACCCTGCCGCTGATCCGCGCCTGCGTGGAGCGTGGTCAGCCGTTTTTCGGCATTTGCCGCGGCTTTCAAGAGGTGAACGTGGCCATGGGCGGCACGCTTTACCCCGAAATTCGCGACCTGCCCGGGCGCATGAACCACCGGATGCCCCCGGACGGTACGCTGGACGAGAAATTTGAAATCCGCCATGACGTGCATTTCGACGCGGGCGGAGTGTTTCATAAGGTGCTGGGATCCACGCAGGTGCGCACCAACACGCTGCACGGGCAGGGGATCAAGACGGCAGGCCCCCGCGTGGTGATCGAAGGCCATGCCGATGACGGAACGCCTGAGGCGATTTATATCAAGGACGCGCCGGGGTTCACCCTGTCGGTTCAATGGCACCCGGAATACAAGGCAGCCGAAGATCCGGTGTCGCGCATGTTGTTCGAGGCTTTCGGCGATGCGGCGCGGGAATGGAAAACCCGGAAAACCAGCTGATATCTGGCGTCAGGACGCCTGACAGATCAGCCGGGCTTCAAATTCTTTCAACACCCGACGCGCGGTTGGGCCATAGCGGGACGGTGCGGACCTGAGCTCAGGAAAAAGGGCAAAAAGCTCCTCGCGCGTTTCGTTGATCAGTCCATCAAGCACAGGCTCTGCCGGGTGAAAGCTCTCACTCGGGACGCCTTCGGCAAAGATGATCTCATGCCGGTCAAAGAGCAGGTGATAATAGGTGACCTCTGGCCGGACCTCGCGATAGATCCGCCTCGCGTCCACCAGATGTTTGGCGGGGATCAACACTTCGTCTTGTCCAAACATCAGATTGGCGTCGCCCCCCCCATAAAGCATCCGATGCTGGGGGCTGACCAGCAGGGCACGGCTGTTGCCAATGGCCCCCTTGCATATCCGGATCGGGGCAAAGCGGCCCTTACCCACAACCGAGCGGGCACCGATCCATCGCACCGGTTGCAGGCCGTGATCGCGGGTGATCACCAGATCGCCGGGCTGCAGATCCTGTACCGGGCGCGGCCCGAACGGCGTGTCGATCCGGGTATTGCGGGCAAAGCAGATGATGATCTGCTCCATATTGCTGAAGGTGACCACCGTTCCGTCGCTGAGCGTGGCGGTGCCGCTTTCGGGGTCTGTTGTGCTGATGCTGACATCAGACCAATCATCCACCAACCCGTTCAGATCAAGGATGTCCGTGTCCAGATCGTCGCTGTCCTCGCCGCCATCCAATGTGATGGTCCCGCCAGAGCCATCCAGCGCATCGGTGGGGTCCAGCTCAAACCGATCCGATCCCGTGCCGCCGCCTGCCGTGTCTCCGGCCCCGACATGCAGAAGGTCATCGCCTTCGCCGCCCTCCAGCGTGTCTTGCCCGGCATCCCCGGACAAAGTGTCATTGCCACCGTCGCCCTGGATCAGGTCATTGCCGTCCCCCCCGGACAGGCTGTCATGTCCGCCCTGCGAAGGGTCTGGCACAGGGGTAAAGGTGACATTGGTCAGGTGATAGTCGGACCCGTCGGTCCCATCGGTTTGGGGGTTGGCCGTAAATTTGATTTCATCAAAATTACCATGACCGGAAATGGTGATTGTGCCATTGCCGCTGCCCGATCCCTGTTCGGTGAAATCCCCTTCGGCCACCAGGACGCCGTCATTGTAGACCGCCCAATGCCCCACTTCGCCATAGCTGGAGGTATAAAGATCGGCAAAGCTGAAACTGGCCTCACTTGCCTCGCCATCAAGCGAAACCGTGACGTTTTCCGACAGGCCCGAGGCCAGATCATAGCCAATCTGCGACGTGACCGCACTGTCGCTGTCCGATATCGTCCCGCTGGCCCCAAATCCCCCCCCGGCATAGGTTGAGATATTGGCAGAGCTGGCTGAGGTCAGCGCCCCCCCTTCGACATTTTGCGCCGTAACGGTATAGCCGTTTGACGTATCGCTGAAATTCCCTTCGTTGATCGAAACGGGGGCTGGGGTGTCGCCGGATAGATTGCCGTCCCCTTGAATGACGTCATCGCCACCGCCCCCCTCGACCGTGTCAGACCCGCTGCCGCCATAGATGGTATCACTGCCAAACCCGGCGGCAACCTGATCATCCCCGCCGCCTGCATCAATCACATCATTATTGTCACCCGCAGCGCCATCGCCGCCATCCACCTGTTCGCCATCTTCATCCGTAAAGGTGTCGTCAATGACGTCATTGCCGTCGCCACCTGTCAGAACATTGTCGTAACTCGTATAGCTTGGTGCGGATATGACAGAGGCCGAGCTGACCGTGTCGGCGGGACCATAATCTGAGACGAAGTAAACGTTTCCGTCACTTCCAAGATAATACGTCCCCGTTTCCACCTCATCGGTATAGGTCTGGCCCCCATATGTCCCGCTCCAGCTCCAGCTGCCGCCACCAAGAGAGCTGTCAGCAGTGAAATCGATAAGCGAGCTGGGAATCGTATCCCCAGCGTCAAGCGAACCGTCACCAAGTTGTACAAGATAGCCGATCGGCATTGTGTTTTCCCACCTTCACGCAATTGCGCCTACAGCCCCACAGCTGCCGGAGCATCATGACCGGGAAGTGGTAAGAAAGCCTGAATCACTCCGCCCACCCAAAAGGTCGGGAAGAGATTTCTGTTGACTATTTTATATAAATACCAGTGGTTAACGTGGGTCCGCTCTGTGCCGGACCGATTGGTTATGCCGCAAGGTTCAACGCGCGGGTCTCATAGCCCCGCAACACCATCCGTGCGGTCTGGCCATAAGAATTCGGGGCGGCGCGCAGCTCGGGAAACAGCTGAAACAACTCTTCGCGTGATGCGTCGCTGACAGCGGCCAGCCCCTGATGCCCGGGATGAAAGCTCTCGGTCGGGGCCCCTTCGGCAAACACCACCTCATGCTGATCAAACAGCAGGTGGAAATACGTCACCTCATTGCGGTCTTCGCGGGTGACGGTATGCCCGTTGATCAGATGCTTGGCCGGGATCATAACCTCGCTTTGATCAAACAAAAGCCGGGTGTCCACGCTTTGATGGACCATGCGGTGCTGCGGGCTGACCAAAAGCGCGCGGTCGTTGCCAAAGGCGCCTTTGGCGAAACGGATCGGGGCCATATCCCCCCGTCCAACAACAGATTTTGAGCCGACCCAACGCAGCGGTTGCGCGCCGTTATCGCGCGTGATCACCATGTCGCCGGGGCGCAGATCCTGCACGCGGCGGGGGCCGTAGGGCGTTTCAATCCGTGTGCCCCGGGTGAAGCAAATGATCAGGTTCTCGATGTTGGAGAAGTTGACAATCGTGCCGTCGGTCAGGGTCGCGGTGCCGTTTTCCGAATTGCCCGCGTCAAACACCACATCCGACCAGTCATTGACCAGCCCGTTCAGATCCAGCGTGTCCACGTCACTGTCATCGGCATCTTCGCCGCCATCCACGGTGATGGTGGGGCCCGACCCGTCCAGCGCATCGGTCAGATCCAGATCGAACGTGTCCGACCCAAAGCCACCTTCGGCCGTATCGCCCGCCCCAAGGGAAAAGCTGTCGGCCCCGTCACCGCCATAAAGCGCATCCTGACCTGCGCCGCCGATCAGCGTGTCATCGCCGTCTTCGCCGTAAATCGTGTCATTGCCTGCACCGCCGTCCAGGCTGTCATTGCCGCCTTCGGGGATCGGGGTGAAATGAATGTCGGTGATATCCACCGCATGGGTGACAGTGTCGCCATTGGCATATTCGATGATGATCTGCGACACAGGGCCAGCAATTTCCACCAGCAAAGAGGCTTCAGGGCTTGAGGTTTCGTAGTTGCCATTGCCGGTGGCCGAGTTGCCGCTGATCAGAATGCCGCTGCCGCCGGTCAGGATGACAGGTACCGGATTGCCATCCGCATCAAAGGCGGTGATCGTGATCTGGTCGATGTGATTTCCCACCACCGCATCCAGATCGTTGATCCGGAAGGACACATCGGTCACCTCTCCGGTCACATTCGCCCCGGTTGCAGCCGCGAAGTCGACCGTCAGAACAGCGGTTTCCGCATCCCCGTTGCCGTACAGACGCCCTGCAGAGTTGGTATCGTAGCCGTCGGAGCCGACATATTGCGTATTGCCGGTTTCCACTGCGAAGGTGGTGGCGTTGTTGCCCGGATCCGTGAAGCCGACCGTCACATCAATGTCACCGGTGTTCTGGGTGAACCCGCCAGACAAGTCGGTGCCATCGCCGCCCTGATCGGTCCAGTCCAGGACCTCTTCGGTGGACAGGGGTGTGTCGGGGTGACCGAAGTCGCCATAGATCAGGTCATCGCCCGCCCCCGCCAGAACCGTGTCATCGCCACCACCCGCTTCGACCTCATCCCCCTGACCAGAGGCGCCAGAACCATGACCGTCATCAATCGCATCGCCTTCCGGGTCGCCGGAATAACTTGCGTCAATGACGTCGTTGCCATCGGTGCCCTCCACCAGATCATCGCCCAGAAACTGATCGGAATAGGTGAAGGCAATGTCCCCGGCCGAGGCATCGGGGCTGGTATCATAGTCCAGAACTTCGTAATCGCGCCCCACGATAAGGGGCACTTCGGACATGGTGTGGTAGCCGGCCGCCCCCCCCGACAACACGTGGAAGGTGGCCACCTGAAACTCTTCGCCGGTGACCGTGTCACGCAGGGTCCAGACCTCTTCCGCCTCGACGGCCGCGCCTGTGGACGTGTCCGTCCCGATCGTCACATCGGCGGTTGCGGTTTCCCCGCCGCCATCATCCCCATCCAGCGTCAACCCCTCGATGCCCGCTTCATTATCGGTGATGGTGGCAGAGCCCACAGCCGTGGCCGGGCCGCTCCACGACACGGTGGCGCCAACTGTCGACCCTAAGATGTTCAGGGGGTCGGTGTCGTAAAACTCTACATCATACGTCGCCATGGGCTGCTCTTGCGGTCTTTGCGTCAAACGGGTTGGGCCGGCGCGTGCGGGGGGTGGCCCGCTGCACAATTCGGCTGATTGTTCTCAAATCGCGGAAAATTCGGTCCAAATTTGGGCAAAATTAAATCAATTCACGGAAAAACCGCCCAAATCCAAGGGGATTCAGGCGGTTTCTTGTAGAAAACAATCTCTGCGCGAGCGCCTTGGGCGCGGTTCCATCAGGTCAGAAAGCGGAACTGATCCATCAGCGGCAAGCGGCGCGCGCGGGTGCCGGTCAGGTCATAGAGCGCATTGGCCAGCGCCGGGGCCGCAGGGGGCGTGCCCGGCTCCCCGACACCGCCCATCCGCTCCATATTTTGCAGAAGTTTCACATGAAAACGCGGTGTGTTGCGCATCCGAAGGGCATCGTAATCGGGAAAGTTTTCCTGCTCTGCCATCCCGTCCGAAAAGGTGATCTGGCCGTGTAGGGCGGCGGACAAGCCAAAGATTGCCCCGCCGGTCAGCTGCGCCTCGACATTCAACGGGTCCAGCACCGTGCCCAGATCCGCGGCAATCCACATATCGCTCATCCGGATCAGCCCGTCCTCATCGCGCCGCAGCTCAACCACCTCAGCCACGGCTGTGCCGAAACTGAAGGTGAAGGCCACGCCGCGCCCAACCCCGTCGGGCGTTCTTCCCGTCCAGCCCGCCATGTCGCGCACGGTTTCCAATACCGTGGCCGAGGGCGCGTGTTCCGGGCGGATGTGGCGCAGGCGAAACTCCAGCGGATCCACCCCAGCCGCGTGGGCCAGTTCGTCAATGAAACTTTCGTGGAAAAACGCGTTCTGACTGGCCCCGACGGATCGCCAGAACCCCACCGGGATCGCCACATCCGCCGCATGGCCTCGGAAGCGTTGGTTGGGGATCGCGTAGGGCTGGTCATGCGCCCCCTCGGTCAGCGTGTTGTCCGCCGGGTTCATTTCGACGCCAAGCATGTTGGTCAGCAGTTGCTTCATGATCGAGGGCGCGGCCATCTGGCCGTCCAGTGCGGCAATGCGCTCGCCGTCCAGCGTGGCGCTCATCCGCGCAATCGCGCCGGGGCGATAGAAATCATGGCGCATGTCTTCTTCGCGCGACCAGGTGGTTTGAACCGGCACGCCGGGCAAGGCCATTGCCACCCGGGTGGCGATCTCGGCGTAATCCACCATGGCGCGGCGTCCGTAACCGCCGCCGAGGAAGGGCGTATGAACGCTCACGTTTTCGGGGTCCACATCCGCCGCCGCCGCACAGGCATCACGCACCAGCACGGGGGCCTGGTTGGGGGACCAGACCTCGACCTTGTCCTCCTTGATCAACACGGTGGAATTCATCGGTTCCATCGTTGCATGGGCCAAATAGGGCACGCGGTATTCGGCAGAAATGGCAGCCCCGGCAAAGGCAATGTCGGCATTGCCATCATCGCGCAGGGTGACATTTGGATCCGTCGAAAATGCCGCTTCGATTTTGTCGAAAATCGCTTCGTTTTCAGCGGGGTAGGGGGCGTCTTCCCAGGTGACATCAATGGCGTTCACCGCTTCGATGGCCAGCCATGTGTTGGTTGCGATCACCGCCACGCCGGCGCCCAGATCCACCACCTTCTCGACCCCGGGCATGGCTTCTGCTGCGCTGGCGTCAAAAGCGACCATGCCACCGCCCAAACGGGGCGACATGCGGACGGACGCAAATTTCATCCCCGGCAGGCGCACATCAATGCCAAACCCGGCGGTGCCTGTGGCCTTCGCAGGCTGGTCCTTGCGGGGTTGGCTTTTGCCCAGATAGCGCCATTCGGACGGGGGTTTCAGGCGTGGGTCCTGTTCCGGTTTCAATGCGGCCGCTGCGGGTGCCAGATCAGCGTAAGGAATGCGCGTGCCATCCGGTGTCACCACAAACCCGCCATCGGTTTTCAACCGATCAACACCCAAACCTGATCGGTTGGCGGCGGCCTGCAATAGGGTCGCGCGGGCCGAGGCCCCGGCCTGTCGCATCCGGTCAAACGCATCCAAAGTGGTGGTCGAGCCGCCGGTGATTTGCAGCGACAGCAGTTTCGGAAAGGCCTGAGCGATGCTGTGCCCCCAGCCATTGGGTGCCGGATCCTGACTGACCGTGTAATGGCGATCCGCCGTGACCGCTGCGTTGTAATAGGCTTTGGCCGCGGGGCCGTGCAGAACATTGACCGCGTCCAGATCCACGTCCAGCTCTTCTGCGACGAGGGCGGCCAGCGTGGTCATCACCCCTTGCCCCATCTCGGCCCGAGGGGTGATGATGGTCACACCGTCCTGGTTGATCATCACCCAAGGGTTCAGCGCGCCATCGTCTTGCGCGATTGGATTGTCCGGCGTTTCGGCCAGTTTATAGGCCCCAAAGGCAACACCGCCCGCGACGGCGGCAGAGCTGACCAGAAAGGCGCGGCGGGTAAAGGTTTTCAGCTTGCCCATGTTACGACAGCTCCATCTGCTTGGCCGCGTCATGAATGGCGGCGCGGATGCGCGGATAGGTGCCGCAGCGACACAGGTTTCCTGACATCGCGTCGTCAATTTCGTCATCGGTCGGGGTTGGGTTTTCCGTCAACAGATTGGCGGCCTGCATGATCTGACCCGACTGGCAATATCCGCATTGCGCCACTTGATGGGTGATCCAGGCCTGTTGCAAAACGCTTAACATCTGCGGCGTGCCGAGACCCTCGATGGTGGTCACAGGTCCGTCCACATCTTCCAGCGCCACCTGACACGAGCGCACGGCCTCGCCGTTCACATGCACGGTGCAGGCACCACAGGCGGCCACGCCACAGCCGAATTTGGTGCCGGTCAGGCCGATCTCATCGCGCAGCACCCAAAGCAAAGGCACCTCGCCGGGCAGCTCAACCTTGTGGGTCTTGCCATTGATGGTCAGGTCATGGGGCATGTGCAGTCCTCCCTTTGGGGTGGCGTTGGCAATCTGCGCGTCGCAGTCGCGCGTATCGCTGTGTGACGGCTTTTACTCAATGACAAAGTGGGTGCAAATTGTCAGTAAGTCAATTGACAAAATGTGATAAATCTGTCAGTATGAAACGATGAGTTCTGCCGCTGAGAAAATCACTGAGTTCATCGCCGCCAACGCACCCGAAATCGACCAAAAGCAAACGACCATTTTCATGGCTGCGCTTGAGGTGTTTCGCCTGTACGGGTTTCGCCGGTCGTCGATGGAAGATATTGCCAAGGCCGCCGGCATGTCGCGCGCGGCGCTTTATCTGCATTTCAAGAACAAGCAGGATCTGTTCTGTCGCCTTGTGGTGGTGTTCTTTACGCAGGCGGTGCAGGACATGCGCGCCGAACTGGCCCGCGATCCGGCGCGCCCGGTCACGGATACGCTGGTCGCCGCGCTTTTGGCCAAAGGCGGGGCAGGGATGGAGGCGCTGTTCAACTCGCCGCACGGGCATGAGTTGATGGAGGTGAAAACCTCCGCCGCCGAGGCAGAGGTGGCCCGGGGCATGGCCGATCTGGCTGCGGTTCTGGCCACCTGGTTTGACGAGCAAGCCAAAGCGGGGCGGATCGATCTGGACATTCCGGCGCTGGATCTGGCCAAGACTATGTTGGATGCGCTGGATGGGGTGAAATCCAACGCCACCACCTATCAGGAATATACCGACGGGATCAGCCGTATTGGGCGGGTGTTCGGCAAGGCGCTGTCCGTTTAACCCCTCAATTTGATCCTTTGCGGTCCGCCATGAAGGCTGCCAGTCGGGCGACACCTTCTTTGATATCCGCTGTCGAGCGCGCATAGGAAAACCGCAGGGTCTGCGCGCCCCGGCGTGGATCGAAATCAAGCCCCGGCGTCACCGCAACCCCCGCCTTTTCAAGGATCTCTGCCGCAAAACCCAGGCTGTCTTCGGTGTGCTCGCTCACATCACAATAGATGTAAAACGCACCATCCGCAGGGGCAAATTTACCAAAGCCGATTTTGGGCAGCTCTTCGGTCAGAATGCGCCGATTTTCCGCGTAAGTAGAAAGGTTTGCGTCGAGTTCCTCACGTGAATTCAGCGCGGCAATGGCGGCGATTTGGCTCGCATGTGGGGCACAGATGAACATGTTCTGGGCAATGCGCTCCACATGGCGAATGTGATCCTCGGGCACCACCATCCAGCCCACGCGCCAGCCGGTCATCGAGAAGTATTTCGAGAAGGAATTGATCACATATATATCGTCTGACACCTCCAGCGCCGACACCGCTCGCCCATCATATTGCAGCCCGTGATAAATCTCGTCCGAAATAAAGCTGGTGCCCTGATCGTGGCAGGTGCCGATCAGCGCCTCCAGGGCCGCATGGTCCAGCATGGTGCCTGACGGGTTGGCCGGCGAGGCGGTGAGCATCCCCTGCAGCCCGGCAGGAATGTCGGACGGAACTGGCTGATAGCGGTTCTCGGGCGCGGTCTGCAGGCCCACCGCCTCGATGCTCATCGCTTTCAGGATCTGACGATAGGATGGATAGCCGGGTTCGCCCAGCCCCACCTTGTCGCCCGCGTCAAACAGCGCGGAAAAGGCCAAGATAAAGGCGCCAGAGCTGCCCGGTGTGATCACAACTCGGGCCGGATCCAGATCGACATTATACCAATCTTTATAAAGGCTTGCGATGCCTTCGCGAAGTTCGGGAAGGCCCAGGGACACCGTATACCCCAGCGCGTCTTTTTCCATCTCTGCCACCAAGGCCTCTCGTGCGGCGCGGGGGGCCGGTGTGGCTGGCTGACCCACCTCCATATGAATGATATGGCGTCCTTGTGCCTCGGCGGCACGGGCCGCTTCCATCACATCCATCACGATGAAGGGGGCCACCTGGCCACGGGTCGATTTGCGCATTTTATCCTCGGGAAATGAACCGGTTTGATCCGTCTGGTGCCGTGCGCCCGATTGAAAGTCAACCGGGCAGCCCTTTGAAATCCGTCACGGGGCCGGGACAATCTGCCGCGCGACCTCTCGCTTGTTTGATCGCCCAAGTCCACCTGTGGGCTTGGCCCGCCTTGCGCAATCGCCTATGTCGGAGAGAACACTCGTTTCAACAAAGAGAGAGTTCCATGAACCGCATTACCACCATCCGTAAGATGGCCCTGACATCCGCCCTGCTGATCGGGGCCGCGATGCCCGCGTCGGCGCTTGACCTGACCAGCATGAGCGACGCCGAGCGCCAGGCCTTTCGCGATGAGGTGCGGGCCTATCTGCTGGACAACCCCGAGGTCATCATGGAAGCGGTCAGCGTGCTTGAGGAACGTCAGGCCGCACAGGCGGCCATGGATGATCTGGAACTGGTCAAGGTGAATGCCGAGGCGCTGTTCAATGATGGCTATTCCCATGTCGCGGGCAATCCGGATGGTGATGTGACCATTGTGGAATTTGTGGATTATCGCTGCGGGTATTGCCGCAAGGCCTATGACGAGGTGACGGAGCTTTTGGAGAAAGACGGCAATATCAAGCTGATCCTGAAGGAATACCCGATCCTGGGTGAGGACAGCCTGAATTCGGCGCGCTTTGCGGTGTCTGCCCAACAATTGCTTGGGGAAGAGGCGTATGACAAGCTGCACCACGAGCTGATTTCCCTGCGTGGATCGGCCAATATCGAAAACCTGATCGCCACGGCGGATGGGTTGGGGCTGGATGGCAAGGCGATTGCCGAGGGGATGGCGTCCGCGCGGGTGGACGAGATCCTGGGCGAAAACCATGCACTGGCCCGCCGTCTGAAAATCACCGGCACCCCGGCCTTCGTGATCGGGGACACCATGGCGCGCGGGTACATGCCGCTTGCTCAAATGGAAAGCTTTGTTGCGGAAATTCGCGCCGCCAACTGATGTGTACAGCGGGGCTGTTCAGGGTCGGGCGGTCTGATATGATCGCCCGAAAAACATGTGTCAGGAGCAGCCCGGTGCGTAATGTTCGCCTATTCATCTCGACAATTTGTGTTCTGCTAAGCCTGCCGCTGATGGCCCTGGCGCAGTCTACAACCTCATCAGATGGCGGGCTTTCGGCCCTGGCGCGGCTATCTGGAAATGGGGTCGTGGTCGACAGCAACTGGGGCGGGCTTGATCTGACGATCGAAATGACCCGCCCGGTGCCCTGGCGCGTTTTCACCCTGGATCAACCGCGCCGCTTGGTCATTGATTTTTCCGAACTGGACTGGACCGGGCTGGACCGCGAGGCGGTGCTTTACGAAAGCGACAAGATCGCTGATTTGCGCGCGGGTCTTTATCGTCCTGGGTGGTCACGCCTTGTGCTGGACCTGAACGCGCCCTTCTCGGTCATGCAATCGGAAATGCGCAGCGATGATGGCGTGACCCGGATGATACTGGGGTTGAAATCTGTTTCGGATGACGTGTTTGCCCAAGAGGCGGGGGTGCCAGAGGCGGTCGCCGCAGAACAGACGATCCTGCCGGTTGCTCCTGTCTCAACCCGGCAGCGGGGCGATGGGCCGTTGGTTGTGGTTCTCGACCCCGGTCACGGTGGCATTGATCCGGGTGCATCGCGCGATGGGGTGGTTGAAGCAGACCTGATGCTGACCTTTGCGAAAGAACTTCGGGATGTGTTGTTGCGCAGCGGTGGGTTCGAAATTGTGCTGACCCGCGAAGAGGACCACTTTGTTTCGCTGGAGGAACGGGTCCTGATTGCGCGCCGGGCCGGGGCCGATGTGTTCTTGTCTTTGCATGCAGACGCCCTGGCACAAGGGCGCGCCACAGGGGCCACCGTTTATACGCTGTCTCAAGAGGCGTCCAATGTGGCGTCGGAAAAACTGGCGGAGCGGCACAATCGTGGTGATCTTTTGGCAGGTGTCGATCTGAGCCGTCACGACGATGAAGTGGCCCTGGTCCTGATGGATCTGGCCCGCACCAACAATGCGCCGCGTTCGAATGCTTTGGCCGATGCGCTGGTCGAAGGCATACATTCCGCCACCGGGTCGATCTACAAGAACCCAAGACTTCAGGCCGGGTTTTCGGTGTTGAAAGCCGCAGATATTCCTTCGGTCCTGATCGAGCTGGGGTTTATGTCCTCGCCAAAGGATCTGGCCAAAATGGTTTCACCGGATTGGCGAAAGGATGCTGCGACGGGGATACGCGATGCGTTGCAGTACTGGGCCATTCAGGATGCGGCCCAGGCAGATCTTTTGCGAAAGTAGACCTGCGTGGATCAAGGTCGTCGCTTGTGGGACAGGAGATGTTATGAAATAACATTGCGGAACACGATGGGCCACCGCAAGCAGAGGTTAAAATGGGTCAAACGTCGCGACAAAACCTGAATACCAGCTTGCGCCGGAAACGCTCTCGCCGTCCGCCGATGCAGGAATATGATGCTTTGCCCCCGGAGCTGCGTCGATGGTTGTCCCAAGCGGCATTGCAATGGGCGGCCAGGCCGGTTCTGGCAGCCTGGCACAAGGCGCTCAGGGAGAATGGGGGATGTGCGCAGGGGGCAATTGCAAATCTGAACGCGGTTGAGGCGCGCTTGTTGGCGCGCG
Source organism: Aliiroseovarius crassostreae (assembly GCF_049803815.1). Lineage (GTDB taxonomy): Bacteria > Pseudomonadota > Alphaproteobacteria > Rhodobacterales > Rhodobacteraceae > Aliiroseovarius > Aliiroseovarius crassostreae_A. The sequence continues at coordinate 246,768 of NZ_JBNAGI010000002.1, forward strand.
ATGCTGCCAAAGTCTGGGGAAAGGGGCATCCGGTTGCACTATCCGGCAACACCCGCGACGCACAAACGCAAAAAGCGCCGACCCTGTAAGAGATCGGCGCTTTCGCGTGACTTTGGTATTGAACGCGATCAGAGCCCTTTGGCGCGATAGCTTTTTGCGATCCGGTCGATCGATACGATATAGGCCGCCATGCGCAGATCCGGCACGTCATCGCGCGAATGCCACACTTCGCGCATTGCCTGATAGGCGGTCCGCATCGTGTCATCGAGACCCGAGCGCACCAGCTCCAGCTCATCCGCGCCGCGCAGGTATTTCTCCTTGAATTGCGGGGTCATCGACCAGGCGTCGCCCAGATAGCGGTCGAGCCGTTCCAATTCGTCCACCACCAGCTGGTGACGCGCCTCTTCCTGGCGGCGCTGCATCCGGCCAAAGCGGATATGGCTGAGGTTCTTGACCCACTCGAAGTAGGACACGGTCACACCACCTGCGTTGGCATACATGTCGGGGATGATAACTGTGCCCTTTTCGCGCAGCACATCATCGGCCCCCGCGGTCACCGGGCCATTTGCGGCCTCAATGATCAACGGGGCTTTGATGCGATCGGCGTTGGACAGGTCAATCACCCCTTCCAGCGCGGCCGGGATCAGGATGTCGCAGTCCTTTTCCAGAACCTCTTTGCCGTTTTCGACATATTCTGCATTCGGGAAACCTTTCACACCGCCATTGGCGCCGATCCAGTTGCGCACGGCTTCGACGTCCAGACCATGGTCATCGACCAAGGCTCCATCGCGTTCGATAATGCCGGTGATCAGCGCGTGGTCTTCTTCCGACAGGAATTTCGCCGCGTGATAGCCCACATTGCCCAGCCCCTGCACGACGATGCGTTTGTCAGCCAGCTTGCCCGACAGGCCTGCCATTTCCTTGTCTTTCTCATGGCGGAAAAACTCGCGCAGGGCGTATTGCACGCCGCGCCCGGTGGCCTCGACCCGGCCCGAGATCCCCCCCGCGTGGGGCGGTTTGCCGGTCACACAGGCCTTGGCGTTGATGTCGGTGGTGTTCATCCGTGCGTATTGGTCGGCGATCCAGGCCATTTCCCGTTCACCCGTGCCCATATCGGGGGCAGGGACGTTTTGCGACGGGTTGATCAGGTCGCGCTTGGCCAGCTCATAGGCAAAGCGGCGGGTGATCAGTTCAAGCTCATGCTCTTCATATTCGCGCGGATCGATGCACAGACCGCCTTTGGACCCGCCAAAGGGGGTTTCCACCAGCGCACATTTATAGGTCATCAGGGCGGCAAGCGCCTCCACCTCATCCTGGTTCACGGCGCTGGCGTAGCGGATCCCGCCCTTGACCGGCTCCATATGTTCGGAATGCACCGACCGGTAGCCCACGAAGGTCTTGATCTCGCCGCGCAGGCGCACCCCGAAACGCACGGTATAAGTGGCGTTACAGACGCGGATCTTCTGCTTCAAACCGGGGGGCAGATCCATGATCTCGACCGCGCGGTCGAACATCAGGTCTACGGATTCACGGAAAGAAGGTTCTTGTGTTGAGGTCATTTGGGTGCTCCTGACTGCTGACCGATGACTCCGCAGGCGAATCGATGCCTGCGTCACTTTCACGCACACCCTATGCCGCTTTGGTTAACAACACATCCCGAAAATGGGAAATGTGAAGATTTGTTCTGGAATTCAGCTTGGGACCAAATCCAATTGAAAACAAACGGTTGCTAAGGCGTTTTGGCAAATGTGAACTGCATTGTTTGCGCCCTAATTTTGCCACAAGGATAGGGTTAACTCCTTTCGAGTAGGGATTGGGTGGCCCTGGTGCGGACGATTTCAGCCGCGCCAGCGAAGGGCCTTTTGCAAGGAAAGGGGATTTCAGGATGCGGTTTGCAGATTGGAAAACTCGGAAAAACCAACCGATGGACCGCGCGAGGACGCGCATTGTCCGACACTTTGCCCGGTTTCGGCGCGAAGAGGACGGATCCTTGATCATCTTCTCCCTGTTTCTGATCATCGGGATGCTGATCATCGGCGGGTTTGGTGTGGATCTGATGGTTTACGAAGCCCAACGCACGCGTGTGCAGGCCACAACCGACCGTGCCGTGCTGGCCGCCGCCCATCCCAACCAGACGCCCGGTGCCATTCAGGACCGCAAAGACGTGGTGATGTCCTATTTCACCAGTGCCGGTCTGGGGGCTTATATCTCTGAAGACGACATTAAGGTCGAAGCCTCTGGCACAGCCAGCGAAGTGTCGGCAGAGGCACGATTGCATGTCGAGCCATTATTGCTGCAGTTTATCGGCGGTAAGGGGTTTGACGCCGTCGGCAGCGCAACAGCAGCACAATCTGCGGGCCTGTCCGAAGTGTCTTTGGTCGTGGATATTTCCGGCTCGATGGGGGACCCGTCCAGCACGGGGCAATCCAAGATGTACGAGCTGAAGAGAGCCGCGAAAAAATTCGTGAATATCCTGTTGTGCAACCCGAACAAACCAGATCAGACCACGGATTGCATCATGCCTGCCGGCACCACATCCGTGTCCTTGGTGCCCTATGAGCAGCAGGTTGTTGCTGGGGCAGGGCTGCTGAAGAAATTCAGACGGCAGGGCGCGCATGATTTGTCTTATTGTGCAAGCTTTTATGAGGATGAGTTCACCACCACGGCGTTCAATGCAAACCTGGATATCCGCCAAACCGGCGTCTTCGATGGATCTACATCCTCCAGATACGAAAGCCCGAGTTCAAGCCGCTTTCCCTGCAAGACGCAAAGCTGGCGTGAAATCACACCGCTATCAACCTCGCACACAGCGTTGGCGACACGGATTGATGCGCTGCAACATGGCGGCTGGACCTCAAGTGATATTGGTCTGAAATGGGGGGTGACCCTTCTTGACCCGTCGGTCCGTTCGGTGGTGGACGGGCTTATCATCGACAAGGTGGTGGACAGTTCGTTCCTGGGGCGTCCGCGAAACTTTGGTGCCGAGAACAGCCAGAAGGTTGTTGTTCTGATGACGGATGGGGAAAACACCCGGCAGCCCTATTTGTACGATGAATACCGTTCCGGGCCATCGCGCGTGTGGATCGGGAATGACGGGGACACAAACCGGATGAGCATCCATTACGAAAACGACCCGGACACGGACAGTGACGATCAATGGTTCTGGCCATTCCTCTACAATGACAGTGTCTGGCCTTATAACGGACAGTTCATGGATCACCCTTATGGGGAAAACGACGGGGCTTCCTATTGTCGCGACCGCCGCTATTGGGGTTGCAATGGATGGGGAACCGAACGCGGCCCGGCCGTGAAGCTCACCTGGCAAGAGGTCTGGTTGAAGAAGCGTTGGGGCTGGTGGATGAAAATGCCCAAATCCCCGACCACCAGTGTCAAGAATGATCCGCCTGGCGTGTGGATCAACCGCTCAGGCCAATATATGGCCGATTCCGGTGGTGACGTTCGATACTATACCGATACGGATGACAACAAGGACGAGCGTCTGTTGGCGCTGTGTGACAAAGCCAAGACGGCCGGTATTGATATCTACACCATCGAGCTGGAAACCGACGGCGGTGGCACAGGTGGCAGTGTTTTGGAGAAGTGTTCCTCTGGGGAGGGGTACTATTTCAAGGTCGAAGGTGTTGACCTTGTGGAGACCTTCTCAACCATTGGCCAGAACATCGCTAAGTTGCGCTTGACCAAATGAGCAGGGGATTGCGATGAAACGTCTTAGATCACTCTGGCGGCGGATCCGCGGCGAAAAGGGCAATGCCACGATTGAATTCGTGATCCTGTTTCCGGCCTTCATGACCCTGTTCCTGACCTCGTTTGAAATCGGCATCTACACCATGCGGTCGGTGCTTTTGGAACGGGCACTGGACGTCAATATCCGCTTGTTGCGGTTGGGAACGCTTTCCCCCGCCACCACCGACGAGTTGAAGCGCCGCATGTGCAGCGAGATGATCTTTTTCCCGACCTGCACCACGGATCTTGCCGTGGACGTCCGTGGCATTTCGCAAACCACTTGGGATCTGCCGACAGGGGCCATTCCCTGCCGCAACAGGGTGGATGGGGTCGATCCGGGCAATTTGCTGTTTGCGCCCGGGGGGGATGCTGTTCCCACCCTGGTGCGGGCCTGTCTGGTCATGGATCCGTTTTTCGCCCCGACCCCCTTGGTGATCGACATGCCGCTTGATCCGTCAGGGGGATCTGTCATGGCGGCCTGGTCCACCTATGTGGCTGAACCGTAAGAAGGAAAAGAAAGATGTTTTTGACACTCCGCAATTTCCTGAAACGCGACGACGGCTCATTGTCGGTCGAGGCGGTGATCATCCTGCCGGTGATCCTTGTGGTCTTCATGGCAACCTACACCTATTTCGATCTCTTTCGGGCGAAAAGCCAATCGCTGAAGGCGAATTATGCCATTTCCGATATGCTGTCCCGGGATGACAACATTTTGAAGACAGAGCTGAAAGGGGCGGGAAAACTGTTCCGTTACCTGACACAAAGTTCGCCCAACAGTTGGGTGGCTGTGACTGTTGTGCGTTGCAAAAGGAATTGTGACAAGGCCAATCGCAGACTTGTCGTGGCAGGGTCTCGCGACCAGAATTGGAATAGGCACCTGACCACGTCACAGCTTCGTGCGCATTACAAAGACCTCATTCCCAAGATGTATCAGGGTGAATATCTGCTGATGGTGGAAACCAAAGCGCCGTACATCCCGCCATTTCACGGGGATTGGCATGGGATCTATCCTGTGGAAATGACCGACCTCGTTATCACCAAACCTCGTGACGCCCCAAAAATCTGTTTTGAAAACGCAGATTGCAACCCAACCTGATCCGGGATGCAGACACGAACAAAAGGCGCCACGGCGCCTTTTGTGCATTTTTGCAAAGACCTTTGCCGATTTGCGCAGATTGGTTCAAAGACAAAGAGCTCTTAAATTTGGAACGCGACGCAATCCGCATCCGTTAGGAGGTTCCCATGTCGATCCGACCCATTCTGTCGTCCAATTCTGCCACCCCAACCATCGAAGGGGCAGGGGTGCACCTGCACCGCGCCTTCGGGTTTCACGCCCCCGACGCCTATGACCCTTTCCTGCTGTTTGACGATTTCCGCACAGATGACCCCGCCTTGTCGCAACCAGGGTTTCCCTGGCATCCCCATCGCGGCATCGAAACAATCACCTATGTTCTGGCGGGGGAAGTGGAGCACGAAGACAGTCTTGGCAATGCCGGGCGGCTTGGGGCCGGGGATGTGCAATGGATGACGGCGGGATCTGGCATCCTGCATCAGGAAATGCCGATCGCGAACACCATAGGCCAGATGCACGGGTTTCAACTTTGGGCCAACCTGCCGCGTGACCTGAAGATGACCGCCCCCAATTATCAGGACGTGCCCTCGGCCGAAATCCCCGTCATTCAGGAAGATGACGGGACCGTCGTTCGCGTGATTGTCGGAACTTTCTGGGATCGCAAAGGTCCGGTGGACGGCATCGCCGCCGATCCGCTTTATCTTGATATCTCGATCCCTGCCGGCGTCACCCGCACCTTGCCCATCGATACCCGGCGTCAGGCCTTTGCCTATGTGTTCGAAGGGGGCGGTGTGTTCGATGATACGGCCCCGCCCCAAGGTGTGCTCCTGGAAAAAGAGGTGATGGGGCAAGAGGTCAACATCCGCGACCTGTCCGGCAACCGGACCGTGCTTCGCTTCGGCGCCGGGGATGACATCCGGGTGCAGGCTGGTCCGGAAGGGGTGCGCTTTCTTCTGGTCGCCGGTGCGCCCATTCGTGAACCTGTTGCGTGGCATGGACCAATTGTCATGAACACGCGCGACGAACTGCGCCAGGCCATGGCGGATCTCAGAAACGGAACATTCATCAAGCCTGCGCACTGATCCTGCTGGCCGCTGCGGACCTCAGACCCGGAAGGTCCGCAGCGTCATGCCCTTCACCCGTTGGAATGGATTGCCAATCCTTGCGTAAATGTTACAAGAGGTTTGGTTGGCGGAAACGAGTGGAAAAGAGTCGCGAAAAGACCATGAAGGTGTTGGATCTTCCCCCTGTTTGGCTGTTGGGAATGATGGCTTTGGCCTTCGCGATCGCGCGGCTTTTTCCTGGCATCACGGTTGACTTGCCCTGGATGAAAGCTGTTGGGGTGGGGCTTGCCGGGCTTGGCCTGATCATTATGGCCGCAGCGATGTGGGAGTTTCTGCGGGCCAAAACCACGATCATTCCCCGCCAGATTCCCAGTGCGTTTCTGCAACGCGGCATTTATCGACTGTCCCGCAATCCGATCTATCTGGGGGATGCCCTTGTGCTTTTCAGCGCAATCCTTTGGTGGGGCGCGCCTCTTGCGCTGCCCCTGGTTCCTTTGTTCATCCTTTTGATTACACACAGGTTTATCAAGGGGGAAGAGCGGGGGTTGCGGGCGAGATTTGGTGCCGAGTTTGAAGTTTGGGCCGGAAAAACGCGCCGTTGGCTGTGATGGTTTTTGAAACAAAATTGTCGCAATGCGGCGAAAAAGGATAGTATATTGCGCTGCGCCTGCGTATGGTCAGCGGGATCACGCGATAAAATCTGGGGCAGGACAGGGCTAAACCCACATCCCCCCAATGATGGGAGAAGAGGAAAAGACACGTGAAGATCGGTACTCCAAAGGAAGTCTTCGACGGTGAAAACCGGGTCGCGATGACCCCGGACAGCGCCAAGTTGCTTCAGAAACTCGGATATGAATGCATCATTGAAACCAAGGCCGGTCAGGCCGCCGGGTTCTCTGATGAAGCCTACAAGGACGCAGGGGTCGAGATTGCCAAGACCGCGGCCGCCCTGTGGAAAGAGGCAGATATCATCGCCAAGGTGCGCCAACCCAATGATACGGAGCTCAAGCGCCTGAACAAGGATAAGACCTTGATTTCCTTCTTCAATCCCGGTGGGAATGAAGGTGGCATGGAAAAGGCCAAGAAATCCGGCGCCAATGTGATTGCCATGGAAATGGTGCCGCGCATTTCGCGCGCCCAGAAAATGGACGCCCTGTCGTCGATGGCCAATATCGCGGGCTATCGCGCGGTGATCGAAGCGGGCAACAATTTCGGCCGGTTCTTCACCGGTCAGGTGACCGCCGCCGGTAAGGTGCCGCCCGCAAAGGTTCTGGTGGTTGGCGCCGGTGTGGCCGGTCTGGCCGCCATTGGCACCTCGACCTCGCTGGGCGCGATCACCTATGCGTTTGATGTGCGCCCCGAAGTGGCCGAGCAGGTGGAATCGATGGGCGCCGAGTTCGTCTATCTCGATTTCGAAGAAGAACAGCAGGATGGCGCCGCCACCGGTGGCTATGCGTCTGTCTCCAGCCCGGAGTTTCGCGAAGCCCAGCTGGCCAAGTTCCGCGAGCTCGCCCCCGAGATGGACATTGTGATCACCACCGCGCTGATCCCCAACCGCGAAGCCCCCAAGCTGTGGCTTGAGGACATGATCAAGGCGATGAAGCCGGGCTCGGTGATTGTTGATCTTGCGGCGGAAAAGGGCGGCAATGCCGAGGGCACCGTGGCCGACGAAAAGGTCGTGACCGACAATGGCGTGACCATCATCGGCTACACCGATTTCCCCTCGCGGATGGCGACGCAATCCTCGACGCTTTACGCCAACAACATCCGGCATATGATGTCCGACCTGACCCCGGAAAAGGACGGTCAGATCAACCATGATATGGAAGATGACGTGATCCGCGGTGCAACCGTGACCCATCAGGGCGAGATCACCTTCCCACCACCGCCGCCCAAGGTGCAGGCGATTGCCGCCAAGCCGAAAGAGGTGGTGCCGGAGCTGACCCCGGAAGAGAAGAAAGCCAAGGAACTGGCTGACTTTAAACAACAAACCAAGAACCAGGTGACCCTGCTTGCCATTGGCGCAGGTCTGATCATGGGCGTGGGGCTGATCCCGGATATGCCGGCCAGCTTCATGCAGCACTTCATCGTGTTTGTCCTGTCGGTCTTCATCGGCTTCCAGGTGATCTGGAACGTGGCGCATTCGCTGCACACGCCCTTGATGGCGGTGACCAACGCTATCTCCTCGATCATCATTCTTGGCGCGCTGATCCAGATCGGGTCTGGCGGGTTCCTCGTGGGGCTGCTCGCGGCGCTTTCGGTCTTCATGGCCGGTATCAACATCTTCGGTGGCTTCCTGGTCACCCGGCGCATGCTCGCCATGTTCCAGAAATCTTAAGGAAGGGCAGGGACAATGGAAAATTCGTTTACCATGGCAGCCTATGTGGTGGCTGGCGTTCTGTTCATCCTGTCGCTGGGCGGCTTGTCGGGACAGGAAAGCGCGAAACGCGCGGTGTGGTATGGCATTGTCGGCATGGCGCTGGCGGTGTTTGCCACCCTGATTGGCCCCGGCGCGGGCCTGTGGTGGCTGTCGATCATCCTGATCGCCATTGGCGGCGTGATCGGCACCTTTGTGGCGCAGCGCGTTCAGATGACCGAAATGCCGCAACTTGTCGCCGCGATGCACTCGCTGGTCGGTCTGGCCGCGGTGTTTGTGGGCTTCAACGCGGAAATGACCATCAATCTGGTTGAGGCCGCCAAGGCCGCGGGGGAAACCCTTGAGGGCACTTTTGCGATGCTTGTGGCCAAGAAGGAGCCGATCGAGATCGCGATCCTGAAGGTGGAGCTGTCGCTGGGGATCTGGATTGGCGCGGTGACCTTCACCGGGTCGGTGATTGCCTATGGCAAACTGGCGGGCAAGGTGACCTCGGCGGCAACCAAACTGCCGGGCGGGCATATCCTGAACGCCACAGCCGCTGGCCTGTCGCTGATCTGCCTGATTTGGTACCTCAATTCCGGTGCGCTTCTGCCGCTGATCATCCTGACCGTTGCGGCGCTCTTCATCGGCTACCACCTGATTATGGGCATTGGCGGCGCGGACATGCCAGTTGTTGTGTCGATGCTGAACTCCTATTCGGGCTGGGCCGCAGCTGCCATCGGCTTCTCGCTGGGCAATGACCTTTTGATCGTGGTTGGCGCGCTGGTGGGCTCGTCCGGTGCGATCCTCAGCTACATCATGTGTAAGGCGATGAACCGCAGCTTCATCTCGGTGATCCTTGGTGGGTTCGGCGGCGAAGCTGGTCCGGCGATGGAAATCGAGGGCGAACAGGTCGCCATTGACGCCGAAGGCGTGGCGGCAGCTCTGGAAGACGCGGACAGCGTGGTGATCATCCCGGGCTACGGCATGGCGGTTGCTCAGGCACAGCAAAACGTGGCGGAACTGACCCGCCGTTTGCGCGCCAAGGGCAAAGAAGTGCGCTTTGCGATCCACCCGGTGGCAGGCCGTCTGCCGGGCCACATGAACGTGCTCTTGGCCGAGGCCAAAGTGCCGTATGACATCGTGCTGGAAATGGACGAGATCAATGACGACTTCCCGGACACGGATGTGGCCATCGTGATCGGGTCGAACGACATCGTGAACCCGGCCGCGCAGGAAGATCCGAACAGCCCGATCGCCGGGATGCCGGTTCTGGAATGCTGGAAAGCCAAACAGGTGTTCGTGTCGAAACGCGGTCAGGGCACGGGGTATTCGGGCATCGAAAACCCCTTGTTCTTCAAGGAAAACACCCGGATGTTCTATGGCGATGCCAAGGCCAGCCTCGACACGCTGCTGACGATGATTTCGTAAGAAACGCAGAAACAGACAATGAAGCGGGCGCCAGGGATACACACCAGGCGCCCGTTTTCTTTTGCACACGCCCTTGTTGCGCAGGCCGTCACCCTCTAGACAAGATCGATGTCCCAAAGCACTGGAATACTCCTAAAACTCGCCTCCGTCGCGTTCATCCTGTCGATGCAAAGCCTGATCAAGGCGATGCAGGGTGCTGTGCCGCCGGGGGAAGTGGTGTTTTTTCGCGCGCTTTTGTCCATCCCGTTTCTTCTAATCTGGATCTGGTGGATGGGGCGACTGCCCGTGGTGCTGAAGACGCAGAACCTGGGAGGCAATGTGCTGCGTGGCATCATGGGGGCCTGCGCCATGGGGCTGACCTTTGCCTCGCTCACCTATCTGCCACTGCCCGAGGCCACAGCGATTTTCTATGTGGCCCCGATCCTGACAACGGTGCTGGCCGCCATCTTTCTGCGCGAACCTGTGCGCCTGATCCGGGTCAGCGCCGTGGCGGCTGGGCTGATCGGGGTTTTGGTGATCCTCTGGCCGCGGCTGGGTGGGTTTGCCGACGGGGCGGATGAGCAGGCCGCGCTGCGCGCCTTTGGCGCCATGCTGGCGTTAGGGGCCGCCTGTTTCATGGCAAGTGCGAAAATCCTGGTCCGGCGTCTGGTGGGCAAAGACCATCCCTCGACCGTCGTACTATACGCCGCAATTTGCGCGAGCCTCGCCGCCCTTGTTACCGTGCCGTTTGGTTGGGTCTGGCCCACGCCCACCCAGTGGGGCCATCTGGTTGCCGCCGGGTGTCTGGGGGCCGTGGGGCAGGCGCTTTTGACCTCGGCTTACAAATACGCCGACGCCTCGACCATTGCGCCGTTTGACTATTCCTCGATGATCTTTGCGATCCTCTTTGGCTATCTGGTCTTTGCCGAATGGCCCGAGGTGCAAACCCTGATCGGAGCCGCCATCGTCATCGGAGCTGGCGGGGTGATCTTGTGGCGCGAGACCCGGCTGGGGCTGGAAAGCACCAAGGCGCGGCAGGTCTCGCCGCCCGGACGATAGGGTGGCAATTCCTCGCGCATCTCTTTGTGCCCGCCTGATAAAGTGCTGGATGCAAAGGGAAAAATGCGCTAGTTTGCCTGCAATACCCCACACTTAGATGGGGGTCTCTGGCTGGGGCAAAGATCCCGAAGAAATAAAAAAGCCGGGGAAATCAACAAAGAACGAGCGGTATTTAAAGCAGTGACAGGCGGCAATCATGACTGAAATGGTGTATGGCGCGATCCCGAAAGCGGATGGCGATCCTATTCTTCCCCGTTGGTGGCGCACCGTCGACCGATGGTCGATTTCCTGCGTACTGGTGTTGTTTGGGCTTGGCATCCTTTTGGGGTTGGCCGCGTCGCCCCCCCTGGCAGAACGCAACGGGCTGGATTATTTCCACTATGTTGAACGCCAGCTTCTGTTTGGCACCACGGCCTTGGTCACTTTGTTTGCGACCACAATGCTAAGCCCCACAATGGTGCGCCGCCTGGGCGTAATCGGATTTGCGCTGGCCTTTGTCGCAGTGGTCATGCTGCCGGTGCTGGGCACGGATTTCGGCAAAGGGGCGGTGCGCTGGTATTCGCTTGGTTTCGCCTCGTTTCAGCCATCCGAGTTTCTGAAACCCGGCTTTGTGATTGTGGCCGCCTGGCTGATGGCCGCCAGTCATGAGTTGAACGGCCCGCCGGGCAAAGCCATGTCGCTGGGTCTGCTGGTGGTGATTGCGGCCTTTCTGGTGATGCAGCCGGATTATGGCCAGACCGCGCTGATCGCGTTTAGCTGGGGGGTGATGTATTTCCTCGCGGGCGCGCCGATCTTTGTCCTCGTGTCGCTGGTGGGGCTGGTGATCTTTGGCATGACCGTGGCCTACAACAATTCCGAACATGTGGCGCGCCGCATTGACGGGTTTCTGAATCCCGAGGTCGACCCGACGACCCAGCTGGGCTATGCCACCAACGCAATCCGCGAAGGCGGGTTCTTTGGGGTTGGCGTGGGCGAGGGGCAGGTGAAATGGTCGCTGCCGGATGCGCATACCGATTTCATCATTGCCGTGGCGGCCGAGGAATACGGGCTCATTCTGGTGCTGGTGATCATCCTGCTTTACGCCACCATCGTGGTGCGCAGCTTCATGCGCCTCATTCAGGAACGCGACACGTTCATCCGTCTGGCCGGCGCCGGGCTGGCCGCGATTTTCGGCGTTCAGGCGCTGATCAATATGGGGGTTGCGGTCCGGTTGCTGCCCGCCAAAGGCATGACTTTGCCGTTTGTGAGCTATGGCGGATCTTCGCTTATTGCAGGCGGCATCGCATTGGGTATGTTGCTGGCTTTCACCCGTTCGCGCCCACAGGGCCGGATGCAGGATGTGTTCACGCAACGACACTGACAGGCGACCAGACCGACATGACCCAAACCCAACCTCTTCTCGTGATTGCCGCCGGGGGCACCGGCGGCCACATGTTTCCTGCTCAGGCTCTGGCCGAGGCGATGCTGCGCAAGGGATGGCGGGTGAAGCTGTCGACCGATGCGCGCGGTGCGCGGTACACGGGCGGGTTCCCGCATGTGGTTGAGGTCGAGGAGGTCAGCTCTGCCACCTTCGCGCGCGGCGGCATTCTGGCCAAAGCCCTGGTGCCCCTGAAAATCCTGGGCGGCGTGTTGTCGATGGCGTGGCGTTTGCGCCGGGACCGCCCGGCGGCGGTTGTGGGGTTTGGCGGCTACCCGTCCATTCCGGCCCTTGGCGCGGCCTGGATGCTGGGCCTGCCGCGGATGATCCATGAGCAAAATGGCGTTTTGGGGCGGGTGAACAAACGCTTTGCCGACAAGGTGGATTTCGTCGCCTGCGGCACCTGGCCGACCAAAGCCCCGGAGGGATCCAACGCTATTCCCACCGGGAACCCGGTGCGCAGCGCGGTTCTGGAGCGCGCGGGTGCGCCGTATATCTCGCCCGGCGATTACCCGATGTCGATCCTAGTGATGGGCGGCAGCCAAGGCGCGCGCGCCTTGTCTGACACTGTGCCAGTCGCTATCGCAGCCCTTCCTCCGCATCTGCTTCACCATATCTCGGTCAGCCACCAAGCGCGCGAGGAAGATCACGACCGGGTTGTGACCTTTTATAACGACCACGGCATTCGTGCCGATGTGCAACCGTTTTTCACCGACATCCCCCGCCGCATGTCCGAAGCGCAGCTGGTGATCAGCCGGGCGGGGGCGTCGTCCGTGGCGGATATCTCGGTGATTGGTCGCCCGTCGATCCTGATCCCATACCCCCATGCCACCGAAGATCACCAGACCGCCAATGCGCGCGGGTTGGTGGATGCACAGGCGGCTATTCTCATCCCCGAAAGCCAGTTGGATGTCGGCGTCTTGTCGACCCAGATTGCCAACGTGCTTGACCATCCCGAAGGGGCCAGCCAAATGGCCCGTGCCGCCCTGTCACAGGGCATCCCCGACGCGACCGAGCGCCTCGTGGCGCTGGTCGAAGACCTGACAGGACCAAAATCATGAATGCAGCTGCCACCAAATTGCCTACCGAAATGGGTGCGATCCACTTTGTTGGCATCGGCGGCATCGGCATGTCGGGCATCGCCGAGGTGTTGCTCAATCACGGGTATCGCATTCAGGGATCGGATCTGAAAGCGTCCAAGATCACCGACCGGTTGGCGGAACTTGGGGCCAAGATCTTTATCGGTCAGAAGGCCGAGAACCTGGAAAATGCCGAGGTGGTTGTGATTTCTTCCGCCATCAAACCGGGCAACCCCGAGCTGGACACGGCGCGTGCGCGTGGCCTTCCCGTGGTGCGCCGGGCCGAAATGCTCGCCGAACTGATGCGCCTCAAGTCCAACATCGCGGTGGCGGGCACCCATGGCAAAACCACGACCACCACCATGGTGGCCGAACTGCTGGTGCATGGGCATATCGACCCGACCGTGATCAATGGCGGCATCATCCACGCCTATGGGTCAAATGCGCGGATGGGGCAGGGCGAATGGATGGTGGTTGAAGCCGATGAAAGCGACGGCACCTTCAACCGTCTGCCCGCAACCATTGCCATTGTCACCAATATCGACCCCGAGCATATGGAGCATTGGGGCGATTTTGATACGCTGCGTCAGGGCTTTCTCGACTTTGTCTCAAACATCCCGTTTTACGGTCTGGCCGTGTGTTGCACTGATCATCCCGAAGTGCAGGCGCTGGTGGGCAAGGTCACCGACCGTCGCGTCGTCACCTACGGCTTCAACGCCCAGGCAGATGTACGTGCGGTGAACCTGACCTATAAAGCTGGCGTTGCGCATTTCGACATCGAGTTGCACCACGAAAACGCACGCATCGAAGGCTGCACCCTGCCAATGCCGGGCGATCACAATGTGTCGAACGCCTTGTCCGCCGTGGCCGTCGCGCGCCACTTGGGCATGAAACGCGATGAAATCCGCGCCGCCCTCGCGGCATTTGGCGGGGTGAACCGGCGCTTCACCAAAGTGGGTGAGGTGGATGGCGTGACCATCATCGACGATTACGGTCACCACCCGGTCGAAATCGCCGCCGTTCTGAAAGCCGCGCGTCAGGCCTGCGAAGGTCGCGTGATCGCCGTGCATCAGCCCCACCGTTTCACCCGCCTGCATGACCTGTTTGAAGAGTTCTGTGCCTGTTTCAATGAGGCCGACGTGGTGGGCATTGCCGACGTGTTTGCCGCAGGCGAAGCGCCCATTGAAGGGGCCTCTCGCGATGATCTGGTGGCGGGGCTCGTGCGCCACGGCCACCGCCACGCCCACGCCGTCTCTACCGAAGAAGACCTGCTAGCTCTGGTCAAATCCGAGGCCAAACCGGGTGACATGGTCGTCTGCCTGGGGGCAGGGACCATCAGCGCCTGGGCCAATGGGTTGCCGGAAAAGCTCAGGGGGTGAACGATGGCGGTTCGGGCCTGTATCGCGGCACCTGTTGCATCAACGGCACCAACGACCTGGCAAAACCGGCCGATGCGCGCCCAGCGACGCGCCCCGGACCGGGGGCGCCGATGAGCTGGACCCTGCTTTTTGCCTGCCTTTGGATCATCGGCGCAAAACTCGCCTCGATGCGCCCGTCCGACAAAAAGCACTGGCCGCTGGCCTATGTGCTGATGATGCTCGGCGCGCCCCTTGTCGCGTTGGCGTGGTGGGAACACGATTGGGGCACCGCCCTTCTGGTTCTGGCGGCTGGCATGGTTGTGTTGCGTTGGCCTGTGATCTATTTGGGGCGACGTATTGTGAAACGCGTGAAAGGGGCAAGCGATGGCACGGCCTGATCAGATCGACATTCGTGGGCAGTTGATGGCCGATAAAGAGCTGGCCAGCCTGACCTGGATGCGCGTGGGTGGCCCGGCGGATTGGCTGTTCCTGCCGGCGGACGAGGATGATCTGGCGCATTTCCTGTCGCAGCTTGACGCGGAAATTCCTGTCTTTCCCATGGGTGTCGGATCCAACCTGATTGTGCGTGATGGCGGCATTCGCGGCGTGGTGATCCGCATGGGGCGCGGGTTCAACGGGATTGAATTTGACGGCACACGTGTGACCGCAGGGGTGGCCGCGCTCGACGCCCATGTGGCCCGCAAGGCGGCAGATCAAGGCCTGGACCTGACCTTCCTGCGCACCATTCCCGGCGCGATTGGCGGCGCGGTGCGGATGAACGCGGGCTGTTACGGATCCTACGTGGCGGATGTGTTTGTCGAAGCGCATGCGATCACGCGGACAGGCGAGCGGGTTACGCTCACCTCGGCTGACCTGGATTTCCAGTATCGCCAGACCGAGTTGCCCGAAGGCTGGGTGATCACCAAGGCGGTGTTTGAAGCCCCGAAGGGTGACCCCGAAACGCTGAAGACGCGGATGGAAGAGCAACTGGCAAAGCGGGATGAAACCCAACCCACCAAGGACCGCACCGCCGGCAGTACGTTCCGAAATCCGGCCGGGTTCAGCTCCACGGGGCGCGCTGACGACAGCCATGACCTGAAGGCGTGGAAGGTGATTGACGACGCCGGACTGCGCGGCGCCACGTTGGGCGGCGCACAGATGAACCAGATGCACTCCAACTTCCTCACCAACACGGGCGACGCCACCGCCGCCGACCTTGAAGGATTGGGCGAACAGGTGCGGAAAAAGGTTTACGACCATAGCGGGATCCAGTTACAATGGGAAATCAAGCGCGTGGGCGAACCTGCACAAAAATAAGCGGGCCACGGGCGATGGGAAGGCAGTGGTTTAACCAACCTTTCCGGTATTTCACGGGGCAGAGCAGCCTCCTTTAAAATTTGTGGGCATTTCTTCCGGGCAGGGGGAATCTGTCTCGAAAAAACAAGGGTCTAAACGGCCCGGGCAAACGATCGAGTATCGGGGGCAGTATGACGGGCAAGGCAAAACAGGCGGCCCTCAAAGTTGTGGTCTTATTGGGAGGCCCCTCGGCGGAACGCGAGGTGTCCCTGACCAGCGGGCGTGAATGCGCTGCGGCTTTGCGGGGCGAAGGATTTCAGGTGGTCGAACTGGACGCTGGCCCCGATCTTGTGGAGCGTCTGAAAAAAGAACAACCCGATGTCGTCTTCAACGCGCTGCATGGCCGGTGGGGCGAAGACGGCTGTGTGCAGGGCATTCTGGAATGGCTGGGTCTTCCCTATACCCATTCCGGCGTTTTGGCCTCGGCCCTTGCGATGGACAAAGAACGCACCAAGGACGTGTTTCGCGCCGAAGGCCTGCCAGTCGTCACATCGGTTCTGGCGGACCGGGACGAGGTGAAAAGCCGCCACGTGATGGCACCGCCCTATGTGGTGAAGCCTTTCAACGAAGGCAGCTCGGTTGGCATTTATATTGTCAGCGAAGGTGCAAACTCCCCGCCGCGACTGGCCGACACCATGCCGCAAACGGTGATGGTGGAAACCTATGTGCCGGGGCGCGAGCTGACCACCACGGTGATGGGGGCCTCGGGCGATGAACCGGCCCGCGCGCTTGGCGTGACCGACATCATCACCGATGGCTGGTATGACTATGACGCGAAATATGCCGAAGGCGGATCGCGTCACGAAATCCCTGCCAAGATCCCGGCAGAGATCGAAGCCGCCTGCCTGGACTACGCCGTGCGCGCGCATGAGGTGCTGGGCTGCAGAGGGGTGAGCCGCACCGATTTCCGCTGGGATGAAACACGGGGCATCGACGGTCTGATCCTGTTGGAAACCAACACCCAGCCCGGCATGACACCGACATCTTTGGTGCCCGAGCAGGCAGCACATCAGGGCATGACCTTTGGCGAACTTTGCGCCTGGATGGTGGGGGATGCGTCATGCAACAGGTAAGCGCGTCTCGCAAACCTGGCCTGAAACAGGACAGCGCGCCGCGGCGCGACCCGGCGCCCTCGCGCATCGCCTATAAAATCAATCGCCTTTGGCTGACCCCTTTGTTCCGCGCCACGCTGCGGGTGGGGCTGCCGGTGTTTCTGGTGTTGCTGGCGGCAGGTTGGTTCTTCTCAAACCCCACAAACCGCTATGCGATTGGTGAAAAAATCACTGAAATCAAACGCTCCGTGCAGGAGCGCCCGGAATTCATGGTCAAACTGATGGCCGTGGAAGGGGCGACGCCGATTGTCGACGACGCCGTGCGCACCATCTTGCCGATTGATTTCCCGATTTCGTCCTTTGACCTCGATCTTGACGTGATGCGTGGCGAGATCATGAAACTTGACGTGATCGCAGATGCCGAATTGCGCATCCGTCCCGGCGGCGTGTTGGAAGTTGCGATCACCGAACGCGAACCGGTGGTGATCTGGCGCGATGGCGATCTGCTGGATCTGCTTGATCAAACCGGCCATCGGGTGGCCAGCCTGACCGCGCGTTCCGCACGCGCCGACCTGCCAATGGTTGCAGGGGCCGGGGCCGATCAAGCCGTGCAAGAGGCGTTGGAGCTGATCGCCACCGCCCGCCCGCTGGCGGAAAAGCTGCGTGGCCTTGTGCGCGTTGGCGAACGCCGCTGGGATCTGATCCTGGACGGTGAAAAACGTATCATGCTGCCAGAAGATCAGCCCGTTTTGGCGCTGGAGCAGGTTCTGGCGCTCGATCAGGCCCAGGATCTTCTGGCCCGTGACCTCACCGCAATTGACATGCGAACCCCTTTGCGCCCGACGCTGCGCCTGGCCGAACCCGCCACGGAAGAGCTGCGCCGGATCAAGGCCTTGGAATTCGGAGATATTTCCAATGACTGAGCTTTACGCCCAACAACGCGCCATGCGATCGATGCGACAGGCCGCCATGCAACGTGGTGTGATTGCGATCCTTGATGTGGGGACCTCGAAAATCGGCTGTCTCGTGCTGCGCTTCGACGGGGCCGAGCAATATCGCGAAGGTGACGGGGTGGGCAGCCTGGCCGGACAAAGCGCGTTTCGGGTGATCGGCGCTGCGACGACCCGCTCACGCGGCGTGCGCTTTGGCGAGATTGACGCGATGCAGGAAACCGAACGGGCCATTCGCACCGCAGTTCAGGCGGCGCAGAAAATGGCCAATGTGCGTGTGGATCACGTGATCGCCTGTTTTTCCGGCGCCAATCCGCGCTCTTACGGGCTGGCAGGCGCGGTGGAGCTTGGCGAACGCGCGGTGTGCGAAGATGATGTGGCCCGGGTGCTGGCGTCTTGTGACGTGCCGGATTTCGGGACCGGGCGCGAGGTGCTTCATGCCCAGCCGGTAAATTTTGCGCTGGATCATCGGACCGGCCTGTCCGATCCACGTGGTCAGTTGGGAACGCGGCTGGCCGTTGACATGCACCTTCTGACCGTGGACAGCGCGGTCATCCAGAACCTGCTCTATTGCATCAAACGCTGCGATCTGGAAGTGGCCGGTCTGGCCAGTTCGGCCTATGTGTCCGGCATTTCGGCACTGGTGGAAGACGAACGCGAACTGGGGGCGGCCTGCATTGATTTGGGCGGCGGGGCGACCGGCATTTCGATCTTCATGAAAAAGCACATGATTTATGCGGATTCTGTGCGTCTGGGCGGCGATCATGTGACCTCGGACATCTCCAAGGGACTTCAAGTTCCCCTTGCAACTGCTGAAAGAATAAAGACATTTTACGGCGGCGTTGTGGCCACCGGCATGGATGATCGCGAGATGATCGAAATCGGCGGCGACACGGGCGATTGGGAACGCGACCGCCGCACGGTCAGCCGGGCCGAGCTGATCGGCATTATGCGCCCGCGTGTCGAAGAGATCCTGGAAGAGGTCCGCACCTGTCTGGATGCCGCCGGGTTTGATCACCTGCCCAGCCAGCAAATCGTGCTGACCGGCGGGGGCAGCCAGATCCCTGGTCTGGACGGGTTGGCGCCGAAGATCCTCGGGCAACAGGTGCGCATCGGTCGTCCGCTGCGCGTGCAGGGCCTGCCGCAGGCGGCCACGGGGGCCGGGTTTGCCTCTTCGGTTGGGCTTTGCTTGTTTGCCACAAACCCGCAAGACGAGTGGTGGGATTTCGACATTCCCGCAGAAAGCTATCCGGCGCGCAGCCTGAAGCGCGCGATGAAGTGGTTCAAGGATAACTGGTAAACCGCAAGCGCGCGCAGCAGGTCCCCCGAGTGGCGCGCCAGACCGAAGGCCAATAAATTCCATGGGTTCAACGGCATAGTTGATGTCTATGGGAGACCGGTTTAATTCATCCATATTTGGTGCAATGGGCGAAATCCTGCTGATTTTACAGCGGGTTTCCCCATATTTTGCGCCCAATACATCAATTGATGGGTGACGTCCCCCCCGCTTTTGCGGTAATGTGGCTGAAAAGAGGCAGTCACCGGCGATTCACGCCGACAAGAACACATCCCGCTGACGCAGGCCAGAGACGCCGCGCAGCACGCACATTAACAGGCGGACAGATCATGACATTGAACCTTACCATGCCTGGTCAGGAAGAATTGAAACCTCGTATCACGGTGTTTGGCGTGGGCGGTGCCGGCGGCAACGCGGTCAACAACATGATCGAGAAAGAACTGGAAGGCGTCGAGTTCGTCGTCGCCAACACCGACGCCCAGGCGCTGCAGCATTCGCGCGCCAAGGACCGCATCCAGATGGGAGTGAAGGTGACCGAAGGTCTGGGGGCAGGGGCCCGCGCGACCGTTGGCGCCGCGGCGGCCGAGGAAAGCATCGAACAGATCGTCGACCACCTGGCGGGCGCACACATGTGCTTTATCACCGCAGGCATGGGCGGCGGCACAGGTACGGGCGCAGCGCCGATCATCGCGCAGGCCGCGCGGGAGCTGGGCGTTCTGACGGTGGGTGTTGTCACCAAGCCGTTCCAGTTCGAAGGCGCGAAGCGCATGAAACAGGCGGAAGACGGGGTCGAGACCCTGCAAAAAATGGTCGACACGCTGATCATCATTCCGAACCAGAACCTGTTCCGTCTCGCCAATGAAAAAACCACCTTCACCGAGGCCTTCTCGATGGCCGATGACGTCCTGTATCAGGGCGTGAAAGGTGTGACCGACCTGATGGTCCGCCCGGGCCTGATCAACCTCGACTTTGCGGACGTGCGCGCCGTGATGGACGAGATGGGCAAAGCGATGATGGGCACCGGCGAAGCGACCGGCGAAGATCGCGCGGTTCAGGCGGCTGAAAAAGCCATCGCCAACCCGCTGTTGGACGAGATTTCGCTGCGCGGCGCCAAGGGTGTGCTGATCAACATCACCGGCGGCTATGACCTGACGCTGTTTGAACTGGATGAAGCCGCCAACCGCATTCGCGAAGAGGTGGACCAGGACGCCAATATCATCGTGGGCTCGACGCTCGACAACGATATGGAAGGCGGCATGCGCGTGTCCGTTGTGGCCACCGGGATCGATGCTGCGGAAATCCCGGCCGAAGTGCCGGTGCCGCGTCGCCGTCTGTCGGAACCGTTGCAAACCCCGATGGAAGTGGAAGAAAAGTTCGAAGCTCCGGAACAGGTGGCCCCGGCGGCCATGGTTGCCGAAGCGCCTGTTGAACCTTCGCTCTTTGGGGAAGACCTGAACGCGACCGAAGCCGCAGCAGAAGAGCAGGCCGAAAACGTGTTCCCGGCGGAAAGCGCCGGTGGCGATCTGCCGCCGCCCAGCTATCAGCCGCAACAGCACGTGGCCGAACAGCCCATGCCGCAGCATACGATGCAACAGCCGGTTCAACCCGCGCCGCAATACGATGAACAGCCCGCCGTGGCTCAATTCGTGGCGCCCAAGGCTCCGGCTCCGGGCACCCCGTCGCCAGAGGCCCTTGCCCGTTTGCAGGCCGCCGTGCACAACCAGCCGCGCGCCCAGCAAGCCCAGCCGCAGCGCCCGATGGAGCAGGCCGAGCCGCAAACCTCTGACAAGCCGCGCTTTGGGATCAACTCCCTGATCAACCGCATGACCGGGCACGGGGCCGCCGAAGGGGCCGCCGCCCGTCCGCAACCGCCGGTGGAGGCCCCGACGCAGCATCAGGCCCAGCATCAGGCCCAACAACCGCAGATGGATGCGGAGCAGGAAAAGGTGGAAATCCCCGCGTTCCTGCGCCGCCAGGCCAATTGATCGGTTTCTGACCGCCTGTTGCAAAGCTGACAGGTCAGCGTCTCAAAGGGGCTGAAACGACTTGGAAATCTTCACGAAGGGCTGCCTATCGGGCGGCCCTTTTTCTTTTTGTTTAGAATTGCTTATTACGGATTTCGGCGGGTTTTTGCCCAATTTGTTTACCTTTGGGGCACCATGTTTCAAACCGTTACAAATGATTGAGTTGTTGTCAGGCGGGGCGGGCATTACCCATAGGGATACCGGGGCAAAACCCGGTGGCCATCAATGAGGCGCTTCGTGCAAACCACAGTTACCAGCTCTGTCACCTTCTCGGGCACCGGACTGCATACCGGGCGCCCCGTGCGCATGACCGTGAAACCGGCGTCAGCCGAATACGGGATCTGGTTCAAACGGATTGACATTACAGATCGTGACAACATGATCCCGGCCCATTGGGCGTCGGTCGTGCCGTCGCGCCTGTGCACGCTGGTGCGCAATGAAACTGGCGTAGAGCTTTCGACCATTGAACATATCATGGCCGCGCTGGCCGGCTGTGGCATTCACAATGCGTTGATCGAGATCGACGGGGCAGAAGTGCCGATCCTGGATGGCAGCTCTGCCAGATTTGTCGAAGGTCTGATGCGCGCGGGCGTGCGTCACCTGTCGCAAAAAGCGCGGGTGATCGAGATCTTGAAACCGGTTGAGTTCCACGATGGTGATGCCTGGGCCCGGTTGGAACCGGCCGACGGGTTCCTGATGAATTTCCACATTTCATTCCCGGATGCCGCGATCGGCACGCAGAGCAAAAGCCTGGACCTGTCCAACGGCAATTTTGTCCGCGAGCTATCTGACTGTCGCACCTTCTGTCGTCAGGCAGATGTGGACGCGATGCAAGCCAATGGGCTTGCGCTTGGTGGCGTGCCCGGTGAAAACGCTGTGGTGGTTGATGGGGATCACGTGGTCAGCCCCGGTGGTCTGCGCCGCGCGGATGAGGCCGTGCGCCATAAGATGCTGGATGCGCTGGGTGATCTGGCGCTGGCGGGCGCGCCGCTCAAGGCACGATATGTCGGACACAAAGCTGGTCACGCCATGACAAATAAACTGTTGCGCGCCCTGTTCGACCAGCCCGACAGCTGGCGTCTGGTTGATTGCGACGATGCCTTGGCGCGCCTGTTGCCGGGCGTTGGTCTGCGCCGGTCTGACCTGCCAATGTCGGCCTGATCTTCCGCCTGATCGCGTTTTTTGTCCCCCACCAGGGACTTGCCCAAAGGCATCGATTGGCGACAAGTCGCGAAAAAGCCTGACTAGACCATTTTGCACCGCAAATTTCTGTGCTAGGACAAGCCGAACGGGTGGAAATTTCAGACCACCTGAGAATTGAGTTACGGGGTAGGCATCCATATGATCCGCGTCAATCTGATGAAGGCCGTATCGACGGCGCTCGTGTCAGGGGTTCTGCTGTCGGCCTGTTCAGGGGGTGGCAGCATCGGTTCGGCTGGCATTGGCAGCGGAGGCGGAGGCCTGTTTGGCGGCCTCTTCGGTGGCGATGAACAGGTTGTCAAAAAGCCGATCGAAGAATGGACCGCCGAAGACATCTTCAAGCGCGGCGAATACGAGCTCGACCGCGGCAAACCCGATAAGGCCGCGAAATGGTTTTCCGAGGTTGAACGCCTCTATCCCTATTCCGAATGGGCCAAACGCGCCTTGATCATGCAAGCGTTTTCCTATCACAAGGATAAGGAATACGAACAATCGCGGGCCACGGCGCAGCGCTTCATTGATCTGTACCCGGCCGATGAAGATGCGGCTTATGCGCAATATCTGCTGGCGATCAGCTTTTATGACCAGATCGACGAGGTTGGCCGCGATCAAGGCCTGACCTTCCAGGCTCTGCAGGCCCTGCGCGCGGTGATCGAGCTTTATCCAGACACCGAATATGCGAAATCCGCGATCCTCAAATTTGACCTGGCCTTTGACCACCTGGCCGGTAAAGAAATGGAAATCGGGCGCTACTACCTCAAGCGCAAGCATTACACCGCCTCC
The DNA here is from genome assembly GCF_049803815.1 of Aliiroseovarius crassostreae. Classification (GTDB taxonomy): domain Bacteria; phylum Pseudomonadota; class Alphaproteobacteria; order Rhodobacterales; family Rhodobacteraceae; genus Aliiroseovarius; species Aliiroseovarius crassostreae_A. The sequence continues at coordinate 269,989 of NZ_JBNAGI010000002.1, forward strand.
ATCAACCGGTTCCGCGTGGTGGTCGAGAAGTTCCAGACCACCACCCATGTGGCCGAGGCCCTGCATCGCCTGGTCGAAAGCTATCTTTCGCTTGGCCTGACGGATGAGGCACAAACCGCAGGGGCCATTTTGGGGCATAACTTCCAGTCGACCGAATGGTATGCGGCAAGCCACCGTTTGCTGACACAGGCGGGTCTGCAGCCGAAGGCCAAGGGCGACAACTGGCTGAACACCATCTATCGTCAGCTGGTCAAGGGCGAATGGCTGTAAGCCTCTCGCAGGGGTGAGGGGCGTCATGCTGCGCGGATTGGACATTCGGGATTTGTTGATCATTGATCGGCTGGAACTGGAGTTTCAGCCCGGTCTGAACGTGTTGACCGGCGAAACCGGGGCCGGGAAATCCATCCTTCTGGACAGTCTGGGGTTTGTGCTGGGCTGGCGCGGTCGCGCCGATCTGGTGCGCGCGGGGGCCGAACAGGGCGAAGTGACCGCGATCTTTGATCTTCCCGCTGATCACCCGGCCCGCACGGTTTTGGACGAGGCCGGGATCAATGCCGAAGATGAGCTGATCCTGCGCCGGGTGAACCGCGCGGATGGGCGCAAGACCGCTTGGGTCAATGACCGCCGCGTGTCCGGTGACGTGCTGCGCGCGCTATCGGATACATTGGTCGAATTGCATGGCCAGCAAGATGATCGTGGCCTTCTGAATCCCCGTGTGCACCGCCAGCTGCTGGATGAATTTGGCGCGCTGGACGGAAAACTGGCCAATACCCGAACCGCCTGGCGGGTGCTTGCCTCGGTGCGCAAATCGCTGGATGAGGCACGCCGGGATCTGGCAGAGGTCCAGGCGGAAGAAGAGTTTTTGCGTCATGCTGTGGAAGAGCTCGACAAGCTCGATCCGCAACCCGGCGAAGAACCGGAACTGGACGCGCGCCGCCGGATGATGCAAGCCGCCGAAAAGATTGGCGAGGACATCCAGCGGGCGCATCAGGCGCTTGGGGCGGGCGACGGGGCAGAGGCCCGCATGGGCGATGCGCTGCGCTGGCTCGAAGGCGTGGCGGATCAGGCCGGGAACAATCTGGATGAGCCGCTCAATGCCCTCGGCCGCGCCATGGCCGAGCTGGGGGATGCGGTTGCGGGCGTCGAAGCGGTGATGGATCAGCTGGCCTTCAACCCACATGAGTTGGAAACCGTCGAAGAACGTCTTTTTGCCATTCGCGGCCTTGCCCGCAAACATCAGATCGCCCCGGAAGAGCTTGGCACATTCGCCGAAAATCTCCGCGCCCGCCTTCACGCGCTTGATGCAGGCGCCGGACAGATCTCCGCCATGGAAGCGGCTGTGACAGAGGCCGAGGCCGGCTATCAGACAGCGGCGCTTGCCTTGCGGCAGGCGCGGGCAAAAGCCGCCAAAGCACTGGATCAGGCGATGGGGGCGGAACTTGCGCCGCTCAAGATGGAACGCGCCGTGTTCACCACGCAGTTGACCGAGGCTGATCCCGGCCCGGACGGGATCGACGCGGTGACCTTCACCGTTGCCACCAACCCCGGCGCGCCCTCTGGCCCCTTAAACAAGATCGCCTCGGGCGGTGAACTCAGCCGTTTTCTGCTTGCTCTCAAGGTCTGCCTGACCCGTGACGCGCAAGGGCTGACCATGATTTTTGACGAGATTGACCGTGGGGTTGGCGGCGCCACCGCCGACGCCGTTGGGCGGCGCTTGAAAGACCTGTCCAACGGGGGGCAGGTGCTGGTGGTGACCCACTCGCCCCAGGTCGCGGCGCTTGGGGGGCATCATTGGCGGGTGCAAAAGGCCGTGCATAATGGCGTGACCCTGTCGACCGTTATGCCGCTGACCACAGATGACCGCGTCGAAGAGCTCGCCCGGATGATCTCTGGCGACACGGTGACCGAGGCGGCAAAAGCCGCAGCGCAGGAACTCCTAAACGGTTGATCAGATCTTATTTTCTAAAGCGTTTCGACTTATTGTTGAGACATAAGTTTCGACTTATTGTTGAGACATAAGAATGAGGCGAAACGCTCGAAACCTACCATGTTGCGGGCGTTTCGAAATCAACTTGTGGCTCAAGTTAATCTCGAAACGCTTTAATCGGAAATATCCCGGGGTGAGGCGGATAGCCGAGGGGCAGCGCCCCTGAAATCAATCCTGCTGCACCAGCTTGCCGGGGTTCAGAATACCGGTTGGATCCAGCGCCCGTTTGATCTCTCCCATCACCTGCCAGGCCGTGCCGTGCTCGGCCTGCATCAGGCCCAGCTTGCCCATGCCAATGCCGTGTTCGCCGGTGATGGTTCCGCCAAGCGCAAGGGCACGTTCACTCATCCGCCGAGCCAGTCCCTTGGCCGTTGCCATCTCGGCCGTATTGCCGTCTTCGATCAACAGGATGGCATGGAAATTTCCATCCCCCATATGGCCCAGAATGGGGCCGGGCAGGCCCGCGGCAGCAATATCCGCGCGGGTGTCTTCCACCGCTTGGGCCAGTTTCGAGATCGGCACACAGATGTCCGTCACCAACGCCTTTGCCCCGGGGCGCAGCGCGGTGACGGCGTAAAAGGCATTGTGGCGAATGTTCCACAGCCGGTTTCGGTCTTCGGTGCGCGTGGCGCTTTCATACCCGGTGGCGCCGAAATCTTTTGCGATCTCTCCAAACTCATCTGCGGCATCCGCCACCGCCGCGTCACTGCCATGAAACTCCACCAGAAGATGGGGGCACAGGGGCAGATCAATCCCTGCGTGGTCATTCACGGCGCGGGTGCTCTCGTCGTCCAGAAACTCGATCCGCGCCACAGGGATGCCCATCTGGATCACCTGCTGCACCGTGGCCACGGCCGACCCCATATCGGGAAAGGCGCACACCCCGGCGCTGATCGCTTCGGGCGTGCTAGAGAGGCGCAGGGTGAGTTCGGTGATAATGCCAAGCGTGCCTTCCGCCCCCAGCATCAGCGCGGTCAGGTCATAGCCGGACGCTGATTTCGCCGCACGTGATCCGGTTGTAATCACCCGCCCGTCCGCCAGCACCACGGTCAGCCCCAAGACATTGTCGCGCATCGACCCGTAGCGCACCGTTGTGGTGCCGGATGCCCGGGTGGAGGCCATGCCGCCAATGGTGGCGTTTGCGCCGGGATCCACGGGGAAGAACAGCCCCGTGGCGCGCAGATCTTCGTTCAACGCCTCCCGGGTCAGGCCGGGTTGCACCACCGCAACCATATCCCCGGGGTCGGCGGTCAGCAGTTGGTTCATCCGGGTCATGTCCAGGGACACCCCGCCGCGGATCGGGGTGGTGTGCCCCTCCAAGGACGTGCCAGCCCCAAAAGCGGTGACAGGGCAGCGATGGGCGTGGCAAATGGCCATGATCCGCGACACCTCTTGGGTGGACCCGGGCCAGACGACCAGTTCTGGCAAGACCATGTCAAAATGGGTCTCGGACCCGCCATGTTCCCTCAGATCGGACTTGGAGCGGCTTACACGATCGCCTAGAAACGAGGTAAGCTCGGTATAAACGGTGTCGATGGACATCCATCATCTCCCAAACAGCAGCCGAGACAGACTAGCCCGAATGGGCTATTGGGGAAAGGGTCGGGCAAAGTTTTGACAATGTTTAATCAAACAAAATTGTTTATAATCCGCGTATTAACGGCGAATTTTGAAGCATTGTCCACGACTTGGAAACTGTTGCGGCAAAAAGGCCCCTCGCAGGTGCAGTTCTGGTTGATTGCGCTGGTGATCGGTATCGTGTCGGGTGCGGCGGCGTTGGGTTTTCGAAAGGGAATCGAATGGTTGCAGGCCACGCTTTATGGCACAAACGATCTGGCTCATCTTCACAGTTTTGCCTCGACCCTGCCGTGGTACTGGATCCTGATCCTGCCGGCGCTTGGCGGATTGGTGGTTGGGGTCATCCTGAATTGGTTTACGCCAGATGGCAGGGTCCGTTCTGTTGCTGATGTGATTGAAGGGGCGGCCCTGTGGGAAGGGCGGGTAGAAAAACGTGCAGGGATCGGATCGGCACTGGCGTCTTTCATCACGCTGTCCACCGGCGGATCCACGGGGCGCGAAGGCCCGGTGGTGCATATGGCGGGTGTGGTGTCGAGCTGGATCGCCAACCGGATCCAGGCCAACGGCGTGACCGGGCGTGACCTATTGGGCTGTGCGGTGGCCGCCGCGGTCTCTGCCAGCTTCAACGCGCCGATTGCCGGGGCGCTTTTTGCGCTGGAGGTGGTGCTGCGCCATTTTGCGGTCCATGCCTTTGCCCCGATTGCCATTGCTGCCGTGTCGGGGACTGTGATCAACCGGTTGGAATATGGCGGCATGACGGAGTTTATCTTGCCGCAGGAAGGCAGTCTGGCGTTTTACGTGGAACTGCCCGCCTTCCTGATCCTTGGTGTGATCTGCGGGTTTGTGGCTGTGGTTTTGATGCGGGCGATCTTTTTTGCCGATGATCTGGGCAATGACCTTCAGGCGCGGATGGGTCTGCCCAAGGTGCTACGCCCGGCCTTGGCGGGTCTGATGCTGGGGGCGATTGCGATCTTTTATCCCCACATTATCGGGGTCGGTTATGAAACCACCTCGCTGGCGCTGACGGGCGAGTTGTTTTTGCATGAAGCAATTGTGTTCACCGTGGTCAAGGTTTTTGCCGTGTCAATCACCATGGCCGGGCGCATGGGGGGCGGTGTGTTTTCGCCATCCCTGATGGTCGGGGCCCTGACGGGGCTTGCGTTTGGCATTGTTGCCACGGCGATATTCCCCGACGTGTCCGGGTCAGAAACCCTTTATGCGCTGGCGGGTATGGGGGCTGTGGCCGCCGCGGTCTTGGGGGCACCGATTTCCACCACGCTTATCGTGTTTGAACTGACCGGGGACTGGCAGACCGGAATTGCCGTGATGGGCGCTGTGTCGCTCTCTACGGCCCTGTCCAGTCGGCTGGTGGACCGATCTTTCTTCCTGACCCAACTTGAACGGCGCAAGATCCACCTGGCGGCAGGGCCACAAGCCTATTTGCTCACCACGGTGCGGGTGGCCGAAGTGATGCGCGACATAGGGTCGGACCGTGCGCCGGACGAAGCGGAGTGCTGGGATTTGATCGAGCAGGGGGTCTATGTGGATGGCAATGCCACCCTGGAAGCGGTGATGCCCATCTTTGAAAACACCGGGGCGAGTTTCATACCTGTGGTGACCCTGGGGGGGGAAGCAGATACGCCGGACCTTTGGGGGTCTGTGCATCATGTAGATGCATTGAAAGCGTTCAATCGGGCGCTGTCTGCGACCGCTGAAGAAGAGCATTCTTAATATTTATCATATGCTTGCAGTTTTCTCTTGCAGCGGATGCGCAACTGGATTCTAGTTTTCTAGTTTTCTAGTTTTCTAGTTTTCTAGTTTTCTAGTTTTCTAGTTTTCTAGTTTTCTAGTTTTCTAGTTTTCTAGTTTTCTAGTTTTCTAGTTTTCTAGTTTTCTGGAGTTCCTCTCCCCGGTGCTTGTCTCTCGCGCCTTATGTCGTGCTCAGCGCGTGGGTGAGGGCGCAAAACTCTTCCAATCCAATCTCTTCCGCCCGCGACGTAGGTTTGATCCCGACCGAGGTCAGGATGTCTTCGATCTCGGGGCTCATGCCTTTCAGCGAGGCGCGCAGCATCTTGCGGCGTTGGTTGAACGCCATCGCCACCACTTTCTGCAGCTTACCTGCATCCGCCTCAAATCGCGGCTGGGGCAGGGCGTCCAGATGCACCACGGCGGAGCGGATCTTGGGCGGGGGGGTGAAGGCTTCGGGCGGCAGTTCCATCACGATGCGCGCGTCGCTGCGCCACTGGGCCAGCACCGCCAGCCGCCCATAGGCCTTGGAGCCTGGTTGGGCAACAATGCGCTGTGCGACCTCTTTTTGAAACATCAGGGTCAGGCTGGACCAGGCGGGCGGCCAGGTCTTGGGTGTCAGCCAGCGCACCAGCAATTCGGTTCCCACATTATAGGGCAGGTTGGCGACCACGCGGATCGGCGGGGTCAGATGCTCCAGCGGGTCCAGTTCCAGCGCATCGGCATTGATCACCTCAAGCCGCCCCGGATACGCCGCCTGGATTTCCGACAGTGGCCCCATGGCACGGCTGTCTTTTTCCACCGCCAGCACTTTGCGCGCGCCTTCTGCCAGCAAACCACGGGTCAGACCACCGGGACCGGGGCCCACTTCCAGCACGTCACAGCTGCTCAGATCCCCGGCTTGACGGGCGATTTTCGAGGTCAGGTTCAGATCCAGCAGAAAGTTTTGCCCCAGCGATTTTTTGGCGCGCATATCATGGGTTGCGATCACCTCGCGCAGGGGCGGAAGGCCGTCAATCTGTGTCATCTCACTGTTCCTCAAGGCGGGGGCTGCGGGCTTTGCCCATGGTCCAGGCCATGCGCAGGGCCGCAATCAGAGAGGTTGGATCGGCTTTGCCAGTGCCCGCGATATCAAACGCGGTGCCGTGATCGGGCGAGGTGCGCACGAAGGGCAGGCCGAGGGTCACATTCACACCGCCCGCAAAATCGATGGTCTTGATTGGGATCAGCGCCTGATCGTGATACATGCAGATCGCCGCGTCATATCCGGCGCGGGCACCCGCGTGAAACATCGTGTCCGCCGAGAGCGGCCCAATCAGATCCAGCGCTTCGTGACGCAGCTCTTCCAAGAGCGGCGCGATCATGTCGATCTCTTCCACACCCATGGCCCCCCCTTCACCCGCATGGGGGTTCAGCCCGGCAACGGCGATGCGTGGCTTGGCAATGCCGAAGTCACGGATCAGGGCGGCGTGGGTGGTAGAAATGACCTGCGCCAGTTTTTCGCGGGTCAGGGTCTTTGGCACATCAGACAGCGCGATATGGATGGTGGCGGGCACCACGCGCAATTCTTCGCAGGCCAGCATCATCACCACATCGGCATCGCCCTGATCCGAGCGGGCCAGATGGGCCAGAAATTCGGTGTGCCCCGGAAAGGCAAAATCGGCGCCATCTTTCAGGGCTTTTTTGTGGATGGGATTGGTGCAGATCGCGGAAACGGCCCCGGATTGGGCCAGGTTCACAGCGCGTTCAATCACCTCGATCACGTGCCGGGCATGGTCCGGCTGTGTCCGGCCCGGGGTGCGACCGGATCCAAACTCGTGCGGCAGCACCGGAACGGCCTGCGTGTCATGCGCGTCACTGGGGGTTTTGATCAGTTGAAATGCCGTCCCTGCCGGGAGGTGGGCCGGATCACCCATCCAGAAGAACGGCACGTGCCCCTTCAATGCCTCGAAGGCGGGGCCGACCAATTCGGGACCAATGCCCGCAGGCTCCCCGGCGGTCAGCGCCACGGGGGCCGGGCGGCGTGTGCCGCTGGTCATTTGTTGACGACATCCTTGATATAGGCGGCAGCGCGCAACTCTTCGAGATACCCTTTGGCAATGGTTTGCAGGCGCTCGTTCAAAAGCTGCAGGCGCACTTCGTCACGGCTGACCTCTTCGGGCAGATCGCGATTGCGCGAACACAGCATCAGGAAAACCAGGTTCTGACCATCAGACGTGGTCAGCGAAGACGAGGCTTCACCGGGGTCAAGCTTGGCGAGTTCCAACGCATAGGTTGTCGGCACTTCGTTGATCGGTTGGGCCTGTCGGGTCAGTTGCAGTTCAGACGCCCCCTTGGTCAGACCATACAGGTCGTCGCAGGTGTTCGCCCGCGCCCGTAGATTTGCGGCGGTGGTCTGGGCCTCGGACGTGTTGCCTCCGGGGATCAAATACGTGGCATAGTCGATCGTGACATTCGTGGGGGCCGGCACCTCGGTTTCTTCAATGGCGCGCATCTGAAACAAAGCAATCGCGTTTTGCACCGGAATCGGGTCGGTCACCATCCCGGGGGAAAGTGGCAAAACCTGCGCCGCCAGGGCGGGGGGCATGTTGGACAGATCCATCCAGTCCAGACGCCCGGACCGCCCCTTGGACGGCGAAGCCGAATAGCGGCGGGCGGCCGACGCAAATGCCGGGAGCGTCTTGATTTCCGCGATTTCGGTCGCACGCGCAGACGCCGCGCGCTGTTGGGCCGGGGTCTGGGCAGGCAGGATGATCTCGGACAAAAGAACCCGGACACCCGCCGCGCCGGGGCGGCTCAGATCAAGGCGCCGTTCGACATCATCATCCGAGATCACGATCTTTCCCCGATAACGTTCACGCACAACAGTGCGCCACAACAGCCCGGCCTCGACAAAATCACGGAAGGTTTCCATGGACACGCCCCCTTGGGCCAGCGCCACCTCAAACTGCTTCAGGTCGAGATTGAAGCGCGAGGTGAACTCTTCCATGCCGGCCTTGAGCTCTTCGGGCGGCAGGGAAATACCCGCGCGTTTCGCGGCCTCGCGCTGCAGCGCCTCGTCTTCCAGCTGTTTGCGGGCGAGCTCTTGCGGATTGCCCGGCGCGCGCAAGAGCGTCAGATAGGCGATGCGTTGTGACAGTTCATACGCGGTGATCACCCGGTCGTTGACCTTCACAACCGGGGCAAACAGGTTTTGGGCCCGGGCCGCTCCGTCAAGATGCGACAGGGCGGGGAGGCTTGCACAAACTGCTGCCAGCGCGATCGGCGCGGTCATCCGCAGGACAGTCCGCTTCACAAAAGAAAGGACAGGTGTCTTCTTGGTTCTGCTCATCATCTCACCCATGGCGTTTATCTGTGCGTTTATCTGCGTCCAAATTCATCTTGTATCGAAAGCATGCGGGGAAATCACCCCTTTGCATCCCTTCGGATCTCATGTCATTGCAGGCACTTGCGGGCCTTGCCCCCTGGTGCGCCGCCAAACCCAAGAAGTTCCACCTGAACCCCGACATCCGTTGTTGGGTCGACATTAGTCGAAGCGGTGAAACGGCGCGAGAGGGAAAAATCGACCGCCAGGCATTCATTCTTGTATTGCAGCCCCAGCTTGCCACTGGTCACCTGGCTTGCTGCGATGTCAACATCGCCTTCCGCACTGATGCGCCAGGAATCGTTCAACTGATAGGCCCCATCCAGACGCAGTTCGTGGATTGGGGCGTTGCGGTCTTCCATCGGGTCCGCTTCGACCCACAAATGGGCGGCGCTGATCTGCCAGACATCCTGGATATAGGCCAGGCGGCTTTCGGTTTTCGCAATATTCAAGTCATCATCAATCAGCGCACGCCCCTGAAGGGCAAACTGGCTGCCCAATTGCAGTTGCGTAGCCAATACCCAATCGGATTGATCCCCGGCCAGACCCGAGGCGCTGGAAAAGCTGTTGGTTCCGTCAAAGCGGAAGACCCGCCCGGCGGCGAAGGTCATGGCCCAGCCTGACGGGGTGAAGCGCGACCATTTCAATCCGACGGTTGCGCGGCTGCCTTCCTCTTGTTGGTCGAAACCGGGATATCGCGACAGATCGAACAGGTTGTTTTCGTCAAACTCGACAAAACGGCTGTCTTCATTGGGCAGGGTCGCGCCGACCTGGTCGCTCCAGGCCAGCTGCACGACCGGTTCGATGACATCAACCGCGCCATTGGCGGACACGCGCGAAAACGGCCAGCGCAGGGTGGCGGCGACAGAGGGCGTGGCAAAGCTCTGCTCCTGATCGTAATTGCTGTCTTGATTGATCCAATAGAGGCTGCCATTCAGACCCGCCTCAAACGACGCCAGCATGCCCATGGGCAGTTGCCAGTCCCGTTGCCAGTTGACCGAGGCCCCAAGGCGGTTCACGTCGCGTCCCACGCCATCGTCGGAACTTTCCCGAAAATAACTTTGCGCCGAGATCTGATAGACGGCCCGTCCGCCGATCCAGCCCGGTTGCCAGCGCCGCTCGTAAACGGCGTCGGCCTGTGCAAAGGGCAACTGGTCAGAGATGGGGATTTCCGAGGCGCGCAGCGTGTCATAGCGCGTGATCCCGGCGAAAATGAACTCGTCACGGCGCGCGCGGGTCAGTTCAAGGGCGTTGCGCAGACGATCCTCTTCGGAATAGTCGTAATCCAGCAGATAGCCGGGGTCGGAAACCTCCTGCAACTGGAAGCTCAGCTTGAAGTCATTGGGCAGGTCGAACGCGCCCTCGCCAAACACATAGAACCGCGTGGTGTCGGGTTGAATGCTGTCACGGCTGATCGCGCCCGAGAACAGGATGTCCCCGGTGCGAAAGGCCTGACGATACCGCAGTTCCAGCGTGCGGGAGCGGGTGGCCAGAAAGGGTGTCACGGTCAGGTCAGCGTGATCCCCCATCCGGATGAAATAGGGCGTCATCAACCCGGTGCCAAAGGTGGATCTGGTGCGGATTTTCGGGGCCAAAAACCCGGTGGCGCGTGTCAGCGTCGGGTCGGGCATGCGCAGGCGCGGCAGGAAAAAGACGGGCACATCCGCCACGCGCAGCTGTGCATTGTGGAAGTAAAGCTGCCGTTCTTGTTCGTCATGTACCACCCGTTCGGCGCGGATCTGCCACAGGGGCACCGGGTTTTTCGCACAAACCTGGCACGACGAGGTCACGACCTTATTGAGCTGCGTATAGCGCCCCTGGATCCGTTCAATCTCGACCGCGGCCACCTGCAATTGCTGATCCAGCACCAACCGCGCCGAGCGCAGGATGCCGTTGCGCAGGTCGCTGGTCAGGGCAGCGCTGTCGGCAAAAATCACCTGCTCCTTGCCGCGCTGCAGGACAATTGGCCCTTCGATGAACAGTTGGTCTTGCGGTTTGTCATAGCGCACCGCGCGCGCGGTCAGGGTTACGCCCTGAAAATGCACCAACACATTGCCCTGCGCCAGAAGGCCGGAATTGCCCTGAACCTCAACCCGATCAGCCACCAGCGTGGCCGGGGAGGTGGCGGCATTCTGGGCCAGGCTTGCGCCGGTGGCCCCCCCCAGGATGGCGGTGCTGGTTGCGAGGGCGCTCAGCAGGCTGCCCACCAACCCCGCCTTTCGGAGGCGCTTGAGATACGAGCTCATTATCCATCCTCCAGATGTAGCAGGATACCAAGGGACAGTAGGATGACGGCGATCGGGGGTGTCCAGGCGGCCAGAACCACCGGGATCTGTCCGTTTTCCCCGAGGATCTGCGCGAAGTTGCGAATGAAGTAAGACCCGAAACCAAGCGAGAGCGCCATCATGATCATCACGCCGGTGCGCCCGAACCGGGTGTGGCGCATGGTAAAGCCCGCCCCCACCAGCACCATAGCGACCAGAAACAGGGGCGTGGCCAGTTCAATATGCAGCCAGACCTGATGGGTGCGCGGGGAAAACCCGGCTTCTTCCAGACGTGTGATGAACGCCGGCAGATCCCAGATCGAGATATTGCTGGGTTTACCAAAACTGTCGCGGATCTGTTCTTCGGTCAGATTTGAGGCAATCCAATAGGCGGGCAGGTTCAGCGCGTCGCCCTCGGGGTTTTCATCGGTGTCCAGCCGCCAGACCTTGGCGGCGCGCAGGGCCCAGCGCCCGGGTTGCAGCGAGGCATGGGAGGCGGTGACCCGCATGGTTGGCACGCCCTCAGGAGAAAAGGCAAAGAACGTGACATCGGTCAGACGTGTGCCTTCCTGATCCGAGGCTTGCGCGTGAATGACTGTTTGACCCCGGTCATTGCCCTGTCTGAGCCAGACCCCGCGATCCGAAATCGACGACACAGAGGCGCTGCCGCCTTCAAACTGGGCGGACAGGCGGGCGTATTTCTTGGCTGTGGCGGCTGCAATCGGGTTGCCCACGGCCAATGCCAGCACGCCCAGCGCAAAGACCGTCAACACCGGGGACACCAGTGTCAGCATGGCGGACCGGCCAGAGGCACGGGTGACAACCATTTCCGAGCTGCGCGCCAGCGACAAGAACATCCAGATCGTCGCCAGGATAACCACCAGCGGAATGATGCGATACATCCACATTGGCATGTTCAGAAGGGTCAGGCCCAATATATCTGTGAACCCGATCTGGCTGGCGTCAAACTTGCGCATCCCCTCGACCATATCGAGCAGCACAAAGACCAGCCCCAGCACAATGAACATGGCGAAGAAGGAAAACAGGAAACGCCGGGCGAAATAGAAATGCAGTTTCATGACGCTCCCCCGCTGGCCGTGGGGGCCGCCAAGGCGCCACGTGACAATAATCGCGCCGTGCGCCGCCGTTTACGCAGATCAAACGGCGAGGGCTGGGTGGCCATCCAAAGGATAAAGCTGTTGAAGGCCAGGCCCAGTCCCGACGCCAGATAAACCAGCAAAAGCGCGTCTTCATTGCGCCGCGCTATGTCCAGCATGGTGTTGTCCACGGTCTGGAACGTGGCCACAACTCCGATGGCAATCACCACCTGTCGCCACATGCCAAAGCGGCTAAAGCCCGCAACAATCAACATGGAAAATCCGGCCAACCCGGCCACAATCACATAAAGCGCCTGAGCGTTGCGGAAATGCGCCTCGGCCCGCATCGCGGTGGCGGTTTCGCCGGTTTCCGCCAAAAGGGCCGGGGTCGGGTTCAAAAGCTCGCGCGTGTAAAGCTGGCGCACATCGCGATCACCGATCATGGGCCCGGTCAACAGCGCCGAGACATCATAGGTGAACTCTTTGAACCCGGTTGTGGTCAGCCGCCCGTCCGCCGACAGGATTTGGGCAAGACCTTCGTACATCAAAAGCCGCGGGCCCTCTTCGGTGTTCACAATCAACGCGCGCTGCGCGGTATAAGTGGCCTGCGCGCCGCCCGCGGCGACCTCGCGTTCATCTGACAGGAACAGATCCAGCAGTTCCCCTTCCGGGGTGATTTCGCGAATATACAGCGTGATCCCGTCGGCCGGGTGCACAAAACTGCCTTCGGTCAGGAACCGCGCAGTGACATTTTCGGCAATCTCGGCCTGGCGTTCGGCAAAGCGCAGCTGGCTCATCGGCACCAGAACATGGGTGAGGATCATCATGAAACCGGCGGCCATAATGCCAAAGACCAGAACAGGACGCGCCAGTCGAAACGGGCCGAACCCGGTTGATTGCGCCACCACCAGCTCGCTTTCCACATTCAGCCGGTTGGTCACGCTGACCGTCGAGGTGAAGGCGGCAATCGGCAGCACAAAGACGATCACGCCGGGCAGAATCATCGCGGAAAATTCCAGAAAGACCAGCGCCGTTTCCCCCGACGCGATGATCTGATCAAACAGGCGCACCGCGCGGTTGATCCAAAACAGAAGCACCAAAACCAGCCCGGCAAAGCCGAACTGGACCAGAAGCTGCGCCAAGATATATCTGTCGATTCTAGCCAAATTCCCCCCAAGGCCCGGCTGTGTGCCACTATATCTTGTGGGTTTCTACCTGATTGGGCGGCGGGGGAAAACTGCTATCTGGTCATTGGCTTGCCTGACCGTTAGGAATGGCAAAAGATTGCCGTACTTGTCTTATGGAAGGATCTCCCATGGCCACCCCCATTACGCCCCATTTTATTGCCACCGACCTGGATGCAATTGGCACCCATGAGGGGCGGATTGTCGTGATGCTTGCCGAGCCGGGCAAGCTCGACCCCGGCGCGCGCCGCGTGAATAAACTGATGCGCGGGGCGCTGGCACGATTTGCCGACAGCGAGGCGTTTGAAAAGATGAAAGAGGGCGAGGCGATTGAGCTGGCCTATCCCACCGGGCTGGTCGCCGAGGCCGTGCAGGTCATTCGCCTCTCGAAACAGGCCAAGGGCGAGGCCATGCGCAAGGCGGGTGCCGCCATTGGCAAATCCCTTTTGGGCAAGGATGTTCTGGTGCTGGCGGGCAATCGCCGCTTTGCCGATGAACTGGCGCTTGGGGCCTGCCTGCGGGCCTATGAATTTGTCGACCATATGTCCAAAGACGCGAAAGAGGGCGGCGCGCTGACCGTTATGGCGTCGAAGCCGGAAACCTATGAGGGCAAAGGCGACCTGACCGCGGCGCTGACCGACGGTGTGTTTTTCACCCGTGATCTGGTCAATGAACCCTCCAACGTCTTGACCACCAGCGAATTTGCCGACCGTCTGGTGGCGCTGAAGGACCTTGGGGTTGAGGTCACCGTCTTGGACGAACCCGAGCTGGAAAAGCTTGGCATGCGCGCGCTTTTGGGTGTGGGGCAGGGATCGGACAGCCCGTCCAAAGTGGTTGTGATGAAATGGAATGGCGGCGAAGCCGAGGCCGCGCCCCTTGCGCTGATCGGCAAGGGCGTGGTGTTCGACACCGGCGGGATCAGCCTGAAACCGGCGGCCGGCATGGAAGACATGACCATGGATATGGGCGGCGCGGGCACCGTGGCGGGCGCGATGAAGGCAATTGCCGGACGCAAGGCCAAGGCCAACGTCGTTGGCGTCGTGGGCCTCGTGGAAAACATGCCCGATGGCAAGGCGCAACGCCCCGGGGACATTGTGAAATCCATGAAGGGCGACACGATCGAGGTGATCAACACCGATGCCGAGGGGCGTTTGGTGCTGTGTGACATCATGTGGTACGCGCAGGAAACCTTCAAACCGATGGGGATGATTGACCTCGCCACCCTGACCGGCGCCATCATCATTGGCCTGGGCAATGAAAACACCGGGGTCTTCTCAAATGACGACCAGCTGTGCAACGCGATGCTGAAGGCCGCGCAGACCGAGGGCGAAGGCGCGTGGCGGATGCCGCTGGGCGATGCTTATGACAAGCTGATCAAATCCAACAAGGCGGATATGAAAAACGTCGGCGGCCGCGCTGCGGGGTCGATCACCGCCGCCCAGTTCCTGCAACGCTTCGTCAAGGATGACACCCCCTGGATCCACCTTGATATCGCGGGCACCGCGCAAACCGCGACCGACACCACCTATGCCCCGAAAGGCGCGACCGGTTGGGGCGTGCTGGCGCTGAACCGCCTAGTGGCGGACCTGTTCGAGGGCTGATTGCATGTCTCAAGCGGCTGAAACGGAAGGGGAAACGAAGACGACCGGAGAGGTTTTCTTCTACCACATGACCCTCACGCCGCTTGAGGCCACCTTGCCCGTGCTCCTGACCCGGTCTTTGCAAAATGGCTGGCGGGTGGTGGTGCGCGGGCGCAATGCCCAGCGATTGAATTGGCTCGATGAAAAACTGTGGTTGGAGCCTGAGGACGGGTTCCTGCCGCATGGCCGCGCCGGGGGCGCACATGACGCGGATCAGCCGGTGCTGCTCACGGACGGGCCGGACATTCCCAACGCGGCCAACACGCTGATCTCCATCGACGGGGCAGATGTGACGCCCGAGGAAATGACGGGGCTCGAGCGCGTTTCAATCCTGTTTGATGGCAACGACCCGGACGCCGTGGCCCATGCGCGTGGCCAGTGGAAAGCGGTGGTTGCGTCGGGCTGCACCGCCAAATACTGGTCGCAGGAAACGGGACGGTGGGAGATGAAGGCGAGCTCCTGATCCACAGGTTCTCCCGCACCTTTTCTCCCTTCGGTCAACAGGTTTGGGCATGGCTCACGTCGTGAGCCTGTGCCTCCGGCGGAGGTATTTAGGGCAAGAGGAAGGGGGCGGCGCACTTGACCTTCTTCTGAGGTGAACCATCACGAGGTCCGGACGCCCCTTCGCTGGCAATTAGCGCGTCAGCACCAGTTCATCCCGGCTGATTTCGATCTTTTCAAAGCGCTGCAAATAGGCATTGCCGAGCAGGGATTGCCCCATTTCTCCCTCGTTTACCCAGACCTCAACCCCATAATCTGTGATCCCTTCCAGCTCGACCCGCGCAATATTGGCGGGGGCGGTGCGGGTGGTGCCATTGGCGGTCTGGGCGCGGCCAAAGAAGCGAAGCGCATCAAGATCCACGCCGGCGCGCTCTGCATCCTCTTTGGTCAGAACCACGTTGCTGGCCCCGGTATCCACAACAAAATCAACAGGTTGCCCGTTTAACTTCAGGCGCGCATAAAAGTGCCCATCAAAAGCGCGCGGCAAGGTGATCTGGCCGGTGTTCTCAAGATAGCTTTGCCGCGGGGCAATGTCGTTGCGCACATCGTTCCACAGCCCGACCCCCGCCATGGCGCCGATGAAAATGAACACCCAGATCAGCGCGTGGCGCAGCGTTTGACCCAGATTGAACCGGTTTTCTGAGATGAAGTACCCGGCCACTGCGGTTAGCAATAGCGCCAGATACGCCAGCCGTGCATAATCATCTGCGGTCATCATCACCTCCGTTCCCAAAATATAGGAAGGCAGATGATGAATGTCACCCGCAGCGCCGCTTTTTTCCCAAGGAACAGGCGGTTACGCCCGGTCTCACATGCCGCCGACCATGCCAAAATCTTTCAGCCCATCCAGCACAAATTGCACGGCCAGGGCCGCCAGCAACATACCCAGAAGGCGCGTCAGCACGGTGATCCCGGTTTCGCGCAACACACGCTCCAGCAGGTTTGCGGCAAAGAACAAAACCAACGTGATCAGCAGCACCATCGACATGGCCACCAGCGCCAGCATTACGCCGGAATATCCCTCGCCCTGACCTGACAACAGGATCATCGTGGCAATTGCCCCGGGCCCGGCCATCAGCGGCATGGCCAGCGGAAAGACCGAAGGGTCATCTTCGGCATCAATGGTTTTCTCGGAGGTGTCCTTGCGCCGTTTGGTGCGTCGTTCAAACAACATATCCAGGGCGGTCAGCAGCAAGAGGATCCCACCGGAAATGCGGAAGGCGGCCATGGAAATGCCCAAAAACCCCAGCACATTGTCGCCGAAAAAAGCAAAGAGCGTCAGCAGAAACCCCGCCACCGCCGCCGCGCGCAGGGCAATCACCCGGCGCTGATGTCTGTTCATGCCCTGTGTCAGCGTCAGGAAAAGCGGGGTCAGACCGATCGGGTCCATCACCACAAACAGTGTCACGAAGGCGGGAATGAAATACTGAAGCTCGATCATCAACTGTCTGCCTTCTCAAGCTTTTCCTGCGCGGCCAGCCAAAGATCCTCGGCGCGGTCCAGCCCATCCATCACCTCGGCATATTTCTTTTGCCAGACTTCCATTTCGTCCAGTCGGTCGTCGTCATACAGCGCGGGGTCGGCCAGTTTCTGCGCCAGTTTATCCCGCATCTCGTTCAGCTTTTCCAGCCGCGCTTCACATTTGCGCACCTCGGATCGCATGGCAAGGATGTCATCGCGCGATGCTTTTTTCTGTGGCTTTTTGGCGGGCTTGTCTTTCTTGGGCGCATCTGAGGTCAGCAACAATTTGCGGTAATCTTCCAGATCGCCGTCAAACGGTTTCACGCGCCCCTGGCTCACCAGCCACAACCGATCCGCGACCAGCGACAGAAGGTGCATGTCGTGGCTGACCAGCACCACCGCACCGGAATAGGCCGTGAGCGCCTCGACCAATGCCTCGCGGCTTTCGATATCAAGGTGGTTGGTGGGTTCGTCGAGAATGAGCAGATGCGGCGCATCCAATGTGGCCAACAGCAGCGTCAGCCGCGCCTTTTGCCCGCCGGACAGGCGCGCGACCACGGTTTCCGCCTGTTCTGCCCCAAGGCCAAACCCTGACAGGCGCGCGCGGTGTCGGCCGGGCAATTCATCCGGTCGCAGGCGGCGCAGGTGCTCAATCGGGGTTTCATCGGGATAAAGCTCATCCATCTGGTGCTGGGCAAAATACCCGATGCGCAGCTTGGACGATTTGGTCATCCGGCCCGATTGCAGCTCCAGCCGGTCGGACAGAAGTTTCGACAGTGTGGATTTGCCCTGACCGTTCTTGCCCAGAAGTGCGATCCGGTCGTCTTGGTCAATCCGCAGGCTCATCCCCGACAGGATCGTGGTGTCGCCGTAACCGGTGGCCGCGCCTTCCATATTGATGATCGGGGGCGACAATTCTTCCGGTTCCGGAAAGCTGAACGCCTTCAACGCGGCCTCTTGCGGCGTCGTGATCGGTTTCAGCTTTTCAATCATTTTCAGGCGCGACTGGGCCTGGACGGCTTTTGACGCCTTATAACGGAAGCGATCCACGTAAGATTGCAGATGGGCCTTGCGCGCCGCGATCTTCTTGTTCTCACTTTCCGCCGCCGCAATCCGCGCCGCCCGTGTTTCGGCAAAGGTGTCATACGGCCCGGAATAATAGGTCAGCTTGCGATCTTCGAGATGCAGAATGCCGCCCACGGCCCGGTTCAAAAGCCCGCGGTCGTGGCTGACGATGATCACGGTGTGGGGGTATTTCGCCAGATATTGCTCCAGCCACAATGCGCCTTCAAGGTCGAGATAGTTGGTCGGTTCGTCCAAAAGCAGCAGGTCGGGCTGGGAAAACAACACCGCCGCCAGAGCGACCCGCATCCGCCAGCCGCCGGAAAAATCGGCGCAGGGCAGGGCGTGTTGATGATCGTCAAAGCCAAGCCCTTTCAGGATGGACGAGGCGCGGGCCTCGGCGCTCCAGGCATCAATATCCGTGAGCCGGGTCTGGATCTCGGCAATTCGGTGGGGGTCGGAGGCGTGGTCTGCCTCCTCCATCAGCGCGGCGCGTTCGGTGTCGGCGGCCAGAACCGTATCCAGAAGCGAGGTGTCAGAGGCCGGAACCTCCTGCGCCACGCCCCCGATCCGCGCGCCCCTGGGCACCGATATTTCGCCTGTTTCCAAGGTCAACTCGCCGCGGATCAGGCGAAACAGCGTGGTCTTCCCGGTGCCATTGCGCCCGACCAGCCCCACCTTGTGGCCCTCCGGGATGATTGCCGTGGCGTGTTCGATCAGGGGCCGACCTTCGACCGCGTATGAGATATCGGAAATCTTCAACATGCCTCCCATGTGCCTGAGCAGAGGCGGGGCGTCAATCGGCTCTTTTCAGAACGCGAAAGGCATGGTACGGGGGCGACCAAAGACACCGCCGATCCCGGCACAAGACACATCTTTTACGAAATGAGGACCGACATGGCCATTCAACGCACCTTCTCGATCATCAAACCCGATGCCACCAAACGCAACCTGACCGGTGCGATCAATGCCAAGATCGAGGCCGCCGGCCTGCGCATCATCGCCCAAAAGCGCATCCACATGACCCAAAAACAGGCCGAAACCTTTTACGGTGTGCACAAAGAACGCCCCTTCTTCGGCGAGCTGGTGGAATTCATGATTTCCGAGCCGGTTGTTGTTCAGGTTCTGGAAGGCGAAGACGCGATCAAAGCCTACCGCACCGTGATGGGCGCCACCAACCCGGCCGACGCTGACGAAGGCACCATCCGCAAAGAATTCGCCCAGTCGGTTGGCGAAAACTCGGTTCACGGGTCGGACGCCCCGGAAACCGCAGCCGAAGAAATCGCTTATTTCTTCTCGGGTCTCGAACTGGTGGGCTAAGCCCCCGTTCGATCCACGCGATCAGCCCGGCCCCCTACAAGGGGTCGGGTTTTTTATGCCTGACGGGCTTTGGCCAAGACCTTGTCCAGGCGGCTGTCCAGACAGGCGCTGATGTCGGTGGTGACGAATGTGCCGTCCAGAAACAGGCTAAAGATCGTGGCCGGGCTGGGCGCGGCGCGCGCTGCCTCAAGGCTGTCGATCTTGTGGATCTCCAGCGGCAGGCCGCGTTTGGCACAGCTTTCGCGCAAGGCCATTTCCACGTGATAGTCGGTGAACGGGCAGCGGTTGGCGTAATAGACACAGATGCCTTTGTCCGTGGCGGGCTGGCCATGGCGGGCGGCGGCGTTAAATCGGGGCAGGGGGGCGTCGGGATTTGCGCCGTCGGGTCCCGCATTATCGCCGTGTCGCACCAACAGGCTGAACCCGCTTTCGGTCCTATCAACCTCGCGAAACCCTTGCCGGATCAACCATTTGCCATCGCTTGAAAAGTGAAACTTCTTGCGCCCAACCACGGCCGCAAGCCCGCTGAGCCCGGCGGTTGTTGCTGCATTTTGGGCGTGATCCAGCAACGCTTTGCCGTGGCCCTGTTTCTTGAATTTTCCGGACACCCAGAAGCAGCCCAGCATCATCCAGTTGTCCGCTTCAACGGGCAACCAGGTCGCGGCCCCCGGACCATATTCAAGGAACACTTTACCGCGCGCATCCAACCGGTGAAAGCGGTACCCATGGGCGAATTCCTCGGTCAGCCAGCGTTTCTTTGCGTCATATCCCGCGCGGCATTTCTTATCTGAAAAGGCGCAGCAGATGTGCTCATCCGGCAGGGTGTCGGGGGTGAGGGTGAGATACGTCATGTGACCTCCTGAAGCTGATTGCAGCTTAGGCGGGCATCGGCGGTCTTGCCATGCGCGAGGTCAAATAAGCGCTATGGGTCGGCGGCGCGGATGCCAATCTCGTCCATGATCCGTTCAAAGGCGGCATCATGGGCCATCTCGTTGATTGCGCCGTTGGCCACCCGTGCCTTGATCTTGTCGAACCGCTTGCGCAGCTGGGCTTTCTCTTTGCCCTGACAATCATTCCAGGGCCGCCCCTGCACCCCCATCACCATCGCGTAATAGCCAATGAAATGCGGGGCATGGCCGGCATCAAGCAGCCGAAAATAGGCCTCGTCCGGGCCCAGGGTGCGCAATTGGTCGGCGCTGGTGATCCCGGCGCGGGCAAAGGCCTCGTCCGAGGCGGGGCCAAGATTTCGGATGCTGGAAACAGGGTCGCTCATACCCCGCAGATTAGCGCGAAATCCCGGCGGGAAAAAGGATCAGATGCTGGCCCAATCGGTGAAAATCACCGGCGGTGTTTTCTCTGGTTCTTTTGTGGTTGTGCGGGATTTGTCGCGCTGATGGGGTGGGGTGGGGTCCGACTTGTGCAACCGGCGTTCGGCTGGCGCAGTCAGATGCGTTTCGCGGGTTCTGGTCATCTCGCCTCTTCCTCCCCCCGGCATGCAGAATTCTGCACAAGTTAAAGGTTAACGCGGAAATGGGGCAGAAATGTGGCAACACCCACAAACCGGGCGGGAATGGGTGTGCCGTGTTTGCCGGAATTGTCGGCTTCCGGCGGGCCCAAAGAAGAGGCGAAACGGCTGAAGGTGCGGGCAACCCCAGGTTTGTAAAACAAGAAAAGCGACCCGATCAGGTCGCTTTTTCTTATGAAAACAATCCCTTGCGGGGATTTGGCTCCGGCGGTAGGGATCGAACCTACGACCAATTGATTAACAGTCAACTGCTCTACCGCTGAGCTACGCCGGAACAAATATGTAGCTTTCCCCGTGGGGGGATTTGGCTCCGGCGGTAGGGATCGAACCTACGACCAATTGATTAACAGTCAACTGCTCTACCGCTGAGCTACGCCGGAACTGAGCGGGTGTATAGCCATGGTGAAATTCCCCTGCAAGAGGGGAAATTGGATTTTTTTAACAGATCGGAAAAAACTTCGCCTCGGTTGAAAGCTGTGGCTCTGCACGGACCAACGCGCGTTGGTTCAGGTCGATAAGATGAGCAAAGACGTTTCGTTCCGCGGCTGGCATTAACGCCGCAGGGGTGTCCGAATATATATGGCGGGTCAGCCCGGCCACCGTGTTTTCAGCACCGCGCCGCAAGGTGTCAAGGATGTCAGCTTCCCGTTTTTTCCGGTGTGAAATCAGCCAGTTGATCCGTTCATTCGGATCTTCAACCGGGTCACCATGGCCAGGATAATAGATCCGATCATTTCGCTGGCGGAGGTTTTCACAAGACGCCATAAAGGCGGTCAGATCGCCATCGGGGGGCGAGACCAGAGAGCTGGCCCAGCCCATGACGTGATCCCCCGTGAAGACGGCGCCGTTTAGGGCAAAACTGATGTGATTTGCAAAATGGCCGGGGGTCCAGATCACGTCGATCTCATGACCTCCAACTGTGATGACTTCGCCGTCTGACAGGCAGATATCTGGCTGAAAATCCGCGTCCACTCCCTCTCCGCCGGTGCTAAGACCGCCTGCTACAAGGTCCTGCATCACCTGACTGCGCCCGGCCAAAGCGTCACCAAAGGCCAGCACAGGGGCGCCGGTGCGATCGGCCAGTGGGCGTGCCAGGGGGGAATGATCCAGATGGGCATGGGTGACCAGGATCTGCGCCACACGCTCGCCAGGGGCGAGGCCCGCCAGGATCGCCTCAAGATGCGTTTCATCCGCTGGGCCGGGGTCAATCACCGCCACGTCGCCCTCGCCAATCACATAGGTATTGGTGCCCCAATAGGTCATGGGCGAGGGGTTGGGGGCCAGGATGCGGCGGATGCCGGGTTCCAGTGCCTGCATCTGTCCGGCAGGTGGGCGGGTGTCAGCCATGTAAGTCCCCGTCATAGGTTGTGTCTTTGCGCCATAAAGGCCCCGGAGTGTTGGCTTGGCAAGGGGAACGCGGCGTTCAAAGTCGTTTCGACTTCAGTCTGAACAGAGGAAAGCCGAGCGCCGCAAATGACATCAATGTCATTGGGGGCGGCGGCGGCGTTTCGGGACAATCATGTGCTTCAAGTTTATCCCGAAACACTTTAGGGTTGGGCCATGTTTGGCTGGCTTAAAACCTTTATGCCGCGCAGCCTGTATGGGCGGGCGGCGCTGATCTTGATTGTTCCCATCGTCACCGTTCAACTGGTGGTGTCCGTGGTGTTCATCCAACGACACTTCAACCGGATCACCGTGCAGATGACCAGCGCGGTGGTGGTTGAGGTGGGGTATTTGCTACGCCAGGTGGATCAGGCGCCGACGCGCGCCCAGGCGTTGGACGCGATTTTGCCGCTGAGCGAACCTTTGGCGCTGGAAATTTCGCTGCCCGCCGCCCCGGTCACGCGGGCGCTTCGCCTGACCGATCTGACCGGGCCAGTTGTGGAACGAGTGCTGCGCGAAGGCCTGCCGGGGTTGAACGGCGTCGATATGGCCAGCGACCGGTCCAAGGTGGTGCTGGGGTTTGAGACACGGCATGGGGGGATGCGGGTCAGTTTCTCGCGGGATCGGGTCTCTGCGACCAATCCGCATCAGCTTTTGGTGCTGATGGTGGTGACCAGTTTCCTGATGACCGTGATTGCCTATCTGTTCCTGCGCAACCAATTGCGCCCGATCCGGCGTCTGGCCCGCGCGGCCGAAGCCTTTGGCAAGGGGCAGGTCGTGCCCTATCGGCTGGCAGGCGCCACCGAAGTGCGGGCTGCGGGCAAGGCGTTTTTGGATATGCGGGCACGGATCGAGCGGCAGATCGAACAGCGTACCTTGATGCTGTCGGGGGTCAGCCACGACCTGCGTACACCGCTGACGCGCATGAAGCTGAGCCTGTCGATGCTGGACGAAGACGACCGGGCCGATCTGGAACATGATGTCGAGGATATGTCGCGCCTGGTCGACAGTTTTTTGAACTTTGCAAGGTCTGATGCGGAAACCGAAGACACCGAAAAGGTGGATCCAAACGCCCTGGCGCGGCAGGTGATTTCCAAATGTAACAGGGGCGAGCGCCTGGTGGAAACGGGTGTGCTGGAGGCAGACGGGGCCATGAGGTTGCGCCCGGTCAGCATCGAACGCGCGCTTGATAACCTGGTCGGGAATGCGCTGCGCTATGGCGACAGGGTGCGCCTGTCCGTCCTGTCGGGTCGTGGCGATTTGCGGTTTGTCATCGAAGATGACGGGCCGGGCATTCCAAACGAGATGCGCGGGGAAGCGTTGAAGCCTTTTGCGCGGCTTGATGCGGCGCGCAATCAAAACAAGGGCTCTGGTGTCGGTCTGGGGCTGGCCATTGCCAATGACATTGCCCGCAGCCACGGGGGACATATCCGGTTGGGGGAAAGTGAGGATCTGGGCGGGCTCAAGATTGAACTGGTACTGCCGCGCTGATCGGCTGCTTTTACGATGCCCAGGGGGCTGTCCTGACAGGTGCGCAAATGCGCCAGAAGGGCGACATTCCGACACGTCTGTCGCCAACAAGATTGTCGCCAACAGGCCCTGCCTGATCGGGCTGAAACCGGTCTGAACCGGGGCAGGGAGGATTGGTAGGCCCGGCAGGATTCGAACCTGCAACCAAAGCGTTATGAGCGCTCTGCTCTAACCGTTGAGCTACAGGCCCACCTTGCCCCCTGAGTACCAAAGTTTCGCCCCGCGTCAAGCTGGGCGTAGACTCTTTTGTCCATGTAAGCTATCGCGTCCCTGAAAACATGGCTTCTCATCACCGGGGGACGAAATGAGCGACGGCAAGAACGGCATCACCTATGCGGATGCAGGTGTGGATATCGATGCAGGTAACGCATTGGTCGAACGGATCAAACCGGCGGCCAAACGCACCAATCGCCCTGGCGTCATGGCCGGCCTTGGTGGGTTCGGCGCATTGTTTGACCTGAAAGGCGCAGGGTTCAAGGATCCGGTGCTTGTGTCGGCAACCGACGGGGTGGGCACCAAGCTGCGCATCGCCATCGACACCGGGAATGTGGACACAATCGGCATCGATCTGGTCGCCATGTGCGTGAATGACCTGGTGTGCCAAGGCGCAGAACCGCTGTTTTTCCTGGACTATTTCGCCACCGGCCGGTTGGAAACCGACAAAGCCGCGCGGATCATCGAAGGCATTGCCAAGGGCTGTGAGCTGTCGCGCTGTGCGCTGATCGGCGGCGAAACCGCGGAAATGCCCGGCATGTATGAGGACGGTGATTTTGACCTTGCGGGTTTCTCGGTTGGCGCGCTGGAACGCGGCGAAGTGCTGCCGCGTGGCGTGCGCCCGGGCGACGTGCTGTTGGGGCTGGCGTCGGACGGCGTACATTCCAACGGCTACTCGCTGGTGCGCAAACTGGTTGACGTGTCCGGTCTTGGCTGGGATGCGACCTGCCCGTGGGACGACAGCATCACGCTGGGCGAGGCCCTGCTGGCCCCGACACGCCTGTATGTCACGCAGGTTCTTGAGGCGATCCAATCGGGCGGTGTGCACGCATTGGCCCATATCACCGGCGGGGGCCTGACCGAAAACCTGCCACGCGTTCTGCCCAAGGGTCTTGGCGCGCTGGTCGATCTGGATGCCTGGGATCTGCCGCCCGTGTTCAAATGGCTGGCGGCAACCGGCAATATGGACGAAGGGGAACTTTTGAAAACCTTCAACTCTGGTCAGGGGATGGTGCTGGTGGTGGACGCCAAATCAGCCAAGAAAATCACCGAGCTGCTGACCAAAGCCGGCGAGCGCGTCAGCCAGTTGGGGGTGATCCAGCCGGGTGAAGGTGTGAAATACCTGGGGTCGCTTCTGTGAGCGCAGAGGGCCGGAAACGGGTCGCCATCCTGATCTCAGGGGGCGGCTCGAACATGGTCACGCTGGCAAATTCCATGGTCGGTGATCACCCGGCGCGGCCCTGTCTGGTCCTGTCGAATGTGCCGGATGCGGGCGGGTTGAAAAAGGCCGCTGACATGGGCATTCCAACCGCCGTGGTGGATCATCGCGACTTCAAAGGCGATCGGGAAGGTTTTGAAAAGGCTCTGAATTCCTTGCTTGAAGACTATGCGCCCGACATCATCTGCCTGGCCGGGTTCATGCGCATCCTGACCGAAGGCTTTACCGGGCATTGGGCCGGGCGCTGCCTGAACATCCACCCGTCGCTTCTGCCGAAATACAAGGGGCTGAACACCCATCAACGCGCCATTGACGCGGGCGATACCGAAGCGGGCTGTTCCGTGCATGAGGTCACGGCTGAACTGGATGGCGGCCCGATCCTGGGACAGGCCCGTGTGCCGATATTGCCGGACGATGACGCCGCATCGCTGGCGGCGCGCGTGCTGGTCGAAGAACACAAGCTTTATCCGGCGGTGCTGAAACGCTTTGCCGCAGGGGACAAAACCCCGGTTTTGCTGCCGTAATCGCGGCCAAAGTGGGCCCGGGCTTTTCTTTCCGGCATTTTCCCCGTAAACACGCGCCAAACGGCAAGATCTATCGATCAGGATATTAGAATGATAACGATCACCACCACCGAAGCGCTGGCCGAATTTTGTGCCCGTGCCGCGCAGCATCCTTACGTCACGGTGGACACTGAATTTCTGCGCGAACGCACCTATTATTCCAAGCTTTGCCTTGTGCAAATGGCGGTGCCGGGCGAGGCAGAGGAAGATGCGGTTCTGGTGGATCCGCTGGTTGAGGGCCTGTCGCTGGAGCCGATGTATGATCTGTTTCGCAACGAAAACGTGGTCAAGGTGTTCCACGCCGCGCGGCAGGATCTGGAGATCTTTTTTGTCGAGGCAGGTGTTTTCCCGATCCCGCTATTTGACACGCAAGTGGCTGCGATGGTCTGCGGTTTTGGGGACCAGGTCGGATATGAAACGCTTGTGCGCAAGATCGCAAAGGCGCAGATGGACAAATCCAGCCGTTTCACCGATTGGTCGCGCCGCCCGCTGACACCAGCGCAGAAAAACTATGCCATTGGGGATGTGACCCATTTGCGGGTGATTTATGAATGGCTGTCGAAAGAGCTGGAGAAAACCGGTCGGGGTCCCTGGGTTCAGGAAGAACTGTCCGTTCTGACCGATCCGGCCACCTATACGATCCACCCCGATGATGCGTGGAAACGGGTGAAAACCCGCACCAATTCCGGACGGTTCCTGGGCATCGTGCGGGAACTGGCCCGGTTTCGCGAAACCCACGCCCAGTCGCGCAACATTCCCCGCAACCGGGTGATGAAGGATGATGCGCTGCTGGAACTGGCCTCGACCAAACCGAAAAACATTCAGGAATTGGGCCGCTCGCGCCTGTTGCTGCGCGAGGCCCGCAAGGGCGACATCGCTGACGGGATCCTGAAGGCCGTGGCAGATGGTCTTGCCTGTCCGCAGGAAAACCTGCCCAAGGTGGCGGATCAATCCAAGGAAAAGCTGCAGGTGAACCCGGCATTGGCCGATCTTCTGCGCGTGCTTCTGAAGGCGCGTTGCGAGCAGGAGAAGGTGGCGCAGAAACTGATTGCCTCTGCCGCGGATCTGGATGCATTGGCCGCAGGGAAACGCGATGTGCAGGCCCTGAAAGGGTGGCGGGCAGAGGTGTTTGGGGCGGATGCAGTGCGGCTTTGCGATGGCAAACTGGCACTCGCGGCCAAAGGCCAGCGGGTTGAAGTGTTTGAGGTCTGATAGGACCTCAAACTAAATTATTTCAGATGATTAGCGGCGCGCACTCATGCTGTTTGCGGCCCCTTTGACCACAATGCTGCGCACATTTCGCATCTTCGTATTTGAGATGAACCCACCCACATAGACCTCACGCTGATAAGGCGTGCCGGATTGGGTGCGATAGGCGGGTTCCGAGATGCGAAACTCCAGCGTCAAAACCCCGTTCTCCGGTTTGAAATTCGTGGTCGAGACCAGTTCGGCATCCCAATAGCCCAGGCGCGGCGGCAACCCCTTGGCGCGCAACACGGCCCCATCCGGGCTGCTCAGCACTTTGAACTCGGTGATCTGGTTGACCAGAAGCCGTTGATCCCTGTCTTGCGAAAACCCGCCCTCGGGAATGACGGCCACGGGTTTCGGCCCCGGATTGGAGAAGTAAGTCAATGGGTTGAGATCCGCCGCCCGGTCACAGGCTGTCACGGCGAGACACAGGGCGGGAAGGGCAGCAAAACGGATACGCATCAGAGCTCCTATTGGTTCTGTGAAAAGGGTTAGCGCATGGGGCCGCTTTTGAAAAGAGACCCTTTGCAGGGCTGGACCTTTTCAGCCGAAGCGCGTACCTAATCCCCGTCATAACGGAGAGCACCATGGCCAGCGCTGCATTTGAGGAAATTGTCGAGGATTTCGAGTTTCTGGACGACTGGGAAGACCGCTACGCAACGGTGATCGATATGGGCAAATCCATGGATCCCATGGAGGAGGCGCTGAAAGTGCCCGCCACCAAGGTGGAAGGATGCGCAAGCCAGGTCTGGCTGCAACCGATGATCCAAGGGGGCGAGTTTCGTTTCATTGGCGACAGCGATGCAATGATTGTGCGGGGCCTGATTGCCGTATTGGGCGCGCTTTACAACGGCGTGCCGGTGGCCGAGGTGGCCGAGATTGACGCCCATGCCGAACTCGCGCGCCTTGGTCTGAACGAACACCTGTCCTCGCAACGCTCAAACGGGGTGCGGGCGATGGTGGAGCGCATCCGCCATCACGCGCGCGAAGCCGCGTAACAGAAACTCTTCTGTAGAAAAACCCAACAAAGCTGCCCGTCGCCCGCCTTATTTTCTGGTCAAAAATATCCTGGGGTTCGAGGGCAATTTAGAATTGATCCGGGGGATGAGCGGGAGATGGAAACTGTCTGGGGGACAGTTTCCCCCGCGAACACGCGAAGCGTTTCGCCCGAAGAACGGGCGGAGCCCAGCGCTTGAGAGGCGAGGGGCAACGCCCCTGTCTTTACCTCGCCCCCACCACCGCTGTCTCCAGATCCCCATATCCCGTCATCTGGCGATGATACGCCAACCCCAGCCGATCAGCGGCGTCGCGCGCCATGGCATCGAGTTCGGGATTGTCGGTCTGCGCCATGTAAACCAGCCGCGTGTAGTGGCCAAAATACATGTCCCGCAGTTCCGGGTGCCGATCGAGCCCCAGCGGTTTGATCACAAAGTTCTCAAACCCTCGGGCCAGGAAATCGGTCAGGTAAAACGTGTCGATCTCGCCTTCGGCGCGGGCCTCAAAGGCGGCATTGCCTTCGAAGAAGGAATAGCAATGCGGTCCCTGGATCATCTCGATCCCATGCGCGGCACAGATCTCCGCCAGCTTGCCGCCGGTACCGCAATCGGCGTAGGCCAAAAACACGCTGTCGAACTGGTCTTTGTGCTTCTCCAGCGCCTCTTCCACGGCGGCCGGGATCTTGTCGGGCGTGTTGTGCAGGATCGCGGGCAGGCAGGTCAGGGTCAGGTGATCCAATTGATTTGCGCGGATGATCGCCAGGATCTCATTGGCCAACGCCCCGCAAGCCAGAACCAGCACTTTGCCTTTCTCGGTTGTGGGCGCAAGCCCATCGCGCGTCAGCGTATCATCGGTTGGAAGTGAAAATGGCATGGCTACCCCCTCTGGCGTCCTTTCGCCGGGAAAGGTGGCCTGAACTGTTCGCGTGTTGAATTCAGTTTGAGGGGCGATCAGCTTTGGTGCAAGGTCAAATGCGACCCTTCCGCTGCAAGGGATTGTTATATCAGTCTTTCTTGTCTGGATTGAGCGCGCGCCATGCAACTGTCACCAAAAGCAGCAGGGGCATCAGCGCCATGGCGGTTTGCCCGTTCAGATTGCCGCTGGAGGCCGCCATACCGGCCACCAAAATTGTCAATCCACCGGCAGAGATCACCAGGGCCAAAAGAAAGACATAACGCAGCTTGCTCATGTGGGGAATGTGGGGGTGCGGGGCCGAAAAGAGAAGGGGCAAAATGAAAAAGGCCCCGCCAAATGGGCAGGGCCTGATCTGTTGAACCAAAGGGCGGCTTACGTGGCGACGCCCTGATTGTGCTTGCGCGACATGAAGTCCTTGGCCATTTCCACGGCCACAGCCGCGTCACGGCAATATCCGTCAGCCCCAATCGCCTTGCCGAACTCTTCGTTCAAAGGCGCGCCACCGACCAGAACGGTGTAATCGTCGCGGATGCCTTTTTCGACCATCGCGTCAATCACAACCTTCATGTAGGGCATGGTGGTGGTCAGCAGGGCCGACATGCCAAGGATGTCGGGCTGTTCCGATTCCAGCGCTTCCAGATAGTTCTCGACCGGGTTGTTGATGCCCATGTCGTGCACTTCGAACCCGGCGCCTTCCATCATCATCGACACAAGGTTCTTGCCGATGTCGTGGATGTCGCCTTTTACGGTGCCAATCACCATCTTGCCCATGCGCGGTGCGCCGGTGGCGGCCAGCAGCGGCTTCAGGATCGCCATACCCGCTTTCATCGCGTTGGCTGCCAGCAGAACTTCGGGCACAAACAGGATGCCGTCACGGAAGTCTACGCCGACGATGGTCATGCCGCCCACCAGGGCTTCGGTCAGGACATTGTACGGTTCCCAACCACGTTCCAGCAGGATATTAACGCCTTCTTCGATCTCTTCCTTGAGACCGTCGTAAAGGTCGTCGTGCATCTGCTGAACAAGTTCTTCGTCGTTCAACTCGCTCAGGATGATATCTTCTTCGTCCGACATGGTTGCCTTTTCCCTTGGCTGAAACTCTGCGTTCTTAAACAAATGCGACGATTTGGCCGCTTTGGTCTGAACCGATTGCGACACTGAGTGCGCTTTGTACGACGCGAAAGCAAATGAATTCTTTGCAGGGAAATAGTGAGTTCTTTTCATATGTTCCTGATATGTTCTATGCTGAGTGTATGGAAAAATCAAAATTCCGACAGATCGAGGCAGAACGCCGACGGGGACGCGGCGCCACCAGCAATTTTGCGGGTCGGTTTGAACCCTATGCGACGGAAGATTTCGATGATGGGTGGGAAAAACAGGACCGGGGGCAGTTCCAAACTCAGGTCACTGTCGAATCGCCGCGCAAGGTGATCACCCGCAACACATCCCCCGACATTCCCTTTGATCGGTCGATCAACCCGTATCGCGGCTGTGAACACGGGTGCATCTATTGTTTTGCCCGTCCCACCCACGCCTATTTGGGCTATTCCCCGGGGCTGGATTTCGAAACCCGGCTGATCGCGCGCCCCTCCGCTCCGGCGCAATTGGCAAAGGAGTTGGCCGGGCGGCGCTATGATCCTGCGCCCATCGCGATCGGCACCAATACTGATCCGTATCAACCCATTGAACGCGACTACCGGGTCATGCGGGGGATCCTGAACGTGCTGCTCGATCATCGCCATCCGGTGACCATTGTAACCAAGGGCACGTTGATTGAACGTGATCTGGACCTGTTGTCAGAGCTTGCCGCGCAAAACCTTGTGCATGTGGGTATTTCCGTCACCTCGATGGATGCCCATGTCTCGCGTAAAATGGAACCCCGCGTGCCGGGACCTGCGCGGCGGATGCAGATGATCAAGGCCCTGTCCGGGGCCGGGGTGCCGGTGCGGGTGATGGTGGCCCCCGTGGTGCCCGCCCTGACCGATCATGAGCTTGAGGCGATCCTGTCTGCCAGCCATGACGCCGGGGCCATGGCCGCCAGCTACATCCTGCTGCGTCTGCCCAGCGAGGTGTCCCCGCTGTTTCAGGACTGGCTGGAAGAGGTGTTTCCCGATCGCGCGGCGCGTGTCATGGGCCGGATGCGCGAGATGCGGGGCGGCGAAGACTACCGGTCCGGGTTCAAAACGCGCTTGGTGGGGCAGGGGGAATATGCCCGCCTGCTGGCGCATCGGTTCCAGATCACCTGCCGGCGGTTGGGATTGGTCCGTGATCTGCCAGCGCTGGATTGCAGCCGCTTTCGCGTACCGCCAAAAGCGGGCGATCAGCTCTGCCTGTTCTGAAAGCGGCATGACATGAAAAAGGCCCGCGCGTGGCGGGCCTGTTCATCTTCACGTTGCAAGTGATTTAACCGCGGCGGCGACGTCCGCGACGGGCCGGGGCAGCGTCATCTTCGCCGGTGCCATCCGAGGCCGAAGAAAACCCGCCAAGTTTCTCGGCAATCTCTTCCAATGTTGGGCGGCTGTCCCCTTTGGGGCGCGTTTCCAGCGCCTCGCGCATGGACCGCAGATGTTCGGCGGTGGTGCCACAGCAGCCGCCAATGATCCGCGCGCCGCAATCACGGGCAATCACCGCGTAATCGCCCATCAGCTCCGGCGTGCCGTCATAGTGGATGTGCCCATCGACATATTTCGGGATACCCGCATTGCCCTTGGCAATGATCGGACGTTCGGTGCCCTGGGCGGCAAAGCCCAGAACGGTGCGCAGCAGATCGGCTGCCCCCACGCCGCAATTGGCCCCAAAGGCAATTGGCGGGTTGGGCAGGGTTTCGACCATCTGCGCCAGATCAGCCGAGGTGACGCCCATCATGGTGCGCCCGGCGGTGTCAAAGCTCATCGTGCCACACCAGGCCATTCCGGCAAGCTCTGCGGCTTTGGCGGCGGCTTTATACTCATCCCATGCGGAAATGGTTTCCACCCACAGCACATCTGCGCCACCGGCTTTCAGACCCTCAGCCTGTTCGTGGAACATCTCAACCGCGCCGTCAAAGGTCAGGCTGCCCATCGGCTCCATGATCTCGCCGGTGGGGCCAACCGACCCGGCCACGATCACCTTGCGGCCAGAGGCATCCGCCACGTCCCGGCCCAGCTCGGCCGCAGCCTTATTGAGTTCATACACCCGGCCCTCGGCCCCGTGCAGTTTCAGACGTGAGGCATTGCCGCCAAACGAGTTGGTCAGGAAAATGTCCGAGCCCGCATCCACCGCGCCTTTGTACAGCGCGCGGATCTTGTCCTGCTCGTCAACATTCCACAGCTCCGGCGCGTCGCCCGAGGTCAGCCCCATATTGAAAAGCGTGGTTCCCGTGGCGCCATCGGCCATCAGCCAATCACGTTCAGAAAGCAGGGTTGTCAGGGCATCGGCCATTGCAGGTCTCCGGGTTAGGGTCGAGTTGCGCCGTACCTGCCACGGAAATGGCCGGGACGCAAATTCAATTCCTTCATGAGTAACATGAAGGCGCCGCAAGTTTCTGACACGCGCCGGGGTGGGATCAACCCGTGTGCGCGCCCGGGCATTTTGCGGGGCGGGCGATTTCACGGGCCACATCCATCGCCCCAAAAACCAATGCGCGCCGGTTGGGGGCCGCCATATACAAGGTTTCCCAATTGGGGCCGAAGGCGGATTTGAACTGGCGCAGGCCCGCCGCGCCACTGATCTGGTCCAATGTATCGCGCAGTTTGTGAAACAGGGCCGGTTCATGGGCTTGTTTGCCCAGCGGCACAGCAGCCAGAGACAGGCGAGCGCAACCGGATTTTGCGGCATCTTCGATGGCTGCCGTTACCAGCATCTGCATGGTCCCATCCGGTGCGGTATTGGTCAAGCGCATCAGGTCAAGCACCTGTTCTTGCGTGTTTTTATGAAAAGTGGCGAAGCCGACAAGTTGGTCATTTTGATGGGCCAGAAACACCTGGGCATGGGGCAAGGTTTCAGGCTGCCAGGTGCCCATGGAAAAGCCCCGTTCGCCGCCCCGGGTTCGACACCAGGTGCGGGCAATCTGATCCATCTCGTCCACCGGAAGATCCGCGCCGCCCTTGCAGATGGTTACCCCGGCCTTTTCAGCCTGACGCAGTTTTCGCCGCAGCTGCCTGCGCGAAGATCCCTCGAGCGTAAAACCGGTCGGATTGAGCCAGGCTTCGCGCGCGATGGGCAGGGTCACCCAGCACGCACGTCGCGCGCTTAGCGCCATACGCGCGCCAATTTTGTAAAGGATAGGCGCCACGTAGCTTTCGGAGGCTAGCCGTTGAACATCCTGCAAAACCGCCGCGCTTTGCTGGTCCACTCGTAGCGGGTCCGACAGGAGGATCAGGCTTTGCCCGGATCGCCTGGCCATAAAGGCGGCACGCCCATTGCCCAGCTCAAGGGCAGACAATAGCCCCTGGCGCAAAAGCGCGGTTTCGGCGCGCGGGGCGTCTGAAATGGCACGCGACAGGCGCGCAGGTAAATTTGGGGCGAGGTCGAGCGGGACCAGCTTTGCCCGCGTGTCCGGGCGGTCCGGTTGGTCTTGTGGGCCACGAATGGTCAATACCGCAGCGATCAGGGCGGGGATGGCATAATAAATGGTGCGAAACACCAGGATGGCGGCAAGCAAGGGCTCCGGGTCCAGCTGCGGCAGAAGGGCAAGAAGGGTGACTTCAAACGGGCCCACCCCGCCCGGCGTGCCCGATATCAGCCCGGCCCCCAAGGCAATCATATAGGCCGCCACCAAGGGCAGAAGTTGAATGTCGCAATCGGCGGGCATCACGGCCCAAAGGGCGGCACCCGCAGCGGCGGTGTCGATGGCGGCAAGCATCACAAATGCGCCCATCGCTTTGACGGATGGCAGGTTCAGGCGCGACAGGAGGGCAGGGCGCAGGATCGACAGGCCCACAAGCAGCACCGCAGCGGTCAAAACCGCCCATGCAATCCAAACCGATCCGGGCAGGGCCAATGGCACACAGAGCGCAACCAAAGCGGCCACAACAGCCCAGGCGGACAGGAAGGACACGGACACGATCATCGAGATCTGCACAGCCCGCATCAGGGAAATCTGAGGCAACATGCGCCAACGTACCAGGGCCGAGCTGATCACACCAAGGCCGACGGTTTGAGACAGGGCAATGGCCGTGACGCCCGACAACTGCGCCGGACCAGACCGGATATCTGAGCCGATCAACCGATGCACCACCCGGTCATACCGCCCCAGTGCCCAGAATGAGAGGGCAGACAAAGCGGCCGCCAAACCCCATTGCATAGGGCTGACGGTTTTCAGCGATGACAAGACATGGCGAAAATCAAGCCCATCCAACTGCCCCCACAAGAGCCAGACAATGCCGATGGCAAACCCAAGTGGCAGCATTTGCCGGGCGAGGAGCCTGCGAACATCCACGCCATCTGCATCCGCCACTGTTGCTGCGCGCGCCATGGCAGCGGCAATGGTTTGCCGCATTCCACCTTTCGCAGCCCAGCTTGTCGCCCGGACATTGTGACCTTTTCTTTGCATGTTCCCCTCTCGCGTTTCCTGCAACAGAGTGCGCGGGCGGGGGCAAAGGGAGAGTTAACAGATCAAGTTTTCTGCATTTTTGCCCGGGGGCAGCATTGCCCCATCAGGCGCGCCAGACGCTCGAAAACATCGGGCCCAAACGAAAAAGGCGCGCCTTCGGGGCACGCCTTGGTCTTTGGATTTATGCGAGGATCAGGCTTCGCTGGCCAGCTCTTGTTTGGCTTCGATCAGGCATTCGGCGCGCTTGGCGCGAACGGTTTCGGCGGTCACGGTGTTGAGGTCCCCCACCACCTTGCGCACCACGTCCTCATGGCCTGCTTCCTCGAAATCCGCGGCGATCACCTCTTTGGCATAGGCCTGGGCCTCATCACCGGTTTTGCCCAGTTGTTCGGCCGCCCACAGGCCCAGTTTCTTGTTGGCGCGCGCCTGTGCCTTGAAGTTCATTTCTTCATCATGAGCAAACTTCGCTTCAAATGCCGTTTCGCGATCGTCAAAAGTGGTCATTCCGGTTTCCCTATCCTTGGGTGAACATGTGTTCCCTTTGATATGCCCATTGCGGGGCGATCTCGCAACCCCGCTAGCGCTCTCATCCACAGGATTTCACATCTGTTTTTAGAGGAACAGCAGGAAAGGCGGGATATTTCTGCCCAATTGTTGCTTCAAGCCAAGGAAATGCGTATAGCGCGTGCAACAGACGGGAGTCGTCGGGCTCCTGCGGGCTGCACATATTGGCGGAGACATCATGGCACGGCGCAAGAAACTTTACGAAGGCAAGGCAAAAGTTCTGTATGAAGGGCCAGAGCAGGGCACTTTGGTGCAGTATTTCAAGGATGATGCCACCGCTTTCAACGCCGAGAAGAAAGACGTGATTGACGGGAAGGGCGTGTTGAACAACCGCCTGTCAGAGTTCTTCATGACCGGGCTTGCCCAGATCGGCGTGCCGAACCATTTCATCAAACGCCTGAACATGCGCGAACAGCTGATCAAGGCGGCCGAGATCGTGCCGCTGGAAGTGATTGTGCGCAATGTGGCCGCCGGATCCATGGCAAAACGTCTGGGGCTGGAAGAGGGCACTAAACTGCCGCGCCCAATTGTCGAGTTTTCCTACAAAGACGATGCGCTTGGCGATCCGCTGGTGCCGGAAGAATATATCATGGCCTTTGGCTGGGCCACGCAACAGGAGTTGGGCGAGATTGTCGATATGGCCCTGCGCGTGAACGACTACCTGTCGGGTGTCATGTTTGGCGTGGGCATCAAGCTGATCGATTTCAAAATCGAATTTGGCCGCGTCTATGAAGGCGATTTCCAACGCCTGATCCTGGCCGATGAAATCAGCCCGGACAGCTGCCGCCTGTGGGATATTGAAACCGGCGAGAAGCTCGATAAAGACGTGTTCCGCCGTGACCTTGGCAACCTGACCGATGCCTATACCGAAGTGGCACGCCGTTTGGGGGTGCTGCCCTCGAACGTGACCCATCCCAACACCAAACCGACCCTGATCAACTGAGGAATCTCTCCTATGAAAGTTCGTGTAGATGTGATGCTGAAAACCGGCGTTCTGGACCCGCAGGGCGAGGCCGTGCGCCACGCGCTTGGCAACCTGGGTTTTGACGGCGTCGAGAAGGTCCGTCAGGGCAAGGTGATTGAACTGGAGGTTGCCGAGGGCACGTCGGAAGATCAGATCAAGGAGATGTGCGAAAAGCTGCTCGCCAACACCGTGATCGAAAACTACGCCATTCAGGTGCTGTGATGAAGGCGGGCGTCATTGTATTTCCGGGTTCAAACTGCGACCGCGATCTGGCGGTGGCTTTTGAGCGGGCGGGCGCTCAGGTCCAGATGATCTGGCACAAGGAAACCGAGCTGCCGGCAGACCTCGACATTGTCGGTGTGCCGGGCGGGTTTTCCTTTGGCGATTACCTGCGCTGCGGGGCGATTGCCGCCCAGTCGCCGATCACCAAATCGCTGATCAAGCACACGGAACGCGGCGGCTATGCCATTGGCATCTGCAACGGTTTTCAGGTGCTGACGGAAACCGGCATTCTGCCAGGGGCTTTGATGCGCAATTCCAACCTGAAGTTCATCTGCAAACCTGTTGGTTTGAAAGTGGAAACCACCGAAAATGACTTTACCGCAGGGTACAGTCAGGGGCAGGAGATCACCGTTCCGGTGGCGCATCACGATGGCAATTACAACGTCACCGATGAAAAGCTGGCGCAGCTGCGCGACGAAGGCCGGATTGCCTTCACCTATACCGACAATCCCAATGGGTCGACCGGCGACATTGCGGGCGTGATTTCCAAGAACCGTCGCGTGCTCGGCATGATGCCGCACCCGGAGCGCTGCGTGGACGAGACCCATGGCGGCACGGACGGGGTGGCAATGTTCCGCTCGTTGGTGGATGCGGTGGTCGCTGCATAAGCTCTCTGACTTGTGGCGCTTCGCCATGGCGCGTAGGATTGCGGCATGGCGGATGTCACCCAGAAACCTGCTCCGGAAGCTGTCAAACCGGTGCCGACACCGCGCCCGGGCGTCTCGCTCAGGGCGCGTCTTGTCTTGTTGGCGCTGGTGTCTTTGGCGGCCCTGGTGATTTTTGTCTCGAACCGCTGGCTGACTGAACGCTATACCGAAAGCACCCGCAACCGGGCGGAAGTGCGCGTGGCGCTGTATTCCGGCAACCTGATCAGCGAGTTACAGCGGAATTCGGTGGTGCCGCTGTTGTTGTCGCGCGATCCTGCGCTGATCAATGCGTTGAATTCAAACGACTTCTCTCAAAGCTCCGCCCGCCTGATTTCTTACCGGGAAGAGATTGAGGCCAAATCCCTTGTGCTGCTTGACGGGGATGGGCGCATCGTCGCGGCCACGGACCGCGAAACCCTGGGGGAAAGTCACCGCTCGGATCCGCATTTTGTGGATGCCCTGCGCAGTTCAGAGACGGTGTTTTCCGCGGTGCAATCCGAAGCGGGCG
Source organism: Aliiroseovarius crassostreae (assembly GCF_049803815.1). Classification (GTDB taxonomy): domain Bacteria; phylum Pseudomonadota; class Alphaproteobacteria; order Rhodobacterales; family Rhodobacteraceae; genus Aliiroseovarius; species Aliiroseovarius crassostreae_A. The sequence continues at coordinate 307,283 of NZ_JBNAGI010000002.1, forward strand.
CGTATGAATTCACCTATTCGCGCAAGATCGAAGCGGGCAATCAGGTGATCGGCGTGATTGTCGTCGAGGTGGACCTGCGCAAGTTTGAAGAAAGCTGGGCGGGGATTTCTGACGCCATTCTGGTCACCAACTCCGAAGGCCAGGTGATTCTGGCCACCGAACCGCGTTGGCGCGGAAAACATGAAAGTGACGCCCTGAGTTTGGTGCCGGCCATGGCCGCGATCCGGCGCAATTTCCGAAACACAATCGAATGGTCGGCCTTGCCGTCAGAGATGTTGTTTCTGGGTGAGGCTGTGATGCGGCATGAAGCAAAAGTGCCGTTTCAAGGCTGGCGCATTGCGTCGTTTACGTCTTACGCCTCGGTGCGCGAAAAGGTAAACGCCTTCCTGTCGCTGGAGATCATGGCCTTTGCCATGTTGTTGTCGCTGACCTTCTATATGATCAGCCGTCGGGCGCAGTTCCGGTCGGTTGTCTTCGCGCAGGAATCGGCCGAGCTGAGGCAGCTGAACCAGCAATTGCAGCGCGAAATTGCCGAACGCCAACGCGCGGAAAAGAACCTGCAGGTGGCAGAACAGACGCTGGCGCAAAGTTCGAAACTCGCCGCCCTGGGGGAAATGTCCGCCGCGGTCAGCCATGAACTGAACCAACCCCTGGCCGCGATGAAAACCTATCTGGCTGGGGCGAAATTGCTGATGCAGCGCAAACGCCCGGACGAGGCCCTGTCCAGTTTCCAGCGTGTGGATGACCTGATCGAACGGATGGGGGCGATCACCAAACAGCTGAAATCCTATGCCCGCAAAGGCGGTGACGCGTTTGAACCGATGGATATCCGCGATTGCGTGTCCTCTGCCCTGTCGATGATGGAGCCGCAGTTGAAACGCCGCGAGGTCCGGATCACCCGCAATATCCCACGTGATCCGGTGATGGTGATGGGGGATCGCTTGCGGTTGGAACAGGTGCTGATCAACCTGATGCGCAACGCCATCGACGCCACCAAGACCATAGACGCGCCCCAGGTGGACATTATTGTCAGCCGCGGCGATTACGCGCTGATTTCGGTGCGCGACAACGGGGCAGGGGTTTCTGACCTCGATAACCTGTTTGAACCCTTTTACACCACCAAGGCCCCGGGGGATGGGGTTGGGCTTGGCCTCGCCATCTCTTCGGGCATTGTCAATGACTTCGGTGGGCGGTTAACCGCTCGAAATGGTCAGGACGGGGGGGCCGTGTTTGAAGTTGAGCTACCGATCCTGAAAGAAGAAGACGATGATGTTGAAGCTGCCGAATAAGGTGGCCATATAAAAGCGGTGCCCGAAGGGGAAACACGCCGCAGAGGAGTACCGATGGCTCAGGCAATGAAAATCGCAATCGTCGATGACGAACAGGATATGCGGCAATCCATTTCACAATGGCTGGCCCTGTCCGGGTTTCAGACCGAAACCTTCCCGTCTGCGGCGGACGCGCTGAAATCCATTGGCCCGGATTACCCCGGCGTGGTGATTTCCGACATCCGGATGCCGGGCATGGACGGGATGGATTTCCTGAAGAAACTCATGTCGGTCGACAGTTCGCTTCCGGTGATCATGATCACCGGGCACGGCGATGTTCCGATGGCGGTCGAGGCGATGCGGGTTGGGGCCTTTGATTTCCTCGAAAAACCCTTCAACCCGGACAATATGACCAATCTGGTCAAGAAGGCCACGCTCAAACGGCGTTTGGCGATGGATGCCCGCGCCCTGCGCAAGGAATTGGGCGACGGCACGACCATTATGAAAAAGCTGATCGGTGCCTCGCCCGTCATGTCGCGCCTGCGCGAAGATATCCTGGATCTGGGGCAATCGGACGGTCATGTGCTGATCGAAGGGGAAACCGGCACCGGTAAAACGCTGGTGGCCCATGCGCTGCACGCGGTGGGCGCGAAGGCCGGGAAAAAGTTTGTTGTGGTGCCCTGTCTGGGGCAGGACGAAGACGATCTCGGCCGCCGCCTGTTTGGTCCGATGGAAGATGGCGGCCAGCAACCCTATGTCGAAGAGGCGCGGGGTGGCACGCTGGTGCTCGAAGATATCGAGGCCCTGCCGATGGGGCTGCAGGCCCGGCTGCTGACATGGATGAACGATCAGGGCGCGCCGGCTGAAACCCGCGTTGTGGCGATCTGTAACCTGCAAGAACAGGGCAAGACCTGCGAAGATTGCCTGCGCCCCGATCTTTTCTATCGCTTGGCCGCGATGAAAATCACCCTGCCGCCGCTCAGGCAACGGGGCGAAGACATCCTGATGCTGTTCACCGGTTTTGCTGACCAGTTTGCCGAGGAATATGGCTGCGCCGCGCCAACCGTCAGCGTGCAGGAAGCGGCCCAGCTGATGCAGGCGCCGTGGCCCGGCAATATCCGCCAGCTGATCAACATCGCCGAACGCGCCGTGCTGCAATCGCGCCGTGGCACGGGGACCATTTCCTCGCTCCTGATGAACGACCACGAAGAGGTGCAGCCGGTGATGACCACCGAGGGCAAGCCTTTGAAGGAATATGTCGAAGCTTTTGAGCGCATGCTCATTGACAACACGATGCGCCGCCACAAGGGGTCAATCGTCGGCGTGATGGAAGAGCTGTGCCTGCCGCGCCGGACGCTCAACGAAAAAATGGCCAAATACGGCCTGCAACGCGCGGATTATTTGCAATAATGAGACTTCATGCAGATCTGACCAAAAACCAAAAGGGGCTCCGAAAAACGGCGCCCCTTTTTTCTTGTTCCAAATATCCCGGGGTGAGAGCGAAGCTCTAGGGGCAGAGCCCCTTCCTCCTTCGAGGCAGGGCGCATCAATCCTGTGGCACGCCATCCAGGCCTTTCAGCCCGTCCAGCATCACCCCCAGCTGATCTTCATACTGCCGCCAGCGCCCAATCGACGAGTTGTAAAGCGGTTGCCGTGCTTGGTGGATCGACAAGGTCTTCACCTTGCGGGTGTTCTCGTGGAAGGCCATGCAGGCGTCTTCCCAGTCCAACTCGCAAAACTCCAACAGCTTCCGCACCTGATTTTCCGGATCCGCCACCAGCTCTTCATACTGGATCTCGTAAATCCGATCCGCGGCGAGTTTGCGCCACGCCGCCAGATATTCGGTGAACAGGCGATAGACCTCCACCAGATCCGCCTGATCATAGGTATAGGTATGTGCGCCAGCGATGAACCGGTTTTTCAGCATCGAAAACAGGTTGTCGCGCGGATCACGGCGCAGCGCCACGATCTTGGCCTTGGGCAGGGCCAGCCAGACCAGCGGCGCCACCTTGTAGGTCGAGATCGACTTGTCGGTCACAATATCCGCACCGGGAAAACGCTTCAGCACCGCCTCGCGATATTCGCGCCCAATCTCGTCCAGCATCTTCGCATCGACATCGTTGATTGTCCCGCCCTCGGCCAACACCTGATTGGCGTGGTCAAAGCCGATGGTATGAAACAGCGCCATCTCGTCCCCGCCGGTCACACGCGAGTGGCTGGCAAGGATCTGTTCCACCAGCGTGGTGCCGGAGCGCGGCATGCCGGTGATGAAAATCGGGCTGTCCCCCTGAAACCCAACGGATCCGACGCGGGACAGGTCAATGTCCTTGGCAAAGCGCATCATCTTGTCAAATTCGCTCTGATCGCGGCCCTTCGGATTGGGGAACTCTTCAAGGCACAGCCTGTTGGCCTCTTCCAGATAGGGCCAGACCTTGTCGAACGCCTTGTTGTCTTCCATCAGCTTGACCAAAGCATATCCCAGATCGGCCCGGCCGGGCAGGTCGGGGTCATTGTCCCAGGCGGTCAACATGGTCTGCGCCATCGGATCGTCCAGCGGGATCTTGCGCCCGCTGGCAATCTGCCGATAGGCGGTGCCCGAGCGAAGGCCGTTTTCGATGGCTCTCGCAAGCAGGGTTTCCGCCTCGTCAAACTTGCCGTGTTGTTGCAACAGATTGGCCGCCATGGTGGCGACACGCGTCACGGTGGGGGCCTTTTCGACCGCGTCCCGGATCAGGGCCAGCGCGTCTTCGGGCTGCCCTGCTTGGTCCAGTGCCACCGCCCGCATTGCGACTTGCTCTGGTTGGGTGCGCAAATCATCCGGCATGGCGTCAAAATCCGCGAGTGCCTCTTCATGGCGCTCCAGCGTGATCAGGCAATCCACCCGCAACATGCGGGCCAGCCGATTGTTCGGGTCCGCCTTCAGCACCGCATCAAAATGCGGCACCGCCTCATGTGGGCGGCTCAGTTCCTTCAGCACATGGCCCAGATTGCCGCGCACACTCGGGTTCGACGGGATCTGGCGGAAGGCTTCTTTCAACAGGTCATGTGCCTCGGCAAACCGGCGCTGCTTGATCAAAAGCTCGCCGTAATACCCCATCACCTCGGCGTAATCCGGGGCAATTTCCAATGCTTCCCGATAGGCGGTTTCGGCCTCGGCCAGCTGCCCTTTGGCGGCCAGCGCGGCCCCCAGAACCAGGCGGATGATCTCGTTTTTCGGATTGGCCCTGGCCAGGGTTGCGGCCTCGGTGGCGACCGCATCAACCTCGCCGCCATTAAAGCGTGCCAGCAGGCTGTTTATCACCTCAGACGGGATGCCAACACTTTGACGCGAGGTCTGCGTGTTGCTTTTGGTCATCTGCGCCAGGATCTTTTTCTGGCTGGCCGCATTCATGCCCAGCTTTTTCATCAGCTTCTGCGCCCGTTTCACCGCCGCCTTGTCGCCCAGCATCGACAGCGCCTTGGCATATACGGTCCAGATCTGCGGATCGCGTGGCATCAGCCGCGCCGCATCATGAAACGCGTTTGCCGCATCCTTGAACCGCCCTTGCGACATCGCCGCCTGGCCCGCATTCACCGCCTTTTGCGCCTGGGCAAGCGCGGGGTTTGCGCCCAGGGGTGCGGCGGGTTTGGCCTGGCTGGCCAACGGAAACATCGGAGGTCTGGATTTGTATTGCGACATGGGTTGGCTCTCCACTGCGGACATGCCACACATCGAAGGCGGCAGGGTGTTCACATTGGCTATCCTGCCCAATCCCCTCGCGCAAGCGTGAACCCGGTCGGGGCAGGGGCGAGGGTGTTATTTTTCTTGACTTATACCTGAAATCCCCCGATAAGCCGCCAGTCTGGTAAGGGGATCCCTTTACCGGATCGTTTAATCTCTGCCCAAATGGGCGCGCCGTTCGAGGCACAGGCGGGATCGACCTGCCGCTGGAACTCCGGGTCAACCGGGGCCGTAGGACGCGGAAAATGAAGGAAGACCATATGTTTGCGGTTCTGAAAACCGGCGGCAAGCAATACAAGGTTCAGGCTGGTGACATCCTGCGCGTTGAAAAACTGGCTGCTGAAGCTGGCGAAACCGTCCAGTTCAACGAGATTCTCATGGTTGGCGCCACTGTTGGTACCCCGGTCGTCGAAGGCGCTGGTGTACAGGCAGAAGTGATCGACCAGATCAAAGGCGAAAAGGTCATTCACTTTGTGAAACGTCGCCGTAAGCACAGCTCCAAGCGCACCAAAGGTCACCGTCAGCAACTGACGCTGGTGAAGATCACCGACGTGCTGGAAAAAGGCGCCGAAAAATCGGGCGTGAAAGCTGCCATTGGTGCAGGTTCGGTTTCGGGTGCAGCGGCCCCGGCCGCCAAACCGGCCGCCAAGAAAGCTGCTCCGAAAGCTGAAGCCAAAGCCGAAGCCGCCGCTGGTGCAGACGATCTGACCAAAATCAACGGTGTCGGCCCGGCCGCTGCCAAAAAGCTGGCAGATGCCGGCATCACCACCTTCGCCCAGCTGGCCGCTGTCGACGTCGATGCCTTCGACGCCGTAAAAGTGAAACCCGAATGGGTTGAGCAGGCCAAAGAGCTGGCCTAAGTTCTGAGCTAAGGAGAGATAGCATGGCACATAAAAAAGCTGGCGGTTCATCCCGTAACGGCCGCGACTCAGCCGGTCGTCGCCTTGGTGTAAAGAAATATGGTGGCGAAGCCGTCATTCCGGGCAACATCATCGTGCGTCAGCGCGGTACCAAGATGTGGCCGGGCGCCAATGTGGGCATGGGCAAAGACCACACCATCTTCGCAACCAGCGAAGGCAAGGTGCAGTTCCACAAAGGCCTGAAAGGCCGCACCTTTATTTCGGTTCTCCCGGTGGCGGAGGCCGCTGAGTAAGCCGAAACCTGTAGGTTTGAAAATTCAGGGGCCGGCGTCATCGCCGGCCCTTTTTCTTTGACGGTTCTTTATTCAGCGATCTGTCGGCCCCATATGGACCTTGAGGATTTATTAACCAGTTTGTCGGAAGCTCCACGCGCGATGGAAGAGGGCACCCGGCAATCAACAGGCAAGAGCGGAGCGGATTGATCCCCTGTGGTCCGGACCCCCGCATTGTGAAATCAGAGCTTTTCGAGGAGGGAAAGCCATGATGCATGATATGATTACCAGCCAGCCCGTGATCGAGGCAGAACGGTTTGTCCTGCGCCCGGTGCGCAAGTCGGATGCTGGCCCAATGGAACTTTACGCAGGCGATGAACGGGTGGCCCGCGGCACGCGGTCGATCCCCCATCCCTTGCCGCCCGGTGCGACCGAAGGATTTATCGCCCGCGCGCTGGAAGCAGAGCGCAAACAGGATGTCTGGGTGATGGACGGCGCGCGCGACGGGCAGCGCGAGGTTTTGGGCGTGATCACGCTTCAACGTCTTGATCGCAACCAATCGGAACTCTCGTACTGGGTCGCGCCTGCCTTTTGGAATGGCGGGCTTGCGTCAGAAGCCGTGCGCGCGTTGATCGAAGCCAATCCCTTGGAAAACGACACGATTTTCGCGTCGGTTTTTCAGGACAGCCCGGCCTCTGCCCGGGTGCTGACCAATGCGGGGTTCGAATATATCGGCGACGCCGAAAGCCACTCCATCTCGCGCGGCGCCAATGTGCCAACCTGGACCTACCTGCGCAAACTGGGCTGAACGGGGCAAACAATGTTGATCACCACCCCCCGGTTCACCCTGCGCCCGCTGGGCGTTCAGGACCGTGACCAGGTGGTGGCGGGCCTGAACGACTATGAGGTCACAAAATGGCTTACCGTGGTGCCCTTTCCCTATGGGCCCGCGGATTTTGACGCATTTCTTGGGTTTCTCGAAGGCAAGCCCGCGCATGAGGCTCTGGCGATCTGCGAGGGCGACCGTGTTCTGGGCGTGACCGGCATTGGTGACAGCCTCGGCTATTGGTTGTCCCGCACCCATCATGGCCGCGGCGTGATGAGCGAAGCGGCAGGCGCGCTGGTGGACTGGTATTTCCGCAATACCGAAGCAAACGCGCTTTCATCCGGCTATTTCGAAGGCAATGCTGCGTCCGCCAAGGTCCTGAGAAAAATTGGGTTTTTGCCAACCGGCGCCACCGAAACCGCCCATTGCGTGTCACAAAAGACCGATCTGGATCTGGTGAAAGTGGCCCTGAGCAGGGCGACCTGGGAGGCGAGGATATGACCACACTCACCACCAAACGTCTGATGCTGCGTCTTGCCCAGCCTGCGGACCTTGACGCGTTGCATGCGCTTGTCTCGAACTATGACGTGGTCAAGATGACCGCCACCTGGCCCTGGCCAGCGGATCGCGACTTCACCGCCAGCCGCTCTGTCCCCTTTGATCCGGAAAAAGGTGTGGTGGGGCTGGTGTTTTGCGGTGAAGACATGGTTGGATCGATGGGGATCGCGGCCAAGGGTGACAAGGCAGAACTGGGCTATATGTTCGCGCCTGCCCATTGGGGCAAGGGATATGCCACGGAAATGGGGCGTGCTTTGATTGCCCATTGCTGGACCCGCTATCCGTGGGACGAAATCAACGCCTGCGTCTTTGATGACAACGGCGCATCGGGCCGCGTGCTTGAGAAACTGGGGTTTTCCGAAGGGCCGCGCTGTTCGGGGGAATGCCGGGCCCGTGGTGCCATCCTGCCAACGCGAACCTACCGTCTGGCGCGACCGTAATCCCGCCCAATCCCGGCAAATCCGGCCCAAACCCTTGCAAAGGCTTGAGCCTGCGCCCATTTCCCTCTATCGCCAGTAACCACACGCTGAAACGCCCCATTCGAAAGGCACAAGACATGAAATTTCTCGATCTCGCCAAGGTCTATATCCGTTCCGGCGGCGGCGGCGGCGGCTGTGTGTCGTTCCGGCGCGAGAAATACATCGAGTACGGTGGCCCCGACGGGGGCGATGGGGGCAAGGGCGGGTCCGTGGTCGCCGAAGCGGTCGAAGGGCTGAACACCCTGATTGATTTCCGCTATCAACAGCACTTTTTCGCTGACAATGGCCGTCCCGGCATGGGCAACCAGCGCACCGGTGCCTCGGGCGATGACATTGTCCTGCGCGTGCCGGTCGGGACCGAGATCCTGGACGAGGATCAGGAAACCGTGATTGCCGACCTGACCGAGGTGGGCCAGCGCGTGGTGCTTGCCAAGGGCGGCAATGGCGGCTTTGGCAACCTGCATTTCAAATCCTCGACCAACCAGGCCCCGCGCCGCGCCAATCCCGGCCAGCCCGGGGTCGAGCGGACCATCTGGCTGCGCCTGAAGCTGATCGCCGATGTGGGTCTGCTGGGCCTGCCCAATGCGGGCAAATCCACCTTCCTCGCGGCCACATCCAATGCGCGGCCGAAAATTGCCGATTACCCGTTCACCACGCTGCACCCCAATCTGGGTGTGGTTGGCGTGGATGGCGTGGAATTTGTGGTGGCGGATATTCCCGGCCTCATCGAAGGGGCCAGCGAGGGGCGTGGTTTGGGCGATCTGTTCCTCGGCCATGTGGAACGCTGCGCGGTGCTTTTGCATCTGGTGGATGGCACGTCCGAGGATGTGCCAGGCGACTGGCAGACCATTATCACCGAGGTCGAAGCCTATGGCGACATCTTGGGCGACAAGCCCCGCGTGACGGTTCTGAACAAGGTGGATGCGCTGACAGACGAAGAACTTGCCGAGAAGAAAGCCGAGCTTGAAGCCGTGGCCGGTCCGGTCATGCTGATGTCTGGCGCGGCGCAAAAAGGCACGACCGAGGTGCTGCGCGCGCTGCGCAAAGAGATTTCCGAAGACCGCATTCGCCAGAAACCCGTCGAGGAGCCCGAGAAATGGCAGCCCTAAGCGGGAAAGAACGCGGGAAACTCAGCGGCGCTAAGCGCATCGTGGTCAAGATCGGATCGGCGCTTTTGGTGGACACCACCACCGGCGCGCTGAAATCCGACTGGCTGGCCTCGCTGGCGGATGACGTGGCCTGGCTGAAGGGGCAGGGCGCGGATGTGGTTCTGGTATCCTCCGGCTCCATCGCGCTGGGGCGCGGGGTGCTGGGCCTGCCCCAAGCCGCGCTGTCGCTTGAACAATCGCAGGCCGCCGCCGCGGTGGGCCAGATCCGTCTGGCACGCGCTTATGAGGAAGCGCTGGCGAAACACGGTGCCACCACCGCGCAGGTGTTGGTCACGCTGGAAGACAGCGCCGATCGCCGCCGGTACCTGAACTCGCGCGCCACGCTGGAAACGCTGCTGTCCCTGGGCACAGTGCCGATCGTGAATGAAAACGACACGGTCGCCACGGACGAAATCCGCTTTGGCGACAATGACCGGTTGGCCGCCCAGGTGGCGGTGACCATCGGCGCCGATCATCTGGTGCTGCTCTCTGACGTGGATGGGCTTTACACCGGCAACCCGCGCGAAGACGCGACGGCCACTCGGTTTGACGTGGTCGAGGCCATCACGCCTGAAATCGAAGCGATGGCGGGGGATGCAGGCACCGGACTGTCGAAAGGTGGAATGAAGACCAAGGTGATGGCGGCAAAAACCGCAACGGGCGCAGGCTGCGCCATGACCATCACCGAAGGATCGCGCCTGAACCCATTGAAAACGCTAGAAGACGGCGCTGCGCATACGCTGTTTGTGGCGGGGTCTGACCCGAAGACATCGCGCAAGAAATGGATCGCTTCGATGAAGCCGCAGGGCGATATTGTGGTCGACGCGGGGGCCGAGCGTGCGCTGGGGCAAGGCAAATCCCTGCTGCCCGCCGGGGTCACCGCGGTCTACGGTGCGTTTGGGCGCGGCGACAGTGTCACGATCCACGGACCGGACGGCGCGCATATCGGTGCGGGGCTCGCGCGTTACACCAGCGACGAAGCGCGCGCCATTGCGGGCAAACGGTCGGATCAGATCGAAGAGGCGCTTGGCTATCCCGGTCGCGCGGCCTTGATTCATCGGGATGATATGTCCCTTTAAAACAATAAGATAAATACCAAACTTCATGCGGAGAGTGAGATGAACGAAGACATCAAGACCATGATGACCCAGATCGGGGAACGCGCAAAAGCGGCGTCCAAAGAGCTGGGTTTCGCTCCATCCGAGGCGAAGGAAAAGGCGCTGATGGCGGCAGCAGATGCCTGCTGGGCGCGCCGGGACGAGATCATTGCCGCCAATGCCAAAGACATGGAATTTGGCCGCGAGAAGGGCCTGTCGGACGCGATGATGGACCGGCTGATGCTTGATGAAACCCGCATCAAGGGCATGTGCGAGGGCTTGCGCGCGGTCGCGGCTCAGGACGATCCGGTGGGTCAGGTGACAGAAGAATGGGATCGCCCCTCGGGTCTGCACATTAAGCGCGTGCGCACGCCCTTGGGGGTGATCGGCGTGATCTACGAAAGCCGTCCGAATGTGACGGCGGACGCAGGTGCGCTGTGCCTGAAGGCCGGGAATGCGGTGATCCTGCGCGGCGGGTCGGAAAGCTTTCATTCCGCCGGGCTGATCCATGACTGCCTGCAAGATGGGCTGCGCGCCGCAGACCTGCCCGAAGACGCCATTCAACGCATCCCGACCCGCGACCGCGCCGCGGTCAGCGAACTTTTGACCATGACCGATCATGTGGATGTGATTGTGCCGCGTGGTGGCAAGGGGTTGGTTGGGTTGGTGCAACGTGAGGCCCGTGTGCCTGTTTTTGCCCATCTCGAAGGCATTGTGCATATCTATATCGACAAGGACGCCGACCCTGAGAAAACCGCGCGTGTGGTGATGAACGCCAAAACCCGCCGCACCGGGATTTGTGGCGCGGCCGAATGCCTGCTCATTCACAAAGACGCGCAGGATCTGGGCCAGACCATCATCAATGACCTGATCGCAGCCGGAGTCGAAGTGCGCGTGGGCGAGGGGCTGTCCGGCTCTGTCCCGGCCAGCGATGAGGATTGGGGCAAGGAATACCTCGACAGCATCATCGCCGCGAAACTGGTTGAGGATGTGGACGGGGCGATTGCCCATATCAACCGTTATTCCTCGTCCCACACCGATGCGATCATGACGGAAAATGATGACACCGCCGCGCGGTTCTTCACCCGGCTTGATAGCGCAATCCTGATGCGCAATGCCTCGACCCAGTTCGCGGATGGCGGCGAGTTTGGCATGGGGGCAGAGATCGGCATTGCCACCGGTAAAATGCACGCTCGTGGCCCGGTGGGGGCGATGCAGCTGACCAGCTTTAAATATCTGGTCGAAGGCGACGGAACCACCCGCGCCTGATTAACCAAAGGAACGGAAAAGGGGCATGGGAAATCCAGCGCCCCTTTTTTCTTGCGCTAAAGTGTTTCGGTTTCAACCCTACATCGGGAACAACCGAAACGCTTTAAATACCCCCGCCGGGGGCCTTGCACGCAGCGCAAATCATTTTCAGAACAATACGTTGATTGATTGATCTGACAGGTTCACCTCGGCCTGTCGCCCCTGACGCGACAGTTCGGGGGCCACCAAGGCGTAATGCACCTGTGCGGGCAACACGTCCAGGTCCGGGTTGGGCTGGGTCAACAACCCCCACAGGGCAGGGTCGGCGTTGAAACGCTCGGCCTCCGCCCACAGGCTCCAATGTCCGTCCTGTTCATTGACCACGATCCGCCCGCCCCAGGGCATCGCGGTTTCCATACATTGCAGCACCAGAAACGCCAGTTTCACCTGGCCGCGCGGTTGATCGCCCGTGGGGTTCCAGGTGATGTCGATCTTGCGACTGTCTGCCCCCGGCGCCAGCACCGCGCGCACCTCGCTTTCCGCCACGCGCTGATCCTCATTCGCTGCGCCAAACGCGATGCGGAAAAACCGGATCCGCGCATTGGCGTTCTGCACGCTTTCCGAAATCAGCGCCATTTCCGGGCTGTCGCCCAAACCGGACAGTTCCAACAGCTCGACCCCATTGCCGATCGCGCCCAAAGGGCTGATAAGGTCATGGCAGATGCGCGAACCGATCAAGGCGGTCAGATCTCTGGTTTCGGTGGTCATAAGGCGCTCCTATACGTGAAAGGCCAAAAAATGATGTCACTGTTGGAACCCGGCATGTTGGTGCACCACCCGGACCGTCCCGATTGGGGGCTGGGGCAGGTGCAGTCGAATATCGGGGGCAAGGTCACCGCGAATTTCGAACATGCGGGCAAGCAGGTGATTGATACGCAAGTGATTGAGCTGTTGCCTGTTTTTGATCCTGATGACACTCAATTCTAGACAATCCATGGGGGCTTCGCAACTGTTGCGTGTGTGCGATCCCGTTGCCACTTTGCCCGCCGTGGCGTAGAACCGCCGATAAACAGATCAAGGCCCGGATGATGCAGGCAACAGGCCCACAATTCGAGATCCGCCTGGCGCGCGATGAGGATGACCTTATGGCCGCGCAAAGGTTACGTTATGACGTGTTTGTTCGCGAGTTGGGCAGCGCCGGTGCCCTTGTGGATCACGCGGCAGGGTTGGAGCGAGACGCCTTTGATCCCTATTACGATCATCTGATCCTGTTTGATCACGCGCGTGAGGGATCGCCCGCCATTGGGGTATACCGTCTGATGCGCGATGATCAGGTGGCGCTTGAAAACGGTGGACCGGGGCGGTTTTACTCCGAAGATGAATATGACATTTCAACGCTGACATCCTCGGGGCGCAAGCTGTTGGAACTTGGCCGGTCCTGCCTACATCCCGACTATCGCGGGGGCCCGGCGATGATGCATTTGTGGAATGGGCTGGGTGATTACGTGCTGGACCACGGGATCGAGGTGCTCTTTGGGGTCGCCTCATTTCATGGCACGGATATTGACGCGCTCAAGGCGCCGTTGTCGTTGCTTCACCATCGCCATCTTGCGCCAGCGCACCTGCGCACCCGTGCTCAGCCCGATGTGTATCAAGAGATGAACCTGCTGCCGGAGGGCCAGATCAACCGACCGGAAGCCATGCGGGCGGTGCCAGCCCTGATCAAGGCCTATCTGCGGCTTGGCGGCTATGTGGGCGAGGGGGCCTATGTGGATCACGCTTTCAACACGACCGATGTCTGCCTGATCATGGATACCGAGCTGATGAGCGCCAAGCACAAGGCCTTTTACACTGAACGCGATAAGGGACGCCGGGTATGAGCGCGCTGTGGCATGGCGTCGATGAACCGCATGTGTTTCGGCCGGGACCGGGGGGGATCTTGCGGGCGGTATTGCGCGGGGTGCCGCTGGCGCTATTGGTGTTTGGCGGGTTGCTGGTTCTGCTTCTGGTGCGCCAGATTGAACGGCCCTTTTATGGCAAACGTCGGCCCATCACGCCCTATATCACCCAGTTCGTCTGTCGCAGCGCTTTTGTCATTCTGGGCATCCCGTTCCTTACCATCGGGCAACAGATGCGCGAGAAGGGCGCGGTGGTGGCCAATCACGGAGGCTGGCTTGATATCTTTTCGCTAAACGCCAAGAAGCGGGTCTATTTCGTGTCAAAGGCTGAGGTCGCGAACTGGCCGGGCATTGGCTGGCTCGCGCGGGCCACCGGGACGGTGTTCATCCAGCGTGACCGCAAAGAGGCCGCCAATCAGATCGAAGTCTTTCGCGAACGCCTGTCCATCGGGCATAAACTCCTGTTTTTTCCGGAAGGCACATCCTCTGATGCGCGCCGGGTTCTTCCCTTTAAATCAACACTTTTTGCGGCGTTCTTCGCGCCAGAACTGCGTGATTTCATGTGGGTGCAGCCGGTAACCGTGCGGTATTTTGCGCCAAAGGGGGAACGTGCCAGTTTCTATGGCTGGTGGGGCGATATGGAGTTTGCCCCGCATCTTCTGGAAACCCTTGCCGCACGGCGTCAGGGGCGGGTTGAGGTGGTGTATCACACCCCCGTCAAGGTGACGGATTTTCCCAACCGCAAGGCGCTTGCCGCCCATTGCGAAAGAGAGATTCGCGCGGGCCTGGGCGAACTGGATGTAGAGAACCAACATGCGCCGGACGAAGGGCTGGGCAGCATTCATCAGCAATAAAGCGACGGCGGTTTGGAAGGCTCGGGCGAAATACGCGGTGAAAATTGCTCCCCCGCCCGCGTTTCCCTGTTTGATCAGCAGAGATTTCCCGGTATTTTGGCGCAAAATCAGACGTTATCTGACACCATACATACTGGAGAGCAGTCCCATGCGCACCAAATCCCTTCTTGCCACCTGCCTTCTGGCCCTCGTGGCTTTGTCCGCCTGTGAAACGGTGAAAGGCGCGTCGCGCGATGTGCATTCGGGGGCAGAAGCGGTTCAGAATATGTTCTGACCTTGCGAGGCGCGCGATCCGCATAAAAAAGGCGTGCCAAAACACGCCTTTCACCCCTCAGGTCTACCCGGCGAAGCTTGGATGATTAGCCTTTCATGGCGTCGGTGAGGCTGGCCAACGCCGCAACGGGATCATCGCTGCGCCAAATCTCTTCGCCAATGGCAAAAAAGTCGGTGATCGGGGCCAGTTCGCGGATAATTTCGACGTCCAGCGCCCCTTCGGCCACCACGGGGACTTCGATCATCTCGGTCCACCAGGAAAACAGGTCACGTTCCGCGCGGGTGCCATCGCCCAGCGCGGAATGGCCTGCGGGGCCGAAGCTGATGTAATCCGCGCCGTTTTCGCCCGCGTTCATGCCCTCGTGGCGGCTGTCGGAACAATAAGCGCCGATAATGGCGTCTTGCCCCAGATCGGTGCGGGTTTTGCGCATCCGGCGCGCGCCGTCACCCAGATGCACCCCGTCCAGCCCAAGCCGTTCCACCATCAGCGCATGTTCCGCGATCACAATCGGCACGTCGCGGGCATGGGCCACCTCGCGGCAGGCATCGGCGGCGCGCATGATGCGGTCTTCGTCATGGGTGGCGAGGGTCAGGCGCAGACAGGCCACTTCGGTGTTGTCGAGCACCCGTGCCAGCTGGGTCGGAAAGGTCGACAGTTCAAATTCCGGCGGGGTCAGCAGGTAAAGCTGCGGATGTTCCATCTCTTGTTGCTCTGCCATGTCATGATCCTTTCCAGACGCCCGTCTAAAACCTTTCCGCGCTTATTGTGCGAATTGGCGGTTTTTGCAAGAGGGCGTGTCACTTGGCGGGCAGGGTGGCCACGAAGGAAAGCGCGAGGGACAAAAGCGCGCCCCGGATCGCGTCATCCTCCAGCGCCTCCCGGCTGGCGTCGACAAAGCCCCCCATCTTGCGTCCGGTAAACGCCATGTGGTCCACACCATCCAATGCCAGCGCCGCCGCATGATTGTCTTTGCCAACCCGATACATGGCGCCGCCTTTGTGCACCCCACACAGCATATTGCCCGCGAGCATGAAGACCACGCCGCCAAACATCTTTTTCTCTGCGACATCCGGGGTTGCCGCCAGATCGCGGGACAGGATCTCATAGATTTCCGGGTCAATCGCCATCGCTCGCGTCCTCTCTCGTCTTGCAAATCGGGGTGGGGGCAGCGTATCACGGCGCGGAGTTTTGGAAAGGTCTGATGAGATGAGCGAGAAGTCTGCGGACATGGGGCCCGATCCCGCAATTGTGCTGGTGCGCCCGCAGATGGGGGCCAATATCGGCGCCGCAGCGCGCGCGATGCTGAATTTCGGGCTGGAGCGGATGCGGGTTGTGGAGCCGCGCGATGGCTGGCCCAACCCCGATGCGGTGGCGATGGCGTCAGGCGCGGGGCGGGTGTTGGATGCGGCGACGGTGCATGACAGCGTGGCCGAGGCGGTGGGCGATTGCGACTTCGTCTTTGCCACCACGGCGCGCTCACGCGAGCTGAGCAAACCGATCTTCAGCCCGGAAGCGGCGATGGAATACGCCCGCCAGATGCAGAGCGAGGGCCGCAAGGTGGCGGTGCTGTTTGGCCCGGAACGCACGGGGCTTGAAAATGATGATGTGGCGGTGGCCAATGCGATCATCACCGTGCCGGTCAATCCGCAATTTGCGTCCTTGAACCTTGCGCAATGTGTGCTCTTGACCGCCTATGAATTCCGCCGCCAGTCGGTGGAGGTGCAGCATGAAGTGCTGTCACTGCCGACCACGGAAACCGCCAGCGTGATTGAAGTGGACAAGCTGGCCGAACATTACGAAACCCGGCTCGATGAACACGGGTTCTTTTTCCCCGAGACCAAAGCCGAGGTGATGAAGGTGGCCCTGCGCAATATGTGGAGCCGGATGCCGCTGACCCGTCAGGATGTGCAGATGTTCCATGGGATGCTGCGGCAATTGTTGCGCAATCGATAACAGTTACTTTCGGGATGCGGCGGTTTAGCCGCTTTGCACCGCATTAACGATCGGTTACCGCATTAACGATCGGTTAAGGTCCACTTGATTTGAATGCATTTTTCAAGTGGTGGTGGGATGTTTTATTTAATGATGTTGCTGGGCCTGGCTGGGACCGGCTTTTTGGTTGATGCCATTTTCAATGGCGATGATGACAACGATGCCAATGACGATGGATCAAGCAATGACGATACATCTGGCAATGACGCCGATGATGCAAACGTCACGGGCAATCTGATTGAAGGTGGCAACGGCGACGACACGCTGATTGGCACACAGAAATCCGATTATATCGATGGGAAAGGCGGCAATGACCTGATTGCAGGATCGGACCTGCAGGATTTCCCAGGGGTCACGCCTGCTTCCTATGATGGTGGCATTCAGATCGTTGGGGTGAAGGATGATGACGCGCCGGATACGCTGATTGGCGGAAACGGGGATGACACGATCCATGCCGCTGGTGAAGACGTGGTCATCACCGGAGAGGGCGCAGATGATGTGATTGTCTCGCTTGAAGATCTGCAGGATCGTGCGCCCGAAACCATGGTGACCATCGAGGATTTCGACGACAAGCAAGATCGCCTTGCCATCAGTTTCGCGGAGTATTCACGAGACGACCATGACACCTTGTTGGATCAGACAATCCTGCCCGATGGGGCCGGTACAATTGTATCCCTGAACGGGGTGGAGGCCGCGTTTTTGAAAGGCGTTGAAGGTGTTGATCCCTCGCGCATTTCCGTACAGCTGCAAAGTGACCCGGATGAAACAAGGGATATGTCGGGTGACGTTTACACGCGCGACAGCTACAGTATGGATGGAACGGACGGCGATGATGTTTTGATTGCCGGAGAATTCGTCAATGACGTGAATGCGCATGACGGCGATGATCGCATCGTCTTTTCCGGTCCGCGTGGTGAGGTTTCGGGTGGAAAAGGGGATGATGTCATTCATACCCATGGTAGGGCAGTGGTCTATGCCGGGGAAGGCGATGATACGATCCACTCCAGAAATGAGTTTGAACATGGCAGCGCATTGATCGGCGGCGAAGGGGATGACCTCTTCATCATCGACAAAGAGGACAACTATTATGCCATTCTTGATGAAAACCCCGCAGCCATCGAGCAAGACACCAGTGCCAATGGACGAAATGGCGACGATACGTTCATCGTAAAGCGCACAGCCTTGATCAATTGCGAGGATGAAACCGAAGGTCGCGATGTGGTGCGGATCGACATGGACAGCTATGTCGACCATGTCGCGGCGCATGGGCCTGACAACGGTAAAAATTTTGCTCAGATCATCAATTTCGAACCGGGGGTTGACCATCTGGCCTTTGATAACCTGCCCGACGGTGTGACGTTTGAGGTGACAACCTCACTTGATCGCTTTGACCAGCCAGTTGTAAACACCATCCGTGTAGGAGGAGAGAGTTTTTTGCATCTGGTCAGCCTGTCAGAGGTTTCAGACGCTGAATTTGATGCCATCTTTGGCGACAATTGGGTGCGCGTCTGATCGCATGTGATCGCAGGTATGTGCGGGGCCGGTCAGAGGGAACAATCCGGGGGATTAGTCCGCCTTGCGCGCCGCCATCACCCAGATCCCGGCCAGAACCAGAGACCCCAGCGCATTCAGGTTCGCCATGGTCACGCCAAACAGCTCCCACGGGATTTCATCACAGCGCACCAGTGGCGCGGTAAGGATCGAGTTCAGAAGATCTTCCTGGCTGAGCGCACCGATATTGCCGGATCCCGTGCAGGAACTTGGACCTTCCCACAATTTGCGTTCGACCCCCGAGTGATAAAAGCCGATGCCCGAAGTGATCAGGGCAGACCCCGCGCCCAGCCAGGCGATTAGGCGTTTCTGCGTGGCCACGGCCGCGCCGCCCAGCGCAATGGCGGCGGCATGGGGCCAGCGCTGCCACAGGCACAATTTGCACGGGGTATAGCCCAGCGCCTGAAAGGCAAAAGCACCGCCCAGCACAAAGATCGACCCGGCGGTTGCCAGAAGCACAAGATGGGTGAAGGTCAGGTTTCGGATCATGTTCATAGGTATTTCACCAGGTAGAAGCCACCAAGAAGGATCACCACAAAGGCGGTGAAGAGAAGGCCCAATCGTTTTTCAATAAAGTCGCGGATCGGCGCGCCGAACTTCCACAGCAAGGCGGCGACCACGAAAAACCGCAGGCCCCGGGCGATGATGGATGCCACCATGAAGACCCAGAAATTCAGCCCCGTCGACCCGGACAGGATCGTGATCACCTTGTAGGGGAAGGGGGTCACACCGGCAATCAGCACCGCCCAGGCCCCCCAGTCATTATACGTCTGCGAGAAGGTCTCGAACGTGTCGGCCTTGCCGTAAAACTCCAGCACCGGGCGGCCCACGCTTTCAAACACCCCCCAACCGATCAGATATCCGAACATGCCGCCCAGAACAGAGGCCACCAGTGCCACCCCGGCAATCACGAAGGCCTTGCGCGGCGCAGCGATGATCATCGGGATCATCAGGATGTCGGGCGGGATCGGAAAGACCGAGCTTTCCAGAAAGGCCACCACTGCCAACGCCCAAAGCGCCTGTGGGTGTTCCGCCAGTCCCATGGTCCAGTTGTAAAGGCGCCTGATCATGCTCGTCTCAATTGGATTTTATCTTTTTCTCCACGAAACATGACCGGGGGGCAAGGTCAAGGGAACAAACTTGCTGTGGGCGCGTTGACGGGTAAACTGGTCCTGTTTGTCAGGTGGAGGGTGTGATGAAGTGGAAAGGTCGGCGCGGCAGCCGCAATATCGAAGATCGACGCGGCCGGGGCGCGCGTGGTGGGTTGCAACTTGGCGGGCTTGGGCTGATTGCCGTCCTGGCTCTTGGCTACTTTACCGGAGTGGATGTCACCCCGCTTCTGGAAGACAGCCTGGCGCCGCAATCGGGCGGAGGTGAGATCACCGAAGCCGACCGGCAGGCAGGCGAGTTTGTATCCGTCACGCTGGCCGATACCGAAGAGGTCTGGGCCGGGATTTTCCGCGAACAATTGAACACGGAATATAACCCCGTCACGCTGGTCCTTTATAAAGGTGTCACGCAAAGTCCCTGCGGTGGGGCCTCTGGCGCCACAGGTCCGTTCTACTGTCCGGGGGATCGTAAGGTCTATCTCGATACCGCGTTTTTCACCACCCTGTCGCGCAAACTTGGGGCCGGGGGCGATTTTGCCGCCGCTTATGTGGTCGCGCATGAGGTCGCCCACCATGTGCAAAACGAATTGGGTATCCTGGGCAAGGCGAACCGGGTGCGTCAGCAGGTCAGTGAGGCCGAAAGCAATGCGATTTCCGTGCGGATCGAACTTCAGGCCGATTGTTTTTCAGGCCTCTGGGCGCGCGAGGTGCAACAGCAGTTTGGCACGCTGGAGCGGGGCGACCTGCAAGAGGCGGTCAATGCGGCCCGTCAGATCGGGGATGATACGCTGCAACGCAATGCCGGGCGCAGACCGATGCCGCACACATTCACCCATGGCACATCCGAACAACGTGCGCGCTGGTTTGAAACCGGATATACCAGCGGCGATATCCAGCAATGTGATACGTTTTCGACCAATCGTCTGTAACGATCTCTGCCCGGGGGACTGCAAAAGTGATTCCTGTCGTCCGGTTCATTTCGTGAACCGGGCAGGCTGCGTGCTTATCGAAATCCGACGAATTGTTACGGAAACCTAACAGGTTAAGCAAAATGTTGCGCTTGCAACGATTAGACGCTACGAAAGGATAGCGCGCGAAGAGTAAAGCCGACCGGACGGTCGAAAGTTCTTGCCTAATCGCGCCAAGCCTGCTTCTATCGCCTTGACGGGCAATTTTATTAGGCTGACGGGCCTTGCCCCGTAAGAAATGAAATATTCGCGTTTTGGGAGGAAGCGAAATGAAACTCACCTTGAAATCAGCACTTTTGGGCGTTGTGGCCTTGGGCGCCACCGCATCAGCCAGTTTTGCACAAGAAGTGACCCTGCGCTGTCAGCACTTCTTGCCGCCCAAAGGCTCGACGCCGCTCTATTTCATGACGCCGTGGGCTGAAAAAGTAGAGAAAGACAGCGGCGGCCGCATCAAGGTGGAGCTTTATCCGGCGATGCAACTGGGCGGCAAACCGCAGGCGCTTTACGACCAGATCCGCGATGGCGTGATCGATTGCGGCTGGGCGCTGCCCGCGTACACGCCGGGTCGTTTTCCGGAAGCCGAAGCCTTTGAACTGCCCTTCATGACCGGGCGCAATGCCGAAGCCTCCTCAAAAGCCGCATGGGAGTTTTCGGAAAAATACCTGATGGAGCGGATGGGCGACGTCAAACTTCTGGCCACCCACGTGCATGGCCCCGGTGTGATCCACAAAAAAGGCGAGCCGGTGATGGCACTGGCCGATTTTGACGGTCTGAAACTGCGCGGCCCGTCGCGTCAGGCCAATACGCTGTTTGAAACGCTGGGCGCGACCCCGGTGGGGATGCCGCTGCCGACCTTCCCGGAAAGCCTGTCGAAAGGTGTTGTCGAAGGCGGCGTGATCCCGTGGGAAATCGTCCCGCCGCTGAAAGTGCATGAACTGGCCGACAGCCACACCGAGATCCCGGGCGACCGGTCGCTTTACAACACGTTCTTCATCTGGGCGATGAACAAGGACACCTATGCCGGTCTGCCGGATGATCTGAAAGCGGTGATTGACGCAAACTCGGGCCTGGAAACCTCGGGCTGGGCTGGGGCATCCTTTGACAAAGGGGACGTGATTGGCCGTGAAATCGTGGCCGGCACCGACAACAAGATCCACGAGCTGGACCCGGCGCTGGTGGCTGAGATCAAGACCATGGGCGACAAACAGGTCGAAGCCTGGGCCGCCGATATGACCGAAAAAGGTCTGGATGGCGAAGGCATGGTGGCCTACGCAAAAGAACTGGTTGCCAAATACGCTGACCAGTGATCCGGTCGTGACGAATTGCTCCGGGCGGATCTGCGTGATCTGCCCGGAGTTTTCATAAGATCCCGGCAGTGAACCGGGCGAAACAAAGAGGGAGGGGGCATCGTGGCGATCGCGAAATCTGCGCAAGAACGCATTGGGCGCCTCATGGAATTTCTCAGCCGCTGGATGGCCTATTCGGGCGGGGCGGTGTTGGTGGCCATTGCCCTGACCACCGTCGTATCGATCATCGGACGGGCCTTGTCGGGTTTCGGTCTGATGCCGGTCAAAGGCGATTTCGAAATCGTCGAAATGGGCTGTGCGGTTGCGGTGTTTGCCTTCATGCCTTGGTGCCAGCTGAAACGCGGCCATGTGACCGTCGACATCTTCATCGCGCGCCTGTCGGACCGCAAACAGGCGATCCTTGGGTTCATCGGCGACGTGATGCTGACCGGCGCGGCCTTCATTATCCTGTGGCGTCTGTGGCTCGGCTTTGGCGAGAAGTTTCCCTATGGGTCGGACGCGACGCGCGCGTTCTTCAACCTGGGCCCCAAACCGTTTTTCGCAGAAAGCACCTATGAGCTTGAAGTGCCGCTGTGGATCCCCTTTGGCCTGTGCACCATCGGGGCCGGTTTCTTCCTGCTCGTCGCCGCTTATACCACCTGGCGGTCCTTCAATTGGGTTCTGGATGGCAAGGAGAGCCACGTATGACCGGTATCGAACTTGCAATCCTCGCCTTTGTACTGATGCTTTTGGCGATTTTCCTGCGCTTGCCCATTGGGCTTGCGATGGGGCTGACCGGGTTTTTCGGCATCTGGTACATGATGGGCCACCCGAAGGTGACGCTGAGCCAGTTGAAAACCCTCTCTTACGACACGTTTTCCAGCTATTCTCTGTCGATTGTGCCGCTGTTTTTGCTGATGGGACAGTTTGCCACCAAATCCGGCATGTCCGGGGCGCTGTTCAATGCGGCCTCCGACTGGCTGGGGCATCGCAAGGGCGGTGTGGCCATGGCCGCGGTTGGCGCCTGTGCGGGGTTTGGCGCGGTTTGTGGATCGTCGCTCGCGACCGCCTCGACCATGGGGCAGGTGGCCCTGCCGGAAATGCGCAAACGCGGCTATTCCGATGCGCTGTCGACCGGCGTGTTGGCCGCAGGCGGCACTTTGGGCATTCTCATCCCGCCCTCGGTGATCCTGGTGATTTACGCCATCCTGACCGAACAGAACATCGTGAAAATGTTCATCGCAGCGCTGGTGCCGGGCATTCTGGCGGCACTTGGCTATATGTTGACCGTGGCCGTGATGGTGCGCATCAACCCTGACAGCGCCACCACCGCGGAACGCGTGCCTTATGGGCATCGCTTCCGCACGCTCTTGTCGATCTGGCCGGTTGTCGTGATCTTTGGTCTGGTTATGGGCGGCATTGCCGGGGATTGGAACTGGAGCAAGGCCGGTGTGCAGGCGCTGTTTACCCCCACCGAAGGCGCGGCCGTGGGCGCGGCGGCGACCGGGATTTACGGGATCATGACCGGCGGGTTGACCTGGAAAGGGTTCCTGCAATCCATCCTTGCCACCGCGCAATCCACCGCGATGATCTTTTTCATCGTGCTGGGCGCGCAGATCTTCAACTCGTTCCTCGCCTTCACCCAAGCCCCGCAACAGCTGGCGGAATGGGTGGCCGGGCAGGGGTTTGCGCCGCTGATCGTCTTGACAATGATGCTGGTGGCCTACCTGGTGTTTGGCTGCGTGATGGACAGCCTGTCGATGATCCTTTTGACCATCCCGATCTTTTATCCAATTGTCGAAGTGCTGGATTTCGGCCTGACCCCGGAAGAGGCGGGCATCTGGTTCGGGATCCTCGCACTGATTGTGGTCGAGGTTGGTCTGATCACCCCGCCTGTGGGCATGAACCTCTTTATTATCAACTCGATGGCGCGCGACATTCCGATGGCGCAAACCTATCGTGGCGTGGCCCCCTTTGTGCTGTCAGACCTGATCCGCGTGGTGGTTCTGGTGGCGTTTCCGGGCATCACCCTGTGGCTGGTGGGGGTTCTCTTTTAGGGCACGCGGACCACGCATGACATGAATTGGCCCCGCGTCGTGAAAACCCGACGCGGGGCCTCACTTTATCGAAAAACCGTGTTTTCCCCCGTTGACCTCCTCGCGGTGCGATTGTATCCGGTGGTCAGTGCCCAAGTGGCGGAATGGTAGACGCAGGGGATTCAAAATCCCCCGCCTTCGGGCGTGCCGGTTCGAGTCCGGCCTTGGGTACCAAACTCCTCGCCAACCCCGATCTGCGGCCCCTATGATGGGGCGCGAGCAGTGGAGGGGGTTTTATGTCCGATCAGAAGAAATACGCAAAGGCGCTGCATCTGCGCGGGCAGGGGCTTGCGAAAGGCGCGCCCATTGCGCCGCCGCTGGTGACCAGTTCGATGTTTCACCTGCCGGGCGATCCAACCGGATTTGCGGGCTATGGACGGGTGGACAACCCCACCTGGGACACGCTCGAACATCTTCTGGGCCACCTCGAAGACGCGCCCTGCGTGGCGTTTCCCTCGGGCATGGGGGCGATTTCGGCCGCGCTTTTTGCCACGGTCAAAGCGGGCGACCGGGTGCTGATCCCGTCCGATGGCTACTACGTCACCCGCGTGTTGGCGCAGCAATTCCTGGCCGGTCTTGGCGTCGAGATCATCGAAAAGCCGACGCTGGACTATGACCATGACGACATGTCGACCTATCAGGTCGTGTTCATTGAGACCCCGTCCAACCCGGGGCTGGATCTGTGTGACCTTGCCGCAATCACCGCGCGGGTGCGGGCGGCGGGGGGCATCAGCATTGTCGACAACACCACCATGACGCCCCTGGGGCAGCGCCCGTTGGATCTGGGGGCCGACATCGTCGTCGCCTCGGACACCAAGGCCCCCGGCGGGCATTCCGACCTGTTGATGGGTCATGTGGCCACCCGTGACGATGCGATGCTTTTGAGGATCAAAGACTGGCGTAAAATGTCGGGGGCCATTCCGGCGCCTCAGGCGGCTTGGCTGCTACATCGCGGGTTGGAAACGTTGGAGGTGCGGTTTGAGCGCATGTGCCGGTCAGCGTCAGAGATTGCCACCGCGCTGCAGGGGCACCCGGCGTTGGTCGCATTGCGGTATCCCGGATTGCCGGCGGATCCCTCGTATGATCTGGCCCGTCGTCAGATGGCCCGGTTTGGGTTTCTGATGTCCCTGACCCTGCAGGGGGAGGCGGCGGCGGAGCGGTTCATTGCGGGGGCGGATTTTCTGCGCCCGGCGACGTCGTTTGGGGGGGTGCATTCCTCTGCTGAACGGCGCGCGAGATGGGGCGACAGCGTGCCCCCGGGATTTGTCCGCGTGTCGATTGGCTGCGAGCCCACCGAGGCGCTGTTGGACGACCTGAAACGCAGTCTCGACAGCCTGTAAAACGCTATGTTTTTATCAGATCTGCCTTGGAAACCCGTCAAATCGCCCCGGGAAGAGGGCGGGAAGAGGGATTGGGACGGGACCTGTCGGCGGTTTTTCGCAGATCTTTGTGGCACCTTTGTTGGACCCTTTGGCGGTCGGAGATTCGCGATTGGACTGATTCTCGTTTTCACTGTTAATGTTTCCATTTTCGCCTCAATGCTGTTTTCGGGGGGATATTGGTGGGGAGTTTGCAACTTTTTCCGTCGAAATTAGGTCAGAATATCGAAAAATCGAATGTATTTTGTTTACTGGTTAACCCGCGCGGAACTGTCACGGCATCGGAAACAAATGCCTCCACCATCACGCAGCGGCGTCTTGGTTATACAACCCAGAGGTGTCGTAAGCGGATTTTGGCCGAGTTTCAGCGGTTATTTATCACCCTTTGATTGAAAAATGCCACATCTGAGGAAACAATGCCCGGATCGCAGGGTGCGGCAAAGGCCCCGGTTTTCGAAAGAAATTAACCTTTTCGTCCTGGCCATGCCGCGATGCGGTCGCTTTTCCCCTTTGGATGTGTCGCGGATTTCGATAAATTGTAAGGGCCCAACTGGGGGGCGATGTCTATAGGCCACGGGGGCGGCCGCACAAAACCATGGTGGAACCCATGGGGAGAGTGTGTCCGCTGTTTGCCGGGTGGTAAATTGGCACATATTGATGTGAAGACGATAGCGGCGCAGATGCGCCCTATGTCTGCATCTTTGGTCCTGAACTGGGCCTCTCTCCTCATGTTTGGCGCGTATTGGGTGACGTTTGTGTGGTCGAGATCCGTGGCTTGCATCGTTCCACATCGGGTCTGGATGAACACTGAACGGGGAAGAGCGATGAGTGCATTGTTGACGAAAACAGGTGTCAAAAACGTGGCTGGGAAGGCCGCGATCCGCCTGTGGTCGCTCTCTGGCGGTGATGAAAGAAAAAACACGTTTCACCAAAAAGAAAACAATGCAGATGACCCGCGGGGGGGCGTCCGGATGGCGCGTACTGTGGTGATGAGCAAGGGGATTAATTGATATGACTGCCTATACATACCCAACTTTGATTTACCTTGGGAATTTCGCAACGACGGACAGCTATGAAGGGGATTACACCTCGGAGCACGCCAATAATCTGGTGGGGGTGTCGCGTGATCATTCCGAGATGAGCCTGGTGACAGTGACCTCGGTTGACCGGGATCATGATGGCGTCATGGAAGATGACGAATGCAACCCGTATAACGATTATATCACCTACAACACCGGGTCGGGATCGGTCAGCCAATATACCGACAGCACGATGGAAGCGCGGGTTGAAGTCACCCTGGCCGATGGGTCTACCCAGACCATCAAAGTGGTGGTCATGCAGATGCAGAACGGCGATCTGTTCATCTCTGACCTGCACAATAATGGCACGCTGGACAATCTTGAGATCTCGAATGTCGAGATTGTCGAGATCACCGGCGATACGTTCAATGGCTGGTACACGAACCAGAGCGTGGACAACACCACCCTGGCCGCGCCGGACCCGCAGCTGGATGGCATTGTGCAGGGCACAAGCGGCAATGATGTGATCAACGCATCCTATGCCGGGGATCCGCATGGCGACATGGTGGATGCCGGTGATGCGATCCTGGCTGGTGAAGCCCCGAATGACGACATCATTTTGGCCGGGGACGGCCATGATTCCGTCGAAGCGGGCCTTGGCAATGATGATGTTTATGCCGGTGCGGGTGATGACACCGTTCACGGTGGACAGGGCGATGACCTGATCTATGGCGACAACGACGGCGGTGCGGGCACCGGGAACACCGTGCGTGAAAGCTTTGAATGGGATCTGGCGCCTGACCCCGATAGCTCGGGCGCGGTTGACGATGGCGACGCCATCACCGGGTTCACCCAAAACACCGGCAATGTCGATGTAACCTACACGCTGGTCAGCCAAAGCTCGGGGGCCACCACCGAGTTTTCGACGGACGCGCAGAATGTAAACGACATGACCGGCGATGGGGCCGCGATTGACGACAACAGCTCGCTCGATAACATTCTGAATGGCCAATCCAACGAAGCTGTCCACAAGATCGAATTTGAACACGCAGTTTCGAATGTTTCCTTCAATATCAATGACATTGATGGCGATGGCGTGGTCAAGGTTTATGCCTGGGTAGATGGCGAACGGGTTGAGATCGAGTTCGACGCCGGGTCCAACCTGACGCTGTTGGATACAGACGGTCATGCCGGTGTGGAAACCATCGACAGCCAGGGCGGTTATGAGGCCGATACCAGCGAAAACTATTCTGCCACCATCAACATTGCCGGTCCGGTCGATAAGATCGTGATCGAGCATTCGCAGAATGGCGACAACAATTCGGGCATCAATATCACGGACGTGTATTTTGATGTGGCCGAAGGGATTGGTTCGGGTGGCACCGGGGCGGGCAACGACGTCCTGCATGGCGACGAAGGCGATGACACCATTCTCGGCGAAGAGGGCAATGATGTCATTGAAGGTGGAAGCGGCGAGGATCTGATCTCGGGCGGTTCCGGTGACGATGATATTGATGGTGGCACAGAAGATGACATCATTTTCGGAGACAGCTTTGACCCCAGCGCGGGCAGCGACACAGGCATCGACCCGGTCTCGCTGAACTTTGCGAATGTCGAACCGGGGTCCGAGACATCTGGTTCTTCCAGCGCCACGGCCGGCGACAGTGTTGTCTATAAAAATGTTGCTGTTCTGGACGATGGCACAATTGTCGAAGCCCGCCTGGTGCTCACGAGCAAATCCAGCGATGACCTTCAGGTGGATCTGGCCAACAGCACGGATTACGAAATTCTGCTGAATGGCAACAACGATGGGTCGATGAACGGGGAAACGGCAAGTTTCAAACTTGAGTTCTTTGATCAATCCACCGGAGAGCCTGTTCAGATTGAACCGGGGATCGTCTTTGCAGATCTGGACCAGAATGTTGGTCACGAGGTCCTGACCATCACTGACCCGGCCCTTGTCAATGTGGGGGTTCCCACCGACAGCTCCCTGGATGTCAGCTTTACCAATGGCACGCTTGTCGCCAATGGCACCGAGGATAACACCGACCCCAACGACCCGGATAGTCAGGTCGCAACTGTATTTGGTCCAACCACCTCGATCGAATTCACTCTGACCTCGCGTGGGGTCAATTCCGGAACCAACTTTGGGTCGACGGATGGTGGGGAATTCAACTATCTGGCTGATGGTGGTGACGATACAATTGATGGTGGCGAAGGCGATGACACCATCTATGGTCAGGCTGGCGACGATGTGATCACCGGCGGGGCCGGTGTTGATAACATGTCTGGCGGCGATGACCGTGACATGTTCAACGGGGCCAATGCCGGTGACTTTGTCGATGGTGGCGAAGGCGGCGACGATTATGACACGCTGGATCTGTCCACCTCCGGTCCGCTGAAGGTGGAATATGACCCGACCAACCCGGAAAACGGCACGGTCACCTTTCTGGACGACGATGGCAATCCGACCGGTACGATGGAATTCATCAATATCGAGAACGTGATCCTGCCGCCGAACTCCGGCCCGACCGCCAATGATGATGTGGCGACGGTGGATGAAGACGACAGCGTAACCATCGCGGTTCTGGACAATGACACCGATCCGGATGGCGACCCGCTGACCGTGACCTCGGCCACGGCGGACCATGGGAGTGTGACCATCAACCCCGATGGCACCATCACCTATGAACCTGATCCCAACTATAACGGGCCGGACACGATCACCTACACCGTCGATGACGGCAACGGTGGGACGGATACGGCAGAAGTGGCCGTGAATGTGACCCCGGTCAATGACGCACCGGATGCCAATGACGACACGGCCACCGTGGACGAAGACGGGTCTGTCGATATTCCCGTACTCGACAATGATACGGATGTGGACGGTGATCCGCTCACCGTGACCTCGGCCTCTGCGCCGAACGGCACGGTGACGATCAACCCCGACGGCACGCTGACCTATGAACCGGACCCGGATTTCAACGGCACCGACACGATCACCTACACCGTCGATGACGGCAATGGCGGGACGGACACCGCCGAAGTGACCGTGACCGTGACCCCGGTGAATGACGGCCCGGATGCGCAGGATGATACGGCGACAGTTGACGAGGATGGCTCGGTCGACATCCCGGTTCTGGACAATGATACCGATCCGGACGGCGATCCGCTCACCGTGACCTCGGCCTCTGCGCCGAATGGCACGGTGACGATCAACCCGGACGGCACGCTGACCTATGAACCGGACCCGGATTTCAACGGCACCGACACGATCACCTACACCGTCGATGACGGCAATGGTGGGACGGACACCGCCGAAGTGACCGTGACCGTGACCCCGGTCAATGACGCACCCGAGGCCAATGACGACACCGCCACCACCCCGTTCAACACAGCGGTGACCATTCCGGTGCTCGACAATGACACCGATGTGGATGGGGATCCGCTGACAGTCACTGCGGCCAGCTCGCCCAATGGCGATGTGACTATCAACCCCGATGGCACCATCACCTTTGATCCCACCCCGGGGTTTGAGGGCGAGGCGACCATCACCTACACCGTTGATGACGGAAACGGGGGCACGGACACCGCCGAGGTGACAGTCACCGTGGAAGAACAGCCGCTGGACGGGATTGTTCATGGCACGGCCGGGGATGACCTCATTGATGTGAACTACACCGGTGACCCGCAGGGCGACATGGTGGACAACAATGATGAGATCCTGCCGGGCGAAGGCCCCAATGATGATATCATCATTGCTGGCGCTGGGGATGACACCATCCTGGCGGGTGAAGGCAATGACGACATCTACGCCGGTGACGGTGATGATGAGATCGAAGGCGGCGTGGGCGATGATATCATCCGCGGCGAAGACGGCTCGGATACCGTGGACGGCGGCGATGGCAATGATGTGATCGACACGTCGGGATCGGACCCTGCGTCGGATTACGGCTTTGCGCCCTATGTGCCGCAAGACACCGATATGGAAGATGATCGTGACAGCGTCGATGGGGGTGCCGGCAACGACACCATCACCACGGGTGACGACCGCGACACCATCACCGGTGGCACTGGTGAGGACAGCATCGACGGTGGCCTTGATGATGACATCATCGATGGTGGCGCGGACAATGACTCGATCATCGGTGGCCACGGCGCTGACGATATCGAAGGCGGCACCGGCGATGATACGATCTGGGGTGGCCTTGGTTCAGGCACCGATGATCTGAACATCATCGACGCGTTGGATCCGCGCCCGGACAATGGGCTCGACACGATCCACGGTGGCGACGGCAACGACCTGATCTATGGTCAGGACGATGACGACGTGCTCTATGGCGACGATGGCAATGATACCATCGACGGCGGCATCGACGAAGACACCATCTTTGGTGGCGAAGGCGATGACAGCCTGATCGGTGGTCAGGGGGATGACCTGATTGATGGTGGCATCGGCGAAGATGACATGTTCGGTGGCGATGACCGCGACACCTTTGTCAATGTCAACGCAGGCGATCATGTCGATGGCAATGAAGGCGGCGATGATTATGACACGCTGGACCTGACCGGTTCCGCGCCCACCAATGGGTCGCTGCATGTCACCTATGACCCGAACAATGACGAAAACGGTGTGGTCGAATTTTTCGACGAAAACGGCGCCAGCACCGGCACGATGGAGTTCTTTAATATCGAGAACGTCATCCCCTGCTTCACGCCGGGCACCCTGATTGCCACGCCGAAAGGCGAGCGTCGGGTCGAAGAGCTGCAGGTCGGGGACCGGGTGATCACCCGCGACAACGGTATTCAGGAAATTCGCTGGACCGGCGCCAAGCCGATCAGCTGGCAAGAGCTGAACAGCTCGAACCACCTGAAGCCGATCCTGATCGCGGCCGGGTCGCTGGGCAATGGTCTGCCGGAACGTGACATGCTGGTCAGCCCGAACCACCGTGTTCTGGTCGCCAATGATCGCACCGCGCTGTACTTCGACGAACGCGAAGTGCTGGTGGCGGCCAAGCACCTGGTTGATAACAAAGGGATCTTCCAGGTCGAAACCCGCGGCACCACCTATATCCACTTCATGTTCGACAACCACGAAGTGGTGCTGTCGGATGGCGCCTGGACCGAGAGCTTCCAGCCGGGGGATTACTCGCTCAAGGGGATCGGCAATGCACAACGCAACGAGATCTTCGAACTCTTCCCTGAGCTTGAAACTCAGGAAGGGCTGGAAGACTTCTCAGCCGCACGCCGCACGCTGAAAAAGCATGAGGCGGCCTTGTTGAAGTGATCGGATCGGACCCGGTCCCAGTCCGGGTCCCTACGGTTTCAACGGGGGCTGAAACCGAAGGTCTCGCGCAATCTGCGCGGGGCCTTCTTGATTTTCGGGGGCGCGCGTCGGGTATTTCGTTAAAATTCCGGTCGAAATTTAAACCATTTGGGCGGCAATATGGTCTTCGGTTTCAATTTTCGACATTTTGCGCCACCGGGTGTCTGCAATTACCTTGCTCTGTTCACATTTCGGGCATGATTGATCTGTAATTCTAAACATGTGTTCAGTTGAGTTTTGAGGCAGTACATGTTTTTCCTGCGTGATGTGCAGACCGATTTCGAGCCGGAGCAAACCCGACAGGTGCTTTTGCACACCCATTCCACGCAGCTTCACCCTCTGCGGCGGCGCCCACACGGGTATTCTTCTTCTGGCATTTCCTCCAATGCCGTTGTTGAGACAGCGCAGGGGCCGAAGGCGGCTCGTGATCTGCGTGTGGGCGATATGGTTCATACGCTGGACCATGGGCAACAATGCCTGCGCTGGATTGGGTTTTCGCGGCTGAACGCCGATGAAGGCCCTCTGGTGCGAGTCATGAATGATGATGGCAGTCGCAGCCAGATGATCCTGGCCCCCAACCACCTTGTTTTGCAGCAATCCCCTCTGGCGGAAATCCTGTTTGGCGATCACGAAGTGCTGTGCCCCGCGCACGCCCTGTCGGGATTGGGGCGGTTTGAACCGGCCTCATCGGCCACGCCGACACTGGTCCATCTTTTGTTTGATCGGTTTGAACTGGTTCAGGTCGGTGATTTCTGGGTGGAAAGTTTTGTCCCCGATATGCCGCGTATCCGCATGCTCGCGCCCGAGGTGGCGGATGATATCATCAACGCCTTGCCGCGCCTGGCCCATGATCCGGCCCTGGCCAATTACATTCAGGATCGGATCGTGTTGGAAGGACGAGAGGTCAACTGTCTGTTTGATGAGGCAAGCGGGCCGTGTACGCGCTCCAATCCGCCGGGGTGTCCAGATCGGTCAGGGCGTGTTGGCCGGGCAGGGGGATCAACGTGACCTCTTCTTGCTTCAAAAGCACCTGTGCCCCCCGATCCCCTGACAACTGCGCCATCTGCGCAAACAGCCGCTGCGGGATCAGTACCGGGTGACCGGGCTGGCCCGCCGCGCTTGCGCCACGTGTCACCTTTTCCGGGTCAAAGGCATCTGCCACCGTTAGAAGATCTGCCGAGCTCAGATCCGGCATATCCGCCAGCATCACCAACGCACCATCATACGCGCTGTCCAGCGACGAAAAAACCGCGGCCAGGCTCTCGCCCATACCCGGCGGCGTGGCGTCACAATCAACGGTGCGCAGCGGGTATCCTTTGGCGATCTCCCACCGGGCAGGACCCTGATCTTTTGGGGGAAGGGTGAGGTGAAGATCGAACCCTGTCGACAAGGCGGTTTCAACGCGATCTTCCAAAAGAGACTTGCCGCCAATGGGCCGCAAAAGCTTGTCCGCCCCCCCCATCCGCGTGGACCGGCCAGCGGCCAAGAGCACGATGCAAAGATGGGGGGAGCGGGTCATTCTTCGATCCGCTTACTTTTCCGGGATCAACCCGCGCGGGCTGAACCGCAGCACCAGAAGCAGCACAATCCCCATCGAAAACAGCCGCATATGCGCCGCCGAGTTCAGCAGGTGTGTCTTGAGCGCAGACCCGTCCGCCATGCCATAGGTCACAACTTCCATCAGCCAGTTGCCAATCGGTTCCACCT
Source organism: Aliiroseovarius crassostreae (assembly GCF_049803815.1). GTDB lineage: Bacteria > Pseudomonadota > Alphaproteobacteria > Rhodobacterales > Rhodobacteraceae > Aliiroseovarius > Aliiroseovarius crassostreae_A. The sequence goes on from NZ_JBNAGI010000002.1 coordinate 340,219, forward strand.
TGATCCAGAAGAACCAGATCAGAAGACCGCCCAGCACCGCACCAAAGTTGTTGCCCGACCCACCGACAATCACCATCACCCAGATCAGGAAGGTGAAGCGCAGCGGCTGATAGGTGCCCGGCGTCAACTGCCCGTCCAGCGTGGTCATCATCGCGCCGGCCAGACCACAGATCGCGGAGCCGAGGATGAAGATCTGCAGATGGCGCTTTGTCACATCCTTGCCCATCGCCTGTGCGGCGACTTCGTTGTCACGGATCGCGCGCATCATGCGGCCCCAGGGCGATTTCAGCGACAGCTGCGCCAGCACCAAAAGCACCACCAAGATCACGGTGAAGATCACGCCATAGGACAGTTTCACCGCAATGGTCGAGGCCGTGGTGACATCCATGCCAAGGCGCTCGGCGCGTGCGGCAAACTCGGCGCTTTGTTGCAGGTCCACCTCATAGGGCACCGGGCGGGGCAGGCCGATCACGTTTTTCACGCCCCGGGCCAGCCAGTCTTCGTTCTTGATCACTGCCAGCACAATCTCGGCAATGCCCAGCGTGGCAATGGCCAGGTAATCCGAGCGCAGACCGAGGGCCGTTTTCCCAACAAGCCACGCGGCGCCCGCAGCCAACAGGCCGCCGACGGGCCAGGCGAGGATCGCCATATAACCGTGATCTTTGTAGCCGTCCGGACCGCCGGGGTTCAGGCCGCCGATATTGCCGGTGGAGGCCGGGTTGATCGCTTCAACGCCTGCCACGCCGCCATCAAACACATAACGGAACACAAAGAATCCCACGGCGAGGATGGCGAAAAGCACCAAGCCACGGGTGCGCCCCGGTGTCATGCGTTTATAGGCCATGATTGCGGCGACAATCGTGGCCGCGCCCAACAGTAGGCCAAACACAATGCGAAAGCCCCCGCCGGTCCAGGCGCCGGGGGTGGCGGGCATGGAAATCAGCACGGTCGCCAGACCGCCAAGGGCGACAAACCCCATGATCCCCACATTGAAAAGCCCCGCATAGCCCCATTGCAGGTTCACCCCCAAGGCCATGATCGCCGAGATCAGCGCCATATTGAGGATCGCGAAAGATGTGTTCCAACTGCCCGAAAAGACCCAGAAATTCGTGCTGCCTTCCAGCACAAACAGAAGGGCCATGATGGCAAAGAGAATTGGTGTGCGCATATCTTTCGTCATACCGATTGCCCCTTGAAAAGCCCGGTGGGCTTGATCAGCAGTACCACGATCAGGATCACAAAGCTGACCGCAAATTTATAGTCGGTGGACAGGAGCTGGGCGAGGCCCGAGGGCTCCAGCGCGTCTGGCAACAGATAGACCGCCACTTTCTTCCAGGCATAGGTGATTGTGACCTCGGAGAAGGCAATCACGAACCCACCGGCAATTGCGCCCAGCGGATTGCCCAGACCGCCAACGATGGCCGAAGCAAAGATCGGCAGCAACAGCTGGAAATAGGTGAAGGGCTTAAAGCTCTTGTCCAGACCGTAAAGCACACCGGCGATGGTGATCAGCGCCGCGACAATGATCCAGGTGACCATCACCACACGTTCCGGGTTGATGCCCGAGAGCAGCGCCAGATCCTCATTGTCGGAAAACGCGCGCATCGATTTGCCGGTGCGGGTCTTGTTCAGGAACCAAAAGAGGAACGCCACCACCACAATTGCGGTGATGATGGTGATGCCCTGGCTGGTCTTGAAGGCAAGCCCTTCGCGAAGGCCCGTCATCTCTTTGAAATCACGGGCTTTGATGATGAAGCGCGCGCCATCGGCGAACCGCTGTTCCCCGGGGCCGATCAGGAAGCGGACAATGCCGTTCATGATGAACATCACCCCCAGCGAGGCCATCACAAAGACAATCGGTTTCGCCTTCACCTGTCGGTAAAAACGATAGACCACCCGGTCCGTCGCCAGCACCATTAGCGCCATGCCAAGGATGCCGAAGGGCAGGGCGAGAAGGGCGGTGGGCAGCGGCGCAATCGACACGCCCATCGACTGGAACCACCAGGTGACAAAGATCGTGACCATGGTGCCAAACGCCATACTGTCGCCATGAGCGAAGTTGGAAAAGCGCAGGATGCCATAGATCATCGTGACCCCCAGCGCGCCAATGGCAAGCTGCGAGCCGTAGGAAATAGCGGGTATCAGAACGAAGTTACTGAGCGCCACAATTGCATTGAGGAAATCCATAAGATCAGCCCCCCAGGAACGATTGGCGGACCTCGGGGTCGGCCAGAAGGGATTTGCCAGTTCCGGTATGGGCATTGCGCCCCTGCACCAGAACATAGCCTTTGTCTGCGATTTCAAGCGCTTGACGGGCGTTTTGTTCGACCATCAGGATCGAAATTCCCGTCTTTGCCACTTCGATGATCCGGTCAAACAGCTCGTCCATCACAATGGGGGATACCCCCGCAGTGGGTTCGTCCAGCATCAGAACGGTGGGTTTGGTCATCAGCGCGCGGCCCACGGCCACCTGTTGACGCTGCCCGCCCGACAGCTCTCCCGCCGCCTGGTTGCGTTTTTCGCGCAGGATCGGGAAAAGCTCGTAGACCTGTTCGATGGTTTCCGAAATATCGTCGGTGCGGATGAAGCCGCCCATTTCCAGGTTCTCTTGCACCGACATGGAGCCAAAGATGTTGTGGGTCTGTGGTACAAATCCCATACCTTTGCGCACGCGCATTTGCGGGGACAGGCTGGTGATGTCCTCGCCATCCAGGCACACCGCGCCCTGACGCAGGTTCAGCATCCCAAAGACGGCTTTCATACCGGTGGATTTGCCCGCGCCATTGGGGCCGACAATCACGGCAATCTCGCCTTTTTCGACGGAAATGGTGCAATCATGCAGGATGTCCGGGCCATGTTTGCCATAGCCCCCCGTCATCTTGTCACCAATCAGGAAAGGGTCAGCCATTTATGCCTCCTCTTTCTTGTTCTTGAGCCCGGTGCCGAGATAGGCCTCGATCACCTGTTCATTGGCTTTAATCTCGGCCAATGTGCCCTGAGCGAGCACTTTGCCCTCGGCCATACAAATGACCGGGTCGCAAAGTTTCTCGATGAAATCCATGTCATGTTCGATCACGACAAAGGTATAGCCACGCTCTTCATTCAGGCGCTTGATCGCGTCGGCGATGGTGTAAAGAAGCGTGCGGTTCACGCCTGCGCCCACCTCGTCGAGAAAGACGATTTTGGCGTCGACCATCATGGTGCGGCCCAGTTCCAACAGCTTTTTCTGTCCGCCCGAAATTTCACCGGCGCGCAGGTCGGCGATATGGGAAATGGTCAGAAACTCAAGCACTTCATCGGCTTTGGCGCGCAGGGCGCGTTCCTCGTCCGCGATGCGTTTGCGACCAAACCAGGTGTTCCACAGCTGCTCGCCCGACTGTCCGCCCGGCACCATCATCAGGTTTTCCCGACAGGTCATGGATCCAAATTCATGGGCAATCTGGAAGGTGCGCAAAAGGCCCTTGTGAAACAGTTCATGCGGCGGCAATCCGGTGATGTCTTCACCCGCCATGGTGATCCGACCCGAGGTTGGTTTCAGCACCCCGGCGATCACATTGAATAGCGTGGTTTTGCCCGCCCCATTTGGCCCGATCAGACCGGTGATCGACCGATCCTCGATCCGCATCGTTGCACCATCCACGGCCCGAAAGCCGCCAAAGTGCTTGTGAACGTCTTCTATGACGATCATGTCTTCCCCTCTCACAGCTTTAAGAACGCTGCTTATCTTACTGAAACAGCCCGGAAAACTCCGGGCTGCTTCATTTGGCGTTATGGCAATGGGATCAGCGGAACTGAACCGTTTCGATCTTGCCGTCTTTGATCTCGATCTGGCGATAGCCACCCGAGGCTTCGCCACCGTTGATCAGCTCAACCGCGGTTGCACCCACATAGTCAATGTCGCCACCGTCGGCCAGGATCTGCAGGCCTTTGGCCAGTTCACCCGGATAGATCTTTTCACCCGGGGCGTTGGCAACCATTTCCACTTTTGAGGCGTAATCTGCCGATTCTGCCGACCCCGCAGCCTGCATGGCCAGCAGGATCAGGGCCGCCGCGTCATAGCTTTCGCCGGTGTAGGGGCTGTCGACTGTGAACTTGTCGCCCGCGAGTTCAGCAAAGGTGGCAGCGCCCGGGCTGTCGGTGCCGGCCAGCTGACCGGTGGAGCCTTCAACTTCGGCGCCGAAGTTCTTTTCCAGGTTCTCGCCGATCATGCCATCGGGGAAGTGGAAGCTGTCAAACGCACCGGTGTCGAGCGCCCCGCGCACGATGCCTGCGCCACCTTGGTCCACGTAACCGGCAACCACCAGAACGTCCCCGCCAGCGGAGGCCAGCGCGCCCACTTCTGCGGTATAGTCGGCTTTGCCATCTTCGTGGGCCGCGACGATGGTGACTTCGCCACCGGCGGCTTCAAACGCGGCTTTGAACGCGTCAGCCATGCCTTTGCCGTAGTCGTTGTTGGTGTAGGTCACAGCAACCGAGCCCACGCCGTTTTCTTTAAGGATCTCAGCCATGACGCTGGACTGACGCGCATCCGACGGGGCGGTGCGGAAAAACAGGCCATTGTCTTCGGCTTCGGTCAGGCCCGGCGAGGTGGCCGAGGGCGAGATCATCACGATACCGTTCGGTACAGCCACATTGGCCAGAACCGCGCCGGTCACGCCGGAACAATCCGGACCCATCAGGCCTTTGACGCCATCCGAGTTGATCAGCTTTTCAGCAGCAGCGGTGGCGGCGGCGCTGTCGACACAGGTCGAATCCGCACGCACCGATTCCACGGTCTTGCCACCCAGCAGCAGGCCAGAGGCGGACACTTCTTCCATGGCCAGTTCGGCACCAGCCGCCATATGCGGGGTCAGGCTTTCGATCGGGCCGGTATAGCCCAGAATGGTGCCCAGTTTGATGACGTGATCATGCGCAAAGGCGGTGCCGGTCATCAGTGCGGTGGCGGCGGTCGCCATCAGCATCTTTTTCATATGTTTTTCTCCCAATTGGAAAATTCTCCCGATGGGTACCCTAGGACCGAATAGGGGAAATGAAAAGCCCCGCAAGCGAAGAAATGCGCATCAAATCCGCCCTCCTGTCGATTGTTTGCCGCTGTTCGGCAAAAAGACGCACAAAGGTGAATTGTCGAAACAGTTCAACAAGTTGCGATGGTTTCATATATCTCGATATGTAGGGGTTAGCTTGCTTGCGCCCCAGACTGGCTGCCGCGTTCGCGATAGGGTGTGGTGTCATAATGAGACCGGTAACATTTCGAGAAATGCGACGGGCTGGAAAAGCCGCAGGCCAGGGCCACGTTGATCACGCTCATATCCGTCTGCATCAAAAGGTTGCGGGCCTTTTGCAGGCGCAGTTCCATATAATAACGTTTGGGCGAGCGGTTCAGGTAGCGGCGGAACAGGCGTTCCAGCTGGCGGGTGGACATGCCCACATCGCTGGCCAGGATCGAGGGGGAAATCGGTTCCTCGATATTGCTTTCCATGCGCTGGATCACCTCGGACAGTTTCGGATGGCGCACGCCAATCCGGGTGGGCACTGACAGGCGCTGGCTGTCACGATCGGTGCGGATCGAGGTGTAAATCTGCTGATCGGCCACCACATTGGCAACCTCTTCGCCCTGTTGCTGGGCGATCAGTTTCAGCATCAGATCCATTGACGCGGTGCCACCCGCCGCCGTCATGCGCGCGCCGTCGATGACAAAGATCCGCTTGGTCAGATCCACATCGTCAAATTCCTCGGCAAAACTGTCATGGTTTTCCCAATGGATCGTGGCCCGTTTTTCCGACAGAAGCCCGGCCTTTGCCATGATATGAGAGGCGGTGCAGAGCCCGGCAATCTGAACGCCCCGGCGCGCTTCGCGTCTGAGCCAGCTGAGCAGTTTGGGCGAACTGTTCGATTGCACCTGAACCCCGGAACAGATCATCACGATATCATCGCGCCGCAGGTCTTCCAGGTCGCTGTCCACCGAAAACGTGGCCCCGGCAGAGCAGGTGACATCGCGTCCCCCTTCGCTCATCAAGGTCCATTCATAAAGCTTTTGCCCCGACGCCCGGTTGGCGATGCGCAACGCATCCACGGCCCCTGCAAAACTCAGCAGGGTGAAGTCATTCACCAGCACAAAAACGAAACGGCGGGGTCCATTTCCGCTGGTCGTGGGTTTGTCCTGATCCTGGGATGCGCGTTGGTTCATTGGCGACTCATTTGCTCCATGAGGCTTTTTTCGAGTTGAAGATTACCTCATCAGTTTTGGGCGACCCGTTCAAGCGAATTGCGCGGGCGCGCGTCACATTCTTGAAACATAACATTGTTTGCACCTCTGGGGGAGAGGCGCTATCAAAGGGGCCTTGATACCCCGGGGAGGGGGTAGACCCGTTAATATGGAGCAAAGATCATGACGGATTGGAACAAGTCGGCCTGGCGCAATAAGCCAAGAGTACAGATGCCCGACTATACCGACCCGGCTGCGTTGGCCGAGGTCGAAGCGCAGCTTGGCAAGTATCCTCCGCTGGTTTTTGCAGGGGAAGCCATTCGCCTGAAAGAAGAGCTGGGCAAGGCGTCGCGCGGCGAGGCCTTCCTGCTGCAAGGCGGCGATTGTGCTGAAAGCTTTGCGGATTTTTCGGCCGATGGCATTCGTGACACGTTCAAAGTGATGTTGCAGATGGCCATGGTGCTGACCTTCGGGGCCAAGGTGCCGGTGGTCAAGGTGGGTCGTATGGCCGGGCAGTTCGCCAAGCCGCGCTCGGCCCCGACGGAAACCGTCGATGGCACCGAATTGCCAAGCTATCGCGGGGATATCATCAACGAGCTGGATTTCACCTCGGATGCCCGCATTCCCGACCCTAAGAAAATGTTGCAGGCCTATACGCAATCGGCGGCGACGCTGAACCTGTTGCGTGCCTATTCCACCGGGGGTCTGGCGGATGTGCATCAGGTCCACCAATGGACGCTGGAATTCACCGAAGGTGGCGAGGCCGAGAAATATCGTGCCATGGCGGAACGCATTCAGGACAGCCTGGATTTCATGAAATCCGCCGGTGTGACCGCAGACCGGATGCACACGCTGCAAACCGTCGATTTCTACACCTCGCATGAAGGTCTGCTGTTGGAATATGAAGAGGCGCTGACCCGTCAGGACAAAACCACCGGCAAAACCGTGGCCGGGTCTGGCCATATGCTGTGGATCGGGGACCGCACCCGTCAGCCCGACGGCGCCCATGTGGAATTCCTGCGTGGTGTGATCAACCCGATTGGTCTGAAATGCGGCCCGACCACCACCGAAGAAGATCTGAAGGTTCTGATGAACAAGCTGAACCCGGACAACGAAGCGGGCCGCCTGACCCTGATCGCTCGTTTCGGGGCGGGCAAGGTGGGCGATCACCTGCCGCGCCTTGTGGAAACCGTGAAAGCGGAAGGCGCCAATGTGGTCTGGTCCTGTGACCCGATGCATGGGAACACGATCAAATCGGCCTCGGGTTATAAAACCCGCCCCTTCGACAGCGTGCTGAAAGAGGTGCAGGAATTCTTTGCCGTGCACCAATCCCAGGGCACCATCCCTGGCGGCGTGCATTTCGAGATGACCGGCACCGATGTGACCGAATGCACCGGGGGCGTGCGGGCCGTGACGGATGAAGATCTTTCCGATCGCTACCACACCGCCTGTGATCCGCGCTTGAACGCGTCGCAATCTCTTGAACTGGCGTTCCTGGTGGCCGAAGAGCTGTCGTCGCTGCGTCTGCCCTCCGAGGCCCGCAAAGCTGGTTGATCGGTTGAAGAGGGCGCTACAGGCCTCTGTTGTAAAAAAGAAAAACCCCGGGTTCTCCGGGGTTTTTCTTTTGAAAGGGCTTTTGTGAAACTGCTTTTTGAAAAGGCTCTTTTAAATTCCGTCCCGACCATGACCTGTTGATGAGATCAGGTCGGGGAGATCCCTATCGATGCACCGCGCATCCTGTGACGCCCTCGAGCATGTCGCGCAAACGTGGGTCCCGGTATTGCGCTCCTCGGACATGCGACATCAAGACGTTTGAGTGGGTCGCGTGACTGCGAATGAACGCCACGCGCTCTAATCCGCATCCACCAATCGAAGATGGGGGCGGTAGGGGGCTTTCTTGTCCGATTTGGAGGCGTCACCTGCGCTATTGCGCAGATCCTGGCGCAGGTCTTGACCCTGACCATGTTCGGCAAAGCCCGGGATCTGGCGATAGGCGGCTTCAACGGTTCCGGTGTTTTCCAACGGATATGTGCGACGCGGGGGCAAGGCCTCGTCGCGCACACGTTCTGTGATGTTCAGATTATGCAGCTTGAACCGGCGCGGGGCGCGGTCAATCTCGGTCCGCAGCTGCAGGGTGCCCAGGGCGCGGGTCACGCGGCCCTGATCGTCGCGCAGCGGGGCCAGAAACATCTGGGCCTCCAGTCGCTTTCGGGTGAACCCACCTTCGCTGACCAAAGATGCCTGAACCGTTGCCGGGCTGTCGAAGAGTTGCTCAAGGGCGTTCTGAAGATCGTGGCGCGCCTCGGGTGCAAAAAGAGCGGTGATCGGCATTCCGCGCATTTCCATGCCCAAAATGTCAGAGATCGCCTGACCCGCCAGCCGGATTTTCGCCATACCCGGCGCAATTTTTTCCAGGATGAAGGCATGGGACAGGATATTTGAAATACCACGAGGGTTTACATCCGACCGGTTCGGAACGATCCTTCCGTCACACAGCCCGTGCCAATAGGCTTCGGCCTGGGATACGGCCGGGAATTTCAGGTCGGTCCGCGCAGCGGCGATGGAAATCACGTTCCCGTCTTTCACATAATCGATCTTCATGGCGGCGTCCTCAGGGTGTCGGGGTCATCAAGGTCATTCTTGTTCCTTTGGTGACCGTCTGTTAACTGGTCTCGGGGTATTCGTTACCATACTGTTAATATGCCACATTCTGTTAAAATGTGGTGATAAAACTTATCAAATGGTTAACTGCCACTCAGTTGAAGGAACGGGATGTGACCATGGCGCAATCAATGACAGGCTTTGCAAGCATGACGGGCGAAGACGGGCCCTATAGCTGGAATTGGGACATGCGCTCGGTCAATGCGCGGGGGCTGGACATACGGCTGCGATTGCCCGATTGGCTGCCTGGTCTGGATGAGGTGCTGCGGGGGGCGCTCAAGGGGCAGGTGGCGCGCGGCAATGTGACGGTGGGCCTGCGCATCAGTCGCGCGGAGGACGTTGGGCAGGTGGCAATCAGCCCCGATGGGCTCTCGCACGCGCTTGGCCTGCTGGATACGATCACCGCCGAGGCCCGCGCCAAAGGGGTGGATGTGGCCCCGATCCATGCCACGGATATTGCCGCCATGCGCGGCGTGATGGAAACCGCCAGCAATGATGACCAGGACCTCGCGCCGCTGCTGTCCGCGCTGAAGGCGCAGATCCCTGATCTGGTGGCGGAGTTCACCGCCGCCCGCGCCCGGGAAGGCGCGGAACTGGTCAGCATTCTGACCGGCCAGGTGGATGAGGTGGCGGATCTTGTGGCCAAATCCGAAGCCCTTCTGGACGATCGCCAGCAGGCCCTGAAAGACAACCTGACCGCCAGCCTTGCGCGGGTGACGGACAATGTGGATGGGGTGGACGCCGACCGGCTGGCCCAGGAACTGGCGTTGATTGCGGTGAAAACCGATGTACGCGAGGAGCTGGACCGGCTGGCCGCCCATGTGGGCGCGGCGCGGGATCATCTGGCCAGCGACACGCCGGTGGGGCGCAAGCTCGACTTCCTGATGCAAGAGTTCAACCGCGAGGCCAATACGCTTTGTTCCAAGGCCCAGTTCAAGGAATTGACAACCGTCGGGCTGGACCTCAAGCACGTGATCGATCAGATGCGTGAACAAGTGCAGAATTTGGAGTGACGCCAATGGGCAATTTCGACAATCGACGCGGTTTGCTGATCATCCTGTCTTCGCCCTCGGGCGCAGGGAAATCCACGCTGGCCAAACGGCTGATGGACTGGGATCCGACGCTCAGCTTCTCGGTGTCCGCCACCACCCGCAACCCACGTGACGGGGAAGTTGACGGCAAGGATTATCACTTTGTCGATGAAAGCCGCTTTCGCGAAATGGTCGCGCAGGGTGAAATGCTGGAACATGCCCATGTGTTTGGCAACTTCTACGGCTCGCCATCCGAACCGGTGCGCAAAGCGATTGAAAGTGGACATGACGTTTTGTTTGACGTGGATTGGCAGGGCGAGGTGCAGATCCGCAATTCGGCGCTGGCCTCGCATTCGCTGTCGATCTTCATCCTGCCCCCGTCGATCACCGAGCTGCGCGCCCGTCTGATCAGCCGGGGCCAGGACAGTGACGAGGTGATCCAGAAACGGATGCAGAAAAGCTGGGACGAAATCAGCCATTGGGGCAGCTATGATTACGTGCTGGTCAACGATGATCTGGAAGCAACCGCAGAAAAGCTGATCACCATTGTCGAAGCCACCCGCGAACGCCGTAACCAACAGCCCGGCCTGCTGGATCACGTGCGCAAGCTGCAAGCCGAATTTGAGGAAGGGAACACATGATTTACGAACTGGACGGGGTCGCGCCCGAGATTGACCCGGCCGCCTGGGTCGCCCCCGATGCCAATGTGATCGGGCGCGTAAAGGTTGGGGCCAAAGCCTCGATCTGGTTCGGTTGCACCCTGCGGGGTGATAACGAGCTGATCGATGTGGGCGAAGGCACAAATGTGCAGGAAAACTGCGTCTTTCACACCGATCTGGGCTTTCCGCTGACGCTTGGGGCCAATGTCACGGTCGGCCACAAGGTGCTTTTGCATGGTTGCACGATTGGCGACAATACTCTGATTGGCATGAACGCCACCGTGATGAACGGCGCCAAAATCGGCAAAGGATGCCTGATCGGGGCAGGGGCCCTAGTGACCGAAGGCAAAGAGGTCCCAGATGGGTCGATGGTGCTGGGCAGCCCCGGCAAGATCGTGCGCGAGATCGACGAGATCACCAAACAATCGCTCATCGCCTCGGCGGTGTATTACCAGAAAAATGCAGCCTATTTTGCGAAAGGGTTGAAACCGGTTGGGTGATCGTGGTGCCAGTGATGAACGGATAGCAATCACACCAAATCGAATTCTTGTGACCGGGGCTAACGGAGCGGGGAAAAGCCATTTTGCGGCACGACTTGCGGCTTTAGGACCTGAATACTCTCTTATCTCATTTGATGCGCTGAAGCTGACAACCTGTTGGGAGCAGCGTCCGCGCAAAGACATTGAAGCTGCGTTGCAGACGCATTTGGACCGGGAGCGTTGGATTGTCGAAGGGGGACCAAGTATGTTGCCGCTCGCATTGCCCAAGGCTGATATGTTGATTTGGCTCGACCCACCAATTTGGAAAAGAGCTATGCGACTTCTGACTCGCCCCATTCGGAACCGTGGTAAAACGCGTGATGAGCTTCCTCCGGGCAACGTTGATTGGCCGCTTGAGCAATATGGTTTTGCGGTACGAAGTCTTTGGAAACACTGGACCTTTAGAAAAGCCGTTGGGAACGCCTTGCGCGAAAGCAGCGATGCCTTAGTCGTTCGTTGCAAAACCGAAGACGAAATCGGATGTGTGCTTGCCAGATTTGCAAGGCAACAAAGATAAGGGCCACCCGATGGGGTGGCCCTTTCTGTATCTCGAAACGTGGGTGGCTTATGCCACGGCTTCGGCTTGCTCGTTCAGCCAGGCCATCACGTTTTCGGGCGCGCTTTCGCCATAGGGATCTTCGCCGTGGTTGTCTTCGCGGCCCGGCTCTTCGAACCATTTCTCGACCACACCGTCTTTGATCACGGCGGCGTAACGCCAGGAGCGGACACCAAAGCCGATGTTGGATTTGTCGACCAGCATACCCATCAGGCGGGTGAATTCACCGGCGCCATCGGGGATGACTTTCACGTTTTTCAGCTCCTGGTTGCGGGCCCAGGCATTCATGACAAAGCTGTCATTCACGGACATGCAATAGATCTCGTCGATGCCCAGCTTGCCGAACTCTTCTGCGCCCTTTTCGAACCCGGGCAGTTGGAAGGTCGAGCAGGTGGGGGTGAACGCGCCGGGCAGCGAGAACAGGATCACGCGTTTGCCAGCGAAGTAATCGTCCGAGGTCATGTCCTGCCAGCGGAACGGGTTGGGGCCGTCGATGCTTTCGTCACGCACACGGGTGTGGAAGGTGATGTTGGGAACGCGAACGCCTTCTTTCATCTGATCTGATCCTTATTCAAAGGTTAAATATCTTGGCTGGCGGGAATCGAAATCCCCGCGCCGGCTCGCGCTGTTTTAGAAACATTCCAAAACTGTCTCAATATGAATCTTTGTCACAGGTGAAGTTTCCGGCAAATGTCGGATTTGGGGCGCAGGATTTCGGCCCTGATCCCCCCAGCCATGCGATTATCACATTCCTGCATCCCACGGGATGCAGAAGGGTGACACCGGGGCAGGTGGACCGTATATAGTAGGGAAATCGGAGGACAAGCCATGCGTGATCTCAAACTGCCCGAAGAGCGCCACCCGGAAAAGGCGCACCGCAAGGACAACGCCCAGCCCAAAAAACCCAGCTGGATCCGCGTGCGCGCGCCCGGCGGCAAGGGCTATGCGGAAACCCACAAGATCATGCGGGAAAACAAACTGTCGACCGTGTGTGAAGAAGCGGCCTGTCCGAACGCGGGGGAATGTTGGTCGCAGGGCCACGCCACCATGATGATCATGGGCGAGATCTGTACCCGCGGCTGCACCTTCTGCAATGTCGCCACCGGCCGCCCGAATGACCTGGACGTGTTTGAACCGGGGCGTGTGGCCGATGCGGTGAAGAAACTGGGCCTGAACCACGTGGTGATCACCTCGGTTGATCGGGATGACCTGGAAGATGGCGGGGCCGAGCATTTTGCCCAGACCATCCGTGCCATCCGCCACAAGTCGCCGAAAACCACCATCGAGATCCTGACCCCGGATTTCCTGAAATGTGACCCGTCGGTGCTGGAGGTTGTAGTGGACGCGAAGCCAGACGTGTTCAACCACAATCTGGAAACCGTGCCAGGGCTTTACCCCACCGTGCGCCCCGGCGCGCGCTATTTCCATTCGCTGCGCCTGTTGCAGCGGGTCAAGGAACTGGACCCGTCGATGTTCACCAAATCGGGCATCATGGTGGGGCTGGGCGAAGACGCGCAGGGCGTGCGTCAGGTGATGGATGACATGCGCGCAGCAGATGTCGATTTCCTGACCATTGGCCAGTATCTGCAACCCACGCCGAAACACCACGCGGTGGAACGGTTTGTGCACCCCGACGAGTTCAAGGATTACGAGAAAGCCGCCTACGGGAAAGGCTTCACCATGGTCTCGGCCACGCCGCTGACCCGGTCATCTTACTTTGCGGGCAATGATTTTGAACGTCTGCGGGCCAATCGCGAAGCACAGCTGGCGAAAGGTTGAAATGAAAGAGGGGCGCTGCCCCTCGGCTTTCAGCGAAGCTGGGCTCCGCCCGTTCTTCGGGCGAAACGATCCCCCGGATCGTTTTTGGGTAGCCCTCGAACCCCGGGATATTTCTGATTAGAAAATGAGGCGCGCGGGGGTCCGGGCGCCTTTTTTTTAGGTGGGTCGGGGCGGGGCAAGTGTCAGGGTCGGGCTCTGCCTCGGGATTTGAACTCGGTCATCCAGTCTGGCGCGCCGATAAAATACTCATAGGCAAACAAAGCCAAGCAAATCGCCAGCACGGCAAGAAACAGTTTGACCTGTTTTTCCGAAGGCGGATTGCGCGCCCATCGCGACATACGCCAGAGCCAGCGCGGGTTCATGAACGTGCCCCCTTATGCGTCGTCTAAAAACCGCACCTTGCCGATATAGGGCAGGTTGCGGTTGCGTTGCGCGTAATCAATGCCATAGCCGACGACAAATTCGTCGGGGATTTCAAACCCGGTCCAATCCGCCTTGATATCCACTTCGCGGCGCGAGGGTTTATCCAAGAGCGCGATGGTGCGCAGCTTCTTCGGCCCCTTCGCGTTCAAAAGCTTGATCACCTGGGTGAGCGTATGGCCGGTGTCGACAATATCTTCGACCACCAACACATCGCGCCCGGCAATCTCGCCGCGCAGATCCTTGAGGATCCGCACCTCGCGCGAGCTTTCCATCGCATTGCCATAAGAGGATGCCTCAAGAAAATCGACCTCAACCGGCAGGTCCAATTCCCGCACCACGTCAGCGATGAACACGAAAGACCCGCGCAAAAGCCCAACCACCACCAGCTTGTCGGTGCCTTCGAACTCGTCATGGATCGCTTCGGACAATTGTTCCACCCGGGCTGCGATGCGTTTGGCGGAAATGAGCGTGTCGATCGTATAGGGGCGCTGGGTCATGATCTGTCCTTGGCGTATGCTGTGGCGTCTTGGTCGGTCGAGGAAAGCCGGGGAATTGCCCCTTGATTTTCGCCCGTATACCTAAGACATGTGCAGGGGCGAGAGAAGGGAAAAAGCGCCAATGCCCACCCATGGTGAAAAACGTGTTCTGCCGTACACGCCGATGCAGATGTATGAATTGGTGGCGGATGTCGAAAAGTATCCGGAGTTCCTGCCCTGGAATGCCGCCGCGCGGGTGCGCAAACGGACAGCTCAGCCGGATGGGACCGAAGTGATCGAGGCCGATCTGGTGATCAGTTTCAAAGTGTTTCGCGAACGGTTCGGGTCACGCGCGCGCCTTGATCCGATCACGCCGCGGCTGGACATGGAATATCTGGATGGGCCGTTCAAATACCTACGATCCCATTGGCAGTTCCACCCACATGAAGAGGGGTGCGAGGTCGAGTTTTTTGTTGATTTCGAGTTCAAAAGCGTGGTGTTGCAGAAGGTCATCGGGCTTGTGTTCAACGAGGCGATGCAGCGGATTGTGCGGGCGTTTGAGCTGCGCGCGCAAGACCTTTATGGGGCGTCGGGGACGTGATTTTTTCGGCCAAGAGATGGTTCGCCGCCGACCAGCCCTCGGTATAAACACCTGAAAACATATGAAGACCTGGGTTGCAAAAGCCGCCCGTGGAACTCATTTTGCAGAAAACTAGAAAACTAGAAAACTAGAAAACTAGAAAACTAGAAAACTAGTTTTCTGGTTTTGTTAATCGGGATTGTGCCGGTCAATCTGGATCAGCAGGAAACTGAGACCAGAACAAAGCGTGACGCCAATCAAAAGCGGCAGGGGCGTGCCGTTGAAGGCAAGCCCAACCGGCGCTGCGATCAATACCGACAGCATGGTGGGCAGGGCGCCGATCAGGGCGGCGGCCGTCCCGGCCACATGTCCCAAAGGCTGAATGGCCAGCGCGTTCAGGTTGCCGAAACTCAGCCCGTTCAGGAAAAAGAGCGTGATGGACCAGGCGACAAACAGCCAAAGCGCCATGCTGCCCTCCGGTTCCAATATGGCCCAGAGGACCAATGTTGTGCCCGCCAGACAGGCCTGGGTGGCAAATCCGATCATCGCCAGCCGCCGCATACCGAACTTCAGAACCAACGCCGAATTGATCAGCCCGGACACTGCGGACAGGATGGTCACGAGGGCGAAATAAAGCGGGAAGGATGTTCCGGTGCCCAACACATCCACAAAAATCTGCTGGGCAGAGCTGAGATAGGCCATCAACTGGCCAAAGGCGAGCGTGATGATGAACATATACAAAAGCGTCACCCGGTTCGACAACACGATCCCAAACGCCTCGATCACCGGTCTCAGACGCATCGAGCGGCGTTTTTCAATCGGGTGGGTTTCGGGTTGGCGGATCAGGAACCACATCAGGATCAGGAAGGCGACGAGAACATAGGTCGTGAACATGTGCCGCCATCCAAACCCCTGGATCACCCATTGGCCAACCAGCGGGGCGACCGCTGGCACCAGGACAAAAAAGGTGAAGGCCATCGACGTGACCTTGGCCATCGTGCGCCCTTCGTAAAGGTCACGTGTCAGCGCCATCGCATTGGTGCGCGGCCCCGCGGCCCCCAGCCCCTGAACGAAGCGCCAGAACAAAAGTGCTTCTAAAGATTGCGCACGATAGGCCGCAGCCGCCGCAACCATGTAAAGCGCAAACCCGGAGGCCATTGAAACCCGCCGCCCGAAGGCATCAGAGAGCGGACCGAAGAACAATTGCCCCAACCCGGTGCCAATCACAAAGCTGGTGATGACCAACTGCGCCCGGTTCACATTGTCCGGGACCATGGTCGCCGCGATGTCTGGCAGGGCAGGAAGGATAGAGTCGATCGAAAAGGCGATCATCGAAAACAAGGCGGCCAGGAGCACGATGAACTCGGCCATAGGCAAGGGCTTTTTAGGGGAAAACAACCCTTTCACAGGGGATCCTTCGGCGGGTTGTGCGATTGCTCCGCCGGGTCGGCATCAAGCTGTTCGCAGATCTCGTCAATCACTTGCATCCAAAGTTCAGGGGGCTGAGCGCCCGGCACCACATGCTGGTTTGAAATGACAAAGGTGGGCACCGAATTCACCCCCTTGTGGCGCGCATCTGCGTCGCGCGCCGCAATGTCCTCTGCATCCGCGTCTGACGACAAAAGCCGTGCCATCACGTCACCATCCAACCCCACATCCGAGGCCAGCGCCGCCAGCACGTCCAGTGCTCCGATATCCTGACCTTCGACGAAATAGGCCTTGAACAGGCGATCCACCATGGCGTTTTGTTTTTCTTCCAATGCCGCCCAATGGATCAGCCGATGGGCGTTCAATGTGTTCGGGGTGCGCGTGATGGCCTCAAGGTTGATCTCCAGCCCGCTGGCGTCGGCCTCTTGCACCACGGGCAGATAGGCTTTGATCGCGCCCTCTTTGCCGCCGAACTTGGCCTCAAGATAAGCGCGCCGGTCCATGCCCTCTTTTGGCATGTCGGGGTTCAGCTGAAACGGATGCCAATGCACGACAAACGGATGGTTGGGCCGCGCTTCCAGGGCACGTTGCAGCCGGGCCTTGCCAATATAGCACCAGGGGCAAATCGGATCTGAAAATACATCCAGGCGGATCATAACGAACTCCTTCGACCTACTCGCCTTATCGTGGATTGTGGCAGTTGAAAAGAGCCACGGGCCGTTGCGCGGTCACTTACTTGTCAGGTGACGGAATTTTCCCGCAGCGAACTGGTCCCGAAGCGTTGCCCGCAACAGTTTGTTATTGGCACCACGGGGCAGGGTGTCCACGGGGATGAACAGGCGCGGGCATTTATAATGGGCAAGGGTGGCGTGGGCGTGGTCCGACAAATCCCCCTCGGCGACAGGCGCGTGTTCGGGGGTATAGAAACAGGCTATGACCGTTGCATCCGCCTTGATGTCGACCTCGGCGCAGGCGGCTTCATGCACGTCGGGATGCAACGCCATGGCGGCCTCCACCTCGATGGGCGAGACACGAAACCCGCCCGCGTTCATTATGTCATCCGACCGCCCCTCAAACCGGATGGCCCCCTCGTCGGTCAGGATCACCGTGTCGCCGGTCAAAAACCAGTTGCCTGAGAACCGATCCGCCGTGGCCTCTTTTGCACCAAGATAGCCCAGCATCAGGCCGGGATCCGAGCGATGCACCGCCATAATGCCCGGCGCGCCGCGCGGCACGGGCTGGCCGTCGTCTCCCAACACCGCCACATGGCGACCGGGCTGGGGAAAGCCCAGCGTGCCGGGGGGCGCGGGGTGGTTGGGGCTGCCGGAAATGAAGGTTGAACATTCCGACATGCCGTAGGCTTCGTAGATCTTTTTACCGGTGCGCGCGTTCCAGCCGTCGCGCGTGGTGGACGGGAGCTTTTCCCCCGCCGACAACCCGTGCCGCAGGTCCGGCAGATCGGGCAGGTCATGTTTCAACATCTGGCGGTAAACCCCCGGTGCGGCGGCAAAGATCGTGGCCTTGTGGCGCGCCAGAAGAGAGGCGACGTCCCGGGGGCCGCTGCCCGCAGCAGGGATCAGCGCCGTGGCCCCAACCGTCCACGGGTCCATCAATCCGGT
The DNA here is from genome assembly GCF_049803815.1 of Aliiroseovarius crassostreae. Taxonomy (GTDB): domain Bacteria; phylum Pseudomonadota; class Alphaproteobacteria; order Rhodobacterales; family Rhodobacteraceae; genus Aliiroseovarius; species Aliiroseovarius crassostreae_A. The sequence continues at coordinate 358,175 of NZ_JBNAGI010000002.1, forward strand.
GCCCAATGTATAGGTCCAGTTGAACGCCCCCGCATGCATCAGGCGGTCATCTGCATGCAGCCCGTACCAGCCCTCCCACATCATCTGCCGCGCCCAGATCGCGCGATGCGCGTGAACCACGGCGCGTGCCTGACCTGAGGTGCCGGAAGTGAAAATGATATAGGCGGGGCGGTTCGGGTCACCCATCTGGCACGGGGCGGCGGGCAGGGTGGCCATTTCGTGCAATTCATCGGTTGAAATCACATCTTTGGCGGTGGTGCCCCCTGGCAGGGCGATCCCATCTGCCGCGATGATCCGAGTGGGCGCGATCATCGCGGCCATTTTGGTGATCTCGGCTTCGGTCAGCTGCGATGAGGTGGGCACGGGCACAATCCCGGCGTGAATACAGGCCAGGAAGGCCAGCGGAAAATCGACCGTATTGCCAAGGCGCAGCAGAACATGATCGCCGGGGACCAGCCCATGAGACAGCAGCCCACTGGCCACGCCTTCCACCGCGCGGGCCAGCTGGGCATAGGTCCAATGGGTGTCCTTTTCCCTGGTCGACACCACCGACAGGGCGATCTTGTCCCCTAGATCCTTGGCGTGGCGCAACACATAGGCGGCCATGTTGAACGCGGCGGGCGCGGGCGCAATCGGGGCGGAGGGGGGGCATTCGGACAGCATGGGAAACATGTGCCAACTCCTGCCGAAGGTTGCAATAGGGCGAAAGCGGTGCCAATAGGGGGATATGACCGAAAACAGAACGCCCAGCCTGATCCAACTGGCCCGCGAAAGCGGCGAAGAGGCCCCGGACCCGAGCCCCCTGAACCTCGGCGAACGGGTGCGCGAGCTGCGCAAATCACGCGGTTGGACCCTGGAACAGGCGGCGGGGCAGGCGGGCCTTGCCCGATCCACCCTGTCAAAGATTGAAAACGGCCAGATGTCACCCACTTACGAGGCGTTGAAAAAGCTGGCGGTGGGGCTGGAAATCTCGGTCCCGCAACTGTTCACAGCGCCGAAGGCGGCGCATGTGTCGGGCCGTATGACGGTGACCAAATCGGGCGAGGGCGCGGCCCATCCGACCACCACCTATGAACATGAACTGCTGGGCGGGGCGCTGACCAAAAAGACCATGCTGCCCTACCGCGCCCGCGTGCGCGCGCGCAGCTTTGATGAATTTGACGGCTGGGTGCGCCATGATGGCGAAGAGTTTCTTTACGTTTTGACCGGGGCCGTGCGCCTGATCACCGAGTTTTACGAGCCGGTTGACATGAAACGTGGCGACAGCGCCTATTACGATGCCTCGATGGGCCATAACGTGATTTCGGTCAGCGAAGAGGATGCGACGATCCTGTGGGTGACCTCGTTGGCGTAAATCTGATCGCGGATGAGGGGCGCTGCCCCTCGCGCGTGCCGCGCTCACCCCGGGATATTTCAGACCAGAAAATAAGGGGCCGCGTTCTGGGCCCCTTTTTCATGTTTTGTCTTGTGGATGGGATCACTCTTCATACCACCAGATCTCTGGCTGGAAGCCCAGATAATCGCCATACATCGGGATCGTGTCCGGGAAGCGCAGTTCCTTCACATGGGCGATATGCGACAACTCGCTGAACCCCACGGGGATGACAAAACGGCTGGCGGTCAGCACCCGGTCCAGCGCCTTGGTGGCGGCGCGGAAATCGCCTTGGCTTTTGGCATTCAGAAGCGTATCGATCAGCCCGTCAATCACCTTGCTTTCGACGCCCATCCAGTTGCGCGACCCGTCCTGAGAGGCGCTTTCCGATCCCCAATAGAGCTTTTGCTCATTGCCCGGCGACAGCGACAAGCCGCGCCAGTAATAGACCATGTCAAAGTCAAAAGCGTTTGTGCGCTCCTTGTATTGGGCGCTGTCGACCGAGGTGACGCTGGGCGTGATGCCAATGCGTTTCAGGGCCTCGACAAAGATGTCAATGGTCTGGCGGGTTTCCGTGGCCCCGTTTTTCAAAAGGATATCGAAGGTGAAGGCCTGTCCCGCCGCGTTTTTCATCACACCGTCCTGGATCGACCATCCGGCCTCTTCCATCAGCGCCATGGCGCGGCGCAGGCCTTTGCGGTTGCGTTCCGACCCGTCTGAAACGGGTAGGGCATAGCCGTCGAGCGCCCCTTCCGGCAGGTTGTCATAAGCGGACAGCATTTCACGCACGCGGCCTTCGGCAGCTGCGCCCGGTTTCATACCCAGAACCGAGTTGTGGAAATAGGACTGGATGCGTTTTTGCCCGCCGCCGTAAAGCGATTGATTGATGAACTCATAGTTGAACGCATGGATCAGTGCATCGCGCACGCGAATGTCCTGAAACGGTGCGCGGCGGGTGTTCATCACATAGCCCTTGATGCCGGTTGGGCGTTGATGCGGAATGTCCGACAGGACAATGTCGCCCGACTGAACGGCCGGGAAATCAAATTGCGTGGCCCATTTGCGTGCATTGGTTTCGCGATAGGTTGTGGCCTCGCCCGCCTTGAAGGCCTCAAACGTTACATCGCCATCGCCGTAATAATCAAAGCGGATTTCATCTAGATTGGCCTGGCCGCGCATGAAAGGCACATCTTTGCCCCAATAGTTGGGGTTGCGTTTCAGGGTTAGGTAGCGCCCCGGTTCAAAATCACCAATCACATAGGGCGAAGATCCGATTGGCACCAAATCAACGCCGGACGTGCCGAAATCACGTCCCTCCCATTGCGCCTTTTTCAGGATGGGGCGCATGCCCAATAGCAGCGGCAATTCGCGATCTTCGGTGTTGAAGGTGAACTTGATCGCGCGCGGACCGGTCTGTTCCATGCTCTCGATCTTCTTCCACGCGCCCTGATAGCGGGGGTGGCCCTGGGTGCCGAGCACCTCATAAGACCACATCACGTCTTCCACGGTGACCGGGCTGCCATCCGAGAACTTCGCCTCTTCGCGCAGGGTAAATTCAACCCAGGCGCGGCTGTCATCGGTTTCAATCGATTCGGCCAGCACGCCGTAAAGTGTGAACGGCTCGTCCCAACTGCGGCCCATCAGGCTTTCAAACAGCATGAAGCGCAGCTGCCAGGGGGCGGAGCCCTTGCGAATCAGCGGATGCAGCGAATCAAAGCTGCCCGCCTCGGCAAACACGATCTTGCCGCCTTTCGGCGCATCGGGGTTCACATGGGGGAGAGACACAAAATCCGGTGGAAGGGCGGGGTCACCATACATAGCTATGCCATGGCTGGGGTCCGCATGCGCCAAGTTCGCGCCAAGGCTGATCACCGCGCCAATCTTTAGACATTGGCGCAGTTTCGGGAAAATATTTGATTTCATATGAGCAACAATCCTTCAAAGCCCTGTTTGACTGATCAAAATCCTACCTGTGTCAAATAGTCTTTTCAAACTTTTAGCTTGGAACCCGCGGAGTTAGGCGGTATAAAGTAATCACTGCTCGATAGGTTTCTTGCCTGTATGAAACCTGCCTCAATAACTTACGCCCGCCTCGTGCGGGCGTTTTTTTTATGGGTCATTCTGCTCTGCCGCAAGGGGAAACAGGGACCCGAGGGCGGCAAAGAATCACATGTGAAGGGACATCCTTCCTTTTCCCCTGAAAAAACTGTTTTCCTTCTGGCCTGAGGTTTTATGCTGCGAAGCAGAAAATCTTTGAAAGGGCCGAGCCATGGCGATCACCACTTCTCTTGCAGGAAAAACCGCAGTCATCACCGGATCGAACTCTGGCATCGGGTTGGGCATAGCGCGGGAAATGGCACGGGCGGGCGCGGATGTGGTGCTGAACTCTTTCACGGATCGCGACGAAGACCACGCCATCGCAAAGGGTATCGCTGACGAGTTTGGCGTGACCGCGCGATACATCAAGGCGGATATGTCGAAGGGTGAAGAATGCCGGGCATTGGTGGAACAGGCCGGGGCCTGTGACATCCTGATCAACAATGCGGGCATTCAGTATGTGGCTCCGGTGGATCAATTTCCAGTCGAGAAATGGGATGCGATCATCGCGATCAATATGAATTCGGCTTTTCACACCACCGCGGCGGCACTGCCGATGATGCGCAAGGCGGGCTGGGGCCGGGTGGTGAACATTGCCTCTGCCCACGGTCTGACCGCCTCGCCCTATAAATCCGCCTATATCGCCGCCAAACATGGCGTGGTTGGCCTGACCAAAACCGTGGCGCTGGAAACGGCGGAAGAGCCGATCACCGCCAATGCGATCTGCCCGGGTTATGTGCTGACCCCGCTGGTCGAAGGTCAGATCCCGGACACGATGAAGGAATATAACATGACCCGTGAAGAGGTCGTGAAGAACGTGATGTTGAAGCGTCAACCGTCCAAGGATTTCGCCACGGTGGAACAGATGGGCGGCACGGCCGTGTTCCTGTGCTCGGACGCCGCCGCGCAGATCACCGGCACCACGATCTCGGTCGATGGCGGCTGGACCGCTCTGTAAGCGCGGAGCGAGAAACAGGCCAATGGTAAAACACATCAATTTGGCCCTGCAGGGCGGGGGCGCGCATGGGGCCTTCACCTGGGGGGTGCTCGATCGTCTGCTCGACGATGAGCGACTAAAGATTGCCGCAATCACCGGCACCTCGGCAGGCGCATTGAACGGCGCGGCGCTGAAGGCCGGGTTGATGGCGGATGGATCCGGCTATGACCGGGCAGGGGCCAAGGCCAGCCTGGACGCGCTGTGGCACCGGGTGGGCGGCATCCACGATCTGCGTCTGACCAATTGGCTGTCTTCGATCTTTGCGCCCAATGACACGCTGACCCAGGTGATGGAACTGTCGCCCACGTCGATCATGGCGGATTTCGCGACACGCCTCGTCAGCCCCTATCACATCGGTCCGTTTTACCAGAACCCGCTGCGCTCGGTTGTGGATGCGCTGGCATTTGATGCGGTCTGCGCGCAGCACGGCCCCAAGCTCTTCATCGCGGCGACCAATGTGCGCTCTGGTAAGGTGCGGGTGTTTTCGGGCGAGGAATTGTCGACCGATGTGATCCTGGCCTCAGCCTGCCTGCCGACGATTTTTCAGGCGGTGGAAATTGACGATCCGCAAACCGGCCGACGCGAAGCGTTTTGGGATGGGGGATACACCGCAAACCCGGCATTATTTCCATTGTTTGACAAGGGCTTGCCGGACGATCTTGTGATCGTGAACATCAACCCGTTGCACCGGGAAGATCTGCCCAAAACCCCAACAGAAATTCACAATCGGGTCAATGAGATCAGTTTCAATTCCTCGCTGCTGCGCGAACTCAGGGCGATTTCCTTTGTGAAACGCTTGATTGCTGAGGGCGCGGTCAAACGCGGCACAATGAAGGATGTGCTGGTGCATATGATTGCGGATGATGATCTGATGGGGGATCTGTCGGCGGTTACGAAACTCACCCCGACCCCGGTGATGCTGACCCGGATGAAAGAGGCCGGGCGCAGGGCAGCGGATCACTTTCTGGACGCGCATTTTGACGATATCGGGGCACGGGGCAGTGTCGATCTGGCCGAGATGTTTGGCTGAGGGGCACGCCGCGCCGGAGTTTTGCAAAACTCCGGGTAAAAATCTTGCAAGATTTTTGATCACTGAGGGCGGTGCGTTTAGTGGATCGATCCGGTCCAGACGCCACGCAAAAGCCCCAGCGCAATCAGCCACATGGTGACGCCGATGATCGCATCCAAGACCCGCCACGCCGACGGGCGCGACATGATCGGGGCCAGAAGGCGCGCGCCGTAGCCCAGTGAAAAGAAGAAGACGAAGCTGGCGGTGACCGCGCCCATGCCAAACTGGATCCGTTCATCCCAGCTTTCATAGCTGGTGGAAATCGCGCCGATCAGCCCCAGCGTGTCCAGATAGACATGCGGGTTGAGCCAAGTGAAGGCGGCGGCGATGGCAATCGTGGCGCCAAGAGAACGGGACTGTCCGGCAAGCTCCATCGCGTAATTGCCTTTCCAGGCAGCCAAAAACCGCATTGCGCCATAGACGACTAAAAACCCGGCCCCGGCCAACGCCATGACAATGGGCAGCATCGGCAGGGCGGTGACCAGCGCGCCAAAGCCCAACACGCCCGCGGCAATCAAAAGCGCATCAGAGAGGGCACAAAACAGGCTGAGGGGAAAAACATGTGTGCGCAAAAGCCCCTGACGCAACACAAATGCGTTTTGCGCACCAATCGCCAGGATCAGGGAAAACCCTGTCGCAAACCCGGTAATCGACGCAATCATTTTCCTGCAATCTCAGGCGGTTGAGTGGGATCTTTTGCGTTTGGATAGACCAGGCCCGCCGAAATCACCAGCTTGGCGCAATCCTCGACCGTCATATCCAGCTCGATCACCGAATGGCGGGGCACAAACAGCAGGAACCCCGAGGTCGGGTTTGGCGTGGTGGGCAGGAAGACCGAAATAATGTCTTCATCCACCGGGATCCGCGCATCAACTTCGCCTTTGGCCTTGGTCGAGATGAAGGCAATCGCCCAGATCCCTTTGCGCGGATATTCCACCAGACAGGCCTTGTCGAACTTGGTCTCATTTGACTGGCTGAACACGGTTTCAGCAATCTGCTTCAGACCGTTATATAACGAGCGCACCACCGGCATCCGGTCCACCATGCGCTCGCCCCAGGCCAGGAACGACCGGCCGATGAGCCCCTTGGTGATCCAACCGACAATCACGGTGAAGATCAGGAACACCACCACGCCAAGACCGCGCACATTCACCCGAATGTCTTCGCCAAACAGCCATTTGAACCACTCGCTGTCGCCAAACAGCCAGTCGATCAGCGCATCCGGGTGATAACGGGCGGGCACAAAGGGCAGGACCCAGCTGTCAATCCAGCCCACGAAGGTCCAGATCAGCCACATGGTGACGGCGATCGGCACCACAACCACCAACCCCGCAAGAAAGTTGTTGCGAAGCCCGGTAAACAGGCGCCATTTGCTGCGATGTGGCTGGTCGTCCATAATGTCTCTTTTACCTTCCCTCAGGGGAACTTAGGTACTTTCGCCCTCGGGTCAATGGGGGACGGGCCTACGCGCCAAGATTTGTAAAGGCGGTGGCGATCTGGGCGGCGAGGGCAGCATTGTTTTTGACCAGCGCGATATTGGCCTCAAGCGACCGTCCTTCGGTGGCTTTATACATCGCATTCAGCAGGAAGGGCGTGACCTGTTTCGCGGTGATCCGCTCCACCTCGGACTGCACCAGAGCGTCTTCGATCACCGGTTGGATTTCTTCGCGTGGGATTTCGGCATGCTCCGGGATCGGGTTGGCAATCAGCTGCCCGCCGGGCAGGCCCAGATCACTGCGCATCTGGCCAGCGCGCGCAATATCTTCGGCACTGTCCAGACGCAGGGGCGAGGCAAGGCCAGAGCTGCGCGACCAGAAGGCAGGAAATGCGTCCTGCCCGTAGGTGATCACCGGAACGCCAAGGGTTTCAAGCACTTCCAGTGTTTTTGGAATGTCGAGGATCGCTTTCGCGCCAGCGGCCACGACGGTGACCGGGGTGGCCGAAAACTCGCGCAGGTCGGCAGAAATATCAAAGGTCTCTTCGGCCCCGCGATGCACCCCGCCAATGCCACCCGTGGCAAAGACGCGGATGCCTGCCAGATGGGCCGCGATCATCGTGGCGGCCACGGTGGTCGCGCCATAGCCCCCCGTTGCCAGGCAAACCGGCATATCGGCGCGGCTGACCTTGGCGACGTTTTCCGCCTGTGCCAGTTCCATCAACTGATCATCGGTCAGGCCGATATGCAGCTTGCCATTCATGACCGCGATTGTGGCCGGCACGGCCCCACCGTCACGCACCACCGCCTCGACCTCGCGCGCGGTGTCGACATTTTGCGGATAGGGCATGCCATGGGTGATGATGGTGCTTTCCAGCGCCACAACCGGTGCGCCGTGGGTCAGGGCGTGGGACACTTCCGGTGAATAGGTGAGGTCAAACATCAGACGTCTTCTCCTGAGACATATTTGGCTGCGATTTTCTGGGCCGTATCAAGGGCATCGGCAGGGGGCTGCCCCTCGCGTTCGGCGGCGATATGGGCGGCCATGAAGGTGTCGCCCGCCCCGGTGATGCGGCGCACGCGAATGGACGGGCAGGGGGCGGTGATCACACCGCGGGTCTTGTGCCCTTCGGCAGCCAGATTGCCCCCGTCGGTGACAATGACCCGGGTGGCACCAGCCTCCAGCAGGGTCTGCGCGCCCTGAACGGCTGTTTCGGGGGTGGTATCTGTCAAGATCCCCGCCTCTTCCCGGTTCACATATAAGGTGGCGCCGGGGTGGGACATCAGCGGGCGCAGACGTCTGGCTTTGCCCGGGCTGGCCGGGGCCACGCGCAGATCCGCGAGGGCAAAGCTGGGGCGCGAGGCAATTTCGCCAAGAAGATCCACGGTCAGGTTGCCATCCAGCGCAACAATCCCCCGATAGGGCGCATCAGCGGATCCAAGCGTGCCGTTTTCGAGCGGGATCAAAATGGCATCCCCGGCCGCCTCCAGCGAATGCGCATCGGCAAGGGCCGCCACCAGCCCGGCCGGTCCTTCGATCGCCATATAGCGGTCGGTGGGAAGGTCGTGGGGGCGGTGGATATACTCTGTCACCATACCCATCTGGGCTGCGCGCATCATCAACTCTTCGCCTTCGTGATCTAGACCAATGGCGGTGATCAGCGCGGGTTTCAGGCCGAAGCGCGAAAAGGTCATGGCAATGTTCATTGCCACGCCCCCCGGAAGGCGGGTGATCCGGCCCGGTTCATCTGATCCCAGGCGCATGTCGATTGTGGTGCGTCCGATCACATCCCACAGGACGGATCCGATGCAAAGAATGTCATGTGTCATTCCCTCTCTCTGCCGTTGTTTGCGGTAAAGGACAAGATGGGAACTGGGGGGAAACAGGTGAATTGGGGATTGACCACAGCCTTGCCGATCCCAAATTCTTAGAAAACTAGAAAACTAGAAAACTAGAAAACTAGAAAACTAGAAAACTAGAAAACTAGAAAACTAGAAAACTAGAAAACTAGTTTTCTAGTTTTGTGAATGATCCGTTTCCTTCGTCGTTGCACAGGGGCAGAGCTCGTCAGGCAGCCATGACCTTGTCCGCACAGCCAAGGGGTCATTTGTCGGATTGCGCCAGTGGATGATGCTCCAACACCAGGTCTTTCAGGCGCTCTTCCAGAACATGGGTGTAGATCTCGGTCGTCGCTACATCCGCATGGCCAAGCAGTGTCTGGATGCTGCGCAAATCCGCGCCGCGTGCCAGCAAATGGGTGGCAAACGCGTGACGCAACCGGTGGGGTGTGACCGCATCGGGCGACACCCCGGCGGCCACCGCAATTTCCTTGATCAGGCCAAAAAACCGATGCCGGGTCAAATGGCCCAGCTTGCCACGGGATGGGAACAGAAAGGGCGATGGGGCGATCTTTTTCTCGATCCGCGCGACCTCCTCGGCGTCATCGCGACAGATCAGCCAATCTGCCACCGCATCGCGGGCTGGGGGCGACAGCGGCACCAGCCGTTCCTTGCCCCCTTTGCCCTTGACCAGAAGCATCCGCGGGTCACCGCGTGCACTGGATACGGGCAGGCTGACCAATTCGCTCACCCGCATGCCGGTGGCATAGAGCAGTTCCATCAAGCAGGTGTTGCGGGTGCGGTCCATCTTGGTCCGGCCCAGCGTGCGGGCGGCGGACAAAAGCGCGTCCACCTGATCTTCGCTCAGCGTCTTGGGAAGGGATTTCGTGCGCCCCGGACCTTTGATTTTCAGCGCCGGATTGTCCTGCCGCCAGCCTTCCTCATAGGCAAAGCGATAAAGCCCCTTCACCGCGGACAGGCGGCGCGCGCGGGTGGATTTTGCCAGCCCAAGCGCATCACAGGCCACCATATAGGCTTCGATCTCGTCGCGTGTGACCTCATCAAACAGACGTGGGGCCACGTGATCGGAAAAGGCCTTCAGGTCACGCCCATAGGCCAGAAGGGTGTTTTCCGATGCGTCCAGCTCCGCCGCCTGCGCCTCAAGAAAAGCGGAAATCCAACGGGCGTGATCAGGATGAACCACCGGATCGGCCATTCTTATCCCCTCCGATCAAGGATCAGAAACTCCAGCGCAGCTTGACGCGCCACCTGTTCCAGCCCCACAAGGCGAAACAGTGCCAGCGCATCTGTCAGCTCGTCCAGATCCCCCAGCGCCCCACCTGTGAAAAGCGCAATGGCCCGCAAAATCGCTTCTCCCAATCGATCCCCTTCGACCAGCGATGACAGACGGACCGGCAGCTCTGTTGCAGCAAATCCCTGCAACACGGCTTCGGTTTTTGCATCCACTGGCACCACCTTGTCGGTTTCGCCGCGGGCGATGGCCAACAGGATATCACGATGGGGATGGGCGCGGGTGTCGCTGCGGATTGCCCCCTGCGCCACCTCTTCGGCACGGTCCGACAGCAGACCCATGCGCAGCGCGACCCAGGCTGCGTCCTCCGGCAGGGACAGCCTGGCCAGATCCGGGCCGAAAATACGCGAAAACGGCATTTCCAGCCCGGCATGTTCCAGCCGCTGCCACAGGTCTGGCAGCAAGGCAGCGATGGTGTCCGTGTCTTTTTCCACAAGCGCCGCATCCAGGGCGCGCACGGCGGCCATCCGATCCCAGATCCCACCGGACGCTGCGGGTTTGCGTTCCGTGTAGAGGCCATAAATCTGATTGTCGCTGATGGCGCCCACCCGGGCCAGCCGTTCGCCGGCTTCGGCGCGGGCTTTCCAACCGATATTGGCGCGCAGATCCGCCTGGGCAAAGGCCAGTGGCAGACCGGGCGTGGAGATATGCTGGCCGATCGCCTCGTACAGGCGGAAGGTCAGGGGCGAGGGGTGGCTGGGCTGCGGCAGGGGCGGTTCGTCTTCAAAAAGATCGGGGTCGAGGAAACGTGACAAAAGCGCATCCTCGGCCTCTGTCAGATAGCCAAGCGCACGGCCGGTGCCCAATGACAAAACGGCTGCATCCCAATCGCCCTGGCGCGCCAGACAGAAAACCCGGGCCTGAAAGGTGGGGCTCAGTTCGGGGGCGGCGCTCAACCGATCGCAGGGGAAATCCTCTTCGCCCAGCAACAGCGCGGTGTCAAAGCTGCGGCGAAAACTGTTGGGGGTGCGGGTTCCGGCCCGTGCCAAAAGCGCATCCGCCTGATCCAGCGCCCCGGTGCCCAGCAGCCGATCCACCCGTGCCAGAAACAGCCGGTCTGACCCGGTGGCGGACCCCTGGGGCGGATCCAGCTCGGCCAGCAACAATCGGGTCAGCAATTGCTGCATTGCGGGCATAAGGTCGATGGGCAATGTCAGGATGCGGCGCGCCAGATCATCGGCCCTGGACGCGCCCCAAAGCGTGCGGGGAAACCCCGTGATATGCGAGGGCAGCAACCCCACCGCATCCGTGGCGGTTGCCCCTATGGCTGACACGGTGACCGCAGCAACCGCCGCCGAGGTGGCCACGTCGCCCTGGATGATCTTGCCCGGGGGTGCCACGGATGGCGTGGCGATGCTGTCAGACAACCAGTTGATGGCCGACATGGGTTCGCCGCGCGCGGTTGTGGGCGCGGATGCATCCTGCGCAAAGCCCATCCCACCGACCAAAAGGCCGATGCCACACGCCACTGCCAGGCGGTATCTGTTCGGGTTGGGGTTAGCCACCATTCAGGGTCACGGACATGGTTTGCGGGGTTGCATTGGGCGACATGTCACCCAGGAATGTGTATCCCAACACGCCAATTCCGGATGCAATCACCAGAAACAACACCAGTTTGATCAAGCGAAGAGCCATGGTTTTCCCTTTTTTTCTCGCCTCGCGAATGCCTCGGTTCATTTTATATATGGCTTTTGCTGCAAGATCACGCCATTGAAGTAAAAACTTCGCGAATTGGCAAATGGATGCTGGTGTGGCCTATGATCTGAAAAAATCCATCGTGATGGTCGGCATGATGGGGGCGGGGAAAACCGCGGTGGGCCAAGCACTTGCCGACCGTCTTGGCGTGCCGTTCCTGGACAGCGACGAGGAAATCGTGAAGGCCGCCAACATGTCGATTGCCGAGATTTTCGAGCGCGACGGCGAGGCCTTTTTCCGCGACCGCGAAAGCGAGGTGATTGCCCGGCTTTTGGACACGGAAAAAGCTGTGTTGTCCACCGGCGGCGGGGCCTTTCTGGCCGATCGCAACCGCGACATGATCACGGAGCGCGGCGTGTCGGTCTGGCTGAAGGCGGATCTTGACCTGTTGTGGAACCGGGTGAAGCATAAAGACACGCGCCCCTTGCTGCGCACCCCCGATCCCAAGGCCACCCTGACCGAGATTTACAATGCGCGTGTGCCGATTTATGCGAAGGCGGATTTGCCGGTTGAGGCGCGCCCTGACTATGCCATTACCGATATGGCGGACGCGGTGATCACAGCGCTTTTGACCCGCCCGGATGTTCTGGAAGAGGTATAATTATGACCACCGTTCACGTGCCCCTGGGCGACCGTGCCTATGATGTTCGCATTGCGCCGGGTCTGTTGGACCGCGCCGGGGCCGAAATTGCCCCGCTGTTGACCCGCAAAAAGGTCTGGATTGTCTCTGAGGACAATGTCGCCGCGCTGCATCTTGACGCGTTGACGACGGGGTTGGCGAAAGACGGGATTGCGGCCGAGGCTTTGAGCCTGCCGCCGGGCGAGGGTACCAAAAGCTGGCCTTACGTGACGCAGGTGGTGGAATGGCTGCTCTCACAAAAGGTGGAACGCAAGGATGTGGTCATCGCCTTTGGCGGCGGTGTGATCGGCGATCTGGTGGGGTTCGCGGCGGCGATCCTGCGCCGGGGCGTGCGCTTTGTGCAGATCCCAACCAGCCTTCTGGCGCAGGTGGACAGTTCGGTGGGCGGCAAGACCGGGATCAACACCTCGCATGGCAAAAACCTTGTCGGGGCCTTCCATCAACCGTCTTTGGTGCTGGCCGATGTGGCCGTCTTGGGAACCCTGAAAAAGCGCGATTTCCTCGCGGGTTACGGCGAGGTTGTAAAGTATGGCGGGCTGGGCGATGCAGATTTCTTTGCCTGGCTTGAGGAGAACGGGCCCAAGCTTGCGGCGGGCGACATGGCGCTGCGCGAAGAGGCAGTGCGCCATTCGGTGCAGATGAAAGCCGACATCGTGGTGCGCGATGAAACCGAACAGGGCGACCGCGCGCTTTTGAACCTGGGTCACACCTTCGGCCACGCGCTGGAAGCGGCCACCGGCTATTCCGACCGTCTGCTGCACGGCGAAGGGGTGGCGATCGGCTGTGCGCTGGCCTTTGAAACCTCGGCCCGGATGGGGTTGATCAGCCAGGAAAGCCCGTCGCGCTGGCGTGCCCATCTGAGCGACATGGGCATGATGAAGGATCTGGCCGACATTCCGGGGGATCTGCCCGATGCGGATGGGTTGATCGAATTGATGGCGCAGGACAAGAAGGTTGAGGCCGGGAAGCTGCGGTTCATCATGGCGCGGGCCATTGGCGAGGCCTTTGTCACCGATCAGGTGGACATGCAGGTGGTGCGCGACGTGTTGACCGAGGCGCTGGCGGCACGGGGGTAGGGGCTCTGCCCCCGCCTTTGTAGATTGGGCTCCGCCCGTTCTTCAGGCGAAACAGTCCCCCGGACTGTTTCCAAGAAGCCTTCGAACCCCGGGGTATTTTTGGCAAGAAAAAGCAGGTGGCGCGGAAATTCGGTTGCGCGCATCAGGGTTTGCGGTTCGCCACCACCATCAGCTCGCCAATGTTTTCACGGGTGATATAGCCCAGGAAATGGCCTTCGCGATCGGTTACGGCGACGGCGGGGGCGGGGCCCATTTGGGTCAGGACTTTTTCAAGCCCGTCGGTCAGGCTGACCACGGGCACCGAGAGCATCAGGTCGCCTACATGGGCCATTTTGCCCACGGCCGTGCGGGCTTCGGCCATCGCGCGCAGGAGCGCGTCGCGGGTGAGGAAGCCCAGAAACCGCCCGTCCCGATCCAGCACCGGAAACTCGTGTTGCGTGGTGCGGATGAGCGTTGTGGCGGCCAGATCCAGACTGTCACCCGGTTCAAGTGATTGATATTCCGTGATCATTGCGTCGCGCGCCACCATACGCCGGGCCACATGCCGCATCGCCACATCCGCGCTTTCGGCGCCTGCCGCGAAGAAGATGAAGCCTGCGATCAAGACCAGCATCAGGTTGCCCGAGGTGAGCCCCGCCAAGGCCATCAGGAAGGCCACAAACTGACCCGCCGTGGCCGCGATCCGCGTGGCGGTGACCCGGTCGGTGACCATCGCCGCCAGGGCCCGCACCACCCGCCCGCCATCCATCGGAAAGGCGGGCAGCATGTTGAAGACCGCCAGTACCAGATTGAGCGTCGCCAGTTGCGCGGGCAGGGTCGACGGGGTCACGGTGAGGCCGGTCAATTGCTGTGGGTCAGTTGGCGCCCCAAACAGGAGCGTCAATACGGCCCAGATCACCACATTCACTGCGGGACCGGCCAGCGCCACCCAGACCTCTTGCATCGGGTTTTCCGGCATCTTTTCCAGCCGAGCCAAGCCGCCAATTGGCAAGAGCGTGACATCTGGCGTGTGGATGCCGAACCGGCGCGCCATCAGGGCGTGACCAAATTCATGGGCCACGACACAGGCAAACAGCAACAAGACAAAGATGGTGGTCCAAAGCGCGGCGATGGGGCCGTTTGTGTTCCAAGCCTGGGCGCCGATAAAGGCGATGAGCAGCAGAAAGGTGACATGCACCCGGATCTGCGAGCCGAAAAGGTGCCCGATGGGGAAAGACCAACTCATCGCGCACCTCCTTGATTTTGCTTTTGTTTAGAACGGGATCTCGTCGTCGAACCCGCCGCCGGCCGGGCCGGATTGCTGGCCGCCGCCCTGGTTGCCACCACCGTAGTTGCCGCCGCCCTGGTCGTAACCACCGCCGCTTTGGCCGCCGCCATAGCTGCCGCCACCGCCGCCGCCCTGGTTATCCCCACGGCCATCGAGCATGGTCAGGGTCGAGCCGAAGCCCTGCAACACCACTTCGGTCGAGTAACGGTCGTTGCCGGACTGGTCTTGCCATTTGCGGGTCTGCAGCTGGCCTTCGACGTAAACCTTGGATCCCTTGCGCAGATATTGTTCGCACACGCGCACCAGACCTTCGCTGAACACGGCAACCGAATGCCATTCGGTGCGTTCACGACGCTCGCCGGTGTTGCGGTCTTTCCAGGTTTCCGAGGTGGCAATGCGCAGGTTGCACACTTTGCCCCCGTTCTGGAAGCTGCGCACCTCTGGATCACGGCCCAGATTGCCGATCAGCATTACCTTGTTGAGCGAGCCTGCCATGGACGCTTCCTTTCGATTCTTCACATTTCGCACAAGGTTACACAGATGCGCCCCGTTGTGAAAACGCTTTCCTGTGGATGATTTTACCCCACGCCCCCGCAGCGACAGATCGCGCAACAGATCGCGCAATAGATCAAATGGGCTGCAGCACAGGAGAGACAGGTCAGGCAAGAAATGACTTACCCCATTGCGAGTTGCTTCCAATCGATTATATTGGGCGCGTGTTTGGGGAAGAATAATGTCTGCACACAAGGTTTTTCAAAAGATTGGTTTGTGCCTTTTTGTCATGATGCCCACCGCGGGTCCGGTGGCAGCAGAAGGGCTGTTCACCACGTCAGGCGGGCGCGCGGCGTTTAAGTCGCAGCTCAATGTGCTCGACAGTCGGGCCTCTCAGCAATACTCGAACTCGGTGCGGCTGTTGCCGAAATCGCCCAAAGGGGTGACCGTAAGCAGCGCCGGCATTCCGCGGTTCTCTGGCAAGTATCGCGGTCAGTATCTGAACATGGCGAAAGCGGCGGCGCGCAAACATGGCATTCCCGAAGATCTGTTTCTGCGGCTGGTGCAGCAGGAAAGCGGCTGGAACCCACGTGCCAAAAGCCATGCCGGGGCCATTGGTTTGGCGCAGCTGATGCCCTTTACCGCGCGCAAACTGGGCGTGAACCCGCATGATCCTCAGCAGAACCTGGAAGGGGGCGCACGGTATTTGCGGATGCAATACAACAAGTTCCGCACCTGGCGTCTGGCCCTGGCGGCCTATAATGCCGGCCCCGGCGCGGTCGAGAAATATTCAGGTGTGCCGCCCTATAAGGAAACGCGCGGCTATGTGCTGGCCATTTTGGGCAGTTGATCGGGCGCCAGGGGCTGGGCCTGGGGCTGTCCCAAGGGCTGTGATTGGGGCCGTGTTTGGGGCTGTGCTTGAGACTGTCGAAGAGCTTTATTTCACGGATCGACCATCTGGTCCTGCATAAGCCCGTTCCACCTTGGCCACGCGCAGGTGGTAATGGTCATACCATCGCGTGATCCCGAAATCCTGCGCCGCCAGATGCGCGCCCTTGGCTTTCCACGCCGCAATCGCGGCTTCGTCGAGCCAATAGGACACGGTGATCCCGAACCCGTCTTCATCCCGTGTGCTTTCAATCCCCAGAAATCCGGGCTGGACCTGAGCGAGTTCCACCATCTTGTCTGCCATTTCACCATAGCCCTCCGGGGCATCACAAATCTGGTTGGCGAAGATCACCGCGTAATAGGGCGGCTTAGGCAGCGGGGCGAAACGAGAGCTCATGTAAAGACTTTCAAAAAGGCGATCACGTGGATCAATGCGACGCGCGGAAATGTGACGGGGTCTGACCGGTATGTTTTTGAAACGCGCGGGTGAAATAGGCGGCGGAGGCAAAGCCCAGACTTTGCGCAATCACCTTGATCGGCATATGGGTTTCGCTCAGCATCCGGCGGGCTTCGTAATGCACCCGATCGGCAAGAATGCTTGACGCGGGGCGCCCGCAGGCCTTGTTGCAAACGCGGCTCAGATGGGTGGGGGTCACGCCCAGTTCACCCGCATAATCGCGCACTGATTTCGAACTGTGAAACTCCTGTTCCACAAGCGCGGCAAAGGCATTGGCCAGACGCACCGAGGCATCATCCGCCGGGCCACTTTCCTGCCCGTCTGAAATTTGCCGCTCCAACCAGACCGAGATCAGCCCGGCATGGCACATCATCGCCCGATGCGCCCGATCCGCGCCACGGGTTTGATAGCGGTCCATTTCCCGTTGCAGCTCGTCGATCATCCGGCCCAACTCGCTTTGCTTGTCCGCTTCGCGCAGGCGCAGATGCACCGGGTCTTCGGGCAGGGCCAGCTCGTCTTCACAGCCTTGCGGGAACACCACCAGCGTGCCGGTGACCTGCGGCGACATTTCAAACCCGTGCATGATGCCGGCGGGGACAAACAGGCAGTTATGCGGACCATATCCGGCGGTGACGCCATTCACCGTGACCCGACCCTGACCGCGCGTGAACCAAATCAGGACGGGCGCGCCGTAGGACCGCATGGCTTCGGTGCGCCAACGCCCCCCTTTGCTCATCCGGGCAAGCGGAACAACACGAAACGGAGAGGCAGCAGTGGGAATATTGGTCATGGCGCAGGCAGGCTTTTTGGCAGGATATGTGGCAGCAGATCCCTTATCATACGCCAAAAATGTTGATTTTGTCCCTGTCGATTTCACTGGAATTGGAGTTATCCACAGGCGCCCCACAAGAAATCGTGGACAATTGTGGATAACTTTGCCGATTGCTGCGGTGCGGTGAACGGGCGCGGTCGGTGTCAGCCGGGCAGGGGAATCGCCTGCCACGCCGTCATCCGCTTGCGAAACCAGGTGCGCTGGCGTTTGGCATATTGCTGGCTGGCGATGATGGCGCGGTCGCGGGCCTGATCCAGAGTCATCTCACCTTTCAGATGGGCAATCAGCTCGGGCGCGCCAATCGCTTTGGCGTGGGGCGCCTTGGGATCCCAGTCCGGCAGGTTGGCGCGTGCCTCATTCAGTGCGCCCTCGGCAATCATCAGATCAAAGCGCCGTTCGATCCTGTCGCGCAGCCAGTCGCGATCCGCGTCCAGATGCAACGCGCAGGCCGACCCCAGCGGCAAGAGCGGTGGCGGCGTGTCATCCTGCCAGGCAGCCAAGCCGCGCCCGGTGGTGCGTTGCACCTCCCACGCGCGCGCCACACGGGCCGGGTTTCTCTGGTCGATCCGGGCCACGGTGTCCGGGTCCAGATCGGCCAGAAGCGCGGGCAGGCCACCTTCCGCCAGCCGGGTTTCGCCCTCGGCGCGCACGTCTGGCGGGGTCAGCGGAATATCAGCCAGCCCCTCGGTCAGGGCGGTCAGGTTCAGCCCGGTGCCGCCGACGATAATGGGTCGCTCCGGACCCTGTAAAATCGGCGCCACATCCCGCAGCCAATGGCCCACTGAATAGGCCTGATCCCCGGGAATATGACCATATAACAAATGCTTGGCCCGTGCTTCTTCCTCGGGCGAGGGCCGCGCGGTGACAATGCGCCAATTGGCAAAGACCTGCAGCGCGTCGGCGTTCACGATCACTCCGCCGCCCGTCTCCGCGATCTTTAAAGCCAGCGCCGATTTGCCCGACGCCGTGGCCCCGGCGATCAGCACGGGCATATCTGGGGGGAGGGTGGTCAGCTCCGCGGTCAGGTCCATGGCGATCCGGTCTTCTTTCGATCCTGTTGCTTTTTTCTTGGGCAACACGAGTATCGCATTGAATGTTGCGCCTGTTTGGGCCATTTTGCGCGCCAACACAATCACCCAGTTCAGGATGCCAGCAATGAACGAAACCCCCGCCGCCAGCCCCGTCGAGATACAAGAGACCGCCTATAATCGGGTCATGTTGAAAATTTCCGGCGAGGCGCTGATGGGCGATCAGGGGTTTGGCCTGCACCCGCCCACGGTGGAACGCATCGCGCGCGAGGTGAAAACCGTGGCGGATATGGGCGTCGAGATTTGCATGGTGATCGGCGGCGGCAATATCTTTCGCGGCCTCAGCGGGTCGGCGCAGGGGATGGAACGTACCACGGCCGATTATATGGGCATGCTGGCGACCGTCATGAATGCGCTGGCGATGCAATCCGCGCTGGAAGGGCTGGGGGTCTTTACCCGGGTCATTTCCGCGATCCGCATGGATGAGGTGGCGGAACCGTACATTCGCCGCCGCGCTGTGCGTCACCTGGAAAAGAAACGGGTTTGCATCTTTGCCGCCGGCACCGGCAACCCCTATTTCACCACCGACACCGCCGCCACCCTGCGCGCCAATGAGATGAATTGCGAAGCGATCCTGATGGGCAAAAACGGCGTTGATGGGGTGTATGACAAAGACCCGAAAGAACATTCCGACGCGGTGCGCTACGACCATGTCAGCTATGATGACGTGCTCGCCAAACGCCTGCGGGTGATGGATGCGTCTGCCATTGCGCTGGCGCGTGACAACAACCTGCCGCTGATTGTCTTTGGTCTGGATGAACCGGGTGGGTTCAAAGGCATCCTGTCGGGGCAGGGCACCTATACGAAGGTTGGGGGCTAACCCCGCGCGTATCGGGCGGGAATTCGCCAAAAAGGTCAGGTTTTCCCTTCTTACGGGAGGGGTTGCTGTACAAGCGCCGCGCGAGGGCGCTATAGGTATGAAAAGACGCTCGAAAACAAGAGCATGAATTACAAGGGGACGTCTGCAATGTCTGACGAAGAATTTGAACTGGATATGGACGATCTGGAGCGCCGCATGGACGGGGCCATCGGGGCGCTGCGCACTGAATTTGCCTCGCTGCGCACGGGGCGGGCCTCGGCCTCGATGCTGGATCCGATCATGGTAGAGGCCTACGGGTCGCGCACGCCGCTCAACCAGGTGGGCACCGTGAACGTGCCGGAACCGCGTATGGTGACCGTGAACATCTGGGACAAGTCGCTGGTGGGGCCGGCCGAAAAGGCGATCCGCGAAAGCGGCCTGGGCATCAACCCGCAGCTTAATGGCACCATCATCATGCTGCCGATCCCCGAGCTGAACGAAGAACGCCGCCGCGAACTGACCCGTGTGGCCGCGCAATATGCCGAAAGCGCCCGTGTGGCGATCCGCAATGTGCGCCAGGACGGGATGCAGCAGTTGAAGAAAGCCAAGGACGGCATGTCCGAGGATGACAACAAGATGTGGCATGACGAGGTGCAGGAGCTGACCGACAAATATGTCAAAATGGTCGACGGCGCCCTGGACACAAAACAAGAAGAGATCATGCAGGTCTGATCCAGCCGGATTTGACCTGTCAGGAGAGTGTGAGTGGGTAAAGAGCGGACATCGCCGGAACATGTGGCCATCATCATGGATGGGAATGGCCGCTGGGCGCAAAAACGCGGCAAACCGCGCCTGTTTGGCCACCATGCCGGGGCCAAACGGGTGCGCGAAATTGTCGAGGCCTGCCCCGATATCGGCGTCAAATACCTGACGATCTTTGCCTTCTCGACCGAGAACTGGAAACGCACGCAAAGCGAAGTCTCTGGTCTGATGAGCCTGTTTCGCCGCTATATCCGCAAAGAGGCCCGTGCCCTGCGCGACGAAGGGGTGCGGGTGCGTTTCATCGGCGACCGGATGCGGCTGGACAAGAAACTGCAGGCGCTGATGGACGAGCTGGAAGAGATGACCAGCGGCAATGACCGGGTGCATCTGACCATCGCGCTGAATTACGGTGGTCGCGACGAGGTTGCCCGTGCCGTCAAACGCATGGCCAAAGATGTGGCCAACGGCGATCTGGACCCGGACATTGTGGATGAAAAAACGCTGACAAGTTACCTGGATACCTGCGTTTTGCCGGATCCGGACCTGGTGATCCGCACCTCGGGCGAAGCGCGCATTTCCAACTTCCTGCTCTGGCAATCCGCCTATGCGGAATATGAGTTCATCGACACGCTCTGGCCTGATTTCACCCAGGCCGTTTTTGCCGATACCGTGGCGCGGTTCGGGGGGCGTGATCGCCGCTATGGGGCTGTGGCACCCGTGTCTGATACGGCAGCGGAATAACCACAAGGCTGCCGCTGACGGGCAGAAAAGGAACATCATGGGACAAGTGAAGACCGGGTCGAAATGGACGGATCTGGGGCCACGAATGGCGGCAGGGCTTGCAATGGCTGCGGTGGCGGCGGTTGCCATCTGGATGGGGGGCACCGTGTTTGTCACGCTGATTGCCGCCGTCATTGGTCTGTGCTTTTGGGAACTGATGCGCCTGCTTGGTGCCAGGCATCCTCTGGCCTCGATCGGGATTGGCGTCCTGGCCGCGCTGGTGGTTGAACTGGCCGGGCTGCGGCTTGAATTTGCCGGGAATTTTGGGGCCAGTTGGATTCCCCTGGCAGGGGTTCCGGTGTTGGGGGCGTTTTTGCTGGTACGCAATCGCCTGCTGTTTGTCGGCTATGGTGCGCTGATCATGCTGGCCGCCCTGGGCTTTTTGCACCTGTCACATTCCAAACTGGTGGTTTGGCTGGTGCTGGTGGTGATCATGTCCGACGTGGCCGGGTATTTCGCAGGGCGCCTGCTGGGCGGGCCGAAATTCTGGCCCAGGGTCAGCCCGAAGAAGACCTGGTCCGGCACGGTTGCGGGCTGGATTGGCGCAGCGCTGATCGGGCTTTATTTCGCCACCGAAGGTGTGATGCTGGTCTGGGTGGTCGTCTCGGTTTTGGCGGCCTTTGCCGGGCAGATGGGGGATATTGCCGAAAGCGCGATCAAACGGTTTGTGGGGGTCAAGGACAGCTCGAACCTTATTCCCGGCCATGGCGGTGTGCTGGACCGGTTTGACGCGATGATTGGCGCGGCTTCGATCTTTTACGTGCTCTCGGTCGGCCTCGCCCTGCCGCTTTACGTGGTGGGGTAACCCATGCGCAGGATCTCTATTTTTGGCGCAACCGGGTCGATCGGCCAATCCACCATTGACCTGATTGCCCGTGACCCCGGTGCCTATGACGTGGTGGCGTTGACCGGCGGGCATAATGTTGATCTGCTCGCCAAAGACGCGATCCGTCTGGGGGCGGAGATCGCCGTCACCGCGCATGAAGAAAACCTGCCCGCGCTGCGCGACGCTCTGGCCGGCACCGGGATTGAGGCCGCCGCGGGCGAAGGGGCGATTGAAGACGCCGCCTGTCGCCCCGCCGATTGGGTGATGTCCGCCATTGTCGGCGCGGCGGGGCTGTTGCCGGGTCTGCGCGCGCTCGAAAACCGAGCCACCCTCGCGCTTGCGAACAAGGAAAGCCTGGTCACCGCTGGCCCCTTGATCATGGCCACCGCACAGGCCCATCACGCGCGCATCCTGCCCGTGGACAGCGAACACTCCGCCGTGTTTCAGGGGCTTGTGGGCGAAGAGATGTCCGCGGTTGAGCGGATCATCATCACCGCCTCTGGCGGCGCGTTTCGCGATTGGCCGCTGGAAAAGCTCGCCACCGCCACGCTGGCCGAGGCCTCGTCGCATCCGAATTGGGACATGGGCCAGCGCATCACCATCGACAGCGCGTCCATGTTCAACAAGGCGCTGGAAGTGATCGAAACCAAAGAGTTTTTCCAGATCGATCCGGAGCGGATCGAGGTGCTGGTCCACCCGCAATCCTTGGTCCATGCGCTGGTGGGGTTCAACGATGGGGCGCTGATGGCGCATCTGGGCGCGCCGGATATGCGCCACGCGATCGGCTATGCGCTCAACTGGCCCGACCGGCGCGATCTGCCGGTTGAACGGCTGGATCTGGCCCAGGTGGCCACGCTGGAGTTTCGCGCCCCCGACGACACCCGCTATCCCGCGCTGCGCCTCGCGCGCGAGGTGATGGCGGCGGGCGGTCTGAACGGCGCCGTGTTCAATGCGGCCAAGGAAATTGTCCTTGATGGATTCATTGCAGGTCGGATCGGCTTCATGGACATGGCCGGGATTGTCGAAGACACGCTGTCGCGGCTGGCGGGTGACAATGCCCTGATCCATGCCGCGATGACCCTTGATAATGTCCGCGCCGCTGACCAGATGGGTCGTATCACCGCGCGCGAATTGATGATTTTACAGTAAGCTGCGGCACGCGGTGTCGATGGGAGAGAACTGATCCATGGAGCTTTTTGCGCTTTTGCCGGATTTCGGCAATCTGGCCTTCACCATCCTGGCCTTTCTGGTCGCGCTGACCATTATCGTGGCGGTGCATGAATACGGCCATTACATTGTCGGGCGCTGGTCCGGGATCAAGGCAGATGTGTTTTCCATCGGCATGGGGCCGGTGGTATATTCGCGCGTGGATAAGCACGGCACCAAATGGCAGATCGCCGCCTATCCCGTTGGTGGATATGTGAAATTCGCGGGCGACGCCAATGCCGCCTCGGGCGGGGCGGATGACGTGGCCCTGGCTCAGATGACCCCGGAAGAGCAGCGCCACACCATGCCGGGGGCCCCTTTGTGGGCGCGCACGGCCACCGTGGCGGCCGGGCCAATCTTCAACTTCATCCTGTCGATTTTCCTCTTCGCGGGCATCCTGTCTTACACCGGGATTGCCACCGATCCGTTGTCCGTGGCCAAGGTGAAACCGGTGCCGGGGATCGAAAACGTGCTGAAACCCGGCGACGAAGTGTTGGCGATTGCCGGCAATGACACGCCGGACCTGTCCGAGTTTTACGACTTCATCACCAAGCTGCCCGACACGGCTGAGGTGGACTACCGCCTGCGCCGCGACGGGCAGGAGCTCGTCACCACCGGGCGCCATCCTTATCCGCCATTGATCGGCTCGGTCACGCCAAAATCCGCCGCGATTGATGCCGGGCTGAAAACCGGCGATCTGATCGAGACCGTGAACGGCGAAGAGGTTGCCACGTTCGAAGCGCTGCGCGATCACGTGGTGGATGGGGGCGGCGCGCCGCTGACCCTTGGCATTTACCGCGATGGTGCGCGATCCGAGGTCACCCTGACCCCGCGCCGACAGGATATTCCCGTCGCGGATGGCGGATTTGAAACCCGGTGGCTGATTGGCATCACTTCGGGCATGATCTTTGAGCCCGCAACCCGCACGCCGGGCCTGTTTGAAAGCCTTGAAGGCGGGGTGAACCGGGTCATTTATATTATCCAGTCCAGCCTGTCGGGCCTGTGGCACATGATCACCGGGGCGATTTCCAGCTGCAACCTGTCCGGACCCATCGGCATCGCGCAGGTGTCGGGGCAGGCGGCGTCGCAGGGGGCGACCAGTTTCATCGCCTTTATCGGCATGTTGTCCACGGCGGTGGGGCTTTTGAACCTCTTTCCGATCCCGATTCTGGATGGGGGCCACCTGGTGTTTTTTGGCTATGAAGCGGTGACGGGTCGCAAACCGTCGGATCGCGCGATGAATGCGCTGTTGATCATTGGATTGGGCATTGTTTTGTCGCTGATGGTCTTTGGCGTGACCAACGATCTGTTCTGCTGATTTTTCAACGCGGTAAAGGGCAGGGCAGCCGCGCGTGTCCTGCCCGCCCGCCGCGTCCGGATCAGGCAATTGCCTCATAATTGCCATAATTCCCCTCATCTTCCGCCACATTTTCTTTTTACGTTTCCCCTAGCCCAGCTGCGGGCAAGGGCCCAATTGCGGGCAAGAAGTGTGGGAGAGGAACATGACGCATCTTCAAAACGGATATCGCGGTTTGTCGCTACTCGTTGATCTGAACCTGGATCGTTTCCTGTTTGCAGGCGCGATTTTGGCCGGTTTGTCCACCGCTGCGGCCCTGGTCAACTGACCTTTCGGCAGGGTACAGACCGGGATGAGAGCTGGCCCTGATTGGTGTCGGCCTGCGTTGGATCCGGCCCGGTATGGCCCCGGCTCAGGGCAAGCCTCTGCGTGGCATGCTGAACTTGATTTAAGCCAGCAAACGGCAAAACAACCCACCGTGGAACACAATTGTAAAAGCGCCTCGGCCCCCGGGGCGCTTTCCTGCTTTGACATGCCCCCTTTGACCCTTTAATCACGATGGAAATGGGATGTCTGAGCGAAAGTAGATAAAATGAATTTCTCGGGTGGACAGAGCAGCACCTTCTCGCAATCAATCAACAGGGTCACCGGCTTTGCCAAACGCAGTTCGGTCGCCATTCTTCTCGGTATTACAGCCGCTTCCGTCATGCCCGCTGCCCCGGCTGTGGCGCAGGCCTATGCGTTCAACACGGTTGAAGTGGTGGGCGCGCAGCGGATCGAAACGGCAACGATCCTGAACTATCTTGGAATCAACCGCGGGGAAACCGTGCCCGCAGGGGCGCTGAATGACGGCTATCAGCGGCTGGTCGGATCCGGTTTGTTCGAAACTGTTGAAATCCTGCCACAGGGCAGCAAACTGGTGGTGAAAGTCAAGGAATACCCGACCGTGAACGTGGTGTCGGTGGAAGGCAACCGCCGCCTGAAAGACGACGTGTTCACACCGGTTCTGAAGACCCTGCCGCGCTATGTCTATAGCCCGACCGTGGCGGAACAGGACGCGCAGACCATCGTTGAAATGTACCAGGCGCAGGGCCGTCTGGCCGCAACCGTCACCCCCAAAATCATCCGCCGCGCCAACAACCGTGTTGATGTGGTGTTTGAAGTGGTCGAAGGAAAGACGGTAGAGGTCGAACGCCTGTCTTTCGTCGGCAACCGCAAATTCTCGGACCGGCGCCTGCGCCGCGTGCTGCAAACCAAACAGGCCGGGATCCTGCGCACCTTCATCCGCGCCGACAGCTATGTGCCGGAGCGGATCGAGTTCGACAAACGGGTGTTGACCGATTTCTACCAATCGCGCGGCTATGTGGATTTCAAGGTGCAAAGTGCCACCTCGCAATTTGCCCGTGAACGCGACGCGTTTTTCGTCACCTTCAACGTGCAGGAAGGGCAGCAGTTCCGCATCGGGTCCGTCACCGCCAGCACCGATCAACCCGAAATCAATTCGGACGAGTTTCTGGCCGTGTCGCAGCTGCGCTCGGGCGTGGTCTACAGCCCGCGTCTGATCGAAAACACCATCGCCCGGATGGAACGTCTGGCGCTTCGCAAAGGGTTGAACTTCGTGCGCGTCGAACCGGTGGTGACACGCGATGAACGCAATCTGCTTTTGAACATCGATTTTCTCGTGACCCGCGGCCCCCGTGTTGTGGTGGAACGGATCGATATCGAAGGCAACGCCACCACGCTGGACCGCGTGGTACGCAGCCAGTTCCGCATTGCGGAAGGGGACCCGTTCAACCCGCGCGAAATCCGCGAAGCGGCGGAACGTGTGCGCGCGCTTGGCTTCTTCACCGATGCGCAGGTGAACACACGCGAAGGTTCATCGCCGGATCGTGTTGTTGTGGATGTGGACCTGGAAGAAGGCCCAACCGGCAGCCTGAGCCTGGGCGGCGCCTATAGCTTGGAAAACGGGTTTGGTGTGAACCTCGGCTATACCCAGCGCAACTTCCTGGGGCGTGGTCAGTTCCTGAAACTGGCCTTTGCCAACACCTCGGACACCACAACCTTTTCGTTCGATTTTGCCGAACCACGCTTCCTCGGGCGCGATTTGCGCTTTGGGATCTCCGCCTTCTATACCGAAAGCGAACAGGCCTCGTCCTTCTTTGACAGCCGCAAACTGGGCTTCCGCCCCTCGCTTGAATTTCCGGTCAGTGAAAACGCCCGTTTGGGGGTTCGTGCCTTTGTTGATGGCAGCGAGATGTTCAATGTGAACGCGGACAGTTCGGCGATCATCAAGGCCGAAGCGGCCCGGGGCAACCAGACTGGCGTGGGCGCGGGGCTGACCTATTCCTACGATTCACGGCGCACCGGTCTTAATCCCAACGCGGGCGTATTGCTGCGCCTCAGCGCGGATATTGGTGGCTTGGGATCCGACTATCAGTATTTCCGGGCCGAAGCCCTGGCGCGGGCACAAACCAAGGTGCTGAACGATCAGGTGACCCTGTCGGCCACGTTTGAAGGTGGCATGTTGCAGGGGCTTGATGGGGGCGTTTCGCGCTTCACCGACCGCTATCACCTGGGCCCGTCCAAGCTGCGTGGTTTTGCCACCAATGGGTTGGGGCCACGGGATCTGACCGCGGTCAACCAGGATGCGCTTGGCGGCAACTACTATGCGGTGGCCCGGTTCGAAGCAGAATTCCCGCTTGGCATTCCCGAAGAATACGGTCTGACCGGCGGGGTCTTCCTGGATGCCGGTGCGCTTTGGGGCCTGGACAATGATCTGGGCGGCACTGTGGATGACGGCGCGCATTTGCGCTCGTCCATCGGGGCATCGCTGTTCTGGACCACGCCGATTGGCCCGCTGCGTCTGAACTATTCGCACGCAATTGCGAAAGAAGCCTATGACAAAGAGAATGAGTTTGAGCTTACCATCTCGTCTCAGTTCTGATCTTGCACGCCGCCTGATGACCAAAGCCCGCCTGATCGCCAGATATCAGGCGGCGCGCTGGTCTGCCCTGATGCCGGGCCCCGGCACCGTCATCCGGGTTTGCCTGCTGGGCAGTGTGCTTGGTACGGCGCACATGGCGATGGCGCAGGACACAAATACAGAAAGCCCTTCGGCGGCTGATGATACGGTTGCGCCCGGTATCACGCCGGACCTTGGCAAACCCGTTCCAACCTCGCAAATCCTCGCCGTGGACCGGGACCGGCTTTTCACCGGCTCATTATATGGGCGGCGTATTCTGGCCGAACTGGAAACCGAACGGAGCCGGCTGGCGATGGAAGCGCGCAAGGTAGAGGCGGCCCTGGCAGAGGAAGAACAGAGCCTGACCGAACAACGCAGCACGTTGACACCAGAGGCGTTTCGGGTGCTGGCAGATGCCTTTGATGAAAAGGTCCAGTCCCTGCGCGAAGAACGACCTGTGCTGGAACAAGAGTTCAAACGCCGCTTCGAAACCGAACGCAGCGCGTTTTTTGAAAAGGCCGGCCCCATCCTTGGACAGGTGGTGCGCGATCGGGGCGGCGTCATGATCATCGACCGGCGGGCCATCCTTCTGACCACGCAAAAAATCGATATCACCGATGAGGCGATCCGGCGGATTGATGAGATTTTGGGCGATGGGCAGGGCGAACCGGCGTTGGATGCCCCGGCAGGCGAACAGGCCGAAGAGGTGATTGAACCGTCCGAAATCCTGCCGCAAATCGACCCTCCCGCGCAAAATTAGCCCTGATTGCCGATGCTTGCCCCGCTTTGACATTGTTTCAGGTTGGGCGAATTGCTAAAGCGTTTTGCAACATAGTTTAAGATCACAGGTCCCGGCACCGGGGCCATCTGAAAGGACATGACCATGGTTGAAGTGCCCTCCACCGCCGATATCCAACTGATCCAGGAATGCATTCCCCACCGCTACCCTTTCCTTCTGGTGGATCGGGTCGAAGACATCCGCAAAGGTGAATTTGCCCGGGGCATCAAGATGGTCACCATGAATGAACCGCATTTTCAGGGCCACTTTCCGGGCCTGCCGATCATGCCGGGTGTGACGATCATCGAAGCGATGGCCCAGACCTCGGCCGTGATGGTGTCGCTCTCGCTCGATCTGGTCGGCACCGGGGCCGTGGTCTATTTCATGGGCATCGACAGCGCAAAGTTCCGCCGCAAGGTGGTGCCGGGCGACGTGCTGACGCTGGATGTGACGACCATTCGAGGCGGCGCGAAAGTGTGGAAATTTGACGGGGTCGCCAAAGTGGGCGACGAGGTGGCCTGTCAGGCGACCTTCATGGCGATGATCGACGTGACCGGCGGAAAGGGCTGATCCATGTCGATTGACCCCTCGGCTCAGGTTCATCCCAGCGCCATCATCGAAGAGGGCGCGCAGATCGGCCCCAATTGCCAGATCGGTCCGTTCTGCCATATTGGCCCGCAGGTGACGCTGGCGCGTGGGGTCACGCTGAAATCCCACGTGGTGGTGACCGGCGAGACCGAGATCGGCGACGAGACGGTGATCTTTCCCTTCTCGGTGATTGGCGAGATCCCACAGGATCTGAAATTCGCGGGCGAAGACACCAGGCTGATCATCGGCAAACGCAACCGGATCCGCGAACATGTGACCATGAACACCGGCACGGCGGGCGGCGGCTATGTGACCCGCATCGGCGATGACGGGCTATTTATGGCGGGCTGTCACGTGGCCCATGACGCTCAGATCGGCAACCATGTGATCCTGGTGAACAATGTGGCCGTGGCCGGACATGTTGTCATCGAAGACGACGTGATCGTCGGCGGCCTGTCGGGCCTGCACCAATGGATCCGCATCGGGCGCGGCGCCATTATTGGCGCGCTTTCGATGGTCACCGCAGACGTTCTGCCCCACGCCTTGGTGCAGGGTCCGCGCGGCGAGCTGGACGGGTTGAACCTGGTGGGCCTGAAACGCCGCGGTGTGGACCGGGCGGAAATCAACGCCCTGCGCGCCGCGTTCAAATCCCTGAAAGACGGCGAGGGCAGTTTTCAGGACCGCGCCCGGGCCCTGGGCGACGCCGGCGACAGCGAATATGTGCGCGATATGGTCCGGTTCATCACCGGCGACAGCGATCGCGGCTTCTTGACCCCGAAATAACAAGGCGGTCAATGGGCATGGCAACAGACACGGACACTTCAGGACGGTTGGCAATCATTGCGGGGGCGGGCGATCTGCCCGGCACCATTGCCCGCGCCAACCCGGACGCGCTGTTCGTGGCCCTGCGCGGCATCGACGTTATCCGGCCCGACACGCATGAACTGGCCGAGGCGAGCTACGAGAAGCTCGGCGCGCTGTTCAAGATGCTCAAACAGGCCGATGTGAAACGGGTCTGTTTTGCGGGCAAAGTCACCCGCCCCAAGCTCAATCCGCTGAAGATGGACATGACCACGGTCTCGCTTTTTCCGCGCATCAAATCGGTGCTGGGCAAAGGCGATGATGTGCTCTTGCGCCTCGTGGCCGAAGTGTTTGAAGAGCAGGGGTTTCAGGTCGTGTCCGCCCAGGATGTGACCGACAGGCCTGCCATCGAGGCACGCCTGATCGGTTGCGCCATGACGGCGCAGGACCGCGAGGATGCAGACCGGGGCTTTGCCATCCTGCGCGCGCTCGATGCGGTGGATGTGGCGCAGGGTGTGGTGGTTGCGGGTGGCCAATGCCTTGGCATCGAGACCATTCGCGGCACCGATGCGCTGCTCTCTTATGTGGGCGACACGCCCGAGGCGCTGAAACTTGGCGCGCGCGGGGTGTTTGTGAAGGCGCCCAAGACCGGGCAGGACAGCCGCATGGACATTCCCACCATCGGGCCGGATACGATCCGGGGCGTGGCCCGGGCCGGGCTGGGGGGCATTGTGATCCCCGCCGGTCAGGTGATTGTGCTGGAGCAAGACGAAGTGGAACAGCTTGTCATCGACCTCGGCCTGTTTCTGGAGATGCGGTGATGGGGGAAACGCGCGCGGAAAAGCTCAAGGTGTTCGTGATCGCGGGTGAACCTTCCGGCGACCGGCTGGGGGCGGCGCTGATGGCGGGCCTGAAAACGCTCTGCCCAAATGTCGAATTTCACGGCGTCGGCGGGGTGGCGATGCAGCGCGAAGGGCTGTCGTCTCTGTTCGATATGGGCGAGCTCAGCATTATGGGCATCGCCGAGGTGGCACCGAAATATTTCCACCTGAAACGCCGCATTCGCGAAACGGCCGAGGCTGCGCTGCGCGAACGGCCTGACGTGCTCATTACCATCGACAGCCCCGATTTCTGCCTGCGCGTCGCCAAGATCGTGAAGGAAGAGGAAATCGAAGGCCTGACCTATGGCCGCGATATTCCCATCGTGCATTATGTGGCCCCGTCGGTCTGGGCGTGGCGCCCGAAACGCGCGGACAAGATGGCGCAGCATGTGGATCACGTTCTGGCGCTCTTGCCCTTTGAACCGCCTTACATGCGCGCCGCCGGCATGGGCTGTGATTTCGTCGGGCACCCGGTGGTGGCCGAGGCGCAGGCCACGGACAGGCAGGCGCAGGAGTTTCGGGATGTGCATGCCGTGGGCGAGGGGCCCTTGCTGCTGGCGCTGCCCGGATCGCGCAAAGGCGAGATTTCTCGGCTGGCCGACCGCTTTGGCCAGGTGATCGGCCATGTGGCGCGCGAACATCCCGGCACGCGGGTTGTGCTGCCGATGGCGCAGGGCGTGGTGGATTTGGTGCGCGAGGTCACGGCCAAATGGCCGGTGAAACCGATCCTGATTGCGCCCGAAGACCATGACACCAAACGGGCCGCTTTCAAGGCGGCGGATGTGGCGCTGGCGGCCTCTGGCACCGTGTCGCTGGAACTTGCCGCGGCGGGCACGCCGATGGTGATTGCCTATGACATGAACTGGCTGTCGCGCCAGCTCATTGGCCGGATGCTCCGGATCGACACGGTCACGCTGGTCAACCTGGTGTCGGAAACCCGCGCCGTGCCGGAATTTCTGGGCGCAGAATGCGAGGTCGACCGGATCGCGCCCGCGCTTCTGGAATTGCTCGATCACCGCCAGTCGCAGGATTACGCGATGGATCTGACGATGCAGCGTCTGGGCCGGGGCTTTGAGGCCCCGGGCCTGCGCGCCGCCCGCGCCGTGTTGGATGTGGTCACAAATTGGGACCGGGGCTGATCACACACCAGCCCCGGGAGATCCGACGCGTTATTGCGCGGCCTCACCATCACCTTCCACACCGGCGGCCAGAATGCCCTGCACCTGCGGAATGATCACCGGCATCTTCTCCTGCACCATCTGCAGGATCATCGGCGTCTGCTTTTCGGCCAGTTGCGGCAGCTTGGTCATCGCCGCGCGCCCCAGATCGGTGGCGTAAAACTCCTTCAACGCCTTGATCTCTGCGAAGGTGAACACATCGGCCATCACCTCGGCCTGACCGCGCATGATCTCATACATCGGTTCGGTCATTTCGTCTTGATACAGCTTGTCGATCTGCGCGACTTGATCGTCGTTCAGCGGAATGCCCTTTGACTGGATATCCGCCACCAGCGGCTTCCACATGGTCTGGATCATGGCGGTCATGTCCAGATCCTGCAAGGTGGCCTCGATATAGCCCGCCGCAAGGGCCGCGCGCTGGGTGCGGGTTTCTTCTTCGGCCAGGGCGGGAAGGGCGGAGGTGCCAAGGGCCACGCCCAATGCAAGGGCGGTGATGTAACGACGCATAAAATGTCCTTTCGGGTTGTTTGGCCCGATCATCCCCCCATGGCCGGGGCGGCACAACGACATTCGTCAAGCATCGGTCAAAAACCCAAACGTCAGCCGCGCCAGATCCAGCCGCCGCCGAAAATGCGCGGGCTGTCCATGTCGTAAAACACACAGGCCTGGCCGGGGCTGACCCCTTCTTCGGCGGTCAACAGCTCCACCTCGGCTTCCGTCTCGGAAATCGGCCGGATGATGGCCTCGCGCGGCGGGCGGGTTGATCGGATTTTCACGCCCATATGCCATTCTTTGCGGCTGGTGAACGGCTCATCGCCCAACCAGTTGATCTCGCGCACGGGTACGGTTCGGGTCGCTAACATCTCTTTCGGGCCTACCACCACCTGTTTTGCGTCCACATCCAGTTTCACGACATACAGCGGCTCGCTGAGCCCGCCAATGCCAAGGCCCCGGCGCTGGCCGATCGTGTAGTGAATCACCCCATTATGTGTGCCCAGCACCCGCCCATCGGCATGTACGATCTCGCCCGGTTCTGCGGAGCCGGGGCGCAGTTTTTCGATCACGCCGGCGTAATTGCCATCGGGCACGAAGCAAATGTCCTGACTGTCCGGCTTGTCCGCGACCTCCAACCCGTATTTGCGCGCCAGCGCCCGGGTTTCGTCCTTGGTTTTCAGATGCCCCAGCGGAAAGCGCAGATACTCCAGCTGTTCGGGCGTGGTCGAAAACAGGAAATAGCTTTGGTCGCGGGCGGGATCCGCGGCGGAATGCAGCTCCGGGCCATGATCCCCCATGGCGCGCTGAATATAATGGCCCGTCGCCATGCAATCCGCGCCCAGATCGCGTGCGGTTTCCAACAGATCCTTGAATTTCACCCGCTCATTGCAGCGAATGCAGGGCACGGGCGTCGCCCCGCCCAGATAGCTGTCGGCAAACTCTTCAATGACCGCGTCCTGAAAGATGTTCTCGTAATCCAGCACGTAATGCGGAAACCCCATGCTTTCGGCCACATGGCGCGCGTCATGGATGTCAATCCCGGCACAGCAGGCGCCTTTTTTCGCCAGCGCCGCGCCATGATCGTAAAGCTGCAGGGTCACGCCGATCACGTCATAGCCCTCATCGGCCAGCATCGCGGCCACGACCGAACTGTCCACGCCGCCCGACATCGCCACCACCACGCGCGTTTCAGACGGCGGTTTTGCGAATCCCAGCGAGTTCACTGCGTCGGTTTTAACCATTGCCTCAGATGTCATAACGGACCCTTTCCAGAAGACCGCCAAAATATAGGAAAATTCGAAGGAACAACAAGGGGGGGCTTCACCTCTCCTTAAACCTGTCACGTCAAAGTGGCGCAGAGGTGTCGCCGCTCTGTCTCGGTTTCGGGGGGCAAACAGGGAAAACACCGATGAAAAGCCTGGTTTTCAGGTCAAACTGATTGGTTCCGCGGTGATTTGGGATGCAAACGCCAGAAAGTAGGGGAGCAGAGATGTATCTGAAGAAAGTTGAAGGGCCGCGTGCGGTAACCCTTCCTGATGGCACGATTATGACGCGCGCTGATCTTCCGCCATCTGAAACACGTCGCTGGGTGGCCAGTCGCAAGTCCGCCGTGGTTAAGGGAATCTCCTATGGGTTGATCACCGAGGATGAGGCCATGAAACTCTATGGTTTGTCACAAGAAGAGCTGGAAGAGTGGCGATCTGCGCTAAAAATGCACGGAGAGGCCGCTTTACGGGCTACGGCGTTGCAAAAATATAGACAACCCTAAGGTGTTTTCGCTAAAAGTTCTTTTAGGGTAACGGGTGATTAACCATTTGAGGGGATGCTGCTTGCAATCGGAAGTTAGTTAAAGCGGAGAATCCCGAAATGCGTATTTTGCTGGTGGAAGACGACCCGACAACGTCGCGCAGCATCGAACTGATGCTCACCCACGCCAATTTGAACGTCTATGCAACCGATATGGGCGAAGAAGGCATCGATCTTGCCAAACTCTATGATTATGACCTGATTCTGCTCGACCTCGGTCTGCCCGATATGAACGGGCATGAGGTGCTGCGCCAATTGCGTATGTCACGTATCGAAACCCCCATTCTGATTCTCACCGGTGCCGATGACACCGAAAACAAGATCAAGGGATTCGGCTTTGGGGCCGATGACTATATGACCAAACCCTTCCATCGCGAGGAACTGGTCGCACGCATTCATGCCATTATCCGCCGCTCCAAAGGCCATTCGCAATCTGTCATCAAGACCGGCAAGATCTCGGTCAATCTGGATGCCAAAACCGTCGAAGTCGACGGGCGCACCGTGCATCTGACCGGGAAAGAATACCAAATGCTGGAGCTCCTATCCCTGCGCAAGGGCACGACGCTGACCAAGGAAATGTTCCTCAACCACCTCTATGGCGGCATGGATGAACCGGAACTGAAAATCATTGACGTGTTTATCTGTAAACTGCGCAAAAAGCTG
Organism: Aliiroseovarius crassostreae; assembly: GCF_049803815.1. Classification (GTDB taxonomy): domain Bacteria; phylum Pseudomonadota; class Alphaproteobacteria; order Rhodobacterales; family Rhodobacteraceae; genus Aliiroseovarius; species Aliiroseovarius crassostreae_A. The sequence goes on from NZ_JBNAGI010000002.1 coordinate 392,553, forward strand.
GCAAATGCCACCGGGGGCGACAATTACATCGAAACGGTCTGGGGCCGCGGCTATGTGCTGCGTGACCCGGAACCGGCCGAGCTTGACAGCCAGATCGCAATGGGCGCCTGACCAACCTCATTGTCCAAAATACGCAAACTAGATATTCCGTTTACCCGGTGGCCCAACCAGCCACCGGGTTTCTTAATTGCTCTTTCCCTGACTTATGCGGACGGTTTAAATACCCGAAGGCAAGCCGCCTGGTGGGATGATCTGCAAAAGGTTGGTGTGTCAGGCCTATTAAAGAAGACGACGGGAGACCCCATGGCGCGCGAGCTATCCGAGATCAATACAGATCAGTTGACCCAAGACGAAGCCGCGAAAGAGCTGGCCCGTTTGGCTGCGCTCATTCAACGCGCCAATACACTCTATCACACCGAAGACGCGCCCGAGTTATCAGATGCCGAATTTGATGCGCTCAAGCGCAGAAACTTGGAGATCGAGGCGCGGTTTCCCGATCTAAAACGTTCAGACAGCCCGTCTGAACAGGTGGGGGCAGCCCCCGCCAAGGGGTTTGGCAAGATCCGCCATGAAATGCGCATGATGTCACTGGGCAACGCTTTTGATGACCAAGACGTTTCTGAATTTGATACCCGCATCCGCAATTTCCTTGGACTGACCAAATCCGATCCGCTTGCTTACACGGCTGAACCCAAAATCGACGGGTTATCGCTTTCGCTCCGATATGAATCCGGAAAACTGATTTACGCAGCGACCCGCGGGGATGGCGAAGTGGGTGAAAATGTCACGAAGAATGCAAAGGTGATCAATGACATCCCCCAGACCCTCGAAAACGCGCCGGATATTCTCGAAGTGCGTGGCGAAGTCTATATGTCGCACCAGGATTTCGCAGCGCTAAACACCCAGCAGGAAAAGCAGGGTGAAAAGACCTTTGCCAATCCGCGCAACGCCGCCGCCGGATCGCTTCGTCAGCTTGATGCCTCCATCACCCGATCCCGTCCACTTCGGTTTTTTGCTTATGCCTGGGGCGTTGTGTCGTCACCGTTGGCACAAACCCAATTTGACGCGATCAAACGGTTGAATGCCCTCGGGTTTCAAACCAATCCGCTGACCCGGCGGGTCACCAACCTTGATGATCTCATCGCGCATTACCGCGCAATCGAACTGCAGCGTGCAACGCTGGGTTATGATATCGACGGCGTGGTCTACAAGGTGGATGATCTTGGATATCAGCAACGTCTTGGCTATCGATCAACCACCCCCCGCTGGGCGATTGCCCATAAATTCCCGGCTGAAAAGGCCTGGACCCGGCTGGAAGGGATCGACATTCAGGTCGGGCGCACCGGCGCGCTCAGTCCGGTCGCGCGCCTGACCCCGGTCACGGTCGGCGGCGTGGTGGTCTCCAACGCCACGTTGCACAACGAAGATTACATCCAAGGGCGGGACAATTCCGGCGTCGACATTCGCGATGGCAAGGATATCCGCGTGGGGGACTGGGTTGAGGTGTATCGTGCGGGGGATGTGATCCCGAAAATATCGGACGTGGATTTGGCAAAACGCCCGGACACGGCCCGGCCCTACGTGTTCCCTGAAACCTGCCCCGAATGCGGGTCGGATGCGATCCGCGAAGACGGCGACGCCGTGCGCCGTTGCACGGGGGGAATGATCTGCCCCGCGCAGGCCATTGAGAAACTGAAACATTTCGTTTCTCGCGGCGCGTTTGACATCGATGGTCTGGGCGCAAAACAGATCGAGATGTTTTACGCTGACCCGGATCTTCCCATCCAAAAACCTGCAGATATTTTCAAGTTGGAAGATCGGGACAGCTCAAACCTGACCAAGCTGAAGAACCGGGACGGGTGGGGCGACACCTCTGCCGCCAACCTATTTGCAGCGATCCGGGAAAAGAGGGAAATCGCCCTGTCCCGCCTGATCTTTGCGCTTGGTATCCGCCATGTGGGCGAAGTGGGCGCGCGCGATCTTGCGACCCATTATGGCGACTGGGATGACATGGCGCAGGCTGTGGATGCGGCGCGCCCGGCGGCGCTGGCGCATCGCGCCGCGGATCAGGCAGAAGAAGCAGAACGTCGAGCCGCAAAGGTTGATGGGCGCCGCGCGTCTGTGAAGGCCGTGCGTGATGCCGCGATCGCCAAATGTGACCCACCCATTGCCGCAAGCGCGGCCTGGGCTGATCTGATTGGCATCGATGGGATCGGCGCGACGTTGGGCCTGTCCCTTTCTGATGCATTTGCCAACCCGGAAGAACGCGCAGCTTTTGACGAATTACGCGCGTTTTTGACCATCATTCCACCCGAAGCCCCGGCGGCAGACAGCCCGGTGGCGGGCAAAACCGTGGTCTTCACGGGCTCTCTGGACAAAATGACCCGGTCCGAGGCCAAAGCGCGCGCTGAAAGCCTCGGCGCGAAAGTGGCCGGATCTGTTTCCAAAAAAACCGATATTCTGGTGGCGGGGCCGGGGGCCGGATCCAAAGCCAGAAAAGCAGCGGAACTGGGCATTGAAACCCTGGATGAAGACGGCTGGCTGGCCCTGATCGGAGATTTGTAACATGTCCGCGCGGCCTGAAATTCTGTTCCCCCTGTTTGCTGATCTTGAAAGCCTGGCCGGGATTGGACCCAAAACGGCCAAGGCCCTTGGGGCGTTAAGGATTGAAGCGCCGCGTGACCTTTTGTTTTCATTACCTTATTCAGGGGTGGATCGCCGATTTCGCGCGTCACTGGCAGAAGTGGAACCCGGACAGGTCGCGACGGTCGAAGTCGAAGTTGTGGACCATCGCCCCGGGCGCAGCCGCCAAGCGCCGTACAGGGTTGTTGTAAAAGATACGCTCACCGTTTTCACCCTGGTGTTTTTTCACGCCAACACAGAGTGGTTGGGGCGACAATTGCCCGTGGGCGAAAAACGTGTGGTGTCGGGCAAGGTTGAAGCCTTCGATGGGCAATTGCAGATGCCACATCCGGATTTCATCGTGCCCCCCGCCGAAAGCGGAAAAATTCCTGACTATGAACCGGTTTACCATCTGACATCCGGGGTGACGTCCAAGGCGATGGTCCGGGCGGTTGGGGATGTGTTGTCGCGTATTCCGGTGTTGAAGGAATGGATTGATCCCGGGCTAATGGACAAGGAGCATTGGCCGGATTGGAACCAGGCGCTGCGACTGGCCCATGCGCCACAGGGAGCCGATGATCTGGCCTATGCGGCGCCCGCGCGGCGACGGCTGGCGTATGATGAACTGTTTGCTCATCAACTGACGCTGGCCCTGGCGCGGTCGAATATGCGGCGCGGCAAGGGGCAGGTCAGTTTGTCGACCGGCGCATTTCAGAAAAAGGTGTTGGATGCGCTGCCCTATGCGCCGACCCAAGCGCAAACTCGCGCCATTGCCGAAATCAGCGATGATATGGCTTCGGGAAAACGCATGAACCGATTGCTGCAGGGCGATGTGGGTGCGGGCAAAACCCTGGTGGCCCTGATGTCCTTGCTGGTCGCCGTAGAGGCGGGTGGGCAGGGGGTGATGATGGCCCCCACGGAAATTTTGGCGCGCCAGCATTTGCAGGGCCTGCAGCCGATGGCAGAACAGGCCGGGGTGGTGGTGGAAATCCTAACCGGGCGCGACAAGGGGGCCGAGCGGCGACGGAAACTGGAGGCGCTGGTGCGTGGGGACATTCATATTTTGGTCGGAACCCATGCGGTTTTCCAAAATGATGTCGAATATCATGATCTTAGGCTGGCGATTGTGGATGAGCAGCATCGCTTTGGCGTCGCGCAAAGGATGCAGTTGGGCGAAAAAGGCGCCGCGGTTGACGTGCTGGTGATGACGGCCACACCGATCCCGCGCAGCCTGGCCCTGGCGCAATATGGCGATATGGATGTGTCGGTGCTTGATGAAAAGCCACCCGGGCGAAAGCCGATCAAAACGGTGATGGTGTCATCATCACGTCTGGAGGAGATTGTCGAAAGGTTGCGCGCCGTGATCCGGGATGGGGCGCAGGCCTATTGGGTCTGCCCGCTGGTGGATGAAAGCGAGGTCATGAACCTGGCGGCGGCCGAGCAGCGCTTCAAACATCTGCGCGCTGCACTTGGCGACGGGGTGGTGGGACTTGTACATGGTCAAATGCCAACAGCGGAAAAAGATGCGGCGATGGCGGCCTTTCAGCGGGGTGAAACCCAGGTCCTGGTTGCCACAACCGTGATTGAAGTGGGGGTGGACGTGCCCAATGCCACCATCATGGTGATCGAAGGGGCAGAGCATTTTGGCCTGGCGCAATTGCACCAGTTGCGTGGTCGGGTTGGGCGGGGCGAAGCGGCGTCAACCTGTGTGCTTTTGTATCAGGCTCCTTTGACGGCCGGCGGTGAAAACCGACTGACCACCATGCGCGATACCGAAGATGGCTTTGTCATTGCCGAGGCCGATCTGCAGATGCGCGGCGCGGGTGATATGATCGGCACGGCGCAATCAGGCCTTCCACATTTCCAGATCGCGGATTTGGAACATCAGGCGGGTTTGATGGCGGTGGCGCAAAAAGATGCGCGATTGCTGCTGTCGCAAGATCCAAAACTGGAAAGCGCACGGGGGCATGCGGCGCGTGTTCTCCTTTGGCTGATGCGGCAGGATCAGGCGATCCGTTTGATTTCAGTCGGTTAGCAAAAATGTTCTGAAAAGTTCACAAATGTTCTTTAAAAGTTCTTTACACGGCGCACGTGATATGAGAACAAAGTGGCAACTAAGGTTAACACCACGATAAGAGAGCAGGAGGAACACCCATGATGAAACAGGTGAAAGACGTACTGTCCCGGTCATCCGCCACCATCTGGCAGGACACGATTGGGGGCATGTCACTGTTGATTGTTCTTTTTGCGTCTCTGCACCTGCCTGGCCTGATGTGAGTTAACCCGAGTTTTGCGGACGGTCCGGTACCTGCATCCTGTCCCAAACTGATGCATTGACGGTTCACTGCCCGTCACCTGTCCCAACGCCAGGGCGTTTGCCTCATTCCCGCCCTGGAACCGGAACACCCGAGCCGCAACTTCCGCCGCCTCCCTGCCAGGAGCGCGGCGGTTTTTTTTGCCAGACCAAAAGGCCGTCAGATCAGCTGCGCTCAGATCAGGCCTTATAGCCCATGCGCAACCCACCCCAATGTTTGCCATTGATATAAATCGGTGCGGACAGGTCTTTCATTAACACAAATTCGCCCCCCCCCATATCCCGGCGATAGACCTGAAGCAGGAAGGGGGCCCGCGAGCGCCCGGCCTTCAATCCAACCCGATCATTAAAAATCACACGGTTGCGACAATTGGCGGTGTTCCACACCGGATCATCGCCCTGGGGCTGGGAAAACTTCTTGTTATGGGTGGGCAGATACCCGTGATCATCCACCGCAGCGCAGAACACAATGGCAGGATTGCTGCTTAATGCGGCTTCAAGCAACGGCGGCAGCACCCGATCTGTCAGCGCGGTAAAGGGCGCGATGACCTGTTGCGGATTGCTGCCCGGAATTGCGGTGTACCGCCGTTCAAACAGGGCAGATGTGCTAATTTCGCCTGCAGATATTGCCTGCTCCAACATCTCTCCCACCTGCGCGGCGTCTTTTTGGACACGGTCGATAAAGGGGAGATCCATTGATTCTCCGCCCAAAACCACAGTGCGCTGGACAATCTCTTCTGACGCATCCACCAGCATATTGGTTTTTTCGGTGACCTGATGCACACCGTCCGCCGTATTGCGGACCGAAGTTTCCATCTCTTGAAAAGTGGGCAAAAACGCTTCGACCGCGTCGCCCACCTTGCCAGCCTGGATCATGATCGTATTGGTCTGATCGCTGGACTGACGCGCCGCATTCGCAATCTGCCCCATGGCTGCATCGGTTTTCTGACTGTCGCTCAGCACCTTTTCCGCCGTCGCCTCGACCTGCTTGGTTTCGTCGTTCAGCTTGGTGATCCGTTCCGACAGGCCGGTGACATTGACCGAAATGAGCTCCGCGGACTTCGCCGTCTTCCCCGAAAGTTCATTGATCGCCTCGGCCACGACGGCAAAACCGCGCCCCGCGTCGCCTGCGCGGGCCGCCTCGATCTTGGCATTGATGGCCAGGATATTCACCTGCGCCGCAATCGATGCAATCTGTTCGTTGGCCGACAATACCGAAGACAGCGCCTCTGCCATTTCTGTCATCTGCCCGGACAGATGTTTGACCCAACCGGCAATATCCTTGGATTGCGCACCGCTTTGTCGGATCATATCGGTCGAGCTTTCCACCGTGTCCAGCGTGGTTTGGGCGCTTTCCATCAGCGTGGTCATGGCATCACGCACCTGGGTATTGGCCTGCAATACCCCCTGTGCCTGCGTCGACAATTGGGTGATCGCGCTTAGCTGACCGGAACTTTTCTGGTCCACATCCTGCAAAAAACCTGCGATATCAACGATATCATGGGCAAGTTTCGACCCTTTTTCGGCAAGATAAGATAGCTCGGCATCGGGTTTTCCCCGATGGGGCGGACCATCAGCCTGGATGTGGAAATCTTGGTTTTCAAGCACGTATTCTCTCCGCTGGACAGAACCGTGCTAACCTGTGAAATTTGAAATCCGGTTAATTTTCACAGCTCATTTCGATGGCCTGCAATGCGGCATCAAAGGCCAGCAGGATCGAAGCATGTCGATTTCGAAATTCCCGGGCAGGGATCAGCACTTCAAACCCGTCAAAGGGATCAGTTGGGACAGGGCCGTTATCGCGCAGCATGGCAGCCAATTGATCACGCCCGCGCTGCAATGTGGCCTGATCCAGCCCGATGATCTCCTTGCCCAACAGCGCGGCAGAGCTTTGCCCGAGGGCACAGGCTTTGACGTTCTGGGCAAATTCCGCAACCTTGCCGTCGCGCATCACCACCTGGGCCGTCACGGTGGACCCGCAAAGCGGCGAGCGCACCTTGGCCTCTCCTTCTGGGGTGTTCAGCTTGCCCAGATGCGGGATTTGCGCGGCCAGGGCCAGGATCTGTTTGGAGTAGAGTTTGATCAGGTCGCTGTCGCTCATCTTGTCCTGCCTTTTGACCGTGTTGCGCGGCATTGTGTGGTGGCGCATGTGGCCATTGCCCCCTACATAGAACCTGGGCCAGAAAATGGAAAGGATGCGCCATGCAATTCGACGCGAGCCAGATGAAATATGATGACAAGGGGTTGATCCCGGCCATTGCGCAGGATGCGGACAATGGCGAGGTTCTGATGATGGCCTGGATGAACCGGGAGGCGGTGGAAAAGACACTGGACACCGGTCGGGTCACCTATTGGTCGCGCTCGCGTCAGTCGTTCTGGATCAAGGGCGAAACATCCGGCCATGTGCAGGAGTTGGTGGATTTCCGGTTCGACTGTGACAAGGATTGCATTCTGGTCACCGTGCGCCAGGAGGGGGCGGCCTGTCACACCTATCGCCGGAGCTGTTTTTACACGGCGGTGCGCGAGGGGGAAGAAGTGGAATTGATGGCGCCGATGACGTAGGTGGCAAGGCTGGGGGCGCTGCCCCCAGACCCCCGGGATATTTATGACCAGAAAATGAGGGGATGGTGTCCGGGGGGGTGCCCCGTCTAGAGCCCGACCATGTCGCGGATATCGCCGGGGGTGGCCCCCTCGGCGCGGAAGGTGGCGATGGCGCGCGCATCATCCCGTTTGGCGAGGCGTTTGCCGGCCGCGTCGCGGATCAGGCGATGGTGGTGGTAGGTGGGTGTGGGCAGGCCGAGCAGGTTTTGCAGCAGGACGTGGATCTGCGTGGCGGGAAAGATGTCTTTTCCCCGGATCACATGGGTGATGCCTTGGGCGGCGTCATCGAGCACCACCGAGAGATGGTAGGACCCTAGGAAATCACGGCGCGACAGGACAATGTCGCCGACTGTTTGGATCATATCCGCCAGCCGGATCTCATGTGTGGCGGGATCGGGGCCGGTTTCGGTGAAACAAAGCAGGGCGTGGCCTGCTTGGGTGAGGGTTTCGACCGCGCGGGCCATATCGAGACGCAGGGCTTCCCCTTCGGGGCGGGTCTTGGGCCGGGGTTTGGTACGGCACGTGCCCGGGTAGATTAGCCCATCTGGGCCACGGGTGGGTTCATTGGCGGGATCCGCACCTTCCTGCGGGGCAGAAGCCGCGACCTGAATGTCTTTGCGGGTGCAGCTGCAGGGGTAGATCAGGCCGCGATCCCATAGATCCTGTAGGGCAGCGCGATAGGCGGGCAGGCGGTCGGACTGGCGCATTGGTTCCGCGTCCCACGTGATCCCAAGCCAAGTGAGGTCGTCATAGATCTGCTCTTCCCAATGGGCGCGCGACCTGGTGCTGTCGATGTCCTCAATCCGCAGCAGGAATTCCCCCCCGGCGGCGCGGGCCATATCATGGGAAAGAAGCGCGGAATAGGCGTGACCCAGGTGAAGCGGGCCGGTGGGGCTGGGTGCAAATCGTGTTTTGAAATCAGACATTTGCACCCGCTCCTTTATGCGAAGTTTTCCAGCCAACCGGACCAGTCGGCCTTGGCCCGATCGGTATAGGCTTTGTAGCGGTCCTTGCGGCCACGGCGCCCACCTTTCAGGCCGTCCACCGGACGAAACAGGCCAAAATTCACATTCATCGGTTGGAAGGTTTTCGCCTCAGCCCCGCCGGTGATGTGATGGATCAGCGCGCCCATCGCGGTGTCCTGCGGCACCGCGGGCAGGTCCATCCCAAGGAGTTCAGCGGCCGCCAAACGGCCCGCAAGCAGCCCCATCGCGGCGCTTTCCACATAGCCCTCAACCCCCGTCACTTGCCCCGCAAAGCGCAGATTTGGCCGTGATTTCAACCGCATCTGATCGTCAAGCAATGTGGGCGAGTTCATGAAGGTGTTGCGATGAATGCCCCCAAGACGCGCGAAACTGGCGTTCTTCAACCCGGGGATCATCTTAAAGACCTCAGTCTGGGCACCATATTTCATCTTGGTCTGGAAGCCGACGATATTATAAAGCGTTCCCAAGGCGTTATCGCGCCGCAGTTGCACCACTGCATAGGGTTTTTCATCGGGCTTATGGGCGTTTGTCAGGCCGATGGGTTTCATCGGCCCAAAGCGCAAGGTCTCGCGCCCGCGTTCGGCCATCACCTCAATCGGCAGACACCCGTCAAAATAGGTGGCGGTTTCGCCCTCATGGAACTCGGTCTTGTCGGCGGCCAGAAGCGCATCAATAAAGGCCTCATATTGGTCTTTGGTCATCGGGCAATTGAGGTAGGCTTTCTGCTCTTCCTCGGTTTCGCCCTTGTCGTAACGCGACTGCATCCAGGCCACGTCCATATCGATGCTGTCGGCATAGACAATCGGCGCAATCGCGTCGAAAAACGCCAGGCGATCCGTGCCGGTTTCCGCCGCAATCGCCTCGCCAAGGGCAGGGGATGTGAGCGGCCCAGTGGCGAAAATCCAATGGCCCTCGGTGGGCAATTCGGTGATCTCGCCATATTCCACCGACACATTGGGTAAGCTGCGCAATTGTGCGGTCACGTCGGCGGCAAACGGATCACGATCCACCGCCAGCGCGCCCCCGGCGGGCAGTTTGTGCCGGTCCGCCGTGGTCATGATCAACCCGTTGGCGGCGCGCATTTCCCAATGCAACAGCCCCACAGCGTTTTGCTCATCATCATCCGACCGAAACGAGTTGGAGCACACCATCTCGGCAAAATCGCCGGTGCGATGGGCAAAGGTTTCCACCTTCGGGCGCATCTCGTGGATCACCACGTCTACGCCCATGTTTGCGGCCTGCCAGGCGGCCTCGGACCCGGCCATGCCGCCGCCCACGATATGAAGTATCTGTGTCATGGGGGGGATATAGAGGTGCGGATGAAGGCGGGCAAGCGTTCAAACGAAAACACCCGCCGCGATTTGCAACGGGTGTTCTCTGGATCTCGGGGAAGGGGCTTAGCTGTCCGCGTTGCCCTCATCGGCGGGTGTATCCACTTCGACCTCTTCGTCTTCGCTTTCCACCACCCGGGCCACCGACACCACGCTTTCGCCTTTGGCGGTGTTGAACACTTTCACCCCGCCGGCAGAGCGCGAGCGGAAGGAAATGCCATTCACCGGGCAGCGGATCGACTGGCCTTTTGACGTTGCCAGCATGATCTGATCGGACAGTTCCACCGGGAAACAGGCGACGATATTGCCGCCCTTCATGGCGCCAACCCCCTGACCGCCACGGCCAGAGACACGGTAATCATGCGACGAGGTCAGGTTGCCCGCGCCGCCTTCGTTCAGCGTGACCAGCAGGTTGTTGGCGGCCAGCATTTCCTGATAGCGCTCTTCCGACAGGTCGCTGACGATCTCTTCGCCCGCCTCATTGTCGTCTGATCCCAATTCGCCACGGAAGCGTTTGATAAAGGCGTTCCGTTCATCGGGGGTGGCGTCGAAATGGCGGATCACCGACATCGACACGACCTCATCCCCGTCATTCACCAGCTTGATGCCACGCACCCCGGTGGACGACCGCGAGTTGAAGACGCGCACGTCAGTGACCGGGAAACGGATCGCGCGACCGGAAGACGTGACAAGCATAACATCATCATTTTCATCACAAATTCGCGCATTGATCAGGCGGGTGTTTTCGTCCTCGCCCTCGAACTTCATCGCGATTTTACCGTTGGATTTCACATTGGTGAAGTCCGACAGACGGTTGCGGCGCACCGATCCTTTCGAGGTCGCAAAGACCACCTGCAGATCGTCCCATTCCTCTTCCGCGCGGTCCACCGGCATGATCGCCGCAATCGACACACCGGTTGGGATCGGCAGGATATTGACCAGCGGTTTGCCCTTGGCGGTGCGGCCCCCCTGCGGCAGGCGCCAGGTTTTCAATTTATAAGCCATGCCATCTTCGGTGAAGAACAGAAGCTGGGTATGGGTGTTGGCAACGAAAAGATTGGTGATCACGTCTTCGTCTTTGGTCTGCATCCCCGACAGGCCCTTGCCGCCGCGCTTTTGCGCCCGGAAATCCGCCAGCGGGGTACGTTTTGCCCAACCCGACGCGGTGATGGTCACCACCATGTCTTCGCGTTCGATCAGGTCCTCATCGTCCATATCGCCGGACCAGTCGACAATCTCGGTGCGGCGCGGAACGGCAAATTGCTCGCGCACCTCCATCAGCTCACCCGAAATGATCGCCATGATCCGTTCGCGTGATCGCAGAATATCCAAGTAATCCCGGATCTTTGCGGCAAGTTCTTGAAGTTCGTCCGTGACCTCTTTCACACCCATCGCGGTCAGACGTTGCAGGCGCAGCTCCAGAATGGCGCGCGCTTGCGTTTCCGACAGGTTATAGGTGCCGTCCTCGTTCATCTTGTGGGTCGGATCGTCGATCAGCTGGATGTATTCCGCGATGTCATGGGCGGGCCAGCGGCGTTCCATCAATTTGGCGCGCGCATCGGCCGGGTCTTGTGACGACCGGATGGTGGCAACCACCTCATCCACGTTCGACACGGCCACGGCCAGACCACAAAGGACATGGCTGCGTTCGCGCGCTTTGCGCAGTTCAAACGCGGTGCGTCGGGTGACAACTTCTTCGCGGAAGGTGATGAAATGGCTCAGGAAATCGCGCAGGGTGAGCTGTTCGGGACGCCCGCCGTTCAGCGCCAGCATATTGCAGCCGAAACTCGTTTGCATCTGCGTGTAGCGGAACAGTTGGTTCAGCACCACCTCGGGCGTTGCGTCGCGTTTCAGCTCGACCACAACCCGCACACCAATCCGGTCACTTTCATCTTGAACGGACGAGATGCCTTCGAGTTTTTTGTCACGCACGCCCTCGGCAATCCGCTCAATCAGGGTGGCCTTGTTCACCTGATAGGGAATCTCATCCAAAACAATGGCATAGCGGTCTTTCCGGATCTCTTCGATACGGGATTTTGCCCGCACGATCACCGATCCGCGCCCTTCGGTATAGGCTTTGCGCGCGCCGGAACGACCCAGCATAATGCCGCCGGTGGGGAAATCCGGGCCGGGGATGTATTCCATCAGGTTTTCCGAGCTGAGATCCGGGTCTTCGATCAGCGCCAGCGTGCCGTCGATCACTTCGCCCAGGTTGTGCGGCGGAATGTTGGTGGCCATCCCCACGGCAATCCCGCCCGCGCCATTGACCAGCATGTTCGGAAAACGTGCTGGCAAAACAGTGGGTTCCAGGTCCTTGCCGTCATAGTTGTCCTGAAAATCAACCGTGTCTTTCTCGATATCCGCCAACAGCGCCGCCGACGGTTTGTCCATCCGCACCTCGGTGTAACGCATCGCCGCCGGGTTATCGCCATCCATCGAGCCAAAGTTGCCCTGACCATCAAGCAGGGGCAGCGACATGGAAAACGGCTGCGCCATCCGCACCAGCGCGTCATAGATCGCGCTGTCCCCATGCGGGTGGTATTTCCCCATCGTATCGCCCACCGGGCGGGCCGATTTGCGATAGGGCTTGTCATGGGTGTTATTTGTCTCATGCATCGCGTAAAGGATGCGCCGGTGCACCGGCTTCAACCCGTCGCGCAGATCCGGGATCGCGCGGCTGACAATGACCGACATCGCATAATCGAGATAGGAGGTTTTCATCTCCTCTTCGATCGAGATCTGCGGCCCGTCATATACGGGACGTTCAGGAGGGGTTTCGCCTGCGTTTTCAGGGGTTTCGGGAGTATCGCTCACGTTGTCCGCCGTTCTGGTGCGTTTCACACAATATCTTGATTGACCTTCTATATCATCGGGGGGGGATGTGGACAACCAAAAGGCGGTCATTCACGGGTGAAATGGACGGTTTTTCGCGCGTCCTTTCACCCATTGAAATCTCTCGTCGTCAGACCTGTCCCCGCAGGGCGCTTTCCCCCTTGGCAATCCGCCCTACATAAAGGAATATCGCGCAAATTTTGCGGCCCGTTCCATACGTCACAGCCAAGGAGAGACCCAGCATGTCCAAGCCCCGCAGCATTTTTGAAGAGGTCAGCGCGGAAGGTGAAAAACCGGTGGCGAAAACCGGCGGGATCGATCGTGGCGGGGCCGGGGGCGGCAATCGGCGCCCGGTGCGGATCTGGCTTGCGACCCTCTTTGTGCTGGTCGCCGCAATGGTGGTGGTGGGCGGGCTGACCCGGCTGACAGACAGCGGGTTGTCGATCACCGAATGGGCGCCGATCACCGGGGCCTTGCCGCCGCTGAACGACGCCGCCTGGATGGCCGAATTTGAGAAATACCAGCAGATCCCCGAGTTCAAACTGCAAAACAGCCATATGGACCTGGCCGCCTTCAAAGAGATTTACTGGTGGGAATGGGGGCATCGCCAGCTGGGCCGTTTCATTGGTCTGGTCTGGGCCGTTGGCTTTCTCGCGCTCTTGTTGACCAAATCCATCCCCACCGGCTGGACGCCCCGCCTGCTTGGCCTTGGCGCCCTTGGCGGGTTGCAGGGCTTTATCGGCTGGTGGATGGTTTCCTCGGGCCTCAGCGGCGACATGGTCGATGTGGCGTCCTATCGCCTCGCCACCCATCTGGGGCTGGCCTTTCTGATCCTGGGCCTGATCACCTGGTATATCCTGACGCTGGGGCGGGACGCCGCCGGGATCATGGCCGCCCGCCGCGCCCGCGAAACAAAGCTCTGGGGCCTGTCCACCGGACTTTTGCACCTCACCGCGCTGCAAATCCTGCTGGGCGCGCTGGTGGCCGGAATTGACGCGGGCCGCAGCTTTGTCGACTGGCCGTGGATGGCGGATCAGTTTTTCCCGCCCGAGGCCTTCAGCCTCGACCCGATCTGGCGCAACTTCTTTGAAAACGCGGGTCTTGTGCAGTTCCTGCACCGGATGGTGGGCTATCTTCTGGTGATCTTCGCGCTGGTGGTCTGGCGCGCCTCGCGCCGCTCGCCCAACGCAAACACCCGCATGGCGTTTTCGCTGGTCACGGTGATGGTGTTGGCGCAGGCCGTGCTGGGCATTGCCACCGTCTTGCAGGCCGCGCCGCTGCATGTGGCGATCACCCACCAGATCGGCGCGATCCTTGTCTTTGTCCTGACCCTGAACGCCCGGTTCCTGGCAGGCTACCCCACAGAACAATCCGTAAGAGGTTGATATGAAATCATATACCGAACTCATGAGCTTTCAACGCGATACACAGGCGTTGCGAGAGGTCGCCGGCCGTCAAGGCTGGGATCAAGAGGTGATGATGCCCGAAGGGGCTGGTGATCAGCGCGCCGAAGAAATGGCCGTGCTGGAGAAAATCCTGCACCAACGCGCCACCGATCCGCGCATTGGCGACTGGCTCGCCACGATCAATGAGGGCGATCTGGATGAGGTTCAGCGCGCCAATCTGCGCCATATTCGCCGGGATTTCACCCGCCGCTCGCGCGTGCCAGAGGCGTTGGCAACCGAGATCGCGCGCGTGACCTCAAAGGCACAACGCCATTGGGCCGACGCCCGCGCCGCCAATGATTTCAACGCCTTCCGTCCAGTTCTTGAAGAGGTGGTCAAACTGGAACGAGAGCGTGCCAGCGCGCTGGCTGATGGTGGCGATCTGTATGACGCGCTGCTTGAGGGCTATGAACCCGGCACCTCGGGCACCGAAATCCAGACCCTGTTTGACGCCATGCGCCCGCGTCTGGTGGCGCTGCGGGATGCCGCGCTTGGCGCGGACCGTCAACCCGAAGCCATCCTTGGCACATACCCTGCCAAAAAGCAGATGAGGTTGGCAAAGAAGCTCGCCAAAACCTTCGGATATGACTTCAATCATGGGCGCTTGGACAAGGCGGTTCACCCGTTTTCATCGGGGTCCGGGCAGGATGTGCGCATCACCACCCGCACCGCCGTAGAAGACCCGTTTAACTGTTTTTACTCGACCATTCATGAGGTTGGTCACGCCTGTTACGAGCTGGGCATTGACGATGCGCATCTCTTCACGCCGTTGGGGTCGGGCGTGTCGATGGGTGTACATGAAAGCCAGTCGCGGATCTATGAAAACCAATTGGGCCGCTCGCGCGCCTTCACCGGCTATCTGTTTGATCAGATGGAGAAGGTCTTCGGCAAAGCCCCAGCCAGTTCGCGCGATGCGTTTTATGGCACGGTGAACCGGATCAACAAGGGCTATATCCGCACCGAGGCCGACGAGGTGCAGTATAACCTGCACATCATGCTGCGCTTTGATCTGGAACGCCGGCTGATCGGCGGGCAGCTGGAGGTGAAGGATCTGGAAGAGGCCTGGAATGCGCGCTTTGCGGCGGATTTCGGGTACGACGTGGACAAGGCCGCCAACGGTGTGTTGCAGGATGTGCATTGGTCGGTGGGGCTGTTTGGTTATTTCCCGACCTATGCTCTGGGCAATATTTACGCGGGCTGTCTCTATGAGGCGCTCCGGTCGGATCTGCCGGAACTCGATGTCAAACTTGCCAAGGGTAAAGCCACCTATGCGACCGATTGGCTGGGGGCGAAGCTTCAGCAATTCGGCGGGCTGCGTGAGCCGGTTCAGACGATCGAACATGCGACCGGGACACCGGTGTCTGTCGAGCCGCTTTTGACCTATCTTGAAGCCAAGTTTGGCGAGATCTACGGGCTTTAAAAACTTTAAACTTTGGCCTGCAACGCTTTAAAGAGTTTAAAGTTTTGCGGATTTGGTCGTAAAAGGTTTAAAGTTTTGTCCTGAGGCGACACAGCAGCCCCCAAAGAAAAGGCGGGGATCCCCCGCCTTTTGCCTGTCGTTTTTTGCGCCTTCAGCGTTAGTCCAATCCGGCGTCCTGCTTGATCCGTTGCAAAAGCTCACGGCCACGTTTCTCCGAACGGCGCACCCGGATCGCGGTCATATAGGCCTCTTCCAGGGTCGACGAGTTGGTGCTCAGCTCGTTCTTGACCTTGGTGATCACGCTTTCATCCCCGGTGGCTTCATACACTTTCAACACATCCTGCGCGAGCGCATCCGCAACCTGTTCGAGAAAATTCATCAGCGGTCTCCTGATCGGGTTTTCAGGGGGTTAGCGGGTGTTTTCCGTCAGGCGACGGCGCACATATTCATCCACACAGGTGATCATCGTGTCCATATGCGGCTCTTCAAAAAAGTGGCCGGACCCTTCGATTTCCGTATGCGTGATGGTGATGCCTTTCTGCTCATGCAGCTTGTCCACCAGCGCATGGGTGTCCGCGGGCGGGGCCACGCGGTCATTGGTGCCGTTCAGGATCAGGCCCGAGCTGGGGCAGGGGGCTAAGAAGCTGAAATCATACATATTTGCGGGCGGAGAGACCGAGATAAATCCGGTGATCTCCGGGCGGCGCATCAAAAGCTGCATACCAATCCAGGCCCCGAAAGAGAAGCCCGCAACCCAGCAATGTTTGGCGTTCGGGTTCATGGACTGCAGGTAATCCAGGGCCGACGCCGCATCTGACAGTTCGCCCACGCCCTGATCATATTCGCCCTGCGACCGGCCCACACCACGGAAGTTGAACCGCAGCACATTAAAGCCCATTTTGTGGAACGCATAGTGCAGGTTATAGACCACCTTGTTGTTCATCGTCCCGCCAAATTGCGGGTGCGGATGCAACACGATGGCAATCGGGGCGTCTTTTTCTTTTTGCGGGTGATAGCGGCCTTCGAGCCGACCTTCGGGGCCGGGAAAAATCACTTCGGGCATTCGTTTTGCTCTCTCCTGTCCGCAGGCCCGGCACTCCTTGACGGGTGGGGGCGCGCGCCATAATACGGGTATGCGCTGGCCTTGGGCGCAAAGCCCTGAGCAAGCACGTCTTTAGTGACCTAGTGGCCCACGCGGGCAAGGTCAATGTTTTTGGCAACCACAGACGGGGGCAGAGATGAAACTCTCGACCAAAGGGCGATATGCAATGGTGGCGCTGGCCGATCTGGCGATGATGCCAGAGGGGGAGCTTTTGTCGCTGACCGATCTGTCAAAACGGCAGGATATTTCGCTGCCTTACCTTGAACAGCTATTCGTGAAGCTGCGCCGCGCGGAACTGGTGCAAAGCGTGCGCGGGCCGGGGGGCGGCTATCGCCTGGCCAAATCGCCCAGTGACATCCGGGTGGCGGAAATCCTGTCTGCGGTCGATGAAACCGTGTCAGCCATGCACAAGGGGGCCGGGGCGTCGGGCGCGTCTTCGGGGTCACGTGCACAATCGATGACCAACCGTCTTTGGGAAGGGCTCTCCGCGCATGTCTATGTTTTCCTTCATCAAACCCGCCTGTCGGACGTGGTGAAAAACGAGCTCACCCCATGTCCCGCCGTGCCAACCCTGTTCTCGGTTGTGGATGACGACTAATCAATCACGTCGTTTTGGCACGACCGGTTTCACCGTTTCGCTCTGCTCTTCTTTAATCGCGGCACGAAGTGATGGGCCGTGACATGGGCCGTGACGAACGACCCGGCGCCCCTTTGACGCAAAACCTGAAAGCCTGATCCAATGACCCGAACTTATCTGGACTGGAATGCCACCACGCCGCTGCGCCCTGAGGCGCGCGAGGCGATGCTGCGGGCGATGGACGTGGTGGGGAACCCGTCTTCCGTCCACGCAGAAGGCCGGGCCGCAAAGGGCCTGATGGAGCGCGCGCGCAAGGATCTGGCCGCCTGTCTGGGGGCAGAGGGGGCGGACATCATCTTTACCTCGTCGGCGACCGAGGCGGCCGCGCTCGCCCTTGCCGGGCAGGATGTGCACTGTGCGGGCGTTGAACATGACGCGGTGCGGTCCTGGTGCGATGAAGATTTGGCCGTGTCGCCGGACGGCACGGTGCACGTCCCTGACCCGGCAGGCGCCACGCTGCAACTCGCCAATTCGGAAACCGGTGTGATCCAACAGTTGCCCGAAGGGCTGCGCCTGACCGACGCCACGCAAGCCTTTGGTAAAATTCCCTTTGCGTTCAACTGGTGCGGGGCGGATATGGCGATTGTGTCCGCGCATAAGCTTGGTGGCCCCAAAGGGGTTGGTGCATTGATCGTCAAACGCGGCACGGATATTGCGGCACAAATCAAAGGCGGCGGGCAGGAAATGGGCCGCCGCTCGGGCACGGAAAACATCATCGGCATCGCCGGATTTGCCGCCGCTGCCCGCGCTGCACAGCGTGATTTGGAGGCTGGAGTTTGCGAACGGATCGCAGGTTTTAGAAAGATTCTAGAAAACGCCATTGCGGAATCAGCAAAAGACACTATTTTTGTCGGGAAAGACGCGAACAGGCTTCCCAACACCTCGTGCTTCATCACTCCGGGCTGGAAAGGTGAGACACAGGTGATGGTGATGGACCTGGCGGGCTTTGCCATATCGGCCGGGTCTGCCTGCTCCTCCGGGAAGGTCAAATCCAGCGCTGTGTTGAAGGCGATGGGGTACGAAGACGGGCTGGCGGCCTGCGCGGTGCGCGTGTCGCTTGGCCCTGAAACGAGTGAGAAAGAGGTTCTGGCATTTGCGGATGCCTGGAGCCGGGAATATGGAAAATTCCGCGCCCGCAAGGGATGACGGATCGAAAGGGTGACATGGCCGGTATTGATGAGCTGAACGTCAAGGAAGGCGTTGAAGAAGAAACCGTCGAGGCGGTGAAATCGCTTGCCGGAAAATACAAATACGGCTGGGAAACCGAGATCGAGATGGAATATGCCCCCAAGGGCCTAAACCCCGATATCGTGCGCCTGATTTCCGAGAAAAACGAAGAACCGGACTGGATGACCGAATGGCGCCTGTCCGCGTTTCAGCGTTGGGAAAAGATGGATGAACCCAGCTGGGCGCTGTTGAACTATCCCGAGATCGATTTTCAGGATCAGTATTATTATGCCCGTCCAAAGTCGATGGAAGAAAAGCCCAAATCGCTGGACGACGTGGATCCCAAGTTGTTGGAAACCTACAAGAAACTTGGCATTCCGCTGAAAGAGCAAGCCATTCTGGCAGGCGTCGAGATGCCTGAGGAAGAGCGTAAAGTGGCTGTGGACGCGGTGTTTGACAGCGTTTCCGTGGGCACCACCTTTCAGGCGGAACTGAAGAAAGCGGGCGTGATTTTCTGCTCGATTTCCGAGGCGATCCGCGAACACCCGGAGCTGGTGAAGAAATACCTGGGATCGGTGGTGCCGGTCACCGATAACTATTACGCGACGCTGAACAGCGCGGTCTTCTCGGATGGGTCGTTTGTTTATATTCCGCCTAACACCCGCTGCCCGATGGAACTCAGCACCTATTTCCGCATCAACGCGGAAAACACCGGCCAGTTTGAACGCACGCTGATCATTGCCGACAAGGGCTCTTACGTGAGCTACCTGGAAGGCTGCACCGCGCCGCAACGCGACACCGCGCAGTTGCACGCCGCTGTGGTCGAGATCATCGTCGAAGAAGATGCCGAGGTGAAATATTCCACCGTTCAGAACTGGTTTCCCGGCGATGAAGAGGGCAAAGGCGGCATCTATAACTTCGTGACCAAACGCGCCGATTGCCGTGGCGACCGATCAAAAGTGATGTGGACCCAGGTCGAAACCGGCTCTGCCGTCACCTGGAAATACCCGTCCTGCATTCTGCGCGGGGCCGAAAGCCAGGGCGAGTTCTACTCGATTGCGATCACCAACAACTATCAGCAGGCCGATACCGGCACCAAAATGGTGCATCTGGGCCGCGATACCAAGTCGCGCATCGTGTCCAAGGGGATCAGTGCGGGCAAGGCGCAGAACACCTATCGTGGTCTGGTCAGCATGCACCCAAAGGCGAAAAACTCGCGCAACTATACGCAATGCGACAGTTTGCTGATCGGTGATCAGTGCGGGGCACACACGGTGCCGTATATCGAGGTCAAGAACAACTCGTCGCGGGTCGAGCATGAGGCGACAACCTCGAAAGTGGATGAAGAACAGATGTTCTATTGCCGCCAGCGTGGCATGGACGAGGAAGAGGCCGTGGCCCTGATCGTCAACGGCTTTGCCAAAGAGGTGCTGCAAGCCCTGCCGATGGAATTTGCGATGGAAGCTCAACAGCTTGTGGCGATTTCTCTGGAAGGGTCGGTGGGGTAACCCACCGCGCGAAAGGCGGAAAGATGAGCAATCTTCGTGACGGTATTGAAAGCGCGATCCCCTTTGCCTTTCCGGCGATCGGGGGCTTGATTGCGGTTGTCGTCATCAACCTCAATCCCAATGCGCTGATGAACCCGATGATCTGGATCCCGCTTGGGATTTTCCTGGGCTGGGCCGCCGGGCGCGCGGCCGTGAAACTGATGAGCCGGTGGCATTGATGCCCAAACGACTTTCCTGCAATCCGGAGGACAAGAGATGATCGTGACCACAACCCCATCCGTCGAAGGACGCCCGATCAAGGCCTATCACGGCATTGTCGTGGGCGAGGCCATTCTGGGCGCAAATGTGTTTCGCGACGTGTTTGCCGCCATCACCGATATCGTTGGGGGCCGTTCGGGCGCCTATGAACAAGAGCTTGGCAAGGCGCGCGACGTGGCTTTGCAGGAACTCCAAGACCGCGCCCGCGAAAAAGGCGCAAATGCCGTCGTGGGCGTGGACCTCGACTATGAAGTGATCAACAACATGCTGATGGTGTCGGCCTCGGGCACGGCTGTCACTGTTTCGTAAGGACGTAAAGATGCTGAAAATCAAAGACTTGCAAGTTAAACTTGAAGAAGAAGACAAGCAGATCCTGAAAGGTGTGGATCTTGAAGTGCCCGCAGGCAGTGTTCATGCGATCATGGGGCCCAATGGCTCGGGCAAATCGACCCTGTCTTATGTGCTGTCCGGTCGCGATGGGTACGAGGTGACCGGGGGCGAAGCGACGCTGGATGGCGAAGACCTTCTGGAGTTGGAACCGGAAGAACGTGCCGCGGCGGGTCTGTTTCTGGCCTTCCAATACCCGGTGGAAATCCCCGGTGTGGGCAATATGACCTTCCTGCGCACCGCGGTGAACGCACAGCGCAAGGCGCGCGGGCAAGAGGAAATGTCGGCCGCCGACTTTCTGAAATTCATCCGCGCCAAGGCCAAAGATCTGAAGATCGATGCAGACATGCTGAAACGCCCGGTCAATGTCGGTTTTTCGGGCGGCGAGAAAAAGCGCAATGAAATCCTGCAGATGGCGATGCTGGAACCGAAGATGTGCATCCTCGATGAGACCGATTCCGGTCTTGACGTGGACGCGATGAAACTGGTGTCCGATGGCGTGAACGCGCTGCGTGACGCTGGCCGGTCCTTCCTTGTCATCACCCACTATCAACGCCTGCTCGACCATATCAAACCAGACGTGGTGCACATTATGGCGCGGGGCCGCATCGTGAAATCGGGCGGGCCGGAGCTGGCGCTGGAAGTTGAAAACAACGGCTATGCCGACATTCTGGCGGAGCTGGACGCATGAGCACGCAACCGGTGAACAAGGACGGGGTGCTGTCGGCGATGGTCCGGCCCGCCTCGGGCGCGTGGGCTGCGAAAGCGCGCGAAGAGGCAGCGGAACGTCTGGTGGCAATGGGCCTGCCGGCGCGACGGGACGAGTATTGGAAATGGACCCGCCCGGACGGGCTGATTGCTGCCACGGCGGCCCCGGCGTCTGTCTTTGATTACGGCAGCGAAGCGCCTGTGTTTGACGCGATCGACCGGTTGAAAATCGTCTTTGTGGACGGTGTGTTCAATGCGGATCAATCCGACGATCTGTCTGGCGAAGGGATTGAAATCGATCGCCTTTCGGATGCAGCCGCAAAGGACATTCACTGGGCCAGCCAGCTTTACGGTGTGTTGGAAGCCCGTGGCCAAACGCCCGTGCAACGCCCGTTGGCGGCGTTAAACTCGGCTATGGCCACCGATGGCGTGGTCATCCGTGTGACCGGTCGCGTCAGCCGTCCGGTCAGCGTGGTTTACCGCCATAAATCCGAGATTTCGGATGCGGTGCTGCACCACGTGATCAAGCTGGAAGAGGGGGCGAAGCTGACCCTTCTGGAAAACGGTACCGCCGCATCGCGCCTGTCACAGGTGACCGAGGTGGACGTGGCCGCGAAGGCAGAGTTCCACCATGTGCGCGCGCAAGGCCGCGATCACGAACGTCAGGTCTCGACCCATATCTTCGCCCGCTTGCAGGCTGAAAGCGTGTTCAAAAGCTTCACCATGTCTGTCAACGGCGCGCTGACCCGCAACGAGGCGATGATCGAACTCTTGGGCGACGACGCCGTCGCGCATATCGCAGGGGCCGCGCTTGGCGATGGCAAAGACGGCGCGTTCCACCACGACGACACCGTGTTCATCACCCATGACGCGGTGAATTGCGAAAGCCGCCAGGTCTTCAAGAAGGTGCTGAAAAACGGTGCTGCCGGGATTTTCCAGGGCAAGATCCTGGTGAAGCCGGACGCGCAGAAAACCGACGGCTACCAGAAATCGCAATCGCTTTTGCTCGATGAGGACAGCCAGTTCCTTGCCAAGCCCGAGCTTGAGATCTATGCCGACGACGTGGCCTGTTCGCACGGGTCAACCTCAGGTGCGATCGACGAAGAGGCGCTGTTTTATCTGCGCTCTCGCGGGGTGCCGGAAAAGATCGCCACCGACCTTCTGGTGCTGGCTTTTCTCGCCGACGCCATTGACGAGATCGAGGACGAAGCGATTTCCGAGGATATCGTGTCTCGGCTGGAAGCGTGGTTGGAACGGCATCGCAGGTGATCCGGCCGACGGGCTGGGGGACGAGGCAGAGGCCAGAAAGGGCAGACCAATGTCGGTCATGCAGGATGTGCTGAAAAGCTATCGCGCCCCGCGCGATGTGTTCAAACGGCGTTTGGGCACTGAGGTGCGTGAAGATCGGGCCATTGCGGTTTTGATGGCGGCCTGCGTCGTGGTCTTCATTTCGCAAATGCCGGTACAGGCGCGCATTGCCCATGAGACGGGGCAAGAGCTCAATATGCTGTTGGGGTCGGTGCTGCTGGCCTGGGTCTTCATCATGCCGCTGGTGCTTTATGCGCTTGGCTCGCTCAGCCATTTTATCGCGCGTCTGTTCAACGGACGGGGGACCGCCTTTGGCGCTCGGTTTGCGCTTTTCTGGTCGCTGCTTTGCGCCTCACCGCTATGGCTTTTGTGGGGGCTGGTGTCCGGTTTCATCGGCCCGGGCGTGCAGATGCAGATCACTGGCGCATTGGCCTTGTTTGCGCTGATCGCCTTCTGGTCGGTGAATTTCCGACAAGCCGAATGGCCGAAAGAGTGAAGGCGCGATGAGGTTCGACCCCGGATATTTGTTTGGCATGGTGCTGCAAACCGTGCCCGAACCGCGCAAAGTGGCGCGGGATCTGTTTGACCTGCCCGTGTCCCGCAGCACACGTTGGCTGGTGCTGTGGTTGATGTTGGTTTTGGCCACCGCCTTGGGGGTGGTCAGCCACATGATATACCCCGTCGACACCGAGTTGTTCGGGCCGATCCTGTCCAGCCCGATTGCTCTTGGGGTCTTCGAGGCCGGGTTCCTGCTGCTCGGCGTGTTCGGGATCTACACGATCGGTCGCTTGGCGGGGGGGACCGGCACGCTGGATGACGCGATCACCATTGCGATCTGGCTGGAATTCGTGCTGATCGGGTTTCAGGCGGCAACACTTCTGTTTTCGCTGTTTGCCCCCGCGCTGGCGGGGATCTTCATGGTGATGAGTTCGGTCCTGTTCTTCTGGATCCTCAGCCATTTCACCGCTGAAAGTCACGGCTTTCGCTCGGCGGGACTGGTCTTTGCCGGCATCGCCACCACCATCGTTCTGGCGATCTTCGCCCTCTCTTTCCTGCTTGTCCTCTTGGGTGTGGAACCCATCCAGATCGGAGTCTGACCATGTATGACGTCACCAAAATCCGCGCCGATTTCCCGATCCTTTCCCGCGAGGTGAACGGCAAACCGCTGACCTATCTGGACAATGGCGCCTCGGCCCAGAAACCGCAGGTGGTGATTGATGTGATCACGCGGGGTTACGCCGAAGAATACTCCAATGTTCACAGGGGCTTGCACTATCTGTCGAACCTGTCGACCGAACGCTATGAAGCAGTGCGGGCGATTGTGCAGCGGTTTCTGAACGCCCAGCACGAAGATGAGATTATCTTCAATTCCGGCACCACCGAAGGGATCAATATGATCTCTTACGCCTGGGCCGCGCCGCGGATGAACGCAGGCGATGAGATCATCCTGTCGACCATGGAGCATCACGCCAATATCGTGCCCTGGCATCTCTTGCGGGAACGTCAGGGGGTGGTGCTGAAATGGGTGGATCCAGAGCACGATGGCGCGCTGGATCCGCAGAAGGTGCTGGACGCAATCACCGACAAAACCCGGCTGATCGCGTTGACGCAATGTTCCAACGTGCTGGGCACCGTGGTGGACATAAAAGCGATCTGCCAAGGCGCGCGGGACAAGGGCGTTCCGGTTTTGGTCGATGGATCGCAAGGCGCGGTGCATATGCCCGTGGATGTGCAGGATATGGGCTGTGATTTTTATGCTATCACCGGCCACAAGCTTTATGGCCCGTCAGGGTCTGGCGCGATTTATGTGCGCCGGGAGCGGGCCGATGAAATGCAGCCCTTCATGGGCGGCGGCGATATGATTGACGAGGTGGCGAAAGATCACGTGACCTATGCCAACGCGCCGTTGAAGTTCGAAGCGGGCACGCCGGGTATTGTTCAGACCATCGGATTGGGGGCCGCGCTGGACTACCTTATGGATTTGGGGATGGAGAACATCGCGGCGCACGAAGCGGATCTGGCCGCCTACGCGCATCAGCGTCTTTCGGGCCTCAACTGGGTGAATGTGCAAGGCACGGCCCCGGGCAAGGCGGCAATCTTTTCGCTGACCATGGACGGCGCGGCCCATGCCCATGATATGTCGACGATCCTTGATAAGAAGGGCATTGCGATCCGGGCGGGTCATCATTGCGCCAAACCGTTGATGGAGCATCTGGGCGTCGCCGCCACGGCGCGCGCGTCGTTTGGGCTTTACAACACCCGCGACGAGGTCGACACGCTGATCGATGGGTTGGAACTGTGTCACAAGCTGTTGGCGTGATTTGAGAGGGCTGGGGGCGCTGCCCCCAGACCCCCAGGATATTTATGATTAGAAAATAAGGCCTGCGGTCAATCGTCTGCTTTGATCAACCCGAGGCCGCGCAGGTAGACGCCAATTCCGGTTTCCAGCAGGTCTTCGGGCGGGAAGGGGCTTTTCTGGCCCGGGCTGCCACGGCCGAATAGCTCAACAACCCCGTGGCTCATGGCCCAGATATGCGCGCTAACCATTTTCGCGGGCGGGCGTTTTTCTGGCGGGATATGTTCGGCAAGGGCCGAGGCTGCGGTTTCCAAAACGCCCATGGCGCGGCCAGCAACCATCGCCAGCTCTGGCGAATGATTCATAGATACGCCGCTTTCAAACATCGAAATATAGTGGCCGGGATATTTGCGGGCAAAGGCCAGATAGGCGCGACCGGTTGCTTCGAAACTGGCGAGGGCGGATGGTTCGCCCTTGGCATAGGCAAACTCCATCAAATCGGCAAAGATTTCATAGCCTTGGCGGGCGGCTTCGGCGATCAGGTCTTCGCGACCTTTGAAATGGCGATAGACGGCGGCGGGGGTCACGCCCGCCTGTTTGGCAGCCTCGGACAGGGTAAACCCGGTTGGCCCTTTCTCTTCGATCAGGGCAAGGGCCGCTTCAACCAGCGCCTGGCGCAGATTGCCGTGGTGATAGCCCCGTTTAGCCATGATCGTTGCCAGTCCAAAGGGCGGGGGTGCCGCAGATCTGCTCATCCGGGGCGCAAGCGATATTTTCGTCTTTACCTTTGTAATCAATACCTTGAAGGACCGCGCGAAGGGCCGCCAGACGGGCGCGGCGCTTGTCGTCTGACCGGATCACCGTCCAAGGGGTCACGTCGCGATGTGTCTTTTCAAAGGTCTCGGCAATGGCATCGGTATAGGCGTCCCAACGGTTCAGACCCTCTACATCAATCCAACTGAGCTTCCATTGCTTGAGCGGGTCTTTCTCGCGCGCCAGAAAGCGGCGCAGCTGTTCGGCGCGGCCCACATTCAGCCAGAGTTTGACAAAATGGATGCCTTCATCGGCGATCATGTCTTCAAATTCGGGCAGTTGACGGAAAAACGCGTCGCGCTGCGGGTCGGTGCAAAAGCCGAATACTTTTTCAACCACGCCACGATTATACCAGCTGCGATCAAACAATGTGATCTCACCTGCGGTTGGCAAGTGTTTGATATAGCGTTGGAAATACCATTGCCCCTGTTCGCGCTCAGTGGGTTTTGGCAGGGCCACCACCTTGGCGACGCGCGGGTTCAGGTTTTCACGAAAGCGTTTAATTGTGCCGCCTTTGCCCGCGGCATCCCGCCCTTCGAAGACAACCACCACACGCTTGCCGGTTTCATTGACATCTGCCTGAAGCTTCACCAGTTCAAGCTGCAGCGCATCCAATTCGGCCTCATAGACCTCTCGGTTCATGCGGTCGGTATAGGGATAGCTGCGATCGAGAATGTCCTTTTTGCCACCCTCTTCGATTGCGCGACGCACATCCGCTGGTGCAGCGTCGGTGAAGAACTTGGAAATAGCGCCGTCAAACGGCAGCGTGTCGGGCGATGGGGACATGCGGCAACCTCCTGATTTCACGGTATTATGGGGGCAAGGCGCCCCCATGTAAATGCGATTAACTCAGGCTCAGGCGCGGCGGTCTTTCACCGCCTGACCGATCTCGCTCATATCAAACGGCGTGGTCAGATACATTTCAGAGATCCAGTTCTGATACAGAAGATGCGCGTGGCTGCGCCAGCGGTTTTCCGGCATCCGGGTTGGGTCATCGTCAGGGTAGTAGTTCATCGGCACATTGATCGGTGCGCCTTTCGCGACATCACGATCATATTCGCCCTTCAAGGTCAGGTCATCATATTCGAAATGGTTGAAGATATAGAGGGCGCGATGGGCCTTGTCTTCAATCAGGCACGGGCCGGTATCATCAGACCCAAGCAGGGTTTTCAATCCCGTGGCCGCATCAACCTCGGCCTGTTTCATTTCAGTCCAGCGGCTGACCGGCACCACGCAACTGTCTGAAAATCCACGCAAGTACGGCGAGGCCGGGGCCAGGTTCTTCTGCGGGAAACAGCCAAACGCTTTGGCGTCCAGCATGTGTTTTTTGACGCCATGGAAATGGTAGATCATCGCCATCCCGCCCCAGCAGACGCCGAAGGTGGAATGCACATTGGTTTGGGTCCAGTCAAAGATCTGACTGATTTCATCCCAGTAGGTCACGTCTTCGAACGGCAGGTGTTCGATGGGGGCGCCGGTGATGATCAACCCGTCAAACTTCTGATCGCGCACCTCTTCCCACGGTTGGTAGAAGGTGCCGATATGGGCCTCTGACGTGTTTTTCGAGATGTGTTCAGACGGGCGCAGAAGCGTCAGTTCGATCTGCAGCGGATGTGATCCGATCAGGCGGGCAAACTGGGTTTCCGTCTCGATCTTTTTCGGCATCAGATTGAGCAGCGCAATGCGCATCGGCCGGATATCCTGTTTGGCGGCCTGGTCGTCCGACATGACCATCACGCCCTCATCCGTCAGCACGTCGAAGGCTGGAAGGGTGGCGGGGATCTTGATGGGCATGGGAATGCTCCTTTGTTCAGAGGTCGAAAAACTGGATCAGAGGGGTCGGTGAAGAAATGGGGTGCAAAGCCCCGCGATCAAGAGATCAGGCCGCGTCCAGCGCGGCACCGATCATTCGGTCGAAGTCATCCGGAGATTTGATCTGCGCCACATCCGAGGCGCAGAGTGTGATCCCATGCTGGGCCATGCGTTCATACAGCGGCTGGCGATGGGCCAGGGCCTGCGCGTAGGTCCAGCGGATGAAGTCATTTGGATCAACTTCATCTTCTAGCTTATTGTATTTTCGCAAGTATTCCTGCCAGACACGTGCAAGAAATTCTGGTTGATAGGCCATAGGTTTGGGCGCGCGGTCAAAACGGCGGACCAGTTCCTGGGTGTGGCGGTCATCCCCCCGCAGCCAGACCAGCAGGCATGTATCGTGCAATGCGGTCAGGATCGGATCGTCCAACCCCAGTTCAGGATCAATCCATTCACAGATCGATCCGCCGCTGTCGCAGATGAAATGCGGATAGCCATAAATCCGGTCGGCCCGGTCGATGAAGCGATCCGTGTCCAGCAGGGCTGAGATTTCGGAGTGCTTGAACTGTTCCTGGCGCCGGCAATATTCAGCATAGGGCAGGCCGCCTTTTGCCGCGTCCCCTGGTTTGCCCAGATAGGCGGCCATGGGGCTGAGATTATCAAAGGTAATCTTGGACGAAATGCGGATGCTGTCAGACAGGAGCAGGTCCCGCAGGAACGGAACCTTCATCGCCTCGGCCTTGAAATTATCCGCGATATATTCCCCCATGTATCGCGTCCCGATCCGGTAATCGATCGAGTAATGAAACCAGTCACCCTGATCACGTAGCATGTTGGAAAGATAGGTTTTGCCAAGCCCGGACATACCAAAGAACAAGACGCGCTTATGCGGTGCCTCTCGCCAGTCCTGTGCGGATTTGTAAAACATGCCGATGATCTTCCTTACCCTTTCACCTTTCGTAAGCGGCAACAGGGCGAGGGTCAAACGCTTCTGCACATTTGGCGGCAAAAACAAGAGCCTGCGGCAACAGAAAACCCCGCGCGAAAGGCGCGGGGTTCGGTCCCATAAGGGGTGTTTCGTCGTTAGAAGCTGATGCCGACCGAAAGGCCCGCAACAACCGCGCTGCCGTCAAATGTCGCAGAAAGCGGTGCAGAGGTGACCGTCTTATCTTCGAACATGATGTATCTCACACCGCCCGAGACTTTGATGGCGTCTTTGGTATAGGTGGCACCCAGCCCGATGGATTTGCTGGTGCCGGTCGGCGCGAGGAACGTGGTGCCGGTATCTGCACCATCCTCATAGCCAACCATGGCAGCAATCGACCAGTTTTCGTTCAGCTTGCGCCCGACACCCAGTTCGAGTGTGGTGCTGTCATCCACAAACTCGACCCAATCTGTGGTCACGGCCCCTTGGGTGGTGCTGAGCTTGGTTCCGTTCCATTTCACGTGACGGATCGACCCAAACAGCAGGGTATTCTGGGCGATACCGGTTTGGAAGTCCAGATTGAAGCTTTCCGGGATACGCACTTCGCCGATGGTCGGCAAAAGGTTATGCGTTCCCTCAAGATCATGGGTGATCGCGGAGTTGTAGGTCAGGGCCACACGCATGGCGATTTCCGGCTTCTCATAAGCCACCCCAACAACGCCACCGAAATCGAAATCGCTTTCCGCATCCAGAAGACCAGAGCCGGACAAGATCACACCGCTGACCTTCTGGGCGCGCAGACCGCCATGCACACTGAACCCGTTGCCAAATTCATAGCGCCCCAGCGCCGTGATGGCTTTGCTGTCCACCAGGGCACGACCATTCGGGTCAGCAGCGAAAGCCGCAACCAACGGGTGACCCGCCGGCAAGCCCGACCCGCCAAGGGCTGTGGGAGCCTGAAGACGAGCGGCGATGCCCAGCCCCAAGGACCCAAGCGGCCCATCGGTATAGCGGATATCAGCCCCATAAGGCTCGTCCGCGATCAGGGAGAAGCTGAGGTTTTCGTTGATCTGCTTTTTCAACGCAAAGGAGAAAGAGTTGAAGCTATCAGCCGACTGCGACGCAAACCCCGCGGCCTGAGCCGGAACGTCGGGCGAGGCGGTGATCAACCCGAACTTCAGATAGTTGCCTTCTTCGAACAGGATCGACATGTCCTGTCCAGACCGATCAATACCCCCGGCAAAACCCGCCGTGGCCGTAAGCGCAGCTGATGCTGCGGTAAGCGCAAAACCCTTCATGTTTCCTCCCTGAGAGCTGCTACCTGTTTGCCTTGGTCGGCGAAAACAGGCCCATCTTTGCTTTTTTCATTGCAGCGAGCCTAGGTTCGGCGCAAGGGGCCGGTCAATTGTTACCTCGGGTAAGTTGCAAGGCGGCACCGGTATTCTGTGTCTTTTCAACCAAAGGCCCAAAATCTTACCTTGGGTTATGTGGTTGATTTCTCTCGAAGGTTGATCACATTTCCTATGATGATCAGCGCTGCCCCAAGGACAAGTCCAAGCCCAATGGGTTCATCATAAAACACGGCGCCAATACCTGCGATCAACGGCAGACGGGTAAAATCGATTGGAATCACCTTGCTGGCAGGCGCAAGCCCCAGGGCGCGTGTCAGGCACAAATGCGCCAGCAAACCGGCACATCCGATCAGGATCAGCCAGGGCAAGGCCGATTGGGTGGGCAGGCGGATCTCGCCATCCCCGCCGGCCATGATCAATCCGAAAACAAGCTGCATTCCGGTCAACCAAAAAAGAATGGTCAGCGTATCAACCGTGCGGGTCAGGCGGCGGGTCAGGATCGCTGTCAGTGCAAATGCGATGGCCGCCAGCGCCGCGGCCACAACGCCGACAGACAGGGGGGCGCCTCCCGGCGAGGTGATCAACAAGATGCCAAGAAAGCCAATCAGGGCGGCCAGAAGCCCCCGGCGCGTCAGGGGCTCGCCCAACAGAACCGGAGCCAGCATGATCACCCAAAGCGGAGAGGTGAACTCCAGCGCAAAGACCTGCGCCATGGGAATCATTGTCAGTGCATAAAACCACAGGTTTTGCCCGGTGAAATGGGCGAGATTGCGCAGAAGATGCGTGGGAAGGTGCTGGCCCCCAATCCTTTTGATCCGCCCGGTGGCCGCCGCAAAACAAACCACAATCACAAAGCCCACCACCGACCGGTAGAGCATCAGTTCAAACGTGTCGTGATCCAGGCTGACCCAGCGCCCCGCAATGGCCATCGAGGAAAACGATAAGATCGCCCCACTCATCCAAAGCGCAGCACGGGACAGATCGCTCATGCCCAGATCATCCTGTGATTTCTGAGATTTGATAGTGGCGCGCGATGCCCGATGTGATCTTGGCCCAGGGCGAAGATTTCATTCGGGATTGATGTGCATCGAAATCCTTGCGGCTGGCAAATCGTTCCGCCACGTTGAACCGCCCTGGAATGTCCGGGTCAGGCGTAACGTCAAAGGACAGACAACCGGGTTCTTCCCGCGTCAACGCAATATGGGCGGGCAGGGCGGCGGACACCTCGGCCACCCTGTCTTGGGGCACGTCGATATACCCGGTTAAAACAATCTGGATTTGTTCAGTCATGTCATAGGGCTAGCAAGGGCGCGTGGAAAAAGCGAGGTGCAAATGAAAACGCCGCCCCTTCAGACGGCGTTTCTTGAAATCTGTCACGAGGCCTTGATGCCTCACTCCCACTCAATCGTTCCCGGAGGTTTCGAGGTAATATCATAGGTGCAGCGGTTGATGCCCTTCACCTCGTTGATGATCCGGGTGGCGGTTTCACCAAGGAATTCGTGGGTGAACGGGTAATAATCGGCGGTCATCCCGTCGACCGAGGTCACCGCGCGCAACGCACAGGCGTAATCATAGGTGCGCCCGTCGCCCATGACCCCCACGGTGCGCACGGGAAGGATCGCTACAAAGGCCTGCCAGATCTCGTCATACAGGCCGTGTTTGCGAATTTGGTCGATATAGACCGCGTCCGCTTCGCGCAGAATGTCGAGCTTTTCGCGGGTGATCTCGCCTGGGCAACGAATGGCCAGGCCCGGCCCCGGGAAGGGGTGACGGCCAATAAAGCTTTGCGGCAGGCCAAGTTCACGCCCCAGGGCGCGCACTTCGTCCTTGAACAGCTCGCGCAGCGGTTCCACCAGTTTCAGACCCATTTTTTCCGGCAGACCACCCACATTGTGGTGCGATTTGATTGTGACCGAAGGCCCGCCCGAGAAGCTGACCGATTCAATCACATCAGGGTAAAGTGTGCCTTGGGCCAGGAATTCCGCGCCTTCAATCGTGTCGGCGTGTTTCTGGAACACGTCGATGAACAGTTTCCCAATGATCTTGCGTTTGGTTTCCGGGTCAGACTGGCCTTCCAATTCGCCCAGGAACAAGTCCTGTTCGTCCGCGTGGATCAGCGCCATATTGTAATTGTCGCGGAACATGGTGACGACCTCTTCGGCCTCTCCTTTGCGCAGCAAACCGTGGTCGACAAAGACACAGGTCAACTGATCGCCGATGGCTTCGTGGATCAGCACCGCCGCGACCGAGCTGTCAACGCCGCCGGACAGGCCGCAGATCACCTTCTTGTCGCCAACCTGTTCGCGGATCTTGCGGATCATTTCGTCGCGATAGGCGCCCATCGTCCAGTCGCCCTTGAACCCGGCAAGCTTCACGAACTGCTCATAAAGTTTCGCGCCATTGGGGGTGTGGTGCACTTCGGGGTGGAATTGCACCGCATAGAAATGGCGTTCAGTGTCGGCCGTGATCGCAAACGGGGCCGAGGGCGACGTTCCGTAAACATCAAATCCCGGCGCGATTTCAGAGACATGGTCTCCGTGGCTCATCCAAACCTGTTCGTTCCCGTTCAGGAACCATCCGTCCAGAAGATCAAGCCGTTTGCGCTCCGTCACATAGGCGCGGCCAAATTCGGCGGTGCCATGGCCGCTTTCCACTTTGCCGCCAAGCTGATGCATCATCACCTGCTGGCCATAGCAGATCCCCAGGATCGGAACGCCATAGTCGAAGATCTCTTGCGGGGCACGGGGCGATCCTTCGCGGGTCACACTGTCCGGGCCACCGGAAAAGATCACGGCTTTCGGCGCCATCTCGCGCACAAAATCCATCGTGACATTCTGATAGGGGTGAATTTCGCAATAGACATTCAGCTCGCGCAGGCGGCGCGCAATAAGCTGCGTGACCTGGCTGCCGAAGTCGATGATAAGAAGGCGGTCGTGGCTCTGATCTGTCATGGCATGGCCTTAGGGCAGGGGATCGATTTTCGCAAGAGGGCAGCGAAGATCGGAGCAAATTTCCTTGGCAATATTCACAGAAAAATCATGTTTGCATTCCGACAGCATGTCGTTTTTGCCCCATACGCGCCGTTTCCCTCGGGATTTGGTCCCCGTGGCGGTGTAAACCCGATGAAAACAGGATGTACCGACATATCGGAGGAATTGACATGACCGAGGCTCGCGCACGCAGACGGGGTCGTGGGGGCGGGGGTGCTGCCCGCCGCGCGGAACGCAACGCGGTGTCGTTTGAAACGGCCAAATATATCGAACGCAACATTCCGAATCTTGAGATTCTGCATGACGAAGCGATCGAAATCATCGAATACAACGCGGAAACCGTGTTGGAAGAGGTGGGGGTCAACTTTGTTGAAAACCCCGCCGCCCTGGCCCGTTGGAAAGAGGCCGGTGCCGATGTGAATGGCGAGCGTGTCCGCATTCCCCGTGGTCTGGCGCGCGAGCTGTGCAAAACGGCCCCCAGCCAATTTACCCAACATGCCCGCAACCCGGAGCGCAATGTTGTCATTGGCGGCAACAACCTGGTGCTGGCCCCGGTTTACGGCCCGCCGTTTGTGCGCGACATTGACGGTGGCCGCCGGTACGCCACCATGGATGACTTTAAGAAGTTCGTGAAACTCGGCTATATGTCGAAATGGCTGCACCATTCCGGTGGCACAGTCTGTGAACCGACCGATGTGGCCGTGAACAAACGCCACCTCGACATGCTGATGGCGCATATGGAACTGTCGGACAAACCCTTCATGGGCTCGGTCACCGCGCCGGAACGCGCGCAGGACACGGTTGATATGTGCGGGATCCTGTTTGGCAAAGAGTTCGTGCAGGAAAACACCGTCACCACCTCGCTGATCAACATCAACTCGCCAATGCAATTTGATGATGTGATGATGGGCGCATTGGAAGTGTTTGCCGAGAACAATCAGGCGGCCATCATTTCGCCCTTTATCGTCGGCGGGGCGATGGCACCCGTGTCCGTGACCGGCACGCTGACCCAGGTTCTGGCCGAAGTGATGGCCGGTGTGGCCTATTCGCAGCTGGTCCGCAAAGGCGCACCGGTGATTGCGGGTACATTTGTGTCCTCGATCGACATGAACTCGGGCGCGCCCACTTTTGGCACGCCGGAAGCATCGAAAGTGACCTTTGGCTGTGGTCAGCTGTTCCGCCGTCTGGGCCTGCCGTATCGGTCGGCCGGGTCGTTCAACGGGTCGAAACTGCCCGATGCGCAGGCCGCTTATGAAACCGCGAACTCACTCAATGCGGGGCTTCTGTCGGGTGTGAACTTCATGCTGCACTCCTGTGGCTGGCTGGAAGGCGGGCTGGTGTCGAGCTTTGAGAAGTTCGTGATGGATGCTGACCAACTGGGCACGCTGCACGGCCTCGCCTCGGGTGTGACCTATGACGAGAACGCGCAGGCCATGGATGCGATTCGCGAAGTGGGGCCGGGCGGTCACTATCTGGGCTGCGCCCATACCCAGGCCAACTTCAAATCCGCCTTCTGGCGCTCGGATGTCCTGGACTACAAACCGTTTGAAACATGGGAAGAGGAAGGTGGCAAGGACACCTATCAGATTGCCGCGGAAAAAGTGCAGAAGATGCTGTCCGAATACCAGAAACCCGAGATGGATGCCGGCATCCACGAGGCGTTGACGGAGTTCGTGGAAACGAAAAAAGCATCCATGCCGGATGCTTTCTCCTGAGGTGTTTTCCTAAGGTTCACATCTGTTCCAGAGTCGTTCTCTCTGGTTAACAGCTTGGTAAGGGGGCTTAACGGCCCCCTTTTTCACTTTTCGAACATCAGACCGATTTCAGACCCCGAGGCAGAAGCCGCGCTTCGGCCATCAATGCAATCAGGATTTCCACATGGCGGGACACGGAATAGCCCGCATCCCCCGTCTTGCGGATTTCCTCCAGGCGCGCCTCTTCCGCCATCAGCCCATCAACAGCCCGAACCGGCGACGGTGTTGACGTGGAATTCATCAGCTTTTTCAAGTCTCTATCGCGATTATAATCAACAATACCAAAACGTGCTGCGCGGATCAAAAGGCGCGGGCGACGGAGGGATTTCAGAAGATCAAGAGCGTCAGTCATGGGGTCATCCTTTCATCGTGTTGCCCCAATCATCACACAACCTGAAGAGGTGTTGCGTCGCTCCGTATGAGCGAACGGCGGTTTTAACAATTGTTTCACTTTTGGCAACAAAACTAAATGACAAGCTGAACAATTAATCTTTCGGTAACCAATCGCGTGCTAGCTGGTAAGGGAGTTTTTACAACCGCCAGTAGAG
The DNA here is from genome assembly GCF_049803815.1 of Aliiroseovarius crassostreae. Lineage (GTDB taxonomy): Bacteria > Pseudomonadota > Alphaproteobacteria > Rhodobacterales > Rhodobacteraceae > Aliiroseovarius > Aliiroseovarius crassostreae_A. The sequence continues at coordinate 427,669 of NZ_JBNAGI010000002.1, forward strand.
CGTCAACCGAGGAAGATCGCGATGGGACGGTGATCTGCCTCAAAGGGGGACATGTATGGAGTTTTCGGGCTCACAGAACATCGAAATTGGCGCGGGGGATCTGCTCCCCTGGCTGCCGAACGCGGTAAAGCTGTATCTGGAGCATACCGAGCGCGGGGAAACCATCCGGGCGCTCGCCCGTCAAAAAGGGGTTCATGCCTCGACGGTGCTGCGCCAGGTGCAAAAGACGGAAACGCGGCGGGACGATCCGCTGGTCGACAATCTGCTGACGCAGGTTGCCAATGGCTGGTGTGATGTCGAGGGGGTGCATGCCAGCTGGAATGAGGATGACACCCCCATGAAAGACCTTGAAAACAGCAATGACGTGATCGGCAAACACGCCATTCGCGTGTTGCGCAGTCTGATGAAAGAAGGGGCGATCCTCGCCATCACCAAAGGGGTCGATACCGCGGTGGTGCTGGATCTGCGCGACGGGGAAAACCCGGTACAACTGTGTAAATCCCCGCGCGAAGTGGCCGAGGTTCTGGCCCTGCGCGACTGGATTGCCGGCAGTTCATCGGGGGCTGTGTCACGCTATCGCATCACACCGTCCGGGCGCACCGCGCTGAATAAACTGATGGCGCAGGCCGAAGGGCAGGCGGTGGGGTTTGCCGACAGCCAACGCAGTTTTCTGGGCGCCAAGCCAACCCGGGGCGGGGGAAAGGCCCGGACGGGCAATCGTCGATCCGTCGGGGCAGACAGCCCCATCCGCGTTCTGGCGCGCGCCCGGAACGCAGGCCAGCCTTACCTGGGTCATGAGCTTGTTTTGGCGGCGGATCGTCTGCAACGTGATTTTGCGCTGTCGCAATTTGACGGCTCGGTCAATGCCGGGTGGACCGGTGTCATGTCCGGTTTGCGCAAATCACCAAAAGGGTCTGGATCACGGGTGGATCGTATCATTGATTCCCGACGCCGTTTCCTGGAGGCGATGGAGGCCCTGGGCCCGGAACTTGGCGAAATGGCGTTGGGGGTTTGCTGTCATGAAAAGGGCATGGAGCGGATGGAAGCCGACCTCAATATGCCCGCACGATCCGGCAAGTTCATGCTGCGGGTGGCGTTGAAATACCTGCAACGTCATTACGATGCGATCGGTGGCGAAGATCACAACCTGATTTACTGATGGAACAAACAGGGCCCAAATCGCGGCCACAATAAGGCCAAAGCAGAGATAAGACACGGGATCCAAAACAGCCGCCGATGAACCGGCGGGAAGCAGATGTCAAACGCGACTGTTGACGCTTCGTCTTGCGCGATAATGCAGGATAATTCGTCGCCGCTTCAGGTCACGCATTGTGGTTCCTGGTGGCCGGTGGTGAGGATTTCAACATCCACCTGCGGCGCTTGTGCTGCGATTTCGGCACGGATCATCTTGGGGTTGGTCACGTTGGGGGCAAGGACGCGGTATTTCCCCTGAAAGCCAAGCTCCTGCAACCGGGTCGCAAGATCAAGGCAGTCAAAGCTGTGGCACATCAGCGGTGAAACCACGAGAACCGGTGAAAGATCGTTCAGCCGTTCGGCGGTCACCTCTGCGAAGGACGCATAGTAGATCTTGTTGCTCTCTGGAAATTTCAGGGCATCTTCCTGCCTGGTCACCTGGTCCCCAACGGCCAGGATGACTGCAGCCGTCGGGTTGTCGCTCATATCCATTCGGTTTCTATCCCCAAACTCTGCGTGACGCGTCGCGCTGTGTCACCTGCTGTGCCAGCGTTGCCTGATGACGCCGGGCTGTCAATTATAGATGGTGCATTTCTGAAATTAACTCAACAGTTGCGGGCAATTCGCGATGATTGTTGGGTAAAATCGCTTTACAGCTCGCCATTTCCGCCGCAGAACATGCAGGCCTTTTGCCGCAAACAGGAGACCGTGATCATGATCCCGGATGGTGTTTATGACCCGATTCCCATTCCCATCATGCTGATCTCCGCGTCAGGGCAGATCTGCCACCTGAACGCATTGGCGCGGAACTTGTTTGGAGAGCGGTCCTTGTCGCGGCTATATCCCGCGGTGTTGCGACAGCCGGTCCTGATTACCCGTATCGAACACGCGCTGGACGGGGAAACGGCGTCTCCGGTCAGGTATATTGCCTCGGAAGCGGGCAGGGATGTGGTGTATGAGGCCCATGTTTTGCCAGCGCCCGACCCCGATGGTGGCGTGATCATCAGTTTCGTGGATGTCTCCCATAAGGAAGAAGCGGGGCAGATGCGATCGGATTTCGTCGCCAATGTCAGCCATGAGTTGCGCACGCCACTCACAGCTTTGTCTGGATTTGTCGAAACCCTGCGTGGCCCGGCGCGCGAAGACGCCGATGCGCGGGAACGGTTTCTGGGGATCATGGATCGTGAAGCGTCGCGGATGAACCGTCTGGTTGCTGATCTGCTATCGCTCAGCCGCGTTGAGGACATGGAACGTGTGCGTCCAACCGACCCCGTATCGCTGGCCGAACTGATACAGAGTGTGATCAGCAGCCTGTCCCCGCAGATTGAAAAGCGAAATTGCAAAATGCGGTTGGTCCATGACACGGATGACCGCTATGACGTGCCAGGGGACAGGGACCAGCTGATGCAGGTCTTTTCCAATCTCGTGGAAAACGCGCTGAAATATGGCAAGGCGGGGGGCGATATAACACTCACCTTTGCACGGTTCGACAACCGGCCGGGATTGCGAGGTCCTGCCATCTGCATCACCGTCGAAGATGAAGGGGAGGGGATCGCCGCCCATCATATTGGACGCCTGACAGAACGATTTTACCGGGTCGACAGTCACCGCTCGCGCGAATTGGGCGGCACAGGTCTGGGGCTTGCGATCGTGAAACACATCGTCAATCGACATCGGGGGCGTCTGCGAATTGAGAGCGACAGCGGTCAGGGCAGCAGGTTTACCGTCTGTCTTCCCGCACAGCCCTGACGGTATACCGGGGAAGGTGGAGAAAACAGTGGACACACCGCACCAATAAGTTGTTATATCGCGCAAAATTGCAAATAACCACCAAACCGACAGCGATAACTGACAAATGACAATGCAGGACACCGCGCCGTATTGGCGCCGTTTGGGACATGCCTCAGACATGTCTGGCGGCGCTCTGCCACCCATTTACGCAGATGACCCCATATTGATCTGGGGCAAAACGCTTAGTGTGGTGGGGCTTGTCATCTTTGCGGGCACCCTTTGGGCCGCAGAACAGACCATCGCCGCGATTAGCCTGATGCCGCTTTTGGGGCTTTTGCTGCTGGATCTGGCCTTAAAGCAGGTTCGGAAACCATCTCGATTTTTGCGGGTCATGATCCTGTTGTCGCTGGGCGGCGCCCATCTGGTGTTGGCCTGGTTCTGGACCCCCGCCATTCTGTTGATGGGGTTTCCAATACTGGTGGCGTTCTTTCTTGTGACCCGCCCATCGCAGGCCAACCTCTATGCTGTCATTCTTGTGGTGAGTGGGGCAGGTTTGCCCATACTGGGTAAAGCCCCTGACTTTTTGCCGTATTTTTTCGCAGCCCTCATAGGGCTTTGGCTGTGCCTGATCGCGATGGCCCGGACCATTGAGAAAATGCGTCAGTCCAATTGGCAACAAAGCATCACCGACCCGCTGACAGGGGCCTTTAACCGGCGGTTCCTGGATCAATATGTTCAGGACAACACCCCCTCTGGTCGCGCCGCGATGATGTTGTTGGACATGGACAATTTCAAATCCCTCAATGATCAGCACGGTCATGCCGCCGGGGACCGCGCCCTGGCCCGTCTGGCGCGGTTGATCCGGATCAATTGGGCCAGCGAAGTGGTCTGCTTTCGCCTGGGCGGGGATGAGTTCGTGTTGATGATGCAGCTGACAATGCGATCGCGCGAGGGAATGACAAAGCACGAAGAGGACCGGCATCTTGCGCGGCTTGGGCATAGCGTTGTGAAATCCCTCAACAGTGATGGCAGCTTTTCCGTGTCTGGCGGTATGACCCGTTTTTGCTGGCCGTGTGATTTCGAACAGGTTTACCGCCGGGCCGATGCGGCCTTGTATCGTGCCAAGGACCTGGGCGGGCGGCAGCTTTCGCTCGATGATTCCCTTAACGGTTTGTCACAACCTGTGCCCCCGGCCGCCTTTTCACAAAATACACCCCCGGATTTGGTGCAAACAAACAATTGAAATCACTAAATAATAAAGACTGTCACACTCCTGTTACACAAGCGTCACAAAAGCTTTGATCAAGCGCATTAGGACAGCGCCAAGTCACCTGATCAGGTGGCATGATGTAAACAGGAGAAGACAATGTCTTTCGTCAAACTGACCGCTTCCGCCCTGGCCTTGACGGCCGCAACCGCAACCGTAGCCACCGCCCGTGATCAGGTGCAGGTTGCCGGCTCGTCCACCGTGCTGCCCTATGCCTCGATTGTGGCCGAAGCCTTTGGTGAAAACTTCGATTTCCCGACCCCGGTTGTTGAATCGGGCGGCTCGTCGGCTGGCCTGAAACGGTTTTGCGAAGGCGTCGGCGAAAACACCATCGACATCGCCAACGCCTCGCGCAAGATCAAAGACAAAGAGATCGCCAAATGTGCTGAAGCCGGTGTGAAAGACATCATCGAAGTGCGCATTGGCTATGATGGCATCGTGTTCGCCTCGCAACTGACCGGCCCGGATTTCGGCGCGTTTGAACCGGCTGACATCTACAACGCCCTGGGCGCGCAGGTGATGGTAGACGGCAAGCTGGTCGACAACAGCTACAACCAGTGGAACGAGTTCAACGCCAACCTGCCCGCCGTGGACATCGCCGCCTTCATCCCGGGCACCAAGCACGGCACCCGCGAAGTGTTCGAAGTGAAGGTGATGGAAGCTGGCTGTAAAGCCACCGGCGCCTATGATGCGTTCCTGGCCGCCGCAGAAGGCGACGACGAGAAAGCCAAGAAAAAAGCCGCGGCCAAGATGTGCTACAAAGTGCGCACCGACGGCAAATCGGTCGACATTGACGGCGACTATACCGAAACCCTCGCCTCGATCGACGCCAACAAAGACGGCATCGGCGTCTTCGGCCTGGCGTTCTACGAAAACAACACCGACACGCTGCAAGTGGCGACCATGTCGGGCATTGCACCGTCGACCGAAACCATCGCGTCGGGCGAATACCCCGTGTCGCGCCCGCTGTATTTCTACATCAAGAAAGCCCATATCGGCGTGATCCCCGGCCTGAAAGAATATGCCGAGTTCTTCGTGGCGGATGAGATTGCCGGCCCCGATGGCCCGCTGTCGGAATATGGTCTGGTGGCTGATCCGGAACTGGCAGCGACCCAAGAGGCCGTGGCCAACGAAACCGCGATGACCAACTGATCACCGCGCAGATGACCAGGCGGCGCGGCAGGGGTCGCGCCGCCACACCCCTTCCCGGATCGGGGCAAGATCCGCTGCATTAGCAAGAGACACCCAATGTCCGCTTCTTTCCTTCTGCTCACGATCCTGGCGCTGGCCGTCCTTGGGTTTGTCCTGGGACGGGGCCGGGCGCTTTCTTCGGTCCAAGGCGACCGTCGGCGCCTGCACTCGCTGCCCAATTATTACGGCTTCAACGTCTCCATGCTCGCGTTTGTTCCTGCGGTGCTGGTTTTGGCGCTCTGGGTGGTCATTCAACCCTTGATGATCAACGGGTCGGTGTCTGGCATGATCCCGACCACATCCTACGAAGACGCAGGCGCCTTGAACCTGATCATGAGCGACGTGAAACGCGTGGCGGACGGGCTGGATGCGGCGGTTCAACAGGGCGTGGTGCAACAAAGCGCGCTGGAAACACTTTCGACCGCAACCACCGATATTCGCGCCCTTCTGGGCAATGTCGGCGTGGCGCTGGGATCTGAGGTCAGCGAAGAGGTGCTGTCGGCCGCCCGCGCCTATCGCGCCAAGACCATGACCGGCAATTGGATCATGACCGGCGTTGTGTTGCTCATCGCCGTCGCTGGATTTCTGGCGGCGATCTTCAAAACCCACGGCGAGCTGCGCGCCCGCAACCTGGTGGAACGGGGCGTCCTGATGGTGCTGATCGGGGCGGCGATGATCGCGATCCTGACCACGCTGGGCATTGTGCTGTCGCTGATTTTCAACACGGTCAGCTTCTTTGGCATGTTCCCGATGGGGGATTTCCTGTTTGGCCTGACCTGGTCGCCGGAAGGGCGCGGCGGGTCCGAACATCTGGGCATTCTGCCGCTTCTGTGGGGCACCCTCTATATCTCGATTGTGGCGCTGGCCGTGGCCGTGCCAATCGGGCTTTTCGCGGCAGTCTATCTGTCGGAATATGCTGGTGCCAAGACGCGGGCGATGGCAAAACCGCTGCTCGAAGTGCTCGCCGGGATCCCGACCATCGTTTACGGTCTGTTTGCCCTGACCGTGGTCGGCCCAATGCTGGTCGAGGTGTTCGGCGCGGACGGGCTGAACTGGATGCAGGGCGCACGGTCCGTCATGACCGCCGGGCTGGTGATGGGCATCATGCTCATTCCCTTCGTGTCCTCGCTGTCCGATGACATCATCAACGCTGTGCCGCAAGCGATGCGCGACGGATCTTACGGGCTGGGCGCCACGCAATCTGAAACCGTGAAACAGGTGATCCTGCCCGCAGCCCTTCCGGGGATCGTCGGGGCCATCCTGCTGGCCGCATCCCGTGCGATTGGCGAAACCATGATCGTGGTGATGGGGGCAGGGGCCGCCGCCCGCCTATCGCTCAATCCGTTCGAGGCAATGACCACCGTGACCGCCAAGATCGTCTCTCAGTTGACCGGGGACGCAGATTTCGCCTCGCCCGAGGCGCTGGTGGCCTTCGCCCTTGGCATGACGCTTTTCATCCTCACCCTCGGCCTGAACGTACTGGCGCTTTACATCGTGCGCAAATATCGGGAGCAATACGAATGACCGACCTGACTGCAAACGGGCTGCCCGAAGCGCAGCCCGCCGCGTCGTCACTGCTTTCGCAAGACACGCGCACGAAACAACGCAACGCTGCCGAGAAACGCTTTCGCGCCTACGGGATCACGGCCATTGCCATTGGTCTGGTGTTCCTGGTGCTGTTGATCAGCTCGATCATCGTCAAAGGGGTCGGGGCGTTTCAACAGACTACCTTGACCTTGCAGGTGGAGCTTCTGGAAGCCAAGCTGGACAAATCCGGCGCGCGCGATATCGAGAAGATCAAGAAGGTGACCACCTTTGGCTATAACCCTCTGATCGACGACGCGATCAAACGCGCGCTGGACGACGCGGGGATCGAAAACCCGTTCACCAAGGGCAAGGACCTGCGCAAGATGTTGTCCTCTGGGGCCGCGTCGCAGATCCGCGAGTTTGTGATCGCCAACCCCAACCGCATTGGCGACACGGTCGAATTTGACCTCTTGGCCTCGTCGCGCGTTGACGGTTACCTGAAAGATCGCGTCAGCCGTGAAAGCCTGGCACGCGACAAGAACCTGACCCCGATGCATCTGGATATGGTCGATGCGCTGCGCGAGGCGGGCGTTGTGCGCAAAGGCTTCAACCTCAGCTTCATCACCGGGGCAGATGCGTCGGAAAGCCGCCCGGAACAGGCCGGGATTGGTGTGTCGATGCTAGGCAGCTTCTACATGATGCTGGTGGTTCTGGCCGCCGCCCTGCCCATCGGCGTGGCCGCGTCGATTTACCTGGAAGAATTTGCCCGGCAAAACTGGTTCACCGATCTGATCGAGGTGAACATCTCGAACCTGGCCGCGGTGCCGTCGATTGTCTTTGGTATCCTTGGCTTGGCCGTGTTCATCCAGTTTGCGCATTTTCCGCAATCGGCGCCCTTGGTGGGGGGGCTTGTGCTGACATTGATGACGCTGCCGACCATCATCATCTCGACCCGCGCGTCGCTGAAGGCGGTGCCGCCGTCGATCCGCGAGGCCGCATTGGGCATTGGCGCGTCGAAAATGCAGACCGTGTTCCACCATGTTCTGCCACTGGCGATGCCGGGCATTCTGACCGGCACCATCATCGGGCTGGCGCAGGCGTTGGGGGAAACCGCCCCGCTGCTTCTGATCGGCATGGTGGGCTATATCGCCTCGAACCACCCGGAGGGGATCATTGACGGCTTCCTCAGCCCCAATTCGGCCATGCCCGCGCAAATCTATGAATGGGCCAAACGAGCGGACCCCGCCTATTACGAACGCGCCTGGGGCGGGATCATCATCTTGCTTCTCTTCCTGATGACCATGAATATCATCGCAATCCTCCTGCGCCGCCGCTTTGAGCGCCGCTGGTAAACAAGGGGGTCATACACATGAACGACATGACAAAAATCGAAAGCACCGTGGACATGCAAACAACCAAGATCTCTGCCAAGAATGTGCAGGTCCATTATGGCGACACCCATGCGATCAAAGACGTGAATGTCGAGATCCAGGACAAGACCGTGACCGCCTTTATCGGCCCCTCGGGCTGCGGGAAATCGACCTTCCTGCGCTGCCTGAACCGGATGAATGATACAATTGATATCTGCCGCGTGCAGGGCGACATTCTGCTTGATGGGGAAGACATCTATGACAAGCGGGTCGACCCGGTTCAGCTGCGCGCGAAAGTGGGCATGGTGTTTCAAAAACCCAACCCGTTCCCCAAGTCGATCTATGACAATATCGCCTATGGTCCGCGCATCCATGGGTTGGCGCGCAACAAGGCGGAACTCGATGATATCGTAGAGAAATCCCTGCGTCGCGGCGCAATTTGGGACGAGGTGAAAGATCGTTTGAACGCCCCGGGAACGGGCCTGTCTGGCGGCCAGCAGCAACGCCTGTGCATTGCCCGCGCCGTGGCGACCGAGCCTGAGGTTTTGCTGATGGACGAGCCCTGTTCGGCGCTCGACCCCATTGCCACGGCACAGGTGGAAGAGCTGATCGACGAGCTGCGCGAAAAATTCGCTGTTGTGATCGTGACCCACTCGATGCAGCAGGCCGCACGCGTCAGCCAAAAGACCGCGTTTTTCCACATGGGCAACCTGGTGGAATATGACGATACAACCAAGATTTTCACCAACCCCGAAGACAGCCGGACCGAGGCTTATATCACCGGTCGGATTGGTTAAGAGCAGGGACCATAAAAATGAACGACCAACATATTGCATCCGCATTTGACCGCGATCTGGAAGAGATTCAGGCCCATGTGATGAAGATGGGCGGGCTGGTAGAACAAAACATTCGCCAGGGCGCAAAATCGTTGAAACAGCGCGACGAAGAACTTGCCGAGCAGGTGCGCCGCGCTGATCGCAAGATCGACGCGCTGGACACGCAGATCCAGGAAGAATGCGCGCAGCTTCTGGCGCTGCGCCAACCGATTGCCTCGGACTTGCGCACCGTACTGACCGTGATGCGCATTGCCGCCAACCTGGAACGGGTGGGCGACTATGCCAAAAACATGGCAAAACGCACCACTGTACTTGTGCATATGCAGCCGATTGACGGCGCATCAGGCGCCATCAAGCGCATGGCCAAGGAGGTGCAGATGATGCTCTCGGACGTGCTTGATGCCTATATCCGCCGTGACGTGGATCTGGCCCAGGACGTGCGCCATCGCGATATCGAAGTGGACCAGATGTATAATGCGCTGTTTCGCGAATTCCTGACCTTCATGATGGAAGACCCGCGCAATATTTCCTCGTGTATGCACCTGCATTTCATCGCAAAAAATATCGAACGGATGGGCGACCACGTGACGTCAATCGCGGATCAGGTGATCTATCTGGTCACAGGTGTGATGCCCGAAGAGGCCCGACCGAAAGGCAACTCGGTCAATTATGAACTGCCGACCGAAGGTGAGCCCGAATGACGGCGGCCAAGCCCTGTGTTCTGCTGGTCGAGGATGAGCCGGCGCAGCGGGAAATCCTGCGCTATAACCTCACCTCGGAAGGCTATGAGGTGATGATGGCCGAAAACGGCGATGACGCGTTGATCATGGTCGACGAGGTGATGCCGGATCTGATCCTGCTCGACTGGATGTTGCCCGGCGTATCGGGGATCGAGATCTGCCGGCAAGTGAAAACCCGCAAGGAAACCCGTGCCATTCCGGTGATCATGCTGTCGGCCCGGTCGGAAGAGCTGGATCGTGTCCGGGGGTTGGAAACCGGGGCGGATGATTACGTGGTGAAACCCTATTCCGTGTCCGAACTGATGGCGCGCATTCGCACCCAGTTGCGGCGCACCCGGCCTGCGGCCATTGGCCAGCGGCTGGAATTTCAGGGCATTGTGCTTGACGGTGAAAGCCATCGGGTCACGCGCGACGGCGAGGCGATCAAACTGGGCCCAACCGAGTTTCGTCTTCTGTCCACGTTGATGGAAAACCCTGGGCGGGTCTGGAGCCGGGAACAACTTCTTGATCGGGTTTGGGGGCGTGACGTCTATGTCGACACCCGCACGGTGGATGTTCATGTCGGGCGCTTGCGCAAAGCGCTGTGCAAATTTGGCGGCGACGACCCGCTGCGCACGGTCCGCGGGACAGGATATGCATTGGGATAAGATCTTTCTGCAGCGATTCATTCGGTGCAGAAAACGCAAATAGACCTCCTTGCGGCATTAAGGTCGCAATCAATTTAGGGTCGCAGTCAATAACGACCGCCCGTCTTCCTTGCCACAGACATTTGCCAAGTTGATCAGCCCATTTGCTGCTCTCAAAGCGCTCTACCTTTCATGCCCAGTTGATCGATCATCTTCTGAGGTTACAGGCACAACTTATTGCAATTAAGGTTATTTATTGCCTCCAAGACCTCGGATGTCACGTATGACAAGCTGAACTCAGGGCAATTGAACCCTCAATTATCACGCCGTACCCGTCGACGACCTGAGGGGCGGTGTCTGTGCCTTGGCTGGGACCCCGCGAAGACCGTCGTGATCTCCGAAACCAATCTGCTCTCTGGTTAACACTCGCCGGTTATGCGCCGCGCCGATTTGCGTGGGCGAGACGGATTGCGGGTGATCCTCTGAAAGACATTGAACGACCAGTTGGGATACGTTAGTTATTGATCTATAACTTAACGGATTGACCCCTACGGAAGGGTTTCAAGGCGCCAATGAAGACGACAGAAAGCTCTCAAAATCGACCCCCGCGGCCACGTCTGAAAGGATTGGCCCTGTTGGCGATTGTCTTCGGCGCGATGACGGTCTTTTCGAGCGGGGCCGTGCTGTTTGGACCCGATATCGTGCAAGAGCGGGCAGGGCGGTTTGTGCCCTTTGTGGTCTGGTTCAACTTTCTTGCCGGATTGGCCTATCTCGCGGCAGGTTTGGGAATTTGGCGCGCGCGCCCCTGGGCGTTGGGTCTGTCGGTTGCCATCGCCGGGGCGACGGCACTGGTGTTGGTGGGGTTTGGCGTATGGGTGGCGCTTGGCGGCGCGTATGAACTGCGAACCCTCGGCGCGTTGATCCTTCGGACCGGGGTGTGGGTGGCGATCGCCCTGACGTTATCGGGCACGCGCAGATGACGACGAGAACCCGAAAACCCGCCTCGGTCAGAAAAACGGAAATCACCCGCACCGCGATGGATCTGGCCTTTGAAGTCGGCCCGGATCGGGTGACCACCGCCCTGATCGCCGACCGTCTGGGCCTGACACAGCCCGCGATTTACAAGCATTTCCCCAGCAAAGACGATATCTGGGACGCCGTCACCGACGCGCTGTGCCAGCGGATTGACGCCAACATCCGTGCCGCCGCCGACCACCCCCGGCCCCTCGACCAACTGAGGGCGCTGGTGATGGGACAGCTTCGCCTGCTGCATGACCATCCCGCCTTGCCCGAGATCATGGTGATGCGCGATCCCACTGCCGACACCACGGCGGTCCGGACGCGGGTGACCCTGTGCATGGGGGGGCTGCGTGCGGCCATTCACCGGGCGATGCGCGAGGGGCAGAGCGTGGGAGAGATCCGATCGGACCTTGACACGGAAGATAGCACCAACCTGCTGATCAGCGTGGTCCAGGGTCTGGCCCTGCGGCTTTTGCGGTTTCGCGAAACAGAAAACTTCCTGAGCACCGGCGCCCGTTTGCTGGACCTGCAACTCAGGCTCCTGACAACACAGGGAGAGATCACATGAAACCCGTCCTGAAACCCAGCCTGAAGATGCTTCTGGTGACCCTGCCCATTGTTGCGATTGGGGTGGCCGCGCTGGTCTTTGTCGTGGCGAACCGCGCCCCGCCTGAGCGCATCCCGCTTGTCGAACGGGCAACCCCGGTGCGGGTGATCCCGGCCCGGACATTGGCCGTCGCGCCGCATGTGGTCGGATACGGTCTGGTGCGTCCCGCGCGCACCTACGAGGCGATCACCCAGGTCGGGGGCACGGTTGAATACGTCAATCCGGGGTTGCAGAAGGGGGCCATTTTGCCCGCCGGCGCGGTGCTTTTGCGCGTGTCACCCGCTGATTTCAACCTGGCCATCGCGCAGGCCGATGCCAATATCCGCGCCGCCGAAGCGCGGTTGTCAGAGATTGCCGTGTCCGAGGCAAACCAGATCGACGCGCTTGACATTGAACGCGACCTTCTGGCCCTGCGGGACGCCGATCTGAAGCGGGCCGAGACGCTGTTGCGCAACGGCACGATTTCGCAAACCGCCGTGGACGCCGCGCGCACCGCGCATCTGGCGCAACGCCAGAAGGTGCAGTCACTGGAAAGCGCGCTGGCGCTTGTGCCCACGCAACGGGCCGTTCAGACCGAGCAAATTGCGGTCTACCGCGCCAGCTTGGAAACCGCCAAACTGAATTTGGCCCGCACCGAGTTGACCTTGCCGTTCGCGGCGCGCGTCGCCGCGGTCTCGGTCGAAACGGGGCAGTTTCTGCGATCAGGTCAGACCGCCGCCGTGTTGGATGGGATCGCGGCCGGAGAGGTCGAGGCGCAGGTGCCCATTGCCGCGCTCCGGACGCTGCTGAAATCCACGTTGGGGGATCAGCAGGCGGTGGCGCTTGACCCGGCCACCCTGACCGAGGTTCTGCGCCGTCTGGATCTGACGGCCGAGGTGCAGCTTCGGCTGGAAGGTGACGTGATCCGCTGGCCTGCCCGGGTTGACCGGATCAGCGACACCATTGATCCAAAATCCGGAACCCTGGGGGTGATCGTGCGGGTCGACACCGCCTATTCCGGGGTCGAACCCGGGAAACGTCCGCCGTTGACCAAAGGCATGTTTGTCGAGGTGTCTTTGGTGGGCAAGCCGGAAAGCGGCATTTGGGTGCCCCGAAGCGCGGTGCGCGATGGGCGGATATTGCTGGCCGATGCCGAGGATCGGTTGCGCACGGTCGAGACCGGGACCCGGCTGGTGCAGGACGGCATTGCCCTGATCACCGGCGACGTTGCCCCGGGCGCGCGCATTCTGGTCAGCCAGCCGGGCAGCGTGGTGGAGGGCATGTTGCTGGACGTGACCGAAGATGGCGCGCTGGCAGACAGGTTGGGGGACGGGCAGGTGGTTGAGGGGCGCGCACAATGATCCGGTTTTTCGCAGGCCACCCGACCATCGCCAATCTTCTGATGATCGCGTTTTTGGTCGCCGGTCTCTTTGTGGCGCCAACCCTGTTGCGCGAAACCTTTCCGCGCGCCGCCCAGAACGAGGTCGAGATCTCCGTGCCCTATCCCGGTGCCCGCCCCGAGGATGTGGAAACCGCCATTTGCGAACGGATCGAAAACGCGCTGGATGCGGTGACGGGCATTGACCGCCAGTCCTGCGAAGCGCGCGAAAGCCTGGCCCGGTCGGTGGTGCGGATGCGCGAAGGCGAGGATTATCAGGCGTTTGTGGCCGATGTGAAATCCGAAATCGACGGCATCACCGACCTGCCGGCGCGCGCCGAAACCGCCCGGGTCCGCGCCCTGGGGCAAACAGATTTCGTGGCCTCAATCGCCGTGACCGGGCCAGAACGGCGCACCGATCTGAAGGACCTCGCCGAAGACATACGCACCCGTATGTTGGCGTGGGGCGGCATTCCCAAGGTCGATATCCGGGGGTTTTCCACGCGCGAGTTGCATGTCGGCCTGAAACCCGAAGCGCTTTTGCAATTCGGTGTGTCGGTCGCGGATGTGGCGCGTCTGGTGCAATCGGGCAGTGTGGATCTGCCCGGGGGCGACATTGCCACCGCGACCGAAACCCTGCTGATCCGCGTGGCCGAGGAACGCCGCACGGTCGATGATCTGGCCGCCCTGGTCGTGCGGTCGTCCCCCTCGGGCGGGCAGGTGCGCCTGGGCGATATCGCGACCATCACCGAACAATTCGCCAGCGACGATGAGGTCATCACCTTTGACGGTCGGCCCGCTGCCGTCCTTGATATCAGCAAGACGCGCGCCGAAGATGCGTTGACGATTGTCGACACGTTGAAGGCCTTTATCGAGGCCGAGCGGGCACAGGGCCCGCCCGGTGTGGTGATGGAGATCACCACCGATGCGGCCTCGGTCGTGCGCGACCGGCTGTCGCTGGTGGTGGTCAACGGATTGCAGGGGCTGGCGCTGGTGTTCCTGGTGCTTTGGCTGTTTTTCGGGTTTCGGTTTTCGTTCTGGGTGGCCATGGGTCTGCCGGTGTCGTTTATGGGCGGTGTGGCGCTGATGTGGCTGGCCGGGTATTCGTTGAACCTGATGACGACGCTTGGCCTGTTGATCGTGATCGGCCTGTTGATGGACGACGCCATCGTGATTGCCGAAAACATTGCGCGCCAACGCGAAAAGGGTCTGACCGCGATGGAGGCCGCGGTCGAGGGTGCCACCCAAGTGCTGCCCAATGTGCTGGCCTCCTTCACGACAACCGCGTTGATTTTCGGATCCCTCGCCTTTCTGCAAGGGGATATCGGCGCGGTCCTGCGGGTCGTTCCGGTGGTCATGCTGTTTGTGCTGGCCGTGTCTCTGGTCGAAGCGTTCCTGATCCTGCCCCATCACCTGATCCACAGTCTGGACCGGCCCCCGACCCAGACCGGCGTGACCGCGCGCGTGGAAAACGCCGTGGTCTGGATCCGCGAACGGGGGGTTGGCCCCTTGGTCGATCTGGCCATTCGCTGGCGCTATGTCACGGCGGGGCTCAGCTTTGCCGCGCTTTTGGTGGCGGCCAGCATGTTGGCGGGGGGATACCTGAAATTCACGGCCTTCCCGGAATTGGATGGGGACACCATCGTCGCGCGGGTCCTGCTGCCCCAGGGCACGCCGCGCGCGCGGACCGAAGCGGTTGTGGCGCGGTTGGAAGAGGGGCTTGATCAGGTCAATACGCAATTGTCGCCCGAGCAGCCGGGAAGCGCCGAGTTGATCCGACATGTGTCGGTTTATTATGGCGAAAACCGCGATGCGTTTGAAACCGGCGCCCATGTGGCCACGGTCAGCGTCGATCTTCTGCCCTCGGCCGAGCGCGCGCACCGGCCCGACGCCATTATGGCGCTTTGGCGCGACAGGGTCGGTCCCGTGCCGGATGTGATCAGCCTGAAATATGCGGAATCAACCATCGGCCCGGCCGGGGTCGCCATCGACATGCGGCTGAAGGGTGACGACCTGACCGCGCTTAAATCCGCCGCGACCGAGCTTCAGGACTGGATCTGGCAATATGCCGGGGTCACGTCCGTTCTGGATGATCTGCGCCCCGGCAAGCGCGAGCTACGCGTGACGTTGAACGATGCCGCGGGTCCCATGGGGATCACCGCGGCAATGATCGCCGATCAGCTTCGGGCGGCCTATTTCGGCACCAAGGTCAGTGAAATGCAGGTCCGCGGCAGCCTGTTGGAGGTCACCGCCCAGTTCACGGCCGGTGATCAGGGGACCTACCGATCCTTCGATGATTTCCACATCGCGCGCCCGGATGGATCCACCGTACCGCTGGGCGTGGTGGCGGATGTCGAGATCGGGCAGGGGTACAACCGGATCAACCGGGAAAACGGCATCCGCACCGTCACTGTTCAGGGCACCATCGACACCCGGATCGCCAATGCAAATGCAATCGTCGGCGATATTCTGGACCAGTTCGTGCCCGATCTGCTGGCCCGGTATCCCGGCGTTGCGCTGGATGTCGAGGGGCAAAATGCCGAAGCGGGCAAGACCCAGCAATCCATGTTGAAAGGGTTTCTGATGGGACTGATCGGGGTGTTTCTGGTGCTCAGCTTCCTGTTTCGCTCCTACGTCGAACCGGTTGTGGTGATGCTGGTGATCCCGCTGTCGCTGACCGGGGCCATCTTTGGTCACATGGCGATGGGGCTGGATTTTTCGATGCCCAGTATGCTGGGGTTCGTGGCCCTTGCGGGCGTGGTGGTGAACAATTCGATCCTGCTGGTGGATTTCGTCAAACGCGAACATGGGGATGCGATGACCGTGGCGGTGGCCGCCGCGCGGGCCGCGCGCGCACGGTTCCGGGCGATTTTTCTGACCAGCATGACGACGGCAGCGGGCCTGTTGCCGATCCTGACGGAAACCAGCCTGCAGGCGCAAATCCTGATCCCGCTGGTCGCAAGCCTGGTTTTTGGCCTGCTCACCGCCAGCCTGATCGTGCTGTTCGCGCTGCCCGCCATCTATGCCATTCTGGACGATCTGGGCCTGAGTACCCTGGCCCGCGAACGCAAGGCCCTGGGCCACGCAGGGCAGGGCGCACCGATGGTACAGGGGGGGCATTAGGGCGAGCTGTATGATCGCACCGTCAAGGTTTAATGTGCGTTTCTTTTTTCGTCCCACCCGTCATAAGGCGGCCATTGACCGACGCCGCGCGATATGGGGCGTCGTCTTTGACGCAGGGGGCTTAGGTCCACCGCGCATGTCTGACCCGTGATCCCCCCCCTCACAGCTCGTCGGCCCAAGGCGGGTTGGCCCCGGCGCGTGAGACGGTGATCGCGGCCACTGCGGCGCCGAAAGACAGGGCCTCAAAGGCCGCATCGGGGGGGAGGGTGGCAATGCGCTCTTTGCTCAGGTGACCGTCCCGGGACAATCTCGCAAGGACACCGGCATTAAACGTATCCCCCGCGCCTACGGTGTCGACAACCGAAACAGGTCGCGCGGGGGCCTCGACCTTTGCGCCGCCCGCAAGGTAACCGGTTGCGCCTTCGCCGCCACGGGTGACGATGACACATGACGGCCCCCGGGCCAAAAGCGCCCGTGCTTTTTCATCCAGAGATGCGGTGCCGGGGGTGATCCAATTCAGATCCTCGTCCGAGACCTTTAGCACATCGGTCAGAGCGATCAGTCTGTCCAGCCGCGCGCGGTAACGGGGTTCGTCCGCAATGAACCCTGCACGTATGTTCGGGTCAACAATGATGGTGCGGGTGCCTGCTTGCGCTTTGGCGATTTCCAGATAGGTGTCTGCTGCCGGTTCACAGGCCAGGCTGATGCCGCCAAAATAAAGTGTCGAAATCGCGTCTGACAGGGGCGGAATGTGGTCGGGTGTCAACATGCGTCCAGCCGAGTTTTCGTCATAGAACGTATAGTTTGCCTGACCGTTGACGAGATTGACAAAGGCCAGCGTCGTCGGTCGGTCGCTGGTGAGAATGTGGCGGGTGTCCACCTGGCTGGCGTTTAACGCGTCGACCAGTTGACGGCCAAAAAGATCGCTCGACAGCCCTGTCAAAAGACCCACGCGCGCCCCCAGCCGCCCCAAGGCGATGGCGGTGTTAAAAACCGCCCCGCCGCAATGGGGCACAAAGCCCTGATCGCCCGAACGGGTCGGTTCCGGGATCATGTCGATCAACGCTTCACCACAGCACAGGATCATCTGTGTTTCCTCCGAGTTGTTGATTGGCACCAGCACAGGGTGGGCCGTTTTGCGCCAGCCATGGGCCGCGTCAGATGGCTGACCATACGGGATCGCATGGAACCTCCTGCCGGGGCCGGTCTTTCAAAGCGGCATCATCCTCGACAGTCGCCCTGACAATGGGAACAAACAGGCCTGTAGGGAATGGTAGATATCGGGTTTGCCATCAAAAATCGAGGTCACGATCTGCCCGGTGTCATCCACCGCTGGAACCCAGCCGCCATGGGTGTGATCCACATGGGTGTCATTTGCGTAGGTCCAAAGCTTTCTGTACCAGATTTCATCCGCGGGCCTTCTGTCCAGGGCGATCAGGGCCGCGACCGCCCCGATGGCTTCGGTGACCGGCCACCAAAACCGGGACGCATTGTCAACCTGGCCATTGAAATCAAGTGTGTAGGCAAAGCCGCCCCCGGGCAACCAGGCATCCTTTAACGCCCGTTCAATCAGGCGACGCGCTGTTTCAGGGGCGTCAGAGTCTGGTCGCCCTGACAGATCCCAGTGCTGCAATTGAAGCCGGCCCAGTTCAAAGGAATGGCCTGGCGTGGTCCCTGCGGGTCTGAACATCGGGTCGCCAGCGTAGCCGCGATCAACCTGCCAGTCAGACGTGTAATGCTCTGGCAGGCGCCAATTTTCATCCGGAGCGATTTTGCCGATGAAAAACGCCAGAATGCGACCGGCGCGTTTAAGATAGATCTCATCGCCGGTTGCCTCATAGGCGGTCAGCAGGGCCTCGACACCGTGCATATTGGCATTCATGCCGCGATAGGTGGAAAATGGGGTCCAGTCCCGGTTCCATTCATCGCAGAACAATCCCGCGTCGTCGTCCCAGAAATGCCGGTCCAGAACCGCGCGAACATCCGCCATCAGGCGATCTGCTTCCGGGTGGCCCGCCAATTTCGCACTGGCCGAGGCAAGCAGGACAAAGACATGCCCGTAGGCCAGCTTGCGGTCATCCTTGATCTGATCGCCGTCCAGCGCCCAGAGATAACCACCATGCGCACGATCCCGGTGGTGGCTGTTCAGATAGGCCATCCCGTGATCAATGATCCGCTCCGCGCCCTGAAACCCAGAGAGATGCCCCAACGCGAAAGAGTGAACCAGACGGGTTGTGGTGTGCAACTCCTGCAACTGGCCGGGCAGGGGCGTTCCATCGTGATCCAGGATGTGGAAGCCGGGGCCCTGCCGACAACTTGTGCTGAAAAACTCCAGTTGCCGCAGGGCCTGATCCATCAACCAGTTGCGATGCTGAGGGGTATCAAGCCAGAACCCCGGTTCGGATGGTGTGCCCGGAGGCATCAGGTGGTTGTTGGTCATCATCTTATCCCGCGAGCGGTGTTATATAGCGTGCTCCGCGCCCCGGCATCAAGGCCCGCGCGGCGTGTAGAATGGCGTTCGCATCAAGGCCATGCAGGTGATAGGTGTCTTCCACACTTGCCGCCTGTCCAAAATGTTCCACACCAAGGGATTTGGTGCGGTGCCCCTGCACCCCGCCAAGCCAGCCAAGGCCCGCAGGATGCCCATCAGCCACCGTAACCAACCCCGCGTCGCGCGATAGATTGGCAAACAGATGCTCGATATGGGACAGCGCCGTGTGATCGCCACGTTGCCGGGCGCGTTCGGCGGCCTGCCATCCCGCGTTCAACCGATCGGCGGATGTGACGGCCAGAACGGCGACGTCACGCACATCTTCGGAGAGCAGACCCGCGGCCCGAATGACCTCGGGCGCGACGACGCCGGTATAGGCCAGCACAACCGAGCTTGTCGCGGTTGGCGGGCGCAACCAATACCCGCCCGCAATCACATCCTGCGCAAGCGCATCGGTCATCTCGCGCCCGATCTGTTCGTGTGGAACCGTCGACAGGCGCAGATACACAGATCCGCCCTTTTCGTCGCGCAACCAATTTTGCTCGGCCTCAGCGGTCCCACCATCGCGCTGCATATAGTCAAAGCCCCAGCGCATGATCACGTTCAGCTCGTCCGCAAAAGCAGGTTCAAACGTGGCAAGCCCGTCTTGCGCCATGCCGATCAGCGGGGTTGAAATGGATTGGTGCGCGCCGCCCTCGTGGCTGAGCGATACGCCCGACGGGGTGGCCGCCAGCATGAACCGTGCATCCTGATAACAAGCATAGTTCAGCGCATCGAGCCCGCGGCAGATGAAGGGATCATAGACCGTCCCAACCGGAAACAGCCTTTCACCAAACAAGGAATGTGACAGGCCAAGCGCGCCCAGAAACGTGAACAAGTTGTTTTCTGCGATGCCAAGTTCGATATGCCGACCTTCGGTGTGTCTGCGCCATTTCTGCGTCGAGGGGATGTCCTGTTCGCGAAACACATCGCTTTGCTCAGATTTGGCAAACAGACCGGTCTTGTTGATCCACGGACCCAGGTTGGTCGACACCGAAACATCAGGAGAGGTGGTGACAATCCGCTGGGCAAGCGCTGGCGCGTCGCTGGCGATGGCCGACAATATCTGCCCAAACGCTTCCTGCGTGGACGCGACGTCCTTTATCCTTGGCCGGGCCTGCGCGTCCACCCGGATCGGGGGGGCGGTGTGGCGGCGGCGGCCTTTGGCGTTAAACGGCACGCTGTCCAGAAAGGCCTGAATGTCCTCTTGAGGAATATCCATACCGGCAAAGCGATCCCATTCGTGGCCCGCCGCGATCCCCAGATCATCGCGCAATCCTTCAATCTGCGCGGTGGTCATGATCCCGGCGTGATTGTCCTTGTGACCGGCGAGCGGCAGCCCATGGCCTTTCACCGTGTAGCAGATGAAACAGACCGGGCGGTCGTGATCTATCGCCTTCATGGTTTCGGAGATCAGGGCTGCGTCATGCCCGGCCAGATTGCCCATCAGCCGCGCCAACGCATCATCATCGTGATCCGCGACCAGTGCCAGCGCCTCGTTGTTGCCGGCAAAATCCTGCTCCAGCTGCGCGCGCCATGCGGCCCCGCCTTTGAAGGTCAACGCAGAATAGAGCGCGTTTTCGCAATGATCGATCCAGCTGCGCAAGGCATTCCCCCCCGGACGCTGAAACGCGGCCTGCATGAGCGATCCATATTTCAGCTCGATCACCTCCCACCCGCAGGCGACAAAGATATCGCGAAACCGCGCATTCAAGCCTTCGGTCACAACGCCATCAAGGGATTGCCGGTTATAGTCAATGACCCACCAGCAGTTGCGCAAATCATGTTTGGCGCCCTCCAAAAGCGCCTCATAGATATTGCCTTCGTCCAGCTCGGCATCGCCGACCAGCGCGATCATCCGACCCTTGGGCGCATCGAGCCAACCGTGACCCGCCAGATAGTCCTGCGTCAGGCTGGCAAACGCCGTCATCGCAACCCCCATCCCAACCGATCCGGTCGAGAAATCGACGTCATCCAAATCTTTGGTGCGCGAAGGATAGGGTTGTGCGCCGCCAAGCCCCCGGAAATCCTGCAATTGCTGCAGGCTCTGATTGCCCAGAAGATACTGGATCGCGTGGAAAACCGGGCTTGCGTGCGGTTTCACGGCAACGCGGTCCTCGGGCCGCAGCACGTCGAAGTAAAGCGCGTTCAGGATTGCGTTCATCGAGGCCGATGAGGCCTGATGACCGCCCACTTTGATCCGGCCTTTGGCGCGAATGTTATTGGCATTGTGGATCATCCACGACGACAGCCACAGCGTCTTTTTCTCAAGCGTGGCGCGAATTTCCAAATCCCCCGTCATCTCAGACGGCCGGTCGCAATGCGGTGCCATCTTTGGCAAACAGATGGGCATGTTCCGTTTGAATGCGCAGACCAAGCCGTTCGCCGGACGTCACCGGGATATTGCCGTGTTTGCGCACCATCATCGGGCCGATCCCCTCGACATTGACATAGATGTTTGTGTCAGAGCCCAGATGCTCAACCACATCGGCCACGGCGGACAGATCACCGGTGCCATTGTCCACCACATCAATATGTTCCGGCCGGACCCCCAGCTCGTTCGCCTGGGCGATCAGCGGCTGGTCCGGCAGCCTGATTTCAGTGCCATTCCCGGTGGTGACACCAGCATTGCTGCCGGTGACGGGCACGATATTCATGGTGGGCGAGCCGATGAATTGGGCCACAAACTTGTTGGCGGGCCGCTCATAAAGCTCCAATGGGCTGCCGACCTGTTGGATGTCGCCACCATTCAGAACCACAATCCGGTCCGCCAGTGTCAGGGCTTCGACCTGATCATGGGTCACATAGATCATGGTCGCGCCAAGTTGCTGGTGCAGCCGGGCAATTTCCAGGCGCATTTCCACCCGCAGGGCGGCATCAAGGTTTGAGAGGGGTTCGTCAAACAGAAAGGCGCGCGGGTCACGGATGATGGCCCGCCCCATGGCGACCCGTTGACGCTGGCCACCCGACAGGGCCTTGGGCAGGCGATCCATCAGATTGGTCAGACCCAAAGTCTCTGCCGCACGGGCCACTTTTGCTGAACGCTCTGCTGAGGGTTCTTTGCGGATTTCCATCGAAAACCCCATGTTCCGCGCGACATCCATATGCGGATAAAGCGCATAGGATTGGAACACCATCGCGATGTCCCGGTCGCGCGGGCGCACATCGTTCATGCGCGCGCCATCAATCAGGAAATCACCGCTGGATATCGGTTCAAGCCCTGCAACCATGCGCAGCAGGGTAGATTTTCCGCATCCCGATGGACCGACCAGAACGATGAATTCACCATCCTGGATATCAAGGTTGATGTTGCGCAGGACCTCTACGGATCCATAGCGTTTTGCAACGTCACGAAGTTCGATACGTGCCATGTACTGGCCTCCTATCCTTTGACCGCGCCGGAGGTGAGCCCCTGCACGAGATAGCGTTGAATGAAGATGAAGAAGAGGCAGCTTGGGATCAGCGCCAAGACGCCGGCGGCCATCATTTGCCCCCAATCGACCGAAAACTTGGACACGAAGGTCAGCAAGCCAACCGGGAAGGTCATCGCGTCGTTTTTCGAGATGAGCATCAGCGCAAACAGCAACTCTGACCAGGCCGCGGTAAAGACAAACCCCAGCGTCGCCCCAAGGCCGGGCAGGGTCAGCGGGAACACCACTTTGCGCAGCGCCTGAAACCGCGAACAGCCATCCATCATCGCCGCCTCTTCCAGATCTTTGGGGATGCCGTCAAAGAAGGACTGCATCAGGAAGGTTGCAAAGGGGATGTTGAACGCGGTGTAGACGACAATCAGGCTGGTCAGCGAATTCAACAAGCCCAGCTCGGCCACGATCTTGTAGATCGGCGCGATGATCATCAAAAGCGGAAACATCTGGGTGACCAGCATCAGGGCAATGATGATCCGCTTGCCCGCGAACACAAAGCGCGAGAACGCATAACCCGCGGCCGCCGCAAACAGGGTGGTAAAGAACGCAGCCCCCAGCGACACAATCAGCGAGTTGCGAAAATAGGCCATAAAGTCAGTCTGAAAAATGACCTTTGTGAAGTTCGCAAATGTGACCTCGCTTGGAAACAGGCGGGTGCCTTCCGAATAGATCAGATTGTCCGGGGTCAGCCCGATCTTGAGCAACCAGTAAAGCGGGAACAGCGCGAAGGTCAGGTAAAACGCAAGGGCTGCGTATTTGGCCACGACCACGGCGGGGTTGGGTTTCTTGACGGCTGACATGACCAGCTCCTTAAATTTTGACCAGCTTCTTGCGAAGCCAAAGCAGGATGACAGCGTAGATCAGAAGGATCCCCAGCAGCGCCACGGCGATGGTCGACGCATAGCCGAAATCCAGTTTCCGGAAGGCGGTGGTGAAGATGTAGGTCGACAGGATCTGCGTCGAATTTGCAGGCCCGCCGCCGGTCATCACAAAGATCAGATCCGCGAAATTGGCGATCCAGATGGTGCGCAGCATCACGGTGATTGCGATCATCGGTGCAAGGAAGGGCAGGGTGATCTTGGTGAAGGTCTGCCACGGGGTCGCGCCGTCCACTTCCGCGGCCTCATAAAGTTCGCCCGGGATGGATTGCAGGGCAGCCAAAAGCGTGATGGCAAAGAACGGCACACCGAACCAGATATTCGCCGTGATCGGACCCCACATTGCCAATTCGGGATCGCCCAGGATGTTGTAGGGTTCTGACAGAACGCCAAGGGCCGCCAGCCAATGGGGCAACGGGCCGATCACCGGGTTGAACAGCCACGCCCATGTCAGCGCGGACAGAAAGGTCGGAACGGCCCAGGGTAGGAAAACCAGCGCCTGAAACAGTTTCTTGCCATAGAAATGTGTGTTCAGAAGCATGGCAAGGCCCAGACCCAGCAGGAACTGGAAGGTGATCGACCAGAAGGTCCAGAACAGCGTGTTTTCCATCGCGATCCAGAATTTCCGGTCGCTCCAGAGATCGACATAGTTTTCAAAGCCGATCCAGCCCGAGGCAAAGGGTTTCAACAGCTCAATGGATTGGAACGAGTAGGACACCCCGATGATCAGCGGGAACATGATCACCGCGCCAATCAGAAGGATGGCCGGCGACAGGTAGAAGAACGGCTCGACCAAATATTGCAGGTAAAGCGAGCGTCGTGCCCGGGTTTCCCCGGGCCTGACAGTTTTTTGAGCGCGCGCCATCACTGGCTTGCCTTCCACTTTGCGTGTTCCTCGGTCAGGAACGCAGCCCATTCATCCGCAACCTCTTGCGCGCTGCGTTGTCCCAGCAAGGCTTCCTGGCTGGTTTCCAGCAACATCGTGCTGGCGAAATACCCCCATTGTTCAAGGTA
Source organism: Aliiroseovarius crassostreae (assembly GCF_049803815.1). GTDB lineage: Bacteria > Pseudomonadota > Alphaproteobacteria > Rhodobacterales > Rhodobacteraceae > Aliiroseovarius > Aliiroseovarius crassostreae_A. The sequence goes on from NZ_JBNAGI010000002.1 coordinate 452,105, forward strand.
GAAGGGCATAATGGTCGGTACATATTCTTCGCCATTCAGCTCTTCAAACCAGCCCTTGAACTGCTCGGTCTTGAAATAGGGGTCCTGATCGGCACCTTTGTGGATCGGAATGACGCCAACCCGTTTGGCCCAGGTGGCGTTGGCCTCGGGCGAAGACAGCGCCGCGACCAGATCAAAGGCTTCGTCTTCGTGCTCGGTGGCCTTGAAGACTGACCAACCGGCATAACCGATCGTTGGGAAGGCCTTGCCCGCCGGGCCAACCGGCATCGGAATAACCGCAAAATCTTCGGCGGGCATCCGTTCGGCGATGGCGATCAGCGCGTCGGGATCCTGATCAAGGAAAGCGCAGGTGCCGGAATAGAACCCGGCCACGATTTCGTTGAAGCCCCAGCTGACGCTGTCCTTGGGGGCATATCCGTTTTGATACATGTCGATCATGAACTGGATGCCGTCGACAGATCCGGGTTCGTTGATGCGGCTGACGCCATCTTCGGTGAAGAACTCGTTTGTGCCATTCATGGCCGCGGCGAACATGATCCAGCCATTGGTGCCGCCGGGACCACCGCGCAGACAATAGCCGTGTTTGCCATCAAGCTTGGACACCGCTGCCGACGCCGCCATGAACTCTTCCATCGTGTTCGGAGGGGTGTCGATGCCCGCTTCGGCCAGCAGTTTCTTGTTGTAGAACATCGCCCGCAGATAGAAGCCATACGGGATCATATAAAGATCGCCCGACTGGCTGCCCATCGCGACGGTCTTGTCGGTCAGCGTCGCCCCATGTTCCCACCCGGCAACATGTTCTTTCAGGCTGGCCAACTGGCCGGACCCTGCATAAAGCGCCTGCCAGCTGTCGGGCATTTCAACCACATCGGGGATGTCGCCCCCCGCCACCATTGTGGCCAGCTTTTCAAAGGCGCTGCCCCATGGCAGTGACACGATTTCAACCGTGACATCAGGGTTGTCGGCCTCAAACTCATCGACCACCCCCTGAAGCACCTCGGTGCGCTCGGGGCTTGTGATCACCTCCACAAGTTTCAGCGTGGTCTCGGCATATGAAGCCGTTCCCATCAGCACGGCAGCAGCCGTCAGCCCTGCAAATAGATTTTTCATGTTTTCCTCCTGTTGGTTTTATGTCTGTGCAAGCCCGCGCTTTCAGGCGGTGCTTGCGGCAAGCGCCGATGTGAAATCGGCCCAAAGATCTTCAGCGGACTCGAGCCCGAGATTGAGGCGCACCAGGTTGGGCGAGACGCCAAATTTCTGCATCGAGTTCTGCTCTCCGGCCTGGGCGAGGCCGACGCGGGCCGGCAGGATCAGGCTTTCAAAGCCGCCCCAGCTCACGCCCAGGCGGAACAGGGTCAGCGCATCGGAAAACTTCGCGATGTCGACGCTGTCATCGAATTCAATCGACATCAGACCCGAACGGCCCGTCAGCCCGGGAACGTCATTGGCACCCGGTGAATTGACCCGGCGCACCTGTGGCACACTGGCCAGCCGGTCGACAAACAGATTGGCCGTCGCCTGATGCTGCATCATCCGCGCGTGCAAGGTGCGCAGGCCGCGTGTCAGCAGGAACGCCTCAAACGGGGCCAGTTTTGCCCCCAGCAAAGGGAGGGTCAGATCACGGATGCGGGCGATATGGTCCTGAGAGGCGACCACCACGCCCGCAACCGTGTCTGAATGCCCCGAGATATATTTCGAGGCGGAGTGAATGACGATGTCTATGCCCAGCGTGAGGGGATGTTGGAAAACCGGGCTAGCCCAAGAGCTGTCGATCATCGTCAACACATTGTGACGTTTGGCATGGTCCGCGACGCGGCGCAGATCCAAGGCGTCAAAAACAACCGATCCGGGGCTTTCCAGATAGGCCAGTGTCACATTCGAAAGAAGGTCGGGGTCATTTTCAAACCGTTCCGGCGCATGGTAGTCAACATGCACCCCAAACGGGCGCAACATGCGTTCGAAAAACCGGTAGGTGTCGGGATAGACATGTTCGACACAGGCGATCCGGTCCCCGGGTTTGACAAATGCCAAAATCGTGGACGAGATTGCCGCCATCCCGGAAGCAAACCCAACCGCGGCCTCGCCGTGTTCGGCGTCTGCCATAAGCTTTTCAAACGCGGCCACCGTTGGGTTTTCCACGCGCGTATAGATCGCCGTGTCAGACCGGCCCGCCATCCGGTCTTCGAAGCTTTGGTAGCTGTCGAAGGTAAACAACGAGGTCTGAACGATCGGCGGCGTCACCGCCCCGTCTGCGTCTGGAAACACCGCGGCAAGTAGGGTTGCAAGCTCTTGTTGATCAGACATCCTGACACTCCATGATTTGCAGGATTTCGGCTTCGACCATATCCATGATTTCCCCCACAATCCGTGCCGCTTCATCCGCGTTTCCGGTCACAACCGCCTCTGCAAGGGGGGTGTGCAGGGGAATGGTCGCCTGACCCAGATGCGGCTGTCCGAAGGGGGCTTCGTAAACCTCGTTAAATCCCTGTTGGATCTGGTGGATCAGTTGCCCGAACAAAGGGTTGCCGGTTGCCTCGTGCAGGGAGGTGTGGAACCGATAATCAGCCTCACGCCAATCCTCGCCGGCGGCGTGTATCGCAATCAGCTCGGCAACACGGGCGGTGATCAGGCGCCCATGCTCTTCGGTACAGTTCAGGGCGGCCATCCGGGCGGCTTCGACCTCCAGCGGTCGGCGCACGGCATGGGTCCTGAGCAGGCTCTCTGCCTCAAGCTTCAGCGTCAGTGGAAGGTGGATTGCATTGGTCGATACTTCGGCCGCCAGACGTGTCCCGGCTTTCTTGTTGCGCACCACAATGCCCATGTTTTGCCAGCTCGTCAGGGCCTCACGCACCTTTGCCCGCCCAATGCCAAGCCGACGCGCAATCTCAACCTCGGGGGGCAGGCGGTCCCCGACTTTCAGACCTTCCGCTTCGATCATTGTGGAAAGCGCATTCAGCACATCGCGGCTGGTGCTGCCCGAAGGCAAAGCCTTCAGCGAGGTTCCAGTACCTTCGCTTAGAGCTTGGTTTTGAGATTTTGCTGCCACGTGCGACATCTCCGAATCAAGTTGTCTTTAAACGATACATATATTGTCCGACATAATAAACATTAATGTCCGACATTATAGATGTTCAGCTTAAACCGGATCGGGGATAGACTTTTTACTTATTTGTTTTCATTGACTTAGAAGGGGAGATAAAGTTCAGCACCCGACCCCCAAAAGGACGGGTCCGAACGGCCCAGCACAGCAAAAACGGCCACAGCGCCGGTATGAAAACGCCGCGGCGTCTTGGTCGAGGCCTGTCGGCACGCCCTGATGAGGGCAACAGGAACAAAACTCACTAGACCGGACTTCTAACCGGCCTGGAACAGGATATTGTTGGAGCTGTGAAGGCTGAAAAAATCAGTTTCCTACGTTTTTTTTCGAGATTGAAGAAGGTATCACCCTCTAGTAAACGCCCAAAAGAATGGGGAAGGGACCCGGACATGCAGTTGGCCCCAGTCGGCCAAGTCGCCACGTCGGCCAAGTGACCACGTCATGCAATCCTAAGATGCCAATTCGGCCTTTCCCATGAAAACATACCCAACGCCGTGAACAGTTATCACGATCGCAGGGGTTTTCGGGTCGGATTCAATCTTGTTGCGCAACCTACCGATCAGGACATCGATTGTGCGATCAAAGGGCTGCCATTCGCGCCCAGCCAGACAATCGAGCAATTGATCACGCTGCAGCACCCGACCCGGGCGCTGCGCCATAAAGCTGAGCAGGTCAAATTCCCCCCGGGTCAGGTGAACATCTTCGCCGGATGCTTTTGTCAATGTGCGTGCGGCGCGGTCGAGGGTCCAGCCGTTGAACTTTTGCAGTTCATCCGTTTCCTGGGGTGGGGTTGCAGGCATGGCCATGCGGCGCAGGATGTTCTTGGTGCGCACCAAAAGCTCGCGCAGATTGATTGGCTTATCAAGATAGTCATCCGCGCCGATTTCCAGCGCCACAATGTGATCGACGTCTTCGGTGCGCGCACTGGTCACTATGACCGGAACATCGGAATGGGTGCGCAATTCACGCAGGAGCGTCAGCCCGTCTTTGCCCGGCAACCGTATGTCCAGCACGATCAGGTCGATGACATGGCGCTTTAGCGCGCGTTCCATTTCATCGGCATCACGGGCGCGCACCACCCGGTATCCTTCAACCTCGTAATACCCGGAAACAGCTTCGAGGCTGGTGGGGTCATCTTCGACAACCAGGATTTGTTTGGCCAGATTCATACCCGCCTCCGCTCTGTTTACACGACGTTTACATATTTTTACCAACGGTTCAAAGCCCAAAGGTATGCCATTTACAGCCCCCGCCTAAGACAGGGGCAGACGGAGGCATAAAGATGTTCAAACGACTGTGGAAAAAATTCTGGGGCCCTGCCGGTGCGTTATCGTTCGGGGTTCTGATGATTGGCGGCTTTATTGCCGGGATCATCTTTTGGGGCGGTTTCAACACCGCGATGGAAGCCACGAACGAGATGGAGTTCTGTATCTCGTGCCATGAGATGCGCGACAATGTGTATGAGGAATACAAGCATTCGCCGCATTTCATGAATGCCTCGGGCGTGGGGGCGGTCTGTTCGGATTGCCATGTGCCCAAGGCCTGGGGGCCAAAGGTGCTGCGAAAGATCAAAGCGTCATATGAGCTTTACGGTCACTTTGTCACCGGCGTGATCGACACGCCTGAGAAGTTCGAAGCCCACCGTGCCGAGATGGCGCAACGCGTGTGGGCGACCATGAAGGCCAATGATTCTCTGGAATGCCGGAACTGTCATGCGGTTGAGCATATGGATTTCAAACTGCAGGACCCGAAAGCGGCGGAACTGATGCAGGCCGGGTTTGAACGCGGTGACACCTGTATCGATTGCCACAAAGGCATCGCGCATAAAATGCCGGATCTGTCGCAGGGCTATCGCAAGAAATTCGAAGACCTTGAACAGATCGCGGCGCAGGGTGTGGATGGTGACACGGCCTATCCGGTCAAAACCATCCCGCTTTATGGATCCGCTGCGGATGCGGCATCCGGCGAAAACGCCATTGGACAGGTGCTGGCCGCCACCCAACTGACGGTGCAGGACCGGTCTGACGGAATGCTGAAGGTCACCATCGAGGGCTGGCAGCAAGACGGGGTCGGGCAGGTGGTTTATGCCCTGCGCAGCCACCGGATTTTTGAAGCCACGGTCAAGAAATCCTCGGTGGATCTGGTGCAGATCCACGGCACGGAAACGGACCCGGATACGGAACTGGTCTGGCACCAGGTCAGCCTGACGGCCTGGGTCGCGCCGGATGCGCTGATTTCAGATGTGGCGCCGCTTTGGGACTACACGTCCGAGATGTACACGGCCAGCTGTGGCACCTGCCATTCGAAACCGGATCCGGGGCATTCCCTTGCCAACCAATGGATCGGCACGCTGAAGGCAATGAAGCGCTTTATCACGCTGGACAAAGAAGAATACCGCGTCTTGCAGAAATACCTGCAGCTGAACGCAAAAGACACGGGCGGGGCACATCATGAGTGATCACCACATGATCCCGCGCCCTGTTGCATATCGCTGGCTGGCGCAGTTCTTTCTGTGCCCGCCGGAGTTGACCACGCTGGAACGCTACCACTCACAAGACGGGATGCAGTTTCTGACCGGGCTGCAATCCATCCCGGCGCTGGACCCTCTGGCGGGCTGGCTGAAGAAGGCAATAGGTGACGCCGAAGATCTCGCCCGGTTGCAGGCCCGGATCACACGCGCCTTCACACAGGTCTTTGATATGGGGGGGCCGCGCGCGGCCTTGCCTTATGCGTCGGTTTATCTGAGCGAGAAGGGCCTGCTCTTTCAACAGCCCACCCGCGACATGAACGCGCTTTTGCAGGAGTTGCAGATGCAATTGCCTGCCGAGATCAACGAACCGGCCGATCATCTGGGGGTGCAGCTTCATGTGGCCGCCGAATTGATCGAACGCGAAGAACTGGGGCAATCGGTGCCGATCTCATCGGCGGCGTTTCTGGATCAGCATGTCCTGAGTTGGCTTGCCGAGTTTCATCAGCGATGTGAGGCCCAAGCCGACAACGCCCCGATCCCGATGCTGGCCCGGGCCGCTTTGGCCCTGGCGCAAGAGAGTTGCCAAGCGGCTGATCTGTGCCGTGAACCCATGTGATCGGGGGGGGGCGTTTACCGTCTGTTTACACAACATTACACGCGGTTAAACCTTTCCCCGAACCCCATTCACATCCGTTTGAAACAGTCATGCCAATCGCAAAGTCAGGCAATCGCGGGCTTTGCAGATGATTTACGAAGCAATGGAGGAAACAATGTCCATTCACAATTCCAATACCATCACCCGGCGCGGCCTTTTGAAAGGGGCCACAGCCCTTGGCGCATTTGCAGCCTTTGCACCGGCCGTTTTGCGGGCAGGGGCCGCCCATGCCGCAGGCGCAGGTGACGTGCTGACCGGGTCCCACTGGGGGGCGTTTAACGCCACCGTTGAAAACGGGGTCTGGACCAAGGTGCGCCCATGGGATCAGGATCCGCATCCCACGCCGATGCTGGAAGGGGTGATGGACAGCGTCTATTCACCCTCGCGCATCAAATATCCGATGGTGCGCAAAGCCTTTCTGGAGAATGGCCCCGGTGCCAGCCCCGAGAACCGCGGTGCAGAAGAGTTCGTTCGTGTCGATTGGGACACCGCTCTTGAACTGGTGACAAATGAACTGAAACGCGTCAGCGACACCTATGGTCCGACCGGCGTGTTTGCCGGGTCTTACGGGTGGAAAAGCTCGGGCAAATTGCACAATTGCCAAAACCTTCTGCGCCGTGCGCTGAACGTGGGTCTGGAAGGCAAGTTCGTGAACAGCTCGGGCGATTATTCAACCGGGGCCAGCCAGATCATCATGCCCCACGTCATGGGCACGCTGGAGGTTTACGAACAGCAAACCGTCTGGCCCGTTGTTGTGGAAAGCACCGATGTGCTGGTCTTCTGGGGGGCTGATCCGATCAAGACCAACCAGATCGGTTGGACCGTGGCCGACCACGATGGCTATCCCTATATGGAAGAGTTCAAGAAGACCGGCAAAAAGGTGATTGTGATCGACCCGATCCGCACCGACACCGCCAAATTCTTTGACGCCGAATGGATCCCGATCCGTCCGCATACCGATGTGGCAATGATGCTGGGCGTCGCGCACGCGCTCTACACCGAAGGCAAACACGATCAGGACTTCCTCGATGAATACACCGCCGGGTTTGAGAAATTCCTGCCCTATCTGACCGGTGAAAGCGACGGGACGCCGAAGACCCCGGAATGGGCTGCCGAGATTTGTGAGGTGCCTGCTGAGCAGATCAAGGAACTGGCGGCGCTCTTTGCCGACAACCGCACGATGCTAAGCTCCGGCTGGTCGATCCAGCGCCAACACCATGGCGAGCAATCGCACTGGATGCTGGTCACTCTGGCCTCGATGCTGGGTCAGATCGGTCTGCCGGGCGGCGGTTTTGGTCTGAGCTATCACTATGCCAACGGTGGGTCTCCTTCGGCCAATTCGGTTGTGCTTCCGGGGATTTCGGATGGGGGTGCCGCTGTCGAAGGGGCGGCCTGGCTGACCGAAGCGGGGGCCGCGTCCATCCCCGTCAGCCGGATTGTCGAAATGCTGGAAAACCCCGGCGGCGACATGGATTTCAACGGCACGCGGACCCAGTATCCCGAAGTCAAAATGGTCTATTGGACCGGCGGCAACCCGTTTGCCCACCACCAGGACCGCAACCGTATGATCAAGGCCTGGCAGACGCTGGAAACCGTGGTTGTGCAGGACTTCCAATGGACGGCCACCGCGCGGTTTGCAGACATCGTTCTGCCCGCCACCACATCCTATGAGCGCAACGATATCGAGCATATCGGGGATTATTCGCTGAAAGCGATCCTGGGCATGAAAAAGGTCGTGGACCCGGTCTTTGAATCGCGCACTGATTTCGACATCTTCACCGATATTGCCACACGGCTTGGGGCAGGGGACGCCTTTACCGAAGGCAAGGACGAGATGGCCTGGATCAAGGGGTTTTATGAAGATGCCGCCAAACAGGGCCCGGCCAAAGGTGTGGATGTGCCCGGTTTCGACGACTTCTGGAATGCCGGTGTGGTTGTCTTTGATATCCCGGAAAGCGCCAAACAATTCGTGCGCTATGCCGATTATCGCGATGATCCGCTTTTGGAACCGCTGGGCACACCCACCGGTAAGATCGAGATCTATTCGAAAAACATCGAGAAGATGGGCTATGACGATTGCGGCCCGCACCCGATGTGGATGGAGCCGGTGGAGCGTCTTGGGGGGAACCAACCCTATCCGCTGCATGTGAACTCAGGCCACCCGAATGACCGTCTACACTCGCAGCTGTGCGGCACCAAGATCCGCGAAGGCTACACCGTGGCCGGGCGCGAACCCTGCGTGATCAACACCGACGACGCTGCTGCACGCGGTATTGCCGATGGCGATGTTGTGCGGGTGTTCAATGATCGGGGTCAGGTGCTGGCCGGTGCGATTGTGTCTGATGACATCCGGGCAGGGGTCATTCGCCTTTACGAAGGGGGGTGGTATGACCCGGTCAACGGTGGCGAAGCTGGATCGCTTGACGCCTACGGTGATGTGAACTGCCTGACCGTTCCCAATGGCACATCAAAACTGGCGCAGGGCAACTGTGGTCACACCGGGCTTGCCGATGTCGAGAAATTCACCGGCGACCTGCCAGCAGTGAATGTCTTTGACGCCCCGGCAGAAGGGTAATCGAACCAATTCAGCGCGCGCGGAGCTTCGCGCGCGCTGTTTCTTTTCAGGAGTGGGAAAAATGCGGCTATTGCTCTGTTTGTTCACATCATTCGTATTCGGATTTGCCGCCCACCTGCCGGCCTATGCGCAAACCCTGCCAGCTTCGGACCTGTCCTATCTGGATGGCACGTTTGCCATTCACGCCGCGCCAGATGGGGATGCGCGCCCCATGGGCAAGCTGTTGGTTTCCGCCCCTTTGCAGGTCACGTCACATCAGGGGGATTGGAGTGAGGTCGTGTTGCAGGGCTGGACCCAGGCCGGGGCCGAAAGAATTCTCTATGCCGCGCCGGGCATTCGCGTCCTGCACGCGGCCCTGTCCAAATCGGCAATCACGGCCCTGACATTTTCGGACCAGATCACCGATCCCGACACCGGGCTGGTCTGGACCAGGACCGAGCTGAAGGGGTGGATAAAATCCCCTGTTTTACGCCCCGGATTGCAAGATATCTGGGCGCGGGCCGAACCGCTGTTTTCAGAGCGTTGCACCGCCTGCCATCAGCGACGCATCCCACATCATTATACCGCAAACCAATGGACCAGCCATTTAAAGATCATGGGACCACGCACCGGATTGCCAAAGGAGGATCAATTTCTGATCCGGGCATATCTGCAGTACCATTCAAAAGATGCCGACAGGCTGGGTCCGACGCCCGCGCATTGATCTGCCCCAAAGCCGCACGCCCAGGCGTGCCGTAGGATGCCACTTTCACCAGAGGATCGACCATGCTGAACCTGAAAACGCTGATTGAAAACCACGAAGAATGGCTGACCGATCGCGTGGTGCATTACGCGCAGCAAAAATCCTATACGCAATATTCATCGACCCTGCGCGAGGCGTGGCGCATTTCGATCTGCGGGCTGAGCGAGCCGCTGGTGCAATTCATCGAGGCCGCCCAATCAAGCGACGTCCCCCACAAAGCCGCCGTTCAGGACGCCACCGAATTTGGCGTCGCCCAGGGGCTGCGGCATCGGGCCTTGGGCATTGATCTGGGCAATTTCGTCGGGCTGTTGAAACTCTACCGCAACGCCTATCTGGATCTGATCCACGCCAAAGAACCTGACAGCAATCAAAGCGGACTGCTGCGGGATCTGATCATGGAACTTTTCGACAGTATCGAGGTCGGATTGCTGGACGCCTGGGGCACCACGAATGTCTCGGATCAGCTTGTCGAACTGCAAACCCGCAATCGCGAGCTCAGCAATGAGAAGAACAAATATCTGACCGTGTTTGAAAGCATCGCTGAACCGGCGATTTTGCTGGATCCGGAAGGGGCGCCCACCCATGTGAACGCGGCCGCCAACCGGTTGCTTCTGGGCGAAGAGCAGCCCGGGGCAGGGTATTACGGAGATCTGACAAACCCGCTTTTACACATGATTGTCGGCAAACTTTTGCGATCCAGCAAGGCCTCTACCGGCCCTGTAACGCTGGACACGCCCCATGGGGAGCGCTCGTTTGACGTGTCGACCCAGAATATGCTGGACATCAGCAAGAAATTTGCCGGCAGTGTGATCATTCTTCAGGACATTACCGATTATCTGAAAGCGATCGAGGCGGCGCAGGCGGCTGACCGGGCCAAGTCGATGTTCCTCAATACGATCAGCCATGAAATCCGCACGCCGCTGAACAGCATTCTGGGGCTGACGGGCTTGATGGAAGATGGCGAATTTCCCCCCAAGGAAACACGGCAGCTTCGCAGCATTCGTGCCTCGGGTGAAATGCTGTCCGCCCTGATCGAAAACGTGCTTGGCCTGTCGAAAGCGGAAGCGGACGCCTTGCAACGTGTCGAACAGGACTTTCATCTGGAAGACATGTGTGACGCCATCTTCCAGGTTCTGGAACTGGAAGAAGACAGGAAACGCCCCAAACTGATCCGCCATATTGCGCCGGATGTCCCGCTGCACCTTCATGGGGACGGGCACAAGTTGCGTCATGTGCTTTTGAACCTCTTATCCAATGCGCTGAAATTCACGGATGAGGGCACGGTGACGCTTTCCGTGTCATCGCAAGGGGCGCTTGACGCAAACCGCCATCCGTTGCGATTCGAGGTCATAGATACCGGACCCGGCGTGGCAGATGACGCAATCGACACGCTGTTCGAACCCTTTCTTCAAGGCGAACACAGCGGTGCTGTCACGCCCGGGGGCAGTGGCCTGGGGCTGGCGATCTGCAAACATCTTGTCGATTTCCTGGGCGGAGAGATTTCATATCGCCCCAATCCGGCCGGGGGCAGCATCTTTACTGTGGTGATGGATTTTTCCCCGGCCAAGCAACACAAACAACCGGGGCAAAGCGCCTCATGCCATCGGGTGTTGGTGGTGGAAGACGATCCGGTGAACGCCATTGTGATCGAGGGATACCTGAAAGAGCTGGGCAACGACGTCACACTTGTCCGCTCCTTTCCCGACGCTGAACTGGCCTTGTCGCAACCCGACTTTGACCTTGTTATCACCGATTACAGGCTGGGACAGCATACCGGTCTGGATGTGGCCAGAGCGGTGCGCGAAACAGAACTGAAAACCGACCGATCGATCCCGATCGTGATTGTCACGGCTGCCATTCCGCACGACAGCAACAACCAGATTCAAAAGCTGGGCATCGACCTTTTCCTCGAAAAACCGTTTTCGCGCTACGAACTTGCCAATGCTCTGTCCTGTGTCGGGCCGGGAAACACGGTGGATCCTCACGCGGATCGAAACAGCACGTACCAACCTGTCAGCCGTGATGCCCTCAACCGTCTGTTGTCCGACCTTGGGTTCACCCGATGCCAAACTGTCGTGCAAAGCTTTCAAAGCAATCTGCCCAGCATGATGTCAGGGATGCAGTCCCGACTGGACCTTGACGATGTCGATGGAATTTCTGAACTGACGCACCAATTGATCAGCGCGGCCGGGTTCATCGGCGCGGGCAGGCTGGTCAGCTTGGCCAAGCAGCTGAGGAAAAACTGCAAAAATCGCGAACGCGCACCGATGTCAGAAGCGCTTGACGATCTGTGTTGCGAAGGGAAACGTGTGTTGATGGCGCTTGAACGGGAATGGCGGGAGATCAGTGCGGCATATCTCGGACCCTAAAGTGTGCGGGATAAGACGGAAGCCGAAACGTCACGAGGTCGGAGTGGTGATTGTCCAGCAGTCTTCATAGGAACATCAGGGGCCAGCAACCAGGAACGCAGACGCCATTTGGGCGCTCTGACGATCTATGACAGGTCCAATCCCGGGGGAGAACGCTGCACAAAGTGTTGAAGCCGAGTTGGAGTTCTTGGAGCCGTGGAAGCCGGTGAAATCTAAATGCTTTTACGCCTCTGATTTCGTGAGAAGGCGAATATCATTCATTTGATCCCATAATTTACGTACTCCGACACATGGGTCCCGCGTGCATCAGCAATACGCATAATCAGTATTATGTAATATTTCTTACATCAGGAACGCCTAGTATGTTTCTTTACCACAAGGCTTTTCCAACATGTCTTATCGCGACCAATGTGTCGCGCGTTTGGCCTGTCCACCCATCGCGTGCAATTCCCCCGACAGGATGCCGTACATGGAACGTTCGTTCAGCACGAAGAGGAACAGCTCGAAATCTACCATCCCTTCGGGGTCCTGGAACTGGCCGGATGTATAGACCTGCGGTAGCATTTGCCCCTCGGCGCAGCCCGCGATCAGTGCTGCTTCCTCGTGGGTCACAATCTGGGGCTTTTCGCCGAAAAGATGCTCTCCGGCGTCCAGGATGGTTTGGCTGGGCGCATCGAGGGTAAAGCGCGCGTCTTCGATGAATGTCAGCTCATGTGTGCCCGGCGCCATGTCACCGACCACCGCCAACCCGGTTTCCGTTGGCACAATCTGCGCCCGCGCCGCGTTGCCCGCCGGAAGGGGCATCGTCTTGCCTGCGAAAGTCAGCGTGCCATAGCTGTTGGTCACCTGCCAATCCCCGATCAGGGACAGCGTAAGCTCCTCCTTGCTGAGGGTGCAGGCGGCGGCGGGTGGCGCCATTGACGCGAGCAGACCCAATGCAGCGGAAATTATTTTCACACATGATATCATAATCATAACCCTAATTCTTAATGTATTTTCCGATCACAATGGCCGAGCAGACCTCAGCCCCGCCCGCCATCCGGGCCAGCATGGGGGTCAGCGTCATCAGCACGCGGGACCAGACGTTGATCCTAGTCTCTGACGTTGCGACAAGGGCCATGCTGACAGTCAGCGCCATGCCTGACCCCTCTGCCTGCAACCTATAGGGTTGCGCGTAAAACCCGTTGGGTCCGTTCCGCTCCCAGGCAAAACGCGCATAATCAGAGTTCAGGTCGGCTGGCGTCCAGCCCGAGGGCGCAAAGGTGACGTTGGCCGCGCCCGCGCGGGCCACCTGCGTGGCCGCCATCTCTCCGACGCCGGGCGGGCAACCGGTGATGTCGGGTGCGTTCAACTGAATGCTCCACGTCCCGTTTTGGGGCTGAATCGGGGTGGATCCGCCGGAAAAGAAACCCTTTGGCCCGTCAAAACCGGCCCCGGGTGTCTGCGCCTCATCGGCGGTGAAGGTTAGATCCTCGCGGGTCTGCGTGCCCTCCCCCTCAGCAAACTCCAGATCCTCGCGAACGTCCGTGCCTTCATCCTCGGCAAAGTCCAGATCCTCGCGCAGGTCAGACCCTTCATCTTCCGCAAATGTCAGATCGTCATGCCGGTCGTGCACAACCCCATCCGCCCCGAAGACCATTTCGTATTCCTCGGGCGAGGTGTAGACCGGGCTGGGGGCGCCGGTTTGTGCGTCTTTCACGATGATCTCGGGGGTGCCAAAGATATCGACAATACCGCGCCCGCCGAACATGTCGTTCAGCTCCGCATCATTTAACATCGTGCCGGTAAAGCTCAGCTCGCCGCCATGATCAATGTAAAGCGGCAGCTCTTGCGCGGCGGCGGCACAGGGCAGCGCTGACAGCAGCACAGCGGGGAAAATAAATCGGTTCATGGCACGGCCCCTTAATAGAGTTTCACAAAGGCGGTCTGGTTGGTGGCGCTGTTGGTGATCTGGCCGGACCATTGATTGCTGGTGCCGTCCCAGCCGCCCGGACGAGACAAGAGCATGTCAAGCTTGCCATCGGCAAAACTCACTGTGCCATCCATGCTGGTCACGACAGGGCGATTGTCCCAGCCAAGGCGCAGCTCGGCCTCGGCCACCGACCTATCCTGCAGCCCAAACTGGCCGGGGTTGGACAGCATCAGCTGTACTGTGATGGTCCCTGCCCGCTCCTCTGGTTCTGTTATTTTCATCAGGCCGATTGTCCCACCCATGATCTTGTCATCCACGGTCCAACTGCGTTCCAGCGGCAGCCAGCCGTCAGGTCTGGGCATCTCGCCGTGGAAGCTGAAATAAATCAGTTCGAAATCGGTCTGGTCGCGCAGCACATCCGTGGCCTCGTGGCAAAGCATCCCTTGTGGCACCTCGACACAGGGGCCAAGCTGGGCGTCCCATTGCCGGGGGTTGAGCGCCACGGTAAACGCCCCGCCCTGCACGCGTCCCATGTGAACGGTGGGGTGGTCCGCCTGCGCGCCGCCTGCGGTGGTGTAGTAGAACGGTTCGTCACTGGCCCAACCGGCGGGCATCGCCCATTCCAGCGCCACGCGGCGGTCCTGAATGCGGCAGGGCGCATCGCCCTCGCAGGTTTTCCAGATCTCGAAGGGCAAGGTTTGCGGGCCGTTTTCCGCCGCCAGCTCTTCGTCGCTGAGCATGGTTTGCGCGGTTTCGCCCCCCTCTGCATGGTCCCCCATGTCCTGCGCGCTGGCAGGCAGGATGTCGATCACGTCCAGATGATGTTCCGTCCCATCCGCGCGCAGAAGCTGCAAGCGATAGGTGCCGGGCTGGGTCTGTGGCGGCACAAGGATCAGCCCCCCGTCGGGCACCCCGGCCATCTGGCTATCCTGCCCATCCAATCCGATGAACATCACCTGATCATTGGTGGCAATTGGCCCCTCTACCCGCAACCCGCCCCCGGTGCCCGGGCCGATGGGTTCGATAAGCTGCGACAGGGTGAATTCCGGCGCGGAAGCGTCGGTGGCGGCATTGTCAGTCTCATCCGCGATGGCGCCGATGGCCCCCGGTTCAACCAGCGTGATCGGGAAACGGCCCAGATTGTCGGCCAGATCATAGCCTTCGCCCATCACAATGATTTCATACGGCCCCGCCGCAAGATCATATTCCCACGGGTAAAAACTGTGTTCGGTGGTCTCGGGGTCGCTGCCAAACCGGTAGGAGAAGGTCACATTCTGATCATAGGCAGTGGCCCCTGCGGGAAAGAGCATCACGCTGTAGGTGGCGTTTTGCTGCAAGGGTTTCAGGCTGCGCAGTTTGAACTCGATGGTGCCATCGGTGGCAAACGGCCCGCTGCCGGTCAGCGCGAAGGCGGCGGTGCTGGCGGCGAAGGGGATCGACACCTCTTGGGTGGCCTCGCCAAGCGCAACCTCCACCTCCCCTGCCCCGCCATCGCCCTGGGCGGCAAAGCGCCAGTTGCCCTGTGGCAGGTCAATTTTTAGCCCGGTCAGCACCTGATCAGCGCCGGACAATTGGCCAAGGGCGCGGGTTTCACCGGTGTCGGCCTCGGTTGCGGTCAGGGTCACGGCGGCGGGCCGTGCGGTGCCGTCGGTGACGGATATCGTCACATGGGCCGAGGTGATCCCGGTGGGCGCATCCCACGCCTTTGTGACCTGCGTGTTTGTGACCTGCGTAAACGCGTCGGACAGCGTGGCGGCGTCCCGCGCATCCACATAGGTGCCGCCGGTGTTTTCCGCCAGGCATTGCAGCTGGGCCTTATCCGCCGCGTCGCGAATATCAAAGCCGATCACATGGGCGGTGAAATTGACCCCCAGCCGTTCCAGCTCTGCCCCCACGGCACAGGGGTCAAGGTCACAGGTTTCCTTGCCATCCGACAACAACACAACCGTGGCGGCGTTTTCGGTAAACTTCAGCTCTTCCGCCGCCATGCGCACCGCTTGCGACAGCGGGGTTTTGCCACGCGGGGTCAACCCGTTCACCACATCTGCCAAAGACGCGGCCGCCGCGGCCGAGGGCGGGGCCACCAGTTCGATGTCGGAACAGTCGCCCTTGCGCCGATGCCCGTAGGCGATCAGGCCAACAGACTGGCCTGAACTTGCCCAATCCGCGGACATATCGCTGAACACGTCCCGCGCAATCTCGATTTTTGCAGTTCCGCCAACCTGACCCCACATCGACCCGGAGGCATCAAAAACCACCATGAGATCGGGGGTTTGCCCGTTCTGCTGCCCATCCTGCTGCCCGTCCTCGGCAAACGCCGTGGACCCTGTGAATGTCAGTGCGGCTGTTGCAAAGCCCAACCAGATTGCCCGAACGGTTTTGCCGTATATCACCTGAAGTCTCCTGTTCTTTTGCACCAGATCTAGAGCCTGTGGAAACCGGGTTCATACCCTAAATAGTGTATAGCCTTACCGGTCCTGATCCACGGTCTTGATGATGTGGTTCAGGATGAACTCTGTTTGTTGATAAATCAGCAGGTCAGCGGTGTTTTCGACGGGGATAACGGTGATGTTCGGATTGCGCGTTTCAAGCGCCTGATATTCGCGCAGATCAAACAGCCCGTCTTCGGTCGGGACCAGGCTGCACATGGGAATGGTCAGGCGGTCGATGGCCTCATCAACGGGGGCGTGAAACATCTGCATATCCCGCACAAAGGGGCGTGTGCCCTGAACCGCCAGATGGGCGCAGGCGTCACGCACAAGCGTGGCGGTTTCGGGACTGCGGCAGGTCTGAAGATCAAGCGGCGTCGACGCATGGGCGCGTTCCAGATACCAGTCCAGCCCGTGTTTTTGCATCATCCGAAAGCCCAGTTTCGCAATCAGCTCCAACAGGTCCGGGGCATATTTGCCCAGACGCAACAGGGTGGCTTGCGGCACGGGGAGTTTCCTGAATGCCGCCCGATTGAGACAGCCGTTGAAGCCGACAGACACGAGGGCGCAAAACCTGTCCGGGTGCAGATCCTGCTCTGCCAAGATCGGAATGATGCCATCCGACAGCCCCACCCCGACACAGGTTTTCAGCTCCAGCGCCGTCATGAAATCGTGCAAAAGGGTGCGATTGTCCTCAAGCGGTGACAGATCCTCGTGCAGCGACGAGTTCCCATAGCCGGGGCGCGACGGGATCAGCAGCTTAATCCGGGCTTTGGTCAACAGGCCCTCGGCCTGCGCGGGCAGAAGATAGCCCATCGCCATACCGCGCAGAAAGATCACCGGGGTGCCTTTGGGATCCCCCATCCAGGTCCAGGCAATTTTGCGGCCCTCGGGCGTGACGATGATTTTCTCGCGATCCAGCGGATCCCGCCACGTGGATCGGAGCCCTTTTGTTTCAAGCAACTGACGGCTGGCGACCATCGCAAACAAGCGGATCAGGTCGGCCTGCGATGACGCCCCGGTCTTGGACATGATGGTTTTCATTTGCGTGCGAACCGTGTGGCGCGACACGCCGCGCTTTTCGGCAACCAGGGTCAGGTCACATAGCTGGAAGAACTGCCGCCCCACCTCAACCTCGGCATCGGTCAGATCAAACGCCTGTTTCAACCGGTTGGATGTCGCAGACGACCAGGCCAGTTCCAGCGTCCGAATGGCAATATAGGGTTTGGGCTGGTTTGGCAGCCAGCTGAGAAAAATCTCGGCAGGAAAGGCGGCATCATCTTGCCCCTGATCAATGATATGGATCACCGATTGCGCGGCGTTGCCCCTTTGATTGGCCGCCCTGACAACCGCGTCAAACATTTTGCGCGACGCCGGATCGACGCGATCTTCGCAAAAAAACGCACCGGTATTTGTGCCGAAACTGTTGATCCCTTCCACATTGATCGACGCAACCCGCAAATCAGGGCTGAGCACAATGGCGGGCCCGGCCACCTCGGACACAATTCGTTCCAAGGGATCGCTATGGTCGCTGACATCCAGCCGATCCAGGGTATCCCCGGCCGCGTCCAATTGCGCGATAAAGGCGCTGGCAAATCTGTTGCCCCAGCTGCCATCCGCCGTTTCAAGGGCATTCAGCTTCTGGTTCCAATTGAGGATCAGCTTGTCAAACGCGTCCTGATCGACAATGGACCGGAACGTGTCAGAGACAATTTCAAGATCAAGATTGCTGACCGCCTGTGCGCTATCATCTGCCGTTTTCCGTTCGTCACTCATTCAAAGGAACCGCTTCTGCCCAAAGGTCTCATGCCCCCAACCTAAAGCGTTTCGCAGGTAATCTGAAACACAGATTTGGGGCGCCCCTGGGGGAATAGTGTTGGATCTGTCGTTGCTTGACAGGAACGGCCGCGGCTCTGAGCCGTTGCCATCATAGTTTTGGGCGGTGTTTTGGCGGGATGAAGGCGCAAAACAGCCATGGATATTTGATCTGCGGCCCCAAAACTGATGGTGGACACCACAGTTTTATGACCCCGTAAAAAACTTCCAAACCAATAGAAAAAAGATCACCGGATTGCGCCGGTGATCTTTGATTTATTGCGCTTGCAACCATGTCTGGCCGCAGGTGGCGATCATTAGAAATGCGCCGATTTCGAGGTTGCCGGGATTTGCAGCGGCGGCGCGAATTTGGTCAGATCAATGCCTTCGACGGCGGTTTTGTATTCATCGAGCGTCGGCGTGCGACCAAGGATGGCCGAGAGCACAACAACCGGGGTCGAGGCCAGCAGGCTCTCGCCTTTCTTGCCCGGCGCATCCGCCACAACGCGGCCCTGGAACAGGCGGGTCGACGTGGCCAGAACCGTGTCGCCTTTTGCGGCTTTTTCCTGGTTGCCCATGCAGAGGTTACAGCCGGGACGTTCGAGATAGAGGATGTTCTCATACTCGGTGCGGGCGTTTTCCTTCGGGAACAGGTCGTCGAAGGTGAAGCCCGAATATTTCTCGAGCACCTCCCAATCGCCTTCTTCCTTCAGCTCGTCGATGATGTTGTAGGTCGGCGCGGCCACAACGAGCGGCGCTTTGAACTCCACCTTTCCCTCGGATTTCTCAAGGTTCTTCAGCATTTGCGCGACGATCTTGATGTCACCCTTATGCACCATGCACGATCCGACAAAGCCCAGATCCACGTGCTTTTCCGCCTTGTAGTAGGAAATCGGGCGGATTGTGTCGTGGGTATAGCGCTTGGACACATCTTCGTTGTGAACGTCCGGGTCGGCGATCATCGGCTCGACGATCTTGTCCAGATCCACCACGACCTCGGCGAAATATTTCGCGTTGTCGTCCGGTGCCAGCGCCGGGTTCGTCCCCGACTTGATATCCGCGATACGGGCATCGGCCTTGTTGATCAGGCCTTGCAGCAGCTGCGCTTCGTTGTCCATGCCCTTGTCGATCATGATCTGGATGCGCGATTTCGCCAGCTCAAGCGAGCCGATCAGCGTTTCGTCGTTCGAGATACAGATCGAGGCCTTGGCCTTCATCTCGGCGGTCCAGTCGGTGAAGGTGAAGGCCTGGTCAGCCAGAAGCGTGCCGATATGCACCTCGATCACGCGACCCTGGAACACGTTGTCGCCGTGTTGTGCCAGCATCTGCGCCTGGGTGGCGTGCACCACGTCGCGGAAATCCATGTGATCGGCCATTTGGCCTTTGAAGGTCACCTTGACCGATTCCGGGATCGGCATCGAGGCTTCGCCGGTGGCGAGCGCCAGCGCGACGGTGCCCGAGTCCGCGCCAAAGGCCACGCCTTTTGACATCCGGGTGTGGCTGTCGCCGCCGATGATCACGTCCCAGTCATCCACGGTGATGTCGTTCAGCACCTTGTGAATCACGTCGGTCATCGCGGGATAGTTGCCCTTGGGGTCGCGCGCGGTGATCAGGCCGAAATCATTCATGAATTTCATCAGCTTGGGGATGTTGGCCTGGGCCTTTTTGTCCCAAACCGACGCGGTGTGACACCCCGACTGATAGCCCACGTCAACCGATGGAGAGATCACGGTGGCGGCCATGGCTTCCAGTTCCTGCGCGGTCATCGGCCCGGTGGTGTCCTGGCTGCCGACCACATTCACCTTCACGCGCACATCAGAGCCTGCGTGCAGGGTGGCACCCGGCGTGGTGCCCAGGGCGTTGCGGTTGAAGATCTTTTCAACAGCGGTCAGCCCCTGCCCTTCGGCGGTCACCTCTTTCGACGGTGCATAAGCCGATTTGAGCTCTTGCCCCAGCGCCTCGGCGGCAAAGGTTTGCAGCTTTTTACCAAAGACCACAGCGTAAGAGCCGCCCGCCTTCATGAATTCCATCTTCTGGGGCGTGAAGGCTGCGGCGACGCTTTTCAGTTCTTTGCCAGAGGCGTCATGCAGAGTTTTGGTTTTTGAGTTGATGGTCAGCACGGTGCCGGTGGCCACGGAATAGGCCTCTTCCAGCACGGGTTCACCATCATCATCCAGCACGACATTGCCGTCTGCATCGGTTTTCTTGACCCAGTTGTCCAGATCTATGCCAATGCCGCCGGTCACGCCCACGGTGGTCAGGAAGATCGGCGAAATGCCGTTGGTGCCGGCCACGACAGGCGCGATATTGATGAAAGGCACATAGGGGCTGGCTTTCTTACCGGTCCACAGCGCCACGTTGTTCACACCCGACATCCGCGACGAGCCCACACCCATGGTGCCCTTCTCCGCGATCAGCATCACGCGCGCATCGGGGTGCTGTTTTTGCAGCTCCTGAATTTCGGCCTGCGCTTCGGGGGTGATCATGCATTTGCCGTGCAGCTCGCGGTCAGCGCGCGAATGCGCCTCGGCGCCGGGCGACAGAAGGTCGGTCGAGATATCGCCAACCCCGGCGATATAGGTCACGACTTTAATCTCTTCTTCCACCTCGGGCAGCTTGGTGAAGAACTCGGCCTTGGCATAGCTTTCCAACAGGTCTTTCGCCACGGCGTTTCCGGCTTTGTAAGCCGCTTCCAGACGGTCGGTGTCGGCTTCGTAGAGGAACACCTGGGTTTTCAGAACCTCGGCCGCCTGCCCCGCAATCGCGACATCCTCGCCCAGGGCCAGATCCAGCAGAACCTCAACCGAGGGGCCGCCTTTCATGTGCGACAGCAGTTCAAACGCGAAATCCGGCGAGATTTCATCGACACTCACCTGACCCAGAATGATCTCTTTCAGGAAGGTGGCCTTCACGCCCGCCGCACTGGTCGTGCCGGGCAGCGTGTTGTAGATGAAGAAGTTCAGGCTGTCTTCGCGATGGGCGTTGCCCTGATCCTTGATCTGCTCGATCAGTTCCCCCACCAGCGCGCCATCATCGATGGGTTTGGGGTTCAGGCCCTGGGTCTTGCGGGCTTCAATCTCGGTTAGGTAGTCGGTGTACAAGCTCATGACGATCCCTACGCGTTAGAGTTTGGGTTAAGCTTGAACGCCGGGTCGCGAGGCATTTCTGGCGGGCCGGGAAAAAGCTTGCTGAGCGCAGTCATATTTCAGCATACATTTGTATGCAAGAACTTTTCGGCCTGAAAACCAAGGGAGTTCCCGAACAGGGCCCCTGCCCCTGCGCCTGCCCGACAAACCTGTGCCGGTCCAGATCGCGGTTCACGGACTTCGGTGAAATCCCCTCACGAAGACGGATCACACAGGTCCAGTGAAGCCCGCCCATTTTTTACATTTGCGTCGGAATTTCGGGAAAGCGGCTGACCCCACGATATATGCACCTATACTTAAGGAGCTGTTCGAGGAATGGCCAACCCCCTCGACAACCTTGATCATTCGTGGCTAAGTTGTTCACGGGAAAAGGGATAACTACATGTCATCATTACTGGTTCTGAATGGTCCGAACCTCAATCTGCTGGGGACACGGCAGCCTGAGATTTACGGCACCACAACACTTGCGGACATCGAAGCCGACTGCCTGCGCCACGCCAAGACACGTGGGGCTGAGTGCGTGTGCCTGCAATCCAATCACGAAGGCGCGCTGGTGGATGCGATCCATGCGGCGAAATCGCAGCATGACGGGATCATCCTGAATGCCGGCGCCTATACCCACACGTCGATTGCCCTGATGGATGCCATTATCTCCACGGAAATGCCGGTGGTAGAGCTGCACCTGTCCAACATTCACGCCCGCGAGGAGTTTCGCCATCAATCCTATATCGCAAAGGTGGCCATCGGCCAGATCTGCGGGTTCGGGGCGCAGGGCTATGTACTGGCAATTGACGCGCTTTTGGCGCATCTCGAAGCCACCTGATCATGTCTTTGATGGATCGGATCCGCGATGTGTGCAGCTGCACCTCTTTGCAAGAGGTCTGGCAATTGCAGCGCGAGGTATTTGATGCATTTGGTTTCGACCGGATCATCTATGGCTATTCACGTTTCTTCACCCTGAACAATTTTGGCCCACGCGAGGATATCCTGATCCTGTCGAACCATGAGCCGGAATATCTGAAATCCTACACAGAAGAAGAGATGTATGTGCATTCGCCCATGGCGATCTGGGCGGCACGGAACACCGGGGCCTGTTCCTGGCGCTGGGTGGCTGAAAACGCTGATCTGATGGGAGAGCGACAACGCGAAGTGTTGGAGGTCAACCGGCGTTTGCAGGTGACCGCGGGCTACACCATCGCCTTCCCATCCGCCACGTCCCGGACGCGCGGCGTGATCGCCGCCACCGCCAAACCGGGGCTTGATCAGGACGAGGTGGACGATATCTGGCGCGACATTGGCCATGATCTGGAAACCTTTGCCAATGTATCTCACCTTAAGATCATCTCGCTTCCTATTGAAACCCAAAGACAACCCCTGACGGCCCGTCAACGCGAGGCGCTGGAATGGGTGTCTGATGGCAAGACCACGCAAGATATTGCAACCATCATGGACGTCTCGGTTGCGACGGTGGAAAAGCACCTTCGAATCGCACGCGAGAAGCTTGGGGTCGACACCACGGCGCAGGCGGTCGCAAAAGCCTCGTTTTTCAACCAGATCTACATGGTGGCCGGAACCGCAGAAGGTGGAAAATAAGCAGGAAAAATAGCGTCCTCATTGGGAGGTAAGGAAAACCCGACTATCGCAAAAGACATTCAAGGTTGATAATACAATTGTTCCGTGAGTGGTGGCTTTGGCCTTTGGAACATTGGGGTGAGGGACCTGTGATTTCAGATGTCGTTCATTCTTTCGGGTAACCGAGGGCTGGTGCCTATGGAGTATTTTTCCCTCTGGCACCAGTTTTTCTTTTCCCTTGAGAGGGGTTCGCTGTCCCGCGGATCCATCTTTGCGGCGTCAACTTTCCCCGTTGGCGCCGCTTTCCTTTCACCGCATTGCCGGATCTGAAGGCGCTTCTGCAGAGCCATAACGAATTCGTCGCGGAAAAGACCCCACCAAAAGATGCACATCACATGAAAAAGGGGCCGGACACCCGACCCCTTTCCAATTCACGCAGAACAGTCTCCTGCCCTGTGATCCGATTTAGCCTTTGACGGCAGCAGCCACTTCAGCGGCGAAATCGGTTTCTTCTTTCTCGATGCCGTCGCCCACTTCCATGCGCACGTACCCAACGATCTCGGCACCCGCTTCCTTGGCGGCCTGTTCGACGGTCAGGTCAGGGTTCAGAACAAAGTTCTGGCCCACCAGGGTCACCTCGGCGAGGAACTTTTTCATGCGGCCCTTGATCATATTTTCAATGATGTTCTCGGGCTTGCCGCTTTCACGGGCTTGCTCGGTCAGGATGGTGCGTTCTTTTTCAACAACAGCCGGATCCAGATCCGCTTCGTTCAGCGCAGCCGGGTTTGCCGCAGCCACGTGCATGGCAACCTGCTTGCCGAACGCCTCGTCGCCGCCTTTCAGCGCAACCAGAACACCGATTTTGCCCATGCCGTCAGCAGCCGCATTGTGGATGTAAGAGGCAACAACGTCCCCTTCCACCGATGCCATGCGACGCAGCGACATGTTTTCGCCGATGGTGGCGATCTTGTCGGTGATGGTGTCAGCAACCGATTTGCCACCCAGATCAGCCGCGTTCAGACCGTCAATGTCCGACACGTTCAGGGCAGCGTTTGCAATGCCAGCCACCATGCCCTGGAATTCGGCGTTCTTGGCGACAAAGTCGGTTTCCGAGTTCACTTCAACGGCAACACCTTTGCCACCTTCAACAGCCACGGCCACCAGGCCTTCTGCGGCGGTACGGTCGGCCTTTTTGGCGGCTTTCGCCAGGCCTTTGGTGCGCAGCCAGTCCTGGGCGGCTTCCATGTCGCCGTCGTTTTCGACCAGGGCTTTTTTCGCGTCCATCATGCCAACGCCGGTGGATTCGCGCAGTTCTTTCACGAGTGCAGCAGTGATTGCCATCTTAACTCTCCTTGAGGATCTTCGGCCGGGACCTAGCCCATGCCGGTATCAATTCTGTGACATCGAGAATACCGATGCCCGCAGTCTATAAAGGCGATGAGACAGGCAGGGACGCGCCCTGCCCGTCTGCAAATCGTTCTTAGGCGTCTGCGCCTTCAGCAGCAGCGTCTTCCGCCACAGCCTCTTCGGTCATGCCGTCTTCCAGCTCGCCCAGGTCGATGCCAGCTGCGCCCATTTGGGCCGACATGCCGTCCAGAGCAGCGCGGGCGGCCAGGTCGGTGTAAAGCGCGATTGCGCGGGCCGCGTCGTCGTTGCCCGGGATGATGTAATCCACACCTTCCGGCGGGCAGTTGGTGTCGACCACGGCCACAACCGGGATGCCCAGCTTGTTGGCTTCGGCAATCGCCAGCGCTTCTTTTTTCACGTCGATGACGAACAAAAGATCCGGAACACCGCCCATTTCGCGGATGCCGCCCAATGACGCCTGCAGTTTGGCCTGCTCGCGTTCCATGCCCAGACGTTCTTTCTTGGTCAGGCCTTCAGCGCCCGAAGCAAGTTTCTCGTCAAATTCTTTCAGACGCTGGATCGATTTCGACACGGTCTGCCAGTTGGTCAGCGTGCCACCCAGCCAACGGTGGTTCATGTAATACTGTGCGGAACGCTCGGCAGCGTCTGCAACGGCCTTCGACGCCTGGCGCTTGGTGCCGACGAACAGAACGCGGCCACCTTTGGCAACGGTTTCGCGCACGGCGTTCAGGGCCTGGTCCAGCATCGGAACGGTTTGCGTCAGGTCGAGGATGTGGATCCCGTTGCGCTCACCATAGATGAACGGACCCATACGGGGGTTCCAACGCTGAGTTTGGTGGCCAAAGTGTACGCCAGCTTCCAGCAGCTGACGGAGAGTGAAGTCAGGCAATGCCATGTTCTTTTTCCTTTTCCGGTTTCAACCTCGGCGAAGCGTTTCGAAGGATACCCCTTCAACCGGTGGACGTTATGGGGATGTCTCCCCCATAGGCCCGCACTTCGCCTGTGGATTAACAGGCGCGCGTATATAGCGAGTTTTCAGGCATGGCAACCCCCCGGAACCGGATTGACCGCATTTCCGGTCACAAAACCAGAAAACTAGTTTTCTAGTTTTCTAGTTTTCTAGTTTTCTAGTTTTCTAGTTTTCTAGTTTTCTAGTTTTCTAGTTTTCTAGTTTTCTAGTTTTCTACGAAATGCGCAGCTGACCAAGCGGCGTCAAGCGCTTAACCTTTCGCCTTCTGTGCCTCTTTCACCTTGATCGCCAGATCCTGGGCAATGGCAAAGGCCCCCTTGATCTTATCCGACGTTTTCCGCCAGTCGCGTCGCACCACGATTTTATTGTCACGCACCTTCGCCAGCCCGTTTTGCGCTTGAATGAATTCGACCAACCCCTGCGGATTGGCAAATTTGTCATTGTGGAACTGGATGGTCGCCCCCTTGGGGCCCCCGTCCAGCTTGGCAATCCCTGCGCGTTTGCACATCGCCTTGATGCGCACCACCAACATCAGGGTGTTCACCTCTTTTGGCAGATTGCCAAACCGGTCGATCAGCTCGGCGGCAAATCCTTCCAACTCGACTTTGGTCGACAGCGACGACAGGCGACGATACAGGCCCAGACGCACATCCAGATCAGGCACGTAACTGTCCGGGATCAACACGGGAACGCCCAGGTTGATCTGCGGCGCCCATGTGCCATCGCTGTCGGCCAGCCCTTCCAGTTCACCCGATTTGATCTTGGCAATCGCCTCTTCCAGCATCTGCTGATACAGTTCATAGCCCACTTCGCGCATCTGGCCGGATTGCTCTTCGCCCACCAGGTTCCCCGCCCCGCGAATATCCAGGTCTTGCGAGGCCAGCGTGAACCCGGCCCCCAGAGTATCCAGAGACCCCAACACCCTCAGCCGCTTTTCGGCAGTGGCGGTCAGCGGTGCACGGGGTTTTGTGGTGAGATAGGCATAAGCGCGGGTTTTTGACCGCCCTACCCGACCCCGGATCTGGTAAAGTTGTGCCAGACCAAACATGTCGGCGCGATGCACAATCATCGTGTTGGCAGTGGGAATGTCGATCCCGCTTTCGACGATGGTGGTGGCCAGCAACACATCATATTTCCCATCGTAAAACGCGTTCATCCGGTCATCCAGCTCGCCTGCGGCCATCTGACCATGCGCGACCACGAAACTAACCTCGGGCACGTGATCGGCCAGAAAGGCTTCGATCTCGGGAAGGTCCTTGATGCGCGGCACCACGAAAAAGCTCTGCCCGCCGCGATAATGTTCCCGCAACAGCGCCTCGCGGATGGTCACGCTGTCAAATTCGGACACATAGGTGCGGATCGACAGACGGTCCACCGGCGGCGTGCCGATGATCGACAGGTCGCGTACCCCCGACAATGACATCTGGAGCGTGCGCGGAATGGGGGTCGCGGACAGGGTCAGAACATGCACGTCCGAGCGCAGCTCTTTCAGCCGCTCTTTGTGGTTCACGCCAAAACGCTGTTCCTCATCCACCACCAGAAGGCCCAGATTGTCGAACCGCACGTCCTTGGCCAGCAGCGCATGCGTGCCCACAACAATATCCATCGTGCCGCGCGACATGCCTTCGCGGGTGCGCTTGGCCTCGGCGGTGCCGACAAACCGGCTCAGCTGCCCGACATTGATCGGAAAACCGCGAAACCGTTCCGCAAAGCTTTTGTAATGTTGCCGCGCCAGAAGCGTGGTGGGGGCAATCACCGCCACCTGCTGGCCGGACATGGCAGCCACAAACGCCGCGCGCATCGCGACCTCGGTCTTGCCAAAACCCACATCGCCACAAATCAGACGATCCATCGGGCGACCCCGCGACATATCGTCGATCACGTCTTCGATCGCCGCCAGCTGGTCGTCGGTTTCCTGGTATGGGAAACGAGCGGAAAACTCCTCCCACGCGTGGTGCGGCGCTTCCAGGACCGGTGCTTTGCGCAGTTCACGTTCGGCGGCCAGCCGGATCAGCTTGTCGGCAATCTCGCGGATGCGTTCCTTGAGCTTGGCTTTCTTGGCTTGCCACGCGCCCCCGCCCAGCTTGTCCAGAAGCCCGGTGTCATGGCCAAATTTCGACAGAAGCTCGATGTTTTCCACTGGCAGGAACAGGCGATCCCCGCCCGCATATTCCAAAAGCAGGCATTCATGCGGCGCGCCCATCGCGGTGACGGTTTCCAGGCCTTTGTAAATGCCAACCCCGTGATCCACATGCACCACCAGATCGCCGGGCGAGAGCGCATTGGCTTCGGTCAGGAAGTTTTCGGCCCGGCGTTTGCGTTTGGGCGCGCGGATCAGCCGGTCGCCTAGCACATCCTGTTCGGAAATCACCGTCAGCTCCGGTGTTTCGAACCCGTGTTCCAAAGGCCAAACCGTCAAATAGACCCCGTGCCCCGCATCCGGCACATCCCGGAATGTCTCGACCAGAACCGTGCCGGACAGGCCCTCATCCGCCAACAACCCCTGAAGACGTTCGCGTGCGCCCTCTGAATAACTGGCCACAAGGGTCGGGTGGCTGGTCTTTGCTTCGATGTGACGCACGAGGGCTTCAAACAGATTGACGTTTTCCTGTTGGCGTTCCGGCGCAAAGTTGCGGCCGATCCGTCCGCCGCCATCCACCACCCCCGGCCCAGTGGCTTGCGGAAGGACAGCGAACTGCACCACGCGCCTGTCCTTGACGGTTCGGGTCCAGGCCGCATCATCCAGATACAAAAGCTCGGGTGGACAGGGCTTATAAACCGTATCCATCCGGTTCTTGGCCCCCATCGCGATCTTGCGCGTTTCATATTGATCCGCAATCGCGTCCCATCGCGCCAAACGCGCCGCCGTGGTCTGATCATCCAACATGACAGATGCGTCGGGCAGATAGTCAAACAGCGTTTCCAGCCTCTCGTGGAAAAACGGCAACCAATGTTCCACACCCTGATGCTTGCGCCCCGCACTGACCGCTTCGTAGAGCGGGTCATCCGAGCCGGCGGCGCCAAATTCAATCCGGTAGTTCTGTCGAAACCGGGTGATTGACGCCTCGTCCATCAACACTTCGGACACCGGCGCCAGATCAATCCCGGTCAGCTTTTCCGTGGTGCGCTGCGTCACCGGATCAAAGCGGCGCACCCCGTCCAGCACATCGCCAAAGAGATCCAGCCGCACCGGGCCGCTTTCCCCGGGTGGGAAGATGTCGATGATCCCCCCGCGCACGGCAAAATCGCCGGGTTCCATCACCGTAGGGCTTTGCGAAAAGCCCATACGCACCAGAAAGGCGCGCAGCTTGTCCACATCGAGCTGGTAATCCACACGGGCCGAGAAACTTGCCTCAGACAGCACCGAACGCGCAGGCACGCGCTGCATCGCGGCATTGAGCGTGGTCAGCAGCACGAACTTGCCCGACAAGGCGCCGGTGGCCAGCCCCGCCAGCGTGGCCATCCGCGCCGCGGACACATCGGCATTGGGGGAAACCCGGTCAAACGGCAGGCAATCCCAGCCCGGAAAGCTGACCACCGTGGTGCCCGGGGCAAAAAACGCCAACGCCGCCTGCATCGCGGCCATGCGTTTGTCATCCCGGGCCACATGAATGACCGGGCCATCCGCCCGCGCGAGCTCGTTCAACAGAAGCTGCGCATCATAGCCTTCTGGGGCTCCGGAAAGAATCACATGGGTCATCGGGGTGTCCGGGGTTGATGGGATCAAGGGTTGGGGCGATGCGGCCGGTCGCCTAACCCCAGGCATTCAGCGCGAGGTTTTGGTACATTCCCCACAGGGAGGTGACAAAGATAGAGATCATGCCGAGAACCTGAACCTGCAGACGATGCCGGGTCAACCGATCGCGCAATGCCTTTCCGTCCAACTGCTGATCGCGGATGATGCGCGCCGTGTTCAGCGACATCAGCCCCACGAGGGACATGGGAAAAGCCAGCAAAAACACGGCCTGGGAAAACTCGACCCCATAAAGGAACCCCAACAACAGCAGCGTGGTCAAAAGGCCGGACACGATGCCAAGCAACCACAATCCGGTGGTGCCGGCGATATAGAGGATGCGATTACAATAGATGCGCACCAGCACTTCAAGATCCAGCTGCAATTGGCCCCCGCGCCGCGCCGCGCGCTGCACCATGTCATAGGGCACACCGATCACCCAATGGCTTGCCGTCGACCACATGACCGCCAAAGCGATCCAATACCAGAGATTGGAAAACGACCGCATGTCGATGATTTCAAAAAGTGTCGTATACCAGTCCACTGATGTCTGCCTTGTCGTTCATGCCTACTCGATTTGCCGCGACAATACGCGGGCATCGGGGCCTTGACCAGAGTGGTTTTAGGCCCTGAAATCGCGCGCGCTTATCGACATACCGGCATGAGGACTTGCGGCAAACCGATTGTCATGGCAAGGAAAACCGAACCTGTCGCAACTTCGCGCGCTTGCGAAGGACACGATTGGAGCAAAACTGCCCAGATGACGTCCGGTCCGTACCGGAACCAGCCAGGAGAGCCAGATGAGCCGCCCCATCCCCTCGCGCACCGTCGCACCCTTCCCGATCACCCGCCTGCGCCGCACCCGCTCCTCCGCCGCGCTGCGCGATCTGGTGCGGGAAAACACCCTGACGGTTGAGGATCTGATCTGGCCGGTCTTCGTAGTGGACGGGGAGAATGTTGAACAGGATATCCCGTCGATGCCCGGTGTGCGCCGCAAATCCATCGACAAGCTGGTCGAGGCGGCCCATGAGGCGGCTGATCTGGGCATTCCGGCAATGTGCCTGTTCCCCTACACCGATCCAGCGTTGAAAACCGAAGCCTGCGAAGAGGCCTGGAACCCTTACAACCTGTCGAACCGCGCCATTCGCGCGATCAAGGAAGCGGTGCCGGATATTGCGGTGATGACTGATGTTGCACTCGACCCCTACAACGCCAACGGCCATGACGGGATCGTCAAAGACGGCGAGATCGTGAATGACGAAACGGTCGAAGCGCTGGTCAAGATGGCCCTGGCCCAGGCTGAGGCAGGCGCCGATATCCTTGGTCCGTCCGACATGATGGACGGGCGCATCGGCGCCATTCGCGTGGCGATCGAAGAGGCCGGGCACCGCAACCTGACCATCATGAGCTATACCGCGAAATATGCCTCTGCCTATTATGGCCCGTTCCGGGACGCGGTTGGGGCGTCGGGGGCGCTGAAGGGCGACAAGAAAACCTATCAGATGGATCCCGCCAATACCGACGAGGCCATGCGCCTTGTGGAACGCGACCTGATGGAAGGGGCGGATATGATCATGGTGAAACCCGGCCTGCCCTATCTGGATATCTGCCGCCGGGTGAAAACCGAGTTCGGCGTGCCGACCTTTGCCTATCAGGTGTCGGGCGAATATGCGATGCAAGAAGCCGCCGCCGCCAATGGCTGGCTCGATGGCGACAAGGTGATGGCCGAAAGCCTGATGGCGTTCAAACGGGCGGGCTGTGACGGGATCCTGACCTATTACGCCCCGCGCATGGCCCGAGTCCTGTCTGAAACGCTTTAAGATCTCTCGTTGCTCAAGGCAGTTTTTCGCCACTCTTCACAGGCTTAGCGCGCTCTTTGCGTGACAGCTCCGCGTGGGCAGGCTATAGTTTGCCCACAGGCAGGCGCAGACCTGTCCCACTGAAAGAGCAAACAGGCACCAGCCCCGGCGATCCTGCGCAACCACAATGGCGTGTTGCGGATCCTGGTGACGGTTGGCAAGGCGATACGAGGCTTTGATATGAGCAGTTCAAACAAGACATCCGATCTTTCCCGGCGCGGTTTCATGGTGACGCTGGGCGGCGCGGGGCTGGTCATGACCGGTTGCGCCAATGGCGTGGGATCGCAGGACGGCCCCCGCATTGACGCGCGGGTCGATCAGACCATCCGCTATCTTTACAACCGCTATCCCGACATTCAGCAGCTGGCGGCCAAATCAACCGGTATGCTTGTCATGCCGCTGGTCACCGAAGCGGGCTTTGTCGTGGGCGGGGCTTATGGGCGTGGTGCGCTGCGCATCGATGGGGTTACGGTGGATTATTACCTGCAGACCCAAGCGAGCGTTGGCCTTCAGATTGGCGCACAGCAATACGCCCATGTGCTCTTTTTCATGACCAATCAGGCGCTTCAGGAATTCCGCACCGCGTCGGGATGGGTGGCTTCGGCCGATATCAAATACGCGTTCCAGACCGAGGGCGATCGCCTGACAGCGGATACGATCACCGCCTCTGACCCGGTGGTTGCCGTGGTCTTCGGCCAGGCCGGTCTGATTGCAGGGGCCGCGTTGGAAGGGGCGAAATACACCCGCATCATCCCCTGATCTGGACATCTTTTCGCATATATAAAAAGGGAGGCACCACGCCTCCCTTTCTTCTATTTTCAAAGGGTTAGTCGAGCTTCCTTAACCTCTTGAACAGGCTGGACGTGTCCCAGCGCCCACCGCCCATCTT
The DNA here is from genome assembly GCF_049803815.1 of Aliiroseovarius crassostreae. Classification (GTDB taxonomy): domain Bacteria; phylum Pseudomonadota; class Alphaproteobacteria; order Rhodobacterales; family Rhodobacteraceae; genus Aliiroseovarius; species Aliiroseovarius crassostreae_A. Next base: position 483,706 of record NZ_JBNAGI010000002.1, read on the forward strand.
CTGCACCTCTTTGTAGAACTGATCGACAATGGCCGTGACCGGAAGGCTCGCGCCGTTTTCATTGGCCGTGTCCAGACAGATGCCCAGATCCTTGCGCATCCAATCCACCGCAAACCCGTGGTCAAAATGATCATCCGCCATGGTGTCATGCCGGTTCACCATCTGCCAGCTGCCCGCCGCACCGCCCTGGATTACATCCACAACCTCGCGAATATCCAGCCCGGCTTTCTCGGCAAAATGCAGCCCTTCGGACAGGCCCTGCACGAGGCCCGCAATACAGATCTGGTTGACCATCTTGGTCAGCTGCCCCGCACCGCTTTCGCCCAGCCGTTTCACCGTGCGCCCATAGGCCTGCATGATCGGCTCTGCCGCCGCATAGGCCGGCGCATCCCCGCCACACATGATCGAGAGAATGCCATTTTCGGCCCCCGCCTGCCCCCCGGACACCGGCGCATCCACAAAAGACACCGCCTTGTCGGACGCCGCGGCATAAAGCTCTCGTGTGACCTTTGCCGAAACAGTGGTGTGATCGACAAAGATTGCGCCCTCGGACATTCCGGCCAGGGCGCCATTTTCGCCCAGCACAACCGAGCGCAGATCGTCGTCGTTGCCGACACAGGCCATCACGACATCCGCTCCCAAGGCGGCCTCGCGCGGGCTCGAGGCCCATTTGCCGCCATGCGCCTTGGCCCAATCCTGCGCTTTCGCCGTGGTGCGGTTATAGACAATCACCTCATGGCCGGCCGCCACCAGATGGCCCGCCATCGGGTATCCCATGACCCCCAAGCCCAAAAATGCGCATTTTGCCATAACCACTCCCTTTCGTTGTATTCCTTTGTCAGGCACAGTAGTTACCGCCCTAGCGGTGAACGTCAACAAGAGGGTATCATGGCGCTTGTGTTTCGGTGGTTGATCCGGCTGGTTTCAGCCATGCTGGTTGTGGCAGTGCTGGGCATCGCCATGGTCTATTATCTTGCGGCCCAATCCCTGCCAGATTACGACGCAACACGCGAGACCCGGGGCATTTCCGCACCGCTGGAAATTGTCCGCAACAACGCCAATATCCCCCATATATTTGGCCAAAATGACAGCGATGTCTTCTTCGGTCTGGGCTATGCCCATGCGCAGGACCGTCTGTGGCAAATGATGATTTTGCGCCGCACCGCACAGGGCCGTCTGTCCGAAGCCTTTGGTGCACGCACCCTGAAAGTCGATGAGCTGATGCGCCGCCTGGGACTTTACACCTATGCTCAGGGCGCGTTGGAAGAACAAGATCGCGACACACGCGCCGCCCTCGACGCGTATGCATCGGGTGTGAATGCCTATCTGTCGCGGGTAAACTCCGAGGCCCTGGGCCGTGGCGCGCCAGAATTCTTTCTGTTTTCAAATGATATTTCCCCGTGGCAACCCGCCGACAGTCTGGCCATTCTCAAACTGATGGGGGTGCAACAATCCGGTCAGTTGGAAAACGAAGTGCTGCGCGCACGCATCTCCCTGACATTGCCGGAAGAACGCGTTGCGGACATCCTGCCCGACATGCCCGGAAGCGGTGTCGCCGCCCTGCCCGATTACGCCAGCCTTCTGGGGCGTGACCGTTCGGATTTTGCCCATAACCACCCGCGAACCGCCCGTCCCGATTTCTGGCCCGCGCCCCGGCGTGGCCTGTCAGGCGCATCAAATGCCTGGGCCGCCGCCCCGGATCGCTCTGCCGCCGGGGCGTCACTTCTGGCCAATGACCCACATCTGAAACTGACGGCGCCGACGCTCTGGTATCTTGCCCGGCTAGAGCTGTCGACCGGCGGGGTGATTGGCGGCACCATTCCGGGGATGCCCCTTATGCTGGTGGGGCGCTCCGAAGGGTTTGCCTGGGGGATCACCTCATCCTATCTGGATGATCAGGACCTGTTCATCGAAGAGTTGAACCCCGATAATCCGCAACAGATCCGGACCCCGGACGGCTGGGCGCCCATTGCCACGCGCTCGACCATCGTGAAGGTCAAAGATCAGAGCCCGGTCACGCTGCAATTGCAATATTCACCAAACGGTCCGATCCTGCCCGCTGACATGTTTGATCTGGGCGCGATCACCCCCGCGGGCCATGTGGTGTCGCTGGGCTGGACCTTATTGACGGAACGAGACCGATCCATGAGTGCGGGCATTCGACTGATGCGCGCCGCCAGCGTGACCGAAGGGATTGCCGCAGGGGCGGATTTTGTTGCCCCAAGCATGAACCTGACCATGGTGGACCGCGAACAGATCGCCATGAAGGTGATCGGGGCCATGCCGAAACGCAACCGCGCCCATCAGACCAAGGGGCGAATGCCCAGCCTCGGGGCGATCGCTGCAAACCGCTGGGACGGGCTGGAAACCTACACCGCCAATCCGGAGTTTGTGCAGCCAAAAGGCGGGATCGTGGGCAACACCAACAACAAGGTGGTCAGCCGCCCCTTCCCATTGCACATGAGCTATGACTGGGGCGATAGCCAACGCGTCCAGCGCTGGACCCGCCTGATGCAGGCCCGCGCCGTGCATACGCGCGACAGTTTCATCGAAGCACAGCTTGACACCGTCTCAATCACCGCCCGCACACTTTTGCCCCTGGTGGGCGCGGATTTATGGTTCACCGGCGAAGCCGCCCCCGAGGGCACGCAAGAGCGAAAACGCCAGCGTGCGCTAACCCTGCTGGCGAATTGGAATGGCGAAATGAACGAGCATATGCCCGAACCGCTGATTTACTCGGCCTGGATGCGTGCCCTGCAAACCCGCCTGATCCGCGACGAACTTGGCCCCCTTGCCTCGGAATTTCCGCATGTGGAGCCCTTGTTCATCGAGCGGGTGTTTCGCGACATCCGGGGGGCTGGCATCTGGTGTGACGTGATCCAGTCAGCGCCGGTTGAAACCTGCACGGAGATTGCCCGTGCCGCGCTGGACGATGCGCTGTTATGGCTGGATGAAAACGCGCGGGGCGAACAGGAAAGCCTGCGCTGGGGGGATCACCATATCGCCACGCAAGATCACCCTGTGCTGGGCAAGTTTCCGTTCCTCAAACTTTTTGTGAACATCCGTCAATCGACCTCGGGTGGGGACAATACACTCATGCGGGGCAAAACCGCCGGGGACGGGCCAGACCCATTTTTGAACGTGCACGGGGCCAGCTACCGCGGGGTTTATGATATGGCGGACCCGGACAGTTCGCTTTTCGTGTCCTCAACCGGGCAATCCGGGCATCCGTTGTCACGCCATTATGACGATCTGGGCGAGCTTTGGCGCAGGGGCGAATACACGCCCATGTCGCTGGACCCCGATCTGGCGCGCGCGGCGTCTGTGGGTGTCACCCGACTGATACCAAAGGGGAATTGACGCGAAAGCGTTTCGACGTTTGGTGAGACACGAGAATGAAGCGGAACGCTCACAACCCACTGATGTTGCGGGTGTTTCGAAATCAGATTGCTATTCAAGTCAATCTCGAAACGCTTTAGGCAAAAGGGGCGCTGCCCCTCGCCGCCTGCGCGGCTCACCCCGGGATATTTCTGACCAGAAAATAGGAAAGCCCCCGGTCCCCTGTTTTGACGGGATCCGGGGCAATTTTACAAAGCCGCGTAGTCGGCCTTTTGCCGTTCGGTCCAGGTGACGGTGAGGTTCCAACCGTTCTCGTCCTGATCTTCGGCATCCACCACGCCCTGCGCAAACAACCACGCGCGCTGTTTTCCCTCGGCAAAACCAAGCCGCAATTCGATGGTTTCACGCGGCGCATCCAGTTTCGCTTCCACCGCGTCGAGCAAATCGCCAAACCCCTCGCCGGTCAGGGCGGAGAGTGTGAAGATTTCGTCATTGCGAGAGGCTTCGCGGCAGCGCGCGTCAGCGTCGTCTGGATCCAGAAGGTCCAGTTTGTTCCAGACTTCAAGCATCGGCGTGTCCTCGTTCACGCCCAGCTCTTCCATGATCTTTTCCACATCCGCTGCCTGTTCATCCGAGTTTTCAGACGAGATGTCACGGACATGCAAAACAAGGTCGGCGGCCAGCACCTCTTCCAGCGTCGCGCGGAAAGCAGCGACCAGTTGCGTGGGCAGATCCGAGATGAACCCTACCGTGTCGGACAAGATGATCTTGCGGCCCGAGCCCGGCAATTCGATATTGCGCATGGTCGGATCCAACGTGGCAAAAAGCATGTCTTTTGCCAGAACCTTTGCCCCGGTCAAGCGGTTGAAAAGCGTGGATTTCCCGGCGTTGGTATAGCCCACCAATGCAACAATCGGAAACGGCACCTTGGCGCGGGCGGCGCGGTGCAATTCGCGGGTTTTCACCACTTTGTCCAACTGTCGGCGCAAGCGGTTCAACTGGTCGTCAATCGCGCGTCGGTCGGCCTCGATCTGGGTTTCGCCGGGGCCGCCCACAAAGCCAAGCCCGCCACGTTGCCGTTCCAGGTGGGTCCAGGCGCGCACCAGACGGGTACGTTGATAAGACAGCGCGGCCATTTCGACCTGCAGCACGCCTTCGCGGGTACGGGCACGGTCCGAGAAGATTTCCAGGATCAGCCCGGTGCGATCGAGGATCTTGACCTTCCACAGCTTTTCCAGATTGCGCTGCTGCACCGGGCTGACCGGCCCGTCGATCAGCACCAGATCCACATCGGCGGCCTGGATACGGCTTTTCAGCTCTTCGATCTTGCCAGAGCCAAAAAGCTGCCCGGGATGCGGGCGGGCGATGCGCACCACCTCTGATCCCTCAACCACCAGATGCGGAAGGGCGGCGGCCAACGCCACGGCTTCGTCAAGCGCAGGGCCAGGGGCGCGGCGCTCGCGATCGGAAGTCAGTTCGGGATGGAGGACCCAGGCCTTGGTCGGGTGTTCCTCCTGTTCGACGAGATCAGTCAGCTTTCTTCGCCATCATACAGGTTGATCGGTGCGCCCGGCATGATTGTCGAAATCGCATGTTTGTAAACGAGTTGCGATTGACCGTCACGGCGCAGGAGCACACAGAAATTGTCGAACCAGGAAATCACGCCCTGAAGCTTCACCCCGTTGATCAAAAAGATCGTCACGGGCACTTTCGATTTGCGCACATGGTTCAGAAAGGCATCTTGCAGGTTTTGCTTGTCCGCAGCCATCGTTTTTTTTCCTTTTTATCTCGTGCTGCCGATCACCGGCAGGAAAGTCCTATGGGTATAATATGGCCCGTGAATTTGCCAGATTCCACCCCCAAACGCGCTGCAAAATGCGGGTATGGCGACAAAATCACAGATCAGGCGTCATTTGCGCCAACTGTCCGGGTTGAAAAGCGCGATAATGGCAAGGGTTTCCAGCCGCCCCAGGACCATCGCCGCAACCATGATCAGCTTGGCAGGGTCAGACAGATCCCCATAAGAAATCGGCTCCACCGCCGCGACCTGGGCCAAGGGGCCGGTGGTGGTCAGCGCCGCGATGGTAAGGATCATGGCGTTTTCAAAGCTTTGTCCCGTCAGGGCCAGCGCCAAGGTGATCAGGGCAAGCGACATGGCCATCAGCATAAAAAACACCCACGCCATATAGGCGCCGCGCCCGCGCATGTGCCGCGCATCGGTGCCGCTGCCGCCGATCGACGAGGGATGAACCAGCTTTTCCAGTTCACGCATCCCATGCAGATAAAGCGCATACACCCGCATCAGTTTGGCCCCCCCCGCAGTGGTCGCCACGCCCCCCCCGATCAGCACCAGCCCCATCAGGACCAGACCCGGCGTTTGCAGGCCCGACCAATCCCGACTGGTATCCCAATGGGCGCTTTCGAAACCGGTGGTGGTCAGGAAAGACAGGGTCGTAAACACGGCCCCCCACAGCGATGAGAGACCCACCCATATATTGAGTTCCTCATCCACCTCAAATGCCCCCAGCCAATGGCGCAGGAACAAAAAGCACGGGACCACCAGGATCACCGCCAATGCCATGCGGATTTCAGCATCCGACACCAGCCCCCGCAGATCATCAGCCTGCATATCGGTCGCGAAGGTCAGCCGGGAAATGGCGAAGACAAAGAACACGGCGATCATCACTTCGCCGCCGATGCCCGCCTCGGCCCCCGACGGCCCGCCAACCGGAGAGATGCCACTGGTGGCCAGCGTCGACATGGCGTGGCACAGGGCGACAAAGGCGTTTTCCCCGGTCAGGATCAGCCCGATCCACAACACCGCTGTCAGCCCGGCATAGACCGGGAACAGCTTGATCCCATAGGCGCGGATCCGATCCGACAGGTCAGCCACTTTGGTGATTTGCGTCAGCCCCGCCCCAAAGCGGCCCACATCCACCCGCGCGCCAAAACGCGCCCGCACTTCAAACCCACCAAGCGCCATGGGCGCAAGAATGGCAATGGCACCGACCCAGATGAACAATCCCCCCAGCCAGCCCACCAGGGCGCGCCACAGATGCAAGGTGTTCGCCAACCGTCCCGGATCATCAAAAAGCGAGGCCCCGGTAGTGGTGAGCGCCGACACCATTTCCACATACGCATTGAGAAAACTGGTTGTTTTTACCGCCTGATGAAAGGGCACGGCCAGCATCAGGGGCAACAAGACAAACAATCCCAAAAGCGCCATCAGGTGGCGGCGCGGGCGGCTGGAACGGGGCATATCTGCCATCGCCAGGGCCAGGAACGTGGTCAGAAAGCCAAACAGGATGGCACCGTAGAAAAAGACGCGAGATTCAAAGAACTCTGCCGCAAACCACCCATAGACTGCGGGCACCATCATGGCGACCACGCCGATCCCCATCAGGATCACCAGCAACGGCAGTTTCAGGATCTGCGAAACCAAGGGATTTGTGCTGGGGCCCGCCATCAGAAATAGTCGATCTGCACCTGCAACAGCCGTTCGACCTCGGGCACGTCTTCGGCCATGGCAAACAGCGTAACCACGTCGCCTTCGTCGATGCGCAGCTTGCCCGTGGGCTTGAGCACCTCATCGCCCTTCATGATGGCACCGACCAGCACCCCTTCCGGAAAATCAATGTCGCGAATGGCCTTGCCCGCCACGGGGGACGTGGCCAGAACCTGCGCCTCGATCACTTCGGCTTCGGCATCCCCCAGCGAATAGACCTCGCGCACCTTGCCATGACGGATATGACGCAGGATCGAGCTCACGGTTTGGGTGCGCGGGTTGATATAGGCGTCGATGTCCAAGGGGTCCATCAGCCCCGCCAGCGAAGGGTCATTGATCAGGCAGATCGACATCTGGCATCCAACAGATTTCGCGCGCACCGAGGTCAGAAGGTTGACCTTGTCATCATCGGTCACGGCGAGGATGGCATCGGCCTTGGGCACACCCGCCTCTTTCATGAGCTCGATATTCATTCCGTCGCCGTTCAAAACCACCGTGCGCTCCAGCGCATCGGCGGCTTTTTCAGCAACCGCCCGGTTCAGCTCCACCACTTTGGCGCGGATCCGATCGGTGCGGGCCTCCAGCGCCTGCGCCACGGCCAGCCCCACATTGCCACCGCCCAGGATCACCACGCGGTTTTGACGTTTGGTAGATTTACCAAACACTTCCAGCGTGCGGTCCATGTCTTCGGTCTTGGTGAACACGTAACATTGATCGCCCGCAAACAGCTGATCCCCCGGTTCCGGGGCAAACAAAGATCCGTCGCGGCGCACCCCGACCACGATGACCGACAGGGTAGAAAACAGATCCGTCAGCTGACGCAAAGGCGTGTTCAGGACCGGGCATTCCTCGTCAAGCTGCACGCCCAACAGCTGCACCCGGCCGTCAAAGAAGCTTTCGATATCGAACGCAGAAGGTGCAGCCAGCCGTTTCAGAACCGCTTCGGCCACTTCACGTTCCGGGCTGATCACCACGTCGATCGGCAGGTGATCCCGGCGGTAAAGATCCGCATAGATCGCATCCAGATAGGACTGGCTGCGCAGTCGGGCGATTTTGCGCGGCACGGCGAAAACCGAATGGGCCACCTGGCAGGTGACCATGTTCACCTCATCCGAATAGGTGGCGGCAATGATCATATCCGCATCTCGTGCGCCGGCGCGCTCCAATACATCCGGATAGGACGCAAACCCGGAAATCCCTTGAACATCAAGTGTTTCCGTGGCGCGGTTCACCAATACTGGATTGTTGTCCACCACCGTTACATCATTCTTTTCCGAGGAAAGATGTCGCGCGATTTGCCAGCCCACCTGGCCTGCCCCGCAAATGATCACTTTCATGGCCGATCGTTTCCTATGCTCGTTTCCGGTGCTCGCATTCGGGCGCCCCCAGCGCCGGACATCTTACCGGTCTGCAGGTGTAAAAGACCTGCCATTCAAATGGGTAGAGGTCAAGCACCACCGGACCGCCGCTTTGTGGCGGCGCCTGATCTATGCCTCTTCGCTGGCCTCTTCCTGCGCCACATAAGCGACCCGGGCACCAGCCTTGTTGCCGGTCACCACGCCAAGCGATTTCAGCTTGCGATGCAATGCGCTGCGCTCCATGCCGACAAAGTTAGCGGTCCGTGAAATATTGCCGCCAAAGCGGTTGATCTGCGTCAGAAGATATTCCCGCTCAAACGCCTCGCGCGCCTCGCGCAGCGGCAATGTGGCCAGCGCGGTGGGCAGGGCCAGCATCTGATCACCTGCCCCATCCTCGGCCCCCGTATCCGCCCCCGGAAGCTCGGACGCCTGGATCGCGCCGGTGCCATCGCCCAGGATCAGCACCCGTTCCATCATGTTCTTGAGCTGGCGCACGTTGCCCGGCCAGTTTTGCGCCTGCAACATTGCCTGCGCCTCTTCGCTGAGATCACGCAGGGTCAGGCCCTGTTCGCGATTGAACATCTCCAGGAAATGGGCGGCAAGTTCGGGAATGTCTTCGCGACGATCCGCCAGCGCCGGCACCGAAATTGGCACGACATTCAGGCGGTGAAACAACTCCTCGCGAAAGTTACCCGCTTCAATTTCCTGCTGCAAATCCCTGTTTGAACTGGATATTACCCGAATATCTACGCTGACCTTCTCGTTTCCACCCACACGCTGGAACCGCTGATCCACCAGCACACGAAGGATTTTCGATTGGGTGCCAAGCGGCATGTCGGATACTTCGTCAAAGTAGATCACCCCCCCGTTGGCATCTTCCAAAAGGCCTTGCTCCACCCCTTTTTCGGTGGTTTCACGACCAAACAAAACCTCTTCCATCCGGTCCGCTTCGATCGAGGCGGAATTGACCACAACGAATGGCGCCGAGGCCCGATCGGAATTGGCGTGAATATAACGTGCGGCCAGTTCTTTGCCTGACCCCGCCGGACCAGACAGCAACACGCGACCGTTCGATTTGGTGACTTTATCCAGGTTACTTTTCAACAGCTTGAACGCAGAACTTGATCCAATCATGTCGCGCGGCGCGCCATCCCGGCGCTTGAGCGCATTGTTTTCCCGACGCAGGCGGCTGGTTTCCATGGCGCGGGTCACCACCACCATCAACTGGTCGATATTAAAAGGTTTCTCGATGAAATCATACGCGCCCTGCTTGATGGCCGCGACGGCAATTTCAATATTGCCGTGGCCGGAAATGATCACCACAGGCACTTCGGGATGTTCGCGTTTGACCATCTTCAGGATGTCGATCCCATCCATCGCTGAATCCTTCAGCCAGATGTCGAGGATCATCAACGCCGGTGTCTCGGTCTTCACCTGCGCCACCGCCTCGTCCGACGTGCCGGCCAGCCGGGTGGTAAACCCTTCATCTTCCAAGATATCCGAGATCAATTCCCGGATATCCCGTTCATCATCGACAATCAGAATGTCACCGCGTGTCTCGCCCATCTCAACCTTTTCCTTATGTCTTTGCGGCCGCCGGCGGCAGGTCCGCCGGAAGCCAAATAATTGCCATAGCACCGCAATGCGCGCCGTCTTCAAACGGGGGGGCATCCTCCAATGTCAGCGTCCCCCCATGTTCTTCGATGATCTTTTTCACGATCGGAAGACCCAAACCGGTGCCCTTGTCACGGGTGGTGACATAGGGTTCAAACAGCCGCGCCCGATCTTCCGGCAGGCCAATCCCATTGTCGGCAATGGTGATCTGCACCCCGGTTTCCATCAGGCTCATCACCACTTTAACTTGCGGCGAATGATCATCGTGACCACCCTTTTCCTGCAATGTTTCAATGGCTTCGCCCGCGTTTTTAATCAGGTTTGTCAGCGCCTGCCCGATCATGGTCGGATCAACGTCCAGCTCGACCACCTGATCTGGCAATTGCGCCTGGATCGATACACCTTCCTGACCAGCCTGCTGCAACAGCACCGCATCACGGGCCAGCGCAACAATGTCGGTGCGCCGCCGTTCCGGCTCCGGCATGCGCGCAAATTTCGAGAACTCGTCGACGATCCGGCGCAGGTCATTGGTCTGGCGCACGATCACCTCGGTATATTGCTCCAGCGCCTCGACATCGACGCCCTCAACGCGCGAGAACTTTCGCTTGATCCGTTCGGCCGACAATTGGATCGGCGTCAGGGGGTTCTTGATTTCATGGGCAATGCGCCGCGCCACATCGCCCCAGGCCGCCATGCGTTGCGCAGAGACAAGATCCGTCACATCGTCAAAGGCGATCACATAGCCTTCCAGCGCGCCGTCTTCGTTGTGACGCATCGCAATACGCACCAGCAGGCTTTCCTGCGTCCCGCCGCGGGCAAGGCGCACCTCTTGCTGAACGCTGTCACGATGGCTTTGCCGCAGCTCGTCCAGCAGCGGCTGAAATTCCGGCACCACCAGGGCCAGTTCGTGCTCCTGCCCGGTTTCATCCTGCACTTCCAGCAGGCGTTCCGCAGCGCGGTTCAGGAAGGTCACGCGCCCCTCTGCGTTCAGGCCAATCACCCCCCCGGTGATCGAGCTGAGCACGCTGTCGAACAAGCGGCGGCGCGCATCGATCTGTTGTGTGTTGTCCACAAGGCGTTGGCGCTGGCCTTTCAGCTGCCGGGTCATCTGGTTGAAATAGCGCCCCAGCATGGCAATCTCGTCATCACCCCGCTCTTCGAGCACCTGAACATCCAGATCCCCTGCCCCCACACGTTTGGCCGCCCCCGCCAGGCGCCCCACCGGACGCGCCAGACGTTCGGCAAACCACATGCCCATCCAGACCGCCGCCAGAATCAGGATCATCGCAAAGCCCAGATAAATCAGGCCAAATTGGAACAGGCGCTGGCCCCGCTGGCTTTCCAGCTGGGTGTAAAGCCGCGCCGCTTCTTGCGTTTCATCCACCAGATCCAGGATGTCGCCATTCACTTCGCGAGTCAGGTAAAGAAGGTGATCCGAAAAATCAGTCAGGTTTAACAAGACGCGGAATTCGTTTTGCGCCCAATCCTCGATGACCACAGCCTCACCGGCCAGGGCCCGCTCGATGTCCTCCGCGCCGGGAGGGTCGAAGTTGAACAGGTAGGACCGGTTCCCACGCACCCGGATATCGCCATCGGAATTGAGGATAAACGCCTCTTTCAGGCCCCGCTGGATACGCCCTTGCGCGTCGATCAACAGCTGCCCCAATTCGCCTTCCGTCAGCAGGAACTGGCGCTGGCGCTCCAGGGTCAGGAAAGCGGAAATGGCCGTGGCGTCCTGCAACAACCCATCCCGGCTTTCCCCTTTATAGGCTTCAGCCGCGGCGCGGGAATTGCCCACCACAAGACGCACCCGTTCGGAGAACCAGCCCTCAAGCCCCAGATTTACCGTCAGCATGGCAAAAATCGCCACAAGCACCGTGGGGCTCAGGGCAATGAAGGCAAAAACACCCGTCAGGCGCAGGTGCAAACGCGATCCGGCACTTTCATGCCGGCGCGCTGCAATCATCCGCGTGATCCCGGCAATCACCATGCCAGCGACCACAATCACATACACGATATCGGCCAGCAGGATCAGGCGCAGCGCAATGCTGTCGCTGCCCTGGGCGAAGAACCCCATGATCAGAAAGGTCGCGACCGCCAGAACGGGACCAAGCAGAATCAACCCCAGGGCTGATGCCGTGCGAAGCCTGCGCCAGTTTCGCAGCGCGATGTACCGCTCAAGGCTGGTTTTGCGCATCCTGCGCTCTGCCAACGTCTTGCCCCCCAACACTCACCGGACCACCATTGCCCTATATTGCCCGTGTTTTCACTGGACATGGGCCGACGGTCCCGCCTCGTTCACCGGTTGATCCGGCCAATTCGCATCACAACCTGTTTGGCTTGATTGACCCGCAGCGGACCAGTGCCGAATTGCAACGCTTGTTGCCCTTTTACATCAACTTGCGGCGGCGTGTCACCTCGATTCCGAGGTCGGTGATCTTTTTACGCAAAGTATTGCGGTTGATCCCCAGCAAATCAGCGCATTTCGCCTGATTGCCACCCGTCGCATCCAGGGCGATTTCCAGCAGGGGCAGTTCGATTTCGCGCAAAATCCGCTGGTAAAGCCCCGGCGGCGGCAATGTGCCCCCGTGCAGATCGAAGTAATGCTGCAAATGCCGCGCAACCGAAGCGGAAAGCCGCTCATCCGGCGCGCCGCTTGGGGCTTGTCCGCCAAAATCGCTCGACAGGGCCGTTTCAATTTCACCCGTGGTGATGTCTTCTTCGCTGCCGGTGACCAAAAGGCGGGTCATCAGGTTTTCCAGCTGGCGCAGGTTGCCCGGCCAGGGATGGGCGCGCAGAATGCCAATCGCCTCGTCATTCAAACTGCGTTTGGCCAGCCCATCCCCTGCCGTGCGCGCGATGAAATGCTCGGCCAGCGCCGGAATGTCCTCAAGCCGTTCACGCAACGCCGGGACGGCAATCACCACACCGGCCAGACGATAATACAGGTCTTCTCGGAAATCCCCGGCGCGGATGGCAGCAGACAGATCCCCCTGCGAAATGGCGATCACCCGTGGCCCAGAGGCGCCAAGCCCGTCCACAAAGCGTGACAGCCGCGCCTGGGCGTCCGCATCCAGATCGCCAACCCCGTCAAACAGGATGGTGCCCTGCCCGGCCCGGCGCAAAAGATCAGACAGCGCATCCGCCGGGCCCAGATCATCAGGTGTTGCCACCACAAAGGGCGCATCCCGCCGCGTTGAAAAATCATGAATTGCGTGGGCAATCAGGGATTTCCCCGTACCGCTTTCCCCGGTGATCAGAACCGGTAGATCCACGTTCAGAACACGGGCCACAAGGCGATACAGTTCCTGCATCGCCGGACTGCGGCCCACCAACGGCAGATCCGAGCTCTGCGCCCCGCCGTCATGCGTTGCGGCATGAGAGGGACGTAAACGCTTGCGCTCCAACGCCTGCCCCACGCGTTTCATCAGGTCCGGCAGGTCAAACGGTTTTGGCAGGTAATCAAACGCCTCGGCCTCGGCGGCCTGAATGGCGGTCATGATCGTATTTTGCGCCGAGATTACGATCACCGGCAGGTCGGGCCGCATCTGGGCGATCTTTGGCAGGTTTTCCAAGCCGTTCCCATCGGGCATGATCACATCGGAAATCACCACATCGCCACGCCCTTCTTCAACCCAGCGCATCAGGGTGACCATTGATCCGGTCGCATGCACCCGACACCCGGCGCGGGTCAGCGCCTGTGTCAGCACGGTACGGATCGTGCGGTCGTCATCTGCGATCAATACGGTTCCATCCATGGACCCACTCCTTAGGTTTTGGTTGGCGCAACAGGCGGCGCGATCGGCAGGGACACGCGAAACACGGTCTTGCCGGGATGTGAGGTGACAGCGATCAGCCCACCGTGGTCGGTCAGGATCTTGGACACCAGCGCCAGCCCAAGGCCGGTGCCGTTTTCGCGCCCTGAGACAAAGGGATCAAAGATATGATCAGCAATGTCAGGCGGCAGGCCCGGCCCATTGTCGATGATCTCGACCTGAAGCGGCAACGCCAAACGTTCGCCATCTGGTCCGCGCCGGTGCAGCCCTGCATCATAGTAAGTTCGAATTTTAATTTCTCCCTTACTACCCGTGGCTTCTGACGCGTTCTTAAGAAGGTTTAGAAACACCTGCATCAATTGATCAGCATCTACATATGTCAGGGGCAACGAGGGATCGTAATCCTCGGAAATCTCGCAGCCCTGCGCATATCCGACCCGCGCCGTGGCCCGGGCGCGTTCCAGAAGATCGTGAATGTTCACCGCGTCACAGGCGGGTGGGCGCAGGTCGCCGAACTGCTCCACCTGATCCAAAAGCGCCACAATCCGGCGGCTTTCCGCAACAATCAGATCGGTCAGCTCGCGATCTTCCGGCCCCAGCCCCATCGACAAAAGCTGCGCGGAACCCGTGATCCCGGCCAGCGGGTTTTTGATTTCATGGGCCAGCATTTCCGCCATGCCAATCGCCTGCCGCGCGGCCTTGCTGCCTTGCACCTGTCCCAGATGCTCCCCCTGCTGCGGTTGCAAAAGCAACAGCAGACCATCCCCCATCGGGGTCAGTTGCAGCGTGACTTCGCGCGGGGCCGCGTTCAGGGGCGAGATTTTGACCTTATCCACAAAAAGGGGCCCCTGAGCGGCCTGCACCCGCGCCATAGCCTCCTGCAGATCCAGCCCCAGAACCAGGACATCCTGACAGGGTTTTCCCAACATGCCCTTTTCTGATTGGTTCAAAAAGGCTTCGCCCGCGCCATTGACCTGTTCAATCCCCCCGTCCGCGGACAGGGCAAGCGCCGGGATCGGAAGGGCGGACCACAGCGCATCACTCATGCCGCCGCCTCCTCAAGCAATGCGGCCGGGATCAGGTCTAGGACCTGCGCGGGATCGCGGGAGGACAGGATGGTTTTGCGAATGTCCGGTGGTGTGCGGGCATTGTCCATATACCAGCCAAGGTGTTTGCGAATGACCCGCCCACCCAGCTCGGGGCCATAGAACTCCAGACTGGCGCGGTAATGGTCTTGCACCATATCGACCAGCGCGGCACCGGTGGGAATGGTCGGGGCCGGCGCACCGTATAGATCATGCGCCACTTGTTGCAAAACCCAGGGTCGCCCGCCAGCCCCCCGGCCAATCATCACGCCATCGGCCCCCGATTGCGCCAGCGCCTGACGGGCCGTGGCGGTGTCAACGATATCCCCGTTGGCAATGACCGGAATGGACACGGCCTCTTTCACCGGGCGAATGGCGGCCCAATCAGCCCGGCCCTTATAAAACTGACACCGCGTGCGCCCGTGGATGGTGATCAGCTGGATCCCTGCCCCTTCCGCCCGCCGCGCGAGCTCCGGCGCGTTCAGACTGTGATCATCCCACCCCAGCCGGGTTTTCAGCGTCACCGGAACAGAAACCGCGCCGACAATCGCCTCGATCAGCTTCAGGGCATGATCCAGATCGCGCATCAGCGCAGACCCGGACATGCCGCCCACCACTTTGCGCGCGGGGCAGCCCATATTGATGTCGATCATTTTTGCGCCATTGGCTTCCACCATCCGTGCAGCTTCTCCGGCCCAATAGACGTCACGCGCGGCCAGCTGCACGGCGGTGTTCGCCAGCCCAAAGCCCAGCTCCGCCCGTTCGCGCACGCCCGGTTTGGCCTGCACCATTTCCTGGCTCGCCACCATTTCCGACACCACCAACCCGGCCCCAAACGACCCGACCAGGTGACGAAACGGCAGATCGGTGATCCCGGCCATCGGGGCCAGAACCACAGGCGCGTCCAGCGCGACATTTCCGATCGAAAGAGCCATGCCTATTCCTTGTGCAGTCGTGAAAACCCTGCGCGCGGGATTGCAAACAAACAAGAATTTGCCCAATCCCGCGCCGCTGGATTTTCATTTTGCACATTTTTTAGGCAGTTTCCATGGGGCAATCGCGCCCATTGTTCTCTTTCGCAGCAAAGCCTAAACATGGGGCATGAACATGAAGACCCAAAAGATTGCCGCCCTCATAGTGGCCGCCGGGCGTGGAACGCGCGCGGGTGGCGGGGTGCCAAAACAATGGCGCGCGCTGGGCGAGGCCCGTGTCGCGGATGCCACGGTAGCACGGTTTCGCGACCATCCCCGCATGGGCCAGATTTGTCTGGTCGTGCACCCGGATGATCACGCGATTGCCGCAGACATCGAGGGTGTCACCCTGGTACATGGACGCGCCAGCCGTGATGGATCGGTGCAGGCCGGGCTTGAGGCTCTGGAACCGGATGCGCCGGACTTGGTGCTCATCCATGATGTGGCGCGGCCCTTGGTGTCGGACAGGGTGATTGATGCGGTGATAGACGCGCTCGACACCCATCCGGGGGCCGCCCCGGCCATACCGGTGACCGACGCCCTGTGGCGCGGCGCGGGGGGGCGGGTCACCGGCACGGAAAGCCGCGAGGGGCTTTACCGCGCCCAGACCCCGCAAGGGTTCCACTTCGCCAGGATCCTCGCCGCCCATCGCACCCATCCCGGCGGGGCCGCAGATGATGTCGAGGTTGCGCGCGCCGCAGGGCTTGACGTGGCCATCGTCCCGGGCGAGGAGCGGAATATGAAAATCACCACGCCCGAGGATTTTGCCCGGGCTGAAGAGCTGATGAAGGGCTGAGACATGGATATTCGGGTGGGCCAGGGCTATGACGTGCACGCGTTTGACGCGGGCGATCATGTGGTGTTGTGCGGGGTGAAGGTGCCGCATAACAAGACCTTAAAGGGCCACAGCGATGCGGACGTCGGCATGCACGCGCTGACCGATGCGATTTACGGCGCTTTGGCGGATGGCGATATCGGTCAGCATTTCCCACCGTCGGACGCGCAATGGAAAGGTGCTGAAAGCCACATCTTCCTGCGCCACGCGGTCAGCCGCGCCACGGATCGCGGCTATCGCATTTCAAATGTCGACGTGACGCTGATCTGTGAACGGCCCAAGATCGGCCCGCACGCGGTGGCGATGCGCACATCACTGGCGGGGATCATGGGGCTGGAGATCGGTCAGGTCTCGGTCAAGGCCACCACGTCGGAACGGCTGGGCTTTACCGGTCGCGAAGAAGGCATCGCCGCGATGGCTGTCGCGACGTTGATCAAGGGGTAAGCAATGCAACAGTCCACCGCCAAGCTGATCGCGACCTTCTTTTATTCAGGTCTTCTGAAACCCGCCTCCGGCACCTGGGGCACGCTGGCCGCCCTGCCCGTGGCCTGGCTGCTGCATGTTATCGGCGGGCCCGTTGCGCTGACCGCGGCGACCATTGCGGCCTATCTGATCGGCCTGAAGGCGACGTCGGCCTATACGGCAGGATCTGACAACCACGACCCGTCCGAAGTGGTGATCGACGAGGTGGTGGGCATGTGGATCGCCCTGTTCCCCGTGTCTTTCGGCGCGCGCATCATGGGCGCGGATATCCTGCAGCTTTACCCGGGTTGGATCGTCGCCTTTCTGGCCTTCCGGTTTTTCGACATCACCAAGCTGGGTCCAATTGGCACGGCCGACCGGCGGGGCGACGCCACCGGTGTGATGCTGGATGACGTATATGCCGGGGTTGCCGCCGCGATCACGGTCATTGCGGCGGCTTATCTCTCGCACGCCGTTTTGATGGGATAAGACATGCGCGTTGCCGACCTGCTTGATCTGTGCCGCGCCAAGGGGCTGAAAATTGCCACCGCCGAAAGCTGTACCGGGGGCATGGTGGGGGCCTGGATCACTGCGGTCCCGGGCAGTTCGGATGTCTATGATCGCGGGTTCATCACCTATTCAAACGCCGCCAAGACCGAGATGCTGGGGGTCAGCCCTGAAACCCTGCACGCCTTTGGGGCGGTCAGTGAGGAGGTGGCGCGAGAGATGGCGGCGGGGGCTCTTCAAAACGCGCAGGCCGATATCGCCGTGTCGATCACCGGCATCGCTGGCCCCGGCGGGTCAGAGCACAAGCCCGAAGGGCGGGTGTGTTTTGGCATCGCCACCACGGATGACACACATAGTGAGACGATCGAATTCGGCGCGCCGGGGCGCGATGCGGTGCGCCAAGGGGCCGCGCAACACGCCCTGTCTCTGCTGCTGGACGCTGCGGGGCGCGCCCGACCCCGTCCGTAAATCGCCGCCGTTTACGCCACCCAGCAGAGCAACGCGCCCATATTTTAGGCGACGCGCGAAAATCCCCCCTTCAGACGCGCCCTGATCGCGGCTTTTCTCCTCATCCACGCAGATTTCCGCCATTTCGATAGGCAATTGCGAAATCGGATCGAAGGGGACTGCAATGAATGCCGCCGATACAGCCTGGATTTTAACCGCAACGGCCCTGGTGCTGTTCATGTCACTGCCGGGGCTTGCGCTGTTTTACGGCGGCCTTGTGCGGGCGCGCAACGTGCTGTCGGTCTTCATGCATGTCTATGCCATCGCCTGTTTGATGAGCGTGTTGTGGTTCATCGCGGGCTATTCCATTGCTTTTGGCGGGTCAGATCACGGCGTCTGGGGCGGCTTGGGCAAGCTCTTTTTGAACGGAGTCAGCATCGACAGCCTGTCGGGCACCCTGCCCGAGGTATTGTTCTTTGCCTTCCAGATGACCTTTGCGGTGATCACCCCGGCGCTGATCGTCGGTGCCTATGTGGAACGGGTGGGGTTTGGTTTTGTCCTGACCTTCTCGGGTCTTTGGATGCTGTTGGTTTACGCCCCGGTGGTGCATTGGATCTGGGGCGGCGGCATGATGTCGGATGGCGGCATTTTCGGTGACATTGGCACCAAGGATTTCGCCGGTGGCATCACCGTGCATGAAACCGCAGGCATCGCCGCTCTGATCATCGCTTATGTGCTGGGACCGCGCAAACACCGCACCACGCCGCCGCACGCACCGGGCCTTGTGTTCATGGGCGCGGGCATGTTGTGGGTGGGCTGGTTTGGCTTCAATGGCGGCTCGCAACTGGCCGCCGATGGCGGGGCCGCCATGGCGATCACCGTCACGCATATTTCCGCCGCGACCGCCTCGCTCACCTGGGCCGTGTGGGAGCGGATCAAATATGGCAAAGCGTCGCTTGTGGGCATCGTGACCGGCACCATCGCGGGCCTCGCCTCGATCACGCCCGCATCAGGGTTTGTGGGTCCCGTTGAGGCGCTGATCATTGGCGCGGTGGCCGGGATCTTGTGTCAGGAAGCGGTGAACTTCGTGCGCAACAAGATGAAAATCGACGACACGCTGGATGTGTTTGCGGTGCATGGCGTGGGCGGGATTTTTGGCACGCTCATGATCGCCGCCTTCGGCCACGGGGCGTGGGTGGCGCAGGTGGGGGCGCTGGTCATTGTCGGCATCTTCACCTTTGTCGTGACGCTGGCGCTGGTGAAACTGGTGGCCCTCATCACGCCAATCCGGGTGGATCTGGAAACCGAGACCAACGGGCTGGACCTGTCGGCCCACGGGGAACGCGCCTACGACTTTACCTCGTAACGCAAGGTTTGACCGCCCGTTCCTGACTGTCAGGGCGGTCATTGGGCGCGCATCGGTCGACGGGGCCATCCTGACCAGGCCCGATTGACCGCTCACTTTTGATGCGCGTCGTGGCGGGGGCCTTCGGGCCTCCGCCTTATTTTTCTGATGTGAACGCCCGTCACGCCAGCCGCAGCAGCCGGGTCAGGGCCGCCAGATCCGGGCCGTCCTCAACCATCACCGCCGCCCACAACCGGTCCGCCTGCCCGCCCACGAGACTGCGGGATTTGGCGCGCAATTTTCGGCTGCGCGTGTCGATCTCCATCGGGGTGTCCAGATCGTGCTCTACGCGCTTGCGCCCCTCACTGGTGTCGATCTCCAGCACCGCTGCGGTTTCTGGCAGGCTGTCATCGCCGATCACCTCCAGCTTGGCCGCCAGGTCGACCAAATCCGGGTCCAGCGCCAGATCGTCGGTGAAGCTGTCCAACGCGCCCGTGTCGCGCCCCGCAATCGCCATCGCCGCCACATGGGCGTATGAAAACTTCACCTCCAGCCCGGTTTTGGGCGCGGGGATGTTGCAGACCGACAACCAGCGCGGATGGGTGTTCAGGCGCATCGACTGGATTGTGTCGGGTTTCAGAAACAAGGGCGACAGCGCCTCGAGCATCGCGTGGGTGCCGTGGCAGCAGGCGTGGAACTTATGGCTGATCGTGAGGATCTGCCAGTCTTGCCCCAGGCCATCAAACGCGCCCTCGTTGGCCTCGCCCGCATGTGTGGGGCCAAACCCTTGCGGCCCGGCAATCCCATCGGGGGCCGACAAAAACCCGGCCCTGGCCGCAAATGCAGCTTCGACCCCGGTCTGGGCGGCCATCCCGGCGTGATAGGGTTTGCCCATCGTGCCAAACTGGCTTTTCAGCCCCGCCGCGCGGGTGGCGGTCAGGCCAAGGGCATGGGCGGTTTGATCGGCAGTTAGTTGCAAGAGCCGCGCCACACCCACCGTGGCCCCAAAGGCCCCTGCCGTGGCGGTCTGATGAAAACCGGTCTGGTAATGGCTGCGCCCCAACCAGATGCCCATCCGAATGGACGCCTCGACCCCAACCAAGGCAGCCTCCAACAGGTCCGGCCCGGTTGTCCCGTCCGCTTCGGCCTCGGCCACCGCCAAAACCGCCGGGATCACCGCCACCGAGGGGTGGCCGATATGGGCGAAATGCGTGTCGTCATAATCCAGCGCGTGGCTGGTGGCCCCATTGATCAACGCCGCCGCGCGCGCTGGCAGACGGGTTTGCGACCCGATCACACTGGCCTGCGCGTTGCCCCCATCCGACAGGCCCATGTCGCGGGTGATCCGCGCCACCGGCTCGTGCACCCCCGCCATCGCAACCGACGCCCAGTCCAGCAGGGACAGGCGCATCATCCGCAGCGCGTCAGTCTCCTTTGCCAAAGGCGCATGGGCAAAGGCCACCAGCGCGGCCGACGGATCGCGCGCGCGCGTGGATGTATCTTCCTTTAAAGACGTCACTGCCTGTTCGGATTGATGTTCTTCCATCACCCACTCCCTTGAAAACAATCGGTCTTGAGCCCATACATCCCTAAGGGGTTTCGATTGCAACAAAAAGCCGAAACCCGATTGTGACATCATAAAGGAGAAGGCCCCCATCATGCTCGACACCAGTTTCTGGATCACCGCCGCCGCCATTCTGGCGCTTCTGGTGCTGTCGGCCTTTTTCTCGGGCTCGGAAACCGCCTTGACGGCGGCCTCTCGTGGTAAGCTGCGGTCACGTGCCGACAAAGGCGATCGGGGGGCGACCCGGGCGCTGGATATCACCGAGGACAATGAACGGCTGATCGGGTCGGTCCTTTTGGGCAACAACCTTGTGAACATCCTCGCCACCTCGCTGGCGACGGCATTGTTCACCCGGCTTTTCGGCGACAGCGGTGTGGCGCTTGCGACCCTGGTCATGACCTTGCTTGTTCTGATCTTTGCCGAAGTCCTGCCCAAAACCTATGCCATCACCCGCCCGGAAACGGCCGCCGGCGCGGCCTCGGGCCCGATTTCCTTTATCATCCTGATCTTTGCGCCCATTGTGGCGGCCGTGCGCAGCATCACCCGCGTGGTGCTGCGGATCTTTGGTGTACAGACCGACCCGGACAGTCAGATCCTCGCGGTGCGCGAAGAGATTGCCGGGGCGATTTCCTTGGGCCATTCCGAAGGCGCGGTGGAAAAGGAAGACCGCGACCGCCTGCTGGGCGCGCTGGATCTGGGCGACCGTGTGGTGGAAGAGATCATGCTGCACCGCTCGAAGATCGAAATGCTGGACGCAGACGCCCCGGCCATCGAGGTGCTGGAACAAAGCCTCGCCTCGCCCCATACGCGCCTGCCGGTGTTTCGCGAAGAGCAGGAAAACATCATCGGTTTGATCCACGCCAAGGACCTGAGCCGCGCCATGTATGCCTATCAATCCGAGGGCAAATCGCTGGATGATTTCGACGTGATGCAGGTGGCGAAAGAACCCTATTTCATCCCCGAAACCACCACGCTTGATGACCAGATGCGCCAGTTCCTGCGCCGCCACACGCATTTTGCCCTGGTGGTGGATGAGTATGGATCGCTGGAGGGGCTGATCACGCTTGAGGACATTCTGGAAGAGATCGTGGGCGAGATTACCGATGAATTCGACAGCGCCGAGGAAGATGAAATCACCCGCACCCCGGATGGGCATTTCCTGATTGACGGGGCCATGACCATCCGCGACCTGAACCGCGCGCGCGACTGGCAATTGCCCGATGACGAGGCCAACACCATCGCGGGGCTGGTCATTCACGAAGCACAGATGATCCCCAATGAAGGACAGGTTTTCAGCTTCCATGGGTTCCGCTTCGAAGTTCTCAAACGTGAGGGCAACCGCATTGCCGAACTGAAGATCCGGGCGCTGAAAGAAGACCACCGATGATCCGGCTTGCCGCTTTGATCGCGATGGTTTCGCTGACCGGTTGCGTGACTGGCGGCTCTGGTACAGCGGCGTCTTATCGTCCGCATGTCGACGCCATCCCACTGACGATGCCCAAAGGGGCGCATCCGATTGCCCAGCAATTCATGCCCCTGTCCCCCGGCGGTGGCGCGGGTCACAAGGGTATCGATATCGCGGCCCCCACCGGCACCCCGATCCTTGCTGCCGCCCCGGGCCGGGTCACCATCAGCCTGTGGGAACCCGCCTATGGCAATCGGGTGGTGATTGAACATGGCGTGGACGACCAGGGACGGCGGGTGCAAACGCTCTATTTCCATCTGGAGACGCGTTTGGTTCAGGTCGGAGATCGCGTGGATCGCGGCGAGCAGATCGGCACCCTTGGCGCAACCGGTGTCCTGGCGTCTTACCCCCATCTGCATTTCGAATATCATCGCGAAAACGCCCCCGGCGCCCGAACAGCGTCCGGAACCAACTGGTGGCAAGGCATGACACAGTTGGACCCGAACCGTTTTTGGGCCGATGGTGTGGGGCGCGTGACCTGTTTCACCGGGCAAGACGAGCCTGCGGACAAGATCACCTACCCGACCGCGTGCCACTAAGCGCGGACCTGATTTGGGGCCTCGCGACGCCAGCCTCCTCCGAACCGCTTTAGGACCGTCCCGTAAACCGGATCACCGCCCCTTGAACAGCGATCCAAAAATGCCCCGCACAATGCGCCGGCCCGTGGTGCCTTTCAGCTCTTTGATCACCACGCTGGCCACGGCTTCGCCAAAACTCTGGTCAGATTTGCGGCGCGGTTTGCGCGAGGTCGACCGGCCCACACGATTGCCGGAATAGCGCCGCCCGGCGCGATATTCACGTTCGGCAACAGTTTCGGCTTCTTCTTCGGCACGTTCCGCCTCTTCCGCCTCTTTTGCGGCCTTCTCGGCCCGCGCCCGCAGCTGTTCAAACGCGCTTTCGCGATCCTTCAGCTCTTCATACTTGCCAGCAATCGGCGACGCCGCGATCAGTGCCTTGCGCGTGACCGCATCCACCGGGCCAAGTTGCGACGAGGGCGGGCGGATCAACGTCCGCTCTACCACGCCCGGCGCGCCTTTTCGTTCCAGAAACGAGGTCACCGCCTCGCCCACCCCCACTTCGCGGATCGCGTCTTCGGTGGAAAAGCGCGGGTTGTCACGATAGGTCTCTGCGGCCTGACGCAGTTCCTTGCGATCCTTGGCCGTAAAGGCGCGCAGCGCGTGCTGCACCCGGTTGCCCAGCTGGCCAAGAATATCTTCGGGCACATCCGCCGGATTTTGCGTGCAGAAATAAACGCCAACACCTTTCGACCGGATCAATCGCGCCACCTGCTCCACCTTGTCCACCAGCGCCTTGGGCGCGCCGTCAAACAGCAAATGCGCCTCGTCAAAGAAGAAAACCAGCTTCGGTTTGTCCGGATCCCCCACTTCGGGCAGCTCTTCAAACAGCTCTGACAAAAGCCATAGAAGGAAAGTGGCATAGAGCTTGGGCGCGCCCATCAGCTTGTCGGCGGCCAAAATGGAAATCCGCCCGCGCCCGTCCGTGTCTGTGCGCAGGATATCGGAAAGCTCCAATGCGGGTTCGCCAAAGAGCCGGTGCCCACCCTGGTTTTCGAGCACCAGAAGCGCGCGCTGGATCGCCCCCACCGACGCGGTGGACACATTGCCGTATCTCAGGCTGAGATCCTTGGCGTTTTCGCCGACCCAGACCAGAAGCGCCTGCAGATCCTTGAGATCCAGAAGCGGCAGCCCCTGTTCGTCGGACACGCGAAAGGCAATGTTCAACACGCCCTCTTGTGCCTCTGTCAGGTCCAGAAGCTGCGCCAGCAGAAGCGGCCCCATTTCCGTGACCGTGGTGCGGATCGGATGGCCCTGCTCCCCATAAAGGTCCCAGAACGTCACCGGGAAGGCCGCATAGGAATAGTCGGCAAAGCCGATCTTTTCGGCGCGCGCGGTGAAGGCGTCGTGGAGTTTGAACCCCTCGGACCCGGCGACGGCCAAGCCCGAAAGGTCGCCCTTCACGTCCGACAGAAAGACCGGCACACCCTGCGCGGCAAAGCTTTCGGCCATGATCTGCAACGTGACTGTTTTACCGGTGCCCGTGGCCCCGGCCACCAACCCGTGCCGGTTGGCATATTTCAGCAAAAGCCCCTGTGCCTCGGCATAGTCCTCGCCGCCGCCCCCGATGAAAATACGCTCGCTCATACCGCCCCGATGCCCCGCTAAAATCGTTTTGAAACTGCCTGTTGCAGTGGATGTGCGCACTGCGCGCCCATCACAGTTCTCCCTGACAATACAAAATTAACCCTTATGTGAAAGAGTGAATTCATTCCCGATGGGCAAGCGTCCCGGGAATACTTCCTCCCTGTCAGACTGCCGCGCCTTTTGGGCGCGGCTTTTTTCTGATCCAGATCAAATCCCCCCTTGACCCCTGCGACCTTTCGTCTTAGCGTCCACGCATAAGCCGGTCAGTCCGGCAGGGAGAGAATTGGAAAGGGATCCGCAGCGTCGGGTCCTTTTCTTTTTTTCTGCGCAAGATCCGGGGCTTGGCGACCCGCTTTCAGGGATCTCCGCGGTTTCGGTGATCTCTGCAAATCAGCGGATTTCCCCAATTTCTGCCTTTTCGGACTGACAGCTTCGGCGTCCCATGATATGCCCAAGCTCAATGAAACCTTGGACGTTGGAAAAACGGAAATATGATGAAGGCTGAGCTGATTAAATCCCTCTCCGTCGCTGCAATTCTTGCCATGGGCACCGCTGCACTGGCCCAAGACGGAACTGAACCCGCTGCCACCGAAGGTGAAGCAGCTGAAACCACCCAAGCGGCCCCGGCGGACGGTGCTGGTGAGACCGCTGGTGAAGCCGCGGAGGGCGGCCTGTCGATGGGCACCGAAGTGGCGGAAGGCGAACTGAAACCCGGACAACCCTATGTGCAGGAAAAAGAGGGCGACTGGGAAATCAAATGCCTGAAAAATCCAGATGGTGATGATCCTTGCCAGATGTACCAGCTTTTGACCGATGAGCAGGGCAATTCGGTGGCTGAAGTGTCGATGGGCAAACTGCCCGCCGGTGGTCAGGCTGTGGTTGGCGCCACTGTTGTGGCCCCGCTGGAAACCCTGCTGACCCAGCAGCTGACCATCAGCGTGGATGGTGGCCAGACCCGCCGCTATCCGTTCCGCTTCTGTGCCCAGCCCGGCTGTGTGGCTAATATCGGCTTCACCTCGGGCGAAGTGGCCTCGTTCAAGAAAGGCGCCAAGGCAACGGTGACCATCGTTCACGCCGCCGCCCCGGGCCAGAAAGTGAACCTGAACATGTCGCTGACCGGTTTCACCGCCGCCTATGACAAGCTGGTCACACCGAAGGTCGCAGAACAGTAATCCGGATGTCACCGGAGACCAGAAACGCCGCCCTAAAGGGCGGCGTTTCTTTTTTCAAAACAATATCTTAAAGCGTTTCGAGATAAACTTGAGTCACAAGTTGATTTAGAAACGCCCGCAACATCAGTAGGATCCGAGCGTTTCGCCTCATTATTGTGTCTCAACAATAAGTCGAAACGCTTTAATGACAGGCGTTTAGCTGAACTTACGCAACGCCAGAACCGCGTTCAGCCCGCCAAAGGCGAACGCGTTTGAAAGCACAGCCTGCACCCTTGCCACACGCGCCTCGTTTGGCACCACATCCAGCGCGCATTCCGGATCGGGCTCTTCATACCCGATGGTGGGGGGAATCACCCCTTCGGTCAGGGCCATGATACAGGCCAACAGCTCTACCGCGCCGGTGCCGCCGATCAGGTGCCCATGCATGGATTTCGTCGAAGAGATCATCAGATCATCTGCATGATGTCCAAAGGCATCCGCCACGGCCGCACATTCCGTTTTGTCATTGGCCGCTGTGCCGGTGCCGTGGGCGTTGATATACCCCACCTCTTCCACATCTAACTGCGCGTCGGTGAGCGCCCCCTTGATGGCGCGCGCCGCCCCTTGTTTCGACGGCATGACAATATCGGCCGCGTCAGATGACATGGCAAAGCCTGCCACTTCGGCGATGATTTCGGCACCACGCGCCTTGGCATGCTCATATTCCTCGAAAACAAACACCGCGGCCCCTTCGCCTTGGACCATGCCATTGCGATTGGCGGAAAACGGGCGGCAGGCGTCTTTGGACATCACGCGCAGCCCTTCCCATGCCTTGATCCCGCCAAAGCAAAGCATCGCCTCGGAGCCACCAGTGACCATCACATCGGCCATGCCAGAGCGGATCATCTGCATGGCCTGCCCCATCGCGTGGTTGGAACTGGCGCAGGCGGTGGCGACGGTAAAGCTTGGCCCCTTCAGGTTCCATTCCATCGACACATGGCTGGCCGCCGCATTGTTCATCAGCTTCGGCACCACAAAGGGATGCACCCGATTTTTGCCGTCTTCATAGACGGATCGATAGTTTTCATCGAGCGTGTTCATCCCCCCGCCCGACGTGCCCAGCACCACGCCAGAACGCGTCGCCAATTCGCCGGAGAACACCAGCCCGGACTGGTCCAGCGCCTCTTTGGCCGCCAGAAGGGTGAACTGGGTAAACCGATCATAAAGCGAGATTTTCTGGCGGTTGAAATGCGCCTCGGGGTCGTAGCCCTTGACCTGCCCGCCGATGCGGATCGACAGGCGCTCCACATCCTGAAATTCCAGTTCCGAAATGCCGCAGCGCCCTTCGCGCATCGCGTCAAAGGTTTCTGCCACATTGCGGCCAAGAGCATTGATTGTGCCCTGCCCCGTGATCACCACGCGCCGCATGGGATCAGGCGGCCTGTTCTTTGATCAACCCTTCGACGGCGGTGATGATCGCCGCCACGGAGGAAATATCAAAATCACTTTCGCTGGGATCATTGGCGTTGAATGGCACCGAAATATCAAAGGCTTCTTCGATGGCAAAGATGCTTTCCACCAATCCAAGACTGTCAATGCCCAGATCTTCGAGCGATTGTTCCAGGCGCACATCGCCGGGCTCTAACACGGCCTGTTCGGCAAGTATGGCGATCACGCGGTCTTTAATATCAGACATGTTCCGTCCTGCTTTCCTGCATGGCCCTGTTTCCTGCCTTATTTAGGCAATGGCGACCCACCACTCAAGTGGCGGGTCCGGGGCCATATGTCTTTCACCCGTCCTTATCTGTCAGCTTTGCAACAGTTTTTTGAAGGTCGCGCAAAGTTTGGGCCAGTCGTGGCAAGCGGCGCAACTCGCGGCGAATGGCCATTTCGGTTTCGATCTTCACCGCAGGGCTGCCCAGCACCGCGCGGCCAGCTGGCACATTGGTATAGATATTGGTGCCGCCCCCGGCGATCACGTCATCGCCGATGAAGATATTGTCACTGACACCGACCTTGCCCCCCAAAACCACACGGTTGCCGATCTTGGCAGATCCCGACACGCCCACATTGCCGCACATCATGACGTGCTCGCCAACAATGGCGTTATGCCCCACCTGGACCTGACAATCGATCTTGGTGCCCGATCCGATCTGTGTGGCACGGATGGTGCCCCGGTCGATGGTCGAGGTGGCACCCACTTCAACATCGTCTCCGATGTCCACCCCGCCCAGCGAATGCACCCGCGCCCAATGGGCACTGCCTTCCACCTTGTCCTGCTCTTCCCCCTCGGCCATGCCACCCCGCAGGCTCTCCACCGCGCTTTCCTTATCCAGCGTCACAAACGAGAATCCGTCCCCGCCAATCACCGCGTTGGATTGCAGGGTGAACCGGTCGCCGATGGTGCAAAGATGCGCCACGCGCGATCCGGGATGCAGGGTGACATCGTCGCCAATGATCGTGCCATATCCGACCGAGACATGGGCGCCGATCGTGGCATTGGCACCGATTTTGACACCGGCCCCGATCACGGCCAGCGGGCCAATTGCCGCGCCTTCGCCGATCTGCGCCGTTTCATCCACAACAGCGGTCGGGTGAATGCCGGGGACCACGCCCAAACCCGGGTCCAGCGCTTTGGTCAACAGCGGCATTGCTGTCTTGCCACGTTTCAGGCTCACAGCGCCCTCAAGACCCAGCGCCTGCCAATCTGCCCCGTCCCACAAAAGGGCTGCCCTGGCCTGTCCCTTTGCCAACCCATCCGCATATTTCGGGTCCATCGCCAGGGCCAATTGGTCCGCCGTTGCTTCCCCCGGTTCTGCTGCCCCGGTCAATACAATATCGCCACGCCCCAGAACCTCGGTTCCCAGGGCGGTCGCAATCTCGGCAAGTGTGAATTGCATCTGTCTCTCCTTGTGGGGGGCCTGACCGCATGTGACACCAGGGACGGGCCCGAACACCGGGACAATTTACCACGCCCCGGCATATCTTACACAAGGATTTAGCTGCCTACGGCACGAAGCGCCACCCCGGCTTTGTTCAGCGCGGCCCATACCTTTGCGTCACGCCCATAGACATCGCGGCGATAATTGGCACGCCCCTTGGCGGGCATAACTGCGGTCCGATAGACAATATGCACCGGCACCGGCGCTTTCAGGTCAATCCGGGTTTCGCGCCCGGAGTTCAAAGCCTTGTGGAAGGTGCCCTTCGGGTCGGAACTTTGCTTTTTCAGCAGCGCATAGGCGAAATCAAACGGGTCCCCAAGTCGGATACAGCCATGGCTGAAGGCGCGCACTTCGCGGGCAAACAGGCTTTTGGAGGGGGTGTCATGCAGATAAATATTGTGCTTGTTCGGGAACATGAACTTGACCAGGCCAAGCGCGTTGCGGCTCGACGGCGGCTGTTTGATGGCGAAAGGAAACGACTTTGCCGTGTATTGCGTGAAGTCCACTGCACCGCGGTTTACGGTGCGCCCCCGGCTGTCGATCAGCTTCAGATGGCTCACCGCATTGCGGTTCTTCTTCAGCATCGGCAGGTATTCCTTGGTGGCAATCGAACGCGGCACGTTCCAGGTCGGGTTCACCACCATGAATTCCATCACGTCGGAAAATTCCGGGCTGCGACGATCAGAGGTGTTCTTGCCGACCACAGACCGGGTCTGGAAGGTGACTTTGCCCCCATCCATGATTTTCGCGCTGAAATCCGTCAGGTTGACCCAGATATGGCGCTTGCCCCGCTCGATATTCATCCAGCGCTCGCGCTCCATCGCCACCAGGATCGAGGCCAGCCGTTTTTCAATACCGGTATTGATCTCGGCCATCGTGCCGGTCCCGGCGACCCCATCCGCGGTCAGCCCGTGATCCATCTGGAACTGCTGCACCGCTTTCTGGATCGACGCGTCATAGCTCTGGCTGGCGGATCGCTTCAGGTACCCCATCGCCATGAGGCGATTGCGCAGCGCCACCACCGCAGCACCCGACTGACCAGGTTTGAGCGATTTGGCTGGCACTTTTGCCCCCCAGCCGCCCTTGCCCAGTTGCTTTTCCAGCCGCAGCTTTTCCTTCATCAGCCGCTTGTATTCCGGGGCTTGCGGCGGCAGAGCCTTCAAAAACCCCGAGGCGCTCGACCTGGCGAAGGCTGCCAGCAATTTGGCCCGGTCCCGCAGGGGCACCTGACGCACGATGCCGCTGTCCACCCGTTTCGGGGTCAGCACACCGGTTTGCACGTCCTGCGCATAATCCAGAAACAGTTTCGACATCTGAACTTCAAGCTTGCCCAGATCCCGGATGCTTTTGACCGACCGCAGATTGGTCGTCAAAAGCTCGGTATCGTAAGCCGCGACCGGAAGACCATGGTCCGCCGCCCGCGACAGCGCCTGCAACAGCGCCTTGCGTCGGGATCGATCCTTGTTGCCCTTGCCGGTCCAGATCGGCGTATACCCATTGGCCTTATAGAACGCCGCCACCGAGGAATCGCGCGCCGCCGCTTCGGCAACCGCCTGTGCAAAGGCCGAGGGTTTCGACTGCGCACGTGCCGGTGCCCCGGCAGACAGCACAAACAGCCCTAGGCTCACTGTCCAAACCATGAAAAACTTCAGGAAATTTGCTTTTCGCCGCCCCAGCGTATACGTCGTCATCTCAATCCCATAGGTCGCAATGTTTTGTAGGTGCGGCAATTTTCCTCAATCTCTTCAACTCTGTCCATTCACAAAAGAGAAAACTGTGTCGCATTTGATCCGTGTCATTGCAAACCCGCCCGATCTGGAGCGTTTGGGTCACGCTTAACCAGTTTTTTATCAATTTCAGCAAAATTTTGCCTATTAGTCTTGAATTTGGGAACCCTTTGAAAACTCCCCTTGGTTTGCGATTCGAGTTATGCCATAAAGCAGGCGCACCGGGGGGAAAGGTGACAACAATTTCTCGCGTCTTCAATGCCTTGACATAAGGGCACAGGCGCAGCAGGCAAGCGACGGGACACGCTAGAACGATGACGAGCAAGCTTTCGAACGGGCAAAGCACTCCTATACATATGACACGCCGGGGGCTCCTTGGGGCCTTTGCAGCCACTGCTGTCTCGGCCGCACCAATGTATGCCAATGCCGCAGGTTTCCTGCGCGGTGGCGGTGATGTTCGTCGCATCGCCATGTATTCCGGTCGCACCGGTGAATCGATCAATATGATTTACTGGGTCGAAGGCAAATACATCAAAGAATCCCTGAAAGAGATCAATCACTTCATGCGCGACTGGCGCGTGGACCGGGCGATCAAGATGGACACCCGCACCATTGACATCATGGCCGCAGCACACGGGCTTATGGATGCACGGGAACCTTACATGATGCTGTCCGGCTATCGTTCGCCGCAAACAAATGCCATGCTGCGTCGCAAATCACGCGGCGTCGCCAAAAACTCCCTGCATATGAAGGGGATGGCCGCCGATTTGCGTCTGAAGACCCGCAGTGTGAACCAGATGTTCAAAGCCGCAGCCGCCTGTCGCGGTGGTGGGGTCGGCAGATATTCGGGTTCCAACTTTGTGCATATGGATTGTGGCACTGTCCGCACCTGGGGCCGGTAACTTCGCTCCGGTCGGAGGCACCCTCTACCTGACCTCGCGCGGCCTTGCTTAGCAATCGGGGCATGGCAATCGGGGCTTAGCAATCGGAAAATCAGAACACCATGTATGAAGGCTCCCCTCTGGCGAGCCTTTTTTGGTGTGCCAGGCTTTTATGAGCCAGACTTTGGTATGCCCGACTTTGCTGTGCCCAACTTTGCTGAGCCAGACGGCCATTTGCCTGACCTGTCCCTCACCGCCCTCACCTGCCCTGCAGCTCACATGAAAACGCGGGTCGATTTGGACCCGCGCCTCCAACAGAATAGCGTGCACCTCAGCCCTGGCGCGGCATAAGCCTATCCGGTTCGTTGGCCTCAAGATAGGCCTCTTGCTCGGGCGTCAGATCGACCTCTTCATAGCCGCTGATCATCGGGCGCACATGTTCGCGGAACCCGTGGCCGATGGTCAGCATATAGACATGGATCACCACGAAAGCGGCGATCACATAGGCCGCCAGAAGGTGCAGGTTGGCAATCACGTATAGCGCGAAACTCGCATCCCCATCCGCCCAGAAATTATAGGTCATATACAAGATGCCAGTGCCCCAGATCATCGGGAAGACACATATCTTCAACCCGAAATAAGCAAATATTTGCAATGGGTTGTGCTTGCGCCAATACTGTTTCTTGTATGGGTGCTTTTCCCCCTTGAAGACCCCGTAGGCGTAAAAGCGCATCACCTGCATCATGCCATCCAACTGGGGCACGAACTGTTTCCAGGTGCCGGTGGTAAAGAGCCAGAAGGTGGCGAAGATCCAGATGCACAACAGCGCCAGCGCCGCCATCGTGTGAAACATCACAGCCGGGCCAAAGGGGATCAGATTATGCACCCCGTTCAAACCGAACCCGGTCACCATCAGCACCATGATCAGCACCATCTGTGTCCAGTGCCAGACCCTTTCAAACCGCGGGTAAACCTTGACGATACGTTTGCTCATGACGAGATCCCCCCTTGTTTGCGGCCGATGACACGCAGCAGCG
Organism: Aliiroseovarius crassostreae; assembly: GCF_049803815.1. Lineage (GTDB taxonomy): Bacteria > Pseudomonadota > Alphaproteobacteria > Rhodobacterales > Rhodobacteraceae > Aliiroseovarius > Aliiroseovarius crassostreae_A. The sequence continues at coordinate 515,879 of NZ_JBNAGI010000002.1, forward strand.
TGTGGCCAATAACCCCCAGCACCGCCAGGGCCAGGACCACCATGCCAATCAGGGCAAACGGCCCTTTCGGGTCGGTTCCCGGCAGATAGACGTTATCAATCCCTTCAAGCCGGCCGTCCTCGGCATGACAGGCCACACAATCGAGCGCCTGTTCCGCCGGTGCCACCATATGGGTGATCGGCCAGTACATATAGGTATCGGTGAAATCGAACTGACCGGAATAGTCCCGCCCTGCCGCTTTCATCCCTGCCTCAATCGCTTTGGCCCAATCGAAATTGGTCCAGAAGGCCGTGTCAGTGGTGGGGCCCCAAACCTGCGAATAGGTGAGCTTCATTGACGCCGTGTCATAGGCCTGACGCCCTTTCATGCGTTTGAACGGCCAGATCCGACTGTCTGTCGCCCCCGGCGTGCCACCCAAACGGTTCACTTCAACCACTTGCGTGGGATCGATCACCTCGTCGGTTGCATATTCCACATGGCCATCAAACCAGGCGTAATGCGGCACCACGTCCTCGCCGTAATCAAAAATGCCTTTGGTCGACAGGTAGGTGTGCAGTTTTTTTCCGTCGGATTGCACCCAATTGTCTTCATGCATCGGTTTGCCATCCGGTCCCATGCGGCCCGCAGCCGACCAATCCCAATAGGTCTTGGTCGCCACACCGCCACGGGCAAATTCCGGGATATGGCAGGATTGGCAGGCCAGCTTATCGGTGTGATCATTCAGCTTCACGCCCTTGATAGTCAGGGGATGTGGCGCGTCAGAGTGGCAGCTTTCACAGGTCGCCGTGGTGCGCCCGGCGCCGGGTTGACGCAGGCCCGTCTCTTGCACCACCGTATCATAACGCGAGCCGGCCCAATTGTGCTTGTCTTCCACATGGCAGGTTGCACAGGTGAAATTCGCGCCGTCCGGGGACATATGCACGTCGACCTCCGGGGTCGGGTTGTAAAGCGCTGAACTGAGATCGCCATGTTTCACATTGTCGCCGCCGCCGCCGTAGAAATGGCAATTGCCGCAATTGTCACGCCCCGGCATCCCCACGGATTGCGCGGACTTGGGCAGATCCACCGCCCAGGCCAGCGCCCCGGTGATCGTCTTGGTGCCCGGTTTTACGGGATCCAGCGGCGGATGTCCTGCCCCGGTGGCAGATTTGGTGTATTGCCCCGACCGGTCATGACAGACCAGACAATCCGGGGCGACATTTGCCTGTTGCGGGGTCTTGGACATGTCATCCCAGCCATAGCCCGCATGACAAGAGGTGCAGCGCGGTTCATTGCCGGCCACATTGCCACAAAACGCGTTGATCACCTTGGATTTGCCCAGCGACTGGCCCGACTCGCTGTCATAAGACCAGTTGAAGTGGATCGAATGCATCAACTGATTGTCCGCCTCGGTATGGCAGGACAAACAGGCTTTGGTCACCTCGGGGCCGGATGCAAACGGGCCTTTCAGCGCTTCGAACTGACTGTGATCCGCGGTGGAACTGGTGGAAATGATGGTGGGGGCATCGGGCACCACCGCCCCTGTGGTTGTGGTTTCCGCCCAAGCCATCTGCGCAAACATCAGCCCGAACGCAACCAGAACCATCCTTTTCAGGATATATTTCATGGCTACCTCTCCTTGTCCCCGGTTCGCGCGACGAAGACACACTTTGCTACTTCACATGTTCGCAAATAAATTCACATATAGGAATGTTTCAAATCGACGCATCCCCAAAGATCCTTTTGGTCCGCAGACACTGCAGAAGACAACGCAGATTGCCCTTGCCCATCGGATCGGGCATTGTCGCGAAAACTCAACCGAAGGCCCAAGATGAAACCGTTTCTGATCCTGCAGCTGCGCCCCGAAACCGACGCGTCGGATGACGAATTTCAAGCCATCCTGACCAAAGGCGGATTGTCCGCAGATGAGGTGCATCGCATTCGCTTGGACCAGGACAACTTGCCGATGGATCTTGATCTGGGTCGTTATTCCGGGGTGATTGTCGGTGGCGGACCGGGATGCGTGTCGGACGCCCCGGAACAAAAGAACCCACTCGAAGCGAAGATCGAGGCGGAATGCCTGTCCCTGATGCCGGAGATCACCGCGCGCGACATGCCCTTTCTGGGCTGTTGCTACGGGATTGGTATTCTTGGGCATCACCTGCAACCCGGTGCCATTTCGAAAGAGAAATATGGCGAACCGGTGCGCGCCACCCCGTGTCGCGTGACCGAAGACGGAGGATCTGACCCTCTGCTCAAAGGTTTGCCGCAAGAGTTTGAAGCCTTTGTGGGTCATAAAGAAGCGATGCAGTTTCTGCCCGAGGGCTGCACCCATCTTGTCACCGCCGACGAATGCCCGTTCCAGATGGTACGCTTTGGGCAAAACGTCTATGCCACGCAATTCCACCCCGAAGCAGACGCCCATGGGTTTGAAACGCGGATCGGGATTTACAAGCACCACGGGTACTTCCCCCCGCAAGAGGCCCAATCCCTGATCGATATGGTCCATGCGGCCAATGTGGTGGTGCCTGAAAAGATCCTGGCCAATTTCGTGGCGCACTATCGGCAGGAGGAATAGATTTCCGGATATGAAAACGCCGCCCGAACGGACGGCGTTCCCTTGTTTCGGGATCCCCCAAGGCAACGGGTCAGGCAAACAGGAAATCATCCGCCGTCAGTAGCGCGGCATCAAAATGCTGCAGTTCAAGGAACTCCGAAGGGTTATCGCTTTGCTTAACCCGCGCATGACCGCCATCTTGGGTGATGGACAGCATGGACATGTCAGTTACTCCCCAGGCGGAGACATCAATCCTGTCTTCACCTGAGGTGAAATCGATGATGTCGTCCTTGGTGTTGTCCGCCGACAGGACAAAGAGGTCGGCACCGCCCCGGCCCTGCATTTCATCGCGCCCGGCGCCGTCGGTGAACCGGTCTGCCCCGTCGGTTCCAACCAGCCTGAAATCTCCATCCGGGCCGTCCCGGTTGTCCGTGTCATCGCCCGTCACCTCGTTATAGCTCGGGTCAGGACCACTGCCGCCACCGCTGTCCCCGGCAAAGATGAAACTGTCCCCCGAGATGTCGCCCAGCAGGGTATTCATCAACTCGATCCGTTCTCCGTTCCCGCCGGTTTCATAGATGATCCGAACACTGCTGCCATCCTGATCAATGCGTAGGTCTGAAATATCGGTCACGCCCCAGGCAGAAATGTCGATCCGGTCTTCGCCGCTGGTGAAATCAAGAATGTCATCCTTGGCCTCATCTGAGGACAGGACAAAGAGGTCGGCACCGCCCCGGCCCAACATTTCATCGCGTCCGGCGCCGTCGGTGATCCGGTCTGCCCCGTCGGTTCCAACCAGCCTGAAATCACCATCCGGGCCGTCCCGGTTGTCCGTGTCATCGCCCGTCACCTCGTTATAGCTCGGGTCAGGATCTGTACCGCCGCCCGAGCCGTCCGCAAAAAGGAAACTGCTTGCGGTGATGTTTGCCAGTTGGGTGTTCATCAGCTCGATCCGCGCGCCATCTCCGCCTGCTGCATAGATGATCCGCACGCTGGTGCCATCCTGATCGATGCGCAGGTCTGAAATGTCTGTCACACCCCAGGCGGAAATGTCGATCCGGTCTTCGCCCGCCGTAAAGTCCAGAATTTCATCCTTATGCTCATCGACTGACATGACAAAGATATCGTCACCGCCATTGCCCCTCATTTCATCCTTGCCCGCGAGATCATAGAAAATGTCTGCGCCTTCGGTCCCGATAAGCACGTTGAAGTCGTCATTGCCCTGGATGACAGTGTAGGTCGGATCTGGATTGCTGCCGAACAGCGTCGGGAAGGCTGCAATCAGATCTGGCGTTGCCTCGATCGTGATACTGTCACCACTGCCGTAGCTGAGCACATAGTTGCCATCCACAGTTGTGCCACTGACGCCGGAGGGCAGATCGGCCAGATCGTTGAGCTCGGTGCCATTGATGATCAGCTTGTCGACCCCGGCTTCGAAATCGGTGATGCGATCCGCGCCATCGCCTGTGAAAAAGCGGAACTCATCCGCCCCGCTGCCACCGGTCAGAACATCATCGCCAGGATCGCCCTGGATCTTGTCCTTCCCGGACCCGCCATCGATCAAATCGGTGTATGCGCCAAATCCGCCAGTGATGAAATCATTTCCCGCACCGCCCAGCAGGATGTCTTCACCGGTTCCGCCATAAATACCATCGTCGCCGTCGCCGCCGTTCACATAGTCGCGCCCGTCGCCAGCGCGGATCCAGTCGTTGCCCCCCTTGGCATCGATGTAATCATCCGTGCCAAGGGTGTCCTGGATCACATCCCGGGCGTCCGTGGTCGCAGGGGCGGCCTCATACATGTCAAAGGTGATCTTTGCGATCTCATAGGCACCAAGTTCGATGTCGGTCAGCATCCCGGTGAGCATGTTGATAGTCGGGTCAGAGCTTACCCACCGATCCATCAGCGCGCCGGGTTGCAGATAGTCTGGAACGCCGTAAAGCGACACAATGCCAGCGATCACCACCTGAGCATCCGGGGCGTCTTTGATGCCAATCATTTCGACCGACACGGTTCCGGGGATCGCCAGCAGGCTGAGAAGGTTCAGATCAAAGCGCTGCGCGGCCTCCTGTAGGGACGACAGATACATCACCCCCTGATGATCCCCGCCCATGTCACGGGTGAACAGATGGGTGTCATAGCTGACCTCGCGCCCCGCCCCACCACCGGACAGCTCGGTATATTGATAGCCTTCCAATTGCGTCAGCTCTTCGCGGAAAAACTGGCCCACCACGTGCAACCCATAACCCTGATCCGGATCGGAAAGCTGATCTTGTTTTGGTTCCCGAGCGAGCGCCGAGGCCTTGTAAAGCGCGGACCAGAACTGGGCGGCCTCCGCCCCATTTGAAATCATTGCGGAAAACAGTTCCAGCGTCGGGGCCAGTTGTTTCAGGCCATAAGCAACAAAATCGCTGTCCTGCCCATTTAAATCTGTACCGTCCACCAGCGTTTTCATTGCCACATTCCATTCGGTGAAATGCAGCTCCATATCCTTGCCCGCGGCGGCCTCCCACGCGTCTTTCAACTGACCATAAATATCGATCCGATCATCGATTGTTGCATAGACATGCGTGGTATTGGTGTCTTCCCCATACTCTTTTCCCGGCTTGTAATAGTGATGCGCAGCCACCCCATCGATCAACGACAAATCGCCGCCGGCCCAAACGTCGTAAGCCTGAATGATCTTGAGGTTTTTCGCCAAGAAATCGGCGGGATCATTTGCGCCCCCCTGATGCGCATCTCCCCAGATCTGGACCAGCACGTCAGGATCAGCAAGATCGGCATAGGCGGCTTCGCGAAGCACCTCATCAACAGCATGGGCGACAATGGCCGCGCCCTCACCATAGGCCCCCGGAGACGCCCATTTGGTTCCCCAAAATTCGTTGCCAATCTCAAACGCCTTGATCGTGACCCCATCAGCCACGTCAAGTACGTTGCGAATATAGGCCTTTAACTCAGCCTTTGCCTCGGTGAGGGCGTAAACGCCGTTTGCAGGATCATCCCGTAAAAGCCATCCATTTGCATTCACCAAGGGATTGGTGGGGATGACAAAGGTGATCGCTTCACCCGTTTCCCTTGCAAAGGCCACCGCCTCGGCAAAACTGGTATCGCCCCCGTCATCTGTCGCCCCGTTCAAGTAACTTTGCGCTGCGTTCTCACCATCGCCCAGATACTGGTTGATGATCACAGGATCTTCGCCCTCGGGGACTTCGATGTTTTTTTCCGCATCCACCCCGCCGGGCCAACGAATGGTGGTTGCGTTGCTGCGCGCATGTACGTCGTCAAAATTGTTCCATCCGGCGACATCCGTCACGGATTCATATTGCCCCACCAGATTAAGGCCGAAATGGTCCTGGGTGATGATAGTGTCATAGGTGAGGGAAGAGTTGGAATTGAATTCAAGGGAATCGACATGGTCTGACCTTTCACTCTGTCACTAGGTAAGCGTGTTCAATCTGGCCATGGGGCAGCGGAAATCTCCGGGTCTTACCCGTGGATCATGCGGGACCCCTCCGCGAACCACCATAACAAGATCATACAGTCATATGGACACTTTAATGGGCATGTTGCTAGCATTACGCAACTATCTAATGTCCTGCGATAGGGTATTACATCCCAAGACCGTGATGCGCGCGCGGCTGCCCCCTTGCCGTAACATGGCCGGGGAACACACCGCGGGATCCGGTTGTTTATGGCGTGATATCAATCACCTGCCCGCCAAAGATACCGGAACCTGACACGCGCGCTCAGCCTCTCCAGCCCGGAAAACCTTGCCCTGTTCCCCCGGACCGCCGCCAATTGGAATTTTGAATAACAAGTGTTTCATGCTAGCATTTGACGATTGATTTATTGTTTCGGGGTTTCCGGGAAAGCTGCTTATTCATCGCTTCGAACCCCTGTGTGAAATATTTGGGGGGACGAATAATGTCGGAAACGCATGACAATAGAGGTTTGGGTGCAAACGGATCTGTCAGGTCCGGTGCGGCTGACCCCCACCCTTCCTCGATCCAAAAAAGTCACAAACACCAGCACGGGGCGTTCCGATCCATACGCCCTCAGAAGGCACGGCTGGCTTTGTTAGGCGGGCGTCCGGCCTTTGCGCACGCCCTACATGTCGGGCGCCCAAATATGCCTGACAACGCGGCTTATATGGCCCGGATCGAGACGATGTTGCAAAGCGGCTGGTTGTCCAATGGCGGTCCGATGGTGCGCGAGTTTGAAACCACCGTGGCGCGCATATCCGGCGCAAAACACTGTGTCGCGACCTGCAATGGCACATTGGCGCTGGAACTGGCCATCGGCGCATTGGACCTGCGCGGAGAGGTGATTGTACCGTCCTTCACCTTTGTCGCCACGGTGCATGCCCTGACCCGAATGGGACTGACCCCGGTCTTTTGTGACATAGACCCCGCCACCCATTGCCTTGATCCACGGCAGGTCGAAGGGGCGATCACCGCGCGAACCTCTGGTATTCTTGCGGTGACGCTTTGGGGCAACCCCTGTGACGAAGTGGGATTGCGCCGCCTGGCTGATCAACATGGGCTGTCGCTCCTGTTCGACTCGGCCCACGCTTTTGGATGTGATCTTGGGCGGGGCACGGGCGCGCGGCTTTGTGATCTTGAGGTCTACAGCTTTCACGCCACCAAATGCATTCAGGCCCTGGAAGGTGGGGCCATTGTGACCGATGATGATGAGCTGGCCGAACGGCTGCGCCAGATGGGAAACTTTGGGTTCACTGGCGAAGACAGGGTCGATCTTCTGGGCACCAACGCCAAGATGAACGAGGCCGCAGCCGCCATGGGGCTTTGCTCGATCGAACAGCGCAAGCGGATCTTTCACCAAAACCGCGAAAACCACCTGGCCTATTGCGCGGGTGTAAAACATCTGCCCGGGATCAGCATGGCGGTCAACCCTTTGGGAGAACACCATAATTACCAATATGTGGTGCTGGATTTCGACGCAGAGGTGGCGGGGGTGTCGCGCGATCAGTTCATTGCCGCCTTGCGGGCGGAAAACATTCTGGCGCGGCGGTATTTTTATCCGGGCGTACACCGCATGGCGCCCTATCGTGACCGGCCCGACTGCGCCCGACACAGACTGACCGTGACCGAACGGGTCGCCCGCCGCACAATTGTCATGCCGTCGGGCCTGTCGGTCACCCAGCAGGATGTCTATCGGATCTGTGAAACAATGGGGGCCATTTTGAACCACGCCGGGGATGTGGCGGCCAGCCTTCCGGTCGGGGATCCCCGGCTTCCGCCAATCCTGTGAGACGCCCCGTGCATCCCCCGCCCTTCACCCCATGCGCCCCCGGATCGACGCGGAGGCACGCGCCGTGAAACTTACCGTTGCCATCGTGACCTTCCAGCACGAAGCCTTCATCCGTCAGGCGCTGGACAGCGTGCTGGCCCAGGACACCCGGTTCGACTTTGATGTGGTGATCGGCGATGACGCCTCAACCGACAGAACCGTCGAGATCCTGAAGGACATCCAGTCGACCGCCCCCATTCCGATCCGGATAGAAGTGGCAGACACCAACCCCGGAGATCGCGGGGTTACGAATTTTCTGAACACTGTGAAAGCCGCAACGGGCGATTATATCGCCCTGCTGGACGGGGATGATTACTGGACCTCACCGGACAAGCTGCAACGGATGGCGGATTTCCTTGACGCCCACCCGGACTGCGCCCTTTGCGCCCATCGCACGATGCACCTTTGGAACACTGGCGAAACGCTGTTGTCGCCGCGCCCCCACAGGGGGGATGCGGTTATGCGCCCCGGCAGCCTGCTCTATTCCAACTACGCCGACCGGGTCGCCACCGTGGCCCGCCGCAGCGCGGTCCAGGCGGGATTGCCCGATTGGTTTGATACGGTCGATGTCACCTCGGCCGATTGGCTGTTCAATATCCTGGTCGGGCGCCATGGGAAGATCGGCTATGTGGACGAGGTCATGGCCATGCATCGGCTGCATTCGGACGGGTTGACGATGAATGCCGGGCTTGATCGGATGATGGCCGACAAGCTTGCGCATTTCGACATGCTTGCCGCGCATCTCCCCGGGCAGCGGCTTGATATATTGCGGGCCAAATGGGTGATCGGCGCCAAGCTGGCCATGCATCGGATCAGCCCGAATTTCTATATGTCTCTCAAAAAGTTACGCTACGCCTTTCATCGCTCAAACCAATCCGAGGGCAAACATTGACCGGTCTTTGGGCATCCGGCCCCGGCCCTTGTCGGATACAGTTGGGGGCATGGAACGCCCCTCTCGGCAGGTCCCAATGACCGCGCGCTCTTCCCTTGCCGCCAGAACCGCCAGTGTCGCTGGCGGCACAAGTTTCTACATGCTGGGGCAGCTCGTGTTCATGACCCTGCTGGCCCGGTTGGGGGATCCGATCCTGATCGGCGCCTACGCGCTGGCGACCGCCATCCTGAACCCGATTTTCTATTTCAGCCGCATGGGGATGAAGCTGGCGCAGGCCACGGAAAACACGGATGGGTTCGATTTCCAGACCTACAAGATCCTGCGCTATTGTCTTCTTTGTGCGGCGGTGGGGATCACCTTTGTGATTGACCTGTCACTGCACCAACCCGGTCTGGTGCGCTATGTCCTGTATGTCGTGCTGGCGGCCAAGATCGTCGAAAGCCTGTGTGACCTGAAATACGGGTTGTTCCTGCAGGCCAATCACCATCATGCCATCGCTGCCTCTTTGTCGATGCGCGCAGGGGCGAGCATTGTGCTTTTCGGGATCATCTGGGTCCTCGCTGATGCGATCATTGCCATCCTTGCCCTGCCAATCGGCTGGGCGGTAGTGTATGGGCTGCATGACCTGCGCCACGCGCGCCAGATCCTGAAACCGCGCGCCACCGCGCCGGTGTCCCTGTCCAACCTGCGGGCGCTGTTTATCTTGTTGCTGCCCCTGGCCCTTGCCGGTTTTTTTGGCCAGCTTGGCACCGCGGTGCCCCGATATGTGATCGGTCTGGGCATCAGCGCCGAGGTGCTGGGCCAACTGGCGCCCGCCCTGATGCTGCACGTTTTTGTGGGCGCTTTTGCCGATAGCATCGCCCAGGCGCTTCTGCCCTCGGTCGCGCGTGATCTGGAGCGCGGGCGGCGGACAGAGACCTTGAGCAGGCTTGTGAAAATCGCGCTGGGTTTGCTGCCGCTGGTGCTGACGGGGATTGCCTTGTCCTATTGGGCGGGGGGCTGGTTGATCACCTTTGTTTTCGGCGAAGGTTATGCACTTTCGGCGAGCTATCTTTGGGTCATCGCCCTGTCCTGGTCGTTTCGCGCCTATGCCACCCTGTTTGAAAACATCATTCTTGGTCACCGCAGGTTCAAAAACATGTTGGGCATTCATGTGACCGGGTGTGCAATCTATGCGGTCACCAGCCTGGGGCTTTGGCAGGGTTTCGGGCTGACCGGCGCGATCTGGGGCATTGCGCTGGGCAGTCTCCTGTATTCAGTCCTGATGATGATGGTGAGCAGGCGATTGATCCAGAGCGGGGCTGCCTGACGGGATATGTTGGCGGAGGGGGCGGCGAACGACGCCTACTCTGGCGTAGCCTCCTGCGACGTCCCGCCCCCAAGCCACGCCGCGTTTTCCCGGATCCAATCGGCGGCAGCGCTTTCCCAATGCGCGCGTGCTTCGGCCCCTTCCAGCAACACAAACCCCTCTTTCGGCAGGGGGTAATCCTTCGGCAAAGGGGTGTCGGTCAAGTTCAGCAAGACATTGCCAGAGGCCTCTCGCACCTTGCCCCAGGCGATCTTCATCCGCCGTTGCCCCGCGTGGTTCACATCCGATATGGCAAAGACAGAGTCGCGAATGATCAGTCCGGGGCTTGTGTCCGCGACCTTGAACATGGCGCCATGGGTGACGCGCCCCCTGTATCTGAACGTCTCCATCCGCATCAGGAGCTTTTCAAGTATCACAAGATGGTCCTGCGCCGGTTGCGACCCCCCGTCCGCCAGGCTGAGGCCCACAAACACGCCATCAAACAGGCTGTTGCGGATCGTGCCATTCCAGCCATCATCGTTTTCCACCCCGTCATCGCGGATGTCCTTCAGATAGACCTGTTCGATCCGAAAATTGTCCCCTGCCCCATCGACGCGGATCGCGTCCCAGGCCTGCGAGATCGACCAGTTTCGGATCACCACATTCCCGGTGTCACGCATGAAAACGGCGGCGGAGTTTTCATAGGCCTCCTCCCAATCCAGATCCAGCGGCACCTCGCCCGCGATCACACCGCCAATGGCCGTCACGCGGTTGCTTTTGTCGACGAGGAACGGGTATTTATTTGTTTTCGCACCCATATTTGCGACGATCCAACGGGCATCCGTGGCATCGATCACCACCTCTTCGATCCGGGCAACGCGGTAATCCTGATACCCAAAATCTCCGTCAAGGTAGAGTGTCTCGCCCATAGGTCTTCCTTTGCGAATTACACCGTCCGGGCCAGGCGCGGCACCAGATCCTGTGCGCAAAGCTTGGCAATTTCGGATATCCCGCGCGTCGTTTCCAGATGCCAACGGCACACGCCCGTGCGATCCACATTCCCAGCATAGAGCGGCCCCAGAACAGAGACATCCGGCGCAATCAGGAAACTGCCAGAGGCGGTTTTGAAGCCCCGGCCAGACCGGTTCTGTCTGGCGCCAAGATCGGCAAAAAGTGATTGGATCAGCGGGTTGGACGATTGTTCCAACGGGTGTTCAAACCCCGAGCAATCCACCACCAGATCGAAGGTTTCCAATTCTGTTTTTCCGGCCGCCTCATAGGTCACCCCGGCGCCACCTTCAGATGGCTGAATGTCCACGACGCACCCCGACATCGTTTTCACCTGCCCATCGTCCAGGGCGTTGCGGTAAAGCTCGGCATAAATCGGGCTGGTCATATAGAACCTGCGCGACAGGTCATTGCCGTAAACCTCTACAAAGTCGCACTTTTCTTCGGGTGACAACCGCCCGATCAATGCCAGAACATGACGATAGATCAGGGTTTTTGCCTCACCGATATGCACGCCCCTTTCCTGCATCTGGCACAGATCCTGCAAGGCACAATCATAGATATCGCGCGCGGTTGGCGACTTTGGCGACGCACCCCGTTCGGCCAACGCCGCACAGGGATCATCGCGCGCGTCCTGGCTGTCACGGTATTCCGGTGGAAACTGGCCTGAGGGCGACATGCTGGTGATCCGCGCGGTTTTTCCTTGTTGCCGATGCAAATCGAGCAAGACCGACACCACATCGAGCGAGGACGCATTGGACCCAATGATCAGCACCTTTGGCCCAAGCGCCCCGTCATAATCCTGCAACCGCTCTTCCAGATCACGGCGCAAGGCAGAGACCCCGTTTTCCAACGGCTTTGTCATCAGCGCGCGACCCACGGGGATCCCGGCGGGCAAAGCACCAAATGTGCCACTGCCCACGGCCACGACCAACTGGTCGGTCTTGTAGGTAGCCCCGTCTTCAACCGTTACGAAAAGCCCCTTCTCACCCGACCGGCGCCCCACCCGCCTGACGCCCTTTGGCAGGATATCCACCCGGGCATAGCCCTTGGCCTCCGCGTCCTGCATTGCCAAACCCACCTGATCCTCAAGAAACCAGCCGATGACCGATCTTGGCAGGAACGCCCGCTCAAAATCTCGGCGTTCCACGGCATCAATCAGGCGCGGCAACCACGCCTGAACAATTGCATTTTGCGAGTGTTGCAGGCGGTTTTCCCAAAGGGGCCGGTTTTGCGCCAACCACCGGGTCAACACATTGCCACCCTCTGCCACAGGGGGCATCATCTCCGAGGCCGGGGTGATCAGAAATGCGCTTGATGTTTCATCTTCTGAATAGGACAGCCCTTTGGGGAACCGGCCGCGATCATCAAACACCGCAATCCGGATCGGGGGCAGTTCAGGCCCATCCGCCGCCGTCCGACGCCCGGCAAGTTCCTGCAGAACATGGATCAATGTCATTGATGCGGAAAAGCCGCCCCCCGCAAACAACAATTCATATGCGCCAGTGGGCTGGTCATATCCCAACATTCAATTCCCCATAAAAATAAGCTTTTCCTCCATTCTGGTGTGCAATTGGCGGGTTTAGCAACATATTTGTCATGCACTCTGGTGAGGATGCTCCCGCTCAAAAGACCCTGACAACAGGCCCGGACAAACATCAGCCCGCCCCGTTCCCACGCACATCAGGCGCACAAAGCGCCCCGCACGCACCAAAGATCAAATACCGCTTTCATCCTCTTGATCCGCAGAAGCCACCCATGGAAAGACGGTGCCGGTCCTGGCGCAGCACGGCAATTGCGCAAGCGCGCGCCACACAAACCCAGTGCAAGCCATTGTTTTATATGAACTTTAAAGATGATGGCGGAGGAGGTGGGATTCGAACCCACGGTAGACTTTCACCTACGTCGGTTTTCAAGACCGGTGCATTCAACCACTCTGCCACTCCTCCGACCCGGGCAGACATAACGGCAGGTTTTTGATTCTGAAACCCCTGATCCGCAGGGTGAATTCATGAATATGCGCTCAGGTTTGCCGGTTCTTGCTCATGCGTTCAGGAATGATGCCAGAAGTCTTTTCTTGAAGCGTGCAAGCCGCTAGTATGGCCGCAATGGGCAGTAACGGCAGATAGCCAACAAGAAATTTAGGGGCATACCACATGGCGGACAAGACCACTTTGAAAGTGGCGCTGATCCTGACCGGCGCATTGGCGCTGGCAGGGTGTGACGACACCAATCTACCAGGGTTTCTGAAAAAAGATGCCTCCGCCACCGCGGATGATGGCGGTGCCACCACAAGCCGCACCGTTGAACGGGATGTGGAAGCACCCGAAGTGTTCCAGATGTCGGAAACCGGCCTGTGGGATGGACGCCCCAGCCTAGGAGGCGTCTGGGTGGCCCATCCGGCGGCGGTTGATCCGGAACGGGTGATCATCCGCAACGAAGGCAATGGCAAATTTGTGATCGGCGCCCTGTTCCGTCGCGAACGCGACGTGCCAGGCCCTCGGTTCCAGGTCTCGTCCGATGCCGCCGAAGCGCTTGAAATGCTGGCAGGAAACCCGGCCAACCTCTCGGTCACGGCCCTGCGCAAAGAAGCGGTGGCCCCAGAGCCGGACACCGAAGATGCGCCTGTTCCTGCCCCTGGAACTCTGGCTGCGGATGCGATTTCCGAAGGCAGTCTGGAAGATCCGATCAAAGCCGCAGAGGCCGCGCTGGATCGCGCCGAGGGCACAGCGGTCGCCACGGCCGCAGCCGCCCCCAAACCGACCCCGAAACCCACACCCAAACCAGCGGGTGGCCTAAGCAAACCCTTTATCCAGATCGGGATTTTCAGCGTCGAAACCAATGCCAAGAACACGGCCGAGGCGTTGAAACGCGCGGGCATGTTGCCGACGGTGAAACCCGGCAGCTCCAGCGGCAAAGCGTTCTGGCGGGTGATTGTCGGCCCGACCACCAGCAAATCGGAACGCTCCTCGATCCTGAAAAAGGTCAAGGATCTTGGCTTTGCTGACGCCTATTACGTGACCAACTGACGAGACGGACAACCTGATGCGCTTTCGCTCCCTGCCCTCGCTTCTTCTGATCGCCACGCTTGCCGTTTTGGCCGCCCTGCCCGCGCGCGCCTTTGATACGCGCGCCGCATCCGCCTATGTGCTGGATGTGACCACCGGCACGGTGTTGATGGAAAAAAACGCTGATGTGGCGCTGCCACCTGCCTCCATGTCCAAACTGATGACAGTGAACCTGCTGTTTGAGGCCCTCGCCGATGGGCGTGTGACCATGTCGACCCCCTTTGGCGTCTCGCAACGCGCCAAGGATATGGGCGGATCCACCATGTTCCTGAACAAGACCGACCGCCCCACGGTCGAGGATCTGATCCAGGGCATCATCGTGCAATCGGGCAATGACGCCTGTGTGGTGGTGGCCGAGGGTCTGGGTGGCACGGAAGAAGCCTTTGCCCGCATGATGACTGAACGGGCCAAGGATCTGGGCATGACCAATTCCAGCTTTGGCAACTCCTCGGGCTGGCCCGACCCGCGCCAGCGCATGTCGATGAAAGATCTGGCGATCCTTGCCAATCACATCATCACAGAGTTCCCGCAATATTATCCGTATTTCAGCCAGACCGAATATCACTATAAAGACCGCGCGCCGGACAATCGCTTCAACCGCAACCCGCTTCTGTCTCTGGGGATTGGGGCAGACGGGCTGAAAACCGGTCATACGCAAGAGGCCGGCTATGGCTTGGTTGGCTCGGCCCTTCAGGGCAACCGCCGGATCGTCTTTGTGATTTCGGGCATGAATTCGGAAAAGGAACGTGCGGAAGAGGCCGAGGCCATCGTAAACTGGGCCTTTCGTCAATTTGCCATCAAAACCCCGGTCAAAGCCGGGGAACGCGTGGCGGACATTCCGGTCTGGCTGGGTCAGGCCAACGCGGTTGGGTTGACCACCGAAAGCGATGTGTCGCTTCTGGTCTCTGCCCTGGGCCGCGGTCCGCTTGAGGCCGAGATCAAATGGACCGGCCCGGTCGAAGCCCCCATTACAGCCGGGCAACAGCTTGCCGAAATGGTGATCGCACGTCCTGACCTTCCCGACGAAATTGTCCCCCTTGTGGCTGCGGAAGACGTGGCCGCAGCGGGCATCGGCAAACGCATGGGGGTGGCCGCACAGAAGGTTCTGGGCAAGGTTCTGGGCCAGGACAGCGCCCTCACCTCAATCCTGAACTGACGGGCCAGATCATGACAAAAGGCAAACCGTCCGGGCTGTTCATCAGCTTCGAAGGCATTGACGGGTCCGGGAAATCCACCCAGGCGAAAATGCTTGCTGATCATCTGCGCAGCCAAGGGCATGACGTGGTGCTGACCCGCGAACCGGGCGGCAGCCCGGGGGCCGAGGAAATTCGCGCCTTGGTGTTGCAGGGGGATCCAGACCGCTGGTCGGCAGAGACCGAGCTGCTGTTGTTCACCGCCGCCCGGCGCGACCATCTGGAACGCCTCATCCGCCCGGCCCTGGCCGCGGGCAAGATCGTGATCACCGATCGGTTTGCCGACAGCAGCCGGATCTATCAGGGCACCCGTTCGGGCGATCTGCGCGCCACGGTCGATGCGCTGCATGACCTGATGATTGGCCAGGACCCGGACCTGACCTTCCTGATCGACATGGATCCCGACACCGGCCTTGCCCGCGCCAAGGGGCGTGGCGGCGCGGAAGAACGGTTCGAGGATTTCGGCGCGGACCTGCAAAAGCTGATGCGCAAAGGGTTTCTCGACCTCGCAGATGCCGCACCGGATCGGTTCCTTGTGGTCGATGGCGCACGCGATATCGAGACCGTCGCCGCCGAGGTCGCGAAGCTGGCGGAACAGGCGCTGGCATGAGCAGTGTGGACGAAATCCCTGAACCCGATTGCATCGAAAACACCCCGCATCCGCGTCATGCGGCACGTCTGATTGGGCAGGACGGGGCCGAGGCGCAATTTCTGGACGCGTTTACCTCCGACCGACTGCATCATGGCTGGTTGATCACCGGCCCGCGCGGGGTGGGCAAGGCCACGCTGGCCTGGCGCATTGCGCGCTTTCTGCTGGCGACGCCCCCCGATGATGGCGGCATGTTCGCCGCCCCTGCCCCAACCAGCCTGGACATTTCGCCCGATCATCCGGTCGCGCGCCGGGTGAACGCTCTGTCCGAACCGGGCCTCTTTCTGTTGCGCCGCCCGTGGGACGAGAAGCTGAAGCGCCACAAACAGGACATCACCGTGGACGAGGTGCGCAAGCTGAAAAGCTTTTTCGCGCTCAGCGCCGCCGGTGGCGGGCGTCGTGTGGTGATTGTCGATGCGGCGGACGAAATGAACAGCTCGGCCGCAAACGCGCTGTTGAAAGTGTTGGAAGAACCGCCTGCGAACGTGGTGATGCTGCTCATTAGCCACCAACCCTCGCGGCTGTTGCCCACCATCCGGTCGCGTTGTCGCGAGCTGCGCCTGTCGCCGCTGGCCCCCGACGCGTTGGCGCAGATCATGGGCGATCTGGACGAGTTTCCCAGCCCGGACGAGATGCAGGCGCTTGGCGAACTGGCCGGGGGGTCGGTGGGCGAGGCGCTTGCGGTGCTGAACCTTGGCGGCATTGGGATTTATCAGGAACTGATCCGCATTTTTCAGTCCGCCCCCAATTATGACCGGCCGCGCGCGTTGAAGCTGGCGGATGGCTGTGTGGGCAAGGCGAACGCGCCGCGCTTTGATTTGACCTTGCGGCTGATCGACCTGTTTCTGGCCCGTATGGCACGGTTTGGGGCGGGTTTGCCGCCAGCCTCGCCCGCGGCTGACGGGGAAATTGCCCTTTTTGATCGCCTGTCCGCCCACGGGCCTGCCGCACGGGCCTGGGCACAAATCCAACAGGAATTATCGGCCCGCGCCGGTCATGGACGGGCGGTCAATCTTGACCCGGCGGCCCTGATCCTTGATATGGTTTTCAAGATCAATGAAACGGCGGCCCAACTTGCCAGATGAAGGGCCGCAGGAAAGGCCTTTAACGAGCATGTCCGACCAGCCCGTCCCCAGCATCACCGACAGCCATTGCCACCTGGATTTCCCGGATTTTGCCGACGAGTTGGATGCGGTGATTGCGCGAGCCAAAGAGGCCGGGGTGACGCGCATGGTCACCATCTGCACCAAGCTGAAAAACCTGCCGCAGGTGCAACAGATCGCCGACACCTATGCACCTGTCTTCTTCGCCGCGGCCACACATCCGATGTCGGTCGCGGACGAACCGATGGTCACGGTCGAGGACCTTCTGGCCGTGGCGCGCCATCCGAAATGTGTAGGGATTGGCGAAACCGGGCTGGATTATCATTACACCGCCGATACAAAAGACGTGCAGATCGAAAGCCTGCGCATCCATATCGAAGCGGCCCGTCAGACCGGCCTGCCCCTGATCATCCATTCGCGCGATGCGGATGAGGATATGGCGCGGATCCTGACCGAAGAACACGCGAAGAGCGCCTATGACTGCGTGATGCATTGCTTCAGCTCGGGGCCGGAGCTTGCGCGTGCAGCGATTGATCTGGGGTTTTACCTGTCCATGTCCGGCATCGCCGCCTTCCCGCGCAGCCAGGAGGTGCGTGATATTTTTGCGGCCGCCCCGGTGGACCGGGTGCTGGTCGAAACCGACGCGCCCTATCTGGCCCCGCCGCCCAAACGCGGCAAGCGCAATGAACCGGCCTATACGGTGCATACGGCCAGGGTTGGCGCAGAGCTTTACGGGCTGAGCTACGCCGCGTTCGCGGCCCAGACGCAGGACAATTTCAACCGCCTCTTTGCCAAGGCCGCCGCCTTCAAGGTGCCCGCCTGATGGCCCGGATCGAATTCACCATCCTGGGCTGCGGATCGTCGGGCGGCGTGCCCCGGATTGGCGGCCATTGGGGCGATTGCGATCCGGACAATCCGAAAAACCGCCGCACCCGCTGTTCGGCGCTGGTCACACGAACGGATGACACTGGCGGCATGACCCGCGTGTTGATCGACACCTCGCCCGACATGCGCCAACAGCTGTTGGATGCCGGCGTGGGCGAGCTGGACGCCGTGGTCTATACCCACAGCCACGCGGATCACATGCACGGCATCGATGACCTGCGTATGATCGTTTATAATATGCGCAAACGGATCCCGGTCTGGGCCGATGGGCCGACGCAACAATCCCTGATGTCGCGCTTTGGTTATGCGTTCGTGCAGCCCGAAGGGTCCAGCTATCCACCCATTCTGGACCTGCACACCATTGACGGAGATCTGCTGATTGACGGGGCGGGCGGCCCGATCCGCCTGACACCGTTTGAGGTGGAACATGGCAATATCGACGCGCTGGGGTTTCGGATCGGCGATCTTGCCTATCTGCCTGATGTCAGCGAAATTCCGGAAAGCGTGATGCCCACGCTGATGGGGCTGGATCACTTTGTAATCGACGCGCTGCGCCGCTCGCCGCATCCAACCCATTTCAACCTGGACGAAGCGCTGGCGTGGATCGCGCGCACCGGGGTGAAACAGGGGATCCTGACCAATATGCACATCGACCTGGACCACGCCACGGTCGAGGCGGAAACACCAGATCACGTCATTGCCGCCTATGACGGCCTGACCATCGGTTTCGACGCGTAATGTCCGCGCTGATCGAGGTCATCCTGCCGGTCTTTCTGGTGATCGGCATCGGATACCTCGCCACGTGGCGGCGCCTGATCACCCCCGAAGCGGTCGAGGGGTTGATGTATTTCGCCACCAATCTGGCGGTGCCGATCCTGCTGTTCCTTGCAATCTCGCGCCTGGATTTGCAGGCGAATTTTCAGCCCAAGCTGCTGATCAGCTTTTACACCGGCGCGGTGTCTGGGTTTTTCGCCGGGCTTTTGGGTGCGCGGTTCCTTTTTGCCCGCCCCTGGCCCGATGCGGTGGCGATCGGCTTTGTCACGCTGTTTTCAAACTCGCTGCTGCTGGGCCTGCCGATCACGGAACGCGCCTTTGGCGCGGATGCGCTAGCGGCGAACTACGCCATTATCTCGATCCACGCGCCGACCTGCTACGTGATTGGCGTGATGGCGATGGAGATTGCCCGCAACCAAGGGGGCGGGATCTGGTCCGCCTTCAAGGGGTTTGTGACCTCGATGGTCCGCAATCCGCTTGTGATCGGCATTGCCCTGGGATTTGTGGTGAACCTGACCGGCCTTGCCCTGCCCGGCATTGTTTCCGACGCATTTGGCCTGATTGCCAAAGCGGCCATTCCGGCGGCCCTGTTTGGGTTGGGCGGCGTGTTGTACCGGTATCGCCCCGAAGGGGATTTTCGCACCGTCGCCTATCTGTGCGCCGTATCTCTGGTGTTGCACCCGGCGATCACCTGGGGCGTGGGGCGCCTCGTGGGGTTGGAGGGGGCCGCCTTTCGCTCTGCCATCATCACCGCCGCCATGGCGCCCGGGGTGAACGCCTATGTGTTTGCCAATCTCTACGGGGTAGCAAAACGGGTGGCCGCGACCGCAGTTCTGGTGGCGACGCTTTTGTCGATCCTGACCGCCTGGGGTTGGCTGAGCCTTTTGGGATCCTGAGGCCAAGCGCCTTAACGCACTTTGCCGCGCAGCCCGTGAGAAATGAAATCGGGCAGGTCCGCCATCGCGCGCCCGCCCCGGTCGCGCAACGCCAGGCGCAATCCTTTGCCCTGTGGCAGATATTCCAGAACACAGCGCTCCACCCGCGTGGCCTGGGTCAGCTCCGGCCGGGTGATCAGCACGATCCCCGGCAACACCGGGCTGTCTGCGGACAGGACGGAAAGATAGCTCATCGACATGCGCTGGTTGTCTTCCTGAAAGGCAAGCATCACCACGCCATCCACCTGGGACATGAAAAACCCGCGCACCTCATGTGATCTTGACACCGGATGGGTGTTCAGAACCTTGTCCCGTCGCGGGTCGGCATGGGCACGAAACACGGTGGCTCCATCCAGTTGGAACAGCCGGATCGTATAGCTATTCACCCAATCCTTATGCAAAGAGGAACGTTGCCAATAGCGATGAACCCCCAGACGAACCGGATGAACCAGTTTCATGCGGTCATGGTCGGACAGGATGAAATCCCGAAACGGCTTCCCCCTGGACCAGCGGTCGACCTGTTGCGCTTTGATATCCGAAACAAGCGGCAATGGTTCCAGCAAAACACGTGCATCCACCTGAAAATAAATACATATGCGATGCAGAATATCGGGTCTAGGACTGGCCTGACCCGCCAGATAGCGGTTGAACTGCGTGCGATTCACCCCCAGTTCCTGACAAATCCGGGTGACGGAGACATCTTTGCGTTGAACCAGTTTTTTCAGATTTTCCGAGAAGATCCCATATATCTCTCTGGGGCTTATCTGATCTTGTGTCGGTATCATAGGGCGTCCTGAAGCCTTTCAACCTCAATGCGATGACAGGGTTTCATAGGAAACGGACCATCAGTGGCAACGATACAATCCAGCGATTGCAACACCTCTCCCCTATTCAACTTTTACCATAGGGCGTTGCATTATGCAAAATATGCCGCAAGGCGTGCGCCGAGACCAGCCCGAAAACCGTTAATTTCGGCGTAAAAACAACATCCTTTAAGTCATTGCAGTTTGCAATGAACCAACATTGCTTGCGCAGGTCATCCCGTGCTGTCACAGCGTCCAGATGGATTTTTTGACAAATCCTCTTGCCCGAACCCACTCTCGGTCGTATTGTCGACCAAACGGTCGGTTTTGTGAACAGTGAAAACAATTCGACCGGAGGATCTGGGAGGACCACATGAACGCATTCATTTGCGACGCGGTGCGCACACCGATTGGCCGCTTTGGCGGTGCGCTGTCGGGATTGCGCGTTGATGACCTGGCCGCATTGCCGATCAAAGCCCTGATGGACCGCAACCCCGACCTGGACTGGGCGCGCGTGGATGATGTGATCTATGGCGATGCCAACCAGGCGGGCGAAGACAACCGTAACGTGGCACGCATGGCGTCGCTTTTGGCGGGGCTGCCGATCGACGTGCCCGGCACCACAGTGAACCGCCTCTGCGCCTCTGGCATGGATGCGGTGGGCATGGCGGCCCGGGGTATAAAGGCGGGCGATTATGATCTGTGCATCGCCGGCGGAGTCGAAGGCATGAGCCGCGCGCCCTTCGTGATGCCCAAGGCCCACAGCGCCTTTTCCCGTGCCAACGCGGTCTATGACACGACCATCGGATGGCGCTTTGTGAACAAGGCAATGGACGCGACCCACGGCACCCATTCCATGCCGCAAACCGCTGATAATGTGGCAGAAGACTATCATATCAGCCGCGAAGACCAGGATGCCTTTGCCGCCCGCAGCCAGGCCCGTTGGCAGGCCGCGCAGGAGGCAGGTGTTTTCGCGGATGAAATCATTCCCGTCACCATCCCCCAACGCAAGGGCGACGCGCTGATCGTCGACACGGATGAACATCCCCGCCCCGGCACCAGCGCCGAAAAGCTTGCCAAGCTGAAGGGCGTGAATGGCCCGGACAAAACCGTCACCGCGGGCAACGCCTCCGGCGTGAACGACGGGGCGGCTGCGATGATCGTCGCCTCGGACGCGGCGGTTGAGAAACACGGTTTGAAACCGATGGCCCGCGTGGTGGCGATGCAGGCCGCAGGCGTCGCCCCGCGCGTGATGGGCATCGGCCCGGTGCCCGCGACGCGCAAGGTGCTGGCGAAGGCCGGGCTGACCATCGAGCAGATGGACGTGATTGAACTGAACGAGGCTTTCGCAAGCCAAGGGCTTGCCACCCTGCGCGAATTGGGCGTGGCCGATGACGCCCCCCATGTGAACCCGAACGGGGGCGCAATTGCGCTGGGTCACCCGCTGGGCATGTCCGGCGCGCGGTTGGTTCTCACCGCCGCCTATCAACTGCAACGCACCGGTGGGCGCTATGCGCTCTGCACCATGTGTGTGGGCGTGGGCCAGGGTGTGGCGCTAATTCTGGAAAGGATCTGACGATGTATGCACAGATGATCAAAACGGCACGTTCCGGCGTGAAGAGCCGCGAGGAAATGACGGATCAGGAACGAGAATTCCAGGATCGCATTGACCGCGACGAAAAGATCGAACCGAAGGATTGGATGCCGGATGATTACCGCGCCACGCTGATCCGCCAAATGGGCCAGCACGCCCATTCCGAGGTTGTGGGCCAGCTGCCGGAAGGCAATTGGATCACCCGCGCGCCGACGCTGGAACGCAAGGCGATCCTGCTTGCGAAAGTGCAGGATGAGGCCGGTCACGGGCTTTACCTCTATTCGGCCGCCGAAACCCTGGGCGAAAGCCGGGACGAGCTGGTGCGGCTCTTGCATGAAGGGCGGATGAAATATTCCTCGATCTTCAACTACCCGACGCTGAACTGGGCCGATATTGGTGCAGTGGGCTGGCTGGTCGACGGGGCCGCGATCGTGAACCAGGTGGCGCTGCAACGGACCTCTTACGGGCCTTACTCTCGCGCGATGATCCGCATTTGTAAGGAAGAAAGCTTCCACGCCCGCCAGGGTTACCATGCGATCATGCAGATGGCCTTCGGCACGCCCGAACAAAAGGCGATGGCGCAGGACGCGGTCAACCGCCTGTGGTTCCCGGCGATCATGATGTTTGGACCAAATGACAGTGAAAGCACGCACTCCGAACAGTCGATGGCCTGGAAAATCAAGGTGAAATCCAATGACGAGCTGCGCCAGCAATTTGTCGACCAGACGGTGCCGCAGATCGAATATCTTGGCCTCGACCTGCCGGATCCCGGCATCAAATGGAACGAGGAACGCGGGCATTACGACTTCTCGGATCCGGATTGGAGCGAGTTTTTCGACGTGATCAAGGGCAATGGCCCCTGCAATGTCGACCGCCTGAAAGACCGGGTCGCGGCCTGGGAAGACGGCGCCTGGGTGCGGGACGGTCTTTTGGCCCACGCCCGCAAGAAATCCGCGCGCACCGCAGCAGAATAAGGGAGAAATCAGATGAGCAACGAATGGCCCCTTTGGGAAATCTTTATCCGCGGTCAACACGGGATGAGCCACCGTCACGTGGGCAGCCTGCACGCCCCTGACGCGGAAATGGCCATCAAGAACGCCCGCGACGTTTACACCCGCCGCAATGAAGGCGTGTCGATCTGGGCGGTGGAAGCGGCGCATATTGCGGCCTCCAGCCCGGAAGAAAAAGGCCCGCTTTACGAGCCGTCCAATTCCAAGGTCTATCGCCACCCGACCTTTTTCGACATTCCCGAAGAAGTGGGGAGCATGTGATGGCGGATCAGGACAAACTGTTTCAGTTCCTCCTGCGCATGGGCGACAACACGTTGGTGCTGGGCCATCGGGTCAGCGAATGGTGTGGTCACTCCCCTGTGCTGGAGGAAGATATTGCGCTGGCAAACACCGCGCTGGACATGATCGGCCAGACCCAGCTGTGGCTGGGGCTTGCGGGCGAAGTTGAGGGCAAGGGCCGCTCAGCCGACGATCTGGCCTTTCTGCGCGACGTCTGGGATTTCCGCAATGTGCTGTTGGTGGAACTTCCCAATGGCGATTTCGGCCAGACCCTGATGCGCCAGTTCCTCTATGACGCCTGGTCGCAGGTGATGCTGGCGGAACTGGTGAAATCCTCGGACGAGCGGATCGCGGCGATTGCCGAAAAAGCCTCGAAAGAGGTGGCCTATCACGTGGAACGCTCTGGCGACACGGTGATTGGTCTGGGCGACGGCACCGAGGAAAGCCATCAACGGATGCAGGCCGCGCTGGAGTACCTCTGGCCCTATGTGGGCGAGATGTTTGCCAGCGACGAAGTGGACGCCGCCATGGTGGAGGCGGGCATTGCCCCCGACCCGGCATCGCTGCGCGCCGCCTATGACGCCAAGATCCAAGCAGTGCTGAGCGAGGCCACCCTGTCCATCCCGGGCAGCGGGTTTGCCCATAAAGGCGGGCGCACCGGCCGGATGCACACCGAGCATCTGGGGCATATGCTTTGCACCATGCAATGGCTGCAACGGGCCTATCCCGGAGCCAGCTGGTAGGGCACCCGTTTTCTTGCAAGAAAACGGATCGGAAATTTGCAAATTTCCGGCCCCCAGTGAAGGAGGAAAATGATGACCCAGCCGTCGGTTGATACGATCTGGACCTGGCTCGATCAGGTGCCTGACCCGGAAATCCCGGTGATTTCCCTGGTCGATCTGGGCGTGATCCGGGACGTGCGGTGGGAGGGCGACATGTTGCATGTCGCCGTCACCCCCACCTATTCCGGCTGCCCGGCCACGACGATCATCAACCTTGATATTGAAACCGCGTTGCGCGACCGCGGCATCAAACGGCTAGAGCTGCATCAGCAGCTTTCCCCCGCCTGGACCACCGATTGGCTCAGCGAAAAAGGGAAGGCAAAGCTGGAAGACTATGGCATCGCCCCCCCGTCGCCCGGCGGCACCCCGGATCGCTGCCCCAACTGCGGCAGCAAAGATCTGACCCGGACCAGCCAGTTTGGATCCACCCCCTGCAAGGCACTTTGGAAATGCAATAGCTGTCTTGAACCTTTCGACTATTTCAAATGCATCTGACGCGGTTCGGCCTTCCGCAACGGAGACCGAAACATCTGAGGAGAGACCCATGGCGCGCTTTCACAAACTGACCGTGACCGACATTCATAAAACCATCCGGGACGCGGTGGTGGTGACCCTGACCCCGGACGACCCGGATAGCTTTGATTTCACCCAGGGCCAGTACCTGACCTTCCGCCGCGATTTTGACGGGCAGGAATTGCGCCGTAGCTATTCGATCTGCGCCGGCAAGGATGACGGCATCCTGCAGGTGGGCATCAAACGCGTGGATGGCGGGGCGTTTTCGACCTGGGCCAATGAAGAGCTCACCAAGGGCGACACCATTGAAGCCATGCCGCCGATGGGCAACTTTCATACGCCGATCGAACCCGGCACCGCGAAATCCTATCTGGGGTTCGCCGGCGGGTCGGGCATCACCCCGGTGCTGTCGATCATCAAAACCACGCTGGCGCGCGAACCTCACGCCGATTTCACGCTGGTTTACGCCAACAAATCCGCCACCACGATCATGTTCCGCGAGGAACTGGAAGACCTCAAGAACCGTTACATGGGCCGCTTTACCGTGATCCATGTGCTGGAGGCGGACACGCAGGAAATCGACCTGTTCACCGGATTGGTGGACGAGGAAAAATGCGCGCTGCTGTTCAAACAATGGATCAATATCAAATCCATCGACACGGCGTTCATCTGCGGCCCCGAACCGATGATGCTGGGCATTGCCAAATCTTTGCGCGACCACGGGCTGACGGACAGCCAGATCAAGTTCGAACTCTTCGCCTCTGCCCAACCGGGCCGCGCCGCCAAGAAGGCCGTATCGAAAGGCGCAAGTTCCGGCACCGGCACCGAAGCGGTGATCAACCTCGACGGTTCGTCACGCACCATCACCATGGACGCCGACACCTCGATCCTGGATGCGGCCCTGGCCGAAAACATGGACGCGCCTTACGCCTGCAAGGCCGGGGTCTGTTCGACCTGCCGCTGCAAGGTTCTGGAAGGTGACGTGGACATGATCGCCAACCACGCGCTGGAGGATTACGAGGTCGAAAAGGGCTATGTGCTCTCGTGTCAGGCCTATGCGAAATCCGACAAGGTTGTCGTGGATTACGACCAATAATCAAAGTGATAGAAGACGTATTTAAGGGAGGAATGTCATGAGCGAGATGAGCATCACCGACTATCTGGCGCAAGGTGGCCAGCTGACCAGCCCCGGCAATGTGCCAGCCCGCTATCGGGCGGAACTCATGCGTCTGATGGCGTCTTTTGTCGACAGCGAATTGGCGGGCGCCGCCGGGTTTGCCGACATGATCAACGCAGGCCCCGGGATCAAGGAACGGATCGCGGCCGCCAAGATCGTGCTGGAAAAGACCGACAATGCCGATAAGGTGTTGAAGATCATGGGCGAATTTGGCGCCAACACCGACCGCTACGCCACCCACCATCCCTGGACCGACCGCCTGCCCCGCGAGGCAGAGGTGGGCACCAGCCGCAACGCCCATGACATGCGCCTGTCGGTGTTCAACTACCCGCTGACCTCGTGGGAGGACGCGGTGGTCATGAACATGCTGATGGGGCTGGCCGTGTCGGTGCAGATGAAAGAACTGACCCGCGTGTCCTACCAACCCTTGGCCGACACGTTCCGCGATATCCTGCCGGTTGAGGTCAATCACACCGATCTGGCCATTGAAGGCGTGGAACACATGCTGGCGGACGGCGTGGACAAAGACACGATGCAAGCCTCGGTCGCCTATTGGTGGCCGCGTGTGGATGCGAGCTTTGGCCAGACCGTGTCGAGCCGCGCCAGCCAGCTGACCAAGTTTGGCCTGCGCCATTCCACCAATGCCGAGCTGCGCGAAGCCTGGGACAAGGCCGCGTCAGACCAGCTTGAGGCCTTGGGTCTGACCGCGCCGTGACGCTTTAAGACCTATACGCAACCCACGAATAATACTACGCTTCTTGCCCCAAGAGGACCTTGATATGAGCATCATGAATGTCGCCAGCTTTGCCGCTGGCCAGTGGGTTGCCCCCGGCGCCCAGGCCCGCCCGATCCATTCCGCCATCACCGGCGCGCAGATCGCGCAGGCGGGCGGTGCGGATCTGGATATGCAGGCGATGATTGATTACGGCCGCAACGTTGGTGGGCCGAACCTGCGCAAAATGGGCTTTCATGATCGCGCCAAGATGCTCAAGGCGCTGGCGATGCATCTGGGGGCCAACAAACAGGCGCTTTATGATCTGAGCTTCGACACCGGTGCCACGCAATCGGACCACATGATCGACATTGACGGCGGCGTCGGCACGGTGTTTGTCTTCGCTTCAAAAGGGCGGCGGGAAATGCCGGATGGCGACATCTATATCGACGGGGATATTGAACAGCTCAGCCGCAATGGCACCTTCCTTGGGATGCATATTGCCACGCCTTTACAAGGGGTTGCAGTGCATATCAACGCGTTCAACTTCCCGGTTTGGGGGATGTTGGAAAAGCTCGCCCCCACACTCCTCGCCGGGGTGCCCGCGATTGTGAAACCGGCCACCGCCAGCTGCTACGTGACCGAGGCCTGCGTGCGCCTTATGCTCGACAGTGGCATCCTGCCCGAGGGAGCGCTGCAACTGATTTCCGGCGGCACAGGTGACCTTTTGGACCGGCTCGGTCCGCAGGATGTGGTCAGCTTTACCGGCTCTGCCCAGACCGCATCCATGTTGCGCTCAAACCCAAATATCCTGAAGAACTCGGTCCGGTTTGTGGCCGAACAAGACAGTTTGAATGCGTCCATTCTGGGGCCGGACGTGGCGCCGGGAACCCCTGAATTTGACCTCTTTATCAAAGAGGTACATCGCGAGATGACCACGAAGGCCGGGCAGAAATGCACCGCCATTCGCCGGATCATCGCGCCTGAAGCGCAAGTCCAAAACGTGATCGAGGCGCTCTCCGCACGGCTGGATAAAACTGTGATCGGCGACCCGCGCACCGAAGGGGTGCGCATGGGCGCGCTGGTCTCTGCCGGACAAAAGCAGGACGTGCTGGAAAAGGCCGCCGAGATTGCCACCGAGGCCACCCGCGTTTATGGCGACCCGGAGGACAATGAGTTCACCGGGGATGTGGACGCAGGTGCATTCGTAAAACCGATGCTGTTTCACTGCGAAGCCCCGGACACGGCCACCGTGGTGCATTCCACCGAAGCCTTTGGACCAGTGTCCACGATCATGGGCTATCGCGACATCCCGCACGCGATTGAGCTGGCGAACAAGGGCGAAGGCTCGCTTGTGGCCTCGGTCATCACCGCGTCAGGCGACGTGGCGCGCGAGATGGCGCTGGGGGCCGGGGCGTTCCACGGGCGGCTTTATTTCAACAACGCCACCTCGATGAAGGAAAGCACCGGGCACGGGTCGCCCCTGCCCCATATGGTGCATGGCGGGCCGGGCCGCGCGGGCGGCGGCGAAGAAATGGGCGGCGTGCGCGGTGTTCTGCACTACATGCAACGGACCGCCATTCAGGGCAGCCCCGACATTCTGACCGCGGTTGGCAACCGCTGGGTACCGGGATCGACGGAAATCACCGGCCCGGCCCATCCGTTCACCCGCAAGTTTGGTGAACTGTCGATCGGCGAGACCCTGCACACCAAATCGCGCGAAGTGACGCTGGAGGATATCGAGACATTTGCCCATTTCACCGGCGACACTTTCTATGCCCATATGGACAGTGAAGCCGCGAAACGAAACCCGTTTTTCCCGGATCGCGTGGCCCATGGGTATTTGCTGCTAAGCTTCGCGGCAGGGCTGTTTGTTGAGCCCAATGAGGGGCCCGTGCTGGCCAATACCGGGCTGGACAACCTGCGCTTCATGAAGCCGGTCGAGGCGGGCGACAGTATGAAAGTGCGCTTGACGGTAAAGGCCAAAACCCGTCGCACGGAGGAGTATGGCGAGGTCCGCTGGCACGTAACCCTGACCAATCAGGAGGACGAGTTGGTGGCGGAGTACGAGCTTTTGACCATGAACGCCTATTAAGCGCGCTCACATCTTACACCAAAGGGGCGGCGCATCACGCGACCGCCCTTTTTCTTTGCGCACAAAGACTTATGCAAACCACAGCAGATACAAATCAGACCAAAAACGCGGAGGGGGAAGGTGGCGCACCCGAGAGGATTCGAACCTCTGGCCTCTGCCTTCGGAGGGCAGCGCTCTATCCAGCTGAGCTACGGGTGCCTGAGGGGTGATATAGGCCAAAGCCCTGCCCCCCGCAATATGAAAAGGGCCGCCAGATGGCAGCCCTTTCCAGAAAATTCTGTCCTGTCCGGAAACGCCTTAACGCTTCGAGAACTGGAAGCTCTTACGGGCTTTGGCCTTACCGTATTTCTTACGTTCCACAACGCGCGAGTCGCGGGTCAGGAAGCCGGCCGCTTTCAGAGCGCCACGCAGCGAGGGTTCGTAAAGCTGCAGCGCTTTCGAGATACCGTGTTTCACAGCACCCGCCTGGCCCGACAGACCGCCGCCTTTAACGGTGGCGTAAACGTCGAATTCGCCCAGAACACCGGCCACTTCGAACGGCTGGCGCAGGATCATCTGCAGAACGGGGCGCGCGAAATAGACGTTCACGTCGCGACCGTTGACTTCCACTTTACCCGAACCCGGTTTGATCCAGACACGGGCCACGGCGTCTTTCCGTTTGCCGGTGGCATAGGCACGGCCCAGCTCGTCCCGGACGGGCTCACGGGGGGCAGCAACTTCAACAGCAGCTTCGGTGCCTTCAACGACGGCGTTCAGCTCATCAAGCGATTTGATCTCTTCGGTCATGATCAGCCCTCACGCGTGTTTTTCGGGTTCATGGATTTGACGTCCAGCACTTCGGGGCTCTGGGCCTCGTGGGGGTGCTCGGCGCCGGCGTAGATGCGCAGGTTGGTCATCTGCTGACGGCTCAGCTTGCCGCCCGGCAGCATGCGCTGCACGGCTTTGGTCAGCAGACGCTCGGGATGGTCACCCTCAAGGATCTGACCCGCGGTGCGCGACTTGATGCCGCCCGGGTAACCGGTGTGCCAGTAGTGCACTTTGTCGGTGCGCTTCTTGCCGGTCATTTGGACTTTGTCCGCATTGATCACGATGACATTGTCACCCATGTCCATATGCGGCGTGAACGAGGCTTTGTGTTTGCCACGAAGACGCATTGCGATGATCGAAGCCAGGCGGCCCAGAACAACGCCTTCAGCGTCGATCAGGATCCACTTTTTGTCGATATCTGCAGGCGTTGCAGAGAAGGTTTTCATGTGTTCAGCCCTAATTGGGTTTCGGATGGGGTGGTTTTAGTGATTTCCAGCGACGGGTCAAGCGACAAAACACGCAAATTATTCTGCAAATACAATATGTTAAAAATATGGTATTATTTTACCCCACTCCTATCACCGCTTCCCCCGCCCTTTTGTGGCCAAATCACCCCTTATGCAAAGAAAATCCTTGCACGACTCGCTTCCCCTTCGTAAATGCCGCCCCACATGAGGGACCGATCCCAACCCTGGCACGGCCGGGGGGGCGCTAAGGGACCGACTGGAACGAACTGCTGGTAACGAAGGGGAGCATTATGAAAGATGCGGACCTCTTCCAACTGGGGATCGGTCTGGAGACAGGCGCCCACGAGGAAGGCTCACTTGGCCCGATTGCGGCCAATTCAAATATTGCATGTGAACTGTTGGACGAAGATCGTCACGACCATTTCATTCGGAAGGGTGGCAAGGTCTATGCCGGCACCCACCTGATCATCGAGGTGATGGACGGGCACGGGCTTGATGATGAAGCGCGCATTCAAAAGGCGTTTCGCGATTGTGTCGAAACCTGCGGCGCGACGCTTTTGCACATCCATACCCACAAGTTCAGCCCACAAGGCGTGAGCGGCGTGGCGGTTCTGTCGGAAAGCCATATCTCGGTGCACACCTGGCCCGAAATCGGCTATGGCGCGTTTGACGTCTTCATGTGCGGCGACGCGCAGCCGTGGAAGGCGGTGGGCGTTCTGAAGGCGGCCTTCGGCACGGAAAACGTGCGCGTCAAGGAACTGTTGCGCGGCGATGGGATCGTCGCCTCAGAGGAGGCCGCCGCATGAGCGATCAGGACAACTGGGTCACCGAAAAGCTGCATGACCACTACGCCCAGGCGCTGCGCATCGACGAGATGCTGTATGACAGCAAGACCGAGCACCAGCGCCTGAAAGTGTTTCAGAACGGCACATTTGGCCGGATTCTGACGCTGGATGACGTGGTGCAGACCACGGAAGGTGACAATTTCATCTATCACGAGATGCTGACCCATGTGCCGATCCTGGCCCATGGCGCGGCCAAACGCGTGTTGATTGTGGGCGGCGGAGATGGCGGCATGGCCCGCGCGGCGCTGGATCACAAAAGCGTTGAACACGTCACCATGGTTGAAATTGACGCGGGCGTGGTCGAATTCTCTAAAGAATATCTGCCGAGCCTCAGCCGCGGGGCCTTCGACGATCCGCGCCTGAACCTGGTGATCGCGGATGGCGCGGATTTCATGAAGGGCACCGAGGGTGGATTTGATGTGATCATCATCGACAGCACCGACCCGATTGGACCGGGTGAAGTGCTGTTCACCGACCATTTCTATGGCCACGCGAAAAACGCGCTGGCGTCGGGCGGCATTCTGGTTACGCAAAACGGCGTGCCGTTTATGCAGGGCGACGAGCTGACCGGCACCATGCGGGCCTTTCAGTCGCTCTTTGCAGACGCGACCTGCTATCTCGCCACCATCCCCACCTATGCGGGCGGGCCGATGGCGTTTGGTTGGGGTACGGACAGCGACGCGCGCCATGTGTCGGTTGACGTTCTGAATGACCGCTTTGCTGCGGCCGGGATCGAGACCAATTACTATACCCCCGAGGTGCACAAAGGGGCCTTTGCCCTGCCCCCCTATGTGTCGCGCCTCATTCCCTGACGCGGCTCTTACGGCTTCAAATAACAAAACGCCCCGGCATGGTCCGGGGCTTTTTTGTTGATCAGGTTTGTGGATCAGGCGCTCAGGCTTTCCGGTGGGTGATCCAGCATATGGGCGATCTGCCCCAACACCATGCGGAAGCGATCCAGAGGCATCTGCCCGTTCACAGAGATCCTGACCGCATGAACCGCAGGCCCATCGCGCAGGGCAAAATCATCCCCCGGTCGCACCCGAATGCCCTTGGCCTCGGCCAGTTGACTGAAGGTGGACACGCGCCAGCCATCCGGCAGCTTCAACCACAAAAACGGCACGTCATGGGACCAGCCCAGATCAAACCGCCCCAGCACATTCAGGGCCACCTCGATATATTCGCGGTTCTTGTCTTGCATCCGCGTCAGGATCTGCGTCAGGTCTGGGTGGGTCAGCACGTGATACAGCGTCTCATAGGCCGGGGCCGACACGCCGAAGTAATTCACATCCAGCACCCGCCGCATCTTGCCCGCCCAATTGTCGGGGGTCACCACATAGCCCGCCCGCAGCGCAGGGGACACGGTTTTCGAGAAAGATGAAATGAACCAGCCCTGTTCCGGCAACAGGCTGCGATAGCTCGGGCCGATGGGCGCCCCCAATCGGTAACAATCATCCTGCACCACGTGAAATCCGCGCCTGCGCGCAATTTCCGCCACCTGATGCCGCCGCTCTTCCGATGTGACGGTGCAGGTGGGGTTATGCGCCTCGGGCATGGTGAAGAACAGCCGCGCATCCGTGTCGCGCGCAATTCGGTCCAGCGCGTCGGGAATGACCCCGTGCGCATCCATCGGGGCGGCCACCACCTCGGCCCCCAACAATTCCACCGCGCGGCGCAAACCGGGATAGGACTGCTGCTCCACAATCACCCGACGCGAACCTTCCGCCAAAAGGGTCTGCATCGACAGCATGATCCCGTTCTGCCCGCCATTGGTGACCACCACATCATCCCGATCCGCCGACATGCGCATGTCTTCGGGCAATTGCCGATGCACCGCCTCTCGCAAATGCTGTTGCGAGGTGAAAAATGGGTAGCGCAACAGCATCTGATCCGGCAGAGCGGCCGCGGCCATCATCGCCTCGCGGATCACCTTGACCTGCCCGACATCCGGCAAGCGCGGCGCAAAGAGGAAATCGTTTTCGGGCTCCTTATGCAAGGCCAGCTCTTGGTAGGTTGGCTGTTGATAAATGGGCTGTGTGGCAGATGGCACATCAGCGACGGGCACCGGCCTGCCGCGCACATAAGTGCCCCGCCCGACCTCGGTTTGCACCCACCCTTCATCAGACAAGATAGAATAGGCCCGCGCCGCCGTGCCCGGTGTGATGCCCAATTGCCAGGCCAATTCTCGCACCGGGGGAAGCTTTTCGCCCTTGTTCAAATCACCCTCCTCGATGGCCCGCTGCAGGCCTGAAACCAGACGCTGATATTTCGGCCCATCACCAGCCAAAAGCGTGTCCGAGAATATTGTACCCATTACAATGTTCCAATTGTTTTGAATGCCGCCACTTTGTATCCATTCATTATTGGCACATTTGCCATATTGTATCAATACAATTTTGGAGGTCATCATGGATCACGGATACAGCCCCCGGCAAGACCGTCTTGCCTATCTCGACACACAGACGTCACTGCCCGCCATTGCGGAAGTTGCGCTGGTCGTCGCCGTGACCTGGACCAAATGGGCTGAACGCCGTGCAATGCGAAAGCATTTGCGCGATCTGCCAGAGTATCGGCTGAATGATATTGGTGTCACACAAACAGAGGCTGATCTGGAAGCAGAGAAACCCTTCTGGAAAGGCTGACACCCGACAAAGACATCAATACGAAATCTCTTCCTGGGCCGGGGTCTTCCCCGGCCATTTTTTTCTGGCTTTTTCAGCGCATTATTCGGGACGACAGACCTCGTCACGCAAGATCGCCTTGAACGTGCGCCAGATCAGCCCGGCAATCACCAGAACCAACAGCGCCAGCACCAAAATCCCGATGGTCTGATGTGCACGCGATCCGTCCAGCTGAGAAAACCGGAAGGACGCGATGGACAGCGCGGCGAGCGGGAAGCTCAGCGCCCACCAGCTCAGCGCAAAGGGCAACTTCACCAGACGCGGCACCTGCGCCAGCACCAACGCCCCAAAGATATAGCCCGCATTCATCAGGATCCGGGCAAACCCATCCACTTCGCCCACCATGCCCACATAGGCGATGAAGGCGACCGAGGGCGGCGCGATCAGGATCACCATGGTGGGAAACAGACGCGCGACAATCGGATCGTGGAAAATCAACCGGTTCATCACCAGCGTCAGCAACACGATCCAAAAAAGCATCCCGCCAGAGAAAAACAGCCAGGATGTTTCGATATACCCAATCCGTGCGCCCAGAACCGGGACAATCACATTGCCCACGGCAGGGATGAACCAGGCCGGGGTCAGATGCCCCACCTCAAAGGATCGGTGCGAAATCCAGCCGGTCACCACCGCGATCGTCAACACCCCCTGCCCCACAACCGCCACCAGCCAGATCCATTCCGCCAGCGCCGGCGCATAAGGATGGGTCGCCGTGGCCATCAGCAAAAGCGAAATGGTGATGGTTGGAAAGAAGGCGATCTTGACCGGGTGATGCCATTCCTCGATCACCATCCCCGGATAGCGCAGCGCCTTGGCGATATAGATCACGGACACAACCGCCATCACCGCCACCGAAATCAGCCAGACCAGCGACGATGCCGCCCCCAACCAGGGAAAGGCCGGCACGCCTGCGTGCAAGGCAAGCGTCAATCCCATCAGGCCCATGATGATGGCAAAAAAGGTTACGGGATAATGGGCCAGGCGGGAAAACTCCTGCGGCGCGGACTGCTCGGTCATGACGCATTCCTTTCAATGAATTCTTGGTCAAGAGGTGGCCCAAGGGCCGGGGAAGGTCAAGCCTTGTTGGCCCGGCTCAGCCCTTTTCGGGTGGGATCGAATAGGTCAGGCTGGCCCGCGCCACCGGGGCGTCATCGCCTTCGGAATGGATCAACACATCACCCACCGCCAGGACGCGCCCCAGCTTGTGCAGCCTGCAATGGGCAATCAGATCGGCATCTGCCGCCGGTTTGCGCATGAAATCGATCGAGCAATTGGTGGTCACCGCCAGCGCCTTTGGCCCGATCATGGCAAGGATCGCCAGATAGACCGACACATCCGCCAGCGCGAACATTGTAGGCCCTGACACCGTCCCACCGGGGCGCAGATGTTTGTTGCCCACCCGTTTGCGCATGGTGATTTGCATGGGCGCCACATCCGCCACTTCGAAATCATCCGCCACCTGCGGAAACTGCTCTTGCAGAAAATCGGTCAGCTCGGCCCGGTTCATCTTCAGTTCCATATCCCCCCCTTGCGTTTCGCCAATCCAGTTTGTCACGTGACGTTCTTTTGCATTCCGCTACGGAAATGCCCGCTTTCCCCCTATCGTGACGGCCAGACCCAAGGGAGGACAAGATGGCAGATCCGATTCTGATCCGAGACGACGCAGCGTCAGTGGCGCATTTGACCCTGAACACCCCCGGCACGCTGAACGCGCTGTCGGATGACATGCTGACGGCCCTGACAGATGAGCTGAAGAACATCGCGGCGGACAACAGCATTCGCGCGGTGATCCTGTCGGGCGCAGGCAAGGCGTTTTGCGCAGGTCATAATCTGAAGGAAATGACCGCTGCGCGCGCGGCCGAGGATGGTGGCAAAGCGTATTTTCAGGACCTTTTTGCCCGTTGCGGCAAGATGATGACCCTGATCACCCGCATGCCACAGCCGGTGATTGCCCAGGTCCACGGCATCGCCACCGCCGCCGGGTGCCAATTGGTGGCCAGTTGCGACATGGCCGTGGCCGCCGAAGGCACCCGTTTTGGGGTAAACGGTGTCAATATCGGGCTGTTCTGTTCGACCCCAATGGTGGCTCTGTCGCGCAATATCCCCCGAAAACAGGCGTTTGAGATGTTGACGACCGGAGCCTTCATCCCGGCGGAACGCGCCGAAGCGCTGGGGCTTGTGAACCGCGTGGTGCCACAGGAAGACCTGGAGGCCGAGACGCGCAAACTGGCGGACACCGTGGCGTCAAAACTGGGGGCCGCGGTGAAAATCGGCAAATCCGCCTTTTATGATCAACTGTCCATGGGGTTGGAAGATGCCTATGCGTTTACCGGTGATGTGATGGCGCAAAACATGATGTTTCGTGACACCGAAGAAGGCATCAATGCGTTCATCGAGAAGCGCGAACCGGATTGGGATCAGAGCTGATGCGGGAGTAAGGGGCGCTGCCCCTCGCCTCTTCGAGGCTCACCCCGAGGTACTTTAAAGCGTTTCGCCTTATTGTTGAGACTAAAGAATGAGGCGAAACGTTCGAAACCTCCTGATGTTGCGGGCGTTTCGAAATCAACTTGTGACTCAAGTTAATCTCGAAGCGCTTTAGGCAAGAGGAAGCGGCGTGAGGGTGATTTTTTCACCCTCAAACATCGCGATCTGGCCGGGGGCAATCGCGGTCCAGTCGCCCTCATTTTGCTCCAGCGGTTCGCTGACGACAGCCCAACCCTGACGCGTGTCAGACCAGCGATAATAGACCGAGGGCGCGATGTGATCAGAGCTGGCGCGGGCGGCCCAAAGCCGTTCTCCGTCTGAAAAGGCGGCGGACAGGCGCATATGCGGGGTTATGCCGGTGGCGCGGGACAGGTCGGCCAAGGTGCTGGCCGCTTTCGACAGCGCGCGCACCGGATCATTCGCCAGCCCGGCCTCCAGTGCCAGCAGGAACAGAACCTCGCTGTCGGTGGCGCCTTTCCGGCTGGCATAAAGCGCATCTGGCACCGCCATATCCGCCTGTTTGCGAAACCGTTCAAATCCACCAAACTGACCATTGTGCATAAAGCTCCAGTTTTCATGCACAAACGGGTGGCAATTGTTGCGGCTGATCGCCGATCCGGTGGAGGCGCGCACATGGGCCAGGAACAGGCGCGATTTCACCTGCTCGCAGACCGAACGCAGGTTCGGGTCGGACCAGGCGGGGTAAATGTCGCGGTAAAGCCCCGGTTCGGGCCGCGCGTCATACCAGGCCAGGCCAAACCCGTCGCCATTTGTGGCCGTCTTGCATTCCGTGGCCTGCTGGCTTTGCGCAATCAGAGAATGGCCCGGGCGCGTCACCACCTCGTCCAGAAAAATCGGTTTGCCCACATAGGCCGCCCATCGGCACATAACGCTTTTGTCCTGCTGTTTTACTGCCCCCGGTTATGGGTCTTGGCATAAAGTTTCGCAATGATCCGGCTGCCGGTTTTTTCAAAGACCGCGGGGATCACCGCGTGGATCAACGCAGCCCCAGCCGCCAGAAACAACCAGAAGGCAAACCAGCCTGCAAATCTTGCATGTTCAAAATAGCTTTCCTCCACAGAGGCGGGGTGGTCGAGGAAGAGTTTGTTGATCATATCGCGCTCCTGTTCATCCGTTGTCCCATCACACCGCATAGTCGCGTAGAATTCTTCCCAATCTCACTGTTTTTCGTATGGATCTTGAGAGCTTATCACGTTAATCTTTCCAAATGGTGGATATTGATACATTGGATCGAAAGATCCTGGGTGAATTGCAACGTAACGCAGATCTCAGCCTGGAGGAGCTTGGTGCACGGGTGAACCTGTCGCGCAATGCCTGTTGGCGGCGCATTCGTCAGCTGCAAGAGGCGGGCGTGATCCGCAAGCGGGTAGCCCTTCTGGACGGGGACAAGCTGGGGCTGGGCCTGTCGGTCTTTATCCAGATCCGCACCGCGAACCACGCCCCCGACTGGCTGGAAAACTTTGCCCGTGCCACGCGGGATATCCCGGAAATCCTTGGCGCCTATCGCATGACCGGGGATCTGGATTACCTAATCCGCGCGCGGGTGGCTGACATGGCCGATTATGACCGGCTGTATCAGGCGCTGATTGCGCGGATTGAACTGAGTGATGTCTCGGCCAGTTTCGTCATGGAAGAGCTGAAGGACACAACCGAATTGCCCCTATAGCTGCCATCGCCCCCCCACGACATCAGATGTCGCCCCCGCGCTAGACATGCTGCACCCCGCCAGGCAGGTGCAAAGTGATCCCCAAATCGCAGGTTCCCCATGCCCTATCTTGTTCTGATCTTCGCCGTGATCGCTGAAACCATCGGCACCTCTGCCCTGCAGGCCAGCCATCAGTTCACACGGCTCTGGCCCTCGGTCACCGTGGTTGTGGCCTATGGGATCAGCTTCGCGCTTCTGGCCTGGGTGCTGAAATTCATGCCGGTTGGCATTGCCTATGCGCTGTGGTCCGGGCTGGGCATCGTGTTCATCGCGATGATCGGTTTTGCGGTGTTTGGCCAGAAACTCGACCTGCCTGCCGTGCTGGGCCTCATGCTGATCGTGGCGGGGATCATTGTGATCAACCTGTTTTCGACCACATCGACGCATTAACGCAGGATTAGCGCCAGAAACCGCGATTAAGGCTGGCATTTCGCCCCAAGTCACGCTATTCGCGCGTCAACTTCCTTTGAAAAGGCGCGCAACATGGACCTTCGCAATATCGCGATTATCGCTCACGTTGACCACGGCAAAACCACGCTGGTCGACGAACTTCTGAAACAATCCGGCGCGTTTCGCGAAAATCAGGCCGTGGACGAACGGGCCATGGACTCCAATGATCTGGAACGCGAACGCGGCATCACCATCTTTGCCAAACCCACCTCGGTGGAATGGAAAGACACCCGCATCAACATCGTGGACACCCCCGGTCACGCCGATTTCGGCGGCGAAGTGGAGCGGATCCTGTCGATGGTGGACGGGGTTGTGCTGCTGGTGGACGCCGCCGAAGGGCCGATGCCGCAGACCAAATTCGTGACCTCCAAGGCGCTGGCGCTGGGGCTGCGCCCGATTGTGGTGCTGAACAAGGTCGACAAGCCGGATGCCGAGCCCGACCGCGCGCTGGATGAGTGTTTTGACCTCTTCGCCTCGCTGGGCGCAAACGAAGATCAGCTTGATTTCCCGCATATGTATGCCTCTGGCCGTAATGGCTGGGCGGATGCAGAACTGGATGGTCCGCGCAAAGATCTGCACGCGCTCTTTAACCTGATCGTGAACCACGTGCCGAAGCCGAAACAAATCGCCCACCAGGACGAAGATTTCTCGATGCTGGCCACCACGCTGGGCTCTGACCCCTTTGTGGGCCGTATCCTGACCGGTCGTGTGGAAACCGGGCGCCTTAAGGTGGGCGCCACCGTGCAAGCCATCTCGCGCATCGGCCAAAAAATCGAACAGTTCCGCGTGACCAAAATCCAGGCCTTCCGTGGCCTCGCCCAACAAGACATCGAAGAAGCGCTGGCCGGTGACATTGTCTCGATTGCCGGTATGTCAAAGGCCACCGTGGCCGACACGATCTGCGCGCTGGCGGTGGACCAACCTCTCGAAGCGCAGCCGATCGACCCGCCCACCATCACCGTGACCTTCGGCATCAATGACAGCCCGCTGGCCGGTCGGGACGGCAAAAAGGTGCAATCGCGCGTGATCCGCGACCGCCTGCACAAAGAAGCCGAGTCGAACGTTGCCATCAAGATCGAAGACACGCCGGGCGGCGAAGCCTTTGAGGTGTCGGGTCGTGGCGAACTCCAGATGGGTGTTCTGATCGAAAACATGCGCCGCGAAGGGTTCGAGCTGTCCATTTCACGCCCGCAGGTGATCATGCGCGAAGAAAACGGCCAACGTATGGAGCCCGTCGAAGAGGTGACCATCGACGTGGATGATGAATATTCCGGCGCCGTGATCGAGAAAATCACCGGGGCCCGCAAAGGCGAACTGGCGGAAATGCGCCCGGCAGGTGCCGGCAAAACCCGCATCATCGCCCATGTGCCGTCGCGCGGCCTGATCGGTTATCACGGCGAGTTTCTGACTGACACCCGCGGCACCGGCGTATTGAACCGCGTGTTCCATGGCTGGACCCCGTATAAAGGCGCCATTCCGGGCCGCCGCGCCGGTGTTCTGATTTCCATGGAAAACGGCACCTCGGTCGCTTACGCGCTGTGGAACCTGGAAGAGCGCGGCAAGATGATGATCGGCGCACAGGCCGACGTCTATCAGGGCATGATCATCGGTGAACATAGCCGCGAAAACGATCTGGAAGTGAACCCCCTGAAAGGTAAGAAGCTGACCAACGTGCGCGCGTCTGGCACCGATGACGCGGTGCGTCTGACCACGCCGATGACCCTGTCTCTGGAAGAGGCGATTGCCTATATCAATGACGACGAGCTGGTGGAAGTGACCCCCAACAATGTGCGTCTGCGCAAACGGTATCTGGATCCGCATGAACGCAAGCGGATGGCAAAAGCTGCGCAGTAAGAAAACACAAAAAAAGGGGCCGAACGGCCCCTTTTTCACGTCTAATCAACGAGTTGTCAGATCACTCATCGGTCTCGACAATCAGCAATTCCCTCTCTGACGCGCCCCGCGCATGGCTCAGTGCCTCTTGGTATTCCGGCGAGTGATAACATTTCTCCGCCGCCTCGACGCTGTCAAACTTCGCCACCACATTGCGCGGGCGATCCTTGCCTTCCAGTTGCACATAGCGCCCCGCACGGGCGATGAAGTGGCCGCCATGTTTGGCAATGGCCGGCCCCGCCAGCTTGGCATATTTGCCATAGGCCTCTTCATCGGTCACGGTCACATGGGCAATCCAGAGTGCGGGCATCGGTCTCTCCTTACGGGCGGTCAAAAGAAAAAGGTCGCGCCAGCATGGCACGACCTTTGTGTTGTTGCGAGCGGTTTTTGACCACCCGATCAGCTTTTCGGATCACCCGGCCAGAACGGCCTCTGCTGCTTTGATCGCACCCTCGGCATTTTCCGCCGAAGCACCACCGCCCTGGGCCAGTTCCGGACGGCCACCGCCGCCTTTGCCGCCCAGTTCCGGCACCGCCGCCTTGACCAGATCCACCGCCGACAGTCTGTCGGTCAAATCGGCGGTCACACCGGCGGACACGGCCACCTTGCCCTCATTGTCGGCGATGATCAAAACCGCGCCGGACCCGATGCCATCCTTGTGCTCATTCACCAAGGCCTGCAGGTCTTTGCCGCCCACGCCCTGCACCACAGCGGCCAGAAATTTCACACCCTTGATTTCCTTGACCTCGGCCCCCGCGCCCGCTGCTTTGGCCAGCTCACGTTTCAGGTTGGAAATTTCGGCGTTCAGCGCCTTGCGCTCGTCCATCAGGCCCTTGATCCGATCCACAACCTCTTCCGGCTTGGCCTTCAACATGCCCTGAAGCTCCGACGCACGCGCGGCTTCTTCCTCGATATAGGCAAACGCCGCCTTGCCGGTCAGCGCCTCGATTCGACGCACCCCGGCTGCACTTGCCCCTTCGGACAGGATCACGCAGACACCGATTTCACCGGTCTGCGCCACATGGGTGCCGCCGCACAATTCAATCGAATAGGTCTCGCCATCGGTGCCTTTGCCGGTGGGCGCGTGGCCCATCGACACCACGCGCACTTCGTCACCGTATTTCTCACCGAACAGCGCCTGCGCGCCCATCTCGCGCGCATCATCCGGCGTCATGATCCGGGTTTCGACCTTGGTGTTCTGGCGAATATAGGTGTTCACCTCGCGCGCCACGTTTGACAATTGCTGCGCGGTGACGCCCTTGTTGTGGCTGAAAT
This sequence comes from Aliiroseovarius crassostreae, assembly GCF_049803815.1. Taxonomy (GTDB): domain Bacteria; phylum Pseudomonadota; class Alphaproteobacteria; order Rhodobacterales; family Rhodobacteraceae; genus Aliiroseovarius; species Aliiroseovarius crassostreae_A. The sequence continues at coordinate 557,113 of NZ_JBNAGI010000002.1, forward strand.
CGAACCGCAACCGATCATCCGCATTCAGCGACCCGCGCTGCGCCACATGGTCCCCCAGTTCGTTGCGTAAGGCTTCGTGCAGCAGGTGGGTGGCCGAGTGGTTGGCGCGAATGGCCGAGCGGCGCAGGTGGTCCACCGCCAGTTCCGCGCCCTGCCCGGCCTTGATTTCACCCTCTTCCACCTTGGCAAAATGAATAAACACATCGGCCACTTTTTTGGTGTCCGTCACGCGTGCGGACCCGGTTTCGGTGCGGATAAGACCGCTGTCGCCCACTTGCCCCCCGGCCTCGGCGTAAAATGGCGTTTGGTTCACGACAATCTGAACCTCGTCATCGGCTTTGGCGGTGTCCCGACGGTCGCCACCGGACACAAGCGCCAGAACCTGACCTTCCGCATGTTCGGTGTCATAGCCCAGGAACTCGGTCACGCCGTGCTCTTCGGCGAGGTCGAACCAGATCGTCGCATCCGCGGCTTCGCCAGACCCGGACCACGCCGCGCGCGCGCGGTCTTTTTGCTCCTGCATCGCAGCATCAAACCCGGCCTGATCCACGCCACGCCCCTTTTCGCGCAGCGCATCCTGCGTCAAATCGAGCGGGAACCCGTAAGTGTCGTAAAGTTTGAACGCGGTATCGCCGGGCAGGTCGTCGCCCTCGCCCAGGCCCGACAGCTCGTCATCCAGCAGTTTCAGGCCGCGATCCAGCGTTTTCTTGAACCGGGTTTCTTCATTCAGAAGCGTCTCTTCGATCATGGTCTGCGCACGGCCCAGTTCAGGATAGGCCTGGCCCATCTGCGCCACCAGTTCGGGCACCAGACGGTGCATGACCGGATCCTTGGCGCCCAGCAAATGGGCGTGACGCATGGCGCGACGCATAATGCGGCGCAGCACATACCCGCGCCCTTCGTTCGACGGCAACACACCATCCGCCATCAGGAATGAGGTCGAGCGCAGGTGATCGGCGATCACCCGGTGATGTACGTTTTTATCCCCATACGGGTCGACATTGGTGGCATGGGCCGACGCCTCGATCAGCGCTTTGAACAGGTCGGTATCATAATTGTCATGGCTGCCCTGCAACAGCGCGCCGATCCGTTCCAGCCCCATGCCGGTGTCGATCGATTGCATGTCCAACGGCACCATCGACCCGTCCGCGAACTGTTCGTTCTGCATGAAGACGATGTTCCAGATCTCGATGAACCGATCGCCGTCCTCTTCCGGGCTGCCCGGCGGGCCACCCCAGATATGGTCACCGTGATCATAGAAAATCTCGGTGCACGGCCCGCATGGACCGGTTGGCCCCATCTGCCAGAAATTGTCATTGGTGGCGATACGGATGATCCGGTCTTCCGGCACGCCGACCTTTTTCCAGATCTCAAACGCCTCGTCATCGGTGTGATAAACGGTGGTATAAAGCTTGTCCTTCGGGATCCCAAATTCCTTGGTGATCAGCTCCCAGGCAAAGGGGATGGCTTCGTGTTTGAAGTAATCCCCAAAGCTGAAATTCCCCAGCATTTCAAAGAATGTATGGTGGCGCGCCGTATAGCCCACATTGTCGAGGTCATTGTGTTTGCCACCCGCACGCACACATTTTTGCGCCGTGGTCGCCCGCACGTAATCGCGTTTTTCCACCCCGGTGAACAGGTTCTTGAACTGCACCATGCCCGAATTCACGAACATCAGCGTGGGGTCGTTGCGTGGCACCAGCGGAGAGCTGTCCACCACCTCATGCCCCTGCTTTGCGAAGTAATCCAGGAAGGTCGAGCGAATGTCGTTCAGACTGGCCATGTGTCAATGCCTCTTGTCAGCTTTCGCAGTGGTTTACCCGCCCCCGTGCCCCCTGTCCACAGGCCTCTTGATGTTGGTGACAAATTCAATGAACCCCAGAAAAACAAAGGCCGGGAATGACCCCGGCCTCCGCTCAACGTGACTGAAATTTGATCACAAAGGATCAGGCTTCCAGAAGGCCGTCATCTTCGTCTTTCTCACCCGGCGGCATATCGAAATCGAGCCCATGTGCGGCGCGGATCTTGTCTTCAATCTGCAGCGCGGTGCGGGTGTTTTCACGCAAATAGGTCTTCGCGTTTTCACGGCCCTGCCCAATGCGCTCATCGCCGTAGCTGAACCAGGATCCAGATTTCTCAACCACGCCCGCTTTCACACCAAGGTCCAGCAACTCGCCCATTTTCGAGATGCCTTCGCCATACATGATGTCAAACTCGACCTGTTTGAACGGCGGCGCGACCTTGTTTTTCACGACTTTCACGCGGGTCGCGTTGCCCACAACCTCGTCGCGGTCCTTGATTTGGCCGATGCGACGAATATCCAGGCGGACCGAGCTGTAGAACTTCAACGCATTGCCGCCGGTTGTGGTTTCGGGGCTGCCGAACATCACGCCGATCTTCATGCGGATCTGGTTGATGAAAATCACCATGCAGTTGGAGCGCGCGATCGACGAAGTCAGTTTGCGCATCGCCTGGCTCATCAAACGGGCCTGAACCCCGACATTGCTGTCGCCCATGTCACCTTCAAGTTCCGATTTAGGGGTCAGCGCGGCGACCGAGTCGACCACAACCATATTCACCGCCCCGGACCGCACCAGCGTATCAACAATCTCCAGCGCCTGCTCGCCCGTGTCGGGTTGCGAAATCAGCAGTTCATCCAGATCGACGCCCAGTTTTTTGGCATAGAGCGGATCGAGCGCATGTTCCGCATCGACAAAGGCACAGACGCCACCTTTTTTCTGCTCTTCCGCCACACAATGCAGGGTCAGCGTGGTTTTACCCGAGCTTTCCGGGCCGTAAATCTCGACGATCCGCCCTTTCGGCAAGCCGCCGATCCCCAGGGCAATGTCCAACCCGAGCGAACCGGTTGATGTGCTTTCAATCTCAGCGACCGGATTGTCGGCCCCCAGTTTCATAATCGAACCTTTGCCGAACTGACGTTCGATCTGGGCCAATGCGCTGTCCAGCGCCTTTTGCTTGTCGCTATCGCGTTTCATGTCAAAAATATCCGCAGTCGCCATTGTTTCATCCCTTATTTCACACCAAGGTCCGCACGGCAACTCGGCCATTTGTTCACCTGATGTTCTTGCATCCAATCTATAGGACAAAAAGAGAACATATCAACTTGTTATTTACCTTAATGACGATAAGGCGAGTTTGGTAACCAAATTCTTAATCTTCTCAAAAAAGTGGTTACCTTTTGTTTTTAAACATTAATGTATCTGTTGCTGGACCGTTGCGGTCAGCTCTGTGAGGGAAAACGGTTTGGGCAGGAACACCGAATTCGGCACCCGTGCCTGATGCTCCGCCACCGAATCTTCGGCATAGCCGGAGACGAACACCACTTTCACGCCGGGTCGTCGCTCCATCGCTTTCATCACCCAGGTCGGCCCGTCCATGCCGGGCATAACAACATCCGTCACGAAAACATCAACCTCCAATGTGGTATCTTCGAGGATCTGCAATGCCTCTTCCGCGCTTTCCGCCTCAAGCACCGTATAGCCCCGCATGCGCAGCGCACGAGATGCAAATGCGCGCACCGGCGCTTCGTCTTCAACCAAAAGCACCACGCCACCAGCCCCGGAACTGGTCAGGTCATGGGTTGGGGACGGCAGGGCCGATCCATTTGGTTTGCGCCCATGTGCCTGTTCAGGTGCCCCATTGGTCGATCCTGTAACCTTTGAAATGATCGACTGGACGGTCTCATTCTGTTTTTCCTGCGCTGCATCGTCCCTGGCAGGAGGAATTTCATTGGTCAGCACCAAGGGGTCTGGCGAGGAAGCCCCCTGAACAAGCCCCCCCTCTCCCTGGGGCAGGCTGCGCGTGTTTTGCGCATACCCGTTCGCCTCAACTTCGCCTTCATGATTGATATGCGCGGTGCCAGAAGACGTCACATCAGCCATGACCTGCGCCTTCCATACCGGGAAATAGAGCGTGAAAGTGGTCCCTGACCCGGGGACGGAATCCACAAAAATGAACCCCCCGGTTTGTTTGATGATCCCATAGGCCATGGACAGGCCCAGTCCGGTTCCCTGGCCCGCTTTCTTGGTGGTAAAGAACGGTTCAAAAATCTTGTTGACCTTGTCGGCGCTGATGCCGGTGCCATGGTCAATCACCCGCACGGTGACATATTCGCCCGCGGGAACCGTGGCCCGGTCCCGCTCCAACGGGTCGTCCAGGATCACGTTGCGTGTTTCCACCCGCACCACGCCGCCACTGGGCATCGCATCCCGGGCATTCACCACAAGGTTCATAATGACCTGATCCAATTGCCGCCGGTCCGCACGGATTTCCAGAAGCTTGTCATCATGGTCCAGTTCCAACGACACCTTCTCACCAACAAGGCGGTTGAGAAGATGGGTGAGATCCGACAACGTATCAGACAGATCAATCACTTCGGGGCGCAGGGTTTGTTTGCGGGAAAAGGCCAGCAGCTGCCCCACCAATGAGGCCGCACGATTGGCATTCTGATGGATCTGCGCCAGGTCGGAATACTCCGGATCCGCCTCGTCCCGCCCTGTCAACAGCAGATCGCAATGGCCCGAAATAGCGGTCAGCAGGTTGTTGAAATCATGGGCAACACCGCCAGCAAGCTGACCAATGGCCTGCATTTTCTGGCTTTGCACAAATTGCGCTTCCAGCGTTTTCAGCTCGGTGGCATCCTGAAGCACAGCAATCAGCGTCGGCCCCTGTTCATCGCTCATTTGACTGAGTGAAATTTGCAAGAACACCTCGTCTTCGGGTTTGCTGGCACGCACCACTTCGGTGCGCCCCAAATGGCGCCCTGCCCGGGCCTCGGCCAGCCAGTCAGACACCGGTCGCCCCAGCCCCTCCACCTGATCTGAAAGCAAACTGCCCACGGCATCCTCATCAGACAACAAATCGCGGGCGCGTTTGTTGGCCATGGCAATCTGACCGGACGCATCCAGTTTCAAAAGAGGCACGGGCAACCCTTCGACGACAGCCCACTCCCCCTTGGTCATGGTCGGCGAGCTGTCCGCCGGCAACAGGTAGATTTCCTTTCGCTCTGCCGAACAGGCCACTTCGTAAACAATCACGGAAACAGGCCCCGCATGACCGGTCACATTGACGGGCACACCGGTGCGCACCGGCATTTCGACAAAGACGCGGTCCAATGTGGTTTCTCGGCCCCCCAGCATCATCCGCGCCGCTTCGTTCATGAACAGAATCGTCCCGTTCTTTGAAACGGTCATCATCGGCAAGGCGATATTTTCCCCCGTTCTCCCGGTCGCGGCGCGATCCGTCAGGGTGTCCACCCGCCACAAAAATCCGGCATCAGCCATGCTGTGAACCGACAGACGCACGTGACCATGGCGAAGCACGATATCCTCATTGGCCGATTGGGTGGCTTCGGCGCGGCTTTGCAATCGACTAAGCACCGACGAGGGGGCGGCAAAGAGATCCCGGAAGGCGCGGGTCAGGGTTTGTCCGGGCTTGCCGTCGAACTGCGCGCTTGCCGCTTGATTCATATAAAGAATTTCACCATCCGGATCCGTCGCAAACACGGCGGATGAATCATGGTCTGCATAGGTTTTCAGGGCTTGGAACAATCGACCTACCTGATGCCTGGACCACCGCGACAGGCCGGTGATCAGGGCTGCGAGACAAAACAACGTGGCCCCGCAGACCAACAATGCCGTGCTGACCGCGTAAGGCAGATTGGGCAGGGCAATTCCGGCAGCAATGACACCAATGGCCACGGCGAGAACAAGGATCGCGTGCGGCGCCAGATCCTGGGCAGTTTTGACCATCGGGTGCGGAGACAAGGCAGTTCGTGCCACGTGGCTCCCTTTCATAGGTTTACGATTGTCTATCTATGACGCAGGCATCGTTAACGCAGCCTTAACGAACATCGCCTTACGCAAGAAAAAGACAAACCAAACCCCTCAGGTTGATCTAACCCTTTTAAGATTCCCGCGTCAATAGAGCCACAAAAAACCCGTCTCCACCGTCCAGGGGCGTGTATTGCCGCTTGGACCGTAGGGCCCAATCACGCTCCACCGTCGCGATCTGATCCTCGTTTTCCGAGGCAAACAGCGAACACGTGGCATAGGCCATCACCCCTCCAGGACACACAAATTTCGGAATTTCTTTTAAAATAGAACGCTGTATCGACTGAATTTCAGTCAATCTTTCCGCGGACATATGCCATTTTCCCTGAGGATCCCGCCGCCAGGACCCACTGCCGGAACACGGGGCGTCCGCCAGGACCAGATCAAACTTGGGCAGAGCGGCCAAATCCGTGGTGGCACAGGTTTGAATGTGCCCCCCCGCGCGGCGTGCGCGTTCCGGCAAATCCTTCATCCGGCGCGGGGAAATATCGTGGGCCACCACCTCGGCCCCAAGCGCCGCCATGGCCAGGGCTTTGCCCCCCCCGCCAGCACAGTAATCCAGAACACGCATTCCCGGAGTGATCCCAAGACATTCAACCAAAGCCTGAGACGCCGCATCTTGCAGCTCTACCAAACCGGTGCGATAGGCCTCTGACCCGGCGACTTTACGTGGGTTTTCAATGACTTCCAAGGCAGAGCTTGCAAGCGAATGTGGCCTTGCAACCACCCCTTCGCGCGCGAGCGCCGCGATGGCTTCGTCGCGGGTGCACCGGGCGAGGTTCGCGCGTAGAAACACCGGGGCACGGTGGCGCAGACGTTCAAGGATCTGATCAGTGTCTGCGCCCAGCCCTGCCCGAAACTCCTCATACGCCCAGTCGGGGCAATCCAGCGCAACACAGCCTTCTGCTGTAGCAAAGCGGCTGCGTTCGGCATCGGAAATCGGGGCGGGCGCGTGGCCTTCGCCAGTAAACAGGTCCCCCGGCTCCACCCCTTGTCCACGTAGAAGGCCGATCATGATCGACCGACCGTCTGTGCCGCCCCCCAGAACCTGGGAGGAGCGCAGGCGGCGCAGCGCGTCAAACACGTGGTCGCGAATGGCCGCACGGTCCTTGGATCCGGCAAAGCGATGGCTGCGCCCCCAGCCGGACAGCGCCTGCTCAGCGGTCTGCCCGGACTGGATCAGGTCGAGCACCTCAATGGCAGCGCTGATGCGCGCGGCGGGGGTCACAGAGACCCCCAATTCACTTTAACTTTGCCGCGCAACATCATGTTAATTCAACCAATGCGGTAGTTCGGACTTTCGCGGGTGATCTGCACGTCATGCACGTGGCTTTCCTTCAGGCCAGCCCCGGTGATCTTCACGAAATTACAATTCTTGCGCATATCTGCCACGGTGCCATTGCCGGTATAGCCCATCGCCGCGCGCAACCCGCCCACCAGTTGGTGGATCACGGTTCCGGCCGGGCCTTTATAGGGCACCTGCCCCTCGATCCCTTCCGGCACCAGCTTGTCGCTGGCGGCGTCTTTCTGGAAATAGCGATCTGCGGACCCGCGGGCCATGGCGCCCAGCGACCCCATGCCGCGATAGGCCTTGAACGAGCGACCCTGATAGAGGATCACCTCGCCCGGGCTTTCGTCCGTGCCCGCGATCATGCTGCCGACCATGGCGCAGCTGGCCCCCGCGGCAATCGCCTTGGCGAAATCGCCCGAGAACTTGATGCCACCATCAGCAATCACCGGCACGTCGCCTGCCGCCTTGGCACAATCGGAAATCGCAGTGAGCTGCGGCACACCGACGCCCGCCACCATCCGCGTGGTGCAGATCGAGCCCGGGCCGATGCCCACTTTGACCGCATCGGCGCCCGCTTCGATCAGGGCCTTGGTGGCCTCGGCCGTGGCGACGTTCCCGGCCACAACCTGTTGATCGGGCTTATATTCCTTGATCCGTTTCACCGCTTCGATCACCCCGGCGGAATGGCCGTGCGCCGTGTCGACCACAACGATATCCGCGCCCGCATCGATCAGCGCCTTGGAGCGTTCAAACCCGCTTTCGCCCACGGAACTGGCCGCCGCCACACGCAACCGGCCCAGATCATCTTTACAGGCGGTCGGGTTCAGCTTGGCCTGTTCGGTGTCCTTCAGGGTCAGAAGACCGGTCAGCTTGCCATCTTCATCCACCACCAGCAGCTTTTCGATCCGGCGCGCTTTCATCATCGACTTGGCCTCTTCCAGCTCGGCCGGTTCGCGCAGCATGGCCAGATTGTCCGAGGTCATCATCACCGATACCGGCGTGTCATCCGAGGTGGCAAAGCGCATGTCGCGGTTGGTGACGATCCCGACGACGCGGCCGTCTTCCTCCACCACCGGGAAGCCGGTCACGCGATACCGGTCCTGCAATGCCTTGGCATCGGCCAGCGTCTGATCCGGGGTCAGGGTGATCGGGTTATAGACAATGCCGCTTTCAAAGCGTTTCACCCGGCGCACCTGGCGGGCCTGTTCTTCCACATCAAGGTTCTTGTGAATAACCCCCATACCGCCGGCCTGGGCCATGGCAATCGCCATCCGCGCTTCGGTCACCGTGTCCATCGCCGAGGACATCAGCGGGATGTTCAAAGAGATCGATTTGGTCACCTGGGTGGCCGTATCTGCCGTCGAGGGCAGCACATTACTGGCCGCCGGCACCAGCAGGACATCATCAAAGGTAAGGGCCTCGCGAATCTCCATGAGCGTTCTCCTTGGGAGTTTTCGTTTGGCACGTCCCTATCTCATGCGTTGGGGGCTTTGGAAAGGGTTGATTTGAAATTTTATGCCTCCGGCGGGGATATTTATGGTCCAAAGATGGCAGAAGTGGCGTGTGGTCAGGGCGGGCGCGGGAGAATTGCAATTGACTTCACGGGGGGACCCGTGGCGCCGTGCGGGAGAGTTTTGACATCGCGGAGCGTGCAGACATGAAGCTTTCAGGGCGGATCACCGGCATTCTGGATGGCGGCGATGATGGGTGGGGCGTGTTTTACAAGGCGCGTGCCATGATCGCGGCGGGGGAAGACGTGACCGAGCTGACCATTGGCGAACATGACATTCGCACCGATCCGTCGGTGTTGAAGGCGATGCATGACGCCGCCATGGGCGGACATACCGGATATGCCGCCATTGCCGGCACCAACGGGTTGCGTGATGCGGTGGCGGCGCGGGTTGAGGCCCAGACGGGCGTGCCGACCCGGCGCGAAAACGTGATCATCACCCCGGGCGGTCAGGCGGGGTTGTTTGCGGCCCATATGGCTTGTTGCGACCACGGTGAGCGCGCGCTTTATCTTGATCCGCATTACACAACCTATCCCGGCACAATACGCTCGGTTGGGGCAGAGGCCATACGGGTCGCCACCCGCCCGGAAGATGGGTTTCAGCCGCGCGCAGAAGATATTCGTGCGGCGGCCAAGGGTGCCAAAAGCCTGTTGATCAACACGCCCAACAACCCGACCGGCGTGGTGTACACGCCCAAAACCCTTGGCGAGATTGCCCGTGTCTGTCAGGACGAAGACCTGTGGCTGATCTCGGACGAGGTTTATGACACGCAGGTCTGGCAGGGGCGTCATATCTCGCCGCGGGCGCTGCCCGGGATGGAGGATCGCACGCTGGTGGTCGGGTCGATGTCGAAAAGCCACGCGATGACTGGCAGTCGCATTGGTTGGGTAGTCGGCCCGGAACAGGTGATTTCGCAGCTGGAAACCCTCGCCATCACCACCACTTACGGTGTGCCGGGATTTATTCAGGACGCCGCGCTTTTTGCGCTCGAACAGGGGCAAGCGTTTGAAGCACAGATTGCCGCGCCCTTTCAACGTCGCCGGTCGGCGGCGCTGGACTTGATTGGCAGGCAGGATCTGGTGAAACTGGTGCCCTCGGGCGGGGCCATGTATCTGATGCTGGATGTGCGGGTGACGGGGCTGACCGGCGAAGGATTCGCGCAGGAGCTTTTGCGCAGGAACCGGATTGCGGTCATGCCCGGCGAAAGCTTTGGTCAGGCGGCAGCCGGACATATCCGGGTGGCGATGACGGTGGAGGATGAGCGGTTTCTGGATGCGCTTGACCAGATCCTGACGCTTGCCTGGACCCTGACCGCAGAACGGTCGTGAGCCGCATTTGAAAGGACAGTTTATGACACGTGATATCGGCGCCCAGTTTCGCGCCCTGCATCAGAAGGGCAACCCGTTCATCCTGGCCAATGCCTGGGATATTGGCAGCGCCAGGATGCTGACCGCCATGGGGGCAGAGGCGATTGCAACCTCCTCCGCCGCGCATGCGTTTACGTTGGGGCGCCCGGATATGGGCCACGTGACGCGGGACGAAGCATTGGCCCATGCGCAGGATCTGGTGGCGGCGGTCAATCTGCCCGTGTCAGGCGATTTTGAGAACGGGTTTGGCGATGATCCCGAGACATGCGCCGAAACCGTGCGGCTGGCGGCAGAGATCGGGCTGGCCGGGATTTCCATCGAAGACACGGCACTGCCCGCCGCCACGCCTTATGCGCGCGATCTGGCCATCGAGCGCATTCGTGCCGCCAGTGCCGCGGCCCGCGCCCTGCCCGGCGACTTTGTGCTGCTGGCACGCGCTGACGGGGTGATGAACGGGCAATATGATCTGGAGGAGGCTTTGGCGCGGATCAAAGGCTATGAGGTCGCCGGGGCCGATGCGCTTTACATCCCCCTGCCCGGCACATTGGAAGATCAGGCACGCATCTGCGCCGCCACCGATCTGCCGGTCAATGCCCTTGCCGCCGGGCCGTTCACCAATGTGACACGGGACGCGTTTGCCAAGGCAGGTGTTGCGCGGATTTCATTGGGATCGGCATTGGCGCGTGTGACCCACCGGGCGATCCATGACGCGGCAAACGCCATGTTCGGCGACGGGGATTTCTCGCCCCTGTCCAACGGGATTTCCGGCGATGTGATTGACGATCTGCTGACCCGATAAAGCGTTTCGGGATCAACCTGAGATACCTGTTTCTTCCGAAACGCCCAGTTCTTCCGAAGCGCCCAAGACATTGATATCTCTTACGGCGTTTCGGTTTTGCCCATTTCGGTTTTCCCCATTTCGGTTTTGCCCAGTGTCAGGATAAAACCGAAACGCTTTAAAGCTTATCGTTCCGGCTGCACCACGTCAGCCGTGACATCAGCATCATAGATCCAGCGAAACCGGTTATACACGGCCGAGGGCGCAACCTTGCCCGCAATCCGCAGGGCCGTGTGGCCGATAAAGCGCGCTGCCGGGTTGCCATAATGATAGTTGCGCGCATTTTTGTTTGCGGCCTCAACAATCTGCCTTGTGCGCGGGCCACGGCGGGCCTGATACAGCGCGCCGCCCCGCTCCATCCCAGCCACTGACAGGCAATGGGCCAGCACCCAGGCATCTTCCAATGCCATCACCGCCCCTTGCGCCATGAAGGGCAAGGTCGGGTGCGCGGCATCGCCCAAAAGCACCATATGGCCGCCCTTGCTGCCCTGATACCAAACCGGGGCGACCTCGTGCCGGTGCAACCCCCAGACCTTCACATCCTCAACCCGTTCCAAAAGGGCAACGGCATCATCACAAAAGCCCGAAAAGGCGGCGCAAAGATTGGAGGGGTCATCGGGCGTGTTCCATCCCTCATCCACCCAGGCCTCGCGTTCTTCAACGGCCACGATATTGACGAGAGAGCCGCCGCGCAGCGGGTAGGTCACCATATGGCGCCCCGGTCCCATGAACACTGTCGCCTCGGCCTGTTCGCGCCCCGAGGCCGGCACAATCGCGCGCCAGGCCACCTGTCCGGTGAAAAACGGCTTTTGTTCGCCGTTTAGCTTGCCACGCACCACGGAATGCAGCCCATCTGCCCCGACCAGGAATTGACAGCCATGGGTGCTGCCATCCGCGAACTGAACCGTGACCCCGTCGGGGCCATCTTCCACATCCGCCACTTTCTGGTTCAGCCGGATCTCAACCCCCGCGGCGCGGGCGGCGTCGGCGAGGAGGCCGATCAGGTCGGCCCGGTGAAACAGCAAAAACGTGTCATCGGGCGCCAGCGCATCGAAATTCAGGTCAAACACCTCGCGCCCGGACAGACCATCGCGCAGCCAGACACCGATAGAGCGCATGGAGTTGTCATAGGCCGCCTGTTCCAGCCCCAGCGCCTGCAACACGCGAAACCCATTGGGGCTGATCTGCAGCCCCGCGCCCACTTCGGCAATTTCGGGCGCCTGTTCCAGCACTGTCACCCTGGCCCCCTTCTGGGCCAACGCAATTGCGGCGGCCAATCCGCCGATCCCACCGCCCAGAACGGTGATTTCCTGATCTGTCATCATGCGCCAACACCTTGCCAAGCCGATCTGCGACCCGGATCACATTGTCTCGTTTCCATTATTCTCGGCAATGCCCGCCCTAGGGGCAAGTCGCTGAAAGGTCACACCCTGAAAAAAGCCCTGCCCTCAAATAACGAAAGCCCGGGATCTGCCCGGGCTGTCGCTTTGTGAATAGTGCCGCCGATCAATCGTCGCGATGCACCTTTTCGCGGCGCTCGTGGCGTTCCTGGGCTTCAAGGCTCAGGGTCGCAATCGGGCGCGCATCAAGGCGTTTCAGAGAGATCGGGTCGCCGGTCTCTTCGCAATAGCCATATTCGCCCTCTTCGATCCGACGAAGCGCCTGTTCGATCTTCGCCACCAGCTTGCGCTGGCGATCACGGGTGCGCAGTTCCAGCGCGCGATCGGTTTCTTCGGATGCCCGGTCTGCAATATCCGGAATGTTGCGCGTATTGTCTTGCAGGCCTTCAATGGTGTGACGGCTTTCATCAAGGAGCTCAGCCTTCCACGCTTCCAATTTGCGACGGAAATACTCGGTCTGACGCTCATTCATGAAAGGTTCATCTTCCGCGGGCCGATAATCATCAGGCAGGAAAACTTCCGCTTTCATCTCTTTGTCCTTTTGCTCCCGAACGTGCATGGGTGATGCTCTCCATTCCCTCGTGCTGCCCGGTTTCCTCCTGGCGTTCGTTTACACCCGCTTGCACGCCTTGTCACTAGCAGAAAGCGTCCTGGCGGCTCTCTTGTCTTCAAATGATTGCGCAATCAGAAATTCCCGCGTGAATTGAGCATGTTATGGAAACAATATGGTGAAAAACGCCAAAAACCTCCCCCTTATACCGTGCACATACACTCCGCAGTCCCAGGTGGCGACAGCGCCCGTCACGTTACGTCAACGCGCGCCAATGCGGTTGACGCCCCCGTTTCCACCCCACCCGCCTTGCAAAATGCCCCGCCCCTCTTTACCTCAGGGCGGCAAGACGCATTGATGACAGGACCCAGACACCACCATGACCACTCGTTTTGAAGGCACTGCCGATTATGTTGCGACCGAAGACCTGAAAGTGGCCGTGAACGCCGCTGTGACGCTGCAACGCCCGCTGCTGGTCAAGGGCGAACCAGGCACCGGCAAAACCGAACTGGCCCGCCAGGTGGCGACGGCGCTTGGCGCGAAGATGATCGAATGGAACATCAAATCCACCACCAAGGCGCAGCAGGGCCTATATGAATATGACGCGGTGTCGCGTCTGCGCGACAGCCAGCTGGGCGATGAGCGCGTGCATGACATTTCCAACTACATCAAGCGCGGCAAGCTGTGGGAGGCGTTCGAAGCCGGCGAACGCATCGTGCTTTTGATTGACGAAATCGACAAGGCGGATATCGAGTTTCCGAACGACCTGTTGCAAGAGCTTGATAAGATGGAGTTTCACGTCTACGAGACCGGCGAGACCATCCGCGCGAAACATCGCCCGATCATCATCATCACCTCGAACAACGAAAAAGAACTGCCCGACGCCTTCCTGCGCCGCTGTTTCTTCCATTACATCCGCTTCCCGGACATGGAAACCATGGCCAAGATCGTCGAGGTGCATCACCCGGGCATCAAGCCGCAGCTTCTGACCACCGCGCTGACGCAGTTTTACGAGATCCGCGAACAGACCGGGCTGAAGAAGAAACCGTCGACCTCGGAAGTGCTGGATTGGCTGAAACTGCTTCTGGCCGAAGATATTTCCCCCGAGGATCTGAAACGGGATGGTGCCAATGCACTGCCCACCTTGCATGGGGCTCTGTTGAAGAACGAACAGGATGTGCATCTATTTGAACGGCTCGCCTTCATGGCCCGCGGCCAGCGCTGACACCCTTAACATGACAGGGGGCGGCATCCTCCGCCCAGAACAAAAAAAACAGGCGGTCTTTGGGCCGCCTGTCCGTTTGTGGTCCCTCTCTCAACATCTGTTGCCAATTGCGCCGTCTGCTGTGGGAGCTCTCGAATCCCTGTGTCCCTGTCCTGCCCCGGCCCGCTCCTGCCCCGGCCCGCCACATTGTTGCCCGATTCGACACAATTTCGCCGCAATTGCCACAATCCCGCCAAAATGCCTTGTGGAAACGCAGTTATCCACAACAAGATATTGATTTTTAACTGGTTCAAATGTGGAAACAAACTATTTAGGCCACATTTCCGCCCGTCTTTTTCTTTCTTTGACGTGGAATATTAACTAACCTGAGCCATGCCTGGGGGGGCATGAATACGGTGTGTTTGTATTGTTATGGGAAGCAATGCCTACATCTCCGTTCGGACGCTGACGCGATCCGCCAAATTCTGTCATGCCGACCCGTGGGAAGGTCTCATGTCAGATTGGTGGGGGACTGTCGGGTATGAGGGTCTTGAAACCGCCCCACCCCGCCAGATGTCTGCGCATTCGAACGATCGCCACCCGCGGAGGCGGGCCGTCACGGGGGAATTTGCGCCCCCGGGGCTTGATCCGCGCCTGTTTTGGCGCAGGGTGGCGGATGTTTGCGACCGGATGATCGATGCTGAAACGGTTGATGCAGGGCTGCCTCCTGCCCGGCCAGATCGGTGTCTGTGTGATCATCATCGCGGATTACGACGTGTCACCGCCCCACCCGGGCGATCATGTCGGGCCGCACAACGGTCATCACCCCATACCGTCAACCATACCGCACGAAAGACCTACATCCGGGTCCGCGCGCCGTTTCCGCGCGCGTCCGGGATCGGAAGGAGCTGACGATGCGGAAAATAGTACTGGGGGCTGCGATGGCCCTGGGGGGGCTGGTTCTGACGGGCTGCATGTCCACCGGACCGGATGGGGGCACACGCGCCTCTGCCCGGATCGGGGAAGTGACAGCGCGACAGGTTGGTGATCTGCCCCATGCCCTGCCCCCGATGAAAGCCTTTGCCGGCACGGCCATCCCCCGCCCCGCGCGGGCCAATGCCGATATCGCCGGTGATTTTCTTGATTTGAGTTTTGAATTGGAAAGCGGGCGACGCTTGCCCTATCTCAGCCGGTTCGAAGGGCCGGTCACGCTGCGGGTGCTCGGGCGCGGCTCTCCGCAGATGCAAGAGGATCTGACGCGGCTGCTGCAACGGCTTCGGATCGAGGCGGGGATCAACATTCGCCAGGTGCCCGCCAATCAGCCCGCGTCAATCACGCTGGAAGTGGTGTCGAAACGGCAGCTGCAGCGCCTGGTTCCACATGCCGCCTGTTTCGTGGCGCCCAACGTCTCGGGCTGGGACGAATACAAGCAGTTCCGCGGCACAGCCGTTACCGACTGGACCAAGCTCAGAACCCGCACCCGCATGTCCGTGTTCCTGCCCGGCGACGTGGCCCCGCAGGAAATGCGCGACTGTCTGCACGAAGAGGTCGCCCAGGCGCTTGGCCCGGTCAACGACCTCTATCGCCTGACCAATTCGGTCTTCAACGATGACAATTTCCACACCGTTCTGACGGGGTTCGACATGTTGGTGCTTCGGGCGTATTACGCGCCGGAACTGCGCTCGGGCATGACCCGGTCCGAGGTGGCCCAACGTCTGCCGGCCCTGCTCGCCCGGCTCAACCCATCGGGAGGCGCCGGTCTGCCACGGCTCGCCTCACCCGCGCCGCGCGCCTGGAAAGACGCGATCGAAACGGCGCTGGGGCAAGGCTCTTCGATGGTCAAACGACGCGCCGCTGCCAATCGGGCCGTGGACATTGCCCGGGCGCAAGGGTGGCGTGATACACGCCTGGCGTTCAGCCTGTTCGCCAAGGGGCGCCTGTCCCTGACTGTGGATGGGAACGGTGCCTTTGCCGCCTTCCACGAAGCGGACCGGATCTATCGCACCACACCGGGGGCCAAACTTCAGGCCGCGCATATGGGGGTCCAGCTGGCCGCCTATGCCCTGTCGGCGGGCCGTGCGGAGGAAGCGATCAACATCATCAACGGCCACATCGTTCCGGTGAAATCCGCCGAAAACGCAGCCCTTCTGTCCACCCTCCTGATGCTCAAGGCCGAAGCGCTGGACGTTGCGGGACGTCACACCGAAGCACAGCTTGTGAGGCTCGACAGTCTGGGCTGGGCGCGCTATGGCTTTGGCTCCACCGCCCAGGTGAGCGCACGGTTGGAAGAAATCGCCGCCATCTCACCCGGGTAACCGGCACGGTCCCATCGGGATCGGGAGTATCCAACGGGTGATGGCCTCGCGCAATGACGCGGGGCCGCCCTTGTTTGAGGGAGAGAGGCATGTTCGTGATGGCAGCCCTGATATGTGGCGCAGCGCTTGGGGCGTGGCGTGCGAAATCGCGCGGCGGAACCGGGTTCGACATCGCGCAATATGCGGCGATTCATGGGCTGTTCTTTGCGGTTGCCGCCATTTTCATCACCGTGATCCTGTCCTGGTAGGCCCCTGATGTTTCTTCCTTTTTTCGAAAACCTCCGCTCTTGCCGCGTGCCAGTGTCGCTGCGCGAATACCTGACCTTTCTGGAGGGTCTGAAATCAGGCCTTGTGACCTATGACATCGAAGGGTTCTACTATCTCGCCCGCACCTCGATGGTGAAGGACGAACGCAACATCGACAAGTTCGACCGCGCCTTCGCGATGAGCTTCGAGGGGCTGGAAGCGATCAGCATGGATGACATGCTGGAAGCCGTGGATATCCCGCAGGAATGGCTGGATAAAATGGCCGAGAAATTCCTGACCCCCGAAGAAAAGGCCGAGATCGAAGCCCTTGGCGGTTTTGACAAGCTGATGGAAACCCTGAAAGAGCGCCTGAAAGAACAGGAAGGGCGCCATCAGGGGGGCAACAAGTGGATCGGCACTGCAGGCACCTCGCCCTTTGGGGCCTATGGGTACAATCCCGAAGGGGTGCGGATCGGTCAGGACCGGTCACGCCACCAACGCGCGGTCAAGGTCTGGGACAAGCGTGAATTCAAGAACCTGGACGGCGATATTGAACTGGGCACGCGCAATATCAAGGTGGCGCTGAAACGTCTGCGCAACTGGGCCCGCGACGGCGCGCATGAAGAGCTGGACCTGGATGGCACCATCCGCGCCACCGCCGAACATGGCTATCTGGATGTGAAGACCCGGCCGGAACGCCATAATGCGGTGAAGGTTCTGCTGTTTTTGGATGTGGGCGGATCGATGGACCCACATATCAAAGTGGTGGAAGAGTTGTTCTCGGCCGCGCGCGCCGAATTCAAGCATCTGGAATATTACTATTTCCACAACTGCCTTTATGAAGGCGTGTGGCGCGACAATGCGCGGCGCTGGAACGATCAGACCCCCACATGGGAGGTTCTGCGCACCTATGGATCTGATTACAAATGCATTTTCGTAGGCGACGCCTCCATGTCCCCCTACGAGGTTGCCTATCGCGGTGGCGCGAACGAGCATTGGAATGACGAGGCCGGACAGGTCTGGCTTCAGCGCGCCCGCGAACAATGGCCGGATCACCTGTGGATCAACCCGACGCCGGAACACCATTGGCGCTATACGCAGTCGATCCAGATGATCAACGAGATTTTCGAAGGCCGCATGGTGCCGATGACCCTGGAAGGGATCGAACGGGGCATGAAGGAGTTGGGGCGCTAAGCGGTCTGCGCCACCCGCGCCGCGTCTTCCGCGCGTTTGAGATAGGGATCATGTACAAACGTCCCAAAGGGCAGAAGGCTGGCGAGGATGGCCCAGTTCACCCGCGTCATCGACAGTCCGCCATAAGACGACGCCGCAAACATCGCGATCATATAGGCCACAAACAACCAGCCATGGATCATGCCGACCAGCGGCACGATCTCGGTCATGCCGGCCCAGTATTTCAGGGGCATGGCGACAAACAGCAGCAAAAGATAGCTCCACCCTTCTACGGATGCGATTTTGCGAAAGATCCAGATGAGGCGGGATTTGGTCATGGTCGCGGTCCTTGCGCTGTGCTGGGATGTGGATAGGCGCGTGGGGGGCCTGGGGGAAATCCGGCGAAATGTCGCGGAGAGCACGACGGAATTGCACAGCCACCGCGTATAAACTGCAACAGGCCAATGGCGCAAAAAGGGCCGCGACAGGAAACGGGGAAAGGGGCTGACATGTCAACCGGGTTCATCAACCGGATCGGAACACAGTTGAAAACCATGTGGCACGCGGCCCCGCTGGCCACGGGGCTGTTGGCGTTGTGCCTGTCGGCTGCCGTGTTTTTTGGCGCCCGCACAGTGGCCGAGACACTGTATTGGAACGATCCAGCGCATCGTAACCAGCCGATTGCCGGCTGGATGACACCGCGCTACGTGGCCCATTCCTGGAACATCCCGCGCCCGGAAATGATCGCTATTCTTCAAAGCGTTGCCCCCGAATTCAACGCCGGCGACAGGCCCGGGTCGATGAAAGACATCGCAGCGCAGCATGCCATGCCGCTGAAACAGTTCATTGCGCAGATCGAAGCAGAGATTTCGACCTATCGCGCAAACCAGACCGCGCCGGAGACCCGCAAATGATCGCTGCGGATACGGTCTTTTCGCTGCTCACCAGCTACGGTCCCGGGGTGGTTTTTGCCTCGGCTGTCCTGTCCTGTCTCGCGCTGCCAATCCCAACCTCATTGATGATGCTGGCCGGTGGAGCCTTTGCGGCGGTGGGGGATCTGAACCTGATTGACGTGGTGGCCGCGGCCTTTTTTGGGGCCGTGATCGGCGATCAGGCCGGATATGCCATTGGGCGTTGGGGCGGCCCCCCCATCCTGGATCGCCTGACACGACATCCCGCGCGCAAGGCCGTTCTGGCGCGCGCGCAGACCCTGATCGATCGCCATGGCGGCATCGGCGTCTTCCTGTCCACCTGGGCCGTCGCGCCACTGGGCCCTTGGGTGAATTTCGCCGCCGGGGCAACGGGGCTTCGCTGGCGTCGCTTTGCGATCTGGGATGGCCTTGGCGAAACGGTCTGGGTCACACTTTACGTGGGCCTCGGGTTTTTCTTCGCCAGTCAAATCGAGCTTCTCGCCGGCGTTTTGGGCAATCTGGCCGGGTTCCTGGCCGCGATGGTCCTGTCCGTCGGTCTTTTCACGTGGATCCGGGCGATGATTCGGGCCAAGGCCCTTGCGCGACACCGTCACAAGAGGACAAAGCCAGGCACACCAACCAACTGACCTCTTCCCCCTGCCGCCAAATCTGCCCATATAGGAGATATGTTGAAGCTCCTGCCCATCCTTTTGCCGGTCCTCTACGGGTTTATTCTGTATCGGTTTTCCGTCTGGCGCACCCATCGCGAGCTGGACGAGAACTCCACCGAACTGGCGGATCCCGCGCTGAAACGGCTGACCGATCAGATGGCAGGCGCGTTGGAGCTGCCGCGCATTCGTGTTCATGTCTATGAAATCGCCCCGGTGAACGGGCTGGCCGCCCCCGATGGTCGCATTTTCATCACCCGTGGGTTCATGGAGGAATACCGGCAAGGTCGGGTGAGCGCCGAAGAACTGGCCTCGGTCATTGCCCATGAACTGGGCCATGTGGCCCTGGGGCATGCCCGGAAGCGAATGATCGATTTTGCAGGGCAAAATGCCCTGCGCACGGTGCTGGCGATGATGCTGTCACGGTTTTTGCCGGGGGCCGGGATATATATCGCCCGGATGTTGACCCGGCTGGTGGCGGCAGGCCTGTCGCGGTCAGATGAATACGAGGCAGACGAATATGCCACCGCGCTTTTGATGAAATCCGGGATCGGGGCTGAGGCGCAGAAATCGCTGTTTGGAAAGCTGGACAGCCTGACCAAGGGGCGTGGCGGTGTTATGCCGGCCTGGTTGATGAGCCACCCGAAAACCGTGGAACGCATTGCTGCGATTGAGAAAAACGAAGCGAAATGGAAGAAGAACTAGGCCTCGACATTTCAGATCTCCGCGCAATCCGTGCTTAGAAAACTAGAAAACTAGAAAACTAGAAAACTAGAAAACTAGAAAACTAGAAAACTAGAAAACTAGAAAACTAGAAAACTAGAAAACTAGAAAACTAGAAAACTAGAAAACTAGAAAACTAGAAAACTAGAATCGAAACCTGTCGGGTGGGCAAGCCCCCGAGGTGAAATTTCGCAAAAAAGATATACCAAAAAGGCAAAGGCCGCGCCGCAAAAGCCCCTTACGGTCCGCCTCGGGTCAAAGCTGCTCCAACGCTTTTCCCAACCGGGGCAGCCGCGCTTTTTTCATCAGTTTGCGCATTGTCCAGCCGTCATCCCCCGACAGCCGGCGCGCTTCGGCCAGGACGGCCTGCCCCAGCGCGGCCATCTCATTGGGGTGCGTGTCGACAACCCCCCGCAAAAACAGATCCGGGCTTTCGCGCCGCACTCCTTCTTCGGCCAGCGTATGGCGCGGAAAATCAGCATTGTTGAGCGTCAGCAGCACGTCCGCCCCCGCGGCCACGGCGGCGGCCAAGACGTGGATGTCATTTTCATCCGGCAGGTACAGGCGGCGCAGATCCCCCTCATGCGGCACAACGCAGGCTTTGGGCCAACGGGCACCCAGGGCGGCAATTTCGCCCCGCGCCACAACCTCTTGCCCGTCGCCCAAACGCGCCGCGGCACGCGCCCATTCTTCCAGAATGCGGGGCGACCAGTAGGGCGTGAACAGACCTTTCGCCGCCGCGCCCAGCACCATTTCCCGCATCACGGTGGGGTAAAGGACACAGGCGTCGATCAGCACTTTCATGGCAGCAACCGATAAAATAGTGCCTTGAGGTACCCGCTTTCCGCGAGCTGCGGATGTTGCGGGTGATCCGCGCCCGCATATCCAGTGTGGATCAGTTGCGCCACCCGCCCGGCCCGGCCAATGCCCCGGTTTGACGCATTGCGGAACTTGTCGATGGTCGCCGCGTGGGAACAGGAGCAGAGCCCCAGATAGCCGCCCGGCGCCACCAGCGGCGCGGCAAGGCGTGCCACCCGTTCATAGGCGCGCAACCCTTGCTCCAGCGCCTTTTTCGACGGGGCAAAAGCGGGTGGATCACAGATCACCACATCAAACTGCGCGCCCTCTTCGCCAAGCGCCGCCAACACGTCAAAGGCGTCGCCCTTGCGGGTCGCGAACCGGTCCGCAGCCCCCATGGCCGTGGCGCCCTGCGCGGCCAGTTCCAAGGCGGCGGCGGATCCGTCAACCGACAGCGCAGAGGTTGCCCCCCCGGCCAAAGATGCCAGCGCAAAGCCGCCCACATGGGAGAACACATCCAGCACGCGCGCCTCTTTGGCCAGCCCTGCGGCAAAGGCGTGGTTCGGGCGTTGGTCATAGAAGAGCCCGGTTTTCTGCCCGCCCATCAGATCCGCCATATAGGTGGCGCCATTCATCGGCACCGGGATCGGCGCGGTGGGCGCCTCGCCCAAAAGCACGGCATTGTCCTCGTCCAGCCCTTCCAGCACCCGCGCCCGACCCGAGGCGTTTTTCAAGATCGTGGTCACGCCGGTCACCTCGGCCAACGCAGTGGCAAGATCCTCGATCAGCAATTCTGCCCAGGCGGCGTTGGGCTGGATCACCGCCACGTCACCAAACCGGTCGATGATCACCCCTGGCAACCCGTCCGCCTCGGCATGGATCAGGCGGTAAAACGGCGCGTCAAACAGCGTTTCGCGGTGGGCCAAGGCGGCGGACAGTTTCGCCACCAGCCAGTTGCGGTCGATCTCGGCCCCGGGGTCACGGTCCAGCACCCGGGCAATAATGCGCGAGTTGGGGTTCACCGCTACCGTCGCCAAGGCCGCGCGGTCGCCATCTTCCAGCGTCGCAATCGCCCCCGCGGCGATCTTTTTCGTGCGCCGGTCGGTCACGGCTTCGTTGTCATAGACCCAGGGCGCGCCATGACGGATGGCGCGGGCATTGGCTTTGGGTTTCAGGCGGAGGATGGGGCGTATGTCAGTCATGGCCGCCTGTTAGCGGGTTTTGCGCGACAGGCCAATGAAAAAGGGCGACCAAGGCCGCCCTGTCATTAAACTCTGTACGTGCCCGGATCACTCACCCGATCCCTCAATGGGCGCGTCGGGGGTGTCCTCAGCAAGCTCAGCCAGCTGAGGGGCCTCGAAATCACCGGGCAGGAAATCGCGTTCACGGGTCATTTCATACAGCATGACCTTGGCCAGATGATCGGTGATGCGCACCTTCTGCGTCTCGCCTCGCGCCTCGGCAGCCAACGCCTCTGCCCCGCCATAGGCGCGGAAATCGGCCAGGATGGTCCGGGTCGGTTCAATCACCGCACCGGTCGCCGCATCCAGAACTGTGAGGTCAAAATTGATCGCGTGGGTGCCGCCAAAGGTATAGCGGGTACGCTGGGTCAGCGCGTGAAACTCGTTCAGCGTCACATCCAGAACCACCTCACGTCCCTCGGTCAGCGTCTCGACCCCACGGTCAAAGGCGGCCTGTAAGATGTGCTCGACCTGGGCGTAACGATCCCCAAGCGGGTCTTCGCGCCACACGATGTCAGCCCGCGGCTTATAGGTATTGGCTTCAGACACCGAAAGCGTCTTGGGCACGTTCACCCGCACGTCGGTTACATTGAACTTGGCCACGGCCCGGCTGGTCAGCTCGCTTGCCGTCGACAATTCCAGGTTGGGCGTTGCCCCCCGGGTCACTTCGCCCGGTTTCATACAGGCCGAAAGGGCCGCTGCCGCCATCATTCCCAAAAGGATCTTACCCAGTTTCATCATTCCCTCCTACGGGCGCTTTGCGCCGCTTCCTTGGGCTGTTCTTGCCTAAGAAAGTGTTAATGAAATGGGGCAAGAATAAGGAGCGCGCGGGGAAAGCTTGTGACAATTCCCGGTTTCCCCTGGAGATCAACAGGCCTGACATCAGGGAAATATCCCAGCATTTCCCGCGGGACCAGGCCTGATGGGGCCGACAAAACCCACTCTTGTTAGCGCTATCATTTCCTGTTACACCACGGCCAAATGATCTAGACTTGATCGAAACGCGAACAGAGGTCCCCATGCTGAACCCAAAGATCGACCGCATCACCGAACGCATTCTCGACCGGTCTCACAAGGCCCGAGCCGCCTATGATGCCAAGATCAACGCGGCCGTTTCCAAAGGTCCCGCGCGGGGGCATCTCAGTTGTTCCGGTCAGGCCCATGCCTATGCGGGGGCCGGGCCTGATCAGGGGCGTCTTGCCGAAGGGCGCGCGCCGAACCTGGGTATCGTCACCGCCTATAATGACATGCTCTCGGCCCATGCGCCCTATGCGGCCTACCCTGATCTGATCAAACGGGTGGCCCGCGAAGAAGGCGCTACTGCACAGGTGGCGGGCGGCGTTCCGGCCATGTGTGACGGGGTGACCCAGGGCGAAACGGGGATGGAGCTGAGCCTCTTTTCGCGTGACGTGATCGCCATGTCCGCCGCCGTGGCCCTGTCGCACAACACCTTTGACGGCGCGCTTTACCTTGGCGTCTGTGACAAGATTGTCCCCGGGTTGGTGATTGCCGCCGCCACGTTCGGCCATATCCCTGCGGTGTTCCTGCCTGCGGGTCCAATGACATCGGGTCTGCCCAATGATGAAAAAGCCGCGGTGCGCAAGAAATTCGCCACGGGGGAAGTGGATCGCAAGGCGCTCATGGCCGCTGAAATGGCCGCCTATCACGGGCCGGGCACCTGCACGTTTTATGGCACGGCCAATTCCAACCAGATGCTGATGGAGTTCATGGGGCTGCACCTGCCGGGATCCAGTTTCGTCAATCCGCACACCCCCCTGCGCGAGGCGCTGACCGAAGAAGGCACCCGCCGCGCGCTGAGCATCGCCCATGGGGCCGAGGGCTTCACCCCCGCCGGTCAGGTGCTCGATGCGCGGGCCTTTGTGAACGGCATTGTCGGGCTGATGGCCACGGGCGGATCCACCAACCTGGTGCTGCACCTGCCCGCCATGGCGCGCGCCGCGGGCGTGATCCTGACACTGGATGATTTTGCCGATCTCTCGGCCATTGTGCCCCTGATGGCGCGGGTCTATCCCAACGGTCTGGCGGATGTGAACCATTTCCACGCCGCCGGCGGGCTGGGCTACATGATTGGCCATCTGGTCGAGGCCGGGTTGATGCACGAAGACGTGACCACCATCGCGGGCTCCATGTCGAATTACGCCGCCGAAGCCAAGCTGGATAAGGGGCGCGTCCAATGGGAACCCGCCCCGCGCGAGAGCCTGAATGACAAGATCCTGCGCCCGCCCTCGGACGCGTTTCAGCCCACCGGCGGGCTTGCAAAACTGGACGGAAATCTGGGTCAGGGCGTGATCAAAGTGTCCGCCGTCGCCCCCGAACGTCATATTATCGAGGCCCCGGCCCGCGTCTTTCACGACCAGGTCAGCGTAAAGAAAGCCTTCCAAGCCGGTGAATTTACAGAAGATACCATTGTCGTGGTCCGTTTCCAGGGGCCGCAGGCCAATGGGATGCCGGAATTGCATGGCTTGACGCCGGTGCTCTCGGTCTTGCAGGATCGGGGCCTTAACGTCGCGCTCATCACCGATGGGCGCATGTCCGGGGCCTCTGGCAAAGTGCCCGCCGCCATTCACATGTCGCCCGAAGCGGCCGCAGGCGGCCCGATTGCACAGGTACAAGACGGGGATCTGATCCGCCTTGATGCCACCACCGGACAGCTTCAAGTGCTTGCAAATGGTTTTTCCGATCGTGATCCCACCCAGGCGGATCTGTCCGCCAATGAAACCGGGATCGGGCGCGAGCTGTTTGCGGCCTTCCGCCGCCATGTGGGGCCCGCCACCCAAGGGGCCTCGCCGCTTTTGACAGGAGATGACGCATGACCCCGGCCGCCGCCGCCTCTGCCGCCGCAGAAGAAATCTGCACCCTCGCCCCCGTTGTGCCCGTTCTTGTGGTCCATGACCCGGCCCATGCCGAACCGCTGGCGCGCGCGCTGGTGGCAGGTGGATTGCCGGCGCTTGAGGTGACCCTGCGCACGCCTGCGGCCATCGAAGTGATTGCCGAGATGTCGAAGGTCGAGGGCGGCGTGGTTGGCGCGGGCACCGTCCTGACCCCAACTGATGCCGCCAACGCCAAAACCGCAGGCGCCAAATTTGCCGTCTCTCCCGGCGCAACCGACCTGCTTCTGGACAGTTGCGAAGCGGTGGAGTTGCCGCTTTTGCCCGGCGCAAGCTCCGCCACCGAGGCAATGCGCCTGTTGGAGCGCGGCTATACGGTACAGAAATTCTTCCCGGCCGAGGCGGCAGGTGGTGCGACATTCCTGAAATCCCTCGCCTCGCCCCTGCCCCAGATCCGGTTCTGCCCGACAGGGGGCGTCAGCCTGACCAATGCGCACGATTACCTGTCGCTGCCCAACACGCTCTGTGTCGGGGGCTCTTGGGTCGCGCCACAGGATCTGGTGGAAAAGGGCGATTGGGACGGGATCACCGCCCTCGCGCGCGAAGCGGCGGCGTTGAGCTAGCCGTCAGATGCTTTGAACGTGTCGGGTGGGGCGGTTTCGCAGACTCCCGTCACCACCGCCCGGTCATCGACAGCCACAACAGCCGACCGCGTCGGGTAAATTCCGACCCGCCCAACGCGCCCTCAAGGGCCAGATGCGGGGAGGATTTTGCGCGGGTCAGAACGCCCTTTGCCCGCCATGCGCTGCGCAACGCGGCGGTGCCTTTGCGGGGCAGTGTTTGGCGCGCGTTCGACAGGCGCTCCAGACCGTCCGAGGCCAGCTCGCGCACCATTTCCTCTGACGGGGCCACATGACCACGCCCGGCACGGGCTAGCTCTGGCAGGGACAACAGCCAATTGGCAATTCCCTGCGCAGTGCCCAGTTGGGTCAGCGCCGCGGCGTCGCCCTGCCCGCTGGCCGCCATCAGCGCACCGGACGTGCCCTTGGCATAGGTGGTCACTGCCGTGGCGGAGGCCCGACCGATCCCATCCACATCCCCTTCGCGCGCATCCAACATCGTTTCCAACAGCGCCGCGTCCAGACGCCCCGACGCGATCAACCCCGCAATCGGCCCGGCCACATCATGGGCGGCGACGGTTTTACCCGCGACCACGTCACGCCAGAATTGCAACCGCACCAGCGCCACCATGGGTTCAGCCGACATAAAGGGCGCGCGGGCGATTTCCAGGTTGAAGGCGTAAAGCGGGAACAGGATCTCACGCTCCTCCACCGTCCCGGTCATCGCGGCCAGAAACCGATCCGGATCGCCCTTTGCCACCATCTCGGCGCACGCGTTCAGCGCGTCGTGATCTGCCGCGCTCATACGGCTTTGGCCCCGTCGCGCAACAGCTTCCAGGTGATCGCGTCCAGAAGCGCCTCGAAGGACGCGTCGACGATGTTCGGGCTGACCCCAACGGTGGACCAGCGATGCCCGGCCCCATCTTCGCTGTCGATGATCACGCGGGTCTGCGCCTCGGTGCCGCCCTGGGTGATACGCACCTTGAAATCCACCAGCCGCATGTCATCAATGATCGACTGATACGGGCCCAAATCCTTGCCAAGCGCCTTGGCCAGCGCGTTCACCGGGCCGCGATCCGTGCCGCGATGATCCATGCTTTCCGACACTGACAGTTTCTTTTCGCCGCCGATTTTCACCACCACAATCGCCTCAGAGAGGCTCACCATCTGGTTGCGCTTGTTCTTGCGGCGCTCCACCGTGACCTTGTAGCGCTTTACCTCGAAAAACTGCGGCAATTGCCCCAGCACGTCGCGCGCCACCAGCTCAAACGACGCCTGCGCGCTGTCATAGGCGTAGCCCTTTTCTTCGCGCTCTTTCACGCGGTTGAGGATCTCGGCCAGACGTGGATCGCCCGTATCCACCGCAATCCCCGCATCGGCCAGACGCGCCCGCAGGTTCGACTGCCCGGCCTGATTGGACATCGGCACAATGCGGGTGTTGCCCACGGTTTCCGGCGGGATGTGTTCGTAGGTGGTTGGGTCTTTTAAGATCGCGCTGGCGTGCAGCCCGGCCTTATGCGCAAAGGCCGACGCGCCCACAAAAGGCGCGGATTTGTTGGGCACGCGGTTCAGGATGTCATCCAACTGCCGCGACAGGCGGGTCAGACCGGTCAGCGCGTCCCGGCTGACCCCAATGTCGTAGTGGCTCGCGTAGGGTTCTTTCAGCAAAAGCGTCGGGATCAGCGTGGTCAGGTTCGCATTGCCACAGCGTTCGCCCAACCCATTCAGCGTGCCTTGAATTTGCCGCGCGCCCGCGTCCACGGCGGCCAGCGTACAGGCCACTGCATTGCCGGTGTCGTCATGGGTGTGGATGCCCAAATGATCGCCCGGAATGCCCGCCGCGATGACGGCTTTGGTGATCGCGTACACCTCATGTGGGAGCGTACCACCATTGGTGTCACACAGCACAATCCAGCGCGCGCCCGCATCATAAGCGGCCTTCAGACAGTCAATCGCATAGGCAGGATTGGCCTTGTAGCCGTCAAAGAAATGTTCGGCATCATAAAGCGCCTCGCGCCCCTGCCGCACCATGTAGTCCATCGTCGCGCGGATGTTTTCGACGTTTTCGTCAAGCGTGATGCCAAGCGCGGTGGTGACGTGGAAATCATGGCTTTTGCCCACCAGACAGACCGCAGAGGTGCCCGCGTTCATCACACCCGCCAGCACATCATCGTTTTCGG
The DNA here is from genome assembly GCF_049803815.1 of Aliiroseovarius crassostreae. Classification (GTDB taxonomy): domain Bacteria; phylum Pseudomonadota; class Alphaproteobacteria; order Rhodobacterales; family Rhodobacteraceae; genus Aliiroseovarius; species Aliiroseovarius crassostreae_A. Next base: position 584,850 of record NZ_JBNAGI010000002.1, read on the forward strand.
CAGAGCGCCCGGCCCGTTTGGTCATGCCAAAGGCGGTGAAGGTTGCGCGGGTTCTGGGCGCCTTGTCGAAGAACTCGCTATCCGTCGGGTTTGCCCCCGGCCAGCCGCCTTCGATGTAATCAATGCCCAACCCGTCCAGCGCCTTGGCAATCTGGGTCTTTTCCGCAAAGGAAAACTGCACACCCTGCGTCTGCTGCCCGTCGCGCAGCGTGGTGTCATAGAGGTAGAGCTTCTCGGTCATCTGGCGCCTCTCGTGTCATCGTCATCGCCCCCGCTTTGCGCCCGGCCCGAGGGTGGGTGCGTTTTCGCGCCCGCCCTGGGGGGCGGGTCGGGCGCGACGCGGGACAAGCCCGCGGGTCAGTGCCTAAATCCCGTCCAGCTTCGTGGCGTCGAAATTGGGGCCGGGTTCCAACTCCACACCTTCTTTCGACATGCGGATCTGAACGCCTGCCCCGGTCAGCGCGGTTTTCATCGCATCTACGGCAGAGAAGTCCTTGGTTTCCATCGCGGTAAGGCGGGTGTCGTGCAGCTTGGTGGCGAGGGCGGACAGGTCGGCGACAGGCGTTTCGGCCCAATCTCCAAGCTCGTCGGTTAGAAGCCCAACCATCTGCGCCGAAGCGAGCAAGGTTGCGGCGTCCCCCGCGCTGGCCAGCTTGTGCAATTCCGCCAACGCTCCCGCCGTGTTCAGATCATCGGCCAAAGCCGCGACGACCGCGGGGGACGGGCTGGCGGCGGGGTCGATCCCCGCAGTCAGACCACGCCACTTGCGCAAGGTCGCTTCCGCCTCGCCGCGCTTCTTCTCGGTCCAATCCATCGGTTTGCGATAATGCGTGCCGAGGAAGACAAAGCGGATCACTTCGCCGGGCACGCCCTGATCCAGCAGGTCGCGCACGGTGAAGAAATTGCCCAGGCTCTTGGACATTTTCTTGCCCTCAACCTGCAGCATTTCATTATGCATCCAATAGCGTGCGAAATCGCCTTCCGGGTGGGCGCATTTCGACTGGGCGATCTCGTTTTCGTGGTGTGGGAATTGCAGGTCATTGCCGCCGCCGTGAATGTCAAATGACGCCCCCAGAAGCTCCAGCGACATGGCCGAGCATTCAATGTGCCAGCCGGGGCGGCCCCGGCCCGGAGGTTTCCCAAATGGGCTGTCCCATCCGGGCAGATCATCAGACGAGGGTTTCCACAGCACAAAATCCATCGGGTCGCGTTTGTTATCCGCAACCTCAACCCGCGCGCCCGCGATCATGTCATCCACCGACCGACCCGACAGCGCGCCGTAATCATCATAGCTTTTCACGGAAAAGAGCACATGCCCCGCCCCATCCTCATAGGCATGGCCCTTGGCGATCAGATCCTCGATCATCGCAATCATCGGCGCGATATACTCGGTCGCGCGCGGCATCTGGTCGGGTTCCTGCGCGCCCAATGCGCCCATGTCCTTCAGATACCAGTCAATGGTTTCGTTCGAGCGTTCATGCACCAGCTCTTCCAGCGTGCCGGGCGCACCCGCCTCTTTGCGGGCCAGCGCGGTTGCGTTGATCTTGTCATCCACGTCGGTGAAATTACGCACATAGGTCACGTGGTCCGCACCGTAAACATGACGCAGCAGACGATAGAGCACATCAAACACCACAACGGGCCGCGCATTGCCCAGATGGGCACGGTCATAGACGGTGGGGCCACAGACATAGAGGCGGACATTGGTGGGATCGAGCGGTTCAAACACCTGTTTGGCCCGCGCCTTGGTGTTGTAGATCTTAATCTCTGTCATTTCAGCCTCTTGTCCCGCCCACACGCGGGGTTGGTATACGTCTGGACACACCACGATTGTGGCGGGTTTAGCGACTTCATAAGAGTTTGGAAATGAAGAAACGACCCGCCTGACAATGTCAGCAGGGAATGCAGCAAATAATGATGGTGCTTGTCCGTTTCATATGGGGTTGGTAGCAAGGTTTCGATATCTAAGCAAGATTGGAGTTGCCCATGTCCCGCGAGAGTGCCAGCGATATGTGCCGTGCCCTGCCCGGTGCGGAATTGACCCATCCGTTTGGCGACACTCCCGAAGATCATGACGTGTGGAAAGTGGGCGGCAAGATCTTTGCGGCCATGTCGGTCGATGCGGACGGGGTGTCGGTGAAATGCGCCGATGTGGCGACCGCCGAAATGCTGCGCGAAGCGGGTGTGGCGCAAAAAGCGCCGTATTTTCACAAATCCTGGGTGCGGGTGCCGTTTGGGGCGGGCGAAGACGAGCTGCGCCACCGGATTGAAACCTCTTACGGAATCATTCGCGGGTCACTGACCAAGAAAGCGCAGGCCGCCCTGCCCGACTGGACACAAGGGTAACGCTCCCGCGCCTTCACGACCTGCGGTCGACAGGCTTGGGCGTGGCTCAAACCAAGGGTTTGAGCCTGAGGGGCGTTGCCCCTCGCCGCGCTGCGGTGCCGGGCTCCGCCCGTTCTTAGGGCGAATTGATCCCCCGGATCAATTGCAGATCAATTCCAGGAAGCCCTCGAACCCCAGAATATTTTTGCCCAGAAAATGAGGGCAAACGGCGCGACGAGCCTGTCACGCCTGTGCGGCGTTGGTTTTGGCGGCCAGAACGCCTTTGGCCCAGAGCTTCAGGATTTTCACCGCAATCGGCGGGACGATCAGCGTGGCCAGAACAAGAGTGACGCCCCCGAGGATGCGGAAGATACTGCCCTCGCCTGCAAGATATGCGATCTGCATCAAGGAGGAAAAGGCCGTCAGCGGGAAGGTGAAAGCGCCCCAAAGCGGGCTGAACCCATCGCGGGTGAGCCAACGGGCCGAGAGCAGCAAGACGGCAAAAATCCCAACCGACACGCAGGTGAGCGCAAAGCCCATCTGAGCGTTGCCCATCAGGTAGGCCACGGTGCCGAGCAGGCTGGTGGGTGCGAGGTGAATGGCCAGAAGTGGACGCAGGGGGGCGGGTACGGTTTTCCGGGCAAAGGCCAGCGCGCTGGCCAGGTAGATCCCTGCGGCCACCGCCAGCGTGATCCAAAAGATCGCAGAGGAATAGGCGTGAAACCCAAGGGGAAGCGCCGCGATGGGTGACACGATAAAGCCCACGAAAGTCAGGTGCCAGACCGGGGTCACGGCGCGACCTTCGGGTTGGGATGCGATCAGGATGCGGATCACGGTCAGGGCCACGGCAAGATGCCATAGACCAGACAGGCACAGAACAACCAACGCCAGCGCGGGTGAATAGATCACCAGGACCACCGCCAGAAGATAGCCGCTCAGCCCCATCGTCGCGAGCCCAGCCCGGCCGGGCAACACCCGCAGGTCTTCGACGAAGACCCCCGGACGACGCAGGAGTTTTGCCAGATAGGCCAGCACAGCAAAGAGGTAGAGCAGGCTGACCGCGCCCAGAATCATTTCGCCAAATTCAGCAGGTACGGAAAAGCTTTCGCCCGCGCGGCGCCAGGCCAGACCAAGCCCCATCAACCCGAAGATCGGGGTGAACATGGCAGGTGGCGTGCGCTGAAACAGGCCCGTTTTGGGCGGGATCGGTTTGGGCGGCGGAAAATAGGGCGCTTTTTTTGGGGAGTTCTTGTGCGGAGCATCTGCCATGGTCGGACCTCGGTACGGGATTTGGCGCAATTGGCCGCAATGGGCCAGAGTATACGTCCGGCATAGTCCCGGACGTGAGGCAAGGAAAGAGGGGTTGGGGCTGGCGTATTGCCGCATCCGGACAGGCTTGCCGCATCAGGACAGGCTTTTTGAAACCGGACAGGCAAATTGCCAAACCGCTTTGCGGTCCGCCTTGCTGACTTCGCTTGCAGGGGGGGTGCCAGGGCGCGCGCGCCGGGGGCGCGTGTTGTCCCGGAGCCGCCCGTTCCACCGCCTGTTCCTATGTATTATGGTCCCCAGCGCCCCGGCCCCGGTCTCGTTTTCCCAGATCCCGGGCCTCTTTTGCCCTGATCCTCGGCTGCATTGCAGGGCCTTCTTCTATGGCCGTATGCCCGGGCCACTGTTCCGGCGCGCCCTGATCCAGCGGTCAGAGATCCTGAACCGCTTGGGCCCGCCCTGCGGCGTGACCCAGGGCGCGCGCCAGTTCCAAGAACATCGGATCAAACCCTTCAAACAACGCCGCATTCAGCGCACGCCCATCGGGCGAAGACGAGATCTCGACCAGCTCTGCCAACCGCTCATCCGACAAGGGCGCATAGGCCAGCGAGAGGTAGCCATAAAGCCATTCGGTTGTGTCGATGCGCAGATGGGGTTCCTCGTTCATGACCTCGGCCAGAAGCAATTGTTCATCCAACAAATCCCCCGGATCCGGGGCGGTCTCAGCATAGGCGCGCAGAAACGCATAGTTGCTGTTGAGCGCGCCGGTCACGTTACGTTCAATCAGATCCCCCGCCGAGACATAACGCCGGATCAGCCCGGCATGCGCCCCATCCTTGCCGCCCCTGTTCCAGGCGTCGCGTGCGGCCTCGTCCACACCGGGGGCAAGATAGGCCCGGCGCGCAGACACCTCTAACGCGACCACGTTTTGTCCGGCGTCACTTTCATAATAGCGCAGGATCGGGGTCAGGTCCTTGTCCGCAAGCGCCCGAGACACCCCCGAGCGCACGATCTGCGCCATGGCCGTCATGTCATAGATTTCATCCACCGCGTCGTGCCATCGGTCATCCGCCGGGCGACCGGTCAGGTCCGGGGCGGCGTCCATCGCGTGCTGCAGCCCCTCTTCGCGCATAATCTCTAGGGTTTCATCCATGTGCAGCGCCGTCCACAGACGGTCGATCTGCGCAGTATCCGCCCGGGCCGTCTGCGTGCCCAGCCCCAACAGGACCAGACCAACCAGGACCAGACTGAACAGGTTCCGACCCATCACAGCCCCCCATGTCCCCCGAAAGATCCCCCCCGACACATGCCGGTGCCAGACACCATTTGCCCCCATTACCCCCATCACAGATCGGTTTGCGGCTGAAGCCCGGCCAGGCGGCTGGCAAGCGTTTCATACCGGTCCGCCATGATTTCATATTGCACGGCGTTCAGGATTTCATAGACCTGCTTCATCTCGGGATCCTGCAGGGCGGCCAGGTAATCGACCAATTCGTCATCGTTCAGATCTCGATAGGCATAGGCATTGGACACCAGACCATGCAATTCGATATTGCGGCGCATTTCGTCGGATTGCGCCATCAACATGCCGCGCAGATCATCTTCTTCCAACTCCAGATCCGACGCACCGGCCGCTGCGGCCGCCATCAGGTAACGCACCTGGATTTCGACAATCGACCGGATCGCCACATCCACACTGCCAATTGCACTGGACATGGCGCGAAACACGTCGACACGGGGGCTGTTGCTTTTCATCAGCTCCGAGACAAGCCGTTCCCCTTCGGCCTGTTTCAACGCGTCATCTTCCATGTGACTTTCGTTTTCGATCGCCACGATATGCTGTCCCAGATCGCTACCGTAAAAGCCGATCCCGTGATCCAACAGCGCTTCGGGCATCACCGCGCTGATCATGTCCACCGCGTCGTCGACCATCGCGTCTGGCTGAAACACCTCTTCGGCCAGGCGCACCCATTCACGACCAAACTGGTCGGGCGCCTCGCCGGTCAAAGCCGGGCCCGCCATCGCCCCCTGCTGGATCGAGGCAATGGCCACGTCAAAACCGGTCACTTCCAGAAAGTCGCGGATCTTCTCGGGCGCGGCCCCTTGCGCCAAAGCGCTGGTTGCCCCCATCCAGACAAGCACCAGCAGCGAAAAAATACGTCGAAAAACCATACGATTAGCTCCAATAACCCCAACGTCATACAGGGGATCGGGGTAAAGCCTAGACCGCATACCCGACCCGAACAAGCCCGCCGGGCTGGAAAAGAAATCAACTTTCCGCTCATCGGGGGCATTTTCTTGGAAAATGGGGGTTGCACATTGCGCACGGTCGATTTAATCACCCCTCACCCCCCGCGGAGAGGTGCCGGAGTGGTCGAACGGGGCGGTCTCGAAAACCGTTGTGGGTGCAAGCCCACCCAGGGTTCGAATCCCTGTCTCTCCGCCACTATACCCCTGAAATTCATAGATAATTCACTTGTTTTAGGGCGTGGTGTGCTTTTTGCCATTGGAGAGATTTTCAGCCAAAGGTGTCATACTATGACCCCTTTTGGGCTTTCCGGCTATGCCGACTATGCCCCCTTGGGCCAGTTTCTATGCCCCTTCCCACCACTGACAGCACTCTCCAACCATGAAAAAGGGACCCCGCAACCACGGGATCACTTCGTCATTTTAATTGGCGTTTCCTATCGAAATCCATTGTCACCATCTGCGGAAACTCGGACCTTCTCTTCTTCAGTAAGATACCTGAGGTAGTAGCGTTCAGTGGTGAGAACGGAGCCATGGCCAATGTATTTTTGAACCCTATAAATAGACCACCCTTCCTGCAGGCGCTCGATCGCGAACTTATGACGGAGATCGTGAAGTCGCGCCCCAAATCCAGTCTCTTGGCCATACTCCCAGAACAAATTCGAAGGGTCTTTATAGAATCCATGATCGGTGGCGTTCCAAAAAACATGCGAAGAGGCGTTCGAGCGCGGGATCCTCAACAGGATGTCGATGGCCTTCTGACGCAATTCGATTGTGCGAACCTTTTTTCCTTTCGTGTGCCGCAACACCGCTTTGACATTTCCTTCGACGGGACTCTCCATGCCTGAAATGTCGGACCATTGCAGCCTCGCGACCTCAGTCACACGTCCACCAGTAGCGTCGAGGAAATCGGGGAAATACCGTAAAGTTCCCGGCGCTCGCGCAGAGAGTTTCTGAATGCTGGCCGCTTTTGGCAAAACAATGTCTGGCAGCACCTCTTTCATACCCTGCTTCTCATAATTCTGAACTGGGTTAGTTTCGATCCAGCCATCATTTTTAATAGCCTTCATCAGATTCGAGAACGCAGTCAGATCTCTGTTGATCGTGGACACACTCACTCCATCTTCACGCCTCCGAGCTACGAACTCGGAGACCCAGACAATGAGCGATCTACAACGGTTGCCAGTGCTTCTCGCGTGCAGTCATCAACAATGCACAGCACACGGAACCGCTGCCCATCTTCGAAGGCGTCGGATACAAAATCCAACGACCACCGCTGATTGGCACGATCCGGCACCAGAATGGGCCTGCGCGTGCCTAAAGCTCGTTTTCTCGAACGTCTGCGACGCACGGCCAAACCCTCTTCACGATACAAGCGGAAGAGCTTCTTGTGGTTCACTTCAAAGCCCTCTCTGGCAAGCAGGATGCCCAAACGACGATATCCAAACCGACGCCGTTCATTCGCCAACTCGCGCAGCCGCTTTCGCAGAGCGCCATCGCCCTGTTCTTGCTTCTGATACTGAAAGACAGACCTATGAAGATCAGCCAATTCACACGCCCGACGCTCAGATAGGCCGTGCTGATCCATCACATCACGCACGGCTCGTCGCTTCACATCAGGCGTCAGTAGTTTTTTGTCGCAAGATCCTTAAGCGCGGCGTTATCCAACATCGCATCTGCAAGCATGCGTTTCAGCTTGTTGTTCTCGTCTTCAAGAGCACGAAGCTTCTTGGCATCCGACACGTTCATGCCGCCAAACTTTGCTTAGTATTTATAGAAGGTCGCATCACTGATGCCGTAGCGGCGACACAACTCCTGCGCCTTCACACCAGCCTCATATTCTTTGATCATTCCAATGATCTGTTCGTCAGAAAATCTACGTTTCATAGTCCATCCTTTGCTTGGACGGATTACTAACACCTCAATGGCCTGATTTCAGGGGGCTGGGTCAACACCCCTGCCCGCTTTCTATGCCGAGATTGCCTAATTTCCTGTAAAAATGCCCTTATTTTATTGGCTTGAACCTTTCGGATACAACCTCAAAAACGGTCTCGAAAACCGTTGTGGGTGCAAGCCCACCCAGGGTTCGAATCCCTGTCTCTCCGCCACTTACCCTCGACCACGAGCCTTCTGACAAGCGATATAAAGCGTCAGTCACCTTCGGGTGTTCTTCCCGTTGAACAACAGATGGGTCTGTTTCCAGATATCCCGAAACAGTTTTATCACTTTTGGCAAAACTGTCTGCTTGGGCCAACACGTCACGTCCTGCAGCACCCTGCGGCTCAAGCTGGAAATTGGCCCCGCGAACGATCGCTGCAGTGCATCCTTGTAGTTGTTGCCTTGACCTCGGGGCTGTAATCAATGCCCCCACCGGCTACTGTAACGATTACCGGGTGAACACACTCCACCACTCGGCTTTATTTCCGTCCAAGGATCCATACGAAGAACAGCCCGCCAATCAGGCCGGTCACGATGCCAATGGGCATGTCTTCGGGGGCCATCACAGTGCGGGCGAAAATGTCAGCCCACAGCAAGAACACTGCGCCAGCCAGCGCCGAGGCGGGCAAGACGCGGCGATAATCGCCCCCCACCAATAGGCGCACCATATGCGGCACCATCAGGCCGACAAAGCCGATGATGCCGGAAAAGGCCACCATCACCCCGGTGATCAGCGCGCCGATCACAAATACCTGCAGGCGGAACTTGCCGACCGCCAGCCCAAGGGTCGCCGCGGTTTCATCACCAATGGTCATCGCGTTCAGATCCGAACTGCGCAGCCACAGCCAAAGCCCGCAGGGAATGAGGATCGCCAGCGGATAGATCAGATGCGCCCATTGCGCGAGGCCCAGACCGCCCAGCATCCAAAACACAACCGTATGGGTGGCGCGCGGGTCGCCCAGAAAGATCAGGATATTGGCCGCCGCCATCACGATGAACGACACCGCCACCCCAACCAGCACCAGCCGATCCGCACTGGCCGCCGCGGTGAACCGCGCCACCGCCAGCACGATCAGCGTGGCGCCAAGCGCGCCCAGAAACGCCATCAGCGGCACCGTTAAAAGCCCGAAAAACAACCCGGTGTGCAGCAGCGCCAGAATGGCCCCGAAGGCGCCACCGGACGAGATCCCCAGCAGGTGCGGATCCGACAGAGGGTTGCGGGTGACCGCCTGCAGCGCCGCGCCGACCATGGCCAGCCCGGCCCCCACCATCATCGCCAGAAACGCGCGCGGAAAGCGGATGTCCCAGACAATCGCGGTGCGGCCCTTGGACCAGGTCGGCTCCACCAGACCCGGCCAAAACTGGTCCATCACAACACCCCAGACCACGGCAGTGGGGACGGACACCGCACCCACCGCAATCGCACAGGTGACGGAGGCAAGCACCGCCGCCACCGCACCGATCCCCCATAGGGGCAGGCCGATGCGCCTGCGCGCACGGGGTTGCGGGGCAGAGGGGTCAAGGCTCGCATCCGTCATTTCATCTGTCCTTTCGTTTCTCGACGTTAGTGGGTGGTGGCCGGATGGAAGGCCGCGGCCAGCGTCTTGATCGCGTCAATGTTGCGCGGACCGGGGGTGGCCTCGACATATTCCAGCGTCACGAAGCGGTTGTTCTTCACCGCGTCGATATTTGCCAGCGCCGGGTTGTCGCGCATGATGTTCATGCGATCCTCGGCGGTCAGTTCACCGTAGTTGATGATCACCACCACCTCGGGGTTTTGTTCGACCACTTCTTCCCAGCTGACGGTGCCCCAGCTTTTGCGGAACCCGTCCATCACATTCACGCCGCCAGCGGCTTCGATCATTGCGGTGGGGATGGCATAATGGCCTGCGGTAAACGGACGATCTGCGCCGCTGTCAAAGACAAAGGCGCGCACCGGTTCGGCGTCCTTGTCCAGCCCTTCGGTGATCTCAGTCAGCTCGGCCTTATACCCCGCAATCAGCGCCTCTGCGCGGTCCTCGACGCCAAAAATCTTGCCCAGGTTGGCCAGGTCGTTGAACATCAGATCCATGGTCACATCCTGTTCCTTGCCCACATGGATGCAGCTTTCGGTCAGCTCATAGACCTTGATGTCAAATTCGCCGAGGGTTTCCGGCGTCACTTCGCCGCCCACTTTCATACCGTAGTTCCAGCCAGCAAAGAAAAAGTCCGCATCGGCGCCGATCAGCACCTCTTTCGACGGGTATCGCTGCGACAGCTCGGGCAGTTCCTTCACCCCTTCGCGCATTTCGGCATCCAGTTTATTCCAGCCGGAAATCCCGGTGTAGCCGACCATGTGATCGGTCAGGCCAAGCGCCAGCATCATTTCGGTCAGGTTCACATCGTTGGAAATTGCCGCCTTGGGCGGGGCGTCAAACGTGACCTCGCGGTCGCAGCTTTGCACGGTGGTTTGCGCCAGAGCGGCGGTGCTGGTGGCCAGCAAGGCAAGCACAGAGATGGTTGTTTTCATGTTCGGGGTCCCTCGTTTTGGTTGGGTAGGTGAAAGGAAAAATGTCGGGTGTTGCTCAGGCTCAGCTGTTCGGCGCGCGCTTCAACCCGAAAGGCAGTTGAAACCAGATCCGAGGTCAGCACGTCGGATGGCGGGCCAAAGCCCAGCGGGCGGCCATGTTGCAAGAGCAGGATGTCGTCGCAGGCGCCGGCGGCCATATTGAGGTCATGCAGCGAAGTGACGATGGTCATGTCGAGACCGCGGATCAGGTCGAGCACTTCCAATTGGTGACGGATATCGAGGTGGTTGGTCGGCTCATCCAGCACCAGAACCTGCGGGTCCTGCGCCAGCGCGCGGGCGACCATCACCCGCTGCCGCTCGCCGCCCGACAAGGTGCCAAAGCTGCGATGCGCCAGCGACAGAAGCCCCATGCGCACAAGGGCTTGTTCAACCGCCCTTGCGCAACCCTCGCCGGGGGAAGCAAAGCCCAGCCGATGAGGAATGCGGCCCAATGCCACCACGTCGCGCACGCTGAGCGCAAAATCCGAGGGCTGTTCCTGCAGCACCGCGGCCACCTTGCGGGCGGCGGCACGCGGCGCGATGGACCAGATCTCCTCGCCGCCCACATGCACCGTGCCTGTGCGCGGTTGGGCGTAGCGATAGATCATGCGCAACAGCGTGGTCTTGCCTGCGCCATTGGCCCCGATCACCCCCATCACCCGCCCGGCAGAAAGGTGAAACGAGGTGGGTTGCAGGGTCAATGGTTGCCGATTGCCGGGTGACCAGCTCAGGTTTTCGACAGTCAGATCTGCGGCTCTCATGCGGATACCTCCGCCGACTGCGGGGCGACAAACAGCGTGGCCGGAATGCGGGCCAAGGTGGATTTGCGCAATCGTCCCGGCCGGTCAACCGAGCTGCACCACCCATCTGCGAGCAATGCGTAGCTCCGGGCAAATTCCACGAGATCGGCAATGTCCCGATCTGCGTCCTCCCGCGCAATGTCGCCAAACAGATAGCTCGCTTTGCCCTGCCCGTGAAAGGCCACGGTGCAAGGACGGTCGCAGCCCGCCATACAGGCGGCTCCTGTGACGGAATAGGCGTCATCGTCGCCCTGATCGGCCAAAGCCGCCCGCAGGGTGGATATCAGCTCAGCACCGGGGCGATGCCCCGTGGTCTTGTCTTTGCAGGATGTGCAAATGGTGATGCGATGCGATGTGTTCCGGTTCATCTCGCCCTCCGCGAATACGCGGGGGCAAAGGGGAACCTGCAATGTGAACAGCTTGCGCCGTGAAATCCATATTTGGTCTCCGTCCAGGCACCCCGCCCGGGTTGAGTTTCATCCAGATGGCAGGTCTCCTGACTTCGCGGGTCAAAGCGTGCTGTCCCTTCCCGGGCAGATGCCCAGTGGTTTTGACAGTTTGCTCGCCGCTTACAGTTGCGGGGGCAGTCACGGATTTGGCGCCGATTGGCTCCTCCTCACCGTGTTCCCTTTTCATCCCGCTTGGCCTTTGGCTCTGCGGGAACCATCTGTGCCAATGGGTGCCTCACGCGGGAAATTCTGTCAATTGGAAATCTGCTTCTCGGTGTCATAATTTCAGATCAGGTCGGCCCATCCATTTGAAATTTAGCACATTTCTTGGTGAAGCCGGACAAGAGACATGGTCGCTTTCATCCTGCGTGACCCTCTCAGACCATTGGCTTTGCGATTTCGATCTCCTGCCCGCCCTCGACCTTGGTGAAGAAACAGCTTCGACGGTAGGTGTGACAGGCCGCACCGATCTGATCCACGATCAACAGCAAGCAATCGCGATCACAATCAAAACGCAGCTCGACAAGGGTTTGGACATGCCCCGATGTATCCCCCTTGCGCCAGAACGCAGAACGTGAGCGTGACCAATAGACCACCCGCCCTGTATCCAGCGTTTCACGGATCGTGGCCGCGTTCATCCAGGCCAGCATCAAAACCTCGCCTGTTTCACCGTCCTGTGCGATGGCCGGGATCAAGCCCTGATCATCGAACTTCAGACTGCGGATGTCAAATTCTGTCATGTCGTCTCTTCTTCTTTATGCCGAGGCAGGCGTTACGGCTGATACGGTAGCGATGAATGATGCAACACGATCCGCAACACGCCCTCTGCGTCTTTCTTGTAGCCAAAACTCTTGTCGACCTGGGTGACATTGCCCTCCTTGTCGGTCAGCCGAACCCATCCCATCCACATCCCAACGTCACCTTCGATGAATTCTGCCGAGGTCACGCTGTCCGTCTCGCGCCAGCCCCTGAGACCAAATCCACGATCCAGTGGATAGTCATCGTCATGGCCGACGAAATAGGACAGCGCGCCCTTGCGGGTTGGCCGAAAGGTCTGATCGCCGCTGGCCAGGGTGGGTTTGAACAGAACCGACCCGAGATCATAGCCATACGCCGCATCCAGAACCGTTTCGGCAACTTGGCGGGCTGCGTCGATGCCGCTCTCTTCATAGGCTTTGGAAATGGCAATCAACCCGTCCCCCCAGGCAAGGCGGGCTGCGGCGAGTTCAACTGTAGTTATCGGCATGTTTTCGTTTTCTTTGAACAGAAGTGGTGGTTGTGGGGAGATGTCCTTTTGGGTGGAAGGCCAGCGGCAATCCTCAGATCTCCTCATCCGGGTCCGATATCGGATCCACGACAAGAACAAGTCTGGTTTCCCCACTGCCCTCAATCGGCGGCGAGCGATGCAGCAGGCCAGAGCACGGGATCTCGGGCCAATCCGTGCCGCGAAGCAGCAGCGGTGAAGAGGCCGGAACGGTAAAGATCCTGTCCGGGTCCTGACCGTAATGCCCGGTGCCATATTGCGTGCCCATGCCGCGATAGGTGCAGACCAGCCGCGCCCTGACCGCGTCCACATGGAATTTGCGGCAGGCATTGGTTGTCACCCGATCCAGCCGCAGTCGCAAAAACCGCGCCTGCATCAGATCGGAAAACACCTCGGCCAGCGCGGAAATGTCCCCGATCAGCCGGTCCCGCTCCGGGCCGTCGGGGGTGCCGCAGGTATCGCAGACATGGCGCACCGCCTCCGAAATCGCGTCCGGGCGCAGGATCAGCCGGGCCTTGGGCAGTTGCTCCGGGTCAAGCCCGTCAATCCAGTCCTGAAACGACGGCAGTGGGCGCCGCTGCCAGATCACCCCGGCACAGCCGGGGCGATGAATGTCGGACAGGGACGCGGCCTCTTCGCAGATCCGAACCCCTGCGGGAATGGCCTGTATCAACTCCCTTGCAACCGCCGAGGTCATCCGCGTTGCCCCCAGCGCGGGAAGGGGTCGGCCATGTCGGCCCAAGTCTCCGGCGTGAACGCCACTGCATCGACCAGCGCGCCGTTCAGACGATCCTGGATGAGGTCACGATCCATATCACTGCCGATAAAGACAATCTCCTGCCGGCGATCGCCCCAGGGTTCCACCCAATTGCGGGCAATCTCAGCCTGGGCTTCGGGGTGGGTCGGCAGGCGACCCTCGGGCACAGACGCCCACCAACGCCCCAGCGGGGTGACCGAAGAGAGCGCACCGGCCATGCTGTATTCCGCCGCCCATGCAGGCCTTGTGGCAATCCAGAAATGCCCCTTGGCGCGGATCACACCGGGCAAATCACCGTTCAGCACCGCATGCAATTTCTGCGGATCAAACGGCGCGCGCGCGTGATAGGCAAAAGACGTGATGCCATATTCCTCGTCCTCGGGCGTGTGATTGGCAAACCCATACAGTTCCTTGGCCCACATCGGGTGTTCATGGGCGGTTTCGAAATCAAACAGGCCTGTATCAAGGATCGCCTCGGCGTCCACCACGGAGTTATCGGTTTCGATGATCTTCGCATCGCCGTTGAGCGCGCGGATGATCTTGCGCGCACTGTCGGTCTGCTGCGGTCCCGCATCCGTGACCTTATTCAGGATCACCACGTCCGCAAATTCGATCTGTTCCGTGAGCAGGCTGACCAGGCTGCGGTTGTCTTCCTCGCCCAGGCTTTCGCCGCGGTCATTCAGGAAATCATGGCTTGAGAAATCCTTGAGCAGGTTCACCGCATCCACCACCGTCACCATCGTGTCGAGCCGCGCCACATCCGACAGGCTTTCGCCATGTTCGTCGCGGAAATCAAAGGTGGCCGCAACCGGCAGCGGTTCGGAAATCCCGGTGCTTTCAATCAGCAGATAGTCAAACCGGCCTTCCTCGGACAGGTGGCGCACCTCTTTCAACAGATCGTCGCGCAGGGTGCAGCAGATGCAGCCATTGGACATTTCCACCAGCTTTTCCTCGGAGCGCGACAGCTCGCTGCCTTCGCGCACCAGATCCGCGTCGATGTTCACCTCGGACATGTCATTGACAATCACCGCCACGCGGCGGCCATCACGATTGTTAAGGACGCGGTTCAGAAGGGTGGTTTTTCCGGCCCCGAGGAAACCGGACAGAACGGTCACCGGCAGGCGGCTGTCATTATGGGGCGTATCTTCCATAGCGTATGGCTTTCTTTTTGGGTGAGGGGGTGGCGCGCAGCATGTCGAAGCTGCGCTGCAATTCGGGACGGGTCATGTCGCGGGCAATGACGACGATGCGTGACTGGCGGTCATCATGCGGCCAGTCCTTGACCGGCAGCGGCGGATCAAAGATCTGCTGCACGCCGTGAAACACAAACGGCGCGTCGATCCCCTCGAGGAACACCACGCCCTTCACGCGCAAAAGGTTTGGTCCGCGCAGCGCCACCAATGTGTTCAGCCAATTGTCGAACACCTCATCGGCCAGCGGTTCGTCAAGAATGATGGATTCGGATGTGATGCGGGTGTCGTGGCGTGACCCAGTCGCTGGCCCCGTGGGGGAAACGGCAAACCCCGAAAGATTGGCAAACGGATCATCGCCCGGCATCACAGGCGCCTTTTTCCCCGAGGTCCAGGACAGGACATCTGACGGCGCGGCGCCATAGCGTAACCCACTCAGCCCCCAGAGTTTTCCGGCCAGACCTTTGCCCCGCACGGAATGAAGGATGCGGGTGGTCGGGTTCAGCCCCCGCAGCCGCTCTTCGAGCATCACAACCCGTTCTGGCGACACGATGTCGGTCTTGCTCAGCACCACAAGATCCGCCATCGCCACCTGCGACACCGCCTCGAATTGCGCATCCAGACTGTCGCGACCATTGGCGGCATCCACCACCGTAACCACCCCATCCATCCGCGTGCGTTCGGCAAGGAACCGTTCAACCAGCAAGGTCTGCAAGATCGGCCCGGGATCGGCGAGGCCGGTGGTTTCGATCACCACCCGGTCAAAGTCGAAATCCCCGGCGTCCCGGCGCTCAAACAACCCCGCGACCGTATCCGCCAATTCGCCGCGCACCGTGCAGCACAGGCAGCCCGATTGCAGCAAAACAACATCGTCGCTTGAGGTCTCGATCAGGTCGTGGTCAAGGCCCGCTTCGCCAAACTCATTGACAATGACAGCGATGCGCCCGGATGAGGCGTCAGACAGAATTGCGTTCAAAAGTGTGGTCTTGCCTGC
Organism: Aliiroseovarius crassostreae; assembly: GCF_049803815.1. Lineage (GTDB taxonomy): Bacteria > Pseudomonadota > Alphaproteobacteria > Rhodobacterales > Rhodobacteraceae > Aliiroseovarius > Aliiroseovarius crassostreae_A. The sequence goes on from NZ_JBNAGI010000002.1 coordinate 600,628, forward strand.
CCCCAGAAATCCGGTGAGGAGCGTGACGGGGACTCGCGGGTCGATCATAGCCCGCCTTCCTTCTCGTAACAGGCAGCACATCTGCCGTGGACTTCAATAACATGGCGCGAGGCTTGAAATCCCGACTGACCCGCGACGCAGGACAGCTGGTCTAACACGTCAGAAGAGATGCTTTCCTCAACGACACCGCAATCACCACAGACGGACAGGATTGCCGAGTGTTTCTCGCCCTGTTTCTCGCCCAGGCATTGACAGGCCACAAAGGCATTGAGGCTTTCGAGACGATGCACATGACCTTTGCCCATCAAAGAGGAGAGCGCCCTGTAAACAGTGGGTGGCGCAATCTTTGGATGACTGCTGCGCAGCATATCCTGAATGTCATAGGCTGACATCGGGATGGGATGGTGCCGCAGCACGCTTAGGATCTCAGCCTGTATCTTCTCTCCTTGTTGTCTCACCGGAAATCCTGATTCTCTCACGACATAAATATCTGTATGTTATATCATAACATTCGTCTACTGTGGAAAGCGGGTTAAACGGTGACCATGATCGGTTCAAGTGCGACAGCTGGAATCTAATCAATTCGCCTCATCGACATTACACAAATGATCGCCCGGAAAGCCAAGTCAGCTTTGCTTGCTATGACACTTTTCTATGCCCCCCTGCCCGCTTTTTATGCCGGGATTGCCGAATTCACCCATAGAATACCTTTATTTTATTAATGAGGGAGATCTGGCTATGTCCTCAGAAACGGTCTCGAAAACCGTTGTGGGTGCAAGCCCACCCAGGGTTCGAATCCCTGTCTCTCCGCCATTCATCCCCCTGAGATCGCTTGAAAATTCACCCTATCCGGGGAAAGAGCGCCCTTGTCTGCTCTCGATACTTAAAGCGAGCTGCGTTCATTTGCCGTCACGCGCCCCACTCTTACGTCTTGATGTGGCATGTCTGCGGAACGCAAAATCGGTCCCCGCCTTTGCGCGACAGGCGGTAGGTCGAAAACTGCCCTACTGAGACGTCTTTTGACGGGCCCTTCTTGACGGGCCCCTCTTGGCGGACACTCTTTCTTGGCGGACACTCTTTCACGCGCACGCGCTGGCAGAGGGGGCGCAGAGGGAGCGCAAAGGGAACGTAGAGGGTGTCATGACCAAGACCCGTGCCGCACTTTGCACCCGCGCGCGCGGGGCGTTTCACGGCTGCTCTCTTGCCTTTTCGGGGCATCGGCGGAACAGCGCGGAATACTTACGCGCCGCGTTCAACGCCGCGTCGCATCACCCGCGAAAACCGGTGGCCACGACAAATTTCTCGGACGAGTCAGACCGACTGGAGGGCGGCTTCATATAGCGCACCTTGTCGAACTTGATCTTCAAAAGCTTCTGCAGCTCGGCCTCAGCGCCCCCGGCCAGAACCTTGGCCACGAAGGTCCCGCCCACCTCAAGCACATCAAAGGCCAGATAGGCCGCCGCTTCACAGAGCGCCATGATGCGCAAATGGTCGGTCTGTTTGTGACCGGAACTGCTGGCAGCCATATCCGACATCACCACATCCGCCTTGCCGCCCAGCCAATCCTTGATCTGGTCGTCCGCGCCCTCTTCCATGAAGTCGAGCTGATGGAACTCGGCCCCGGCCAGCGGTTCGACCTCTTGCAGGTCAATGCCCAGAAACGTGCCGACGCGCTTGCCGGGTTTTTCGCCCAACGCATTGATGCGCGGCACCGCGACCTGCGCCCAGCCCCCGGGCGCGCAGCCCAGGTCGACCACACGGGCCCCGTTGACCAGAAACCGGAATTTATCGTCCAACTCCATGATCTTATAGGCCGCCCGCCCCCGATAGCCTTCGGCGCGGGCGCGCTGCACATAGGGGTCATTCAGTTGCCGCTGCAACCAACGGGTCGAGGAATTGCGCCGCCCGCGCGCGGTCTTCACCTTAACCGTCAGGTCACGCTGACCACGTCCCGAGGATTTGCGCGTGCGCTTGGAATATTTCTTGCCGCCGCCAGAAGCACCGCCGCCCGTATTCTCACCCGAGTTCCCACCGGAGTTTCCATCATTTCCAGAGTTTTCCGACATCAGAAAGGCCCGTCTTCCAAAACACCGTCCGTAGACATTTGCGAATAAAGAATGCCCTCTCTAAGGCCGCGATCCGCCACTGACAAGCGATCCGTGGGCCAGACCCGCAAAAGCGCCTGCAGGATCGCCGATCCCGACATGATCAGCGATTGCCGATCCCGGCCAATATGCGAATTCATCCGCCGCCCGTTGGGCCCCAGCGCCAGATAGCCCTGAATGACCTTTTCGATCTGCTCTGACGTCATGCGCAGCCCGTCGACCTTGTTGCGATCATAGCGTCTGAGCCCCAGATGGGTTGCCGCCACCGTGGTCACCGTGCCGGAGGTGCCAATGATCTGAAAGCCTTCGCGGGGCGGCTCGTGATAAAACGGGCTGAACCCGGCCAGCTGCTCTTCGAAATGCACCGACATCAAGGCGTACCGCCCGGCGTCGTCCTCCACATCGTCATACATTTCGCGCAATGTCGCCACGCCCAGAGGCACGGAAATCCAGTCCACCACGGCGGCCTGCGGAAAGGGCCCCGCATCCCCAATGAACCCGCGCCCCATGCGCATGATCGATTTGGGCCGTTCCAAAGGCGGCACTTTTGACAGATCCAGCCAGACCAGTTCGGTGGAGCCCCCGCCAATATCGACCACCAACAGCTGTTCGGTGCGGGTCGACACCAGCGGCGCGCAGGAGACCACGGCCAACCGCGCCTCTTCCTCGGGCTTGATGATCTCCATCTTCAAACCCGTTTCGCGGCGGATGTAATTCATGAAACTGCGCGCGTTATTGGCCCGGCGACACGCCTCGGTCGCCACCAGCCGCATGCGTTTCACATCATGTTTGATCAGCTTCTTGCGGCAAATCCGCAGCGCCTGCACGGTGCGCGCCATCGATGACCGGCTGAGCTTGCCCGAGGCCTCAAGCCCCTTGCCCAGCTGCACGGATTTGGAAAAGCTGTCCACGACGTGAAACTGACTGCCCTTGGGTTGGGCAATCAGCATACGACACGAGTTTGTGCCAAGATCCAGGGCGGCATACAGCCCGGATGGATCCGGCGTTTTCGGCGCGGGGGTTGCAACCGCTTTCGGGAACGCGCCCGCACCAGTGGGACGCTTGGGCGCCATGGATCACGCCCTCCTATTCAAGTTAGGTCCAAGATAGGCATCGGCGGGGTTTTGCGCAATCCCCTGCGCGCGCCGATTGATAAAGATGATGAGAAAGTTTCAAGCCATATTGAGCGGTTTTGCCCCTACCCCCTGTGGCGCAACACCCTGTCTTGACGTATTCCTCAGCATGCAATTCCGACACCGACGTCGCATGTGGCTCACCCGGTGTCGAAAATCGTCAGCTTGGAACAGGGTCGGACCCTTAGAACAAATCCATCAGGAAAGGGAGAATCGCAAGATGCCTGACGTCACGATCGTTTACTGGCGGGATATGCCCGCACAAGTCATCGTCGGCAAAGGTCGCCGGGGGGCCAAGGCCGCCCTGCCCGAGCGGTTCGAACAGGCCATTGACCGGGCCGCGATGAAGATCGGCGCGCGCGACAGCGACGCCTATCTGGCGGAATGGCGCAAGGCGGACCCCTATCCGGTGGAAGGAGACCCGCAAGAGATCGCCCAGGCGGAAGCCGCCCGGATCGACGCGGAATATGATCAAGAGCGTCTGAAAGCGCTGATTGCCAACGATGGCCGGGCATAAACACATGTCCTGGCCCAAGCTGAGGGAGGCAGCCATGGCGCTGTTGAATTTCCGCAAGAAGACGTCAGATGACGTGACCACCTCGTCCCCCGAGCTGGAGGCCTTTTTGCAGGGCTATTCGATTGAGGTGATGCCGCGCACCGCCGGCAAGGTCGAGGATTTCCGCGATCTGTTGCCGGAAGGCACCCGCGTCTACATCGCCCATATCGAAGGCACGCCGATCGACGAAATGGTCGAGACCGCCAAGCGCATCAAGGGCGAAGGCTTTGACGTGATGCCGCATTTCCCGGCGCGCATCATCAAGGACGAAGCCACCCTGGCCGACTGGATCAACCGTTATCAGGGTGAGGCCGACGTGAAGCAGGGCCTGATCCTGGCCGGTGGCCCGACCACCCCGCTGGGCGATTTCGACAGCTCGATGCAGCTTCTGGAAACCGGGCTTTTTGACAAGGCGGGCTTCACCCGTCTGCACGTGGCCGGTCACCCGGAGCCGAACCTGGACATCGACCCCAATGGCGGGCGCGCCAACACCTATGCGGCGCTGGATTGGAAACAGGAATATTCCAAACGCACCGATGCCGAAATGGCGCTGGCCACCCAGTTCTGTTTCGAAGCCCAACCGGTGATCGACTGGGCCAACGAACTGGCGGAACGCGGGATGAACCTGCCAATCCATATCGGCATCGCCGGCCCCGCGAAACTTCAGACCATGATCAAATTTGCCATTGCCTGTGGCGTTGGCCCGTCGCTGAAGGTGCTGCAAAAGCGCGCCAAAGACGTGTCCAAGCTCTTGTTGCCGCATGAACCCACCGAGGTGCTGGTGGATCTGGCTGCCCACAAAGCCGCAAACCCCGATTTCAACATCGAAAAGGTGCATTTCTTCCCGCTCGGCGGCATCAAGACCAACGCCACCTGGGCCATCAACAATGGCGGTGACGCCACCGCCCCCGTAAACGCGACCAAAGGATAATAATGAATGACCCGTACCATCGTCGAAAGCGCCACCAAGACCTCGATCATCGGCTTTGACCAGCCGTTTTCGGTGATTGGCGAGCGTATCAACCCCACTGGCCGCAAGATCCTGAACGAAGAGCTGGAGCGGGATGATTTCTCGCGCGTCGAGGCCGATGCGCTCGCGCAGGTCGCGGCGGGTGCCACCATCCTCGACATCAATTCCGGCGCTGTTTTCTCGAACAAAATGGCCGAAGATCCGCGTTACGCCGACAACAACTTTGTTGAGCCGGAGCTGATGCGCAAGCTGGTCGAAACCGTGCAGGCCGTCACCGATTGCCCGCTTTGCATCGACTCGTCCGTGCCCGGCGCGTTGGAGGCGGGCCTTGAGGCCGCCAAAGGCCGCCCGCTGCTCAATTCCGTCACCGGGGAAGAAGAACGCCTTGAGGTGGTTCTGCCGCTGGTGAAGAAATACAATGTTCCGGTTGTGGCGATCTCCAACGATGACACCGGTATTTCCGAAGACCCGGAAGTGCGCTTTGCGGTCGCCAAGAAAATCGTGGAACGCGCGGCTGATTTCGGCATCCCGGCCCATGACATCGTGGTTGACCCGCTGGTGATGCCGATCGGCGCGATGGGCACCGCTGGCCTGCAGGTGTTCGAATTGAACCGTCGCCTGCGCGACGAGCTTGGCGTGAACACCACTTGCGGCGCGTCGAACATCTCGTTTGGCCTGCCGAACCGTCACGGTATCAACAACGCCTTCCTGCCGATGGCGATGGCCACCGGCATGACCTCGGCAATCATGAACCCGATTGCCCTGCCCGTTGGGCCGAAGAAGCTGGCCGAAAAGAAGGCCGAGATCGAAGCCAAAGGCATCATCATCCCGGCCGATATGGATGACGAAACCTTCTGCCAGGTCTTCGGTCTGGGCTCGACCAAACCGCGCGCGGGCAAGGAAATGGAAGCCATCCGCGCGGCGAATTTCCTGACCAACAACGATGATGGCGGGGCGGAGTGGATCAAGTTCAACTCGGCCAATGCCGGTGCCGCCGGGGCCGCTGGAGGTCGTCGCGGCGGGCGGCGTCGCCGCGGGTAACGCGGCGCCTGTAACCTGCCGCGGCTAACGCGGCGCATCGGACGTGTCGCGGCCAGCGCGGCACCACCAACCTGTCGCTTCGGCGATCTGCGTCCTGTCACAGTCTCAAAAGCCCGCCGCTCTGGCGGGCTTTTTTTCGCCTATTGCTAGGTGTTTACGGCGTGTCACCGCCGATTTCGCGCAGGATCTGATCACGTCTTGCGCCCTGACGGCCCCTTTCTATCGTCACGACTACAGGCCCCAGCGCAAAAAAGGGGCAGACCACTCACGACGGACAGAAAACGGAGCCACCCTCATGAAACTCACGGCCACCCTCCTCTTGATTGCCACCGCGACCCTCGCCGCCTGCGCGCAGGAGCCAGAGCCGCAACCCGCCCCGGCACCGATTATGCCAGAGGTGACCTATGACAAGATGGGCAATCCGGTAAGCTGATCCCCGTCCCCGGATCACTTGCCCAAGGAAAGGGTCCGCCGTGTGTTGGCGGGCCCTTTTCATATGTCAGATCAAACAGATATGACAGGTCTTCGCGGCGGATCGCTGTCCTCGGGCCCAACAGGCAACCGAACGGATTGGCGTTCAAACCGGATCAGGATCTACCCCTTTCTGAAAGGCACGGCGTCCCCGCCCTGCCCCCACCGCATGCCAGCCATTCCCTTTCCTCGCGTCACACCGCCTGAAAACTTGATTTCCCTCAATGTGATCCCCCCGCGCGAGCGCTTACTCTGCGCCAAACACGCGAACAGAAAGGGTATTCCCATGACCGCTCCGCTTGACGGCATTACCATTGTCGACCTCACCCATGTGCTGGCCGGGCCCTATTGCTCGATGATCCTGTCGGATCTGGGCGCGAAGGTGATCAAGGTGGAAATGCCGGGGATCGGCGATGACACGCGCCATTTCCCGCCCTTCCGCGATGGCCATTCCGCCTATTTCGCCACCATCAACCGCGACAAACAGTCGATCGCGCTGAACCTGAAACAAGAGGATGACCGCGAGATTTTCGACAAGATCCTGACCCGCGCCGATGTGGTGATGGAAAACTATCGCCCCGGCGTGATGGAACGGCTGGGCTATGGCTGGGACGATCTGCACGCGAAATTCCCGCGCCTGATTTATGGCGCCGTCTCCGGCTTTGGCCACACCGGCCCCGAGGCCCTGAAACCCGCTTATGACATGGTCGTGCAGGCGCGCGGCGGAGTGATGTCGATCACCGGCGAAAAGAATCGCGAACCGGTGCGCGTGGGTGCGTCTGTGGGCGATATCGTCGCGGGCATGTTCCTGGGCCACGGGTTGCTGGCCGCGCTGTATCAGCGGGAAAAAACCGGCGAAGGGCAAAAGGTCGACGTGGCGATGCTCGACAGCCAATTGGCGATCCTCGAACACGCGGTGGCGATTTCCAATGAAACCGGCGTGCCCCCCGGCCCGTCCGGCGCGCGCCACCCGTCGATTGCGCCGTTTGAGGCGTTCCACGCCGAAGACGGGCTTTTCGTGATCGCCTGCGGCAATGACGTGTTGTTCCAGAAACTCTGCAACGAGCTGGGCAAACCGAAACTGGCCGAGCGGGACGCGTTCAAAACCAACCTCGCGCGCTGTGAAAACGTGATGCAGCTTCGCCGCCGGATTGAGCTTTTGACACTGGAAAAACCCATCGCTTACTGGCTGGAAAAACTCACCGCGGCGGGCATTCCCTGTGCGCCCATTCAAAACGTGGCGCAGGTGATGCGCGATCCGCAGATCCTCGCCCGGAACATGGTGCTGGACCTGCCCGCCCCCGATGGCGGCACGTTCAAAGCGGCGGGCAATCCGATCAAGATGAGCGGCATGGCGGATCACAATCATCACGCCGCAGCACCGCTTTTGGATGAACATCGGCATGAGATCCTGACCTGGCTGGAGAGCTGAGGGGCGTTGCCCCTCGAGCTGCGCTCTCACCCCAGGATATTTATGACCAGAAAATGAGCAATGGGCGGATTGAGAAACCCTGGCCAGATATCTGTCGTTGCGCGCCAGAAAAACGACGCAAAATCCGCGCAGTTGCCGTTCTTAGGCGCGGAATGCCGCCTTTCGGCATTGCGGTTATGTGTTGTCCGATTAGATTGGTTCCAAATTACCGATCAACTCAGGACAAGCGCGCGATATGTCTCAGGAAAACACCTCTTCGGAAGCCGGGCCGATCACGGAAACCATCACCGGCACCGACAATGATCCGCTGGTCATCTTCACCCCCTCCGGGCGGCGCGGCCGTTTCCCGGTGGGCACCCCGGTTTTGACCGCTGCGCGCCAGTTGGGGGTGGATCTGGACAGCGTCTGCGGCGGGCGCGGTGTTTGTTCGAAATGCCAGATCACGCCCAGCTATGGCGAGTTTCCCAAACACGGCGTGACGGTCTCGGATGATGCCCTGTCCGAGTGGAACAAGGTGGAGCAGCGGTATGACGACATTCGCGGGCTGACCAAGGGCCGCCGTTTGGGCTGTCAGGCCAAGGTACAGGGTGACATCGTCATTGACGTGCCTGCCGAAAGCCAGGTGCACAAGCAGGTGGTGCGCAAACGGGCCGAGGTGCGCGATATCGTCCTGAACCCGACCATCAGGCTGGCCTATGTCGAGGTGGAAGAACCCGACATGCACAAACCCACCGGCGATCTGGAACGGCTGATCACCGCGTTAAAGGCCAGCACGGGACTTGCCGAGATTGGCATCGACACCCATCTGTTGCGCCCGCTGCAACCCCTTCTGCGCAAAGGCGATTGGAAGGTCACCGCCGCCATTCACACCCCGCATTCCGGGGGCATTCCGCAGATTGTGGCGCTGTGGCCGGGCTATTTCGAAGGGCCGATCTTTGGCCTTGCGGTTGACCTTGGCTCCACCACCATCGCGGGCCACCTGTGCAACCTGTCGACCGGCGAGGTTGTCGCCTCCTCCGGCCTGATGAACCCGCAGATCCGCTTTGGCGAAGACCTGATGAGCCGGGTCAGCTATGCGATGATGAACCCGGGCGGTGATCTGGAAATGACAGCGGCGGTGCGCGCGGGGTTGAACGACCTGGTGGAGGACATCGCCAAGGACGCCGAGATCGACAAGACCCAGATCCTCGATGCGGTCTTCGTGATGAACCCGGTGATGCACCACCTGTTTTTGGGCATCGACCCGTTTGAACTGGGGCAAGCGCCCTTTGCGCTCGCAACCTCGGACGCGCTGGAACTGACCGCTGCGGATCTGGGGCTGACCATTGCGCCGGGCACCCGCGCCTATATCCTGCCCTGCATCGCGGGCCATGTGGGGGCGGATGCGGCGGGGGTGGCCCTGTCAGAAGCGCCGAACAAATCCGACGACCTTGCGCTGATTGTCGACGTGGGCACCAATGCGGAAATCCTGCTGGGCGACAAAAACGGCGTTCTGGCCTGTTCCTCGCCCACCGGGCCGGCCTTTGAAGGGGCGCAAATCTCGTCCGGGCAACGCGCCGCACCCGGGGCCATTGAACGGGTGGAAATCGATCCCGTCACCAAGGAACCGCGCTTTCGCGTGATCGGATCTGATCTGTGGTCGGATGAAGACGGGTTTGACGCGGCCATCGCCACCACTGGCATCACCGGCATCTGCGGGTCGGGCATCATCGAAGTGATCGCCGAGATGCGCATGGCCGGTCTGGTGGACGCAGGCGGGCTGATTGGATCGGCGGAGCAAACCGGCACGTCCCGCTGTTTCCTGGACGGGCGCACCCATTCCTACCGCCTGTGGGATGGCGATGCGGATCACGGCCCGATCACCGTGACCAATGGCGACATCCGCGCCATTCAAATGGCCAAAGCGGCGCTTTACTCCGGCGCGCGTCTGTTGATGGACAAGCGCGGCGTGGAAAACGTGGACCGCGTGGTACTGGCGGGCGCGTTCGGCGCGCATATTTCCGCCAAACACGCAATGGTTCTGGGCATGATCCCCGATGCCCCCCTGGACAAGGTGACCAGCGCGGGCAACGCGGCGGGCACGGGCGCGCGGATTGCGCTGCTCAATCGCGACGCGCGCGGCGAGATCGAGACGCTGGTGCGCCAGATCGAGAAAATCGAAACCGCCGTAGAGCCGCGTTTTCAAGAGCATTTCGTGAATGCCTCGGCCATGCCCAACTCGTCTGACCCCTTCCCCACCCTGCGATCGGTCGTGGATCTGCCAGAGCCGAGTTTCAACACCGGCGGCGGCGGGGATGGCGAAGGCGGCGGGCGGCGCCGACGCCGGCGCGGGTAAACGCGGGGCCACGATCGCGCCTCGGTAAAAAATCACGCGGGCGTCGGGGTTTCCACCTTGACGCCCGCCGCCCCTTGGCATACCTCATCCCACGAGCGCGGGTATGGTGAAATGGTATCATGCGAGCTTCCCAAGCTTAAGGTGCGGGTTCGATTCCCGCTACCCGCTCCAATTCCCCCGCATATTGCCAGCGCATGCCCGCACCCCGGGCGTGACGGTGCGTCTTGATAATATTAAGGAATTTCTGCCGTGACCCAGCCCGACCCTTTCGCCCATATCCCGTTGGTCACTCCCCTGAACGCCAGGCAAATGCAATCGGTTGGCGTGCCGGAAGGCTGGCATTATGGCCTGGCGGATCGGGTGCGGTTTCACGAACTCGACGCGCTTAATCACGTCAACAACGTGGCCTATTTCCGCTGGTTTGAATCGATCCGCATCCCGTTTTTCGGCCACTACCACGTCTCTTCCTATACGGAAGGCGACCCGCAGGTGGTGCTTGCGACCAACTATGCGCGCTATTTCAAGCCGATGCATCTGGGCGACAACTACGTGATCACCGCGCGCTGCAAATCCTTCCGCACCACCTCTTTCGTGATGGAGTATGGCGTCTTTGTCGACGGTGAATTGATGTGCGGATCGGAAAGCGTGATTGTGACACTGGAACAGGATGGGGTGACGAAACGGCCCTTGCGCGAAGACACCATCGCGGCGTTCCTGCGCGATGGCGCCGACCGGGGATAAGCCCGCAAAAACTTTAAAGTTTCGAGTTATGTTTGGGGAAAACTTTAAACTTTCCCGCGCGCGACCTTAAAAACTTTAAAGTTTTGCCCTCATGGCAGGCGCAGCCACTCCGCGACACCACCGGGCAGGTCTGGCCGGAAATAGGCCACCATCCGCCCCTCTTTCGGGGCCTCTGCCCCGTCGTCCCAAGGGGCCACCCCATGCAGCGTGAAGCGATGCAGCAGATAGGCCTCGCCCGGTTCGGCGTGAACGGTAATTTTCGGGCAGCGTTCAAACACTTCCGCCCGCGCCGCACGGTAGATGTCGGTCACATCATGATGCCGCATATCCTCGGGGGGCACCCCTGCAAATGCGGCTTCAAAAGCCCGGCGCAGGATGTGATGTGATCCTTCCCACAGCACCAGGGGACTGGCCCCCTTTGATGTGGAATTCAAAGGAATTCCAATGACATAACCATGTTGTTCATCCACGCAACGCCGCCCCTCCGGCAGCTCTGGCTTCACCCCATCGATATGGGCGGCAGCACGGTTTTTACGAAACCTGTGGGCCGCATCACTTTCGCCCTCGTCCTGTTTTGGATAGCCCGGATAGGTGATCGACACCTGCCCCTGATCCAGCGGATGCCAGCCATATTCCGCCTCGACAAAGTCGCGCAAGGCACCGGTCAGCGGCGCGCCACCGGGCAGTTGCCCGTCGCCATCATTGGGCAAGGCATTCACCCCGACAAACCATGTTTTTCTACAGCGCAACCAATGGCTTAGCTGATGGGGATCTTGCGTTGCGGCCCGCGCATGGGGGATCGCGGAAGCGGCCCAACCCGCCACCGCCTCCTCATAGGGAAAGCGCAGCCAGCCCTTTTCATAGAACCGCGCCCTCATAGGCCAAACGCTTTGCGCAACATGTTCAACGCCACCAGGATCAGGAATGCCGCGAACACGCGTTTTAACGGTTTCGGGTCCATCGCATGGGCGAGCTTCACCCCGTAAGGCGTTGTAATCATTGTCATCGCGATGATCAGAAGAAAGGCCGGTATGTTGACCGCCCCGACCGTCCAGGGCGGGCTGATCGCCACCGGGACGAACAGAAATCCGATCACCGACGGCACGGCGATGATCACGCCAAACCCCGCCGCCGTGGCCACCGCGTTGTGGATCGGGCGGCCATGCAGGGTCATGGTTGGCACGCCGAAACTGCCGCCCCCAATCCCCATCAGCACCGACAAGAAACCAAGGATCGGAGACAGGATCGCACGTTTCAACCCGTTTGGCATCTCATCCGCCACGCGCCAATCCGCGCGACCAAACGCGAGGTAACCCCCTATGATCAAAGCCAAAACTCCGAACACGGCCTGCAACACAACCGACCGCAATTCCGCCGCAACCAGCACGCCGATCCCGGCCCCGACCACGATGCCTGGCAGCCAGGATTTCAAAATATCCCACTCCACCGCGCCCTTCTTGTGGTGCGACAGGACCGAGCGGATCGACGTGACGATGATCGTCGCGAGCGAGGTTGCAAGACAGATTTGCATCAGCTGATCCGACCCGTAACCCAATGAAGAGAAAGCATAAAAGAAGGCTGGCACCAGAACGATCCCGCCGCCGACCCCCAGCAGACCCGCCAACACACCGGCCATCGCGCCAATCACCACCAGCAGGCCGGCCATGGGCAAAAGCGTGGCGATCTCCATCACGCGGGTTCCTGTTCGGGGACATGCGACAGCGCCTTCTGCACCACCTCGATCCCGGCGCCGGGTTTGTGCCCTTCTTCCGACAGCACCCGCCGCCACATGCGCGCGCCGGGGCGACCGGAAAACAGGCCGAGCATATGGCGCGTCATCGCATTCAAACGCACGCCCTCGGCCATGTTGCGCTCCAGGTAGGGCAACATTTCCTCGACCACCTGATGACCAGATTTCGGTTCCGTTTCAAGGCCATAGATGTCGCGATCCGCGGTCAGCAGAATGTCGCCCGGGTTGTGATACGCGGCGCGCCCGATCATCACCCCATCCATAGGGCCAAGATGGCCCTGGGCTTCGTCCAGGCTGGCGATGCCGCCGTTGATCGACAGATGCAGATGCGGAAACGCGGCTTTCATCCGGTGCACCAGCGGATAATCCAGCGGCGGAATATCGCGGTTTTCCTTGGGGCTAAGCCCCTGCAGCCAGGCCTTGCGCGCGTGGATCGTAAAGCGTGTCACTCCGGCGGCGGAGACCGTCTCCAGAAAATCCGGCAGCACAATTTCGGGGTCTTGATCATCAACGCCGATGCGGCATTTCACTGTGACATCAATATCTTGAGCGGCGTCTTTCATTTCCGACACGCAATCCGCCACCAGTGGCGCGTCGCGCATCAACACCGCGCCAAACGTGCCCGACTGTACCCGGTCTGACGGACAGCCCACGTTCAGGTTCACTTCGTCATAGCCCCGCTCGACACAGAGCCGCGTGGCGGCGGCAAGCTCTTTCGGGTCAGAACCGCCCAACTGCACGGCCACCGGATGTTCGCCTTCGTCAAACTCCAACAAATGCACGGCCCCCCCACGCACCAAGGCGGGTGCGGTGACCATCTCGGTATACAGCAACGTCTCGCGGCTCATCAGGCGATGGAAGACCCGACAATGACGGTCTGTCCAGTCCATCATCGGGGCCACGCTCAACCGGGCGGCGTTTTCCAGGTTTGGTTTCAACGTGTTAGCTCCATTCGGCCGTGTTCACCAGTGGGCAGTTCTGTGGCCAGGTCTTTGGGCAACGGCCGGGGTATCGATTCGAACAGGCTACGGTTTAGCATATTCGGCCTTGGCAAACAGCCGGGGCAATTCCGCTGCGGCTGGTCACATGCCAGAACGCAAAACACCCAGTGGCGGGGCCACCGGGTGCGTACTGCTGAGATTGACGGCAGGTCTTAGCGCGGCGCCATGCGCACCGCGCCGTCCAGACGGATCACCTCGCCGTTCAGCATCGAGTTTTCAACGATGTGACGGGCGAGCGCCGCAAATTCATCGGGGTCGCCAAGGCGCGACGGGAACGGCACCTGGGCGCCGAGGCTGTCTTGTACTTCTTGCGGAAGGCCCGCCACCATGGGCGTTTTGAAAATACCGGGTGCGATGGTCATCACCCGGATGCCGTCGCGCATCAGGTCGCGCGCCATGGGCAGGGTCATGCCCACCACACCGCCTTTGGACGCGGCATAGGCCAATTGCCCGATCTGCCCGTCAAAGGCCGCGATGGAGGCGGTGTTGATGATCACGCCGCGTTCGCCATCCTCGGTCAGCGGGTCGGCGGTGGCCATGCCAGCGGCGGCTTGGCTGGCGCAGTTGAAGGTGCCGATCAGGTTCACGCCGATGGTTTTGGCATAAAGGCCCGGATCATGCGGTTCGCCCTTCGATTGGGTTTTCGAGGCGGGTGCGATGCCCGCACAGCTGACCATGATGCGTTCCTGGCCCAAGGCCGCGCGGATGGTTTTAAACCCATCTGCCACGGACGCGGCATCGGACACGTCCACCTTGGCGAAAGCGCCACCGATCTTGGCGGCCATCGCCTGCCCGGTCTCTTCGTTCAGGTCGAAAATGCCAACTTTGGCCCCGGCATTGGCCAGGGTCTGTGCCACGGCGCCGCCCAGGCCCGAGGCCCCGCCCGAAACAATGGCCACGGTGTTTTCGGTGATGTGCATGTGCGCCTCCATTCCTGTGTTGGCCCTGCCGTATCAGGAATTGCACAAGCGTTCAATTCTGCGCGAAAGTGACGCAGCGTCCCCTGTCCGACCCGTCGGCGCCATCACCTGTCCCCGGCCACCGGCCCCAGCGCCTTCATCGCCGCGTATTGGGTCAGGTAGACCTGCCCACTGAGCGCGTTGAGGAAATGGGTGCGCGACAGGCGGTCCATCACCGGGCCTTTCACCTCAGACAGGCTGAGCGTGATGCCCGCGTCCGCCAATTGCCGGTTCAGCTCTTCCAGGGTTTCCAGCGCGGACAGGTCAATTTCATTCACCGCCGAACACATCAGCACCACATGACGCACCTCGCCATGGCGGATCCGTTCGAGCAGGTAATCCTCGATATAGCGCGCATTGGCGAAATAGAGGTTTTCATCCAGCCGCAGGGTGACCAGCGCGGGGTGGGTCCAGACCGCGTGGCGGTCGATATTGCGGAAATGCTGGGTGCCGGGGACCAACCCGACCTCGGCGATATGCGGGCGCGAGGTTTTGTAGAGGTACAAGACAATCGACAGGACGACCCCGGCGCTGACCCCGATTTCCACGCCAAACCCCAGGGTCAGCAGGATGGTCGCCAGAACCGCAGTGAAATCACCGCGATGGTAGGTCCAGGTGGATTTCAGGATGCGAAAATCCACGAGGCTGAGCACCGCCACGATGATTGTGGCCGACAGGGTCGCCTTGGGCAAATAATACAGAAACGGCGTCAAAAAGAGGGCGGCGATGGCAATGCCGATGGCGGTGAAGGCCCCCGCCGCGGGCGTTTCCGCGCCCGCATCGAAATTCACCACCGAGCGCGCAAACCCCCCGGTGACCGGATAGCCGCCGCTGAAGGACGCGGCGATGTTTGACGCGCCCAACCCGATCAGCTCTTGATCGGGGTCGATGCGTTGGCGTTTTTTCGCGGCGAGCGTCTGGGCGACAGACACGCTTTCGACAAAACCAATGATCGAAATCAGGATCGCGGCGGCAAAAAGATCGCGCCACAGCCCCATGTCCATGCTGGGCAGCGTCAGCGGCGGCAGGCCCTGCGGCACGTCGCCGACAATCGCCACCCCCTGCCCCGCAAGGTTAAATTGCCAGCTGATCCAGGTGGTCACGACAACCGCCCCCACCGGCCCGGCCTTGGTCAGAATATCCGCAAGCCGGGGCAGGACGGACAGGGAAAGAAGCAGAGGTTTCAACCCTTTGCGCACCCAGAAGAGGAACGCCAACGCTCCCGCGCCAATTATGAACGTGATCCAATTGGTCTGGTCCAGATGGGTCACGATCGAGGTCAGAAGCGCGATCAGCGAATGCCCGTTGGCCGAGATGCCCAGCAGGTGTTTCACCTGGCTGGTGGCAATCAGAAGACCAGAGGCGGTGATAAACCCGGCAATCACCGGATGGCTGAGAAAATTTGCCAGAAACCCCAACCGGAACACGCCCATGATCAGCAGGAGGACACCGGACAGGAACGCCAAGGTGATCGCGGCCAGAACAATGGCTGTGGGGTCAGACAGCCCCAGATTGCCAATCGCCGCCGCCGTCATCAGGCTGACCACCGCAACCGGCCCCACCGCCAGTGACTTTGACGTGCCAAAGATCGCATAGGCCACCAGCGGCAAGATCGAGGCGTAAAGCCCCATTTCGGCGGGCAACCCCGCCAGCAGCGCGTAGGCCAGAGATTGCGGGATCAGCATCAGGGTGACGATCACGGCGGCCAACGCATCGGCCCCGAACGTGGCCTGATCATAGGCCCGTCCCCACCGCAGCAATGGGACATAGTGAGAGAGCGCGCCGAAGCGCAGGAAACCGGGTATCATGGCTCAGTCCAAATTGGGAGAAGGACGTCAGATGGCACGCCCCGCACCATGGCGGGGCGTGGATAGTCTTTTAAATCAGGCGTTTGCCTGGGCAGCTTGCCACAAGATCTCGCAGCGGGTGCCAGAGCGGCAATAGGCAAAGACCGGCCCCGGCGCGTCGTTCACCACGCGAATGAACTCGGGCAGCACGGCCATCGCGTCTTCGCGGTTGGTCATCGGCAAAAAGCTGGTGTCCAACCCTTCCGCCTCGGCCGCGGCCTTCATCTCGGCCCAGTCTGGTTGCCCCGGATCCTCACCATCCGGGCGGTTGCACATCAGAACGGCAAACCCCGCCTGTTTGATCGCCGGAATATCCGACACCGCAATTTGCGGGGCAACCGTGATCCGGTCGCTCAGTTTTTTGGCCATCATGATCCTGTCCTCATCTGTCGCTTGCGCTGTCTGTTACAGCGTGTTCACCGGCACCTTGAGGAAGGTACGTCCCTCTTCATCGGCCGGTGGCATTTCTCCCGCGCGCATATTGACCTGAAGCGAGGGGATGATCAACTTCGGCATATCAAGCTGGGCGTCCCTTTCGGTGCGAAACGCCACAAATTCCTCTTTCGTCTTGCCGCCGCCGACGTGGATATTGTGGGCTTTTTCCTCGGCCACGCTGGTTTCCCACGCGATGTCGCGCCCGTTGGGGCCGTAATCGTGGCACATGAACAGGCGGGTGTCGTCCGGCAGCGACAGCACTTTCTGGATCGAGTCGTAAAGCTCGCCCGCGTCGCCCCCGGGAAAATCGGCCCGCGCGGAACCGCCATCGGGCATAAAGAGCGTGTCGCCCACGAAGGCCGCATCCCCAACCACATGCACCATACAAGCGGGTGTGTGCCCCGGTGTGTGCATCACGAAGGCAGGCAGGTTGCCAATCATATAGGTGTCGCCATCTTCGAACAATTGGTCAAACTGGCTGCCGTCACGCTGAAATTCAGTGCCTTCGTTGAAGATCTTGCCAAACACGTCCTGAACCACGGTGATTTTCGACCCGATGCCGATTTTGCCGCCCAGCTTGCCCTGGATATAGGGGGCGGCCGACAGGTGATCGGCATGGACATGGGTTTCGATCAGCCATTCCAGGTTCAGGTCGTTGTCCTGAATGTAATCAATGATTTGGTCGGCATTGTCATGGGTGATACGCCCGGCGGCGTAATCGATATCCATCACGCTGTCGATCACCGCGCAGCTGGTGCTGTCGGGGTCTTTGACCACGTAGGAGATCGTGTTGGTGGCGTCGTCGAAAAAGGCCTTCACGTCCGGCGATATGTCCGTGTTGACGGGATAG
Source organism: Aliiroseovarius crassostreae (assembly GCF_049803815.1). Lineage (GTDB taxonomy): Bacteria > Pseudomonadota > Alphaproteobacteria > Rhodobacterales > Rhodobacteraceae > Aliiroseovarius > Aliiroseovarius crassostreae_A. The sequence continues at coordinate 618,254 of NZ_JBNAGI010000002.1, forward strand.
GTGCTCATATTGCGTCCTTTCCTATGAGGGGTGCCCGGTTTGGGCGGCATCGTGTTTGCGGGCCTGGTGGGCCATCAGCCAACGGGCAAAAAACACTCCGGCGACCATGGCGAGGGTGAAGATGATCACGTCCGGATGTCCGGTCGACAGCACCGGCAATGAGGCCCCCGGGCAGAACCCTGCAAGCCCCCAGCCAAGACCAAAGGTCATGCTGCCCAGAACCAGTTTGCGATCAATCAGACGGGTGCCCGGCAGGCTGAACGTGGGTTCAAACACCGGGCGGCCCCGGCGAAACACCAACCAGTACCCGGGCGCGGTGACCAACAGCGCACCGCCCATGACGAAGGCAAGGCTTGGATCCCAAGTGCCTGCCACATCAAAGAAATTCAGCACCTTGGCCGGGTTGGCCATGCCAGAGATCGAGATGCCCAGACCAAAGATCAGCCCCGCGACGTAAATCAGAACAAGTTGCATGTCACACCCCCACCAGATGACGGGTGATAAAGACCATGACGGCTGTGCCGGCCATGAAACTGACCGTGGCGACCAGGGACCTTGGCGAAAACCGCGCAAGGCCGCACACCCCGTGGCCCGAGGTGCAGCCCGATCCGAACACCACGCCGACCCCGACGATGAACCCGCCGACAATCATCGACAGGCGCGACACCGGCACTTCGATGGTCGGGAAACCACCGGTCAGGAACAGATACAAAAACGGGCCAGACAGCATCCCCGCCAGGATCGCCGCCCGCCACGCCCAATCGGTTGAGGTGCTGGGGGACAGGAACCCGGTCAGGATGCCGGTCGCACCAAACACATTGCCGCGGATCCACATCAGAAACACCGATGCGACCCCGATCAACAGCCCCCCGAAAGCCGACACCAAAGGTGTGAACTCTGTTTCCATTGCGCATTTCTCCTTGTTTCACTCGCTGCTCCATGCCCTCACTGCATGGAGGACAGGGGTTTAGTCGGCCACTGCGTCCTGCACGATGCCATCGAGCAGCGATTGCACCTCTTGCATCGGGCCTTCGGGATAGGTGCGGTATCCCACTTCAACCTTACCGTCGCGGTCGGTGACAAAGATACCGTAGGGGCAGAAGGCGATATTGGTGGGGTCCGCTTCCATCACCTTGCGGCTGACCACGGCCGAGCAAAAGACAAAGATATCGGCATTGTCAAAAAGCGTGACATCAGAGCCCACATCCTTGCCGGTGCGCGCCAGCATTTCACCCACATGGCTGGTGTAATCGATCTTCAACCCCGCGCCGACAATGGCGCTTTCCACCGCAAAAGTGGCGTCATCAAAACTGCCATCAAAGGCATAGGTGACGGACCCGGCATGTTCCATTTTCCCGTGCCCATCCGAAAGGGCGGGATAAGCAAGGTAGAGGCTGGTCGCAGCGGCGGTAAGCAAAAGGCGCATGATATGAACTTTCGTTAGGTGAGGTTGACCGGGCGCGGATCTGGGCCCGCTACATCCTGAACATATTCACTATCAAGCATATTTGCAACATGTTCCCATAGGGGTAGAGCTGCATTTACCAGACGTCAGGTGACAGCCCCTGATCCGCCAACTCCTGGAACCGATCCTGCAGATAGCGTTGAAATACTTGCGTTTTATAGGCGTCGGAGCTGACATATTCGAGCGATTTCAGAAAGTGGAACGGTTTGAAATAGCCGGGCATGCGAAAGACCTCTTTCGGGCCGCCGTCTTCCATCGAAAACATCACGCTGGTGGGGGTGAAATTGATCCCCCAATGGGCCGCCAGATCGCGTTCCTCGCGCGCAACACCGTCAAAATCGGTCACCTCGCGCGCGCCCCACAGGTTCAGCTGAACCACAAGGAAGTTTTCGGTCATGTGACCGGTGATTTCCTCGCGTTCAAAATTCACCAGATGCATTTCCCGGCAATAGGGGCAGCCTTTTTGTTCAAAGATCACCAACAGATCTTTGCCCTCGTCCTGCGCCTCGGCCAGATCATCCGCCAGCTCAAGGAAACTGTCGGTGAAGAAGGGCTGTTGATAGAGCCCGTCATCGCCCATTTCCGCGGCCTGCGCGGGGAACGCCATCAGACATACAGTCAGACATACACTCAGACATACAAGGGGAATTGCGTGGATGATCCGGTTCATATTGGCCCTCCCGTGCCGGTTTTTCGTTGCAACCAGCTTATCACGAAAAGCGATGACCCCAAAATTTCCCGGATCAGTGGCCATGAAAAAACGCCGCAGGAAACCCGCGGCGTTTCGTCATCATGTCAGGATGTTACTGGCTGTTTGCCTTGAGGAACTCAAGAATTGCCGCGACATCCGCGTCTTTTTTCAACCCGGCAAAGCTCATCTTGGTGCCCTTCAGGTATTTGCGCGGATTGGCCAGATAGGCCGACAGGGTTTCTTCGTTCCAGACCGCACCGGTTTCGCCCAGGGCTTTCATGGGTTTAGAGTATTTGAACCCCTCCACCATCGCCGCCTGACGGCCCCAAATACCGTTTAGAATTGGGCCGGTGCCGTTCTTGGCCCCCTCGCCCACCTTGTGGCAGGCCTTGCATTTCTTGAACACCTTTGCGCCCTTCTCGGCCAGATCGGCGTCAAACGTCACCGCAACCTCGACCACTTCTGCAGGCGCATCTTCGGCGGGCGTGTCTTCGGCAGGGGCGGGGTCAACCGCGGCCGTGTCTTCAGACACCGCGCCCGCGTTCGGATCGCCCGGGAACACCACGTTTTTGGTGATGGTCACCGCCTCTGGCTTGCAGCCTTCCATGCAGCGGTTGGTGAAGATGCCATATTCCGTTTCGGCCCTGTCATCGACGATGAAGCCGTCCGCATTGGGCATGTCAACCGACAGGAACGTCTCTTTCGACAGAGTGAAATCATCATCCACCAGATCGTTCGAGTAAAGGATATAGGCCACAATCGCATAGACATCGTCATTTGACATGGTCTGTGCGCTGCCAAAGGGCATGGAACGGCGGACATAGTCAAAGGTGGTCGACAGATAGGGCCAATAGGACCCCACGGTTTTCAGCGGGTCTTCGTCCGCAAGCGTATCCGCGCCCCCGGCCAGTTTCGGCCAGTTGCCCACGCCTTCGGCAAAGTCGCCATGACAGACCGCGCAATTGTCGGCGAACACCTCTTCGCCGGTCCAGACGTCCCCCGACCCTTCGGGCAGGTTCGACCCGTCCGGGAACACGTCCAGATCCCAGGCGGCGATTTCTGCCTCGGTCGCCGGACGACCCAGACCCATTTTCTCGGCCGTCACCGGTGCGGCGGACAGGCCCGCGATTGCGGTGGCCAGCAGGAGTTTAGGAAACTTCGACATTGTTGGCCTCTCCGTTTGCGTTCACATGCCAGGTCTGGATGCAGTTGTTGTGATAGATCGAGTTGAGGCCGCGCACCTCGCGCAGCTGCGCCTTGGTGGGTTGCACGTAACCGGTTTCATCCATTGCGCGCGATTGCAGGAACATCTCTTCGCCCTGCCAGTCGATATCGAGGTAAAAGCGGCTGAGTGCCATCGGCTTGCCGGGCTCCGCCAGACGCGCCTCCTGCCAGGTCACGCCGCCATCCAGCGACACGTCCACGGCGGTGATCGCGCCGCGACCCGACCAGGCCAGACCGGTGATGACCAGCGGGCCTTTGCCGTGTTTGATCGGCATTTGCGGGCTGGGGCTGGTGATCACGGATTTCGCATCCATCACCCAGGTCCATTTGCGCGAGGTGCCATCGGCCAGCGTGTCAGTGTATTTTGAGGTTTCCTCGCGGCTTTCCACCGGCTTGTCCATGATTTCGATCCGGCGCAGCCATTTGACCCACATATTGCCTTCCCAGCCGGGCACCACCAGACGGACCGGGTAACCATGCTCCATCCGCAGGGCTTCGCCATTGGCCTTGAAGGCGACCATACAGTCATCCAGCGCCTTTTCCAGCGGGATGGACCGGCCGTTCGACGACGCATCTGCGCCTTCGACGTAAACCCATTTGTCCTTAATGTCGCCCGCCGCGCCCATGCCCGCCTCTTCCAGAAGCGTGCGCAGGGTGACGCCGGTATATTCCATATTGTGGATCATGCCGTGGGTGTATTGCGAGCCATTGAGTTGCGCACCCGCCCATTCCATGCCGGTGTTGGCGGCGCATTCCAGAAAGAAGGTTTGCGTGACACGCGGGAAGCGTTCCAGATCCTCATAGGTGAAGACCAGCGGCGTATCGACCAGCCCGTTGATCATCAGGCGATAGTCTTCTTTTTTCAGGGCAATCGCGCCCGAATGGTGGCGTTCAAACGCACAGCCCTGCGGGGTGATCGTGCCATCCAGCGCGTGGATCGGCGTGAAGTTGATCGAGGAAATCGTGTCTGCCGTCAGCCATTCGACATTGCGGCGCACCACGTGGTCTTCATACTTGATCGGCATCCCGTACGGGGTGGCATCCACCCCCTCGCCCAGACCCGACGCCCAGTCCTGAACCTCGGTGATCAACGGATCCCCCTCGGCACGGGCGGCCCCTGCGGCCCCCAAGGCGGCCCCGGTGGCCGCGGCCCCCTTCAGGAACGCGCGGCGCGTCGCCCCGGTTTTCGTAGAGCTGTCACTCATTTGGCATCTCTCCTATTACATATCCATATTCGCCTATTTGCATGAATAGGCTTGAAAAAATGGCCCGGCCACCGCCCCGAAACCGGGGGGCATCCGGGCCGAATGTGTTCAGACGCCGACCACTTTGACCGAGTTGTTCGGATCCAGTTTGATCGTGCCTTGTTTCTTGATGTGGCTTTCCACCACGTCCCAGATCTGCGGCCCCTCGGTGCCTTCATTGACCGACGCCCAGCCGGCCACGACATAGGTTTTCGCGGGGTCGATCGGGTCGCCCGTTTTCAGCATCGTCATCTCGGTGATCCGCTCGCCCTGCGGTTTGGTGATGTCGATGCGATAGCCCATGCCACCGATCCGCACCATGTCCCCGCCCTGCTGGTAATAGGGGTCGGGGTTGAACAGGTTGTCGGCCACGTCTTCGAGGATCGTGTGAATGAACTCGCCGGTCATTTCCGTGCGGTACGCTTCGCCATAAGACATCGAGGTCACGTTCCAGATGTCTTCGCGGGTGATCTCCTGGCCCGGCAGAATGCTCGGCCCCCAACGCACGCCGGGCGACATGGCAATGTCGGCTTCGCGTTCGTTGATCAGCGCGTCACAGATCAGGTCATCCCAGGATCCGTTGAAATTGCCACGACGATACAGAAGCGAGTCGGTGGTGCCGATCACCTCGTTCAGCTCGGCCTCATAGGGCGCGCGCTGTTCTTCGATCAGCTTGGTGATGGTGGCATCTGGCGTGATCACGTCGGAAAAGATCGGGATCAACTTGTGGCGGAGGCCCATCATCTTGCCGTCGCGCACGTCCAGATCCACGCGGCTGACGAATTTGCCGTTCGACCCCGAGGCGATGATGAAAGTCTGCTCCACCTGCACCGGTTCGGGCAGCGCGTCATGGGTGTGGCCCGACAAGATCACGTCGATGCCTTTGACCCGGCCCGCCATTTTCTTGTCCACGTCAAACCCGTTATGCGACAGGACCACAACCAGTTCGGCCCCAGCTGCGCGTACCTCGTCGACCATCGCCTGCATGTTCTCATCCCGGATCCCAAACGAGTATTCCGGGAACATCCAGCGCGGGTTGGCGATGGGCATATAGGGGAAAGCCTGACCGATCACGGCCACCTTGACCCCGCCGCGTTCAAAGAACTTGTAGGGTTTAAAGAGCTCAGCCGGTTCGTCCCATTCGGCGTCGAAAATGTTCTGGCCAAGGGCGGCGAAGGGCAGGTTTTCAACGATCTCATTCACGCGGTCCGAGCCCAGGGTGAACTCCCAGTGGAAGGTCATTGCGTCGGGGTTCAGCGCGTTCATCACGTTGACCACATCTTGGCCCTGCGTGTGATGACAGGTGTAAGACCCGTGCCAGGTGTCGCCGCCGTCCAAGAGCAGCGCATCAGGGCGGTCGGCGCGAATGGCGTTCACCACGGTGGCGACACGGTCCATGCCGCCGACCTGGCCATATTCGCGCGCAAGCGCCGAAAAGTCGTTGTATGTCAGGGCATAAGCCGACGGCGAACCATCCTTGATGCCATAAAACTCGCGATACGCCGCGCCGGTGATATGCGGCATCTTCCCCTTGGCGGGCCCCACGCCCAGATTGATCTCCGGCTCGCGGAAATAGATCGGTTTCAGCTGGGCATGAATGTCGGTGATGTGGATCAGCGACACATTGCCGAACGTGTCGAATTTCAGCAGATCGTCCTGGGTGAGCGCCTGTTGGGCAGCCAGTTTGGCCCAATTGCCAAACCCGGATGCGCCATAGAGCGCAGATGCGGCCATGGAGACCTGGAGAAAGTCGCGACGAGAGATCATGTGCGGTTTCCTAGCTGTGGTTGGGGGCGTTATATGCAAAACCCCGAATGTATTTGCGTAAAGAAATCCCGCCCGAGCGCTGGCCCGGACGGGACAAGGTTTAGTTGCGGACAGACGGTCCTTCGACTGACAGGCCATTGCCGCGCGAGGCGACATACATTTCCAGCGCGATGAACTCGTCCGAGCCCGGCTTGAAGGTCTCGGCGCGGGTGTCGCGCACACAGCCCTTAAAGCGCGAATGCACCCCGTTCAGCTTGGCATTTTTCAGACGATAGGTCGGGAAGCCATTGATATGCCCCTGCGACAGGTGGTCGGCGCGGATCATGTTGCCGTAATTCTGCTCGTGGCAGTTGGCGCAGGAAAGATCCAGCTGACCCGTGCGGGTGTAATAGAGGTCTTTGCCCATTTCCCAGGTCGCCTGGCCCGGGCCATCAATGGCCACGTTGACCGGCATGCCACGCGACACCGACGCCATCAGGGCTTCGATATCAATGGCTTCCGACGCGTCGGTTTTCCAGGGCTCTGCCCCCATCGCATTTTCGCGACAGTTGTTCACGGCCATCTGCAGGGTAAAGACCTTTTCGGCCTTGTCGTTCCATTTCGGATAGACCGCTTTTACACCGGCCATCTTTTCAGGCTCACCATGACAGTCGGCGCAGGATTTGCCTTTGCTGCCATCCACGGTGTTCCAGATTTCGATCCCGTTTTCGACGCCCAGCATGCCGGGATTGTCGAAATCGTCCATCTGCATTTCCTGCGTCTGGTCAGACCGGAAGACCCAGCCCGAAATCACCTCGTCCAGATCCTCGGCCAGATGGGCCGGGGCGGCGGTGCGGGTGACCATTTCAATCTCGCCATTGACGATCAGTTCAGCATTTTCATCAGCAAGTGCCACGGATGATGCGACCATCGTTGTGGCGGCCAGTAGGGCTGCGATGCCTTTTTTCATTTGTTTTACCTCCCTAAGACCATGAGCATGTCAGTGGCCCTTATGTGGTGGGTTGGCGCGCAGGGGCGCGCTCTTGTTATGTGGCTCTGCTATCCGCCGCCTCGCGTCCTTGACGCGGCGGATAACCTGTCGCGGCGCCTTAGGCGACCTTGATCGATTTGGTTTCTTCGTAGACAGACCCGTCGTCGTCATACCAGGTGAACTTGAAGTCCCCGGCGGCGTCGACTTTCGCGTCAAATTCGAAGTAAGGGTTGGTGGAAATGGCGCTTTCCATTGCCACGTCGACCACCAGCGCCCCGTTGAATTCACAGGTAAAGCGGTTGATGATCGAGCGCGGGATGACATTGCCATCCTTGTCCTTGCGCTGACCCGATTCCATCTTGTGGCTGATCAGGGTTTTCAGCGTCACAACCTCGCCAGCGGCTGCCGACTTGGGAACTTTCACGCGGGGTTTTACACCTTTTGCCATGATATCTCTCCTTGTCCTGACTTAGCCGCCGCAGCCGCCGATGGTGACCTTGACGGTCGATTGCGCTTTGACAAAGCTGCCATCGGCCATCTTGGCAATGGCGATCACGTCTTGCGTGCCAGCCAGGCGAATGCGGGTCGAGGCCGCTTGCGATCCGGCAGCGGGACCAAAGGTGAACTGGGCCACGCCCGGGGTCGGGTTGCCTGCGGCCAGAATGATGATCGCCTCGGCACCGGGGGCGTCCACCGACACCGGCACGGTATTGCCGTTTTCTGCGATTTCCGGCGCGGTCAGGGTGATGCCCCCCTCGCCCATCTCTGCCCCACCGGTGAAGGCGGCGATCGCCTCGTCGGCGGCCGCACTTGCCCGCATCGGCAACATGGCGACGGCGGTAGCACCGAGACCAAGAGCCAGAGCTTCACGACGTGTGAATTTCATTTCTCTCTCCTGTGAGTATTTCCGTACCCGTGATGCGCTTATTTCAGCGTCATCAGATAGGCGACAACATCTTCGATCTGCTGGGCGCTCAAAAGCGGTTCCACCTCGCCTTCATGGGCTTTGCCGGTATAGGCCTTGCCCAGACGGTTGAAGCCCTCGGTTTTGTAGAAGGCCGGCATGACCGTGTCTTCGAACAGAACCTTGGCATTCACCAGAAGCCCGCGCAGCTCCCCCTCGGACCAGCGGTCGCCCGCCCCATCCAAAAGCGGCCCCACTTCGCCGTGGAACGGCACATCTGCAAGATCGGTGATTTCGTGACAGGCAATGCAATTGCCCTGTGATTTGGTCGAGACGACCTTGGCGCCTTCCATGGCGTCGCCCGGCGTGCCGGTCAGCGACATTTCCACTGCACCATCTTCGTTGAAGGCGACGGCGCCCGGCGCCACCACGTCGGCCTGTGCCGCTCCTGCTAGCGTTGCGCTGGCGAAAAGAACGGCGAGCGTGATCTTTGTCCGCTTCATAATACCTCCCATGACCGTTGTCCGGATAAGTTACGCAGGTGAAGTAATTTTCGCAACATCAAATTCCATTATTTGAATTATTATTAGTCATACGCGAAACATCCTTTCCAACACCCGCATAAATGCAATGCATCCTGTTGTATACGATGAATTTTCATCTGATACGGGTGCCCCGCGAACAAGCGTAACAGAGTGCGATTGGTGGACCCGAACCCCCAGCGAGACTCGGAGCAAACGCCGTCAGAGGGGCCGTGAGTCGCCCCCAGGGACGTTGATTCTGTCCCCGGCACATTCATCCGTCCGCCAACAGACCACGCTCGCCATTGCACACCGATCTGCCTTACCCAAGCCGCGTCAAAGCGGGGAACCAGTCGATCAGCCACTGGCCGATGACGTTCACCTGTCCGGTGCTGATCAGTACCGCAAACAGGATCAACATCACCCCCATCCCCTTTTCCACATAAGGCAGGTATTTGCGATTGCGGCCGGCCCAGCGGATGAACCCCTGCGAAAAGAATGCGGCGATCACGAAGGGCGCGGTCATTCCCAAACCGTAGACCGCCAGCAAAAGCCCACCACGGGTCAGATCCCCCATGCCGGATGCGATCATCAGGATCGAGGCCAGAACCGGCCCCACGCAGGGCGTCCAGCCAAAGCCAAAGGCCAGCCCCATCAGATAGGCACCGATGATGGTGCTGGGCTCTGCCCCGCTGGTCATGCGCGCCTCGCGATACAAAAGGCCGATGCGCAGGATGCCCAGGAAATGCAACCCGAACACCAACAGCAGCGCGGCCCCCGCATAGGCCAGGATGTGTTTATATTGGGCAAACGCGGTGCCAAGCGCCGTGGCCCCCAGCCCAAGAAGGACAAAAATTGTGGTCACGCCAAAGGCAAAGGCCAGGGCGGCAAGGATCAACCGTTTCTGCGCCCCGGGCGCAATGCCGCCTTCTTCCTGCAACTCGCTCATCGACAGGCCGGCCAGGTAGCTGAGGTAAAACGGCACCATGGGCAGGATGCAGGGGCTGGCAAAGGACAAAAGCCCGGCCAACGCCGCGCCCGCAAAACTGATTTCAAACATCCCTGCCCCCTGCTTTTCGCGCTGATCAGGCAAATGATTGATCCGCCAAACGGTCAATCTTCTTGAAACCTGAACATATTCAATTTATGTATTTTATCAAATCAAGGTCAACCACCGACACCACTTGGACAACACCAGGACCCGCGCCATGCGCCACATTCTTCTTCGCTGTCTGCCGATCCTGATCGGTCTGGCCCTGATGGTCAACGCCCCGGCCCGGGCGGCAGAGCTGGTTATGGTCGAAGAACCCGGCTGCGCCTGGTGCGCTGCGTGGGAGCGTGAGTTGGGGGCGATCTATCCCAAGACACCGGAAGGGCAATATGCGCCCCTGATCAAGGTCGGTATCCGCAAAACCCGTGATGATGACCTTGGGTTCGACCTGGCACGCCCGGTCTCTTTCACCCCCACCTTCCTTTTGGTGGATGGCGGTCGCGAACTGGCCCGGATCGAAGGGTATCCAGGAGAGGATTTCTTCTGGGGATTGCTTGAAAAGATGTTGCTTGATCACACGGCTTACGCGCTACCGGAAAGCTGACAGGACAGCCCTGATTACGGGCGGGCCGGACAAGTGTGGGCTTCCCGTCACGTCAAAGTGAGCGCCAACGCGAAGCGTTTGCAAATTGGCAAACCTCTTATATATAGTGTCGGGAAGCGGTTCTTGTTGCCAATCAGGGATCGGTTTGCGTTGAAAACGGGCCAGGATATGAGGGTTCACGACGCCACTTACGAAAAACGCCCCGGCGGGTCCCCGCCGTACGCTCTAAAGGATCAAGTGATGGCCCTACCCGTCATTCGCGAAGACATGACAAACGAGGAACTGGATCAGATGATGACCAGCGCCTGTGATGCGTCAAACCTGCTTAAGGCGATCAGCCATGAAGGGCGGTTGATGATCCTGTGTCACCTGGTGACCGGCGAAAAATCAGTGACCGAACTGGAAAAGCTGCTTTCCGCCCGCCAGGCCGCCGTGTCCCAACAACTGGCCCGCCTGCGGCTGGAAGGTCTGGTGACGCCACGCCGTGACGGCAAGACAATCTACTATTCCTTGACCGATGATCGCCCGCGTCGCATCCTCGAAGTGATTTACGAGATGTTTTGCACGGTCGGCCAGTCCGGGGGCACACCCGAAGAGCGCAAAGCCGCGGAATAAAAGCGATTTCCTGTGCGGCTGCCATCAGGTAGCATCCCCTGACATCTTGGATCTGACCTGCGCCGCTGGTGGGAGGCCGTCTGCGCAATTGCGGTCTGGAACCGCAGCAAATCCGTCACGAGCAGGAGGGGCGCATGTTTGACTGGATTTCCGATGCAAATCTGGCGGCTCTGGTGGGGCTGGTCGGGGGCGTGTTGTTGGGTCTCTCGGCGCGTATTGGCCGTTTTTGCACCCTTGGTGCCATCGAAGACGCGCTTTATGGCGGATCGCGGGTGCGTCTGATGATGTGGGGCGTGGCGATCGGCGTGGCGATGATCGGCACGTTTTCCCTGATCGGCGCGGGCCTGATCCCAGCCGAAGAAACCGTCTATCTGCGTCTGTCCTGGAACCCGCTGGCCTCTATCTTTGGCGGGCTGATCTTTGGCTATGGCATGGCCCTGTCGGGCAATTGCGGCTTTGGCGCCCTGGCACGTCTGGGCGGAGGAGACCTGCGCAGCTTTGTGATTGTGCTGGTGATGGGCCTGTCCGCTTACGTCGCCATCTCCGGCCCACTGGCCCGGCTTCGGGTCTGGCTGTTCCCGGAAACACCTATCGAAAATGGCGCCCTGCCCTCATTTGCCCACGGGATCGGTGGTGCCACGGGCCTGTCCCCTGCGCCGATTGGCGTTGCCCTCGGTGTCCTGATCCTGATTGCGATGCTGGCCAGCCCCGATCTGCGTGCCGCCCGCGACAAGATCTTTTGGGGCGCGGTTGCCGGGATTGCTGTGGTCATCGGCTGGGGCGGCACCGCCTGGGTATCGGCCAACGGGTTCTCTGCGATCCCGGTTGAAAGCCACACCTACTCCGCCCCAATTGGCGACATGATCATTTACCTGATGACCTCGTCCGGCAATGACCTGAATTTCGGCGTCGGCTCGGTTGTGGGCGTGCTTTTGGGCGCGTTTCTGGGCAGCTTGCGGCTGGGCCATTTCCGCTGGGAAGCCTGCGAGGACCCGCGTGAGCTCAAACGTCAGATCCTGGGGGCGGTGATCATGGGGATCGGTGCTGTGATTGCCTTTGGCTGTTCGGTCGGTCAGGGCCTGTCGGCTTTTGCGCTGCTGTATTACGGTGCTCCCGTTACGTTCCTGGCGATCATAGCGGGCGCGGCCCTTGGGTTGCGTCACCTGATTTCGGGCTTTGCCATTGCAGAGTGACGGCCCACAAACACACGGTTTCACCGGCGCTGCCCCCCCAAATGCCGCTTTTGTCCTTTTCTCTCATGTCCCATGAATATAGGGTCGCGCGGCAACGGATCTGAAACGCGCGAGACAGAGCAGATGAAAAGCTTCAATCCCGGCCCCGAACACGCGGCAGAGTTCCGGTCAGCCCTTGGCAGTTTTCCAACCGGCGTGACCATCGTTACCGCCCCGTCGTTGCAGGATGGAAAACCGGTGCCGGTGGGCATGACCGCAAACAGCTTTACCTCCGTCTCGCTGGATCCGCCGCTGGTTTTGTGGTGCCCGGCGCTGGTGTCGGCCCGCCATGATGCCTTTGTTGCCGCCAGCCATTTTGCCATCCACATTCTGTCCGAAGACCAGCGCGAACTGGCGCAACACTTCGCGCGCACGGGCGACCTGTTCGAAGCCGTACCGCATCACACCGACGATCATGGCGTGCCGCTTCTGGACGGATGCGTGACACGGTTTGACTGCACCACGGAACGGGTGATGGAGGGCGGAGACCACTCGATCGTCTTGGGGCGCGTGCAACGGGTAAATGTGGCCGAGAGCGGCTCGCTGGCGTTTTGCACCGGAAAATTCGGCACATTCTCGGAAGGTTCGTAAAAGCAAAAAGCGCCTTCACTTCACATCGCTACACACTGTTATAAATAGATTTTCTTCGTCAGTTGATTTGAATGCTGCCGCGTTCATAGCTGCCCGTGGCCGTGGTCCCATCGTCATAGAACAGCTCCACATCCACCGTATTCACCGCCTTCAGATCCAGCGTCACGAAGGGCAGAATTTCGGTGGACTTGATGGCGTTGGGCTGGGCTTCCTCCATGTAACATGGCTCCAGCTCAAACGCCTGCATCTCACCGCCATTCACCGCATACCGCACCTGTTCAAGTCCGCAGCGCCACGCCAGAAGGTGGGTGAAATACAGCAGGTCCTGCCCGTCATATTCGCGCACCGCAATCCAATTGGCCTGCGTGGCTTCGAGGATCGGACGAATTTCAGCGGCCGTGGTAAACTGCTGCGCCTGGGTGGCATGCCCCCCCAGCGACAGGACGCCCGCGCCAAGCAGCGTCACAACCTTGGATCCCAACTTCATCTCATTCTCCTCGCATGCAATATTGCGACCGGTAAAATTCTGCGCACTCATGGCCATGGCCTGGGGAGGTGAACTCCTTGTTCTCGCCCCCTTCCCGGCTTGCCTCTTCTGACCTATACTGCCCGAAAAGATAAGCATGGGCAAAGAGCAATGGCCAAATCGGCGAAAAAGCGGGCGGGGGCAACCTCTTCCAACAAGGGAAAACCCGCCAAAAAGACTGTGGGGAACACCTCAAAGACGGCAGCGGGTGGAAAAACGGCCAGCACCAAGACATCCCCCAAACCCAGACCCGCCTCCACAAAGGGGAAGACCGCCGCAAAGGCCGCTGCGAAAGCAACGCCCGTTCAAAAGGCCAAGACGCCCAAAGTTTTCAATATCATGGTGGTGGGTCAAGCCGGCCGTGTCTCGTATGAGGCGCTGTTGTTTGTTGCGTCTTTGCGCGCAGCGGATCCCGGTTTCAAAGGTCGCGTCTTTGTGGCCGAACCGCAACCGGGGGAAAACTGGCCCCATGATCCGCGCATCCGCCCCAAGGTGCGCGAGGCGCTGGAGGGGTTGGGAGCCGAGATCCTGCCCTTCCAAAACCATCACTTCGGGGCCAGCTACCCCAACGCCAACAAGATCGAAGCGCTGCTGGAGATGCCCGAAGGGGAACCCTTTGTCTTTTTCGACAGTGACACGGTGGTGACCGGGAAATTATCGGAGATCGCGTTTGATTTCTCACGGCCCTCGGCCTCGATGAAACGCGAAAACACCTGGCCCAAGATCGAGCTTTACGGCCCGGGCTACGGCGCGATTTGGAAATCACTTTATGAAAAGTTCGGGCAGGATTACCAAAGCTCGCTCGATCTGACACAGCCGGACGAGTATTGGGAACGCTACATGTATTTCAATGCGGGCTGGTTTTTTGGGGCCTGCCCGCGCCAGTTTGGCGCGCGGTTCCTGGAATACGCATTGGCGATCCGCGACAGCGCGCCGGAAGAGCTGGTCTGTCAGGAGCTGTTTCCCTGGCTTGACCAGATCGCCCTGCCCCTGGTCATTTCGTCCTTTGGCGGCGGGCGTCCGGGGCCCGAGCTTGCCGGGTTGGATGGGGATGTCACCTGCCATTGGCGTGTGCTGCCGCTGGCCTACGCGCGCGAGGCGGATCGGGTGATTGACGTGCTTGAAACCGTGTCAGCCCCCAACAAGCTCAAGAAAGTGTTCAAGGAATACGAACCGATGCTGCGGATGATCTATCAGGGGCGCGGGCAGAAGGTACGCGCCATGTTTGATCGCGCAAATCTGCCGCGGCGCGAACAGGTGATCCGCAACAAGATCAAGCGCGAAGGGTTCTGGATGCGCTGATGCGACGGCGGGTTGGGCGCGGATCGGTCAGGAGGCAAACACCTGAGAAAGATCCTTGAACCCTTTGACTTCAATCGGATTTCCCGATGGGTCGGTAAAGAACATCGTCCATTGCTCACCCGGCTCACCTTCGAAGCGCACAGTCGGGGCAATCACCCAGCTGGTCCCGGAGGCGGTCAGACGATCCGCCAGGGCGCGCCAGTCGTCATAGGCCAGCACAATCCCGAAATGTGGCATCGCCACCTTTTGCGCGCCAACAGTGCCGGTGGCGGTGGTGTCGAAGGGCTGGCCCAGATGCAGGCTCAGCTGATGGCCGAAAAAGTTGAAATCCACCCAACTGTCGGTCGACCGCCCTTCTTCGCAGCCCAGCACCCCGCCATAAAACCACCGCGCCTCTTTCAGGTCGGTCACATGGATGGCGAGGTGAAACGGGGTCAGCATGGGCAATACTCCGGCAATTGCAAACAGGGCCCGAAAGCGTTTCGGTTTTTAACCTGACACGGGGAACACCGAAACGCTTTATCGGGCGCGGCAGATCTTTTCGCAATCCGCACCAGACATCAAGAAAAACCCGAACGGACGGGGCAGCGTTCAGGGTGAGGCGCCGCCCCACCCGAAACGCTGTTCCACCGGGCGCAATTGACCGGAACGTTGTTCATCCTCTGCGCCCATTTGCAAAACCCACGTTTCCTTTGCCCGCGCGCCGTTGAAGCCCGCGCGGCTTTGCCCTAGCGTAGCGGCAACTGATTTAGGGAGACTATCATGACAGAAGACCGTCAATTGGGGTTTGACACGCTGCAGGTTCATGCAGGCACCGCGCCGGATCCGGCCACCGGGGCGCGTCAGGTGCCGATCTACCAGACCACCGCATATGTGTTTCAGGATGCCGATCACGCCGCGCGGCTCTTCAATCTCGAAGAGGTGGGCTATATCTATTCGCGCCTGACCAACCCCACCGTGGGCGCACTGCAAAACCGGATTGCGGAACTTGAGGGCGGCGCGGGCGCGGTGTGCTGTTCGTCCGGTCACGCAGCACAAATCATGGCGCTCTTCCCTCTAATGGGGCCGGGCCTGAACATCGTGGCCTCAAACAAGCTGTATGGCGGCACGGTCACCCAGTTCACCCAAACCTTCAAACGCTTTGGATGGGAAGCCAAGCTGGTGGATTTCGACGATCCGGCCGCCGTGGAAGCCGCGATTGACGACAACACCCGTGCGTTGTTCTGCGAAACGCTGGCAAACCCGGCCGGGATCCCCACCGACATCGCCGCCATGGCGAAAATCGCCGACAAGGCGGGCATCCCGGTGGTGGTCGACAACACCTCGGCCACGCCCTATCTGGTGCGCCCGATTGAGCTGGGGGCCACGATTGTGGTGCATTCCACCACCAAATACCTGACCGGCAACGGCACCGTGACCGGCGGCGCAATTGTCGACAGCGGCAAATTTGACTGGATGCAAAACGACAAGTTCCCGTCGCTCAGCCAACCGGAACCGGCCTATCACGGGCTGTGCTTTGGGCAGGCGCTTGGGCCGATGGCCTATACGTTCCACGGCATCGCCATCGGTCTGCGTGACCTTGGCATGACCATGAACCCGCAAGCCGCGCATTACACGCTGATGGGGATCGAAACCCTGTCACTGCGGATGGAAAAGCATCTCGCCAATGCCCGCAAAGTGGCGGAATGGCTGGAAGCGGACGACCGCATTGAAGGCGTGACTTGGGCCAGCCTTGACAGCTCGCCCTACAAGGCGTTGGCCGACAAGATCAGCCCGAAAGGCGCTGGGGCCCTCTTCACGGTTGCGGTGAAGGGCGGGTACGAATCCTGCAAAAAGCTGGTCGATAATTTGAAACTGTTCAGCCATGTGGCCAACCTTGGCGACGCACGGTCGCTGATCATCCACTCGGCATCCACCACCCACCGCCAGTTGAGCGAAGAGCAACAGGTGGCCGCAGGGGCCGCACCGAATGTGGTGCGCCTGTCGATCGGCATCGAGAATGTCGAAGACATTATCGCCGATCTGGATCAGGCATTGGACGCCGCAACCTCGTAAGGGTTTGCCCTGACAAACGAAAGGCCGCCGAACTGGCGGCCTTTTTTATTTCCAACGCCTTACCAGGGCCTTACCAAGCGAAGGTAAGGTTATTCGCTCAGTGAAAACTCCATCACCACCTGGGCTGACACATTCACCTCTCCCGTTGCCACGGGCATGGAAGATTGCGCCTCCATTGCCATGCGACCCAACATTGGCTCGGGGCCGCGCATTGGCCCGTCTTCGGACAGCACACGCACAGGTCCAAGCGTCAGTCCGGCCGCGTCTGCCAGCACTTTGGCCTTGCGCATGGCATCGGCAACAGCGGCTTTGCGCGCCTCATCCAACAGCGCCTCACGGTTGGACAGATCAAACTGCAACCCGTTGAAATGATTGGCCCCGGCTTGCATCACCTGGTCCAGCATCGGGCCAAGCCCCGCCAGATCACGGATTGCGACCGTCAACGTCGAAGATGCCTCATAGCCCAGCTGTTTCCGGGCGCCCGACTTGGCGTAATCCAATTGCGGCGCCAAGGACAAATGTGTGGTCTGGATGTCTTTCTCATCCAATCCGGCGGCAGACAGCTTGGCCAGAATACCGCCAAGCGCCTCAGCCACGGCGCGGGTGGCAACTGCGGCTTCCTTGGCCTCTTCGCGCACCCCCAAACGGATCACCGCCATGTCCGGTTGGGCCGACACCACACCTGTTCCCGTAACCCGGAGTGTTGGCGTGTCTCGCCCCTCGGCCAAAGCAGCCTGCCCCATACAAATCACGACACCTAAAATACCAAGTAATGTCTTCATCTTAGCCTCCTGTCTGCGCCAGATAGACCCAATGTCTGCGCCAATTGTCGCCATGTTCAACCCAACAGGGTTGCCCCCCTTCCCATGGGCGAAAACCTGCTGTAGTTTCAAGGCGGTGGCAGGGATGGCCGCTTTGGCGCAGCCGCAATCCGGTTTGCGCCGATTGGGATGAGTGATTGAAACCGCGCGAGATCTGAGTCTCAACCGGTATGTGGACAACTTACACGGGGGCCGTAAGAGCGGTATGAAGCCGAATTTTGCGCTTGATCTGACCCATGATGGCATTGGCCTGATGCATCGCGGCAAAGGCGGCTGGGTGCTTGTGGGTGAAGTGAGCCTGACCGACCCCAGCTTGCCCCACAATCTGTCCATGATGCGCCAGCGCGCCGGGGATCTCGACAAAGGGGGGTTCACCTCGAAACTGATCATCCCCCCCAGCCAGATCCTGTTCACCAGCATGACCGCCCCCGGACCGGATGACATCACGCGCGAGGCGCGCATTCGCGAAGGGTTGGTCGGGCTGACCCCCTACCCGGTCGAAGAGTTGGCGTTTGACTGGTATGCCGATGGCGATATGGCCCACGTGGCAATTGTGGCCCGCGAGACCCTTGCAGAAGCCGAAGGATTCGCGGTCGAGAACCGCATGAACCCGGTCTGTTTCACCGCCCGCCCCCATGGCAGCTTTACCCGCGAAGTCAGCTTTGGCGAAACCAGCTGCGCCGGTCAGCACCTTGGTCAGGGGGGCGAGGTAGAGCGCGAACATCGTGCGCCCCCGGAGCTGATGGGCACCCAGATTGGCCCGCTTGCAGACCAGACGAGTGAACCGCAAGCCCCGGCATCCAAGCCGGCTGACAGTCCCGAACCGCAGCCCGCACCCCAAGCGCAGGCCACCAAACCGCACCCTGCCGCGACCACCACCGACAGCCCGACCGACAGCCCGGCCGACACCTCAGGTGCCAAGCCCCCCTCTGCGCCGCCGGAACTTGCCCCGTTCCCCCCCGATTTCGAACCGGAAGAGGATGCCCCGGCGCGCCCCACCCCGCAAAAAAAGGTTGAGCCTCCCAAGCCACCCAAGGGGGCCTCTCCGGCGCGAGAGGAAACAGGCGTTTCAAAGGCCACGCCGGATGCCAAACCTGCCCCTTCTGACCCAGCGAACGCCGGGCTGGCCACCCTTGACACAGGGTCTTCCACAGGGCCTTCAACGCCGCAGTCAAAGCCCCGTGAGTCAAAGCCCCGTGCAGGGTCAGATTCCCCAAAGGCTCCTTCCAAAGCGGCGCAGGACACCGTGCCCGCCTTTTCAACGCGGCGTGCGGGAACGGGCGCACCCGCGGACCGCACGGGCGCAGGTCCACAGACGGCCGACATTGCGCCGCGGATCAATGTTGTCCCGCCATCCGCCCCCTCAGCGTCTGAGAAAACCGCCGCATCCGCGTCGCCTGACCTTCCCCCCGCGCCTGCGCCGCGCGTACAGACTGAAATCCACGTACCGGTGACCGCACCGACCGTGGATGGTCAGGACAATGCCCCCAAGCCCAAAAAACGCACCGCGACCGCCAAGGCCAAAGCCGGGGCAAACGGGGCGGCAGGCAAGCTGAAAGACGCGGCACGCAAAGGGCTGGCGGGCGCTTCGGGCGCAAGCTCGATCGCTTCATCGCTGGCCAAGGCCACCTCAAAATCGCTGAGCAAGCGCACCTCCAGGGCAAATGGTGCAAATGGCGCAAAGGGGGCGACCGGGGCAGCCAATGGGACAACTGACAGTTCTTTGGCAACGCCCAATTTATCTGCCCCCGCACATGGCGAAGTGCTCAGCACGGCCATTGCCCCTCCGCCCCCCTCTGCCCGTTCCTCTGCCCGAAACAAAACGCCCAAAGCGTCCACCGCGGCCCAGGAACGCGCCCGCAAAGAGGCGGATGCCCTGACCATCTTTGGCGCGCGCAAATCGCAAGAGGTGGGTGGAAAGCCGAAATATCTTGGCCTGTTTCTTGTGCTTGGCCTGCTGTTGATGATGGCGGTTCTGGCGGTGTGGTCGATGTTCTTCCTAAGCGAGCAGAATGTGGACCTGTTCCCGGACGCCGAAGATCAGTTTGAAAGCGCCATCACCAGCGGCCCCGCCCCCTCGCTGGATGAGGCCAATCAACTGGCCCGCAGTCCCGCATTGCAACCTGACGCGGATGTCATCGCGAATGCGGACATCGGCGCGGGTGCAGAAGCGCTGACCAATGAAGCGGGGCTTGATGCGGATGACGCTCCGACCCCTGAACGATTGTCGCCTGAAGCGGCAGAAATACGCTATGCGGCGACCGGGATCTGGGAGCGCGCACCGGATCCGCTGGATGATCCGGAAAGCGGCCGGATTGATGAGCTTTACGTGGCTTCAATTGACCCGGTCACAGCGGTGCATGATGCGGTGGCTTTGCCTTTGGCCAAGTTGGGGGATGCTGTCAGCCTGCCCGCCAATCGGCTTCCTCCGCCCCCGCAAGGCACCCGGTTTGATCTTGATGAGCGTGGGCTTGTGCGCGCCACCCCCGAAGGCAGCCTGACACCGAAAGGGGTTACGGTTTATGCGGGGCGCCCGGCATTGGTCCCCACACCGCGCCCTGACGGTATTGCCCCGCAGGCCGAGGTGGAAACCGCGGATCTGGCACCCGCCGATCCCGCCGATCCCTCGGTCCCGCGCACCCGCCCACGGCTGCGCCCCGAAGGCTTGATCGAAAGCAATGAACGGCGCCTGTTGGGGGGCCGCACCCGCAGTGAACTGGCGGCCCTGCGCCCGGCCCCACGGCCTGCAAACCCACAGGCCCTGGTCCAGCAGGCTGCGGCTATCGCAGAGGCGATTGCCAATGCGGAAGAGGGGGCGGATCAGGCCTCGCTCGCGGTGGCGGCGATTGCCCCGACCGAACTGGCGATTGCACGGTCGCTCGAACCGAAATCACGGCCGCGCAATTTCGACAAGCTGGTGGCGGCGGCGCGTGCGGCGAATGATGCGTCCGATGGGTCGGTGGTTGTCGCGGCCGCGCCGCGCAACCAGACGGTCACCCCCAACATTCCAACCCGCGCGTCGGTTGCCACGCAGGCCACAATCAAAAACGCGATCCCGATGCGCAAGGTGGCTTTGATCGGTATCTCCGGCAGTGCCTCCAACCGCCGCGCCCTGGTTCGCCTCAAATCCGGGCGCTATGTGAAAGTCGGCGTTGGGGATCGTCTGGACGGCGGTCGTGTGCTTTCGATCACGACCAATCAGTTGATCTACAAAAAGGGGTCGCGCAGCACCACGCTGAAAATTCTGCCATTTGGGTAACGTCTTTTCCGGGCGCGCTGCCCTGATGAGGAACAGGCCCCTTTTGCGTCCGTTTGGATAAGATCTCGCAGCGCTGGCGCATTGTTTCTGCCACGCGTCTAACGCCTGCAATGAAAGCGTTTCGGTTTTGACCTGACACGGCGGAATAGCGTAACGCCGTAAGAGATATCAATGCCTTGGGCGTTTCGGGACAAACATGTGTCTCAAGCTTATTCCAAAACGCGTTCGGCAAACAGCCGCCTCTGACAGAAGCGGCTGTTTTAAGCGGTTTCAGATCTGCTGGGTTTCAACAAAACCTGAAACCGAATTTACAGAGCGGTGATGTGGCGTGATCAGGCCACGTCGCCCAGTTCGCCATTTTTGATCTGCTCGCGTTCGATGGATTCAAAGAGCGCCTTGAAGTTGCCTTCGCCAAACCCATCATCCCCTTTGCGCTGGATGAACTCAAAGAAGATCGGGCCAATCACGGTTTTCGAGAAGATCTGCAACAGGATCCGGGTTTCGCCCCCACCCAGCACCCCTTCCCCGTCGATCAGGATGCCATGTTTCATCAGCTGATCCTTGGGCTCGGTGTGGTCCTTCACCCGCTCATATGACAGGTCATAGTAAGTTTCATTTGGACCGGGCATGAACTTCAGCCCGCGACTGGCAATCGCATCCACGCTGGCATAGATATCTTCGGTGCCAACCGCGATATGCTGGATGCCCTCGCCATTGTATTTCTTCAGATAGGCCACGATCTGCCCGGTCTCGCCGCGGTCTTCGTTGATCGGAATACGGATCTTGCCGCAGGGCGACGTCAGCGCGCGGGAAAACAGCCCGGTATGTTTGCCCTGAATGTCGAAAAACCGGATTTCCTTGAACCCAAACAGATCACCGTAAAACTTGAACCAGACATCCATATTACCCTTGAAGACATTATGGGTCAGGTGGTCGAGGTAATAGAAACCAACGCCTTTCGGATAGGCATTGGCGATCCAGTCAAATTCTTCGTTATACGCGCTTTGATCGTGATACTTATCGATGAAATAGATCAGGCTGTCCCCGATGCCGTAGATCGCCGGCACATCAAGCGATTTGCCGGCGCCTTCATAGGGTTTCGCCCCCATTTTCACCGCATGATCAAAGGCGTGCTGCGCATCCACCACGCGCCAGCCCATGGCCGAGGCACAAGGCCCATGTTCTTTGGCAAAATGCGCCGCCTGGCTGCCGGGTTCCAGGTTGATCAGATAGCTGACATCGCCCTGCTGCCACAGCTCCACATTTCGGGTCTTGTGGTTGGCGGTGTGGGAAAACCCCATCTGCGTGAAGAGATCGCGCAATTCCTGCGGGTCGGGATGGGCAAATTCGACAAATTCGAACCCGTCAGTTCCAGCAGGGTTTTCGTTGGAAATGGTGGCTCGGGGGGCATCATGCGGGAACGGTCCCATTGCGATCTCCTTATTCGCGTTTCTTAACCTGTGAACAGACTATCGTGAACCAGACCGGAAGAGTGCGCAAATCACAGCACAAAATCTTTCATATTTGCGCGTTACCAGCATCATTGATAATATTTGCGCATATTTTACGCACGGAGACACCATGGACCACACTGATCACCGCATTCTGGCTGCCCTGCAAAAAAACGCGCATATGACGTCGCAAGAATTGGGAGAGCTTCTGAACCTGTCCCCCAGCCAGGCCGGGCGTCGGCGGCAGCGGCTGGAAGAACTTGGTCATGTGACAGGCTATGTGGCCAAACTCGACCCCATGAAACTTGGGTTGTCGGTGCAAAGCTTTGTGCAGGTTGAAATGGCCAGCCACGCCCCAGAGGCGGGCCGTGCCTTTCAGACACTGGTCGAGACACAACCACAGATCATCTCGGCCTGGACGCTGACCGGGGCATCCGATTATCTGCTGCGCGTGTATTGCAAGGATCTGCCGGCGCTGAACCGTCTGATCCACGAGGTGCTTTTGCCTCACCCATCGGTGTCGCGGGTGCAAAGTCAGATTGTGATGAACCAGTTGAAACCCGATGCCCCGCTGCCGTTGACCACGTAAGCGGAACACCAACTTTTTTCACCGCATTAACCAGCCGGGAAGGTCTGTTTCCTATTAATGGTGCGAACACCAGAAGGATGGAATGCAAAACCGTGTCTATAGCCGAACGTCGTCAGGAATTTCGCCCGGAAAGCGGGGAAGCACCTTTTCACCTTGATGAGGTCTTTTTCTCGCGGACCGATGAGGCGGGAAACATTCAATCCGGGAATTACGTGTTCAAACGCGTCGCCCATTACGAATGGAACGAACTTCTGAACAAACCCCATAATGTCATCCGGCACCCGGACATGCCACGCGGCGTTTTCTGGCTGCTGTGGGACGAGCTGAAAAAGGGGAACGCGGTTGGTGGCTATGTCAAGAACAGGGCGAAAGACGGGCTGCACTATTGGGTCTTTGCGGTGATGATGCCCTTTGGTGACGGGTATCTTTCTGCGCGCATCAAACCGTCATGTGGGACCCTCGCAAGGGTTGAAAAAATCTATGCTGATATGCGGGCTGTCGAGCTGGAAGGGAATATCTCACCGGAAGAAAGTGCCCAAAGCCTTCTGAAGCATCTCAAAGAAGATGGTTTTCAAAGCTACAAACAGTTCTTTTCGCATAGTATGTCGTCGGAGCTCTTGCACCGTGATGACGCCCTGGGTCACCGTCCGGATAAAAAAGTGTCCAACTTCAAGAGGATCGACAATCTGACTGGGGAGCTGACTCATCAGACCGACCAATTGATCCAACAATTTGATGCCATGCGGACGATCCCGCATAACCTGCGTGTTATTGCATCGCGGCTTGAACCGACTGGTGGCCCGGTCTCGACCCTGTCCCAGAATTACGGTACGATGTCGCGGGAAATGTCGCAGTGGTTTGAAACCCATGTCCTGGGTGAAAACAGCAACTTTTTGTCCATCAAAGGGTCGGTGCAAAACGCGATGTGCATGTCCGGCGTGGCGCGGATGCTGAATGAAGTCAATGAACAACTGCGCAAGGAGCGACGCTCACTTGGCGAAGGTGTTTCGCTGGGCGACGAACAGGTGCTCTTGGAAAAAATCGTTCGGTCCCACGATCAAAACTGCGAGAAATGTTTCCAAGAGGTCTGCTATGAGGCCGAACGCATCACCAAGGCCTGCGAGGTGATGAATCGTCATATCCTTGGCCTGTCTACCACCCGGGTCATGTGTAAGATCGAAAGCGCCCGCCGCCCGGATGCAGGGGATGCGTTGAATGACATCATCAAGCAGCTGATGAGTTTCCAAGAGCGGATCAAGGATCAACTGGAGCGTATTGCTCGGCTTGGAGAAGAGATACAACAGTTCTAAGCACGCCCCCGGGGCCGGACACCTCACGCCGCAAACTGCACGGCCCCGATAATGATCGCGCCGGGTTTACCCGTCGGAAACACCGGCCTCGGCAAATGTGGCCATGCCAGAGTGGCAGGCAATGGCTCCTTTCAGAACACCAATGGCCAAAGCCGCGCCTGATCCTTCGCCCAGACGCATCCCCAAAGACAAAAGCGGCGCTTTGCCGATGGCTTCGAGGATTTGCCCATGCGCCCCTTCGGCCGATTGATGACCCGCCACCGCATGATCCAGCGCCGCAGGAACAGCTGCGCCCAGACAGGCCGCCGCCGCCGAACAGATGAACCCGTCAAGGATGACCGGGATCCCCTCGACCCGGGCGCGCGCGATGGCACCTGCCATGGCTGCGATCTCGCGCCCGCCCAGACACCGTAATGCTTCAAGCCCATCGCCTTTTGCGGATGGGTTGGCGGCCAGACCTTCGGCCACCACCTGCGCCTTCAGCGACAAGCCTGCATCATCTACACCGGTCCCGCGCCCCGCCCAATCTGATGCCGCTCCGCCATAAAGCGCATGGGCGATGGCCGCAGCGGCCGTGGTGTTTCCGATGCCCATTTCGCCGGTCACCAGAAGGTCAGCCTCTGCATCCACCGCCGTCCAGCCTGCCAGAAGTGCCGCCACCACTTCCGCTTCGCTCATCGCGGGACCTTGGGTAAAATCCGCAGTGGGCGTGTCCAGTGACAAGGCATGCACGTCCATCTTGGCACCAAACGCCTTGGACAACTGGTTGATCGCCGCCCCGCCATGTTGAAAATTCAGCACCATCTGCTCGGTCACTTCAGCCGGGAAAGCCGACACGCCACGTGCCGTAACGCCGTGATTGCCCGCAAACACGATCACTTGCGGCGCGTCCAGGCTTGGACGGCCATTGCCCCGCCAGCTTGCATACCAGATGGCCAGATCTTCCAGGCGGCCAAGCGCCCCGGGGGGTTTGGTCAACTGACCATTGCGCGCTTCCGCTTCTGCTTTGGCTGCGCTATCCGGCCCGGTCGCGCCTGCCAGGAGTTCCTTGAAGTCCGCCAAAGTCGTAAAAGCTGCACCCGTCATCGTCCATTCCCCGATTGATTCCTCTTGCACACCTCTTTACCGAGGAGAAAGCCAACACGACAGAGCGCAAGAGACTTAAATTGCCCAAACACGACATGCCGCTGGTTCACCTTCAGGATCTGCCCGCAGCGCTGGGTTTGCTGACGCGGCTGCCCATTCCCGTTGACGGAGACCTGGCCACCAGGCGTGGGGCGATGGCCGCCTGGGCCTGGCCCCTCGCGGGGGGGATCATCGGCGGGCTGGTGGCGTGCTTTGCGCTTTTGTTGCTTTGGGTGGGCCTCCCTCTGCCCCTGACCGCATTTCTGGCATTGGCCTGTCAGATCATGCTGACCGGCGCGTTGCATGAAGACGGGCTGGCCGATACGGCGGACGGGCTGTGGGGGGGATATGACAGGGCGCGCCGCCTTGAGATCATGAAAGACAGCCGGATCGGCGCTTATGGGGTCATTGCCATCGTGCTGTCGCTCGCGGCACGTGGCGTGGCTTTGACGCTGGTGCTGGATGGACCGTTCCCCATTCTGGCGCTGATTGCAGTTGGTGTGATCAGCCGCCTGCCAATGGTCCTGTTGATGGCTGCGATGCCCAATGCCCGTGGGTCGGGACTTGCGCAATCAGTGGGACGGCCCGGTGTCGCAACCTCGGGACTTGCGGCTGCCCTGACGCTGCTGATCGGGGCCATCTGTTTGGGGTGGGCTTTGCTGCCGCTGCTGCTTTGGGGCGGGCTGATCACAATCGGTCTGGCCCTGATTGCCCGCGCCAAGATTGGCGGCCAAACCGGAGACATCCTTGGCGCATCACAGCAATTGGCAGAAATCACCGGGTTGTTTGTGCTCGCGAGCCTGATCAGCCCATAAAAAAACCGCCTGACCCAAAGGCCAGGCGGTTCGTGATGCAGGCACGATTTGAATATCTTGACTACAATTCCTTATGCCGCGCGCGATGTCAGCACATCGCTGACCTTTTTCTGCGCGGCCATTTCGTCACCACCACCAACGGCGGCCACTTCGCGGGTCAGGCGTTCCAGGGCCGCTTCGTAAAGCTGACGCTCGGAATAGCTCTGCTCACGCTGGTCATCATTGCGGTGCAGGTCGCGCACCACTTCGGCAATCGAAATCAGGTCGCCCGAGTTGATTTTCTGTTCATATTCCTGGGCACGACGCGACCACATGGCACGTTTCACGCGGGCCTTGCCTTTCAGCGTATCCATCGCTTTGGACACTTCGGCATCCGAGGCCAGACCGCGCATCCCAACTTCGGTGGCCTTATTGGTGGGCACACGCAGGGTCATCTTGTCTTTTTCAAAGGAAATGACGAACAGTTCGAGTTCAAGCCCGGCGACTTCCTGCTCTTCGATCGACACGATCTTTCCCACCCCATGGGCCGGGTAGACAACATAGTCGTTCGGGCGGAAATCAAGCTTTTTCTTGCTCATACAGGTTGTCCTTCACAGATTTAGGCGCTTTGCACAGAACCTTGTTCACAGAATTCCGAGACGACAAAACGAGCGTGGGATGCATTGGCACCCCGCGTCCATGTCGGTTGGTCGGAACACTCTGTTTGCCCGGCGCACCAGCATCCCCCTCTGTCCTTGTGAACGGGTGACGCGCTGACACCGAGCTTTGGTCCTGGCTGTCATTAGAGGAGAGTATACCAGAAAAAAGCACCGGGCAAAAGCGCCACGGTGCTCCAAAAGGTGTAATCCCCTGTAAAACAAACGGTTAACCGTCGTTTTTTGCCTAAGACGTCAAAAAAAACGACACACCGGGCGAATCAGGTGGGTTTACTCGGCGGCCGGCGCTTCTGAGAAATGGGTCTCGAGCTTGTTCTCGACCCCGTCCAGCTCTTCGGCTTCCGGAAGCGGGTCTTTGCGCTCGACAATCACCGGCCACAGCTCGGCATATTTGCGGTTGAACTCTACCCATTTCTCGGTTCCCGGCTCGGTATCGGCGCGGATCGCATCGGCGGGGCATTCCGGTTCACACACACCACAATCGATGCATTCATCTGGATGGATCACCAGCATGTTTTCCCCCTCGTAGAAACAATCCACGGGGCAGACCTCGACGCAGTCGGTATATTTGCAGGCGATGCAGTTGTCTTGAACAACGTAAGTCATGATGTGTCCTCGAACCTTTGGCTGTGCCCCACTTATTTCAGTGTGCCGGATCAATCAAGCGGGGGGCGGTGCGTTTTCATCAAGTTGCGACGATCTTTCTTACTTGGGCGGCCTTTGCCAAGATATTTTGGTGCGGAAGCATCCTCTGGTGGAATGTCTTTCTTCTCCGGCGGAGGAGAAAGGTCTTCATACAGGGTCTGAGCTTCGGGGGCAGGTCCACGCCGGGTCGACAGGGCAAGAATCTTAATCACCCGCACCAACCGACTTTGCGGAAAGGTCAGCACATCTCCGGGGCTGATTTGGTGGGAAGGTTTGGCAACCTTGTCGCCATTGACGCGCAAATGCCCGGCCGCGATCTCTTTGGTGGCCAGGCTGCGGGTCTTGAAGAACCGCGCGTGCCAGAGCCATTTGTCCGCGCGCATCCGGGCAGGCACGCTGCCCGGAGAATTGTTTTCTGCTGCCTTTTCGGCCACTTATCCCTTTTCCTTAAGGGCAAGAAGGGCTGCGAACGGGTTGTCCGGGTCCACTTTCTTATCCTTGTTCGAAGGACCGGTTGTGTAGGTTTTGGGCTTGTTGTCGCGCTGCGGCTTGCCGCCTTTGCGCGGACCACCTTTGCCACGAGGTTTCCCGCCATCGCGCTTTCCATCACGGCCACCGTCGCGACGCTTGCCGCCCTGGGCTTTGCGCTCCCCCTGACGTTCTCCACCATCGCGGCGGCCACCCTCACCGCGCGCGCCCTGACGGCGGTTAAACCCACCCCAGGTGAAGGTAAAGAAGGCTTCCATTTCGGGGGCCTCGGCATCCCTTTCGGCAGCGGCCTCTTCGCCCGGAGTTTCAACCGGGGTTTCAGAGGGGGCATCCGCCGGAATTTCCGCAGGTGCCTCAGCCGGAGCTTCCGAAGGTGTTTCGGCAGGCGTTTCCACCGGCGGTTCAGCCGGGGTTTCCTGCGGATCCTGGGCGTCAACAGGGGCGGCTTCGGCTTTCACCTTCACACGCTCGCCTTTTTCGGCCTTATACCCCAACCCCTGCATCAGATCGGCGAATTGCTCCAGCGTCATGCCGGTGATCGACAACATATCTGCCTTGGCTTCAAATCCACCCCGGCTGTCTTCGACACGCAGCTGATCTGCCAGCCGTTCCAGCATATCAATACGAATCGCGCGGGTCCCTGCGGGGCGATAGCCGGACAGGAGGTAAGCGGACGGATCCACCGCTTCGATCACCGGAATGGTCACCAGGCCGGGGGGCGGCGCTTCGGGAAACTCCTGCAGGTCCTGCCACAGCGAATGCAGCACCAGACGCAGCCGCGTCGGCGCGGGTTTCAGCAGGAGCGGCATGAAAATGGTGAACTGGCCAAAGCGGATGCCATGTTTGCGCAGCGCCCCACGGGCGTCCTGATCAAGGTCCTTGACCTCACCCGCCACTTTGTCACGCGGGATGATGCCCAGCTCTTCAACCATGCGGAAGGCGAACCCACGGGCCAGACCGGACAGGGTTTCATCTTTCTGCATGCCCAAAAGCGGCTCAAACAGAGCGGCCACCTTGCGGTCGATGAAATGCTGCAGGCGGCGCGCGACCTTCTCGGCCACATCCGTCCCGGCTTCTTCATCCACAAACGCCTCAACGCGCGGTTTCAGGATATCATCGCCCTTGACCAGCTTGCCGACGGCGTGTTCCCCCCACATCAATCCACCCTGCTCGGTGAAATCGAGCTCGGTATCGGGGGCGTTATAGAACCGGTCCGCCCTGAGGTGGAATTCCGGTGCCAGCGCCTGAAGGCTGGCCGCACGTAGGGTTTTTGCCTCTTCCGGGCTTTGCGAGGTGTCCTGGCTGAACCGGAACCCTTCCAGACGACCCACAAATTGGTCTTCCACAGTCACTTCGCCCTTGTCATTCACGTCAGCCACGAGGCTCTCCTTCTGCTTCAACCGGCGCAGGAGCACAGAAGTGCGCCGGTCAACAAATCTTTGGGTCAGCGCATTGTGCAATGCGTCCGACAATCGGTCTTCTACAGCACGGGTGGCCCCGCGCCAATGGGCAACATCACGTAACCAGTCGCGGCGTTGCGCCACATAGGTCCAAGTGCGGATAAAGGCCAAGCGTTTCGACAATGTGTCAATGTCGCCATCCGTCCGGTCGATCCGTTTCACCTGCCGCGCGAACCAATCTTCGCGAATCTCTCCGTGTTGATGCAAGTCCTTGAACAGGCTGGTGACCAGACCGGCATGTTCCCCATGCGAGATGCCGCGGAAATCCGGCAGGCGGCACACCTCCCACAAGAGCTGCGTGGACGCGCCATCGGTCGCGCGCGCGACAACCTCGTCATCGCGGGTCACCATCTTCAGCGCAATCAGGTCATCGGCTTCGCGGGCGCGGGTCAGGTGTTCGTTCGGGCTGGTCGCCTCAAGCGAGCGGATCAGCGCCTCTGGGTTGCCAAATTGCAGATCGCCATTGCGCCACATGAGTTTTTTTTGCGGGGTGAAACGGTGATTGGTGATCGCCTCAACCACCTCTTCGGCCAAAGGCGGCGCTTCGCCGGTCACGCCAAACGACCCGTGGTTCATGTGCCGCCCGGCCCGTCCTGCGATCTGGGCCAGTTCATGCGGGAACAGCGGGCGCATCCGGCGGCCGTCAAATTTCTCCAGCGCCGAAAAACCCACATGGTCAATGTCGAGGTTCAGCCCCATGCCAATCGCATCGGTCGCCACCAGATAGTCCACGTCACCGTTCTGATACATCGCCACCTGGGCGTTGCGGGTGCGGGGCGACAGCGCGCCCATGACCACGGCCACGCCCCCCTTCTGGCGGCGCATCAGTTCGGCAATGGCATAAAGGTTATCGACCGAGAACCCGACAATCGCGGAGCGCCCCGGCATTCGGCTGATCTTTTTCGACCCGCCATAGACCAGTTCGGAAAACCGTTCACGGCGCAGAAACTGAACCCTCGGCACCAGCGCGGCAATCACACCACGCATTGTGTCCGACCCCAAGAACAGGGTTTCCTGCGTGCCACGCATATGCAGCAGGCGATCCGTGAACACATGGCCGCGTTCGGGATCACAGGCCAGTTGGATTTCGTCAATCGCAACAAAATCCGCCCCCATGCCAGACGGCATCGCCTCGACCGTACAGACCCAATATTGCGCCCGGTCCGGCACGATGCGTTCTTCACCCGTGACCAGCGCCACCACATTGGGGCCACGCAATCCAACCAGCTTGTCATAAACCTCGCGCGCCAACAGGCGCAGCGGCAGGCCGATCAGGCCGGTGCGATAGCCCAACATACGTTCCAGCGCATAGTGGGTCTTGCCGGTGTTGGTCGGGCCAAGGACGGCGGTGATGCGATTGCCTGTACGGGCCGTGTCGGAAACCATCTGCATGTCACTTTCGCAAGACGGGGTTGCGGGTCAGAGTGTGGTGCCCAGCTCTTGTTCCAGCCGCGCCAGGGCCTCTTTTACGTCCGGGTTTCGCGGATGTATAGCAAGGACTTGGCGATAGATCTCAATGGCGCGTTCTGGATCATCGAGCGTTTCCATCACCACGGCCACCCCCTCGAGCGCATCGAAATGGCGTGGCTCCAATGCCAACACACGGCGCAGATCCTCCAACGCCAGCCCCAACCGCCCGGCCCGGAAAAACGCGGTGGCGCGCATGTGCCAGCCTTCGGCGAACCCGGGGGCGTGATCGGTCAGCGCCCCGAGATGATCAAAGGCGGCCTCCAGATCATCCTCTTCCAGCGCTGCACGCGCGCGCTCCAGCAAAAGATCCATGGCGGGTGAGCCAGATTTCGCCCAACGGGATTGAATGGCCTGCTCCAACGCCTGCCAGTTGCTGTCATCCGCTTCCGCCAATTGGGCATAAAGCGCCTCCAGACTGACCAGGGGTCCATCTTGCGCCAGTGCGGGGCGCCCAGACAGGACCATGGCGATCATCAGGATAGAGGCGAGGGCCGAGTTTCGCATATCTCAGCCTAACGCGCATGGCCTTCTGGCGGCAATGGTTTTCCAATCAACAGAACGTGTATGCCTTCCCAAACGTCACGGGTGCAAAAAGACGTTTACGCCCACGTCAAGCCTGCGTTAGAGTTTTGGTCATACGAACGCGTTTTGGAATAAACTTGAGAAACATGTTTCTTCCGAAACGCCCACGACATTGATATCTCTCACTGCGTTTCGGTTCCCCACCCGTGTGAGGTAAAAACCGAGACGTTTAAATGTGCCCATATCGGGTTAAAACTGGAGGAATGCTGGTGAGCGACGTGATCACTGCGGCTGTGGCCGCTCTGAGCGAAAAAATGAATGGTGGCTTTGATGGCGGGACGGCCAAATTTGTGATCGAAGACGAAGGTGCGATCATGGTGGATGGTGACGGCGTGCGCGCTGGCGATGACGACGCTGATGTGACGCTGACAGCCGGGGCCGACGTGTTCGAAGATATGCTGTCGGGCAACCTGAACCCCACCACCGCTTTCATGACAGGGAAACTGTCCGTTGAAGGCAATATGGGCCTGGCCATGCAACTGGGCAGCGCCCTGGGCTGATTGCGGGTTTTCCCACTGAACGCCCCTAACCGGAAGCACACCATGCAAGATGCGCCGCAAAACGCGCCATTGTATAATGACATTGCGCAAGGACCAGAAGGCGGTCGCGCCTTTTGGCTGTCCGCGTCTGATGGCGTGACCCTGCGGGCCGCACATTGGCCCGCAGCACCGGACACAACCGGCCGCGGGAGCATCTTTTTGTTCCCGGGCCGCACGGAATATATTGAAAAATACGGGCTGATTGCCGCTGAACTGGCGCAGCTGGGCTATGACACGCTGATGATCGACTGGCGCGGGCAAGGCCTGTCAGACCGGCCAGACAAGGAACGTGCCCTGGGCCATGTCGGCCATTTTTCGGAGTATCAGCTGGATGTTCAGGCTTTCTTGGCGCTTGCCAAGGATCTGGACCTGCCAAAACCCTGGTGCCTGTTGGGCCATTCCATGGGCGGCTGTATCGGGCTGCGCGCGTTGCACGAGGGGCTGCCGGTTGACGGCGCGGTGTTTTCGGCCCCCATGTGGGGCATTGCCATGGCCCCTGCCCTGCGCCCCGTGGCCTGGAGCCTGTCCTGGGCGCTGCATATCAGCCCGTTCAGTCAAATGCTGACACCGGGGACCACCCGGGAAACCTATCTGGCGCTTGCGCCGTTTGAGGACAACCTGCTGACCACGGATCCGGCGATGTATGATTACATGCGCAGACAGGCCGAGGCCCATCCCGAACTGACGTTAGGTGGCCCCACCGCCGGTTGGCTTTACGCCGCCCTCAGCGAAACGCGCGCCTTGATGACCATGCCCCCGCCCGCTGTTCCCACCACCACGTTTCTGGGCACATGCGAACGCATCGTCATGCCTGCACCGATCATTTCCTACATGAAAAACTGGGACAATGGCGTTCTGATCACCGTGGACGGTGCCGAACATGAGGTGCTGATGGAGGCTGCCACAACGCGCCAGAAGGTCTATGACGCGCTGGACCGACTGGCACAGACCGAACCAGCCTGACAGAGCCGGCCTGAGGTCCCCCACCCGCGAATTTCCCCCCGTTGTGAGGGAATATTTTCAGGACAGGAAATCCACCAATTGCGCGGTGGATCCATCCAAATCATCGCGCGGGGCATCCCCCGTCAGCACCGGTTCCAGCGCCTTGGCGAGTTCCTTGCCCAGCTCCACCCCCCATTGGTCATAGGAGTTGATGCCAAGGATCACGCCCTCAACAAAAACGCGGTGTTCATAAAGCGCTACGATCTGTCCCAGCGCGCGTGGCGTGAGTTTCGGATAGACCAGCGTGGTCGAGGGCCGGTTGCCGGGAAAGACGCGATGCGCGGCCTGACGGGTCTTTTCGTCGCCCTCAAATCCGGCGGCATCCATAAGCGCTTCGGCCGTTTCCATATCACGCCCCAACATCAGCGCCTGACTTTGCGCTAGGCAATTGGCGACCAACAGGCGATGTTGGTGGACCAAATCAGGTTCATGCCCTTCGCGCGCCACCATGAACTCGCAAGGCACAATCGCGGTGCCCTGATGGATCAGCTGGTAAAACGCGTGTTGCCCATTGGTGCCGGGCTCGCCCCAGACCACGGGGCCAGACACAATTTCAAGCGCCGTGCCGTCCATCGCGACGCGTTTGCCGTTTGATTCCATTTCCAGCTGTTGCAAATAGGCCGGCAGCCGCGCCAGACGTTGATCATACGGCAGCACCGCGCGGGTGGCATAACCACAGATCTGGTGGTGCCAGATCCCGACCAGCGCCAGCATCAGGGGCATGTTGTCCCGCCCCTTGGCAGAGCGGAAATGCGTGTCCATCGCCCGCGCCCCATCCAGCATTTCGCCAAAGCGATCCGGGCCAATGGCAATCATCAGGGACAGGCCAATTGGGCCCCACATGGAATAGCGCCCACCGACCCAATCTTCGAACCCGAACACCCGTTCGCGGGCAATCCCCCATTCCGCGGTCTTTTCCTCGTTTGAGGAGAGCGCCACAAAATGCAGCGCGACGGCCTCGTCCCCCACCTGCCGGGCAATCCACGCCCGTGCGGTTTCGGCATTGGTCATGGTTTCGATGGTGGTGAAGGTTTTCGACGCAACAATCACCAGGGTTTCTGCCGGATCCAGCCCTTTCAGCGTGTCGTGAATATGCGCCCCATCCACGTTTGAGACAAAATGCACCTGCGGCCCGTCGTGATAAGGTGCCAGAGCTTTCACCGCCATGGCCGGTCCAAGGTCCGACCCACCAATCCCGATATTGATCACATGTTTGAACCGACCACCGGATGGGGTGCGAATTTGCCCCGCGCGCAGTCGCGACGAGAAATCGCGCATCCGTTTCAGCGTCTCCTGCACACCGGGCACCACATCCTCGCCATCCACATGGATCTTGCGCGCGGTTGTGGCCCGCAGGGCGGTGTGCAACACGGCGCGGTCTTCGGTTTCATTGATTTTCTCGCCGGAGAACATGGCTTCGCGCCGATCGGCCAACCCGGCCTGATCAGCCAATTCCAGCAACACCCGCACCGCCGTGTCATCCAGCGCGGTCTTGGACCAGTCAAACACCATATCCATCGCACGGGTCGAGAAGTTTTGCGCCCGGTTTTTCTGGGCAAACAAATCTGAAATTCGGCGATCCTGAATATCCCCCCAATGGGCGGCCAGCGTCGTAAAACTCATGTCAAATCTCTCCGAAAGTCTTCGATTGCGCAGCTTTGAAGCGCCTTGTTACGCGGTCCAAGTTATGCGGCCCAATGCACGGTGATGTCGCGCAGCACCGCCTTGACTGGGGCCTCCAGCGCATCATCGGCGTCCATCGCGGCCGCCAGCGCGTCGCGTTTTTTCTGCCCGGTGATGACCAGATGCTTGTTCACAGCCGAGTTCAGAACCCGTGCGGTCAGGGTGATGCGCGGCTCAAGCGCACCCGGTGCCCGCATCGGCAAAAGCGCAGGCGCATGGGCAGAGAGCGCATCACCCAGCCGATCTGCGCCGGGGAAAAGGCTCGCCGTGTGCATGTCTTCGCCCATACCCAGAAGCAGGACAGACAAGGGAAGAGCCGCCTCAACCGCGCCGCCAAGCGCCTCGAGGCTGCCTTCTGGGGTTTCCGTTGCCCCATACAAGGGCACCAGATTGGCCTTGGCGGCCCGGCTGGTCAAAAGGCGCTTTCGCAAGAGCGCCGTATTGGATCGCGGATGATTTTCCGGCACCCAGCGTTCATCGGTCAGCATCACATCCACGCGCGCCCAGTCCAGATCAGCCGCACAAAGCGCATCAAAGATCGGGCCCGGCGTGCTGCCCCCGGGCACCGCCAGCGCCGCCCGTTCGTCATGTTCCAGCGTCATCACCAGCTCTGACGCGATCTTGTCCGCCAGCCTCAGCATCATCATGTCCTGGTCAGGGTAATCTATCAGGTTCATTCGCGAAGCTCCCTCCAACGGCGCCCATCTTTATGCAACAGCATCAAGGCCTCTTCCGGTCCCGATGAAAACGCATCATAGCCATGCGGCACGTCGCGGCGTTCCTGCCAGCCTAGGATGATCGGATCGGTCCAGGCCCAGGCGGCCTCGACCTCGTCCCCGCGCATGAAAAGCGTCTGGTTGCCACGGATCACATCCATGATCAGCCGCTCATAGGCGTCGGGCACATCTGCCACTTCCTCGCCAAGCGCTTCGGCAAAGGTCATGTCGAGCGGCACATCAATCAGGCGCATCCCACCCGGCCCCGGTTCCTTGATGGTCACCTTCAGGTCCATGCCCTCATTCGGTTGCAGGCGGATCGACAGCTCGTTGGCGGACTGGCCGGTGTCTTCTTCGAAAATCGAATGCGGTGGTTCCTTGAACCGGACCACAATTTCCGACATGCGGGCGCGCAGGCGTTTGCCGGTGCGCAGGTAAAAGGGCGTGCCGTTCCAACGCCAGTTCGACACATGCAGCTTCATCGCCACAAAGCTTTCGGTGCGACTGTCCTCGGCTTCGGCATCCTGCACATAAGGGGCCACATCATCATTGCCCAGATACTGACCGCGCACCAGATCGTCCGGCTCTACCGGGTCGAGCGCCCGGATCACCTTGAGCTTTTCATCCCGCACCGCATCGGGATCAAACTTTGACGGCGGCTCCATCGCGGTCAGGCACAAAAGCTGCATCAGGTGGTTTTGCACCATATCGCGCATCGCGCCGGATTTGTCGTAATAAGTCCCGCGCCCTTCCACCCCAACGGTTTCCGCCACGGTGATCTGGATATGGTCGACATATTGCGCGTTCCACAGCGGTTCAAACAGCATATTGCCAAAGCGCAGCGCCATCAGGTTCTGAACGGTTTCCTTGCCCAGGTAATGGTCAATCCGATAGATCTGGCTTTCTTCAAAATGCTGGGCCAGTGTGGCGTTTAGCGCTCGGGCCGTTTCCAAGTCATGGCCGAAGGGTTTTTCCACCACAATGCGTGCTTCCGCCCCGGCGATTCCATTGGATTTCAACCGTTCGGCAATTGGGCCAAACAGGCGCGGCCCCACCGAGAAATAAAAGGCCTGGATCACATCAGACCGCATCTGTGCCTGAAGGTCAGACCAACCCTGATCCCCCATCGCATCGAGAGTTACGTAGGAGAAACACTCAAGAAACGTTGCCAACGTCTTGGGATCACATTTCTTTTTCGACACAAACTCGCGCACCGCGGCACCGACAAAATCGCGATAGTCCGCTGTTTCCATCTCGGATCGGGCTGCGCCGATGATTTTAGCCTCTTTTGGCATTTGACCATCGCGAAACCGACGGTACAGCCCCGGCAGAATTTTCCGGCGGGCCAGATCCCCTGTGCCACCAAAGATTACCAGATCAAAATCATCTACTGGAATGACGCGCGAAACCATCGCTTCCTCCGCATAGTGTTAGCGCTAACGCAGCTCTTTGGTCGCGTATCTACCCCATGTTCCACGCAAAGTCTAGCATGGGGATTTTCATGCACAAGATCTGTTGTCAAAACTGCGATTTCAATCCGGTCCGGCCATCACACACAGCAGTTCAAACATGAGTGACGCCCCCAGATAGGCCGTGCCGCCAGAGGCATCAAAGGGCGGGGAGACTTCCACCAGATCTGCCCCGATGATCTTCAGTCCCGCCAGTTCCCGCACCACCTGCAGCGCCTGATAGGAATTCGGCCCGCCCACTTCAGGCGTGCCTGTGCCGGGGGCAAAAGCGGGGTCAACAAAGTCGATGTCATAACTCACATAGGTCTCGCCCTGACCGACAATATCGCGCGCCTCGGCCATCACGTCCTCCACGCCTCGGGTATGAAATTCCTCGATCGGGATCACCCGGATGCCAACGGCATCGGCGAAATCACGATCTTCATTGTCATAGGCTGTGCCGCGAATGCCAATCATCACCACGCGCTTGGGATCCAGAAGCTCCTCTTCCACCGCGCGGCGAAAGGGCGTGCCATGGGTATACATGGTGCCATCGAAATAGGAATGAAACAGGTCGGTGTGGCTGTCGAAATGCACCATGCCAAGGGGAGTGTCACCACTCATCGCCCGCAATATAGGCAAGGTGCAGAGGTGGTCCCCACCACCTGTCAACGGCCGGATCCCCGCCTTTTTCACCCGCGCATAAAAGGCCTGCATCCGTTCCAGACTGTCAATCACATCTGCCGGATTTGGGGCCACGTCGCCCAGATCAGCGCAGTTCAGACCCTCAAACGGACGCACACCTGTGGCGCCATTTTGCGCCCGGATCATGGTGGACATGTCGCGCAATTGCCGCGGACCATGGCGCGGACCGGGGCGGTTGGTGGTGCCCCCATCCCAGGGCGCACCAATCAGCCCGACATCCACATCCCCAATCCGAGGATGATCCAGATCCACATGCGGCAGGCGCATGAAGGTGGGCACGCCGGCAAAGCGTGGCAAATCAAACCCGGAAACGGGTGTGAAGAAATCGTCATTTGCAGCGTCAGTCATACGTGCCTCCCTTTCGGTCAGGCTAACCGCATGTCCCTCCCACGTCTTGCCAAATCCGACGGCAGAGGTCGGAAATCAAGCGTCGAGCTCGGCGTCCCAATAGAGGAAATCCATCCAGCTGTCGTGCAAATGGCCCGGCGGGAATTTCCGCCCCACATTGCGCAGCTCCTCCGCCGTAGGTTGGCGCGCTGGTTTGCGCAGGGTCAGGCCCGAACGATGCAGCGGTTTGCACCCTTTCTTTAGGTTGCATCTTTGACAGGCGGCCACCACATTTTCCCAGCTTGTCACCCCGCCTGACGCGCGCGGCACCACGTGGTCAAAGGTCAGATCCCCTTTCGCCCCGCAATACTGACAACAAAATTCATCCCTCAAAAACAAATTAAAGCGCGTGAAGGCCACGCGCTTTTGAGGTTTCACATAGTCTTTCAGGACAACCACGGACGGGATCCGCATTTCCAGACTGGGCGAATGGACCAGCTCGTCATATTCCGCGAGGATATTGACCCGGTCCAGAAACACCGCCTTGATCGCCTCCTGCCAGGGCCAAAGCGACAGCGGATAATAGGACAAGGGCCTGAAATCCGCGTTCAGGACCAA
The DNA here is from genome assembly GCF_049803815.1 of Aliiroseovarius crassostreae. Taxonomy (GTDB): domain Bacteria; phylum Pseudomonadota; class Alphaproteobacteria; order Rhodobacterales; family Rhodobacteraceae; genus Aliiroseovarius; species Aliiroseovarius crassostreae_A. The sequence continues at coordinate 656,666 of NZ_JBNAGI010000002.1, forward strand.
GGCCGGGTGCTGCTTTATGCGCCCCGGCTCGCGCGTAAACTCTGTTCTGAAATCGCCATCCATTTGGGACTCCCCCACCGCCCTGTGTTTAACCTCTTTGGCTCACGGGGCGGGAGCTCCCGCCCCTGCGCTTGGTTCAACTATATCTAGGAACGAAAACCAAGCAACCCCCTAGATAGAGGGCTAACAGGGGCGTAACATCGGTGGATGACAGGGATGTGACGTGATGCGCGAATGCGCGCAGGGGTTACTCCGCCCCGGCGCCGCCCATTTGCATCTTCTGAATGCCCAGCTTGTCGAGCATGAACTGAAGCGCCACGGACAGCCCGTCCATGGCAATCCCGTGCCCGGTGCCTTTCATGATGAACCCATAGGTTTCAAACCCGTTGGCCTCCAGAATGGTCCCGCTTTCGCTGAAATGCTGTGGGGGGACCATGTCGTCCTGATCACCATGGACCAGAAGAACGGGGGGTTTCGACACGATGTGGGTGGCAAAATCATCGGGTTCCAGCATCCGGCCCGAAAAAGCGACAATCCCCGCCACGGGTTCCGCGCGTTTCGGCAGCACCCGCAACGCCATCATCGTGCCTTGCGAAAATCCGAAAACAATGAGTTGCGAGGGGGTTATCCCCTCTTCTTCAAGCACTGTGTCAAGAAAGGCGTTGATATCCGCCTCGGCCTGTTCCGCCCCGCGTTGCGCATCTTCTTCCGACGATCCGTCCAGCCAGGGGATCGGGAACCACTGGTATCCCATCGGGTTGCCCACGCATTTTTCCGGCGCATCGGGGGCGATGAACACAGTGTCCGGCAGATGTTCCGCCAGCGGATCCGCCAACCCCAGAAGGTCCGCGCCATCCGCGCCATAGCCATGCAGAAACACCACCACCGATTTGGTGTTGCCCGAGGCCGCGGCGCGGCGTTTTGCATCCAGAATGCGAGTCATCAGCGGATCCCTTCCCTTTGTTTGATCCCCCGGTAATAGGCCCACAAGAGCCGCGCCGCAACGCCCCTCCACGGTGACCAGGCGGCGGCCATCACTTTCAAATCACGATCATTTGGTCGCTCCGGCAAATCAAACAGCTCTTTTGCCGCCTCCTGCAGGGCCAGATCCTTGGCCGGAAAGATATCCGCCCGACCCAATGAGAACAGCGCATAGATCTCGGCGGTCCATTCCCCGATCCCTGTGACGGTGGTGAGCGTTTCGATCACCTGCTCCGACGGGGCCTGGCGCAGCGCGGCATAATCGATGCCCGCGCGGGCCAGCGCATGGGCATATCGGATCTTGGGGCGCGACAGGCCCAGCCCCGCCAATTCCTCGGCGCTGGCCGCCGCCACCTTCTCTGGCGTCACCATCCCAGCCCCCTCGATCCGCGCCCAGATCGCGGCGGCAGAGGCGGTGGACACCTGCTGGCTGATGATCGCGGAAAAAAGCGCTTCGAACCCGTCGGGGCGCAATCGCAGGGGTATGTCATCGATCACCTCGAGCACGCGGGCAAAGCGCGGCTCGCGCGTCATAAGCCAATCGGCCCCGTCGCGCAGACAGGCCTGCCCGGAAATCACGCGTTCTTCCATCACAGCGCCGCCACCCAGCGAAGGGCATCGTCCAGCCTGTGAACCGTGGGCGCATCCTGCCCGGCGGGGCGCGCAATCATCGCAACACTGATCCCCAATGCCCGTGCGGCCTCAAGCTTGGCGCGCGCGGGGCCTCCGGCGTTCTTCGCGACCAGCCAGCCCACCCCCAGCCGCGCAAACAGCTCTTGTTCCCCCCCGACCGTGAAAGGCGGGCGCCCGGTGATCCAACCACCGGACAGCGGGAACGGGTCGGGCCCTTCGTCCACTTTGCGACAATAGAGAACCCGCCCCGGCAGGGCCTCGGCCATGGGGCGACTTTGCACTCCGGTCGCCAGAAAAACGCGGGCCGTGTCGGGAATGACCTGTCCCAATTCGGACACCCCGGACACATCGTGCCAAGCCTCGTCAGGCCTTTTGTCCCATTGAGGGCGCAAATAGCGCAGGTAGGACACGCCCATCTCGGCGCAAATCTGGGCCGTGCGATGTGGGATCGTGGCGGCAAACGGATGGGTTGCATCCACCACACCGTCAAACCCCTGCTCGGCCAGATAGGCCGCTTGCGCCGCTGTACCCCCAAAGCCGCCGTGGCGGGTTGGCACGCCGAGCGGTTTTGGATGTTTTGTGACCCCGGCGAGTGAGGCGGTCACCTGATGCCCGGCGTCTTGCAATGCAGCCGCCAGTGCCCGCGCCTCGGCGGTTCCGGCCAGCAGAAGGATGCGCCGAGCGGTCATGCACCCGCCCGACTGTCAGCCTGTGACCCCGCCCGGGCAATGATGTTGCCCTGCCGATCAATGACCACGATATCCGGGCAGACATCGACCTTTCGCAGGAGATGACGCACCTGATCCAGCGCCCGTTTGGCAATTAGATTGGCCATGCCTTCCCCATGTTTTTCATAGGCTTGAAGGGCAGTATTCATGTCGCGCACCTCGTCATCGCCGAGCCAGTCCGCCAAAAGATCGAAATCCACCTGACTGCGCCGCGAATGCAGATCGCGTGCGCCCTGGGCCAGCTTGGTGATCTTGCCGATCCCGCCCCCCACGGTCACGCGCGGCACCGGGTGTCGGGCGAGGTATTTCAGCATCCCCCCCGCAAAATCGCCCATGTCGATCATGGCCCCCGTTGGCAGGTCATAAAGCGCTTTCACGGTGGCCTCGGAGGTTGCGCCGGTGCAGCCCGCCACATGGGGCAGCCCCGTGGCGCGGGCCACATCGACGCCGCGATGGATCGAGGCAATCCAGGCGGCACAGGAAAACGGACGCACCACGCCGGTGGTGCCAAGGATCGACAGGCCACCGATGATGCCCAGCCGCGGGTTCCAGGTTTTTTCCGCAAGCGCCGCGCCATCGCGCACCGAAATCGTGACATCCAGATCGGCGGCGAGGCTGTGTTTCTGCGCGGCCTCTTCAATCACATCGGTGATCAGACGGCGGGGCACCGGGTTGATTGCGGGCTCGCCCGGGGGGATCGGCAGGCCGGGTTTGGTGACCAAGCCCACGCCTTCACCCGCTTTGAACACAACCCCCTGCCCCGGCGCTCCCTGATCCACCCGCGCCATGATCAGCGCGCCGTGGGTCACGTCGGGGTCATCGCCCGCGTCCTTGATCACGCCGGCCATCGCCCATCCCGGCCCGGCGTCAGTGGTGTCCAACGCGAACTCCGGCATTTCCCCTTTGGGCAGCGTGATCGACACCCGATCCGGAAACGCCCCGCCCCACAGCCGTTCGACCGCCGCACAGGTGGCGGCGGTGGCGCAGGCGCCTGTGGTCCAGCCACGGCGCAATTGAGGGGTGTCTTGTTCTGTCATCCGCGCGACCATAGCAGCGCCGCGCGGGCGCGCCAATCGCCCAAACACGCCTTTGCGGTTCGTTCAGCGACCGTTCCATGTCGCAACCCGACTTCCCCCCGCGCCCAACCCCTCCTATAAGGCGGATATGCAAGACTCGATCCCCTTCCCGTCCTCCGTTGCCGGAGATGATTGGCCTGAACTGAAACCCGGCTGGGTGTGGCTGGTGGGCGCAGGCCCCGGCGACCCCGGGCTGTTGACCCTGCACGCGGTGAATGCGTTGCGACAGGCGGATGTGATTGTCTATGACGCGCTGGTGCAGAAGGTCATTCTGGATTGGGCCCGCCCCGATGCCGAGGTGATTTATGCGGGCAAGCGCGGGGGAAAACCCTCGGCCAATCAGCGCGATATTTCGCTGCAACTGGTGGACCATGCGCGGGCGGGCAAACGCGTGTTGCGCCTGAAGGGCGGCGATCCGTTTGTGTTTGGCCGGGGCGGCGAAGAGGGGCAGACGCTGGTGCAGCACGACATTCCGATCCGCATCATCCCGGGCATTTCGGCAGGGATCGGCGGGTTGGCTTATGCGGGTATCCCGGTGACCCATCGCGATGTGAACCAATCGGTGACCTTCGTGACCGGACATGACCAATCCGGCAACGCCACCAGCTCACTTGATTGGGCAGCGATTTCAAAAGGCTCGCAGGTGATCGTGATCTATATGGGCATGAAACATCTGGACCGGATCCGGTCGGAACTGATCGCGGCGGGCCGCGCCGGAGATGAGCCGGTCGCCATTGTGACCAACGCCACCACACCAGACCAGCGGGTGCTGGAAACCAAGCTTGCCACCTGTGTCGAAGACGCCGCGGCCGGTGAGTTCGGCGCGCCTGCGATCATCTGCGTGGGCCGAGCCACCTTGATGCGTCAGGCGCTGGACTGGCAGGCGATGGCTCAGGGAATTCCTCCGCGCAATCCAGACCCTATGGGCCGTGGCCGCCCGGCCGAGGACCGGTGATGGGGACATCTGATACGCCTCGTGGGTTGATTATTGCCGCCCCTTCTTCCGGGTCCGGAAAGACCACACTGACGCTGGGCATTCTGCGGGCGCTGACCCGGCAGGGGTATTCCGTGACCGGGGCGAAATCCGGCCCGGATTATATCGACCCGCGCTTTCACGCCGCGGCCTGCGGGCGCGAGTGCATGAACCTGGACGCCTGGGCGATGTCACCCGACCGGGTGCGTGCGTTGGCGGCGGATGGCAGCGATCTTTTGGTCATTGAAGGCGCGATGGGCCTGTTTGACGGCGCCCCGCCCGAAGGCAAAGGGGCGACGGCGGATCTGGCACGCATTCTGAACCTGCCCGTTGTTCTGGTGGTGGATTGCGCACGGATGGCGCAATCATTGGCACCCTTGATTTCGGGATTTGCGGCGCATGATTCCCATGTGCGGGTGGCCGGGGTGATCCTCAACCAAATCGGGTCGGCCCGCCACGAGGCGATGTTGCGCGCCGCCATGGCGCGGATTGAACTGCCCGTGCTAGGCGCGGTGTATCGTCAGGATCAAATGACCCATCCATCGCGACATCTGGGGCTTGTTCAGGCGGGCGAACATCCCGACCTTCAGTCCTATCTGGACCGGGTCGGGGATGCGGTGGCCGAGGCGATTGACCTTGAGGCGCTGACCTCGCTTGCGACCAGCTTGCCCCCGCGCCCCAAGGCCCGGCGTTTGACACCGCCCGGATCGCGCATCGCTGTGGCACATGACCGCGCCTTTGCCTTTGCCTATCCGCATATCCTGTCGGATTGGCGTGACGCGGGGGCCGAAGTCTCACCGTTTTCACCGCTGGCAAATGAAGGCCCGGAAAAAGACGCCGACTTCATCTTCCTGCCTGGCGGATATCCCGAACTGCACGCCGGTACACTGGCCGCGGCCGAGACGTTCAAGGCGGCGATGCGCGCCGCCACCTGCCCGATCTATGGCGAATGCGGGGGGTATATGACCCTGGGCCAAGTGATTGTGGACAAAGAGGGAAATGCCCATGAGATGCTGGGTCTTCTGGGGTTGGAGACCAGTTTCGCCACCCGCAAATTGCACCTGGGGTATCGCCATCTGACCGCCAGCGCGGGCCCGTTCCAAGGCCGCTGGAACGCGCATGAGTTCCATTATGCCAGCACCCTGCGCGCCGAGGGGCAACCGCTGTTTGAGGCCACCGATGCCGAGGGGCAGACCCTGGTGCCGATGGGGTTGATCCATCAAAATGTCGCGGGCAGTTTTGCCCATCTCATCGACAAAGCGGATTGATTTCCATCACTGAATTTGATTGGTGCAAAGGGCAACGAGCGGATACCCATGCAGCATGACGAATATCAACACCCTTCCCGCAGATGACAGCCGCGCCCGGCGCAATGTGACCATCCTTGTTTTGGCCCAGGCCATTCTGGGGTCACAAATGCCGATGATTTTCACCATGGCGGGGCTGGCGGGGCAATCGTTGGCGTCCAACCCGTGCTGGGCCACCTTGCCGATTTCGCTGATGGTGGGCGGGTCGATGGTGTTTGCCAATCCGGTCAGCTGGGTGATGCAGACCTATGGGCGGCGTGTTGGGTTCTGGCTTGGCACGTTTGGCGGGTCAGTTGGGGCGGCGATCAGCGCCTATGCCCTGATGCAATATGACTTTACCCTGTTCCTGCTGGGGTCGTTCCTGATGGGGCTTTATCAATCCGCGCAGGGGTTTTACCGCTTTGCCGCCGCCGATACGGCGTCGCCAGAGTTCCGCCCCAAGGCGATTTCTTACGTTATGGCGGGGGGATTGGCCGCGGCGGTGATAGGTCCGCAACTTTTCAACGCCACCAATGACATGCTGGTTGTGCCGTTTCTGGGGGCCTATCTGTCGATCATTGCGATCAACCTTGTTGGGTCTTTGCTGTTTTTGGGCCTCGACATTCCGAAACCTGAAAAGCCGCACGAAGACGCCCCCAAGGGCCGGTCGCGGATGGAGCTGTTGCGCGATCCGGTGATTGCGGTGGCGATCATTTGCGGCATGGTCTCTTACGCGCTGATGAACCTTGTGATGACCTCCACCCCGCTGGCCGTTGTGGGCTGCGGGTTTGAGACCGACATGGCGGGCAATATCGTGACCGCGCATGTGCTGGCGATGTTTGTACCGAGCTTTTTCACCGGGCATCTGATTGCCCGGTTTGGCACCCGCGCGGTGATTGCCACGGGCCTGACCATTTTGGGGTTGGCCGGCGTTGTGGCGTTGCAGGGCGTAGAGCTTGAGAACTTTTTTATCGCGCTTGTGCTTTTGGGGGTGGGTTGGAATTTTGGCTTTATCGGCGCGACCACCATGCTGGCAGGCGCCCACAAGCCCGAGGAACGTGGCCGGGTTCAGGGCATGAACGACATGATCGTCTTTGGCTGCGTGACCGTGGCGTCGCTGGCCTCTGGCGGGTTGATGAACTGTTCGGGCGGGTCCGCTGTGGAAGGCTGGAGCGCGGTGAACCTTGCGATGGTGCCGTTCCTGGCCCTAGCGGGTGCGTCGCTGATCTGGTTGATGCTGCGTCCGAAGGACGCGTTTTAACGCAGGGGCTTTCAAGGTCGGGATAAGGGGCGCTTTCGCATCCGCTCAAGCGCGCTACTGGTGGCTCATTTCATGAGCCTCGGGGGCGCTGCCCCCGTGCCCCCGGGATATTTATAACCAGAAAATAGAGCGCCGAAAGGCCCGTGCGATCGGCCGATTGGATCTGGAGGCGTGGCTCACATGGGCCGTGGTGCACATCAAACTGCCCCTCGGGGCCTGTGACCGCAATGGGCATGGTCACATGACGGTGTGATCCGTTTGATCTCTGATCGTTTTAGCCGCCTTGCACCCGCCCGCTGCGTCCACCGCGGCGTTTGCCGGCGGTCTCGGCGGGTTTCAGCGCGTCTTGCATGACGGCGGTCATCGGGTGGTCCGGCGCGCTGGTGCCATAAGTGTCCAGCAGCAATTTGATCCGATCCGGCTGCGGCATATCGTGATCATCAAACAGCGCCCAATCAAGAAAGATCGACCGGCATTCCTCGGCCCGGATCCCGTCGATCTTATAGCTTTCGCGGATCAGCCCGCGTTTATCGATGTCAGCGATCAAGTCGCTCATGTCCTCTCCCCTATCCATCTGCGCCCGCCAAAACAGGGGGGTGCACCAGCACGTCCTCAATCGCTTCGGCAGCGCGGGCGGCGCGGCTTTCCAGCTCTCCGATCAATTCTGCCTCGTTTTCTACGCCGGTTTCACGCAACAGCAGATCCTTCCCCCCCTGCCCCAAAGCTCTGACATCCAACGGGCCATCACTGAGCAGTTTGGACGCGGCCTGCAACCGCCACATTAGGTCGTGGCTGTCAGCCATAGCTTGCCCTTGCGCGTCAGAGAACCAGCCAATTGCGACCCCTTGGGCAATCTGATCGCGCGGGGTGCGGGCGGGATTTGGCGACAGCAAAGCCGCAGCCTGCGCCACCAATTCCACGTCCTGTAGGTGGCCCACGCCAAGTTTCGCTTCAAACGCTCCGGCGCCTTCCCCCTTGGCCGCAGAGATGCGCGCGCGCATGTCGATCACGTCCTGCACCACTTTTGAGGGCGCGCGATCAAAGCCGAACACCTCTTGGCGGGCGACCTCATAGGCCTCTGTCAGATCGCTGGGGCCTGTCACCACCCGCGCGCGGGTGAGCGCGAGATGTTCCCAGGTCCAGGCTTCATCGCGCTGGTAGGCGCGGAAGCTGTCGATCGACGTGGCCACCGGGCCTTGGCGGCCCGAGGGACGCAGGCGCATATCAATCTCGTATAGCCGGCCTTCTGCCATTGGCGCGGACACGGCGGTGACAAAGGCCTGGGTCAACCGTGCATAGTAAGGTTTGGTGCCCAGCGGGCGTTTGCCATCAGACCCTTCCGCTCCTTCGGCGTCATAAATCACGATCAGATCCAGATCGGACGTGGCCGAAAGCGACCGGGCCCCCAGGCTGCCCATCCCGACAATCACCGCGCCTGTGCCCGGCGGCGGGCCGTGTTTCACCGCGAAATTCGCGACCACCACCGGCCAGAGCGCGCGGATCACCGCGTCCGCCAGATCGGTATATTGCGTGCCCGCCTCGCGTGCATGGATGAGGCCGCGCAGGAAATGCACGCCGATGCGGAAATGCCATTCCTTCATCCAGCGCCGGGTGGTGTCGAGCTTGGTTTCGTAATCGGGCGCTTTCGCAAGCCGGTCTGTCAGCGCCACGGTCAGCGCCTCGCCGCCCGGCCAGTCTTCGAAAAACCCCCCGCCAATCACCGCGTCCAGCACCTGCGCATTATGGCCCAGATAGGCGGCGAGCGCGGGGGCCGTGGCGGCAATATCGACGATCAGATCCACCAGGGTGGGATTGGCCTCAAACAAGGAAAACAGCTGCACCCCGGCGGGCAGGCGCGACAGGAAGCCGTCGAACTGGATCAGCGCCTCGTGCGGACGCGGGGCCGCCGCCAGCCGCGCCAGAAGATCGGGTTTCAACCGGTTGAAAATCTCGACCGCGCGCGAGGAGCGCAGGCAGGGATAGCTTTCCCATTTGGCAACAATTTCGGCGTCGCTTTCATCGAGCTGCGGGGCCGCGTCGCTGGCTTCTTCCGGGGCAAAAAACCCTTCGGTCACCTCATGCACCTCGGTCAGCGCATCCTGCAACTTCGCCTTCACCTGATCGGTATCGCCCTCTCCCATCATCCGCGCGAGACGATCAAACTCTTCTGGGCTTGTGGGCAGTTTGTGGGTCTGCGCATCCCTAAACATCTGCACCCGGTGTTCGACCTCGCGATGGAACCGATAGTGGCGGGTCAGAATGTCGGCGGTCTCGACCGGAAGCCAGCCTGCCCCGGCCAGCGCCGCCAGGCCCGGCACGGTTTGGCGCGAGCGCAGATTTTCGTCGCGCCCACCGGCAATGATCTGGCGGGTCTGGGTGAAGAACTCGATCTCGCGAATGCCACCGCGCCCCAGTTTCATATCATGCCCCGGCAAGGTGATATCGCCATGCAGCCCCTTGTGGGCGCGGATGCGCAGGCGCATGTCGTGGGCGTCCTGGATCGCGGCGAAATCCAGATGTTTTCGCCAGACAAATGGAGAGAGCCGTTTCAGATAGGCCTCGCCCGCCGCGATGTCGCCGGCACAGGGGCGCGCCTTGATGTGGGCGGCGCGTTCCCAGGTGCGCCCGAGGCTTTCGTAATACCGCTCTGCCGCTTCCATCGCCACACAAACGGGCGTAACCGAGGGATCCGGGCGCAGACGCAGATCGGTTCGAAACACGTATCCATCCGCGGTCAGTTCCGACAACATCGCGCTCATCCGGCGGGTGGCGCGGATGTGGCTGGCACGGGCATCGTGAAAGTCCAACCCGTCAAACCGGCTGTCATCAAACAGCATGATCAGGTCGATGTCGGACGAGTAATTGAGCTCATGCCCGCCCATTTTGCCCATCGCAAGCGCCACCATGCCGCCGGATGTGGCAATGTCATCTTCCGTCATGCCCGGCAATTTGCCGCGACGAATTTCCTGCCCGACCTGAAACTGCATCGCCTGATCGGTGGCATATCCCGCAAAATCGGTCAGCGCCCCGGTGACCTCTTCCAACGTCCAGACACCCGCCAGATCGGCCAGCCCGGTCAAAAGTGCAATCCGTTGTTTGGCGACGCGAAGGGCCGTGCGCAGCGCGCTGTCACTGTCGCCCGCGATGTCCCCCATCGCATGGGCGAAGGCCTCTTCCGGTGACCCGGCCAAGGCCATGCGCAGCCAATCGTCCTGTTTTTCCATCAACCCACGCAGATAGGGAGAGCACCCTGCGGTTCCGGCCAGAACCTCACGCAGTTCCGGTGCAAGATCGGCAAAGCGGTCGGTGATGTCCTGGGCGGGATCCACCTCGTAAGCGATGGGGGTCCGGGTGATGCGGGCGGCGAAGGGCGTGTTACTCATGGGCCAAACCTGCCTTTCACCCGCCGCAGGGTCAACTGCTCATCACCACCTGCGACAATCCGGTTGCCGATTGGCTTGCTCCATCCCTAAAGTTCCCCAAATGCAGTCAGGATCGGAGCAAACGGTATGTCGAAATCACTGAAACGTGTGCGCGCGGCGCTTGAGAAACACGGCATTGCGGCCGAGATCCTTGAAATGGGGGACAGCACTCGAACGGCGGCTGAGGCAGCAGCGGCGGCAGGCTGCGACATTGACCAGATCATCAAGTCGATCATCTTTCGCGGCGCAGAAAGTGGCGAGGCGATCCTGTTTCTGACGGCGGGGGGCAATCAGGTGGATGCGCACAAAGCGGCGGCTTTGGCGGGCGAGCCCCTATGGCAAAGCCGACGCCGCGCTGATCCGGGCGCAAACCGGGTTTGCCATAGGGGGTGTATCGCCCGTGGGTCATGTCACACCAATCCGCGCCTTTTATGATGCGCGGCTTTTGGAGTTTCCTCAGGTCTGGGCCGCCGCAGGCACCCCGCGCCATATTTTTGCGGCCACACCACGCAGTCTTATTGATGCGAGCGGCGCACACCCGGGTGATTTCATCGCAAAATGAGCAATTTCGCAGGAAAATCCACGGATATCACATCAGATCAACGGTCTGCGCGCCCAAAATCCCAAAAGATTTCTCCTCAATTTTCTGTTTGTTTTCAGGCTCGTAGGAAAATAATGTAAAAAACATTCACATAAACCCTTGCACAGCCCCTGTCCCCACCCCACATGCTTCAATGTGAAAGGCATTCACATCAACCTAAACCAAGAAATCGGAGATACACCATGTCCACCGCCGCCCATCCGCATATGACCAACACCCCGCAGGGTTGGTTCTCGCGCGCCGAGAGCTGGCTGGACCAACGTGGCAAGGGCGCATGGATCGCCGCCATGGTTTTGTCCTTCATCCTGTTCTGGCCCGTTGGCCTCGCCCTTCTTGCCTATATGATCTGGAGCAAACGCATGTTTTCGAAATCCTGTTCCCACCGTCGCAGCCATATGACCGGCGATCAGCACTTTGCCCGCCGTCACGGGTTCCGCAGCTCGGGCAACACCGCCTTTGACGCCTATAAGGCCGAAACCCTGCGTCGCCTGATGGATGAGCAGGAAGCCTTTGAAAACTTCCTGGAACGTCTGCGCGCCGCCAAGGACAAATCGGAATTTGACCAGTTCATGGACGAACGCGCTGGTGCCACCCGCGACGCGGCAATCAACGCAGCCGACGATATGGAAGATGATGGCGAAACGCTCGACGAGCCGAAAAAAGACGAGAAATAATCCCTTCCGTCCCCTCTCGTCCTCCTGCGCCCCGTTCACCTGACTTGACGGGGCGCATTCTATACACAAAGAAAAAGATCATGACCCATACCCAAGACGCCCTTTGGGGTCTGCCCGACCCCGCCTATCAGCCCGAGTTTTACGACAGTGTCGCCCTGAAACGCCTGCTGGCCTGGGGCGTGGATGTGGTGCTGATTTTTGCCCTGTCGGTCCTGGCCAGCCTGATGAGCTTCGGGATCGGATTTTTCCTGTTCGGTCTGGTGTTCTTTGCCATTGGCTTCACCTATCGCGTGATCACCATTTCCGGCAGCTCTGCAACCATTGGCATGCGTCTGATGGCGATCGAATTGCGCAACCACCGTGGCGAGCGATTTGACCCGATGACCGCGATATTCCACACGCTGGGCTATTATGTGTCGATGGCAACCTTCCTGCTGCAATTGGTGTCGCTGGTGATGATGTTCACCACCCCACGCGGGCAGGGCCTGGTCGACATGGTGCTGGGCACCACCGCGATCAACCGGATTGGCCGTCGCTAACCCATTGCCTTCCAAGAAAACGCCCGCACATCTCGCGGGCGTTTACCCTTTTTGTGCTAGGGGGTTGAAGGATACGCCGTGAAAGCGTTACCTTTTTGGAAACCATAATCACCCCGGTCGGGAACATACCGGCCAGCAGTACAGATCAGTTACCGTTTATCATGCGCCACTCCCTGCCCCTCGCGCCCCAGTTTTACGTGACGGCCCCGCAATCCTGCCCCTATCTTGAGGACCGGCAGGAGCGCAAACTGTTCACCGCGCTGCAGGGGGAACATGCGGCGCAGTTGAATGACACGCTGTCAAAACAGGGGTTCCGGCGGTCGCAAAACGTGCTTTACCGTCCGTCCTGCGCAGAATGCAACGCCTGCCTGTCGGCGCGAATCCGGGTCGCTGATTTCAAACCCACCAAAAGCCAAAAGCGCACCGTGCGCAAAAATGACTTTCTAATCCGCCGCGCCCGCGCGCCCTGGGCCACTGAAGATCAGTTTGATCTGTTCCGCACCTATCTGGACAGTCGGCACGCTGATGGTGGCATGGCGGATATGGATGTGTTCGAATTCGCCGCAATGATCGAAGAAACCCCGATCAAGACCCGCGTGATCGAATATCGACCGAATGATGCCGCCAAAGGGGACCTGACTGCGGTTTGCCTGACAGATGTGCTCGATGACGGGTTGTCGATGGTCTATTCCTTCTACGACCCTGCCCGCCGTGACCTGTCGCTGGGCACATATATGATCCTGGACCATATCGAACTGGCCCGCGAAGTGGGCCTGCCCTATGTCTATCTTGGCTATTGGGTGCCGGGCAGTCCGAAGATGGATTACAAAGCCAAGTTTTCCGCGCTGGAAGTGTATCGCGGCGGGGAATGGGTGGAGTTGGATCAGCCGGAGGCGTTTGACGTGGACAAGCACCCGCTGTCGACCGATCCGATTGCTGAACAGGTGGCCGGGATCCAGCTTCCGGATCTGGGGATCCTGAAGGGGTGATCCGCCCCCATCACGCGCCAATCACCGATCTCTGACCATCAGCACGGCTGCGATTGCCCCATGGGGCTGCCTGTCGCCCTTTGCCCCTGTCTGCACGGGCATCAGGGCTGCGCATGATTTTAGAGCGGGTCGCGTTCATTCGCGTTCCCGCGCCCCATCCTAACGTCTTGATGCCGCATGTCCAAGAAGCACAAAACCGGCATCCGCTTTTGCGCGTCATGCTTTGGCCGGCAAATTGCCGCAGTGCGGCGCAAATTGTCATTTATTACCAAAACACGCAATATTATTTCCATATTGTTCAAAAAATTCGATCTCGCGACACTTTATTCGTCATTTTCGCTGTTGACGCCCCCTTTCCCCGCTCATAATGTCGCGAACGAAGTCAGCCCGTACCGGGCGCTAAAGGAAAGCTGGGAACAGATCTGATGAACATTCTTCTGGTCGTCGTAGGAACATGGCGCATGGGCCGGTAACGGAACCTGACGGATCCCCCATGCGCCCCCGAATGATCGGGGGCTTTTTTTTAGACTTCACTTGATTTGGACGCGTGTAGACGGAGAGTAAGATGACACGTCAAATGACCGGAGCGAAAATGGTGGTTCAAGCCCTGAAGGATCAGGGTGTGGACACGGTATTCGGCTATCCGGGGGGGGCCGTCCTACCGATTTATGACGAGATTTTCCAGCAAAACGACATTCGTCACATTCTGGTGCGCCACGAGCAAGGCGCGGTGCATGCGGCCGAGGGCTATGCCCGCTCGACCGGAAAGCCGGGCGTTGTGCTGGTGACGTCGGGGCCTGGGGCCACCAATGCGGTGACCGGGCTGACCGATGCGCTTTTGGATTCAATTCCTCTGGTGGTGCTGACCGGACAGGTGCCGACCTTCATGATTGGCACTGACGGGTTCCAGGAAGCCGACACCGTGGGCATCACCCGTCCCTGCACCAAGCACAACTGGCTGGTAAAAGAGACCGATAAGCTGGCGGAAACCATCCATCAGGCGTTCCACGTGGCCAAATCCGGCCGCCCGGGACCGACCCTGATCGACATTCCGAAAGACGTGCAGTTTGCCACCGGCACCTATACGGCGCCGGCCAAGACCGAGATCAACCATTACCAACCGCAGATGCGCGGCGACATCGATGCGATCACCGAACTGGTGGCGTTGATGGAAACGGCCAAACGCCCGATTTTCTATACCGGCGGCGGCGTGATCAACTCGGGCAAGGCAGCGTGCCAATTGCTGCGCGAACTGGTGGAGGCCACCGGGTTTCCGATCACCTCAACCCTGATGGGTTTGGGCGCCTATCCGGCATCGGGCGAGAAATGGGTTGGGATGCTGGGCATGCACGGGCTTTATGAAGCCAATATGGCGATGCATGATTGCGACCTGATGATCAATATCGGCGCGCGGTTCGACGACCGGATCACCGGACGGGTGGATGCGTTTTCGCCAAAGTCGAAAAAGGCCCATGTGGACATTGACCCCAGCTCGATCAACAAGGTGATTCATGTGGATCTGCCGATCATTGGCGATGTGGGCCATGTGCTTGAAGACATTCTGAAAGTCTGGAAAGCGCGTGGACGCAAAACCAATACCGAAGGGGTGTCGAACTGGTGGGAGCAGATCAATGAATGGCGTGCCCGCAAATGCCTGAGCTACACCAACACCACGGATATCATCCAGCCGCAATTTGCGCTGGAACGGCTTGAGGCGCTGACCAAGGACAAGGACCGTTATGTGGCCACCGAAGTGGGGCAGCACCAGATGTGGGCCGCACAGTTCCTGGGGTTTGAAGACCCGAACCGCTGGCTGACCTCGGGTGGTCTGGGCACGATGGGCTACGGCCTGCCTGCCACCGTGGGCGCCCAAGTGGCGCATCCGGACAGCCTGGTGATCAACGTGGCGGGCGACGCGTCCTGGTTGATGAACATGCAGGAAATGGGCACCGCGGTGCAGTTCCGCCTGCCGATCAAACAGTTCATCCTGAACAATGAACGTCTGGGCATGGTGCGCCAGTGGCAGGAACTGCTGCATGGCGAGCGTTACAGCCACAGCTGGTCGGAAAGCCTGCCGGATTTTGTCAAGCTGGCGGAGGCTTTTGGCTGCAAGGGCCGTCAGGTGTCTGACCCGGCAGAGCTGGATGACGCCATTCAGGAAATGCTCGATTATGACGGGCCGTTTATTCTGGATGTTCTGGTGGAAAAACACGCAAACTGCTTCCCGATGATCCCGTCGGGGGCCCCCCACAATGACATGTTGATGGGCGAAGCGGAAACGCAGGGTGTGATCGGCGCAGCCGGCGCAACCCTGGTGTAAGGAGGCTGGGATATGTCTGCATTGAAAATCAAAAAAGGGTCATCCCGCAAATCGGCCTATGACCTGCGCGATCCGCATTCGGACCTGATCGAACGCCACACCCTGGCCTGTCTGGTCGACAACGAAGCCGGCGTTCTGGCCCGTGTGATCGGCCTGTTTGCCGGGCGGGGGTACAATATCGAAAGCCTGACCGTGGCTGAGGTGGACCACAAGGGGCATCTGTCGCGCATCACCATCGTCACCACCGGCACCCCGGCCGTGATCGAACAGATCAAAGCGCAACTGGGCCGGATTGTCCCGGTTCACGAGGTGCATGACCTGACGGTCGAAGGTCCGTCGGTGGAACGGGAATTGGCACTTTTGAAAGTGGTCGGGGCTGGCGAAAAGCGGGTCGAAGCCCTGCGACTGGCCGATATTTTCCGCGCCAATGCAGTCGACAGCACGCTGGACAGCTTTGTGTTCGAGATCACCGGCACCACGGAAAAGATCGACGCCTTTGCCGAACTGATGCGCCCGCTGGGATTGACCGAAATTGCCCGCACCGGCGTGGCCGCCCTGTCGCGTGGCGAAAGCTAGAGCATGTCGCGCAAAAGTGGGTGCCGGTTTTGCGCTCCTCGGACATGCGACATCAAGAGGTTAGAGTGGGTCGCGTGACTGCGAATGAACGCGGCTCGCTCTTCGGTCTTTGGCGACCCTGACAACGGGGTCGCCCACCGCGCCCAACATTGCGGGTGCGTGCCTGGTGAATTTCATCGCGAACGAACACCGACCATCCGCGAAAGCGTTTGGCGGAAAGCTTGAGACACATGTTTATTCCGAAACGCCCAGCACACTGATATCTCTGACCGCGTTTCGGTTTCACCTCAGGCCGGACGGTTGGTTTGGCCCCTCGCCTGGCGCCGGGCACATAGGATCACGCGACGACGCGCAGATGCCCGCCATTTTGGGCCACCGGGTCCTTCACATCCTCACAGCCCCTAACCCGCGCCGCTTCCGCGCTGAGCAACGCCTGCACATCAAGAGATCCAGCACTGCGACGCAGGCTGACAAGCCGCTTTACAACGCGCATGCCGTCCAGCTCATCACTTTCGAATACAATCTGATCGCCTGCCTCCAACACGCCCATCCCATCCCCCAGCTCTGAGCTTGAGGTGATACAGGCCAGCGGCCCTTGATCTTCGCACCAGACAAGTCCTGTTTTCTTGTCACACTTGTACCAAAGCACAATACCATTCATGGTCTGCTCCATTCTTGCGAGAAGAATTCTATTCACAGGTGTATCGGCCTGCCAGTGCCGAAATGGCATGACGACACGAGAACTTGGCGTCATCGCCTTACAACTTGACGCCAATCAGCGTCATTTTCCTGCTCGCAGTTTCATCTTATACGGGAAATGGTCGTGTTGCATTGACATATCTCAAGCACGGTAACGTTAGGGCAATCTTGCAACAGGCTCCGGCGCAATCGGGCAATTCGTCTCTCTCTCGCGACCCTCCAAACCCAAAAAGAATGGGCGCCCGAAGGCGCCCAGTTTCGCTTATAAGGCTCGTCGTTCACTGCCCGTCGATTTATTGCCTGCGGCCTTATCCGCGTCCAGGGCGAGCGCACCCGCCCCGTGTGAGGATGGGGGGACAACCGCCCACCCTATCCAATTGCGACCCTCGCCCCTTGGGACAGAAAGCAAGACCCGCAAACCTGATCAGCTACAACCCGAAGTGCCCCCGCAGGTGTTGCATTTCATGCAGGTGCCATTGCGCACCAGCGTGTAGTTTCCGCATTCGCCGCACGGGTCGCCCTCATAGCCCTGCATCTTGGCCTTGGTGCGTTCGTCCATCGTGGTCACTGTGCCCGTGGCGCTGGCCGTTTCCGTCACGGTCACCGTGGCGGTTGCGGTTTCTGGCACCAGGGTTTCAAGCGCTGCCACCGGATCGGTGCCGGTCAGCGCGGTGTCCCCCTGCCCGCCCTGCAGCACCACCAGCTCTTGCGGCAGGCGTTTGCGCAGATACCCGGTTGAGCTGATTTGTTTCAGCACTTCCAACGACTTGGTGGCAGCAGTTTCAGAAGGTTCCTGCACATTCGAGACACCTTCCTCCTGCCCACGCCCCAGATCGTCAAAACTGGCGCCCGACGGTTTCACATGGGCCAGATCGGTGCGATCCAGGTATGACACGGCCAGTTCACGGAATATGTAATCCAGGATCGACGTCGCGTTCTTGATCGAGTCATTGCCCTGCACCATCCCCGCCGGTTCGAACTTGGTAAAAGTGAAGGCGTCGACAAACTCTTCCAGCGGCACGCCATATTGCAGGCCCACCGATACGGCGATGGCGAAATTGTTCATCATCGCGCGGAACCCCGCGCCTTCCTTGTGCATGTCGATGAAAATCTCGCCCAGATTGCCGTCTTCATATTCGCCGGTGCGCAGATAGACTTTGTGCCCGCCGACAATCGCCTTCTGGGTATAGCCCTTGCGGCGCTCCGGCAGTTTTTCACGGCCGCGTGCCACCTCTTTGATCACCACTTTCTCGATGATCTTTTCGGCCAGAACCGCTGCTTTTTCCTGCGGGGTGCCACTGGCGAGCAGCTCTTCCGCGTCTTCGTCATCTTCCACCAACGAGGCCGCCAGCGGTTGGCTGAGTTTCGAGCCGTCGCGATAAAGCGCATTGGCCTTGATGCCCAAGGACCAACTCAGTTCATAAGCCTTCTGACAATCCTCGATCGTGGCGTCATTCGGCATGTTGATCGTTTTGGAGATCGCGCCCGAAATGAACGACTGCGCCGCGGCCATCATGTGGATATGGCTGTCAACACTCAGGAAACGCTTGCCTTTTTTGCCACAAGGGTTGGCGCAATCAAAGATGCCGCAATGCTCTTCTTTCAGGAACGGCGCGCCCTCCAGGGTCATCGTTCCGCAGACATGATCATTGGCCGCGTCAATATCCTGACGCGTGAAGCCCAGATGCGACAGCAGGCTGAATTCGGGATCATTCAGCTTTTCCGCCGGAATGCCCAGCACATTGGTGCAGAACTCCTCGCCCAGGGTCCATTGGTTGAACACAAAGCGGATGTCGAAGGCCGAGGGCAGCGCCTCTTCGATCTTCTGGATCTCGTTCTGGCCAAAGCCGTGACCAATCAGCGTGGTGTGATTGATGCCTGGGCAGTTGCCAATGGTGCCGTGGCCCACCGCATAGCTGACAATCTCTTCGATCTGCGCCGAGCTATAGCCCAGTTTTTCTAGCGCGGCCGGGACCGAGCGGTTGATGATCTTGAAATAGCCGCCGCCCGCCAGTTTCTTGAACTTCACCAGCGCAAAATCGGGTTCGATCCCGGTGGTGTCGCAATCCATCACCAGACCGATGGTGCCGGTGGGCGCAATCACCGAAACCTGCGCGTTGCGATAGCCGTTTTTCTCACCCAGCAGCAACGCCTCGTCCCAGGCGCCCATTGCCAGATCCACCAGCTTGGGATCCGGGCAATTGGCGTGGTCCAAGGCCACCGGTTTCACGTCCAGTTTCTCATAACCCTCTGATGCGCCATAGGCCGCGGTACGGTGGTTGCGGATCACTTTCAGCATATGTTCACGGTTGCGTTTAAAGCCCGCAAAGGCCCCCAGCTCACCCGCCATCTCGGCCGACGTTGCATAGGCCACGCCGGTCATGATCGCGGTCAACGCACCACAGAGCGCCCGCCCCTCATCCGAATCGTAGCTAAAGCCCATGTTCATCAACAGACCGCCGATATTGGCATAGCCCAGACCCAGCGTGCGGAAGTCATACGACAGTTGGGCAATTTCCTTCGACGGGAACTGCGCCATCATCACCGAGATTTCCAGCGTCACGGTCCACAGGCGGGTCGCGTGCATGTAGTCTTCGGCCTGGAACACGCCATCTTTCAGGAAGGTCAGCAGGTTCATCGACGCGAGGTTACAGGCCGTGTCATCAAGGAACATATATTCGGAACACGGGTTCGACCCGCGAATGGCGCCATCTTCCGGGCAGGTGTGCCAGGCATTGACCGTGTCGTGATACTGGATGCCGGGATCGGCACAGGCCCACGCGGCGTGGCCGATCTGGTCCCACAGATCACGGGCGGAAATGGTCTTGGCGACCGACCCGTCGGTGCGGCGGATCAGCTCCCAATCCGCATCATTTTCCACCGCCTTCAGGAAGGCATCCGTCACCCGGACCGAGTTGTTGGAGTTTTGACCGGACACGGTGGCGTAGGCCTCGCTGTCCCAATCAGTGTCATAGGTCGGAAACTCGATCGCAGCAAAACCCTGTTTGGCGTAATCGAGTACGCGCTTCACGTAAGCTTCCGGGATCGCGACCTTTTTCGCAGCCCGCACCGCGCCTTTCAGGCTTTCGTTGACCTTCGGATCATAGGCGTCTTCCTCGGCCCCGTCCCAGGCGCGGATCGCGGCGAAAATGTCGTTCAGATGCGCCTCGTGCATCTTCGAGCCCGCGACCAGCGAGGCCACCTTCTGCTCTTCCTTGACCTTCCAGTTGATGTATTCCTCAATATCCGGGTGGTCGGCGTCGACGATCACCATCTTGGCCGCGCGCCGCGTGGTGCCGCCGGATTTGATCGCACCCGCCGCGCGGTCGCCGATTTTCAGGAACCCCATTAGCCCCGAGGATTTGCCGCCGCCCGACAGGCTTTCGTTTTCGGCCCGCAGCGAGGAAAAGTTGGTGCCGGTGCCGGAACCATATTTAAACAGACGCGCCTCGCGCACCCAAAGATCCATAATGCCGCCATCCCCGACCAGATCGTCACCGACCGACTGGATGAAACAGGCGTGCGGTTGCGGGTGTTCATAGGCGCTGGCCGAGCGGGTCAGTTCACCGGTTTTGTGATCGACATAGTGGTGGCCCTGGCTGGGTCCGTCGATACCATAGGCCCAATGCAGCCCGGTGTTGAACCATTGTGGGCTGTTGGGGGCGGCGCGTTGGCTGGCCAGCATGTGGCGCATTTCGTCGTAATAGGCGCTGGCGTCTTCCTCACTCGTGAAATAGCCGCCCTTCCAGCCCCAATAGGCCCAGGCACCGGCCAGGCGGTCAAACACCTGTTTGGCCGAAGTTTCGCCGCCGAACTGTTCGTCTTCCGGCAGGTCCGCCAGCGCCGCCTCATCAGGCACCGAGCGCCACAGAAACTCGGGCACGCCCTTTTCTTTGACCCTTTTAAGGACAGCTGGGACTCCAGCCTTGCGGAAGTATTTCTGCGCAATCACATCCGAGGCAACCTGGCTCCAGCTGCCGGGCACTTCACATTCGTCGAGTTTGAACACCACGGTGCCGTCAGGATTGCGAATTTCAGACGAGGTGGTGGTGAAATCCAGATCTGCATAAGCTCCGGTCCCGGCGGTCGTGAATTTGCGCTCAATCTTCATTGTGCCCTGTTGTCCTCGTCTAAATGTGCCGAGCGCCTGCCCGGCCTGTCCCAATCCTGCGTCGTCACGATTTTCATGTGGCACAGAGGCGCCTTGCCCGGTTGCCGCAACCAAATGTTGCCCGGGATTGCCCTTGTCAGGCTATGCAAAGTGCGGTTTTGTCCTGCGCCTCAACTGCCACTATATCTTGTGGCCATGTGATCGGCCCCCACAAAGTGGCGTATGCACCCACAATTGGTCAACGAAATTTTAAGACCTATCCACAACTCTTTTCCATTGACCCAAAAGGCTGATTTTGCGGGGGGTGGTTAACCATTTGATTCCCGCACAGCACAACCCTTGCGTGTAGCCTTATTTTCCTAGTGTCTCGGCACCCTTAGCCCAAGGGGTTCATATACAAGATGAATGCCGCTCTGCAGCAACTTGCGCCGCGCGCCCCTGTGGAAAAACCTGTGTATGAAAGAGAGATTGGTGCCGGAACAACACGTCGGGCGCGGCTTGCTTGCAAAATGCACGAGTATCTGGCCCCACCGGCCCCCAATGCGCTGCGCATAGAATCTATATCTTGTGGGTAGGTCGGCGCGCGAAGGCTGATCTATTGATCTGCCACGAGGCCAGAGCTCGGCGCGTCATCTTTTGGAAAGTGGTCGGGACGGCAAGATTCGAACTTGCGACCTACGGTACCCAAAACCGTCGCGCTACCAGGCTGCGCTACGCCCCGACTGAGGCCGACTGATACCCTGCTCTTTCCGACGAGGAAAGCCCAAATTTCACCGCTGATGAGATTTCTTTGAGGGTTATTGGTCGACGGCCGTATCACAGGGCCAGGCGGCTACGCGCTGCTTCACAAAAGGCGAGCGAAGTTCGGACCCTGGGGTAATTCCGATCTGTCGCGCCAGCCCTCCGTTGATCTCCAGAACATAGCGAACAGTCTTGCCGCCGCTCCTTGGCGTCAGGTCCCCGGGCTGGGCATTTTCATGAATATGGGTCACGCGTCCATCCGTTGACAGAAAGATGATATCAAGCGGGATCAGGGTGTTCTTCATCCAGAACGCGGGCTGGTGGGCAAACGGATAGACAAACAACATCCCATGCCCCAACGGCAGATTTGTCCGGTGCATCAACCCCTTGGCCCGCTCCCGGTTGGTCACAGCAACCTCAACGGTGAACCCCGCCTGCCCCCAGGGACCACGCAGATCAACACGATCTTCCTGGCACTGAGCAAACAGATTGCCCGGGCCAGACACGGCCAGAGCAATCAACAGTCCTAGAAAAATCAATACCCGTGCACGGCGCATCTGTTCGATCCAAAGGCTGTTTTCCCGATTCCATACCGGCCCGATTCCATAACGGCCCAATTCCATAACGGACTGAGGAAAAGATCAATCGGTTCCGTGCACGGCCGCATCCCAGGCCGAAACAACAAGCGCCAGCTTGCCCCGCTTGCCCTGGACAGTGCGCAGACATATCGCCTCGCCAGGCTGCAGGTCGGCAAGGCCCGAGCGGCGCAGCACTTCGACATGAATGAAGACGTCTTCATCAGACCCAAAGATGTTGGCAAAGCCAAACCCTTTGCCCTTGTCAAACCACTTCACGCGCGCGGGCACAATTGGACCGGCGTTTTCAAGGTCGACATCACTGACCTGTTCCTCGGTCAGACCCGCGGCCAGCGGAGTATCTGGTGGTGTGATAGACCGCACTTCGACCGCCTGCCGGCCGCGCTGTGTGTCTTGCACCTCGATCTCGATCCCCGCCCCATCGGCAACCGAGCTCTGGCCAAAATTTCGAAGCACATTGGCATGCAGCAGAATGTCCGCGCCGCCTTCCTCGGAAATCACGAAACCAAATCCTTTGGCAGGATCAAACCATTTTACATGTCCGCGCAGCACAACAGTACCCTGCGCCTCAGACTCTTGCGTCATCTGGTCACCCTAAAAGTTCACATCCCCGTTTATAGTTGTGAAACATCTGGAATGCCCCCGCAAGCCAAAACTACCTGTCCTTTTAGACAGGTTTTGAACGGTAAACCCACGCAAACAAGGGTTAAATTCCATTAATCTTATGGATTGAGTCGCGTGACTTCCCAGCCATTTTTACCCGCTTTGCGAATCCAGCGAAACCGGTCGTGCAACCGGAAGGGTCCATCGGCCCAGAACTCGATTTCCGTAGGGGTTATTCTGTACCCCCCCCAAAACGGCGGGCGTTTGGGCATGGGACCGTGACTGGCGGTCACTTTTGCCACTTCGGCCATCAGGGCCGCACGCGAGGCCAGGGGTTGGCTTTGATGAGAGGCCCAGGCGCCGAGGCGGCTTTTTAAAGAGCGGGAATTGTAATAGGCATCGGCCTGCGGCCCCTCTTCGCGGGTCACCGTGCCGCGCACCCGGATCTGCCGGCGAAGGGATTTCCAGTGCATCACGAAAGACGCCTTGCCGGTGGCGTCGATTTCCTGCGCTTTGACGGATCCGTAATTGGTGTAAAAGACGAACCCGTCTTCTTCGATCTCTTTAAGCAAAACCATGCGCGTGTTGGGCATGCCATCGGCATCCACCGTCGAGAGGGCAATGGCATTGGGATCGTTGGGTTCTGCGGCTTCTGCTTCGGCCAACCAGGTCCGCGCCAGGTCAAAAGGGTTTTCACCGGCAAAAATCCCGCTGCGTTCGGACATATGCTGTACCTTCCCTGTCTCATCTCCCGGATCCACCGGATATAAAGTGCATTTGCTTGCCTATTGCATCTGGCATTTCAGCTCAGGCTTGCAGTAATATGGGCAATCGCCTAAACGGGCTTAAACCAGAATTGTGGGACGGGGAACAGAGAATGTCGACCGGTTTGATGAATGGCAAACGCGGCCTGATTATGGGGCTTGCAAATGACAAATCCATTGCATGGGGGATTGCCAAAGCCTGTGCCGACCAAGGGGCAGAACTCGCCTTTTCCTATCAGGGGGATGCGCTGAAGAAACGCGTGGCACCCTTGGCAGAACAGTTGGGGTCCGACATTGTTGAACCCTGTGACGTGTCTGACCAGGCGTCGATTGACGCATTGTTTTCAACCCTTGAAGCGAAATGGGGCAAGCTTGATTTCATCGTGCATGCCATTGGTTTTTCAGACAAAACCGAGCTGCGCGGCCGCTATATCGACACCAGCCCGGAAAACTTCCGCCTGACCATGGACATCTCGGTCTACAGCTTTACCGCCGTGGCCAAGCGCGCCGCTGCGATGATGCCCGACGGGGGATCGATGCTGACGCTGACTTATTATGGCGCCGAACAGGTGATGCCGCATTATAATGTGATGGGCGTGGCCAAGGCAGCGCTGGAAGCATCGGTGCGCTACATGGCCGAAGACCTGGGCAAGGACAATATCCGCGTGAACTCCATCTCCGCCGGTCCGATCAAAACCCTGGCTGCATCCGGCATCGGCGATTTCCGTTACATCCTGAAATGGAATGAACTGAACTCGCCCCTGCGCCGCAATGTGACCATTCAGGACGTGGGCAATTCCGCGCTTTACCTGCTGTCGGATCTTGGCAGCGGTGTCACCGGCGAAACCCACCATGTGGATGCCGGCTATCACGTTGTTGGTATGAAAGCCGTGGATGCGCCGGATATCGACGTCTCCACCGGTCGCAAGTAAGCGAGGTCGGGAACATGAGCGATCATCGTCTGCCCCACGAAAAAGGCTTTCACATCAGCTGGGATCAGATCCACCGCGACAGCCGGGCCCTGGCCTGGCGTCTTGACGGGCAAGGCCCGGATGATGGGGCCTGGCGCGCTGTTGTCGCCATCACCCGTGGTGGCATGGCCCCTGCGATGATTGTCAGCCGCGAGCTGGATATTCGCACCGTGGATACGATCAGCGTGAAATCGTATCATTCCGGGGGCGGCAAGGCCGACCAACGACGCGAGGCCGAGGTGCTCAAATCGCCCAACCAGGACCTGATGGGCGATGGGACCGGTGTCCTGATCATCGACGATCTGGTGGACAGCGGAAAAACCCTGGAACTGGTGCGCGAACTGTATCCGAATGCGCATTTTGCCACGGTTTATGCCAAGCCGAAAGGCCGCCCGCAGGTGGACACGTTTATCACCGAAGTCAGCCAGGACACCTGGATTTTCTTCCCTTGGGATATGGCGCTGCAATATGTTCAGCCCTATCGCGGCACCGACTGAGCCCTTCCCATAAATGCACACCCGACAACCCGGCCCCCGCGCCGGGTTTTCTTTTGCATTATGCAATGGCAATGGCTTGCCGTTCATCCGGGCACGGAATGAAGCGCATACAAAAAACGCCCAACCATGCGGTGGGCGTTTTCAATCAATTCACGATGGCAAACAGGAACAGCCGGTTGATCACTCGGCCGCTTCGGGCGCATCCGGTGCCTCGGGGGGGGGCTGGTCTTCTGCCCCATCCTGTTTGGCATCCGCTTTCGGTTTGGCCGGTTTGCGCGGGCGGCGCGGTTTGGCTGGCGCTTTCTTCGGCTTGCTTTCCGGCGTTTCCACCAGTCCGCTATCCGCCGAACTATCGATCAGATCGGGCTGCTCAGCCCCTTCCATCGCCACATCCGCAGGCACATCCGCCTCGGTGGCTTCGGCCTTGCGCTCGCGCACTTCCTTTTCACGCTGCTGGCGATCCCGGTTTTGCTGATCCGCCTGCTGGCGACGGTTTTCCACTTCGCGCTGTGCCTCGGCCAACAGGCGCGTGTAATGCTCGGCATGCTGCTGAAAATTTTCCCCCGCCACCCGGTCATTGGACAGGAAAGCATCGCGCGCCAGCTGGCTGTATTTGTCGATGATCTGTTGCGGCGTTCCACGCACTTTGCCCTCAGGCCCCGAGCTGTCAAAGACACGGTTAATAATATTGCCCGGATTGTTCCGGTTGCGGTTCGACTTATTGCGCGAACGGGACTTAGAAGATCTCATAAGCTTTTATTTCCAGCCTTGGCATATGCTATCGGCCAATCTGGCCTGATGTGTGCCCTGATGTTTGTTCGGTCGATACGCTGGCGCGCCACTCGGATCCGATTTTGGGGCTTAGGTGCGGCGGCGTCCCAACGGACTGCGCTACCGACCTCTCTTTCGTAACCATCGCGAGCAGGGTAAACAAGCCTAAACTGCCCGTTTGGCATGGAATTTCGCGATTTTTTGCCGCTTTTCATCTGCCTTGGCAGCTTTCAGCGTGCCAAATTTTTCGCAAGCCGACCGCTCCGGTCAAGGCAGACTTGCACAGACCACCCGGTCCCGCCCATCAAAATCGCGGCGGATTTCGATCTGCTGCAGCCCGGCTTGTGCAAATATCTCGGAAACGGTCTGCCCTTGTGTGGGTCCGATTTCCACCATCACACGCCCGCCCGGGGTCAGATGTGCAGGGGATCTGGCCGCAATCTCTCGGTACGCAGCAAGCCCATCCCCCCCGGGTGTGAGCGCCATGTGCGGCTCCCAGTCCAACACGTCTGGCGACAGCCCCGGCATTTCATCCGCCGTAATATAGGGCGGGTTGGACACGATCAGATCAAACCGTCCCGCAATCGGTTCAAACCAACTGCCCTCATGAAACGTGGCGCGGTCTGCCACATTCAGGGCCTGAGCGTTCTGATTCGCAATCCCCAATGCGCCTTGGGAAAGGTCCACCCCCTGCCCCGTCGCGCGGGTGCGTTCGGCAAGCAGCGTCAACAGGATGCAGCCCGATCCCGTGCCCAGATCCAACACGGTTTCAAACGGGGCCGAAAGCGCCGCGGCCACTAGGTCTTCCGTTTCCGGGCGCGGATCCAGCACGTCGCCGGTCACAATGAAGTCCCGCCCGTAAAACAGGCGCTTGCCGATGATTTGCGCGACGGGCTGGCGGGTGATCCGGGCCTCGATGGCCCGGTCAAACGCCCTGTTCTGGTCAGGCGTCACCGGGTCAGGCAGGATCAGCGTCAGCCGCCCACGGTCCACCCCCAGCACATGGGCCAGCAAGGCGCGCGCATCCTTTCCGGCGCCTTCAATCCCCGCCTCGCTCAAACGCCGCGTGGCCTGACCCAACAGGATCTGCGCCGTAACAATTGGCGGGATCATGTGTCCATCTCGGCCAGCTGCGCGGCCTGTGCCTCGGCAATCAACGCATCAATCACCTCGTCCAGATCGCCGTTCACGATCTGATCCAGCTTGTAAAGCGTCAGGTTGATCCGGTGATCCGTCATGCGCCCTTGCGGGAAATTATAGGTGCGGATGCGTTCCGACCGGTCCCCCGACCCGACCTGCGATTTCCGATCGGCAGAGCGTTCACTGTCGATCCGCTGCCGTTCCAGATCATACAATCGCGTTTTCAGCACCTGCATCGCGATCTCGCGGTTGCGGTGTTGGGATTTCTCGGAACTGGTCACCACGATGCCCGAAGGGATGTGCGTGATCCGCACGGCGGAATCGGTGGTGTTCACGTGCTGCCCCCCCGCGCCCGAGGATCGCATCGTGTCGATCCGCAGGTCGTTGGCGTCAATCTGGATGTCCACGTCTTCCGCTTCGGGCAGCACGGCCACAGTGGCCGCCGAGGTGTGAATGCGCCCACCGCTTTCGGTTTCCGGCACGCGTTGCACCCGATGCACGCCGCTTTCATATTTCAGCCGCGCAAACACCCCGTCCCCCTTCACATGGGCGGTCACCTCTTTGACGCCCCCCAGTTCCGACAGGGTCTGCTCCATAATCTCGAATTTCCAGCCCTTCGCCTCGGCGTATCGCTGATACATCCGTAACAGATCCCCAGCAAACAGCGCGGCCTCGTCCCCACCGGTGCCGGGGCGGATTTCGATCATCGCGGGGCGGCTGTCGGCGGCATCCTTGGGCAAAAGCGCCAGCCGCATACCCTGTTCCGCCTCGGGCAGACGGGCCTTCAGCGTCGGAAGCTCCTCTTCCGCCAATGCCCGCATATCCGGGTCATCCATCATCAGCTCAGCCTCTTCGATATCGGCCAGAAGCTGTTGATAGGCTGCGATTTCGTCCACCACCGGTTTCAGCTCGGCATATTCCCTGCCCACCGCGGCGATTTCATCACCCGACAGGCCTTGGGACATCCGTGCTTCGAGATACTCGAACCGCTCGGTGATCGCGATAAGTTTTTCCATAGGAACCATGCGCTTCGGTCTGTCCTATTGCGCGGATTTGGTCAAGAGGTGGATCCGTGTTAGTCTTTTTCCATGCACAAGACTTCAGCAATTCTGGCATTGGTTGCGGCGCTTGTGACCGCTCCGGTGGCCCCGGCGGATGTGATATCGCCGGGTGGCAAGGTGATTGACTGCTATTGCACGGATACGCAGGGCAGCCGGGTGGATCTGGGGCAAGAGATCTGTCTGTTCGTCAACGGGCGCGCCTTCATGGCCCTATGCGACATGAGCCTGAATGTCCCGATCTGGCGCGACACGGGCCGCGCCTGCGTGACCTCCGGTCTCGTCGAACAGTTGTTTGATCCAGCCTTCGATCCGGGCGCCGTTGACCCCAAGATCTGATCGCCCAATCACCAGATGGGAATGGATATGCAGGTGGCCATCCGCCTGCCAGATGCGGATGATATCAGGAAAGCCGAAGAGCTTTGACCGCGTGACGAACGTGTATCCCGACGACGTCGGAATTTCGGTGGTCCGGGGGGTGCTGCGCGCGATCTCCAGCAATCGCTCCACGCCATTTTCCGGCAATTGTCCAAGCGGGAGCACGTATTTCACCCCACCTTCCATCATGTGCGTGCCACGCTCTTGCGGGCCGGGGTGATCGTGCAAACGATCCGTGGGCAGGGGCTTCACCCGCGCATAGACCGCAAGCGTGCTTGCCAGCACAAGCACCAATGCCAAAAGGGCGCCAACCGCCCAAATCAGAGTGTTCATACCGAAAGATCCTTGCCTAGGCCTGCTTGCGCCTCATTTCTGTCGCGCAGCCCCTAACATGATGTTTCATCAAAGACGAGGCTTCCCGGACGGCAAGCACCAGAACGTGAAGACCACCCCATAGAATGGCCCTCAGGCTATATGATCATATTCTCTTATCGGCGCGTGTAAGCCCACAGGTTCAGGATCTCCATCGCCACATGGGCACCGGCAATGGCGGTGGCGCCGGTGGTGTCAAACGGGGGCGAGACTTCGACGATATCGCCGCCGACCAGATTGACACCAGCAATGTCACGCAGAATGATCGCCGCCTGCGCCGAGGTCAGCCCGCCCCAGACCGGCGTACCGGTGCCCGGCGCAAAGGCCGGGTCCAGCGCGTCAATGTCGAAGGTCAGATAGGTCTGGTGGTCGCCAAGGATCGTTTTGATCTTCTGCGCCACCGCCTGCGGCCCACTTTCATGCACCTCACGCGCATCAATGATATTGACGCCCAGCGTGTCGTCATTGGTGGTGCGAATGCCCACCTGAACCGAGCGCGCCGGGTCGACAATCCCCTCCTTCACCGCCTTGTAGAACATGGTGCCATGATCCACGCGGGTCAGGTCATCATCGGGCCAGGTGTCGGTGTGGGCGTCAAACTGCAACAGGCTGAGCGGCCCGTATTTCTTGGCATAAGCGCGCAGGATCGGGAAGGTGATATAGTGGTCGCCCCCCAGGGTCAGGCTGGCACAATCCTGATCGAGAATGCCCGCGATATGCGCCTCTAACGTGGCGGGGAACTGATCAATATGGGCGTAGTCAAACGCCAGATCGCCGTAATCCGCCACAGCAAACTCGCTGAGCACATCAAAGCCCCAGCCATAGGCGGGATCAGGCGATTGCAGCGCCGATGCCTCGCGGATCGCACGGGGGCCAAGGCGGGTGCCGGGGCGGTTGGTGACCGCCTGATCAAAGGGCACACCGGTCACGGCGATATCCACATTGCGCAGGTCTTTGCTATAGGTGCGGCGCAGAAACGACGTCACCCCGCCGAAGGTGTTTTCAAAGGACAACCCCTTGAACCCGTCACGCGTGATCGCGGTATCGACCTGTTTGCTGGCGTCTTCCAATGCCATGACATTCTCCCATCACGTCCTGTGTGTGAACGTGGCTATCACGTTCTGTGGACCCACGCCAGTAATTTGATCATATTTAGGCGCAGACGCGTCAGACCGCCGGGTTCAGCCGCTCCACCAGCTTGGCAAAGAAGCTCGCCCCATATGGCGCGGCCTCGTCGTTGAAATCATATTCCGGGTGATGCACATAGGGGCCCTTCCCCTGCCCCAGAAACAAATACGCCCCGGGCCGTTCTTCGAGCATATAGGCGAAATCCTCGGCCCCCATCGACACGCCACCCTTGCCATTTACCCGCGCCTCACCGGACAGGTCGCGCGCAACCTCAAGCGCGATTTCGGTCTGGTCCGGATGGTTCACCGTGGCCGGGTAACCGCGATCATAAATCACCTCGGCCGAGACATCGAAAGCCGCAGCCAGCCCCGCGACCACCTCGCGCACGCGCTTTTCGGCCATGTCGCGCACCTCTGGTGTGAAGGACCGGATGGTGGCCTCCAGCCAAGCGGTTTCCGGGATCACATTGTCGACCGTGCCGCCATGCACCTGCGTGACCGAAATCACCAGCTGTTCCATTGGCGGCAGGTTGCGGCTGACAATGCTTTGCAGCGCCTGCGCCATGGAAACCAGCGCCATGATCGGATCCTTGCATTCATCGGGATGCGCGCCGTGCCCGCCAACGCCGGTGACATTGACCCGAAGCGTATCGACGGCGGCCATCAACGGCCCGGGCGAGGTGATGAAACTGCCCAGCTCTTCCCCCGGCAGATTGTGCAACCCGTAAACTTCGCGGATCTCAAACCGGTCCATCATGCCGTCGTCGCACATATACTTGGCCCCGCCGAAATTCTCTTCGGCGGGCTGAAAGATCAACGCCACGCGACCGGTGAAGTTGCGAGTTTCGGCGAGGTAGCGTGCGGCACCCAGCAGCATCGTGGTGTGCCCGTCATGCCCGCAGGCATGCATCAGCCCCGGATGTTCCGACGCATAGTCCAGCCCGGTCATTTCCTGCATCGGCAGCGCATCCATATCGGCGCGCAACCCGATGGTTGGCCCCGGCCCCTGCCCGTTGATGACCGCCACCACACCGGACACCCCGATTTGCTCGTGAATCTCGTCCACGCCAAATTCCCGCAACCGCTCCACCACAAAGGCGGCGGTCCCATGACACTCCAACCCGAACTCCGGGCGCTGGTGGATCCAGCGCCGCCAGGTCTTCATATCTTCGGCAAAATCGGCGATACGGTTGAGAACGGGCATGGAAACCTCCTGATTGCTGCAGGCAGGCTTTCCCGAAATGAAGGGCAATTGCAATGACGAAAACATCCGACCAGATTGTGCATGATCCGCATGGTGGCATGGATCGGTTGCGCGAGATCATGCGACGGCTGCGCGATCCGCAATCAGGTTGCCCTTGGGACATCGAGCAGGATTTCAGCACCATTGCCCCCTACACGATCGAAGAAGCTTATGAGGTGGCCGACGCGATCGAGCGGGAAGCCTGGGACGAGCTGAAGGGCGAATTGGGGGATTTGCTGTTTCAATCTGTCTTTCACGCCCAGATGGCCGAAGAAAAAGGCCTGTTCAGTTTTGATGACGTGGCCGATGGCATGTCGGACAAGATGGTGGCGCGTCATCCGCATGTGTTTGGCGACGAAAACCGTGACAAATCGGCCGAACAACAGACCCGCGATTGGGAAACCATCAAAGCCGCCGAACGCGCCGCCAAGGCGGAACATGGCGTGTTGGATGGCGTGGCCATCGGCTTGCCCGCTCTGTTGCGCGCCGTAAAGCTGCAGAAACGCGCCGCGCGGGTTGGGTTTGACTGGCCGGAAACAACACAGGTTCTGGACAAGATCCAAGAAGAAGCGCGGGAACTGGTCGAGGCAAAAGACACGCTCTCCCAAGACGAAATCCGCGATGAAATGGGCGACCTTCTGTTTGTCATCGCCAACCTGGCACGTCACCTGGATGTGGAACCGGAAGAGGCCCTGCGCAAAGCCAACGCCAAATTTGAACGCCGCTTTTCCTATATCGAACAACGCCTTGCAGAACAGGACCGCAAACCGGAAGACGCGTCGCTTGAGGAAATGGACGGGTACTGGAATGAAATCCGGGCGCAGGACAAGCTGAACAAGTAAAGGAAATAGTTACCCGATTTTTTTAATCGAGTATTGACCTTATTATTTTAGTCGGGTTTAAGGCGAGCAACGAAATTGATGCTCCAAGGAGTCGCCACATGAAACTCACCCGCACCCTGACCGCAGCCCTTGCGCTGACCACCGCCCTGCCCGTGATGGCGTCGGCCGATGAGGTGAATGTCTATTCCTACCGTCAACCCGAGCTGATCCAGCCGCTGATGGATGCCTTCACCAAGGAAACCGGCGTTGATGTCAACGTGGCCTTCCTGAAAAAGGGCATGATCGAACGCCTGGAAGCCGAAGGCGCGCGCAGCCCGGCCGACCTGGTGTTCACCGTGGACATTTCGCGCCTGAACGGTGTGGTGGAAGCTGGCCTGACACAACCGGTGCAATCCGACACACTGGAAGCCAACATCCCCGCCGAATATCGTGATCCGGACGATCAGTGGTTTGGCCTGACCTCGCGGGCGCGTATTATTTACGCCTCGAAAGATCGCGTGGCAGAAGGCGAAGTGACCACCTATGAAGATCTGGCGGATCCGAAATGGAAGGGCCGCATCTGTACCCGTTCGGGCACCCACGCCTATACACTGGCGCTGGTCGCCGCCCACCTGAAACACCACGGCCCCGAGGCCACCAAAACCTGGCTGGAAGGCGTGAAAGCGAACCTTGCCCGCAAACCGCAAGGCAACGACCGAGCGCAGGTCAAGGCGATCTGGGCCGGCGAATGCGATATCTCGATTGGCAACACCTATTACATGGGCAAGATGTTGTCAGATGAAGAGCAAAAAGCCTGGGCAAACAGCGTGAACGTCGTGTTCCCGGTCTTTGAAGGCCACGGCACCCATGTGAATCTGTCGGGCATGGCGCTGACCAAACACGCGCCAAACAAGGACAACGCGGTCAAGCTGATGGAATTCCTGTCCTCGCCGAAAGCGCAGGAAATCTATGCAGCCCAAAACTTTGAATACCCGATTGCACCGGGCACCGAAGCGGATGATCTGGTGAAAAGCTGGGGCAGCTTTGAGGCCGACAGCCTGAACCTGATGGAAGTGGCCAAAGAACGTCCCGCCGCGCTGAAACTGGTCGAAGAGGTGGATTTCGACGGCTAACTCGCCACCCGAAATCTGATCATACAGGCGGAACCCGCCCAGAGATATCTGGGCGGGTTTCCTTTTATTTCAAAGCCTTGCAAAGCAACTCTCCCACGCGGTCGCACAGGGGAAGGTCTGCGTCAAATACGGTATCAAAGGGCACAAAACGCGCGTCCAGCGCATCATCATCGGCCACCGGCTCCCCTGCTTCATAGATGCATTGGATCCCTGCGAGCACATAGTGAAACGCAGGCTGGTCCTGTCCCGGCAAAGGCGGCTTGATCACCTCTTGCAGGTCAAGAAACCGATGGGCCTTGGCGGAAACCCCGGTCTCTTCCAACAGCTCGCGGCAAGCGCCTTCCTGTAGCGTTTCGCCATATTCCAGCCGCCCGCCGGGAAAGCCCCACAGCCCCGCATCCGGTTCATTCTTGCGCCGAACCAACAGCACCTCACCGCCGCGGATCACAATCGCCAGGACAGCCAGAACCGGTTGTGCCATCACAACATGTCCTTCAGGTAACGTCCGGTATGGCTCTCGGCCACTTTGGCCACCTGTTCCGGGGTGCCCTTGGCGACAATCATCCCACCGCCATCGCCGCCTTCTGGGCCAATATCAATGATGTGGTCGGCCGTTTTCACCACGTCCAGATTGTGTTCAATCACCACAACCGAATTGCCCTGATCGACCAATTCATGCAGCACTTCCAACAACTTACGCACATCCTCGAAATGCAGCCCAGTGGTGGGTTCATCCAGAATATAAAGCGTGCGACCGGTGGAGCGTTTGCTGAGTTCCTTCGACAGTTTCACCCGCTGCGCCTCGCCGCCCGACAGGGTCGTCGCCTGCTGACCGACCTTGATATAGCCAAGACCAACCCGCATCAGAGCATCCATTTTCTCGCGAATGCTCGGCACCGCCTGGAAAAATTCCTGCGCGTCCTCGACCGTCATATCCAGCACATCCGCGATGGATTTGCCCTTGAAGGTTACTTCCAGCGTTTCGCGATTATACCGCGCGCCTTTACAGGTTTCGCATTGCACATAGACATCCGGCAGGAAGTGCATTTCGATCTTGATCACCCCGTCGCCCTGACAGGCCTCGCACCGCCCGCCCTTGACGTTAAAGCTGAACCGCCCGGGCTTGTAGCCGCGGGTTTTGGATTCCGGCAGGCCCGCGAACCACTCACGGATCGGCGTGAACGCGCCGGTATAGGTGGCGGGGTTTGACCGTGGTGTGCGCCCAATTGGGCGTTGGTCGATATCGATCACCTTGTCCAGATGCTCCAGCCCCTTGATGGTCTCACAAGGCGCCGGTGTCTGGCGCGCGCCGTTCAGGCGCATCGAGGCGGTTTTGAACAGGGTCTCGATGGTCAGGGTGGATTTCCCCCCGCCCGACACGCCGGTCACACAGACAAACTGGCCCAGCGGGAAGTCCGCCGTCACTTTTTTCAGATTGTTCCCCGTGGCCTTTTTCACGGTGATTTTCTTGCCATTCCCCTTGCGTCGCTCGCTGGGCACCGAAATCTCCCGCACACCGGTAAGATATTGACCGGTAATGGAGTTTTCATTTTCGGCAATGTCCTTGGGCGTGCCACGCGCAATAATCTCGCCGCCATGCACCCCGGCCCCCGGCCCGATATCCAGCACGTAATCCGCCTCGCGGATCGCCTCTTCATCATGTTCGACCACGATCACGGTGTTGCCCTGATCGCGCAGATTTTTGAGCGTCTCCAAAAGCCGCCCATTGTCGCGCTGATGCAGCCCAATCGACGGTTCATCCAGCACGTAAAGCACCCCGGTCAGGCCCGATCCGATCTGGCTGGCCAGCCGGATCCGCTGGCTTTCGCCCCCCGACAGCGTGCCGGAATTGCGCGACAAGGACAGGTATTCCAGGCCCACATTGTTGAGGAACCCCAGCCGCTCGCGGATCTCTTTCACAATCGCGCGGGCGATCTCGTTCTTTTGCGCACTCAGATGGTTGGGCACATCTTCGATCCAGGCCAGCGCCTCGCGGATCGATTTTTCGACCACCTGCCCCACGTGATGCAGATCCTCCTGCGGGCCGATCTTTACCGCCAGTGCTTCGTCGCGCAAACGATAGCCGCCACACGCCCCGCAGGGACGGTTGTTTTGGTAGCGTTCAAATTCTTCACGCACCCAGTTCGAATCCGTCTCGCGATAGCGACGCTCCATATTGGGGATCACGCCCTCGAACGGCCGCGTCACCTCATAGACCCGCCCGCCTTCATCAAACCGGAATTTGATCTCGTCCTCGCCTGAACCATAAAGGAACACCTGCTGCACATGTTTGGGCAGATCTTTCCACGGGGTGCTTTTGTCAAATTCGTAATGTTTGGCAATGCTCTCAATGGTTTGCAGGAAGTAGGGAGATTTCCCTTTGCGCCAGGGGGCCAGAGCGCCGTCATAGACCTGCAGCGTCACATCCGGCACCACAAGGCGTTCGTCAAAGAATAGCTCTTTGCCCAGCCCGTCACATACCGGACAGGCGCCAAAGGGCGCGTTGAATGAAAACAGCCGCGGTTCGATTTCCGGAATGGTGAAGCCGCTTTCCGGGCAGGCAAAGTTTTCCGAAAACGTAAAGCTCTCGGGCTCCCCCTCGCGCGGCGCGGTTTCCAGAACAGCAATCCCGTCAGCCAGATCGAGCGCGGTGCGGAAACTGTCGGCGAGCCGCTGCTCCATCCCCTCGCGCACCACAACCCGGTCCACCACCACATCGATATTGTGGCGAAACTTCTTGTCGAGCGTGGGCGGGGCGTCCAGCTCGTACATCTCGCCATTCACTTTGACGCGCTGGAACCCCTTCTTCTGAAGCTCTTGAAATTCCTTGCGATATTCGCCTTTCCGGTCGCGCACAATTGGGGCCAGAAGATAGGCGCGCGTGCCCTCCTCCATCGCCATCACCCGATCCACCATATCCTGCACCTGCTGCGCCTCAATCGGCAGGCCGGTGGCGGGGGAATAAGGCGTGCCCGCGCGGGCAAAAAGCAGGCGTAGATAGTCGTAAATCTCGGTCACGGTGCCCACGGTCGAGCGCGGGTTCTTCGAGGTGGTCTTTTGCTCAATCGAAATCGCGGGACTAAGCCCCGCAATGTGATCCACGTCAGGTTTTTCCATCATATCAAGGAATTGGCGCGCATAGGCCGACAGGCTTTCGACATAGCGCCGCTGCCCTTCCGCATAGATCGTATCAAAGGCCAGAGACGATTTCCCCGACCCGGACAGGCCGGTGATCACCACCAGTTCATCACGCGGAATATCGACGTCAATCGACTTGAGGTTATGCTCGCGCGCCCCGCGCACCTGGATTTCCTTGAGCTCGGCCATATTGCCCCCTAATGCGGCGGCCCTTACCACACGGGCGCGCCGACCTGTTCACCTTGCCTTAACCGATAGGGCAAACATCGCAGCGGGACAATCGAAAAATGAGAACATAGTCGGAACATCCTGACAGTCAGCAAGAAATCCCCACAACATATTCCATTTATCGAATATTTATTGAGGGAAGATATTGACCCTCCCCCGGCCCGCTCTATATGCCACACACAGACATCGAAAGAGGCAAGACATGTTCGGGTTCATGATGGGCGGTGCAAAGATGGCACCACAAGAGGCGGTCAGCAAAGCCAAAGCGGGCGAGATCACGGTGATTGACGTGCGCGATCACGGCGAAGTGCAGATGACCGGCAAGGCCAAAGGGGCCGTGGTAGTGCCGCTGTCGGTGATGCCGTTTCAATGCGACCCGAAGGGGCCGGATTTCAATAAGGAAATCGACCCATCTAAACCCGTGGCGCTTTATTGTGCCTCCGGTGCGCGGTCTGCGATGGGGATCCGGATCCTGAAAAAACTGGGTTATGGCGAGGTTTATAACATCGGCGGCCTTGGGCATTGGCACCAGGCGGGCGGCGAAGTTATTCGCTAAACGCCCAGGACGCGCCCTAGAGATACAAAAAACCCGCGCCGGATCAGCGCGGGTTTTTCTTTCTCATCAGGAGCTTGTCTCAGATGTGGATCGCCCGGTCATAGGCGTCAAGCACGGCCTCGTGCATGGATTCACTGATCGTCGGGTGCGGGAAGACCGTGTGCATCAGCTCTTCTTCCGTGGTCTCAAGCGTCTTGCCCACCACATAGCCCTGGATCATTTCCGTCACTTCCGGACCAACCATATGAGCGCCCAGCAGCTCGCCGGTTTTGGCATCGAACACGGTTTTGATCATGCCCTCGGCGTCGCCCATGGCGATGGCTTTGCCGTTCCCGATGAAGGGGAAGCGACCCACTTTGATCTCATAGCCCTGCTCTTTGGCCTTGGCTTCCGACAGGCCAACTGACGCCACCTGCGGGTGGCAATAGGTGCAGCCCGGGATGCTTTCGGGTTTGACCGGATGGGCGTGCAGACCGTTGATTAGCTCGGCCACCATTACCCCTTCATGGCTGGCTTTGTGGGCAAGCCACGGCGCACCGGCGATGTCGCCAATGGCATAAAGCCCGTCCACACCGGTGCGGCAATGGGCGTCCGTCACCACATGGGTGCGGTCGATTTTCACGCCAAGCTCTTCCAGGCCCAGCCCTTCGACATTGCCGACAATGCCGACCGCCGAAATCACCGTGTCAAATTCCTGTTTCTCAACCTTGCCACCCACTTCGATATGCGCGGTGACCTTGCCTTTGGCGCGATCAAGCTGCTTGACCATGGCCTTTTCCATGATCTTCAGCCCCTGCTTGACGAACGACTTCTTGGCGAAAGCCGAGATTTCGGCGTCTTCCACTGGAAGCACGCGATCCATCACTTCAACCACCGTGGTGTCTGCACCCAAAGTGTTGAAGAAGCTGGCAAATTCGATCCCGATGGCGCCGGATCCGATGACCAGCAGTTTTTTCGGCATCCGCGGCGGGTTCAGCGCGTGCTTATAGGTCCAGACCAGATCCCCATCGGCCTCCAGCCCCGGCAATTCGCGGGCGCGGGCGCCTGTGGCGAGGATGATATTCGGCGCGCTCAGCTCTTCGACGCCCTTGTCGGTTTTCACCGACACCTTGCCCTTGGCGGGGATCGTCGCCTCGCCCATCACCACGGTGACCTTGTTCTTTTTCATCAGGTGGCCAATGCCCGAGGACAGCTGTTTCGCCACCCCACGCGAGCGTTTCACGATGGCCGGCAGATCGTAATCGACCTTGCCTGCGGACAGGCCAAATTCCTTGGCGCGGTGCATCAGGTGAAACACTTCGGCAGAGCGCAACAGCGCCTTGGTGGGAATGCAGCCCCAGTTCAGGCAGATCCCGCCCAGATGTTCTCGTTCGACGATCGCCACGTTCTGCCCCAACTGGGCAGCGCGAATGGCGGCCACATAGCCCCCGGGGCCGGCGCCGACAACGATGGTATCAAAGGCTTTTGCAGACATGGGATCCCTCCTGGAATTCTAAGATAGTTTGGCATTAAACTATTTTGTTCAATGGATCAATGATATTGAAGACCGCTCGTATTTCAGGCCGGTTTCCCACCAAAAGCGTCCCGAGATACAGTTGAGACACATGTGGTCCGAAACGCCCACCACATTGATATCTCTTACGACGTTTCGCCTGCCCCCCCCGTGTCAGGTTAAAATCGAGACGCATTATACCATTGATTTATGACCGGCCTTTTCAGGAAAGACTGGCGAAATTTCCCAAGATCGGCAAATAAAAAAGGCCGCGCAACCGGGCGCGGCCTTGATAAATCTGGTGTTTTTTGGTTCAGGGGGTCAGCTGGTCCAGAACGGCCCCATATCCCCCCGCAGCCACAAAGGCCATTTCCGGATCGGTTGAAGGGCGCTCCAGCGCGTCATTGCGATAAGGAAAACGACCAAAGCGGCGGATCACCTCGCGATGAACACGGGCATGAAGCAGGTTGCTGTCGCGGGCGTCTTTTTCCATCCGGGTCAGCATCAGGCGCACGCACCGGTCCTGATCGGGCAGGTTTTCGCTGTGCATCAGGGGCAGATAAAAGAACTGGCGCTGCGGTTCGGCAATGCGCTTGTCCCACCCCTTGTCGATGGCCCGCTTGGCGGCAGAGCGCGCCAGATGGTCCGTTGCAAAGGCTTTGGCGGTGCCACGAAACATATTGCGGGGGAACTGGTCCATCAGGATGATATAGGCCAGCGCACATTCCGCGTCCTTCATCCAGCTTTCATAGGCGCCCAGCTGTGCGGCTTCCCACTCTTTCTCGAACCGGTCACGAATGGTCTGATCAAGCTCTTCCGAACCCTGATACCACCCGGCTGGTCCCACCTCGTTCACCCAGAAGTCGACGATCTCACTCGGCGTACACATAGCGTCCTCCTCCACGCGTGTTCCCGTAAGAAAATCGTTACAAAATCTTTACCTTAGCGCAATATCTTTTCGCCGACCGGTAACATCATGAAACGTTATTGCGGTGAGACTGCAACAAACCGTCCGATTACGTGATCAAGCCGCCTGTCAAACCTTGTGATCAGGGGGCACCCGCACAACTCCCCCGGATGATTAGAGCGATATGCAGAACATCCGGGCCAAAGGTATGGCGCGCCCGCTCCTGCCCCCCATACAGGTGATGAACAGTCCAAAACGGCCCCCTGGCTTGCGGTCTGATCGAAACGTCCGGGGAGTTTGGGGGGATGCCCGCGATCAGGTCTGAGACGCCTCCTCCTCGTTGGCTTCGTCTGCCCAGACCTCTTGCGCCATATCCATTGCCACCGGCGAACCGGTCGGGAACATGGTCATATAGGTGCTGGTCTCGTCGGTCATCGGCGCCGCGCGACGGGTGGATCGCCACAGACCATAGGCCAGCAAGGCCAAAAGCAGGATGCCCATATAGGCAAAGAAGCCCAGCGGACCCAGCACGTTCATAAGCCAACCTGTCACAACCGGGCCCATAATCGCGCCAATGCCGTTGATGAACATCAGGCCGGCCGAGGCCGCCGCCATGTCATCGACGTCAAGAAAGTCGTTCACATAGGCCAAGAGCAGCGCGTAAAGCGGGTTGGTCATGCCACCCACAATGAAGGCCGCAACCAGATAGGCCTGATAATTCGCCCCGGTGAAGATCGGCAAAAAGGCCGCACATCCGGCAAAGCCGGACACGATCAGGATCAGCACCCGTCGATCCAGACGGTCCGAAATCCAGCCGATCGGGAATTGCAGCACCAGCCCGCCGATATAGAACATGGAGACAAATACCGAGATTTCGCCCACCGACAATCCCGCCTCGCTGCCGAACACCGCTGCCATGCCGAACATGGCCGAGAACACGCCGCCCACCACCATGATGCCGACAAACCCAAGCGGCGACAGCACAAACAGTTCCCGCAGGCTCATCCCCTTGGTGTTTTCAAAGGCGGGGGTGGGGCTGATCGACAGAAGGATCGGCGCAAAGGCAATCGACACGAGGACCGAGGGCAGGATAAACAGCATGAACCCGCTGGGGTCGCCCAGCACCAGAAGATACTGCGCGGCGATAATGCCAAGCATCTGCACAATCAGGTAAAGCGACAGGGCCTTGCCGCGGTTTTCATTGTCAGCCGCATTGTTCAACCAGCTCTCCGCGGTGATATACACCCCCGAGAAACAAAACCCGATCACCACCCGCAGCACGGTCCAGGCCACCGGATGGGTCATTGCGGGATACAGGATCAGCACCGCAGACACAAAGGACCCAAGGGCGGCAAAGACCCGCACATGGCCGACCCGACGGATCATGGTGGGGGTCAGGCGCGACCCAAACAGGAACCCCGCAAAATAGCCCGACATGACAATCGACATGTGAAAGGTGGAAAACCCTTCGATCCCGCCCCGGATCCCCAACAACGTGCCCTGCACGCCATTGCCCACCATCAACAGCATCATCCCCAGAAGCAGGGCCCACGAGCTTGACAGAACCTGAAGCATGGCCGACTCCTATGTCACGGCTTTTCAAACAAAGACCCTGCACATAGCACAGCCCCTTGGTGTGTATCCCACAATTGCGACGCGTCCGTGTCGCGTTTCGTCACTTGACCCGGTTTGGCAACAAAAGCGAGCTGTCCCCGTAGGAAAAGAACCGATAGCGGGTTTCGATGGCGTGGTCATAGACCGCGCGCATCCGGTCCTGTCCCATCAGGGCAGAGACCAGCATCATCAAGGTGGATTTCGGCAGGTGGAAGTTGGTCATCAACCCATCGGTCAGGTTGAAGGTGAACCCGGGCGTGATGAAAATGTCGGTTTCCCCCACCCAGGGGGCGATCTGCCCCGGACCGCGTGCCGCACTCTCAATCAGGCGCAGCGCGGTGGTGCCGACGGGAATGATCCGCCCGCCAGAAGCCTTGGTGGCATTGATCTCGGCCGCGGCCGCGGCGCTGACCTGCCCCCATTCCGCGTGCATCTTGTGATCGCGCACATCATCGACCTTGACCGGCAGAAAGGTGCCCGCCCCCACATGCAGGGTCACCTCGGTCAGGCCCACCCCCATCGCGGTGATGTCAGCCAGCAGCGCCTCGTCAAAATGCAACGATGCTGTGGGTGCGGCCACGGCCCCGGTTTCCTTGGCAAACACCGTCTGGTAATCTTCAGCGTCTTGCGCATCGGCGGCCCGTTTGGCGGCAATATAGGGGGGCAGCGGCATTTGCCCGGCCTCTTGCAAGGCGGCATCAAACGCCTCTCCGGTCATGTTAAAGGCCAGCTCCGCCTGCCCGTCTTCTTTTCCCAAAAGCGTGGCGGTCAACCCGGCGGCAAAGGCGATCACCTCGCCTTCGTGCACCTTGCGCAGGGGTTTTACCATCGCGCGCCAATGCCCGCCCGCAGTCGGGGACAACAGCGTGACCTCGATTTTCGCCTGCCCTTCGCCGGGGGCCTGACCAGAGCGCGTGCGGGTGCCGAACAGACGCCCAGGGATGACCTTGGTGTTGTTCAGGACCAGGCGGTCACCGGGCCGCAGCCAGTTGCAAAGATCATGCACATGGGCATCCACCATCTGATCCGGCGTGGCCACCAACAGGCGGCTGGCCGGACGCGGGCGCACGGGCCGTGTGGCAATCAACTCTTCCGGCAGATCAAAATCGAAATCACTGAGTTTCATCCGGGTTCAGTTCCCTTGAGATGGCGATGGGGCTGGTTTGGGCGGCGGGGCGCGCCGGAAAATGTCTCTAAAGAAGCCCGGCGTAAAAAGCGAGAGCGGATTGACCCGCACATCCGGGTTTTCCGCAGTCCCACCGAGCGTGTAGTTGAAGCCCACTAACCCTTCTCCTTTGCGTGCCAGCGCACGGCCCGCAGAATTCACGATATAGAAAGGAGAAATCACCCCCTGCATTTCCATGACGCCGCTCCCGAGGTGATAGTAGCCATCCATGGAGATCCCCATGGAATGCCCGACGGCAGAACTGCGATAGACGGTGACCTTCTTTGGATCCAGCCGGAACCGGGCTTCGACCTCGCCAAAACGGATCCCCTGCCCGCCCAGCTGCTGCAAAAGCCCAACCACCGACACAGCGGACAAAAGTTCCGCCATGGCCGGGGCGTTCTGGATCGACACATCTTCTACATTCAACTCGCCCTCATAGGTGCCCGCCCCGCCGCCCGGCGCCAAAACCAGCTCCAACTTTCCGCCATAGGCCGTTTTGAACACACCCGCCGCCCGCATAACCCCACCGGCATCGGTTGAGTTGATGCGAAAGGCGGTGCCTTTGGCCTGAGGTGCAGCCGCCCCGGTGATTTGCGGCCCCCCGCCCACACGGGCGCGAAACGTGCCCGTGGTGCCATTGTTTTGCTCAAACTTGCCTTCAAACTGGGTCAATGTGATGCCGCTGGAGATCACCAGTCGATCCAGAATCAGATCAATTGGCACAGCCCCCGTCACGCTGCCCCCTTTGCCTGATCCCAAGGTCGCCCTGCGCATATCAACCGAGCCCCCCGTAACCGACACCGCAACCGGCAGCCCCGGGCCACGCCCGGTCAGCGTCACCGGCGCATCCAGCCAACCGCCCAGCTTGACCCGATCAAACTGAGCCGCCTCCAACCCGCCATCTGGCTTCAGGCGGATCTTGCCCTGCGCCGACAGGCCGGGGGCCGTAAGATTGAGCCGGGTCACCTGTGCGGGTTTGCTCAGCACCGCCTCGATCTGCAAGCCCCCCTTGGCGGATTTGGGTTTTGACCAGCCAAGCGCACCAATTCCCAAGCCAACACCAACCAGATCCGATTGCGCGCTCAGTCGCGCCGGTTGATCTTTTTCCAATGCGAGGTCGAACGTGACCCGGCCCCGTCCGGTGACGCTTCCTTTTGGCAAGGCGATTTTCAGCTCGTCCAGAAGCCGCTGATCCAAGGTCATCTGCCCGCTGAGCGACGACCGGCCCTTGCGCGCAGGATCTCGCA
Source organism: Aliiroseovarius crassostreae (assembly GCF_049803815.1). Taxonomy (GTDB): domain Bacteria; phylum Pseudomonadota; class Alphaproteobacteria; order Rhodobacterales; family Rhodobacteraceae; genus Aliiroseovarius; species Aliiroseovarius crassostreae_A. The sequence goes on from NZ_JBNAGI010000002.1 coordinate 700,100, forward strand.
ATGGAAGGTCCCATTTGGCGGTCAGGGGCACCTGCCCCAATTGCGCCTTCCCGGTCAGCGTCACACCATCATGACGCGCCAGCAGTTGCCCTGTTTTCACAACAAGGTCATGGCCCGGCACCAAGGTGCTGCTGGACGCATTGCGCAGCGTTGCCGCCAGATCAAACTGAATTTCTTCTTTGCTCGGTTTGCGTTTCAACACCACGTCCACTGTGCCAGCAAGCCTGAAACTGCCCCGGTCGATGATCTCGGGGCCCAGCTTCTCATTGTCACGGAAGATGCGATATGGCGGGGCGGCCAACAGGGTCAGGGCCGAGGGCACATCCCCGCGGACCGCCAGTCGCACCTGCGCCGGGGCCGGTTTGATCCGCAGATCGGGCACAATGAAACTGGTGCCCGACAGATCCAGCGCAGCTTTCCCTTCTGGGCGGGCGAACCCGATATCGGCCGTGACCACCAAACGGTTTTCTGCAATGGAAAACCGGCCCGAGACGTTTTCAACCGGAACCATATCGCGCACGACCTGGGCTGTGACGTCCTGCATTTCGGCGGTCAGCGCCAATTGTGGCTTGCCCCCCGGGACCATGCGCAGCGTGGCATTGACATTGGCAAATGTCCCGCTGCGAATTTTCGTGGCCGCCCATTTGCGGGTTTTGGCCCCCTTGTCCAGCGGCCAGAACGCCAAGATCTGTTTCGGGGTCAGACGATCCGCTGCCAATTCCATGGCCAGATCCCAGCCCTCATTTCGGGCACTCGCGCGGCCTCGTCCGGTGACACGCCCCTCGTCCTGTTCGATCGACAAGGCCCCCAATTCCAGGGTGAAAGGATCAAGCCTCAGGCGAAAATCCGCACCGCCCCCGGTCAGGGTCAACGGGGCGTCAAACGTGTCGGGCGGGGTGATCAGGGCGCGCTCCAGATTGAGCTGACCAATCATCTCGGCAGGCCAGCCGCGCTCCCACCCGCGCAGATAGGCATGGCCATCAACCCTCGCTTCGCCCCAATCGGTGGTCACGGACATTTCAGCAAAATCAATGCGTTCGCGTTCGGGATCATAGTCCATATAGACCTTGCCACCATCAAAGCGGATCGGTTCAACCCCACGGCCCGGCTGCACGGCCCCGGCGCCAAACTCCAAGGTTCCGGCCAGGTCTTCGATCGCGCCCGCATCGCTGATCACGGTATGAAGCGCACCGGAAATGGGGGCGTCGATCACGTCAAGAAACGCCATGACCGGCGATTGCGCGGCGATGTCACGCGCCAGGGCATTTTTGAACGTGGCGGTCATGGTTGCGCCGGAGCGCCCTTTGAAGGCGCGAAATCCCAGCACGGTTTCGGCCAGTTCTTCGGTCTGGTTAAACACGTCGAAGGCCACCGTGATGTCCACAGCTTCGCTGTTTTGCGTCACCTTTAATCGCCCATCGGTCACCTGCCACAGCCGCCCTGATCGCGCATCTTCCAGCGTGATGGTCAACCCCTCGGTCGAGATTTCCTGCAGCTCTGCCAGCTTTCCATCCGTAAATTCGGTATCAATCACATCAAGAATGGTGGCCAGATCGCCAGAGGCCCCGCTGCCCTGTCCGAGGCTGAGGTCAAAATCGCCATTTGCGCGCCGCCGCAAGGTTACCTGCGCGCCCTGAAGCTTCAGCCAGGCCGGTTTGAGCTGTCCACGGACGGCATCGCGCAGACGCAACCCGCCTTCAACGGTGTTCAGACGCGCCACTTCGAGCCCCGTCTGATCCTTCACCCCCACATCCACCAGTCGCAGGCGCGGGATGCCCGCTTTGCTAAAGCCAAATTCGACCTTGTGCAGCGAAAGATCTACCCGATCCGTCTGAGCATTGATCCCGGCCTCGACCCGCGTGGTGATCCAGTTCGGCAAGTCCACCACCCGCCCCGTCAACGACATGGACAGCATGATGGCAAATAGCACGCCGAGCAGGATCAGCAGGACCGACCAGATGCTGAGATGCCATTTCAGCCGCCGCCTGCGCCGCGCCTTGCGGGCCGCAATTGGGCAAAACGGGCCGTCGGGGCCATCCACCACAGGGGGGGGCGCGGCCGGTTTTCCAGCGGGGTCTGCGGCCCCTTTTTCGTCAGGAGCGGCTTGAGGATTGGCTTGGGAACCGGTCACAGCATCGCCCACGTCGCCCGAATCTGAGCGCGCGTCCGCCTGCTGCTCATGCTGCCGGTTCTCGGTCATGTTGCGCGCAACGCCTTTCCTTGCCCAATGCCCTCACCCGCCGATGTCTTGATTTTTTGAACAAGTCTTTTCCTTGCACCGGTCGGGTGCTTTCATCTTGCGCTTTTTGGCCGTAAAACGAAAGCCTGAGTTTTCTAAACCCCACCGGTAAGGATGCCAAGAGATGCAGATAACCCCCTTGGAAACAGGCACAAAAGCGCCAGACTTCACCTTGCCTCAGGATGGAGGCGACCCGGTGTCGCTGTCCAAACTGAAAGGCGGCCCCGTCGTTTTGTATTTTTATCCAAAAGACAGCACCCCTGGCTGCACCACCGAGGCACATGATTTTTCGGCCCTGCTGCCGGAATTTCAAACCCTCAGCGCACAGGTTTTCGGCCTGTCGAAGGACAGCTTGAAGCGCCATGAAAACTTTCGCGCCAAGCAGGGTTTTACCGTGCCTCTATTGTCGGATGCAGACACGCAGATCTGCGAAGCCTATGGCGTCTGGGGCGAGAAGAAGAATTATGGCCGCACCTATCTGGGCATCCAACGCAGCACCTTTCTGATTGATGCGGATGGGGTCATTGCCCAGGTCTGGAGCCCGGTGAAGGTCAAGGGCCATGCCGAAGCGGTGCTGGAAGCAACCCGCGCCCTGGTGGCAAAATGAGCGCAGCCGACAACGAGCTTTCGAAGCCATTGGCACAGATGGCCGAAGAGGTGTTGCGCACCGCAGATGGGCGCGAAAAATGCGCGCTTTCAAGACGTTACGCGGCGAATTGGTTTGCCGCCCGCGATGCTGGCACGTTTGATAATCTGCCCGCGGCCATTGGCACAGCCTCGCCCCCTGACTTTCCGGCCCGCCCGGATAAGCCCGAATTGAAAGACCCGCGAGATGTGCCCAAACGCCGCCCCGGCAGCCCCGAAGGGCGCATTGCCCTTTTGCACGCCGTGGCGCATATCGAGCTCAATGCCGTGGATCTGCACTGGGATATCATTGCGCGCTTCTGCCATGTGAAAATGCCGGTTGGGTTCTATGATGACTGGGTCAGGGCGGCGGATGAAGAATCAAACCATTTCAACCTTGTATGCGATCGGCTTGAAGCGCTTGGCAGCCATTATGGCGCGCTTGCGGCCCATGCCGGTATGTGGCGCGCTGCTGAAGACACGAAAGATGACATCATGGGACGGCTCGCCGTGGTGCCGATGGTGCTGGAGGCGCGCGGTCTGGATGTGACGCCCGGCATGATCAATATTTTCCGGTCCGCCAAAGACCGCGACACCGTGGCGGCGCTGGACGTGATCTATGCCGAAGAGGTGGGTCATGTGGCCTATGGATCGAAGTGGTTTCACTTCCTTTGTGGGCGCCATGAGCTTGATCCGAAAGACGAATTTCACCGTCTGGTCCGCACCTATTTTCACGGTGCCCTGAAACCACCCTTCAACGAGGAAAAGCGCGCCGAGGCCGGATTGCCGCCCGATTTCTATTGGCCCCTGGCCGAAGAGACACCGGAACGCAACCGGGGCACGCCGCGCTAGATCACGGGTGTCCCCCTTCCGATCACGCGCAACCTTCGCCCGTCTGGCGCGCGCCCTTTAGCGCCAGATCGGCAGCATCCCGCGTGTTTTGCGACATAAACACCCGAAACACCAAATTTTCTTGCGCCAAGCCGGGTCTCACGCTAATCACTTCGCGTGCGCCAGAGAGGGTGGATCAACAGCCCCGCCCGGCATGTGGGACATGACACGGGACTGGACGCCGGGGAACGGGAAAGCCCTGAAGGGTGGCAAACGAGGTCTGGATTGAAAACACGTCTGATAGACAAGCTGAACCACGCGATGGAACGGTTCTTTCCGGAACAGCGCCTGTTCTTGCGATCGGAAGATGGCACGCGGTTCATCCGCCTGTCCCCGGTCACGCAGGCCGTGGGCTGGACCGTATCGGCCGCCTTTATCGCCTGGTCGATCATTGCCACGGCCGTTTTGCTGATGGACAGCATCGGGTCGGGCAACCTGCGCGAACAGGCGCAGCGCGACAAGATCCTTTATGAACAACGCCTGCAATCCCTGTCACATGAACGCGATACCCGCGCCAAGGAAGCAGCGTCAGCCCAGGAACGCTTTGCACTTGCACTGGATGAAATTTCCGACATGCAGAGCACATTGCTTGCCTCGGAAGAACGGCTGCGTGAATTGGAAAAAGGCATTGGTGTCATTCAGGGCACCCTGCGCCGCACGCTGAGCGAACGCGACGAGGCCCGCACCAGCCTGGAGGCCATGATTGCCGAGCAAAGCGGCTCTGAACGGCAGGCCGCGCCCCTGCCCGCCGAGGCGCGTGACACGGTTGGCTTCCTGACCGCTGCGTTGGAAAACACCGCAGCCGAACGCGATATGCTGGCAGAGAAGTCGGCCGAGGCCGAGCAATACGTCCAGGAAATGTTCTATGAACGCCGCCTGCGCGATGAGCGCAATGACCAGATCTTCCGTCAGTTGGAAGACGCTGTGTCGGTGTCGATGGAACCGATGGACAAGATGTTCCGCAAATCAGGCATGTCGGTCGATCACATCCTTGGTCAGATCAAACGTGGCTATTCCGGGCAAGGTGGCCCGATGACGCCGCTGATCCTATCGACCCGTGGGGGCGAACCGGATGCGGATGCGGCCCGCGCCAATGAGATCCTGAACAAGCTGGATCGCATGAACCTGTATCGCATCGCCGCCCAGAAGATGCCGTTTGATATGCCGGTGAAGTCGGGCTTCCGCTTCACATCAGGATTTGGCAGCCGCTGGGGCCGCATGCACAACGGCACTGATTTCGCCGCCCCGATTGGCACGCCGATCTATGCCCCCGCCGATGGGGTGGTCACATTTGCGGGCTGGAGTTCGGGATATGGGCGTTTGGTCAAGATCCAGCACGAGTTTGGGATCGAGACCCGCTATGCGCACCAATCTGCCATTCGTGTTAAAAAGGGGCAAAGGGTATCGCGCGGCGACAGAATCGGTGATATTGGAAATTCCGGGCGTTCGACCGGTCCGCATTTGCACTATGAGGTGCGTGTGGGCGGCAAGCCCATCAACCCGATGATTTACATCAAGGCAGGACGAGATGTTTTCTAAATCCAGGATCAATGAACCGGGCCCGAAAGCCGGTGAAACCGAAGTGAAACCGGCCGCTGCCGAAAAACCCGCGATCCCGACCCCGTCGGCACCGCCGGCCTCGGCCCCCAAGGCGAAACCGCCCGCATCGACCCTGTCGTCCGACCTGGTGATCAAGGGCGACGTTCGGTCGACCGGTGACATCATCGTGGAAGGCACCGTCGAAGGTGACATTCGCGCCCACCAGCTGACCGTTGGCGAAGGTGCCACGGTAAAAGGCGAAGTGGTTGGCGATGACGTTGTGATCAACGGCCGCATCATTGGCCGTCTGCGTGGGCTGAAAGTGCGCCTGACCTCCACCGCCCGTGTCGAAGGCGACATCATCCACAAGACCATTGCGATCGAAAGCGGTGCGCATTTCGAAGGCTCGGTACAACGTCAGGACGACCCGCTGTCCAAAGGTAGCAGAGCCCCGGCACAGGCCGCGCCTGCAACCCCGGCAGCCCCGGCCCAGAAGGCTGCCCCCAAGGAATAAGGTTTTCCAAACCGGAAAGCAGAAAGGCCGCCCCGATGGGCGGCCTTTTTTTTGACGGTGAGGGCCTCACACCCGACCAGGGTCTTAATCGTCAAACCGCATCGTCCGGCGATACAGATGCCATGTGGCATGGCCCAGCACGGGCAAAGCGATAAACAGCCCAAGGAACAAGGGTAGCATCCCCAGCACCAACAGGATGGACACAATCACGCCCCAGATCACCATCGGCACAAGGTTCTGCACCACCGCCTGAAACGAATGGATCATCGCCGAGATGAAATCCATTTCGCGATCCAGAAGCATCGGCAGGCTGCACACGGTGATTGAAAAGGCCACAAACGCCATCGCCCCGCCCACCAACGACCCGACGGCCAGCATGGAAATCCCATTGCGATTGATCAGCGCGTCCTGCCAATTCGAGGTGATATTGGTCATCGGTTGCAGCCCCATGAACAGCATGAACACGATATGGGCAACAAAAATCCAAAACAGGAACCCCATGATCAGCACCACGGCAATGGATGGGAACTGACGGTCTTTTTGATTGAACACCGACCCAAGGATCGCGGCCCAATCAAGCTCTTGCCCGCGTTCCAACCGGCGGCTGACCTCGTAAAGCCCGACCGCAAGGAAGGGGGCGAGAAAGGGAAAGCCGAAGGCGACAGGGATGATCCAGTAGCTCTGCCCCATCACCTCAAATTCCAGATAAAGCACAATCCCGCCCAGCACGTAAAAGAGTGCAAAAAACAGGCCAAAGGCAGGGGCCTTCCGAAAATCCGCCCAACCGGCTTTCAGCGCTGCGGTTACATCTGAAATATCAATCTGTTGAATACTAGGCGGCGCAGAGGCCTCCAACTGCACTACATCGGTCATTCTCTCTCCCTGCACGTGTTCTTTTTATGTCGCGCGTAAAAAGAGTGTTGCGGGGGAAATGCCTCCCGTCAAGTTTCTGAACATGTGAATTTAAACTTCTGACGAGAAAGCAATAAAAAAGGGGACCAGAAGGCCCCCTGTGCATTTGTTCAAATCAGACGGTTCAGTCTTCGGCATTGGCCTCGGCGCGCGATTTCCCGGCCACATCCTGTGCCAGAACCGCCGCCATGAAGGCATCGAGATCGCCGTCCAGAACCCCTTTGGTGTCCGAGGTTTCATGGCCCGTCCGCAGGTCTTTTACCATCTGATAAGGCTGCAGCACGTAAGAGCGGATCTGGTTGCCCCAGCCCGCATCCCCCTTGTTTTCATGCGCCTCGTTGATGGCAGCGTTGCGGCGATCCAGCTCCATTTGATAGAGCCGCGATTTCAGCGCCTTCATGGCGATGTCACGGTTCTGGTGCTGGGATTTTTCCGAACTGGTGGTGACGATCCCGGTGGGCAAGTGGGTGATCCGCACGGCGGAATCGGTGGTGTTCACGTGCTGGCCACCCGCGCCCGACGACCGGTAGGTGTCGATGCGGATATCCGACGGGTTCACCTCGATTTCAATATTGTCATCGACCACGGGATAAACCCAGACCGAGCTGAAGGACGTATGGCGCTTGGCGGCGCTGTCATAGGGCGAAATGCGCACCAGTCGATGCACGCCGCTTTCCGATTTCAGCCAGCCATAAGCGTTGTGCCCGGAGATCTTGTAGGCGGCGGATTTGATCCCCGCCTCTTCGCCCGCGCTTTCCGATTGCAATTCGACCTTATATCCATGCGCCTCGGCCCACCGCACATACATGCGCGCCAGCATCGACGCCCAGTCGCAGCTCTCAGTTCCGCCAGCGCCCGCGTTGATTTCAAGGAAGGTATCATTGCTGTCCGCTTCACCGTCCAGAAGCGCCTCAAGCTCGGCTGCGGCGGCTTTTTCGACCAATGCTTTCAGACCGTCTTCGGCATCCGCGACAACCTCGTTATCCTCTTCCATTTCGCCCAGTTCGATCAGGTCGATATTGTCCTGCATCTCCTGCGCCATGGATTTGTAGCTGTTGACCGAATCCATCAGCGACTGGCGCTCGCGCATCAGTTTCTGTGCGCGCTCCGGATCATTCCACAGATCCGGATCCTCGGTCATGGCATTGAACTCTTCGAGCCGGTGTTCAGCGGTCTCCCACCCGATCCGCTCGCGCAGAAGCGCCAGGGATTTTTCGATGGCATCCACGTTTTTCTGAGCTTCGGCCCGCATGGGAAAGTCCTCTCGTTCAAAAGTCGTCCCCCGCAATATCAATCACCGTGGAAATGGGCAAGTTGTGATGAGCTTGGCGCGCGCGGGTTTCTCGCAATAAATTGCTCGGCGTCTGCGGCGGGCGGGGTCAGGGGCTCTGCCCCTCGGCCATCCGGCCTCACCCCGGGATATTTGCAACAAGGAAAAGAGATCAGCGGCGCAGAGAATTGCCGTTGTGGAAGATTTGCACTTTTTCCGGCGCGATGCCCAGACGGACGTCCTGGCCTTTTAGCCCATCGTGAATGCCGGGCAGTTTGGCGATCAGATGTTCACCGTTTTTGCCGGGAAGATACAGCAAGGTAACCTCCCCCAACGCTTCGACCAGCTCGACCTTGCCGATCAGTGCAGGCGCCTGATCCGTCAGGGTCAGATCTTCCGGGCGCAGCCCCACCTTCACCTCTTTGCCCAGATCGGCATCCGTGGTGGCAAGATCCGCCCGCGCGCTGCCCCCGCCGTCCAGCGCAACTTCGGTGGACGGGCCAACCCCGGTGATTTTACCCGGTATCAGGTTCATCGATGGGCTGCCGATGAACTGTGCGACAAATTCCGATTGGGGGCGTTCGTAAAGTTCCAGCGGCGTGCCGACCTGTGCGATGCCCTTGTCGGCCAAAACCACAATCCGGTCGGCCAACGTCATCGCCTCGACCTGATCATGGGTCACATAGATCATCGTGCTGTCTGGCATGGCCTCTTTCAATTGCGCAATCTCGATCCGCGTCGCCACCCGCAGGGCCGCATCGAGATTTGAGAGCGGTTCATCAAACAGGTAGACCTTGGGGTCGCGTACAATCGCCCGGCCAATGGCCACCCTCTGCCGCTGCCCGCCCGACAGCGCCTTGGGCAGACGATCAAGATATTCGGTGAGCTGCAATTTGGCGGCGGCACCGTGCACGGCCGCATCGATGTCGTCCTTCGGGCGCTTTGCGATTTTCAGCGCGTAGGCCATGTTGTCATAGACGCTCATATGCGGATAAAGCGCGTAGCTTTGGAACACCATGGCGATGCCACGCTGGCTGGGTGGCACATCGTTCATCTTCTGCCCGTCGATTTCAAGGGTGCCGCCCGTGATGGTTTCCAACCCCGCAATCATGCGCAGAAGGGTGGATTTTCCGCAGCCGGACGGGCCAACAAAAACGATCAGCTCGCCGGTTTTGATGTCGAGGTTGATATTGTTCAACACATCCACCGGCCCATAGGATTTCGCCACATCGGTCAGGTTCAAATCCGCCATCACACGCTCCGCTTCAAGATCATCACACCCCAGCCGGGCAGTTCACCAAGACCTTCCCCCAGCACGTCCACCGGGGTCCAGACCCCATCGGGCATTGCGATCCCTGCCGGGGCATCGGACAGGTTGAACGCACAAAACAGCTCTTCCCCATCGTGGCTGCGATGGAAACTGACCACCGTGCCGGAAACCAGTAGCCCAGTCATTTCCCCCTTGCTCAGGGCCGGATGGGCGTGGCGCAGGGCAATGACATGGCGATAATGATGCAGCAAGCTGCCTTGATCCTCCTCTGCCACGTCGGGTGCCAAGGCCAGATGTTCAGACGAAACCGGAAGCCATGTGCGATCAGCGGTTGAAAATCCACCCTGCGGTGCGTCCGCGTCCCAGACCATCGGGGTGCGGCATCCATCGCGGCCTTTGAATTCGGGCCAAAACTCGATCCCATAGGGGTCTTGTAGGTCCTCATAGGCGACCTCTGCCTCGGGCAGGCCCAGCTCTTCGCCTTGATAAAGGCAGGCCGATCCGCGCAGGCACATCAGAAGCGTTGCAAAGGCACGTTGCGCGGCCGGGCCGAGGGACCAGCGCGAGCCATGGCGCTGAACGTCATGATTGGAAAACGCCCAGCAGGGCCAGCCGTCCCCGGCCAGACGCATCACATCCTGCATCACCTTGGCGATATATTCTGCATCGGGGCGTGTACCTGCGAGCAGCTCAAACGCGTAGCACATCTGCATCAAATCATCCCCGGCAGTATACTGCCCCATGATCTCAAGCCCGCGTTCTTCATCGCCAACTTCGCCCACGGCTGCGGCATTGTAGGGTTTCATCACCGCGCGGAGTTTGCGCAGAAAATCAAGGGTTTCCGGGCGGGACTTGTCATAGATATGGCTTTGATAGCCGTAAGGGTTCACCGCGGGCGCCGTATTGGCCGAACGTTTATTCGGGGCCAGCGGCGGGTTGTCGCGCAGCTGATCGTCATGGGTGTAGAAGTTGATGGTATCGAGCCGAAACCCGTCGACGCCTCGTTCCAGCCAAAAGCGTGCCACGTCCAGAAGCGCGTCTTGGACGTCGGGTTCGTGAAAGTTCAGATCCGGTTGCGAGGTCAGGAAATTATGCATGTAATATTGTAGCCGCCGCGCATCCCATTGCCAGGCCGACCCACCAAAGATCGACAACCAATTGGTCGGCGGGGTGCCATCGGGTTTGGCGTCCGCCCAGACATACCAGTTTGCCCTGGCGTTTTTGCGGTTGGCCCGGCTCTCCACAAACCACGGGTGCTGGTCCGACGTGTGGCTGAGCACCAAATCAATCATCACCTTCAGCCCCAGCCCATGCGCTGCCGAGATCAGCGCATCAAAATCAGCGAGCTCTCCAAACATCGGGTCCACGTCGCAGTAATCCGACACGTCGTAACCGAAATCCTTCATGGGCGATGTGAAGAAAGGCGAGATCCAGATCGCATCAACCCCAAGCGAGGCTACATATGACAGGCGTCGGGTGATCCCGGCCAGATCCCCCACTCCGTCACCATTGTCATCCTGAAAACTGCGCGGATAGATCTGATAGATCACCGCGCCACGCCACCAGTCGGCCTCCTTGGCAAGATGGGTGAGTTCCGTGCTTGTCTGCGCGTTCATAAGACGCTTATCCCCCTTTGACCGAGCCGGCCAACAGGCCGCGCACGAGATATCGTTGCAATGAGAAGAAGACGGCGATGGGCACCGCGATCGAGATGAAAGCCGAGGCCGAGAGCAGCCCCCAATCGCCGCCCAGGGACCCCATCATCTCTACAATCCGGCCCGTCATCACCAGCTGTTCTTCGCTGGTGCCAAGGAACACTTTGGCCACTAGGAGGTCATTCCAGACCCAAAGGAACTGAAAGATCGAGAAGCTGGCCAGCGCCGGGAAAGACAGCGGCAGGATGATGGTGCGGAAGATCTCGAAATCCGTGGCCCCATCGACCCGTGCGCTTTCGATGATCTCTCCGGGCAGGCCGACCATGTAGTTGCGCAAAAGGTATATGGCGAGCGGCATGCCGAACCCCGTATGGGCCAGCCAGATGCCGAGGTAATCCTTGCCCAGCCCAATCCCGTTATGGAGCTTCAAAAGCGGAATGAAGGCCACCTGCAGCGGCACCACCAGAAGCCCGACAATACCCGCAATCAGAAGGGCGCGACCGGGCAATTCCATCCACGCCAAAGCATAGGCTGCAAAGGCTGCAATCAGCACCGGGATCACGGTGGCCGGGATGGTCACGGTGAAAGTGTTGAGAAAGCTCTTTCCCATGCCCTCGGCGAACAGGACCTGAGTGTAGTTGTCGAATGTGCCTGAGGGTGGCGAGGAGGCCAGGGCAAAGATCCGTTGCCCACGCTTGCCATCGGGTTTCTCCGGGTAAACCACTGAGAAGTCGCCGTTTTCCTGAACGGTGATTTGGTGCCCCCGTTTATGGGTTGCGCTGTCGCCGACCTTGAAAGCGGCTGGCTCCTTCGAGGTGATCCCGAAGGCCGTCAGCGTGCCACCCTGCCCGCCGAACACATTGCCCGAGACGGTCCAAACCCCGTCTTTCTCGACCGCCTGATCAGGCGCCGGTGCGCGGACCATCACCACCTGTTCAGAGGCAGACAGGGCGCTCCACCAGCCGGACACGGAAATGGCATCGCGGTCCCGGAACGAGCTGACCAACAGGCCCACAGTCGGGATGATCCACAACAGCACCAACAGCGCCGCCGCCCCGTTCACAACAAGGCTCAAACGAGATTTCTGCCCAGCCATCGCCATCAACGCATCTCCTTGCGCGCATTGCGGATATTCCAGATCATTATCGGCGTGACCAACAGCATGATCACCATCACAATCGCCGATCCACGCCCCGGATCATTGGCGCGAAACATCCAGTCATACATGAGATTGGCCAGAACCTGTGTGCCCCATTGGCCGTTGGTCATGGCGAAAACGATGTCGAAGACTTTCAGAACAGTGACGGTGATGGTGGTCCAGACCACGGCAATGGTGCCCCATATCTGCGGGATCTTGATCTGGAAAAAGATCTGCAGCGGGCTGGCCCCATCCAGATAGGCGGCCTCGATCGTTTCTTCGCTGATCCCCTTCAGGGCGGCGGAGAGGATCACCATGGCAAACCCGGTCTGGATCCAGATCAGGATCACCATCAGGAAAAACGAGTTCCAGAAGGGCAACGTGATCCAGGCCTGCGGGTCACCGCCAAACAGCGCGACCACCGCGTTTAGAAGGCCGATCTGCTCCCCCTGCCCTTCGCCGCGAAAATCATAGATAAACTTCCAGATCACGGAAGCCCCGACAAAGCTGATCGCCATCGGCATGAAAATCAGGCTCTGCGCGGTGGATCCCCATTTGATCCGGTCGGTCAGCCCCGCAGCAACAAGGCCGAAAAAGGTCGACCCAGCCGGTACAACAATGAGCCAAAGCACATTATTCACAAGGCTTTCGTGAAACTTTGCATCCCCCGCCAGCCAGGTGTAATTGCCAAGCCCCACCCAATCGCCCCGCGCATCATGCAAAGACAGCCAAAAGGTCTGGAACACCGGATAGACAAGGTAAAGCGACAGCACCGCCAGAGCCGGAAGCAAAAACAGCCAGGGCCGGATCAGTGAGGACCGGCGCAGGTTGCGCCCCGCATTGGGGCCTTTGCCCGGAAAAATACGGTCCAGAGCAAGGTTGGAGAGGTAGAAATACGCCACACAGCCAAACACCCCGATCAGGATCGTGCTGGCGGCTGTGATAATTTGCGACATACACCCCTCCCTGGGAAACAATCGGGGCACCCGGTTTTCCAGATGCCCCGCCGATGTGGTTTACTTGATCGAGTCCCAGGTTTGCTGGATCTCGCTGGCGACCGACGCGGCATCTTTGCCCCCGGCGTAGTCCACCATAGCCGTCCAGAACACACCTGCCCCCACGGCGCCCGGCATCAGGTCAGAGCCATCAAACCGGAACGTATCGGCGTTCAGCAGGATGTCATTCATCTTTGCCACGGTGGGATCGGTATAGACCCCGGTGTTCACGCCTTTATGCGGGGTGAGGAACCCGGTCTGGGCCATCCAGACCTCATGGGCAATCGGCGATTGCAGGAATGTCATAAAGGCCTGTGCGCCTTTGCTGTCCTTGGTGATCGACCAGACGGTGCCGGCCCCCAGAACGGGCTTGCCCAGATCCTTGCCCTCATAGGCCGGGAAATAGAAGAAATCTGTATCCACCCCCACTTCGGTGCCCTCTGGGAAGAATGTGGGAATGAAGCTTGCCTGACGGTGCATGTAGCATTGCGGCGGCGAGGCAAAAAGCCCCTGCGGGCTGTCACGGAAATCGGTGGTGGCCACGGCGCCGGCGCCCCCGGCCACATAGGCGTCATTGCGGGCAAAGGCACCGAATTCTTCGATCGCGGCAATGACTTTCGGGTCATCAAATTTCAGATCATTGACCACCCATGCGTCATACTCCTCCGGCGTCTGCGTGCGCAGCATCATGTCTTCGACCCAGTCGGTCGCGGGCCAGCCGGTGGCCCCCCCCGACCCCAGACCGATACACCAGGGCGTTTCCCCATCGGCCACGATCTGATTGGTCAGCGCCTTCAGCTCTTCCATCGTTTGCGGCACATCATACCCGGCATCTTCGAAGTTTTCCGGCACATACCAGACCAGCGATTTCACATCGACCTTGTAGAAGAACCCGTAAAGCGCGTCCTGCCCATCTGCCCCTTTATAGGTCCCCAGATCCACCCAGCTTTGCCCCGCAGCATAGTTTTCACGGGTCCAGTCCGCCGTCGCGGACGGCAAGGGAGTCAGGTGACCTTTTGAGGCCATATCAGCCGCGAGGCCCGGCTGGGGGAAAATCGCGATGTTGGGAGGGCTGCCAGCTTCGGCATCAATCACGATCTGCTGCTCGAAACTGTCCGAGCCGTTATATTGTATTTCAGCCCCCGTGGCCTCTTCGAAATAGGCAATCACACTTTCCACCAGCTCCTTGTCCGGGCCAAGCCACGGCCCGGCAACGGTAATCACCTCGCCGGACAGGTCCATGGATTTCAACGCCTCGTAGCTGTCCCAGGTAAAGGCGCCTTCACCCGGGGTGAATTTCAGATGCCCATCGGCAAATGCGCCATTGGCAACCAGTGCGATCCCGGCAACGCCAGCATAAAGAAACTGTTTCATGATGATCTCCAACATCCTCCCAAATGCGTCATTTTAGGTCTGACGCATGATGCCGCCATGGGCAACATATCCTGTATCCCAAAGCGGTTTGACGACTTTAGCCTGTCTGCTTTTTTGATTCCTGTCAACGATTCCACATGGCGTCACATTTCTTGCAATCATACTATTGATTTAACGATATTTTCTTTGCGTTTGACGAAATCTTGTCTCCTTCATAATATCAAGGCAGTCTTTCCAAAACGGTTTGAATACCCTCATGAACCTGAAACAGCTCTCCGACCTTCTGGGCCTCTCCCCCACCACCGTCAGCCGTGCGTTGAACGGCTATCCGGAAGTGTCAGATGCCACGCGAAAAAAGGTTCAGGCCGCCGCTCAGGCCCATGGATACGCCCCGAACATGCGGGCGCGCTCGCTTGCCACCGGGCGGGCGCACGCGATTGGGCACGTCATCCCTGTGCGGTCCCGGCACGAGATGGTGAACCCGGTCTTTGCCGACTTCATCTCGGGCGCAGGCGAGGTCTATTCCCGGAACGGATATGACATGCTCTTGTCCGTTGTGTCAGACGAGGATGAAGAAGCCGCTTACCGCAGCTTTCGCACCAAGGGAAACGTGGACGGGATCATTCTGCATGGTCCGCGCGCAAATGACCCGCGCATTCCGCTTCTCAAATCGCTGGAGCTGCCCTTTGTTGTGCATGGGCGCAGTTCGAACTGCCCCACCCCTTACCCTTGGGTGGATGTGAACAACAAACGCGCCTTTCATCGCGCCACGGATTTCCTGCTGGATCTCGGGCACCGCCGCATCGCACTTGTGAACGGGCTGGAGCATATGGATTTCGCCATCCGGCGACGCGCGGGGTATGAGGCCGCGCTGCGGGCGCGTGGGATCGACCCCGATCCGGAGCTTCATTTCACCGGCGAGATGACCGAAGCCCAGGGCCATGATGTGACCCGCAGCCTGTTGTCGCGTAATGAACCGCCGACGGCGATCTTGGTCAGTTCGATCATCACCGCCATCGGGGTGCGCCGGGGGATCGAAGAGCTTGGGTTGACTATGGGGCGGGATGTTTCGCTGATCACCCATGACGACGAGCTGAGCTATTTCCGCAATGGGGCTGAGATCCCTGTTTACACCGCCACACGCTCCTCGGTGCGCGAGGCCGGTCGCAGGTCTGCCGAAATGCTCTTGGCAATGATCGAAGGCCGGGACACCCCACACGACGTGATGCTGGAGGCCGAATTGACCCTGGGCACCTCGACTGGCCCTCTGCCTCGAAAGGGTCAGTAAGAACATGAGAATCGCCCTGCATCGCTCTGATTTCCCACCTGACTTTTTGTTCGGCGCAGCGACATCCGCGTATCAGATTGAAGGTCATGGGCGGGGAAATGCCGGGTCCACCCATTGGGATGATTTCGCCCATACCCCCGGCAATGTGACCCGCGCAGAGACCGGAGCGGTGGCCTGTGATCACCTGTCCCGTTGGCAGGAAGATCTGGATCTGGTGCGTGATGGAAATTTCGACGTGTACCGCTTTTCCCTGTCTTGGGCGCGCATCCTTCCGCAGGGGTTTGGTTCGCCAAACGCCTTGGGGCTGGATCATTATGACCGGCTGATCGACGGCATGCTGGAACGTGGGATCAAGCCCGCGGCCACGCTGTATCACTGGGAATTGCCCAGCGAACTGGCCGATCGCGGGGGATGGCGCAACCGCGATATTGCCAGCTGGTTTGCAGATTACACCGCCCTGGTGATGGACCGGTTTGGCGACCGGCTCTGGTCCGTTGCGCCCATCAACGAACCCTGGTGCGTCAGTTGGCTGAGCCATTTCGAAGGGCAACATGCCCCCGGCCTGCGCGACATCCGGGCCACCGCGCGCGCCATGCATCACGTGCTGTTGGCCCATGGGCAATCCATTCAGGTGATGCGCGATCTGGGGCAACGCAATCTGGGGGCGATCTGCAATCTGGAAATCGCCCAACCCGCAGATGACAGCCCCGCCTCGCGCAGGGCCGCGGACAGGCACCATGCCATCTATAATCGGTTTTTCCTGTCCGGCATGTTTCTGGGTCGGTATCCGGATCTGGTTCTGGACGGATTAGGCCGCTACCTGCCAACGGGGTGGGAGCAGGATTTCGACGTGATCACTGCCCCGCTCGACTGGATCGGCATCAACTACTACACGCGCAAACTTTATATCGCGGCAGACGGCCCCTGGCCCGGAGCCCAAGAGGTCCCCGGCCCCTTACCCAAGACGGCCCTTGGGTGGGAGGTTTATCCCGAAGGGCTGCGGATTGCCCTCGACATGGTGGCACGGGAGTTCACCGGTGATCTGCCGATCTATATCACCGAAAATGGCATGGCTGGCGCGGTGGAGCTGGGCGGGGATCCTCTGTTCGATCCCGACCGGATTGCCTATTTGTCCGCCCATCTGGAACAGGTCAAGCACGCGGTGGCCGACGGGCTGCCAATCAAGGGCTATTACAGCTGGTCCCTTCTCGACAACTTTGAATGGGCACATGGCTATGCCCCGCGCTTTGGCCTTGTTCATGTGGATTATGACAGCATGGAGCGACATCCAAAGTCCTCTTATCATTGGCTGAAAACCGCATTGGAGCGCCGATGACCCACCCCTTTCTGGTTGCAGATGTGGGCGGCACCAACACCCGGCTGGCCCTGGTCAGGAAAGGGAAGATTGACGCCTCAAGCGTGGTCAAACTGTCCAACGCCGGGCATGACCGTCTGCAAGATGTGCTGATCACCTATCAGGACAGACTGAATGTCACCCGATGTGCCGGGGCCGCTGTGGCCATTGCTGGCCCGGTCTCTGGCGGTGCCGGGCAGCTGACAAATCTTGGCTGGGCGATCTCGCAAGAGGAGCTTGCCAATTGCTGCCACCTTGAAGATCCGGGGCAAAGCCATGTCCTCAATGACCTGCAGGCGCAGGGGCTGGCGCTGGATTTGCTGGATCCGCAGGATCTTTGCCCCTTGGTCACCTCGGGCGCCAATCCCGATCCCCCCCTGAAAACCGCCACGCAGCTGGTGATCGGCATCGGAACCGGGTTCAACTGTGCCGCCGTGTTCCGCCGCTCTGGCCTGCCATTGGTCCCCCCTGCGGAATGTGGACATGCAGGCCTGCCGGTGCAGGGTGAAACCGGGTTTCGCTTCGCCACTTATCTGACCGACCAACTGGGTTTTGCGGCAATCGAAGATGCGCTCTCGGGGCGCGGGTTGGAAAACTGTGATCGGTTTATCCGCAGCCAAAGGGGCATACCGGGCAACCGATCTTCTGCAGATATTCTACACGCGTTGCAGCAAGGAGAACCGCACGCCCGCGATTGTTTTCTTCTTTTCTCTAAGGTTTTGGCCCAGGTCGTTGGGGACTTGGCGCTGACCCATCTTCCCTTTGGCGGCATCGTCCTGGCAGGTGGCCTGGCCCGGGCAAGCGCCCCCTTTTTGAAACAGGCTGGTTTTGTCGAAGATTTTTACGACAAGGGCCGGTTTTCGACTTACCTTCAACGGTTTCCAATTTCCGTTCTGGACAATGATTTTGCCGCGCTGATCGGGGCATCCCGCCTTTTGACACAGCGTTGAGGGCACAAATTTGCCCCCCAATCCAGAGCCCGGCAAAAACGCAATTTCCGTAAGCCAATCTTAACCCTCCCTGCTCTACACATTCCCTATCCGGTTTAGTGAAAGGGCATCTTGTGACACAGATTTGCATCCGCACCATGGGAGGGCTGACATGAGTAACGTGACAATATCATTAGACGCCAAGCTTGATATGCGCGCTGCAGGTCCGCTGAAAGAAACATTGCTGTCGCACCGTGGGCAGGATCTGGCGCTGGACGCATCAAATGTCATGCAGCTCGGCGCTTTATCAGCGCAGGTCTTGCGCGCCGCTGCGCGCACCTGGGCAGAAGACGGCCATTCCCTGACCCTCATCAACCCCTCAAACGACTGCGACGATCAACTGACCTTGCTCGGCTTTTCAGCAGATAGCTTGACCAATTGGGAGGCCGCTTAACATGCAGGTATTGGCCGTAGACGATAGCCGCACAATGCGCGACATGGTGCGCCTGACCCTATCCAGCGAAGGGATCGGAATTCAGTTGGCAGAGGACGGCGTGCACGGGCTTGAAGTGCTCGAAGACATGCCCCCGCCAGACGCAATCATCACAGATATCAATATGCCCAGAATGGATGGGTTTGGTTTCATTGATGCCGTGCGCGCCCAGGACAAGTTCAAAGGCATTCCCATTCTGGTTCTGACAACGGAAAGCGCGGATGAAATGAAAACCCGCGCCCGCGCCGCCGGGGCCACCGGTTGGATCGTGAAACCCTTTGATCCGACCAAGCTGATCAAAGCACTGAAAATGGTAGCGGGGTAAAGCACATGTCGGATCCCATGGCCGAAATCAAGGCATCATTCTTTATCGAATGCGAAGAACTGTTGGAAGGCCTGCAAGACGGGTTGCAATCGATGGACGACGGCGAGGCGGATAGCGAAACCGTCAATGTTGTCTTCCGTGCTGTGCATTCGATCAAAGGCGGCGCCGGGGCATTTGGCCTCGATGAGCTCGTAAAATTTGCCCATAAGTTTGAAAATGCCCTCGATGAGGTGCGGGCCGGCCGACTGGAGGCCCATCACGAAGCGCTGAAGCTGTTTTTCCAATGCAGTGACATTCTTGCGGATCTGGTGCGCGAAGCACGCGATGATGAACCGCATGATCCCAGTCGCTCCACCCCGGTTCTGGCCGAACTGGAGGCCCTCCTGGGAGATACGCAAGAAGAGGAAGAGGAGGAGGAAGTTGATTTCCAACCGACCACCCTGTCCTTCGACCTTCCCGATCTGGATCTTCCTGCGCCACCCTCTGGTGATCCGCGGTACGAAATTGTTTTTGAACCAGAGGCCGCACTCTACTCACTGGGCAACGAACCCCTGTTTTTGCTCCGCGCCCTGCGCGACCTGGGAGAGATGGAAGTGCATTGCGACACATCTTCCCTGCCCGGGCTGGATACGCTTGACCATGATCAGGGTCACATGAAATGGACCATCACCCTCACCAGTTCGGAAGGCGAGGCCTCGATCAAGGAGGTTTTTGAATTTGTAGAGGGCATATGCTCGCTCACCATTTCGGAAATCTCGGAAGAAATGGCAGGCATCAACGCCCCTGCCCTGCCGGATCTCCCTCCGCTGGAAGACCTCGGTGACGTACCTGCTGCAAACGAGCTGCCGGACCCGCCGGAAGCGGCGGCACCGGCGACGCCCGCCCCCCCTTCGGGTCTCGCGCCTGATACTGCGCCCCAGGACCTATCTCCGTCCCCTGCCGCCCCAAAGGCAGAAGAAAACAATGCCCCGGCAAAATCCAAATCCTCCGCGCCGGCAAAACCGACCCCATCCCCAAAGGCCACCGGCTCCGCCACCACACCACGCGCCACCGTTCGTGTTGACCTGGATCGTATTGACCGACTGGTAAATCTGGTGGGCGAAATCGTGATCAATCAGGCCATGTTGACGCAAAGTGTCGAAGAGGCGGGGCTCCCCCCCAACTCTTCTGTGCGCACCGGATTGGAAGAGTTTTTGCAACTCACACGCGACATCCAGGAAAGCGTGATGATGATCCGTGCCCAACCGGTGAAATCCCTGTTCCAACGCATGAGCCGCATTGTCCGTGAAGCCTCAGCCGCAATCGGTAAAGATGTGCGTCTGAAAACAGAAGGTGAAAACACCGAGGTCGACAAAACCGTCATCGAGCGATTGGCCGACCCGCTGACTCATATGATCCGAAATGCCGTTGACCATGGGCTGGAAAGCAACGCAGATCGCGAAGAGATGGGCAAATCTCCGGAAGGGCATGTTTATCTAACCGCGATGCATCGTTCAGGTCGTGTCGTAATTGAGGTCGCAGATGATGGGGCAGGCATCAATCGCCCGAAAGTCCACCAGATCGCCATCGACAAGGGGCTGGTCCCCGCAGATCTGCAACTGACGGATAGTGAGATTGACAACCTTCTGTTCTTGCCCGGTTTTTCTACGGCCACCGAAGTGTCAAACCTATCCGGTCGCGGTGTGGGTATGGATGTTGTGCGCAGTGCTATCCAGGCCTTGGGCGGTCGTATTTCCATCTCGTCAGAACGTGGAAAAGGGACCACTTTCTCAATTTCACTGCCGCTTACCCTCGCAGTTCTGGATGGGATGATCGTCAGCGTCGCAAAAGAAACCCTTGTGGTGCCGCTGAACGCCATCCTGGAAACGCTCACATTGACCCAATCTGATTTGCAGGAATTTGGGCCGGAAACACATGTGGTCAATATCAGGGACACGTTTGTTCCGCTTCTCGATCTGGGCGCAGAGCTGGGTTATCGAAAGCCTCTCGCAGATTACACCGGCTTCGTGGTGCTTCTGATTACCCAGGAAGATGGATCACGTGCTGCCCTGGTTGTGGATGCGATCGAGGATCAGAGGCAGGTCGTGATAAAAGGGTTGCAAGACAGCTATGGGCGCGTTCCCGGCATCGCCGCGGCGACCATTCTAGGCGACGGCAAAATCGCCCTCATCCTGGA
Organism: Aliiroseovarius crassostreae; assembly: GCF_049803815.1. Classification (GTDB taxonomy): domain Bacteria; phylum Pseudomonadota; class Alphaproteobacteria; order Rhodobacterales; family Rhodobacteraceae; genus Aliiroseovarius; species Aliiroseovarius crassostreae_A. Next base: position 721,086 of record NZ_JBNAGI010000002.1, read on the forward strand.
TCCGGTTGATCTGATTTCCCAAGCCAGCGGTCGTACGCGACCAGCCGCATCTTCGAAACAACTTGCAGGGTAACATCATGACAGAAAGCATCAAACCAAACGAACCCCAGAACGAAGGCAATGAAATCGAACTCCTTTCCTTCCTTGTAGGCGGGCAGGATTATTCGGTTGACATCATGAGCGTACGCGAAATCCGCGGAGGGGCGCAGGCAACCTCCCTGCCTCATTCGCCAAGTTATGTGCGCGGTGTGATAAATCTCAGGGGCACCGTACTTCCCATCATGGACCTGGCCAAACGTCTGGGAATGCAACACAATCAGAACGACGATCGGAACGTGATTATTGTCGTGGCTGTTGGGGAGCGCACCGTGGGCCTCATGGTGGATGCCGTTTCTGATATCTTGTCCATTTCCGAAGATGAAATGCAACCACCACCCGAAATGCAGGCGGACCAGGATCGCAACTTTGTTTCCGCCCTGACTATTGTTGATGAACGCATGATCCGTATCCTGGATCTAAATGCGGTTCTTCCGGAATCCAACGAGGAAGCCGCGTGACACTACAAAAGCAAGAGAGCTTTGGCCACCTGTCCGGGCCAGATCTGGACGAACGCTCGTTTCAGCGGATCGCAGAATTTGCCTATGAAACGGCGGGGCTTTCCATTGCGCCGACCAAATCGGCTATGGTTCGGACGCGTCTGGCAAGGCGCCTTCGCGCATTGAAAATCACAAGTTTCGGCGCTTATTGTGACTACTTTCAAAGTGTGGATGGCACTCATGAACGTACCGAACTGATCTCGGCGCTGACCACCAATGTGTCACATTTCTTCCGTGAAAATCACCATTTCGAACTTGTCCGCGAGAACCTTTTGCCAGAACTGGCCAAGCGGGATCAGACAACCGAACCCGTCAGGTTTTGGTCAGCAGGTTGTTCCAACGGACAAGAGCCCCTGTCAATCGCTATGACCATCAATGAATGCGGCGTGGCAAACCGGTTGAAAAATATCAAAATCCTGGCAACAGACATCGACCCTAAGGTCATCGATTACGCGCGCCGCTTCGAGTATCCGCAAAGAATGCTCGAAGGGTTGTCGGTTGACAAAAGAAGCGAGTATTTTGATCGACTGGCGTCAAATACTTCTGATCCCATCTGGTCTGCAAAAGAACGACTAAGAAATCTCATCACCTATCGGCAACTTAATCTACTTGGCGCCTGGCCAATGAAAGGTAAGTTCGATGCCGTTTTTTGTCGGAACGTCGTGATTTACTTCGATCAATCAACACAAGATCAGTTGTGGGAGAAGTTTATCGATATTTTGAGGCCCGGAGGTTGGTTGTTCCTCGGACATTCAGAACGCATATCCGAGAAATATCTTCCTCATTTTGAGACCCAGGGCAGCACCGCTTATCGGTTAATCCGATAGCATCCTACAAAACGGCAAAGGAAAAAAAATGGCACTCAGAGACCAACTTAGAACAATGGTCGTCGACGATATGTCCACCAGCCGCGGATTGATTACGCAGGCGTTGGAGGGGTTTGGTGTTCGCCAAATTGAAAGTGCGGCCGATGGTCGAGAAGCGTTGCAAAAAATATCGAGTTGGCCGGTTCACCTGGTCATTTCAGACATGAACATGCCCGGAATGAATGGCTTGCAACTGCTGCACGCGCTCCGGTCAACCCCGCAGACCAAAGGTGTGGGATTTCTTTTGATTACAGGGAAAGCTGACCGTGAAATCATCGAGTATGGCAAAAAACTTGGAATGAACAACTTTGTCAAAAAGCCGTTTCAGCCTGATCAGCTTCGCGGCGCGATCGAAGCGATCGTGGGCAGACTGTGAACGACAATGCATAGAAAACTTCCGGCAAACAGCAATCCGCCTTCCCACAACGTCGCAAAACACGTCCTCGGTCGCTCCGCGAACGAGTTAAGAGATCTGGCCCAACTCAGCTTGGAAATCCAGTGGGCCATTTCTTCGCTACTGGATCGTGCCCATCATCCTGACCTGAGCGCTGAAATTCACGTTCTACAAGACATCGACCGGTTGCAGCAAACACTGCTGGATTTGTCGAAGCTCATTGATGGTGTCAATACTTCTTCGGCTGAAGCATTGAAGGCCGCACCTGAATTGGCCAATACGTTGACGCTTCAAAGCTTGCGAAAACGGGTTTTTGGTGATGTGAGCGATGACGCCGATGACAACCAATCGGACGAAGTGACTTGGTTCTAGCGAACCTTCGGCCAGATCTCTGAAACGAAACTTCACCGTGATTTGGGCGATACCTGGATCAAAAGAGTTCCACCTCGTTGCTTTGCCGGCGTACTGGCTTAACCAGCGGAACATCTTTCGCAATCAGTTTTTGCCGGGCGCGCCCATTGCCAGGCCAGAATTCCAAGCGGCGTGCCTTGTCCCCACCAAGATCCCCCCCAACATACTCGATGCCCTCCCGGTTCAAGAAATCAATCACAAATTCACCATTCCGCAGCCCCGCATCCGACAATCCTTCAATCATTCGCGCGCCTCCAAACACTTTTGATCTCAGATTTTTCCGGGAAGCCCCTCTTTGCAGAAGGCCATTGATCAGGAGTTCCATACCATTCACCCCATGCCCAAACACCGCTTGTGCATTTTCAGTATCGTCGCTGAATAAAACGTGATTCATCCCACCTATCTTTCGCGTTTCATCCCAGATACAGGCCGAAACACATGAACCGAGCAACGTCGCGATAATAGCGTCATGGCCGGTCTCAATCGCAAATTCACCTTGTGAAATGTATACACGCGACTGCGATGTAGATGCTGGAATCGAGTGTTTCATCAAATTCTACCCTTCTGCCCGCGTGCAAGCTTTCAAAATCGCCGAGGGAATTTTCTGTAGTGGCAAAAGCCGGTCCACACCACCTTTTTCATAAGCGGCTTTGGGCATTCCAAAGACAACTGAGCTCTCTCGGTCCTGGGCAAGACAAACCGCCCCGGCCCCGCGAAGAGCAGCCATTCCTTCCGCACCGTCATACCCCATTCCGGTTAACATCACGGCTACAGTTCGCGGCGCATGTTCAATTGCGGATAGGAGCATTTTGTCGACTGATGGTCGATGTCCAGATTTCCTGGGCCCTTCCATGATTTGGGTTTTGAAGGCACTCCCGGATCCAAGCGTCAGATGCGTCTTTCCACCAGGAGCAATCAAAACCTGGCCCACCGATGGCTCATCCCCGTCCCGCGCCAGCCTCACGGCTGGTTTACATCTTCTGTTCAATCGCTCTGAAAACTTTGCAAGAAATTGCTCTGGCATATGCTGCGTTATGAAGATGGGTGGGCAGTTGTGTGGCATCTGGGACAGGACATGTTCAAGCGCTTCCACCCCGCCTGTTGATGCCCCGATCAGGACCATTTTCCCGTTCCAGCGGGACAGACCCAATTCATTTTTGTGGGCGTGTAAGTTACTTGTGGTTGCTACACGCGCCTTGGATGCTGCCCAAACCGTCTCCGGCAAAGTGCGCAGGGTGCTCTTGCTCCCTCCGACACCAGGTTTGAGCACGCATTCGATCGCACCAAGGGACAAAGCTTCGACAGCGGCTGCACTGCCAGCAGATGTAATGGAAGAGAACATCACCACAGGCATCGGACGTGCCCGCATCAATCTACGCAAAAACTCCAGCCCATTGATACCTGGCATTTCAACGTCGAGTGTCATCACGTCCGGCGCTTTTCGTTTGACCAAGTCTCTTGCTTCTTGTGCTGAAGATGCCTCACCGATCACTTCGATGCGATGATCTTGCTCCAACACCATGCGGATCAATCCACGCATTGTACCGCTGTCATCGACAATCAGCACACGCGCCTTTTTGATATTGTTATTCAGCATATGGCCCCGGCCCTGTTAGAAGTCATCCCATCCATCGTCCTCGTCGATGCTCGGTTCTGCGTTATGAGCCAAAGCGCTCCTGGTTGCGGGGACCGGGCCAGGCGACGTCGCCTGGGCGGGTGCGGCCGGTTCTTTTGTGGCAAAGGCATCGCTTTCAATGATCTCGGCCTGAGAAGCGTCTGCATGCCCGGTATTGAACCGCCCCATGGTCTTGTTCAAGGTTTGGGCCTCGCGGGTCAGCGCATGGCTTGCCGCAGTGGTTTCTTCGAACATGGCGGCGTTTTGCTGCGTCACCTGATCCAGCTGGTTCACCGCTTCATTGATCTCGGCAAGCCCGGCACTCTGTTCGCGGGATGACACCGCAATTTCACCGACATTGCGACTGATTTCACTGACACTTTCGACAATGCCTGCCAGGGCCGCCCCAGCCTGGTCCACCAGTTGCACACCGCGTTTCACCTGCGTGCCCGACGCCGAGATCAATTCGTTGATCTCGCGTGCCGCATCAGAGGAGCGTTGCGCCAGCGCACGCACTTCTGAGGCAACAACCGCAAATCCGCGCCCCGCTTCGCCCGCCCGGGCCGCCTCAACCCCGGCGTTCAGCGCAAGCAAATTGGTCTGGAAGGCAATGTCGTCATCACCCCGGTGATCTTGGAAATCTGCTGCGACGAATTTTCAATCTCGCCCATCGCGTCCACGGCTTCACGCACCACCTCGCCCGAGGCTTCTGCGTTTTGGCGCGCAGTATCCACCACCTCATTGGCATGGCTCGCCCCTTCCGCGGCGGATCGCACCGACGAGGTCAGCTCATCCAGCGCCGAAGCGGTTTCCTCAAGCGTGGCCGCCTGTTTCTCGGTCCGTTGCGACAGATCATCTGCCGCATTGGAAATCTCGGACGCCTCGCCCTGGATCAGGTCGGCATTTTCCACCACGCCGCGCATCGCGGACAAGAGGTTCTCAGCCGCCCGGTTGAAATCATGGCGCAGCTGTTCGTAATTCTCGGCAAAGGGATCGGAAATGCTGATGGTCAGATCACCGTCCGACAGCTGGCTCAGACCATCGCGCAACGCATCAACAACCTGGCTTTGCGCCGCTTCCATCTCAGCCCGCTCGGCTTCCGCAGCCTCAACCTCCCGTCGCGCATCCGTCACGTCATTCGCGATCAGGACAATGC